>CAVQIP010000065.1:2500-61253 GCA_963712565.1 uncultured Alphaproteobacteria bacterium | reverse complement strand
TGCCCCTGGCCGGACTCGAACCAGCACGATGTTGCCACCACCTGATTTTGAGTCAGGCGCGTCTACCAATTCCGCCACAGGGGCTTGCCGCGGGATCATAGCGGCGAGGCGCAGGGGGTCAACGGCTCCCTATCATCGCCGTCTTCCCCTCGCTATATGGGTCCGCGAGAGAGGGCCGCCACCATCGGAAGCACGCGACGCCGGCATGAGCGAGATGACGACCAGCATGATTTCCTCCCGGCCGGTGGCGTCGGCCGCGATCGCGGTCGCCGTCGTCGGCGCGGCGGCGATTGTCGGCGCCTGGTTCTTCCAGTACGGGCTGGGCCTCAAGCCGTGCCCGCTCTGCCTCGAGCAGCGCTACGCCTATTATTTCGCGATCCCGCTCGCTCTCATGGTGGCGCTGGGCGACCATTTCGGCGCCTCGCGCAAGGTGCTCACCGCCGCGCTCGTCGCCATCGCGCTCGGCATGCTCTGGAACGCCGGCCTCGGCGTCTACCATTCCGGCATCGAATGGAAATGGTGGGCGGGCCCGCAGGAATGCTCGGGCGCGCTCGACAGTCTCGGCGCGTCCGGCGGCCTGCTCAACCAACTGCAGTCGATCAACGTGGTGCGCTGCGACGAGGCCGCCTGGCGCTTCCTCGGGCTGTCGCTCGCGGGCTACAACGCGCTCGTCTCGCTCGCGCTCGCCGCGATCGCCGGCTGGGGCGCGGCGATGGAATGGCGCGCGCGGGCGAAATGGGCGTGACACGCGCGGCGATTCGCCGGCGCCGGTTCGTGACTCGACAGCGTTACACGAATCACCTAGCCTTCAGGCATTCACCAGAAATGGGTCAGGATCGTCGTCGCGGTGCCGGTTGGGCCGCGCGGACGCCGTGGTGCGACGTGAAAGGAATGCGATCTCGTCCGCGCCGCTTGTCCCGGGGCGACGGCCGAGGAACAGCCAGCGGTTGCTTCCGCGAGGGGGCCCTGTTTCCGCCCTGTTAATTTACAGGAACAACACCAACTCCAGGTTGAGCGGCGCGAGACGGCGTCGGCGGCGCCGTCCTAATCCACGCGGATACCGGCCGCGCGGATCACGTCGCCCCAGCGCGCGGTCTCGTCCCGGATGAATTGCTTGATCGCGTCCGGCGCGCCGCCGATCGGCGTCATGCTCATGGCGCGCAGATGCGCCGCCGTCTCCGGCTGCTTGAGCACCGCGTTGATCCCGGCATTGAGCTTGGCCACGATCGCCGCCGGCGTGTGCGGCGGCGCGGCCAGCGCGTTCCAGGTGTCGGAGCGAAAATTCTTGACGCCGGCTCTCGTCCATGGTCGGCACCTCGGGCACGGCGGCGACACGCTCCGCCGTCGTCACCGCCAGCATCTTCGCCTTCTTCGCCTGGTATTGCTCGCGCACGGAGTCGAGCTGGAAGAACAAAAGGTCGAGATGGCCGGCGACGAGATCGTTCACCGCCTGCGCGGTGCCGCGATAGGGCACGTGGGTGAGCTTCACTGCGGTCACGCGAGCGAACAATTCGCCGGTGAGATGCGGCGTGGTGCCGACCCCTTGCGAGCCGAAATTGACCTTGCCCGGGTTGGCCTTGGCATAGGCGATCAGCTCCTGCACCGAATTGGCCGGGAAGTCCGCGCGCACCACCAGCGTGTTGGGGATCGTGGTCATGATCGCGAGCGGCTCGAACGCGGCGGGATCGAAGTTGAGCTTCTTGTACAGCACGACATTGGTGGTGAGCGGCGCCGGCTGCGCCGCCAGGATGGTGTAGCCGTCGGGCTCGGCCTGGGCGACCGCCTCGGCGCCGAGATTGCCGCCGGCACCGGGCCTGTTCTCCACCACGAACGGCTGGCCCCACAGCTTGGCCAGCCGGTCCGCGATCACGCGCGCGACGATATCGACGCCGCCGCCGGGCGGCGCCGAGACGATGACTTTGACGGCGCGGCTGGGATAGCTCGGGTCGGACTGGGCGACGGCATGCCGGCAGAAGGACTGTGCGGCAATGACGAGCATCGCGGCGGTCGCAACCAGGCGCAAAAATTTCGGCATCGATCGGCCTCGGGGACTGACAAGGGGCGAACCGCCAAGGTAATCTCTAGCGGACGATTTGTCTTGCCGCGCGCCGAAAGGTCGCGGAAGGAGGAAATCAAGGAGCGAAACGATGAAGATCGTTCAAACCGACGAAATTCCGCTCAAGCGCGGCCTCGAGCATCGCGGCGGTGTGTTCCACGGCCGTATCATGGCGGAGGGCGAGCCCGGCACGCTCGACAATTTCCAGCTCTCGTTCGGCCAGATGGGCGGCGATTTCAATTCGCCCCGCCACCGGCACAATTTCGAGCAGATCCGCTACCAGCTCGAAGGCGTGCTCGACTACGGCCGCGACGGCAAGCTCGTCGCCGGCATGGTCGGCTACTTTCCGGAGGCGGTCTATTACGGGCCGCAGAGCCAGGACCCCGACATCGCCTGCAAGACCATCGTGCTGCAGTTCGGCGGCGCGAGCGGCAGCGGCTACCTCTCGCAGGCCGAGGTGCAGGCCGGGATGCGTGAGTTGCGGGAGCACGGCGAGTTCAAGGACGGCGTGTTCCGCGGCCATGCCGATGTCGCGGGCAAGCGCAACCTCGACGGTTACCAGGCGATCTGGGAGCACGTGAACGCCCGGCCGATGGTCTATCCGCAGCCGCGCTATCCGCAGCCGATCTTCATGGATCCGGCGCGCTACCAATGGGTGCCGGTCGAGGGCGCCACCGGCGTGTTCGAGAAGCTGCTCGGCGTGTTCACGGAGCGGCGCAGCGAAGCGGGCTTCTTCCGGCTCGCAGCCGGCGCGAGCTTTACCGCGCGCGGCAAGGGAGTCTACGTGGTCACGCGCGGCGCCGGCTCGGTCGGCGATCAGCCGATGCGGGCCCTCACCACCATCTATCTCGCGCCCGGCGAGACGGTGACGTTCAAGGCGCAGGAGGAAACCGAGCTCCTGCATTTCGGGCTGCCCGATCTCGCCGGCCTGCGCGCGCCGGTGCACGAGGCGGCGCCGGCGGAGGCGGCGGAGTAGCGCGCGAGGCTCAAGCACTCTCAACCCTCAGCGTGGCCAGCGCTCGGGCCGCGGGTTCACCTCTCCCCGCTTGCGGGGAGAGGTCGACACGCGAAGCGTGGCGGGTGAGGGGGACTCTCCACCGACCAAGCTGGCGGAAAATCCCCTCACCCCACCCTCTCCCCGCAAGCGGGGAGAGGGTGCGCACCGAGGTCGCGGCGCTCTTGTCGGTTCACTGCAACAAACGAAGTAGCCCTACGCCGCCTGCGGCGCCGGCAGGTCACTGGTGAGCGCCTGCGCCATGCGCTCGATCAGCGCCAGCACGTCGGGATGCTCTTCGGGCTGCCAGCGCGCGAGCATGTCGGCGAGGCCCTGGCGCCGCGCGGCGATGGCGCGATCGCGCATGGCAACACCGGTCGGCGTGAGCTGGAGTTGGCCGGTCGCGGTTTTTTCCGCGATGCCGCGGTCGCACAGCGCGTCGAGCGGAGCTTCGAGCGCCTGCTGCGGGATCTTAAGCTCGGCCGCGAGCGAACGAATCGTCATCGGTTCGCGCTCGCCCAGCCGCGCCAGCATCCAAAGCTCCGGCGCCGGCAGGTCGATGGCGGCGCGCCGGGCGAGATCGGCATAGACCCGCCAGCGGTTCTCGCGTGCGATCAGAACGGTGACGATGCGCGCCAGCTCTTCCAGCGAGGTGGCGTCGCGCGGCATCGCGAAGCTCTCGCCCAGCCCCTCGGGGGTGGCCTCGCGCAACGGGCTCTCGCGCAGCAGCCAGGTCACGGCGAAGCCCACGGCGGCGATGGCGGTCGCCACCACGAACACTGGCCGCAGCGCCGCCATGACCGCGGTGACGTATTCCTGGTGCAGGTTCGGCGGCAGGCCCTGCACCGCCGCCGGGATGACCGCGGAGAGGAATTCCATGCCCGGCCCGGCGAGCCGCGCATGCAGGCCGTTGGCGAAGATGGCGCCGAACAGCGCGACGCCGAGCGCGCCGCCGAGCGAGCGGAACAGCATGGTGCCGGAGGTGGCGACGCCGAGATGCTGGTAGTCGACGCTGTTCTGCACCGCGACCAGCAGCACCTGCATCACCATCCCCATGCCGAGCCCGAGCCACAGCGCGTCGATGGCGGCCTGCCACACATTGCCTTCGACCGCGAGCAGCGACAGCGCGCCGAGCCCGAAGGTCATGCTGGCGGTGCCGATGATGGGAAACAGCTTGTAACGGCCATAGCGGCTGATGATGCGGCCGCTGATCACCGAGGTCGCCAGCATGCCGAGCATCATCGGCATCAGCATCAGACCGGAGATCGAGGGCGTCACGCCTTTCACCACCTGGAGGTAGATCGGAAGAAACGTCACCGCGCCGAACAACGACAGTCCGACGATCAGGCCGACGCTGCTGGCGACCGCGAAATTGCGGTTGGCGAACAGGCTCATGGGCAGTATCGGCTCGCGCGCCCGCAATTCGACCGCGACCAGCAGCGCGCTGCAGGCGATGCTCGCCGCGATCAGGCCGAGAATGACCGGCGAGGTCCACGCCAGGCTGGTGCCGCCGAGACTGGTGAACAGGATGATCGCGGACAGCGCGGCGGCCAGCACCAGCGCGCCGGCATAGTCGATCTCGTGTCGGCGGCGCGTCGCCTTCGCCGGCAGCACGGCGGCGATCACGGCCATTGCCAGGACGCCGGTCGGCAGGTTGATGTAGAAGATCCATCGCCAGGTCAGGTGATCGACGAAGAAGCCGCCGAGCAGCGGACCGATGATGGTGGCGAGCCCGAACACCGCGCCGAAGAATCCCTGGTAGCGTCCGCGCTCGCGCGGCGGGATGAGATCGCCGATCACCGCGATGGTGATGACGATCAGTCCGCCGCCGCCGATGCCCTGCAGCGCGCGGAACACGATGAGCTGCAGCATGTCGGCCGCGATGCCGCACAGCGCCGAGCCCACCAGGAACACGGCGATCGCCACTTGCAGCACGATTTTGCGGCCATAGAGATCGCCAAACTTTCCGTACAGCGGGCCGACCACGGTGCTGGTCAGGAGATAGGCGGTGACGACCCAGGACAGATGCGTGAGGCCGCCGAGCTCGCCGACGATGGTCGGCAGCGCGGTCGAGACGATGGTCTGGTCGAGCGCGGCGAGCAGCAGCGCCAGGAACAGCGCGCCGAACACCGCGCGAATCGAGGTCTGCTTTTGATTTGGGGACATGTCTTGCAATGCGTCTGGAACGATTTCGTTTTGCCGATGGCAGTGCCGCGAATGTGGTGCGCTCGCTCGCGGCTTGCGGGGGAGGGGTGGGGAGGGGGCGGCCTGCGCTAGCCGCCCCGGTGCGACGCCATGAGCTTCTTCATGTAGTCGAAGGTGTCAGGCGAGGCGCGCGCGATTTGCTCGATGCCCCGAATCATCTCTGCGGCGCCGACCGGGCTGATGTCGAGGCCGAGCCGCTCGGCCTCCGCGCGGAACCGCGCGTCGCCGTGGGCGGCGAGAAACGCCGCCTGCAGGGCGCGGGCGCGCTCGCCCGGCACGCCCGGCGGCGCCGCGAACGGGCGCGCCATGGTCAGCAGAGGAGCTTCGGCGAATTCGATCAAGGCGCGGGCGGCGTCGTTGGGTGCAAGCTCGCGCGCGGTCGGAACGTCCGGCAGCTGCTTGTGGCGCGTGGCGCGCGCAAACTGCAGCAGGATGTGGAAGCCGCTCGTCGGCTCGAGCCATTGCGGCTTGTTCGCCTTGACCGAGGAGAAGTCGAAGGTGCGGCCGTCGACCTCGCCGCGCTCGACCGCGAGGAAGATCGAGGGCGTGTCGGGATAGCCCAGCACCTGCTTGATGTTGAGCCCGAGCGCGTCACGCAGGATTTTCGGCACGTCGGCGTCGCGCGCGCCCTCGCCGGTGCCGGCGAGCACCAGCGGCGGGCCGCCCGCGCGGCGCGCCTCTGCGATCGACTTGGCCGCCGCATCCGGACGCACCATCAGGATGAAGGCGTCGCCGGCGAAGCTCGACGACGAGCCGAGCCAGGTGAACTTGCGCGGGTCGAACTGGACGCTGGGATTGTTGGCGATCAATCCGATCAGTGCAATGTCGCTGCCGAACAGCGCGAAGGTGGCGCCGTCCTTCGGCGCCAACGAGTAGAGGTAGTTGGCCGCGCGCAGGCTGCCGGCGCCCGGCATGTTCTGCACCACGACGCTGGGATTGCCGGGAATGTAGCGGCCGACATGGCGCGCGAGGAGACGCGCGAGGCCGTCATAGCCGCCGCCGGGGCCGTAGCCGACGATCAGGTTGACCTGCCTGCCGCGGTAGAAATCTTCGATGGCGTCCTGGGTAAGCGCGGAGCTGGAGACGAAGCACGCGAACAGCAAGGCCGCCACGAAGCTGCTGAGGCCCGACCTCGCGCGCTGCTCTTTCCACTCGTCATGCCCGGGCTCGACCCGGGCATCCATCCTTCTTGCGAAAAAGCTGGATTGCCGGGTCAAGCCCGGCAATGACGATCCTGAGCGTTTGGTCATCAGCCGACTCTGTGTCACGCCGCGGCGTTGCCGAAGCGCGCGAGGTTGGCCTTCTGTTCGGCGGTGCGCGGCGGCAGCTTGAACAGGCGGGACGCGGTGCCGCCGAGAATGTTGTGCTTGGCCTTCTGCGACAGGAACGGCAGGTCCCAAATCCGGCTGGGCAGATCGAAGTCCCAGTGCGGATAGTCGGAGGCGTAGAGCAACTGGGTTTCCGCGCCGATCATCTCGAACGTGCAGGCGAGCGCGCGCATGTTCTCGGCCTCCATCGGCTGCGAGGCGTAGTACATGTCGCGCATGTACTCGCTTGGTTTCTTCTTCAACAGCGGATACTCGGAGCTGCGCAGCATGTATTCGTGGTCGAGGCGCTGCATCAGGAACGGAATCCAGGCCAGCCCGCCCTCGATCCAGATCACCGGCAGCTTGGGAAACCGCTCGCACAGGCCGTTGGTGACCCAGTTGGTCAGGTGCAGGATGTTGTAGAACGGAAATCCGAGCGCGTGCACCGAGGCGAAGCGGTTGAGGCTCTTGAACACGGGCTCGCCCGGGTTGATGGCGGAATGGAACGAGAGTGCGAGGCCGCGTTCTTCCAGCGCCCGGTAGATCTTCATATGCGCATTGTGATGCACCGCCAGGCTGCGCACGCAGGTGATCATGAATCCGGTCACGTATTTGCGCGCGCCGAAGGTCTCGATCTGCCGCAAGGCCGCGTCCGGCTCCGACAGCGGCAAGGTCAGCATCGAATAGAACCGGCCGCTGGCCTCGGGCAGCGCCTTTTCGGTGAGCCAGCGATTGTAGGCCCAGCACAGCTCGACCTCCATTTCGGGATCGGGATGCAGGCCGACCGAGAGCATCAAGGTCGGAAACAGGCAGGAATAGTCGACGCTCATCGCGTCCATCCAGCGATGCCCGAGCTCGACGTCGCGCAGCTTGCCCTGCGCGGTCTTTTCGGAGGAGCGCATGGGGTAGCGCGTGATGCGTCCGCCCATGTCCTGGAAGCCGACCGCCAGGTTCGGAACGACGCTGCCGCGGCCCTTGGCGCGGCCGGCGAGCACGAGCTGGCGCAGAACGTCGTTCGCCATGAACGGAAGAAACTCGTCCAGCGATTCGTTCTCGTAGTGATGCGCATCGACGTCGACGATCAACACGTCGTCGAGCTTGCGCTGCTGCGCCTGCTTGCGGGCGTGCGCGAGCAGCCGGCTGGTATTGAGCTCTTCGACCGCCACGCGCCGTCCGCGGTCGGCGATGAGGTCCATGGCGTTTCTCCCAGGGGTTTATTTCCGGCGATTGGCGAAGTGTATCCGCGTCGTCGTCCCCGCGAAAGCGGGGACCCATATTCCAGAGGCGGTTATGGGTTCCCGCTTGCGCGGGAACGACAGCGGGAGCGCAGCGCAAACGGTCGCCGCGGACGTGCAAGATGCTGCTTACGGCTCGAGTTCGCTGTCCCAGTAGAGATAGTCGAGCCAGCTCTCGTGCAGATAATTGGGTGGGAAGCGGCGGCCGTTGCGGTGCAGATGGTTGACGCTTGGCTGGAACGGCATTTGCGACGGCCACATCTTGGCCTCGGCGGAGGTCAGGTTGCCCTTCCTGAGATTGCAGGGCGAGCATGCCGCCACCACGTTGATCCAGGTGGTGTGGCCGCCGCGCGAGCGCGGCAACAGGTGATCGAAGGTGAGATCGTCGCGCGAGCCGCAATACTGGCAACTGAACTTGTCGCGCAGGAACACGTTGAAGCGGGTGAAGGCGGGCTGGGTCGCGGGCTTCACGAAGGTCTTGAGCGAGACCACGCTGGGCAGCTTCATCTCCAGGCTCGGGCTGCGCACCGCGCGCTCGTACTGGGCGACGATGTTCACCCGCTCGAGGAACACCGCCTTGATGGCGTCCTGCCACGACCACAGCGACAGCGGGTAGTAGCTGAGCGGACGAAAATCCGCGTTGAGCACGAGGGCGGGAAAGCCCGTGGGTGAAACATGCACATTCACGGCCAGCGTTCCTCGTCTCCTTCTGCGAACCCTAGCGCCGGCCCTAGTCTATAGGGGAGCGTGACGGGATTGTGAAGCCCGATCCGCAGGTTATGCGGGGCCTGGGCGAAGCGGCGAAGCGGCTCGCAGGGTCGCGGTTGCGAGCCGCGTCCGCTACGCTCCCCTGACCCGGTCGATGACGGCTCGCGCGTCGGCGACCGCATCGCCATGCCAGGCGATATGCTGGTCGGGACGAATCAGCACGAGCTTGCGGCGATAGAGGCCGTCGGGAGGTTCGAGCCGCAACGTCTTGAGCGGCAGGCCGCGGGCGCGCGCCGCCGCTTGCAGGGCGCTGGCGCCTTGCGGCGCGCCGAAATCGATGAGCGTGAAGCCCTTGCCGAATTCGTCATAGGCGGCGCGGCCGGGCGCGAGCCAAAAGTGCGGCGCGCGCGCGCCCGGCCGATCCAGCGGCGTGTAGCTGTCCCACGTGTCGGGCGGGGCGGCATCGCCGTCCGGCCAGACGATCGGCGAGGTCTCGTAGCGCTCGCCGAGCTGGATGCCGACGGTGAGATACTGCGCGCGGTCCTCTTGCATGATCTTGACGCCGAAGGCGCGCCGCGCGGTCTCCGCCGTCGCGCCGTCGTCCTCGAAATTCGGCGACAATACCCAGCCGTCCATGACGCGGGTGCATCTGACGCCCAGCTGCGAGTTGCGAATGCCCATGGGGCGGCGCTCGATCTCGTAGCTGTCGAGCAGCCGTGGCCCGGCCCAAGCTTGATGCACGGCGGCGAGCTTCCAGCCCAAGTTCATGACGTCGCCGATGCCGGTGTTCATTCCGAGCCCGCCGAGCGGCGTGAACAGATGGGCGGCGTCGCCGGCGAGGAATACGCGCCCGCACTGGTAGTGCTCGGCGACCAGCGCGAGCCCGCCGGTCCACGGGCCGCCCGAAATGATTTCGAAATGCACGTCGGCGCCGATCATCGCCGCGATGACGGCGGGAGCATCGACTGCGCGCCAGTCCATCCCCGGCGGCACCTGGTAGTGCACCACCCAGGTTTCGCGCCCGTCCTGGGAATACATCATGCCCCGCATCTCGGGGTTGAGGATCCAGGTCATGTTGGTCGGCGGACCGCTTGCTCGCCGCCAGCAATGTCGGCGCGCGGATGAAAAACGACAGCATGGTGCCGCCCATGAAGGCGCGATGGGTGGTGCCGTCCTCGCCGATCATGGCAAACCCGAGCGCGCGGCGGACCGTGCTGCTCGCGCCGTCGATGCCGAGGAGATAGCGCGCCTTGAGCCGGCGGCGCTCGCCGGTCTCTATGTGCTCGACCTCGGCCGCGACATGGTCGTCATGGGCGGCAAACGAATCGAGCCGCCAGCCGAAATGGATCTGCGACGACGAGCGCTCGGCGCAGCGCCGCAGCACCCGCTCGAGCACGATCTGCGAGACATTGTTGGGGATTTCCGGTGTCGGCCAATCCGAGTAAGGGCGCGGCAGCCGGCCGAATTCATGGCCGCAGAACCGCGTCACATAGGCGGAGGCGCGCTCGATGTGCGGCGGCAGGCCCTCCGAGCGCAACTCGTCGGCGATGCCGAGGCGGCGGAAATGCTCCATCGAGCGCGCATTGGTGTTGTTGCATTTGGGATGCTGCGCGGTGTCGAGCTTGTCCGTGACCAGCACGGTTGGAACCGAACGCCAGCCGAGCTCGATCGCCGCCGCCAGGCCGACCGGTCCGCCGCCCACGATGAGCGCGAAGGTCTCAGCCGGCATGATCGTGCTCGCATCGGAGCGCATATCTCGGCAGATGTCAGCGGGCGCCCGCCAGCCGGCGCGCCAGAAACTCGCCGCCGTGGCGCAGGCCTTCCTGGTCGATGCCGTGGCCGATGCCGGAAGACATGTGCCACTCGACCGGCACGCCGAGCGCGGCCAGCCCGCTCGAGGCATGGAACAAGGCCGGCGGGGGGATCAGATCGTCCTGATCGCCATGCACGAGCAGAACCGGCGGCCGCGACCTGATCTCGGCCGCGAATTTTTCCGGATTGGCGTCGGGCGGGACGACCAGCAGCCCGGAATAGCCGACGATCGCGAGCGGCGGCACCGCCCGCCGCAGGCCGACATGCAGCGCCATCATCGTGCCTTGGCTGAAGCCGACGAGCGCGAGCGCCGAAGGCGGCAGATTGCGGCGCTTGAGTTCGGCGTCGAGGAAGCGTTCGAGCATCGGCGCCGCCTGGTTGACGCCGACCCAGCGTTCATTGGGATCGCGGAATGTGAGTGCGAACCATTGCCTGCCGACCGGCGCCTGGCCGCAGGGCTCCGGAGCGTGCGGGGAGACGAAGGCCGCGTGCGGCAGCAGCGCCTGCCACGCCCGCCCGATATCGATGAGGTCGTTGCCGTCGGCGCCGTAGCCGTGCAGGAACACCACGAGCTGGCGCGCCGGACCCGAGCGCGGCTCGAGCCGCGGACCGTCGAGCTCAGCCATTCGTCCTCCGCACCATCGGCTCCGCCGCAATCGGCGCGCCGTCGCGTTGCTTGGCCGTGCGATAGTAAGTCCACAGCATGCAGGCAGCGGCCCCGCGCCATGGCCGCCAGCATTCGGCGAGGGCGGCCATCTCCTTCGGCGTCGGACGCGTCTTGAGCGCCAGCAGCAGGCGCGTCGCCTCTTGCAACGCCAAATCGCCGGCGGGCCAGACGTCGGCATGGCCGAGGCAAAACAGAAGGTAGATGTCGGCGGTCCAGGGCCCGATGCCGTGCACCGCCATCAGCGCGGCGTGCGCCTCGTCGGCGGGTTTCTCGACCAGCGCGGGAAGATCGAGCTCGCCGCGGTCGATGGCCTTGGCAACGGCCTTGAGCGTGCGAATTTTCGGGGCCGAAAGCCCGGCGCGGGCGAGCTTGGCCGAACGCGCGCGCAGCACCGCCGCGTGATCGAACGGATCGAATGCCTGGTTGAGCCGTTGCCAGATCGCTTTTGCGCTCGCGGTCGAGAGCTGTTGCGAGACCACGATCGAGGCCAGTCCGGCGAACCCGTCCGGCCGCCGCCGCAAGGCGGGCCGCCCCGCCCGCGCCAGCACCGTGCCGAAGCGCGGATCGGCGTCCACCAGACGGGCGATCGCGAGATCGAGATCGGTTTCGGTGTGAATGAAAAAAGACATGACCGCCGCGAAGCATCTACAAATGTCATCCCGACGCAACCCCCTTCCGGATGCAACCCGCCGGCCCGCGCATGACCGCTCCCGTCTTTCGCTTCGCGCCGAGCCCGAACGGCTATTTGCATCTCGGCCATGCGCTTTCCGCGCTCATCAATTTCGAGCTGGCGCGCGCGGCGGGCGGGCGCTTCCTGTTGCGCATCGAGGACATCGACGCCGCGCGCTGCCGGCGGGAATACGAGCAGGCGATCTATGAAGACCTGGCGTGGCTCGGCATCGCCTGGGAGCTACCGGTGCGGCGACAGAGCGCGCATTTCGACGACTACCGCGGCGCGCTGGCACGACTCGAGGCACTGCTCTATCCGAGCTTCGAGAGCCGCAGCGAGATCATGCGGCTGGTGGCGGAGCGCGAGATCGTCGCCCCGTGGCCGCGCGATCCCGACGGCGCGCCGCTCTATCCCGGGGATGCGCGCTCGCTCTTGCCGGCCAAACGTCGGCGGCGCATGGAAACCGGCGAGCCGTACGCGCTGCGACTCGACATGTCGGTGGCGATCGCGCGGACCGGACCGCTGACGTGGACGGAGACGGGCGCCGGGAGCGAGCCGGAAGCGGTCACGGCCGCGCCGCAGATGTGGGGTGACGTGGTGCTGGCGCGCAAGGAGATCCCTACCAGCTATCACCTCGCGGTCGTGGTTGACGACGCGTGCCAAGGCGTAACGCATGTGGTGCGGGGCCAGGATCTGTTTTGGTCGACCAGCGTGCACCGGCTGCTGCAGGCGCTGCTCGGCCTGCCGGCGCCGATCTACCACCACCACCGTCTCGTCCTCGATGGCGACGGGCAAAAGCTCTCGAAATCGACCCGTGCGACCGGCTTGCGCGCGCTGCGGGAGGGTGGTGCCAGTGTAACCGACATCCGCCGGATGGTCGGGCTCACCTGAGGCGTGAGCCGGACCCCGTGGCCGGCGGCTTCGCGCCGTGGCAAGCTGCCCTGGGGGTGCGATGCCGAAAACGAGGACATCCGCTGGCAAACGTCGCGTCAAGCGCACGGCGCGGCGGCGCGCGCGAGCGCTCTATGCGCCCGCGGTCGAGGCGACGCTGGCCGATATCGCCCATGAGATCAGAACGCCGCTCACCGGCATCCTCGCGCTGGGCGAGCTGTTGGTCAGCTCCGAGCTCGGCGAGCGCGAGCGCGGTTGGGCGGCGGCGATCAAGGGCACGGCCGAGCATCTTGCCCTGCTCACCTCGCTCATCGTCGATGC
Organism: uncultured Alphaproteobacteria bacterium; assembly: GCA_963712565.1. GTDB lineage: Bacteria > Pseudomonadota > Alphaproteobacteria > Rhizobiales > Xanthobacteraceae > VAZQ01. The sequence continues at coordinate 48,387 of CAVQIP010000065.1, read as the reverse complement.
GGCGCGGGCCGATGCGCGGGGTCTCATCCTGCGCCGCGAGCTGGTCCGGCCGCGGCGTCTCGCCGAGGCAATCGCCGCTTCGCTCGCTGGCCGCGCCGAAGCCAAAGGCATCGAGCACGCGACCGATATTTCCAGCGCGCTGCCGGAAGCGGTGATCGGCGATCCGCTGCGGCTGCGGGCAGCGCTGGAAAATCTGATCGACAACGCGATCAAGTTCACCGAGCGCGGCAGCGTCCGGCTCGATGTGCGCTCCGAGAAAGCCGCCCGCGGCAAGGTGCGGCTGGTGTTCACGGTGTCCGACAGCGGGATCGGATTGACCGCCGCCGAGATCAAACGGCTGTTTCGGCCCTTCGCGCAGGCCAACGAGCGGGTCGCGCGCCGCTACGGCGGCGCCGGGCTCGGATTGGCCTTCGTCAAGCGTCTCGCCCGGGCCATGGGCGGCGATCTGGCGGTCGCGAGCGCGCCCGGGGGCGGCAGCCGGTTTCGCTTCAGCGTCACCGCGGACAAGGTCGCGGAGCCGGCGGCAGCAACGCCCTCGGAGGCCACGACCGCCGGCGGCGCGCCGGTGCGTGCGCTTACGGTCCTGTGCGCCGAGGACAATCCTTACGGCCGCGTATTGCTCAATACCATTCTCAGCGAGCTCGGCCACCGCGCGGATTTCGTCGGCACCGGCGCGGCGGCGGTCGAGGCGGTCGCGCACGGGCGCTACGACGTCGTGCTGATGGACGTGACGCTGCCGGACATCGACGGCCTCGAGGCGACGCGGCGCATCCGCGCGCGCGAGGGCGCTGGCGGGCGGGTGCCGATCGTCGGCGTCTCCGGCCGCGCCAACGCCGCGGACGAGACCGCCGGCCGCGCCGCCGGGATGGACGGCTACCTCACCAAGCCGTTGAGCCCCAGCGCGCTCACGCAGGTGCTCGCCTCGGTCGTGTCTTAGGAAGACCGGCACAGCATCGCGAGATCGCTACGCTTCGGTTTGCTCGACGATCCGCACGATGTCCGCCATGATGCGGTTCAACTCGAAATCCTTCGGGGTATAGACGGCGGCGACGCCGGCCCGCTGCAGCGCCTGCGCGTCCTCAGGCGGGATGATGCCGCCGACCACCACCGGCACGTCGTCAAGCCCGGCGGTCTTCATGCGTGCGACCACGTCCTTGACCAGCGGGACGTGCGAGCCCGACAGAATCGACAGCCCCACCACGTGCGCGCGCTGCTCGCGCGCCGCCGCCACGATCTCCGCCGGCGTCAGGCGGATGCCCTCGTAGACCACGTCCATGCCGGCATCGCGGGCGCGCACCGCGATCTGCTCGGCGCCGTTGGAATGTCCGTCGAGGCCCGGCTTGCCGACCACGAATTTCAGCCGGCGGCCGAGCTTGCGCGACACGCGGTCGACGTCCGCGCGCAAGTCGTCGAGACCGACGGTCTCGTTGCGCGGCGCGCGGCCGACGCCGGTGGGCGCGCGGTACTCGCCGAAACTTTCGCGCAAGGCCAGACCCCATTCGCCGGTGGTGACGCCGGCCTTGGCGCAGTCGATCGAGGCCGGCATGATGTTGCGGTTCTCGCGCGCCGCGGCGCGCAAGTCCTCGAGCGCCGCCGCGACCGCAGTTTGGTCGCGGGTGCTGCGCCAGGCCTTGAGGCGTCCGATCTGGTCCGCCTCGGCCCGCGGCGAGACGGTGACGATGGCATCGGCCGCGCCGGCGAGCGGCGACGCCTCGGTCTCCACGTACCGATTGACTCCGACGACGGTCTGCTCGCCGCGCTCGATCGCCTCGACGCGACGCGTGTTCGATTCCACCAGTTGGTGCTTCATATAGCCTTGCTCGACGGCGGCGACCGCGCCGCCGAGCGCCTCGATGTGGGCGAGCTCCTCCTTGGCCTCGCGCTTGAGTGCCGCCACCTTCGCGGCGATCGCAGGCGAGCCGTCGAAAATGTCATCGTATTCGAGCAGATCGGTCTCGTAGGCGAGGATCTGCTGCATGCGCAGGGACCATTGCTGGTCCCAGGGCCGCGGCAGGCCGAGCGCCTCGTTCCAAGCCGGCAGCTGCACCGCGCGCGCGCGCGCGTTCTTCGACAGCGTCACCGCCAGCATCTCGATGAGAATGCGGGTAACGTTGTTCTCCGGCTGCTGTTCGGTCAGCCCCAGCGAGTTGACCTGAACCCCGTAGCGGAAAAGCCGCTGCTTCGGATCATCGACGCCGTAGCGCTCGGCGGTGATCTCGTCCCAGAGCTCGGCGAAGGCGCGCATCTTGCAGAGCTCGGTGACGAAGCGCAGGCCGGCATTGACGAAGAAGGAGATACGCCCGACCACCTCGCCGAAGGCGGCGGGCTCGACCGCGCCCGATGCCTTCACGGTGTCGAGCACGGCGATCGCAGTGGCGAGCGCGAAGGCGAGTTCCTGCACCGGCGTCGCGCCCGCCTCCTGCAGGTGGTAGGAGCACACGTTCACCGGATTCCATTTCGGCATCTCGCGGGTGGTGAACAGGATCACGTCGCGCGTGAGCCGCATCGAGGGCGCCGGGGGAAACACGTGGGTGCCGCGCGAGAGATATTCCTTGATGATGTCGTTTTGCGTGGTGCCCTGCAGTTTCGCGCGCGCAACCCCCTGCTCGTCGGCAAGCGCGACATAGAGCGCGAGCAGCCACGCCGCCGTGGCGTTGATGGTCATCGATGTATTCATGTCGCCGAGCGGGATCGCGGTAAACAGCGCGCGCATGTCGCCGAGATGCGAGATCGGCACGCCGACCTTACCGACCTCGCCTTTGGCGAGCGGATGGTCGCTGTCGTAGCCGGTCTGGGTCGGCAGGTCGAAGGCGACGGAGAGACCGGTCTGCCCCTTGGCGAGATTGTTGCGATAGAGCGCGTTCGAGTCCTGCGCCGTCGAGTGGCCGGCATAGGTGCGGAAGATCCAGGGCTTGTCGCGTTGGCGCCCGCTACTGTCCGATCGCTCGCTCATGTCGGTCGCTCGCGTCGCTTCGGCTTTGCGATTGTGCAGCGCAGCATACTCCTGTTCCGGTCGCAAGTCTCTTCTTCCGCCCCCGTTCGGATGGCGAACGCCCACGCGGTGCACGCGTTCAAGCCGCGCCGCGTCGAAATTCTGGGTGGTGGGTGCGGCTTGGTTCGCAAGCCGCAACGCGGAATGTCTGGGCTAGCGCCGGATGAACCCGACGATGACCAGCAGCACGACCGCACCGATGACGGCGTTGACGATCGAGCCGATGAAGCCGGCGAACGGCATGAATCCCAATTGCCTGAGCAGCCAGACGCCGATGAAGGCGCCCACGATGCCGATGACGATGTTCCAAACGAGTCCGAATCCAAAACCGCGCACGATTTGCCCGGCCAGCCAGCCGGCGATCGCGCCGACGATCAGCATGATGATAATGCTGTCTATTCCGATCACGATGTCCTCCCCCTGGCGGCGGGCACGAGCGTCCCCCCGCGATTTGCGGTGCAACTAAAAGAGCTTAGCTCAAGTCGCCCGAACTGTCAGCACGCGCGGGGGCGTTGGCCGCAACTGCGCACTGTTTTCGCATGCAACCACGCGGACCTCGCGCAATATTGCGATGCAGCATGAAATGCTGCAGACTGTCGGTTTGAAATGCGGAGATAACCCCCATGCCGGCCGTTGCGACAACGAAGCCGCCGCAGGCGGTGCCGCTCAAGAGCCTCTACGGCATCGGCGAGATTCCTCCGCTCGGCCACGTACCGGCGCAGATGCATGCTTGGGCGATCCGCAAGGAGCGCCACGGACCGCCGGAAACCTCCATGCAGCTCGAAGTGTTGCCGACCTGGCCGATCGGCGAGGACGAGGTGCTGGTCTACGTGATGGCCGGCGGCGTCAACTACAACGGGGTGTGGGCCGGCCTCGGTATCCCGATCTCGCCGCTCGACGTGCACAAGAACCCGTTCCACGTCGCCGGCTCGGATGCCTCCGGCATCGTTTGGGCCTGCGGCGGGAAGGTCCGCCGCTGGAAGGTGGGCGACGAGGTCATCGTTCACTGCAATCAAGACGACGGCGACGACGAGGATTGCAACGGCGGCGACCCGCTGCTGTCGCCCTCGCAGCGCATCTGGGGTTACGAGACGCCCGACGGATCGTTCGCGCAGTTCTGCCGCGTGCAGTCGCGCCAGCTCATGCCGAAGCCGGCGCACCTCGCCTGGGAGGAGGCGGCCTGCTACACGCTCACGCTCGCCACCGCCTACCGCATGCTGTTCGGCCATCCGCCGCACACGATGAAGCCCGGCGACCATGTGCTGGTGTGGGGCGCTTCCGGCGGCCTCGGCGTGTTCGGCGTGCAGCTCGCGGCCGCTTCCGGCGCCAACGCCATCGGCGATCATCTCGGACGAGAGCAAGCGCGACTACGTGATGCAGCTCGGCGCCAAGGGCGTGATCAACCGCAAGGATTTTTCCTGTTGGGGCCAGATGCCGAAGGTCGGCACTCCCGAATACGACGCCTGGGTCAAGGAGGCGCGCAAATTCGGCAAGGCGATCTGGGAGATCACCGGCAAGCGCGACGTCGACATCGTGTTCGAGCATCCCGGCGAAGCGACGTTTCCGGTCTCCTGCCTCGTCCTGAAGCGGGGCGGCATGGTGGTATTCTGCGCCGGCACCTCGGGCTACAACATCACCTTCGACGCGCGCTATGTGTGGATGCGGCAGAAACGCATTCAGGGCTCGCATTTCGCCCATCTCAAGCAGGCCTCGGCGGCCAATCAGTTCGTGCTCGACCGCCGCATCGATCCCTGCATGAGCGAAGTGTTTCCCTGGAGCCGGATCCCCTATGCCCACGAATTGATGCGGACCAACCGGCACCCGCCCGGCAACATGGCCGTGCTGGTCAACACCCCTCGCACCGGGCTGCGCACGCTCGACGACGTGATCGAGGCAAGCGCCGCGGCTTGAGCGGTCGGCGCCTGCGGGTGGTCTGTGGCGCGTGACACCATTCTTCCTTTTTTCGGCGGCATACTCGGCTTCCAAGGGGTCGGGTCATGGGGGGCTACGAGGAAAGGAGTCCTCACCATGTGCGACTACAGCCTACACAATGTGAAGTCGCGTCCGGCGGCAGTCGGTGACAAGCTCACGACGCGCAACTTTGGCACCGGTACACGCGGGTTCGCCGCGCCGGAAGACATCACCACGGCGGTCTGCGTGCTTCCGGGAACGGAGCTCGCGTTTTCCCGGGAGGTTGCCTGCATGGCGTCCGGATTTCTTGGGTTGCGCACGCGCAAAATGAACGCCCGGACGGCGATCTTTCGGCAAATCAACAAGGACCAACCGCGGGCGCATCATGACGCCCTCGAATTCCCGGACGGAGAGACAGTTCTCCTGACCGATATCCTCGAGGGTCAGGAAGCAACCGTGCTTCAGCTTCCCGCCCAGCCCGCGACCGCGGCTGACGCGGTGCGGCAGGAGCGCGTCGCCTATGTCGGGTGACGGCGCAACGGCATCCGGCGAGGCGCTGTCCAAGACGCCATAGGGTCCAGGGTTCGAGTTGAGCACGCGGCGGTTTCCGGGTGCCAAGCCTCGGAAACCGCTCCTGTGCCGCACAGCGCCAGCCCGGAACGCAGGGGCAACGCTTCCGGGAGCGCCGTGCTGTTCACTCCGGCTTGATCCCCGCCGCCTGGATGATTTTGTGCCAGCGCGCGGTTTCGTCCTTGATGAGGGCTGCGGTTTCGGCCGGCGAGCTGCCGACCGGTTTGGCGGGGAGCCGCTGCAATCTTGCCGCCACGTCCGGCAGGCGCAGGATCTCGGCGATCGCGGTCTGCAGCTTGGCGGCGATCTCCGGCGGCGTCTTGGGCGGCGCGACGATGGCAAACCAGCTGGTGGAGACGAAGCCTGGAAACGTCTCGGCGATCGACGGGACGTCGGGCAATTCCGCAATGCGTGTCTCGCTCGCGACCGCGAGCGCGCGCAGCCTGCCGTCCCGGATGAACTGCAGCGGATTGCCGAGATTGTCGAACATCATCTCGATGTGGCCGGCGAGCAGATCCGTGAGCGCAGGCGCGGCCCCTTTGTAGGGCACGTGGGTAATGCGGATGTCGGCCAGGGTCTTGAGCCACTCCATGGACAGATGCGTCGAGCTGCCGCTCCCGGGGGAGCCGTAGTTGAGCTTGTCCGGATTGGCCTTCGCGAAATCGATCATGCCCTTCAGGGTCGAGAATGGAGCCCGGGGATGGACCACGAGCACGTACGGCAATTGCGCCATCACCGTGACCGGGACGAAGGCGCTGGCATCGAAGCTGAGCTTCGCAAACATGCTCGGACCGACCGTGAGCGGTCCTTGCGGCGTGGCGAGCAACGTGTAGCCGTCGGGCTCCGCCCGGGCGACGGCCTCGGCGCCGAGATTTTGCGAGGCGCCCGGCCGGTTCTCGATGATCACCGGCTGGCCCCATTTGGCGGTGAGCTTTTCGCCGATGATGCGCGGCAGGGTGTCGGCGGTGGCGCCGGGCGGCAGCGGCACGATGATCTTGATCGGCCGGTTGGGATAGTCGGATTGCGCAGCCGCAACGAGCGTCGTGGCCAGGGCCAGCGCCGCCGCCACCGACGTGCTCTTGACGCTCTTCCCGTACCCTGAGTGGCGATGCATGGCCATCCTTCACACATGCTCGCGATCAGCGAGCTGACGCGATCGATTATATTGCGCGAGCGGGGGGTGTCATCACGGTACCGGAGCAATGCATTTCAAGGCGCGTTCGGCGACGCGCCTGTCAGGTGCTATCCGCCGGCGTCTGCCCGTCTTTGGTCCCGACTAGGCGCGACCGCGTCATCGCCGCATTGAGCGCCCCGCCGTACACGAAGATCGAGGCAGTCCAATACAGGAACACCAGCGCGATCATGGCCGAGGCGAGCCCGGCATAGTAGCTCACATAGGTGACCGAGTATTCCGCGAGATAGCGGCCGAACGCGATGCCAGCGACGAGCCACAAGGCCTGCGTCGCGACGATACCGGGCAGGATTTCGACAATTCGGCGGCGGCCGGCCGGCAACCACTTATGCGCGACGAACAGCGCGATGGTCAGGACGACGATCGCGATGGCGAAACGGAAAAAGGTGAAGGTGCCTTCGAGCGGCTCGAGCCACGGTGCATAGCGCAGCGCCGTGTGGAACAGGAGCGGCCCCAGCACGATGAGGAAGCCCAGCGCCAAGAGCCCGACCGCGGCCACCAGCACGTAGGCGATGGATTCGAGCCGCAGCAGGATCCAGTTCCGCGTTTCCACCACGCCGTAGGCGCGGTTGAGACCGATCCGCAGGCTCTCTACCCCGCTGGAGGCGAAAAAAATAGCGAACCCGGCGCCGATCGTGAGCGCGCCGGGGTGCGTGGTGGTGAGCACGTCGTGAATTTCCCGCGAGATCGGAAGCGCCACCTCTTCCGGCCAGGTCGCGAGCATCAATTTAGCCACCTCGTCGGCAAGGTCGCTCGAACCGAACAGGCCGGCGAGCGACGTGAGCACGATGAAGAATGGAAACATCGCCATCAGCGCGGAGAGCGCGATGTGGCTCGCAATCGCCCAGCCGTCGTCGGCGAGGAAATGCCCGTAAGCGTCGACAGCGATATGGTAGGCTCGTCGCATGGGAGATCCCGACCTGGCGCTCTCAATCGCGCCTCGCCGCGGGCTTTGCAAGTGACAGTCCGGCCTCAAAGCGCGCTGGCGTCCCCTGGACGGATTGGACACTGTGCGGCCACCGATGCCGTCCGAGCCCTTGACCGCCTTCTTCATCCGCGTCGCGCCGTTGACCTTCGCGCTGCTGTGGTCGAGCGGTTTCATCGTGGCCAGGTACGCGGCGCCCGATGCCGATCCCTTCACCTTCCTCGCCGTCCGCTTTGGGACGGCGAGCTTCGCCCTCGGGCTGATCGCAATCGCGAGCCGCGCGCCGTGGCCGGCGAACGTCCGCGAGGCTGGCCACAGCATGGCCGCCGGCGTCTTGCTGCACGGCGGTTATGTCGGAGGTATCTGGTGGGCGGTCGCCCAGGGTCTGCCTGCCGGCATTTCGGGTTTGATCACCGCCGCCCAGCCGTTGCTCACCGCGCTGCTGGCCGCGCCGCTCCTGGGCGAGCGGGTCACGCGCGGGCAATGGTGCGGCATCGTCGGCGGCTTCATCGGCATCGTGCTGGTGCTGGCGCCGCGGCTGGCGGCGGTCGATCCGGCCGCGCTCGGCGCCGTCGCGGTGCCGATGATCGTCAATTTCGCCGCCACCGTCTCGGTCACGCTAGGAACGTTTTATCAGAAGCGGTTTGTCGCTGACGCGGATCTGCGCACCGGCACCTGCCTGCAATTCGTCGGCGCGCTCGCGCTCGTAGTGCCGCTCGCGCTTGCGACCGAGACATTGCACTTTGAGCTCACGACGACCTTGCTCGCAGCCCTCGCCTGGTCGGTACTGGTGCTGTCGATGGCGGCGATCGCGCTGTTGCTTCTGATGATCCGGCATGGCGAGGTCTCGCGGGTGGCAACGCTGATCTATCTCGTGCCGCCGCTCACCGCGTTCGAGGCGTTCATCCTGTTCGGCGAAAGTCTGAGCGCCGTACAGATCGTCGGCATGGCCGTGACCGCCGCGGGGGTCTGGCTGGCGACGCGCCGGCAGTAAGGCCTTTTACCGCCGGAGGCGCCGCAACGAAGCGGGACGATGCCGGGGCGCGGTCCGAGATGGCCAAACGGCCCGTGGCGGCGTTGCATTTGTGCACTGCACGCGTAGTCTTGTTCGACCTGCCGCGCCGCGGCGCCTGGCGCCGACCGAACGGACGGAGATCGCGATGCTCGACAACGCGCAACGCCGCAACGGGGCGGCGAAGCTGATCGCGCTTGCGCGTACGGCCAGCCAGGCGGCGGAGGCGGTGCTGGCGGAGGCGACGGCGGCGGTGCGCCAGCGCGTCATGGTCGAAGATCGTGCCGTCGACCAGCTGTTCGACCGCGAGCAGCGTGCCACGCACGGTCTGGCCTGGCTGGCGACCTATGTCGAATCGGTGCGCCAGCTCGCGGCCTATGCCGAGCGGATGCATGCCAGCGGCGGTCTCGGCGAGATCGAGGAACTGCTGGTGCAGATCGGGATCGGTGAATACCTCGCCCAGATTCAGGGCGGCATTCCCATGAGCCAGGGCGAGATCGTGCGTCCCGCCGATGTCGGGCTCGCGGCCGAGGCGGTCGTCGGACGTTTGGCGGCCCCGCTGCGCGAGCTCGCGTCCGGCACGGTCGAGCGTCGCGCCCGCCTGGTCGAGCTGATGCGGGCTCATCATGATGCCACCGTCGGCGATTGCGGGCTGGACGAGACGCTGGGCACGATCCGCGACGAGATGCGCAAGTTTGCCGACAGCGAAGTCGCGCCGCGGGCGCAACAATGGCATCGCACCAACAGCTACATTCCACTCGATATCCTCGCGCAGATGAGCGAGCTCGGCGTGTTCGGCCTCACCATCTCGGAGGAATATGGCGGCCTCGGGCTGGGCAAGGAATCGATGTGTGTCGTGTCGGAAGAGCTCTCCCGCGGCTATATCGGGGTCGGCTCGCTCGGTACTCGCTCCGAGATCGCCGCCGAGCTGATCATCGGCGCGGGGACCGAGGACCAGAAGCGCCGGTGGCTCCCCAAGATCGCTTCCGGCGAGGTGCTGCCGACGGCGGTCTTCACCGAACCCAATACCGGCTCCGATCTGGCCGCGCTCAGGACCCGGGCGGTTCGCGCGGGCGATGTCTACAAGGTGTACGGCAACAAGACCTGGATCACCCATCCCGTGCGCGCCGACCTCATGACGCTGCTGGTGCGCACCGACCCCAACGAGCCCGGTCATCGCGGGCTGTCCATGCTGCTGGCGGAGAAGCTGCGTGGCACCGACGATGATCCGTTCCCGGCCGTCGGCATGTCGGGAACCGAGATCGAGGTGCTCGGCTATCGCGGCATGAAGGAATACGAGATCGCCTTTGACGGGTTCGAGGTGAAGGCGGAGAACCTGCTCGGCGGCACCGAGGGGCTCGGTTTCCGGCAGCTCATGCAGACCTTCGAATCCGCGCGCATCCAGACCGCGGCGCGTGCCATCGGCGTGGCGCAAGCGGCGATGGAGCAGGCGCTCGCCTATGCCGAGCAACGCCAGCAGTTCGGCCAGCCGATCATCAGCTTTCCGCGCGTTGCCGACAAGATCGCGATGATGGCGGTCGAGATCATGATCGCGCGCCAACTCACCTATTTTGCCGCGCGGCAGAAGGACTCCGGTAAGCGCTGCGATCTGGAGGCGGGCATGGCCAAACTGCTCGCCGCCCGCGTGGCCTGGGCCAATGCCGACAATGCGGTGCAGATCCACGGCGGCAACGGTTTCGCGCTCGAGTTTCCGGTCTCGCGCATCCTCTGCGATGCGCGTATTCTCAGCATTTTCGAGGGCGCCGCCGAAATCCAGGCGCATGTCATTGCCAGGCGGCTGCTGAGCGCGACAAACTAGGTCGTGCGCACGAGCGGCAACCGTCTGGCCTGCGGCATAGCGATGCGGCACCGCAGGTCGATTTGATCGACATCAATGCTGGTTACGTTGTCGCCGGTAAGTTTCAGCCTGCGGAGACCCCTGATGAGCAAGCTCAACATTCCCCATGATGCCTTCGTATTCGTCGGCGACGGCCGCAAGGCGCTGTTCCTACACAACGCCGGCGACGAGAAGTTTCCCAACCTGAAAACCGAACGCGTCTTCGTCGACGAAAACCCGCCGACCCACGAGCAGGGCAGCGACCGCCCCGGTCGCGCCTTCAAGCGCGCCGGGACCAACCTGCGTAGCGGCGTGGGAGACACCGATTGGCACGACCTCGAGGAGCACCGCTTCGCTAGGCGGGTCGCCGCGGCGATGGAACAGCTCGTGCGCGAGCGCAAAGTGAAGGCGCTCATCGTCGTCGCTCCGCCGCGCACGCTCGCAGATTTGAGGCAGGCCTTCCACGCCGACGTGAAGAGCCGGATCATCGCCGAGATCGACAAGGACCTGACCAAACATTCGGTGTACGAGATCGAGAAGCATCTCGCGGGTTGACGCGCGCCGGAGTGCCGAGCGGCTCCGCGAGTGGGGTGTCGGGCTATGCAGCCTTCGCCGCCTGCTTGATGAGCTTGCCGACGTTGCCCGAGAGGATCGCTTCGCCATCCTTGCCGAGCGTGCGCAGCTCCTTGACGAAATCGCGCACTGCCCCGCGCTCACGGATTTCCTGCGGATAGTCGGTGGCGAAGACGATGCGTGAGGCCGGGATTTCGATCAACGCGCCTTTCACCGCGCCGAGCGCGCCGCAGAAGCCGGCGGTATCGAACACCATGTTGTTGCGAAGGTAGTAGTCGAAGTCGTGCTTGGGCTTCATGCCGTGGCGGGCATTGTCCGAAGTGCCCCAGAAGTCCTTGTCCTGGTAGGAGCGGATGCGGCCGAGCAGGGCCGAGAGACCGCCGCCGAGATGCGACATGTGGACGGTGAGATTGGGGTGGCGGTCGAACACGCCGGCATTGATCAGCCGGATGGTCGCCATCACCAGCGAGAATTCGCGGCCCACCGAGCGCGCGGTATCGTAGCCATCGAACTGCTTGGTCTGATTGAGCTTGAGCGCGGGGTGCACGAAGACGAACAGGCCGAGCTTTGCGCATTCGCCCCAAAACGTCTCGAATTCGGGCGCATCGAGATAGAGATCGTTGGTTTCCGAGGTGATCACCACGCCGGGAAAGCCGAGGTCGTGCTTGCAACGTGCCAGCTCGCGCAAGGCCTCGGTGCCGCCGAGGGGATTGGCATGCGCGGCGCCGATGAAGCGGCCGGGATAGTCACGCTCCGCCTTCTTGGCGCTCTCGTTGCACAGGCGCGATTTGTCGAGGTCCGCGCACATGCCGGCAGCGCTGGTGAGGAAGGCAACCTCGATTCCGGCCTCGTCCATCATGGCAATGTGCTCGTCGAGGTCGAACAGCATCCAATGCATGATGAAGCTCGGCGCGCCATGCTCGTCGTAGGACACGATCTTGCGGCGGCCGAGGTCCTTCGGCATCAGCTCGCGCGGCGTGAAATGGTGCTGAAAATCGACGATCATCGAAGCCTTCCTCTCCCGTATCCCTGTTCGCTGCGTCCCACCGAACGCGCTTCATGCGGTGGCGGCGAGGTCCTCTAGGGCGCGCGCAAGGGCAACGTCAAGCGGGGTGCGTGGCACTTCGCCGATCGCCGCCGCGAGCTTGCCGCCATCGATCCGGTGCGGCTCGTTCCAAAGATAGGCGATCTCTGACAATTCGCGACAGAGCGGCACGATCGGCCGCAAGGCATGGATGAGCCACCAAGTCATGCGCTTGACTAGAAGCTTGCGGCCCATCGCCCTGGCGATCGCGGTGGTGAATTCGTGGCCCGTGACCGCGTGCCCGGCGAAGCCGATGGTCTCGAACGGCGCCAGCGTTTCGCGAATTGCGGCCAGGCGCACGAGCGCCGAGACCAGATCGGGCAAGTAGGCCCATTCGTGCACCAGGTCGAGCGGCCCGGGATAGGTGAGCCGGCCGTGTCCGATCTCCTTGGCGAGAACGAGGTCGAGCCAGGATCCGCGCCCGCCGCCGTAGAAATCTCCGGCGCGCAGTATGACGACACGCAGCCCGCGCTCGGCGGCGTCCGCCATGCCATCTTCGATCGCTAGCCGCAACCGTCCCTTGCGCGATGACGGCCGCATCGGCGTCCGCTCGTCGATGACCGCCGGAAGGGGCGAGCCGTAATTGTAGAGATTACCGGGGAAGAGCAGCGTGGCGCCCGCGGTTTCGGCCGCGGTGACGGCCGAATAGGCGAGCGGCAAAGCCAGCCGCGACCAGTCCGTATAGGGCGGATTGAGCGCGTGCAGAACAACGTCGGCGCCGCGCGCCGCCTTGCCGACGGCGGCATGGTCGAGAGCGTCAACCTCGACGACCTCGGTGCCGGCGGGGGCGCGGGCCGCGGCGCCGGGCCGCACCAGGCTGGCGACCGACCAGCCGGCAGCGCGGAATGCCTCGGCGGCGCAGTAACCAAACCGCCCGGCCGCGCCGAGCACCACAACGCGCGAACTCATGATCGTGCGCAATCGGGATGACAGGACATGCGTCGTTCTGGACCTGGCGCCGCGGCACCGAGAGATTTCAGGCGCTTGCAGATTTGAACTTCCAGCCGATATTCCGCCGTCAAGCACTCAAAGTTCGGCGATGGTCTTACCATCTTGAGGGTGGTAAGAGGTCGCCGATGACCGAATTCTTGACCTATGCGCTCGTGCCGGTCGCGGTCGGCGCCGTCGCAGTGGTGTTGCTGCTCGGCCTCTCCAACATGATGCGCGGCGGGTCGCCGCAGAGATCGCAGAAGCTGATGCGGCTTCGCGTGCTGCTGCAATTCATCGCGCTCATCGTCATAATGTTGACCATCTGGGCGCTCGGCAGATAGGACCAAGCGATGGTCGTTCTCAATCGGATCTATACGCGCACCGGCGACGACGGCACCACCGCGCTCGGCAGCGGCCAGCGCCGCAAGAAGTACGACCTGCGCATCGCCGCCTACGGCACGCTGGACGAGGTCAACGCAGTCATCGGTATCGCGCGGCTGTACACCAGCGGCGACCGCGCGCTCGACGCCATGCTGGCGCGCATCCAGAACGATCTGTTCGACGTCGAGGCCGATCTCTGTCTGTCGGAGAAGGGACCTGGAGGCGCGCGCATGACCGTCACCGACGCGCAGGTGGGGTGGCTGGAGCAGCGAATCGATGAGCTCAATGCCGATCTGGCCCCGCTGCGATCCTTCATCCTGCCGGGCGGCAGCGCGGCCGCCGCGCACCTCCACCTCGCGCGCACCGTCTGCCGGCGCGCCGAACGGCTGATGGTCGAGCTCAACGACAAGCCGGACGAAGGCGTCACGCCGGCGGCGCTCAAATACGTCAACCGCCTTTCGGATTTCCTTTTCGTCGCCGGAAGACACGCCAACGACAAGGGTGCATCCGACGTGCTCTGGCAGCCCGGCCAGAATCGGTGAGGCCCGAGGCCAGTCATGGTGGTGCCGATCTACGACGACAATCCCTTCACCCAGCCATTGAAGCCGGTCGTCACCTGGTGCCTGATCGCCGCCAATCTCGCGGTGTTCTTCTACGAGGCCGGCGCCAGCCAGCTGGCGCTGGATCGCCTGATCGATACCTTCAGCCTCACGCCTGCGGCCTTCATCGGCGACATGAACGCGCGCGGATGGGTCCCGGCTTTCGTGACGGTCATCACCTACCAGTTCTTGCATGCCGATATCGCACATCTGCTCGCCAACATGATCTTCCTATGGGTGTTCGGGGACGACATCGAGCGGGCGCTCGGGCGCTGGCGATATCTCGCCTTCTATCTGCTTTCCGGGATCGTCGGCGCGCTGGTCTTCGTGGCTATCGATCCATACTCCCAGATCGAGCTGATCGGGGCTTCGGGCGCGATCGCGGGCGTCGTCGTCGCCTATGTGATGCTGCGGCCCTGCGCCAAGATCACGGTGCTGCTCGGCATCATCCCGCTGCGGATCAGCGCCTATTGGGTGGTCGGCCTGTTCGTCGTCAGTCAGTTGTGGAATCTCGGCGCGTCGTCCAAGAGCGAGGTCGCCTATTGGTGCCATTTCGGCGGCATGCTGGCGGGAGGATTTCTGTTCCCGTTGATGAAGCCGTCGCGGATCAAGCTGTTCCAATGCCTGCAGCCGGTCCCCGATACGGTGGTGCAGATCGGTCCCACCTCCGCCGCCCGTGCCGCAAGGCTGGACCACCTCCGTTGACACTGCAAGGCGGCGGCCATTAGGTTGCCGCCGTCCATCAGCGCGTGTATGCGCTCTTTTACGCCGGCGCCCGGGGCCGCCGAGGCATGTCGCCGCGAGAGCGAACTCCATGAAAATTCTGGTGCCCGTGAAGCGGGTCGTCGACTACAACGTCAAAATTCGCGTCAAGAGCGACGGCAGCGGCGTCGAACTCGCGAATGTCAAGATGTCGATGAACCCCTTCGACGAGATCGCGGTCGAGGAGGCGCTCCGGCTCAAGGAGAAGGGGCAGGCGACCGAGGTTGTTTGCGTGTCGATCGGCCCGGCGCAGGCCGCCGAGACCATCCGCACCGGGCTCGCCATGGGTGCCGACCGCGGCATCCTGGTGAAGACCGACAAGACGCTGGAGCCGCTCGCCGTCGCCAAGATCCTCAAAGCCATCGTCGAGCAGGAGAAGCCGGGGCTTGTCATCATGGGCAAGCAGGCGATCGACGACGACTGCAATCAGACCGGCCAGATGCTGGCGGCGCTCACGGGCTGGCCGCAGGGCACCTTCGCCTCCAAGCTGATGATCGAAGGTGACACCTTTCTGGTCACGCGCGAAGTCGACGGCGGCTTGCAGACGGTCAAGCTCAAAGGCCCGGCGATCGTAACCACGGATCTGCGCCTCAACGAGCCGCGCTATGCCAGCTTGCCGAATATCATGAAGGCGAAGAAGAAGCCGATCGACGAAAAGACTCCTGATGCCTACGGCGTCGACGTCTCGCCGCGACTCGAGGTGCTCAAGACCAGCGAGCCTCCCGGCCGCAAGGCCGGCGTGAAGGTCAAGAGCGTCAGTGAGCTCGTCGACAAGCTCAAGAACGAGATGGGGCTGATTTGATGACGAAGGTCACCAGCGCGCATCCTTCAGCGCCGTCATGGCGAGGCTTGTCGGAGCCGTCCAGGTCTGTCTTCGTGCAAAACGGCCAAGACGTTGATGCCCGGCACCAGGCCGGCACGACGCTGGAGAGCGTGGGCCGCTGACATGACCACGCTTCTCCTCGCCGAGCATGACAACCGCACGCTCAAGGATGCGACCCACAAGACACTGACTGCCGCCAACGCGCTCGGGCAGCCCGTGCACGTGCTGGTCGCCGGCAAGGGCTGTCGCCCCGTGGCCGAAGCCGCTGCCAGGCTCGACGGAGTGAAGAAGGTTCTGCTCGCCGATGGCGCAGCTTACGAGCACATGCTCGCCGAGCCGGTGGCGGCGCTCATCTGCTCGCTCGCGGGAGCCTATGATGCGATCGTCGCTCCGGCGACGACCATGGGCAAGAACGTGATGCCGCGCGTCGCGGCGCTCATCGACGTCATGCAGGTCTCCGATATCGTCAAGGTGATCGCGCCCGACACCTTCGAGCGGCTGATCTATGCCGGCAACGCGGTGCAGACCGTGCGCTCGAAGGACAAGACCAAGGTGATCACCGTGCGCACCTCGACCTTCCAGGCGACGGGGGAGGGCGGAGCCGCCCCGATCGAGGACGCGACGGCCGCGGCCGACCCCGGCATCTCCGCCTTCGTCGGCGAGGAACTGTCGAAATCGGAACGCCCGGAACTGACTTCGGCGAAGATCATCATTTCCGGCGGGCGGGCGATGCAAAGCCGGGAGAACTTCACCAAATACATCGAACCGGTCGCGGACAAACTGGGCGCGGCAGTCGGTGCCTCGCGCGCGGCCGTCGACGCCGGCTACGCGCCGAACGACTGGCAGGTGGGCCAGACCGGCAAGGTGGTGGCGCCCGAGCTTTACATCGCGGTCGGCATTTCCGGGGCCATCCAGCATCTCGCCGGCATGAAGGATTCGAAGGTGATCGTGGCCATCAACAAGGACGAAGAGGCGCCGATCTTCCAGGTTGCCGATTATGGATTGGTCGCGGATCTCTATCAGGCGCTGCCGGAACTGGCGGCGGAACTGGGCAAGATCGGCCGTTGACCATCACGGCAAGTGCGACCAAGGACCCGTGGTGTCGCCGACCGGATCGGCGTAAAAAAGGCAAAGAACATGATCGAGGTCAAAGAGCGGCCGAAGGCCCGTTCCGACAATATGGCGCTCAATATTCGCAAAATCGGCGTGATCGGCGCCGGTCAGATGGGCAGCGGCATCGCGCATGTCAGCGCGCTCGCCGGGTTCGACGTCAAGCTCAACGATGTCTCCAGCGACCGGGTCAAGGCCGGCATCGCGACCATCAACGGCAACATGGCGCGGCAGGTGAGCCGCAAGCGCATCACCGAAGAAGAACGCCAAGCCGCGCTCAAACGCATTACGCCAGCGGAGACATTGGACGCGTTCGGCGATTGCGATCTGGTCATCGAGGCGGCGACCGAGAAGGAGGACGTGAAACGAACGATCTTCGCCAGCGTCTGCCCCGTGCTCAAGCCCGACGCCATTCTCGGCTCCAATACGTCGTCGATCTCGATCACCCGGCTCGCCTCGTCGACCGACCGGCCGGAGCGCTTCATCGGCATCCATTTCATGAATCCGGTGCCGCTGATGGAGCTGGTCGAGCTCATCCGCGGCATCGCCACCGATGACCCGACCTTCGACACGACCAAGCAATTCGTGGCGAAGCTCGGCAAGACCATCGCGGTGGCGGAGGATTTCCCCGCCTTCATCGTCAACCGCATTCTGTTGCCGATGATCAACGAGGCGATCTATACGCTCTACGAAGGCGTCGGCAATGTCGAGGCGATCGACACCGCGATGCGGCTCGGCGCGCATCATCCGATGGGGCCGCTGGAGCTTGCGGACTTCATCGGACTCGACACCTGTCTCTCGGTGATGCAGGTGCTGCACGAGGGCTTGGCCGATTCCAAATACCGGCCGTGTCCGCTGCTGGTCAAATACGTCGAGGCCGGCTGGCTCGGCCGCAAGACCCAGCGCGGATTCTACGACTATCGCGGCGAGAAGCCGGTGCCGACGCGCTGAGTCAATTCCACAGTCCGATTGCCCTGCCGCGACGGTTCGCGCGATACCATTTGGCGCCAGCGCTCGGTGCATCGCGGCAAGCCCCGCCACGATGACTGTCCCGCCCGGGGAGGCGGCTCGCCGCCGTCACCGTCGACGGCGCCGCGGCGGAGAGGAAGCCGGAGACGTTGGATAGGAAATGGTCACCACCGCGACATAGGGCTCGACCGCGCGCATGTCGGGGTTGTCGGAGAGGAACTCGCGGTCGCCGGAAACCTTGGTCAAGTTCGCTTCCGGCGCGTCCTCGGGATGGACGAATTCGAGCCCGAGAAGGCAGCCGCCGCGCTGCGGCTTTGCCAGCGCGCCGCCGCGCCAATCCGTGACTCGGCCGCCGTAATCCCAGTCGAAGCCGGATAGCTTGAACGGCCTGCCGTTCATCTTTTCGATCTCGGCAAGCGCCGTGCCGATGCGGATGCCGTTGGCGCTCGCCCATGCCGATTGATCCTTCGCCCTGATCGTCGGGGCGCGCCGGGCCTTCTGGTCGCGCCAGAGGAACTGCAGCCTAGCCTTCGGATCGTCGGGATAGAGCACGCTGGCCTTGATTTTCTCGCCTCCGGCGCCGTCGATGTCCTGGTACACGACGTTGTTGTTGCCGAATGCCTTTACCAAGCCGGCGTGGTTCGCATTTCGACCGAACGGGCCATCACATTTGATCACGCGCGCGGATGCGGCACGTTCCGCTGATGCAATCGAGGGGGACAGCGCGAGCAATCCCGCCATCAGGCTCATCGACGCGGATGCGGTTTTCATCGGAGGGGTCATCGTTCGTGCTCCGCACATGAGTTCCGAATACCGCGATCAGGGTGGGCGGCTACCTCTTGAGCGCCGCGCTCACGAGCTTCACGGCGTCATCGCTTGCCCATTCGGCGGGGCCGGCCACCGTGCCGATCTCGCAACCGGCCGGATCGACGAGCAGCGTCGTGGGCATCCCGGCCGCGCGACCCATGCTCTTCAAGTCCTGAAAGACCTTGGCACTGGGATCGGCGTAGTAGGCGAGCCGGCCAATACCGACCTCCTTGAGCCAGGCTCGCGGCTTGTCGGGATCACGGGTGTCGATGTTGACCGCGACCACCTCGAAGGCCGGCCCCCCGAGCTTTGCCTCCAGCGCGTCGAGCGCCGGCATCTCTTTGCGGCAGGGCACGCACCAGGTGGCCCACAGATTGAGCAGCACGGTGCGCCCGTGCCAATCCGCGAGATGCCGCGCGGTTCCGGATGCGTCGCGGAAAGCGAGGTCGGGCAGGCGCACCGGCTGCTCGGCGACCGCGAACGCGGCTACCTCCCCGTGCGCGAGCGGCGCCAGGCGCTGCGCCAGCGCCGCCGCTGGCGCGCAGGCGGCGTCTGCCGCATTGCGCTGGAACCTCCCGATCCCGTATACCGCCGCCAGCCCGACGGCAACACCGGCGATACCGCCGGCGACGACCATGGCAAGCCGCTTCTTGGCGTGGGTTCCCGCTGCAGCTTCGGGTCCGGTCATAGCAGGCGAAACCTCGGTAGACGTGCCATGAGCAATAAGATGTGGGGCGGGCGCTTCAGCACGAGTCCCGACGCGGTCATGGAGGACATCAATGCCTCCATCGATTTCGACCGGCATCTTTTCCGCCAGGACATTGCCGCGAGCCAGGCCCACGCTGCGATGCTCGCCAAACAAGGCATCATAACGGCCGACGATGCCCGCAAGATCGCTCACGGTCTAGACCGGATCCTGTCGGAGATCGAAAGCGGCAAGTTCAAGTTCAAACGCGCGCTCGAGGACATCCACATGAACGTGGAGAGCCGGCTGACCGAGCTGATCGGGCCGGCGGCGGGGCGGCTGCACACCGCGCGCTCACGCAACGACCAGGTCGCGACCGACTTTCGGTTGTGGATCCGGGCGGCGGTCGATGCCCTCGATGCGGCGCTCGCGGCCTATCAGCGCGCGCTCGCGGACAAGGCGCTCGAGCACGCCGCGACCGTGATGCCGGGCTTTACCCATCTGCAGACAGCGCAGCCCGTGACCTTCGGTCACCACCTGCTGGCCTATGTCGAGATGGCCGCGCGCGACCGCGGCCGCTTCGCGGATGCGCGCAAGCGAGCGAACCAATCGCCGCTCGGCGCTGCGGCGCTTGCCGGTACCGCGTTCCCGGTCGATCGCCAGATGACTGCAAAGGCGCTGGGCTTCGAGCGGCCGATGGCGAACTCGCTCGACGCCGTCTCCGACCGCGACTTCGTGCTGGAGACGCTGTCCGCCGCCGCAATCACCGCGGTGCATCTGTCGCGCTTAGCCGAGGAGATCGTGATCTGGTGCTCGCCGCTGGTGGGCTTCATCTCGCTCTCCGACCGCTTCACCACCGGCTCGTCGATCATGCCGCAGAAGCGCAATCCGGATGCCGCCGAACTGGTGCGCGCGAAAACCGGGCGCATCATCGGCGCGCTCGAGGCGCTTCTGATCGTGATGAAGGGGCTGCCGCTCGCCTACCAGAAAGACATGCAGGAGGACAAGGAAGGCGCCATGGACGCCATTGCCGCCCTCATGCTGTCGCTCACCGCCATGGCCGGCATGGTGCGCGACATGATCCCGGATGTCGCGCGTATGCGCCAAGCCGCGGGCGAAGGCTACGCCACCGCGACCGATCTCGCGGACTGGCTGGTGCGCACGCTGAAGATGCCCTTCCGCGAGGCCCATCATGTTACCGGACGGATCGTGGCCAAGGCCGCGGCGCAGGGTCTTCCGCTGCATGAATTGCCGCTTGCCGTCATGCAGGCGGTCGACCAGCGCATCACCAAGGATGTCTTCGCCGTGCTCTCGGTAGATAATTCCGTGAACAGTCGCGCCAGTCAGGGCGGCACCGCGCCGAAGAACGTGCGCCGGGAAGCGAACAGGTGGCTTAAGGCATTGGCAAAGCGGCGTCGATAAACTCGCTGTCCGACGCCCGAGGGACGGGGTGATTTGGTCATGCTGTCGCCTCTTATCTCTGCGATCTGCTATGGTGCCGCCAATGGAGGAGTGCCGGAATTGAGTTTCGACCTGCGCCTTGCCCGGATTGCCACGATCGGCGCGCTTGTTGCCGCGCTCGGCCTTGCCGGCTGCGGACGCAAGGGCGGGCTCGACCCGCCGCCCGGAGCCTCGGCAAGCGACCAGGCCGCCATCGCGCAGCCCGGCGCCGCGCCCGAACTCGGGCCGGACGGCCAGCCGATGGTGCCGGCGCAACCGCCGCGCCGGAGCACCCCGATCGATTTCCTCATCGACTGAAACGCGTCTGATGCACCATTTCGCCTATCGCAATGGCGTGCTGCACGCCGAGGCGGTCAATCTCGTCGATCTCGCGCAGGCGGTCGGTACCCCATTCTATTGCTACTCGACCGCGACGCTCAGGCGCCATTACGAGGTATTCGCCTCGGCCTTCGCCGACGTGAACTCGCTCGTCTGCTACGCGATGAAGGCAAACTCCAACCAAGCCGTGATCAAGACGCTCGCCCGGCTCGGCGCCGGGGCGGACGTGGTGTCGGAGGGAGAACTCCGGCGCGCGCGCGGGGCCGGCATCGCACCGGACAAAATCATGTTCTCCGGCATCGGCAAGACCGCAGCCGAGCTCGCCCTCGCCGTCGATGAGGGCATCCTCTGCGTCAACGTCGAATCCGAAGCCGAGCTGGAACTGCTGTCGTCGATTGCCAAGGGCAAGGACCGCACCGCCCGGATCTCGGTTCGCGTCAATCCCGACATCGACCCCAAGACCCACGCCAAGATCGCGACCGGAAAGGCGGAGAACAAGTTCGGGATTCCGATCAGCCGTGCGCGCGACGTCTATGCCCGCGCGGCGAAACTCCCCGCCCTCGAGGTGACCGGCGTCGACATGCACATCGGCAGCCAGATCACCGAGCTCGAGCCCTTCGACGATGCTTTTGCGCTGTTGTCGGATTTCGTGCACACCTTGCGCGCCGACGGCCACGTCATCAAGCATATCGATCTCGGCGGCGGGCTGGGCATTCCCTACCGCGAGGACAACGAGCCGCCGCCGCATCCCGACGCCTATGCCGCCCTGGTCAAGCGCGCGACGCGCGATCTCGGCTGCATGCTCATCTTCGAGCCCGGTCGGTTGATCGTCGGCAATGCCGGTATTCTGGTGACCTCCGTGCTCTACCTCAAGCGCGGCGAGGCTAAGGATTTCGTCATCGTCGATGCCGGCATGAACGATCTCATCCGCCCGACGCTCTATGAGGCCCATCACGACATTCGTCCGGTGCGCGAGCCGCGTCCGGGAGCCCCACGCATTGTCGCCGATGTGGCTGGGCCGGTGTGCGAATCCGGCGATTTCCTGGCGCTCGATCGTGAGATGGTCGCGCCGCGATCCGGCGACCTGCTCGCGGTGATGACCGCCGGGGCCTATGGCGCGGTCCAGGCCGGCACCTACAACACTCGCGCATTGGTGCCGGAAGTGCTTGTTCGCGAAAGCGAATGGGCACTGGTGCGGCCGCGTCTGCAGGTTTCGCAGTTGATCGCGCTCGACCGTCTGCCGCCTTGGCTGTGAACCGGTCCATAACGCGCCGAACTGGCTGAACCAAATGCCACTGGCGCGGATTTGATCGTTGAGTGCCTTCCTTTTGCCGGCTGGCACGCGTCTAGTTGCGTGTTAATATTGCCAATCAGGCAGATTCTCTTTGTCGGAGACATATTTGACCGATCGGCTACCAGACGCCGCGACCCCGCACCAGGTCCGCTCGCAGGAGCGCAGCGGCAATGACCTGCTTGCGCGGGCGCTCGGCCGGGCGCGTTGGACGATTTTCTGGGAACGGTTGTGGCCGGCGCTGGCTTCGCTTGCGACCGTATTCGGCCTGTTTCTGGCGGTGTCGTGGCTCGGCCTCTGGCTCTGGTTGCCGCCGATCGGGCGGATGATCGGCCTTGCCGTCTTCTTCCTGCTCACCGCCGCGGCGTTCGCGCCGCTCCTCATGCTGCGCGTGCCGACCCGGATGGACGGCCTCCGGCGGCTCGATCGCAATTCCGGCCTCCCGCATCGGCCGGCGACTGCGATCGCCGACGAGATCGCGGTCCCGACCCCGGATTCCTTTGCGGTCGCGCTGTGGCGCGCGCATATCGAGCGTGCGCTGCGCGCGGCCAAGACGCTCAAGGCCGGGATCCCGGCACCGCGGCTCGCGCGGCGCGATCCCTTCGCCGTGCGCGCCCTGGTGGCGGTGCTGGTGATCGCGACGTTCTTCGCCGCCGGCGGCGAGCGGCTGAAGCGCGTCGCCGCCGCCTTCGATTTTCAGGGCGTGATGGTGCCGGCCAATTTCCGCATCGATGCCTGGGTCAGTCCGCCGACCTATACCGGCAAGCCGCCGGTGATCCTGCAGGGCCTGCGGCCGGGCGAGCCGGTGCCGACCGCGGCCGCGCTCGCGGTGCCGGCAGGCAGCACGCTCGTCATCCGTGCGACCGGAATTCACCTCGACGTGGTCGCGAGCGGTGGGCTCGCCGAGCCGCCGTCCGGCGCGCAGACCGTCAATACCAAGGGCACCGAGGAGCGCCGCTTCGTGATCAACGAGGCCGGCGCAGTCACCGTGCGCGGCGCGGCCTCGAGCGACGTCACCTGGCAATTCACCGCCATCCCGGACCACCCCCCGACCATTGCTCTTGCCAAGGATCCGGAAGGTCAGGCGCGCGGTGCGTTGCAGCTGTCCTACAAGCTCGAGGATGATTACGGTGTTGTCGGCGCGCAAGCGATGTTCAAGCTGCAGAACAACGAAGGCACCAACGGCCACCCTGCGCGTCCGCTCTACGAAGCTCCTGATTTTCCGTTGGTGCTGCCGCAGGCACGCACCAAGAACGGCGTCGGCCAGAGCACCAAGGATTTGACCGAGCATCCCTGGGCCGGCGTCGACGTGGCAATGATCCTGAGCGCGCGCGACGAGGCCGGCAACGAAGGCCAGAGCGCCGCCTTCGAGTTCCGTCTGCCGGAGCGACCGTTCTCCAAGCCGATGGCGCGCGCGCTTGTTGAACAGCGCAGGATGCTTGCGCTCGACGGCGACGCTCAGGCTAACGTGCTCACCGCGCTCGACGCCCTCACCTTGGCGCCCGAGCGCTTCAAGATGGAGACCAACGTCTATCTCGGCCTGCGCTCGATCTTCTGGCAGCTGGCGCGGGCGAAGAGCGACGACCAGTTGCGCGACGTCGTCGCCCGCATGTGGGATATGGCGGTGCACCTCGAGGATGGCAGCGTCTCCGATGCCGAGCAGGCGTTGCGCGCGGCTGAGGAAGCGCTGCGCCAGGCGCTGGAGCGCGGCGCCAGCGACGAGGAGATCAAGAAGCTCACCGACCAGCTGCGCGCGGCGCTCGATAAGTTCCTGCAGGCGCTGGCGGAGCAATTGCGGAAGAATCCGCAGCAGCTCGCGCGGCCGCTCGATCCCAGCGTGCGCCAGCTGCGACCGCAGGATCTGCGGAACATGATCGACAGGTTGGAGCAGATGGCCCGCTCCGGCGCGAAGGAAGCCGCGCGGCGGATGCTGCAGGAGCTGCAACAGATGCTCGAGAACCTGCAGATGGCCCGCCCCGGGCAGCAGATGGATGGCGACGACGATATGATGTCGGCGCTCGACGAGCTCGGCGACATGATCCGCAAACAGCAGCAATTGCGCGATCGAACCTTCCAGCAGGGTCAGGACCAGCGCCGCGACCGCCAGCGCGGTCAACGCGGTCAGCAAGGACAGCAGGGGCAGCAAGGCCAGCAAGGCCAGCAGGGCGACCAGATGGGAGACCTGCGCGAGAACCAGCAGGCATTGCGCGAGCAGCTCAAGAAGCTGATGGAGGAATTGCGCAAGAAGGGTTTCGGCCAGGGCCAGCAAGGGCAGGGCGAGATGGATCAGCTCGGTCGGGCCGGCGAGGCCATGGGCGACGCGGAAGGCCAGCTCGGACAAGGTAACGCGGACGGGGCGGTCGACTCGCAAGGCCGCGCACTCGAAGCCCTGCGCCGGGGCGCGCAGAACCTCGCCCAGTCGATGCAGCAGCAAGGCATGATGGGTCCCGGCGCCAACGGGCAGCCCGGCAGACTCGGGCCGCCGCGCGCGCAACAGGAGACCGATCCGCTCGGTCGGCCGTTGCGCGGGCGCGATTACGGCGACGACACCACGGTCAAGGTGCCGGGGGAGATCGACGTGCAGCGTGCACGGCGCATTCTCGAGGAGCTGCGCCGGCGCTTCGGCGAAAACTTCCGTCCGCAGCTCGAGCTCGAATATATCGAGCGACTGCTGCGGGATTTCTAATTCAGAAATCCGCGCGCGATCAGGCTCCGGCTCAGGCGCGCTTGCCCGCGTTCGTCGCGGCCAAGGGAGCTCGGCTTGACGGTAGCGGCCGGCGTTAACGAATCGGAATCGCTCGCGGCCCCAGAACCGGCGCAACGCCCCGCTCGGCGGTAATCCCTGACCATGGCGCAGAGGGCGGCCGGCGGTCGCCAGCCGCCTTGGCCCAAAAAGCTTACCGCGGACCTGCTCATCCCCGCCAAGCACTGCCAAAGCGCGGTGGAAAGACTGCTATAAACCCCGAGTCGAGGCGCGGGGCCGAACGCCAGGGTCCTGCCTTCGGGGGCGCTCTCGTGGGGAAGGCACGTGGTCCGATTCGAACATGTGGGATTGCGCTATGGTCTTGGTCCCGAGGTCCTGCGCGACCTGACCTTCCGCATCGATCCGCGTTCGTTCCAGTTCCTCACCGGTCCTTCGGGCGCCGGCAAGACCTCGCTTTTGCGCCTTCTGTTCCTCTCGCTGCGGCCCACCCGCGGGCTCGTGACCCTGTTCGGCCACGATATCGCCACGCTCAGCAAGGACGCGCTGGCAACGCTGCGCCGGCGCATCGGCATCGTGTTTCAGGATTTCCGATTGCTCGATCATATGACCACCTACGAGAACGTGGCCCTGCCGTTGCGGGTGATTGGGCAAGCCGAGGATAGCTACCGTGAGGAGGTGGTGGAACTGCTGAACTGGGTGGGACTCGGCGATCGCATCTTTGCGCTGCCGCCGGTGCTGTCCGGCGGCGAGAAGCAGCGCGCGGCGATCGCGCGCGCGGTGATCGCGCGGCCGCAGCTTCTGCTCGCCGACGAGCCGACGGGCAATGTAGATCCCAACCTGGCGCAGCGACTGCTGCGCCTGTTCGTCGAACTCAACAAGTCCGGGACTTCGGTCATCATCGCCACCCACGACATCGCGTTGATGGATCAGTTCGACGCGCGCCGTCTCGTGCTGCACGAGGGTTGCCTGCATGTCTACGACTGACGCAACGATGGCTAAGGGCCGATCGCGCGGTCTCGATCCGCCGGCCGAGCTTGCGGCGGCGCCGATGCCACGCTTCGAGACGCCGATCGTGCCGCAGACGACGATCTCCGGGCGCGCCCTGGTCGCGGTGGTCGCTATCATGACCTTTCTGGCTTCGCTGACGACCGGGGCCGCCCTGCTGGTGCGCGCCGCGGCGAATGAATGGCAAGCCGACGTGGCGCGCGAGGTCACGATCCAGATCCGCCCGGTGGCTGGCCGCGATATCGAAGCGGAAATCGCCAAGGCTACCGCCATTGCCCGCGCCTCGCCCGGCATCGCGGCGGTGCGATCCTATTCGCAGGAGGAAACCGCGCGCCTGCTCGAGCCCTGGCTGGGAAGCGGACTTCAACTGGATGATCTGCCGGTCCCGCGCATCATCGTGGTGCGGATCGCGCCCGGCGCGGCGCCCGATCTCGCGCAATTGCGCCAGATGCTGGGGGAGCAGATTGCCGGCGCAAGCCTCGATGACCATCGCGGCTTCGTCGCCCGGATGCGCGCCATGTCCGGCGCGGTCGTTGCCGCCGGCATGGGCGTGCTCGTGCTCGTCTTTGTCGCCACGGTGCTCTCGGTCACGTTCGCGACCCGCGCCGCCATGGCGACAAATCGCCCGGTGATCGAAGTCCTGCATCTCATCGGCGCCAAGGACAATTTCATCGCCGGACATTTCCAGCGGCACTTTCTGCAATTGGGCCTAAAAGGAGGATTGATCGGCGGCGGCAGCGCCATCGCGCTGTTCGCGCTCGCCGAGTTTGCCAGCGGCTGGCTCGTCGGCACGCCCGGGGGCGAGCAGTTTGCGGCCCTGTTCGGCAGTTCTTCGATCGGAGCGCTAGGCTATTTGGCGGTGCTGGCGCAAGTCGGCCTGATCGCCTTCATTACCGCCGCAACCTCGCGGCACACGGTCAATCGCACGATCGAAACGATTCATTAGCCAAGTTGCGACCGGCGGCATTGCCACCGCGCCGCCGAATTTTGCGCTATCATTTGCACCGGGGTGGATACGAAATGCCGACTGTTGGGTCCAATACCGATGACGGCGCCGCGGGGGTGCCTCGTTCGATGGAAACATCCGCTCGCAGGACCCGTCCCCTGTTGTGGCGCGTCGGCTGGTCGACGTTCGCGCTGTGCGCGGCTGCGGTGCTGCTGTTGGGGGCGGGATTTCTGTGGTTCATCTGGCGCGTGCCGGCCGAGGAAGTCCCGCTCGACCGCAACGCCGACGGCATCGTTGCGCTGACGGGCGGCGCCTCGCGCATCGCCGACGCAATCGAATTGTTGGCATCGGGCCGCGGCAAGCGCCTGCTCATCAGCGGCGCCTATCGAGCGACCAATTCCACCGAGATCTCGCGGCTCAATCCGGAATTCGCGCGCTGGGTACGTTGCTGCGTCGACTTCGACCGCTCGCTCAATACGCTGGGCAACGCGATCGAGACCAAGCGCTGGGCGGAGAGCCGCGGCTTCCGCTCGCTGATCGTGGTGACGTCCAACTACCACATGCCACGCGCCCTCGCCGAAATCGCGCATCAGCTGCCTGACGTTGCGCTGGTGCCGTTTCCAGTCGTGACCCATCGCCAGCGCGCCGAGCCGTGGTGGGCCGGCGGCGCGACGGCGCGGCTGATGTTTTCCGAATACGTGAAATTTGTGTTCGCCAAGCTGCGGATGCGGCTCAACCCTCCTGGCGGCGAGGCGAGCTAGACAGGCACTGGCTGCTGGCGCAGGCCGTGAGTATGATCGCGGCAAGTCCATGCCGCATGGGTCTGCTCGTGTCCGTCATTCGTTCCGTGATTTTCAACGTTCTGTTTTATCTCAACTTGCTCGCGCAGATCATCGCGGCATTGCCGACGCTGCTGATGCCGCGCCGGGGCATCCTCGCAGTCGCTAGGTTTTGGGCGCGCACCAATATCTGGCTGTTGCGCGTGGTCTGCGGCATCAAGGTCGAGTTCCGCGGCCTGGACAAGATTCCGCCCGGTCCGCTGCTCGTCGCCGCCAAGCACCAGTCGTCATGGGAGACATTCGCGCTGCTGCTGATCCTGCCGGACCCGGCATACATCATGAAGCGCGAGTTGATGTGGATCCCGTTCTTCGGGTGGTACGCCTGGAAAGCCGGAATGATTGCAATCGACCGCAGCAAGGGCTCGCAGGCGCTCGCCGATATGAACGCGTGTGCGCGAGCGGAGCTTGAGCGCAATCGTCAGATCATCATCTTTCCGGAAGGTACACGCCGCGCTCCCGGCGCTCCGCCGAGATACAAGTACGGCGTCGTTCACCTCTACGCGGAAACCGGCGTTCCCTGCCTGCCGCTCGCGCTCAATTCCGGCCTGTTCTGGCCCCGTCGGTCGATCCGGCGCTATCCCGGCGTCATCGTGGTCGAGGCGCTCGACCCGATCCCGCCCGGTCTCGCCAAGGAAGCCTTCTTCGAGCGGCTGCAGCGCGATGTCGAAACCGCGACTGCGCGCCTCATTGCCGAGGGCGAGCGCGAGCTCGCCAAGGACGCAACCCGGGACGCTTCGCTCGCACCTTCCTCCTGAGGTGCTCTGCTCGGAGAGCGCGCGCTACAGCGGATTGGAAGCCGCGCTGGCCTCGTGCGTGCCTGCGAGGCGCGCTGCGAGCAGATGCAAGTCGGTCTCGCGATAGCCGAGCTGTTCCAGCGCGCCGACCGTCGCGACGACGTAGTCGCGGTTGGCGCCGGACTGGCCATGGCCCTGGCGGACGTGATGCAATTGCTGCTCGAGCGAGAGCCGTCCGGCATATTGCGCGTGTCCGCGATCGACCATGTAACAGAGCGCCGGCACCCGCCGCTGCGGCTCGCGCTTGAGCCAGATCGGGCGCATGCATTCGCGGTAGACGGACGTCACCTGCTCGCGCGCGCGCAAATAGGCGATGGTGTCGCTCCGTTCGGCCGCGGTCACCCGATAGGCGATGCCGCGGCAAGTTCCGCCGCGGTCGAGGCCGAGCACAAGGCCCGGCCGCTCCGGCGTTCCGCGGTGAACGAAAGAATAGACGCAGAGCGCCCGATGCGCGCCAACCAGCCGCGCTTCCACGCGCTCGGCGAAAGGAAAATCCGGCCGCCACATCAGCGAGCCATAGGCGAATATCCAGAGGTCTTCGGCAGCGTGAGCACGATTCGGATCCATGCTCTGATATCAAAGAATGTGATGCCGCGCGCAAGCCGTGGGGCAGCCGGTCATCACCGCGGTTGGCGATGGAAAATGACTTCGAAACGCCGCAATCGGCGCCTTGGAAAAAGCGCGCCGGGGGAGGCTCCCGCGGCCGGCACTGGAGCGTGCTAGATGTCCCCCTCCGCTTCCTCGGCAATTCCCCCGCGGCGCCGGCGTTGGCCGCTGTTCCTTCCGTTCGCGTTGCTCCTGCTGCTTGGCGTCGCGTGGACCGGCCTGTGGTTCTACGCCGCCGCGCGTGCCGAGGCGGAGATGACCGCGTGGCGCACGCGCGAACGGCAGGCCGGGCGCCTGCAAGACTGCGCATCCCAGTCGATCGGCGGCTATCCGTTCCGAATCGAGGTGCGCTGCGATGGCGCGAGCTTCGAACTCCAAGGCACGCCGACGCTGCGGCTCAAGCTCCCATTCGTGCTGGCCGCCGTTCAGATTTATGATCCGAAGCTCCTGATCAGCGAGTTCGCCGGTCCGCTTGAAATATCCGAGCCCGGGCGTCCGCCTGCCGCCATCGTCAACTGGAAGCTCGGTCAGGCGAGCGTGCGCGGCCTGCCATCCGAGGTCGAGCGCGCGTCGCTCGTGCTCGATGCTCCGACCATGCGCGACCTCGGCGCAGCCGACGGCGGCATTGCCTTGCAGGCGCAGCGGTTGGAGTTGCACGGTCGCCGGGCTGCCGGCTCCGCCCCCGACAATCCGCTGATCGAAACCGTGTTGCGATTCAATGGCGCCACGGCGGACAAACTCCATCCGGTGGCCGCCAAGCCGATCGATGCCGATATTGCGGCCGCGCTGCGCGGCGTGATCGACCTCTCGCCCAAGCCTTGGGCGGAGCTGTTCAAGCAATGGCAGGCGCGCGCGGGAGAACTCGAGATTCGCCACGCCCGCATCGCACAGGAGGACGTGATCGCGGTGGGGACCGGCATTCTCAAGCTCACTCCGCGTGGTGGTCTGGACGGCAATCTTCAGGTGACCGTCGTCGGGATCGAGAAGGTTCTCAAGATGTTCGACATCGAACGGATCATGTCGGAAGGGCAAATCGGGGCCACGCTGAGTACGCTCGATCGGTTGATGCCCGGACTCGGAGGGATCGCGCGCCAGAACGCGGCGCCTGGTCTGGTGGCGGCGCTCGGGCAGCGGACGATACTCGAGGGCAAACCGGCGGTGGCCTTTCCCGTTCGTTTCGAGGACGGCACGGTCTTCCTCGGGCCGTTTCAGGTCGGTGTGGTGCCGGCCCTGTTCTGATCGCAGGAACGACGCTGGCCTCCCCAGCGTTCTGCTCCAGTGCCAGCGGACGTGGAATGACTGATGGAGGCAACTATGCAGAACGACACGTCGACGCACCAATCCCACAGCCTGATCGCCAGCGACCGAGTCGAAGGCACCCCGGTCCGCCGTTCCAACGGCGACAAGATCGGCACTATCGAGCGCCTCATGATCGACAAGCTCAGCGGCAATGTCGCCTATGCGGTGCTGAGCTTCGGCGGTTTCCTGGGCATGGGACAGAAGCACGTGCCGATCCCGTGGGCGCGGCTAACCTACGATCGCACGCTCGGCGCCTACCATCTCGATTTGACCGAGGAGGAATTGACCCGCGCGCCGTCGTTCCCTGCCGGACAGGAATTCGACTGGGGCGACCGCAGTCGCGAAGTCGAGATCCACAACTACTACCGTGTGCCGCCGTACTGGGGCGCGTACTGAGCGCTCATGGCCCGGCCGCGCTCGCTGATTGCCGCCGGCGAGGCGACGGCGGCGTGGACACTGCGATCAATCGTCCGCAGCGTAGGGTCGCGGGAGCGGCTGGTGCGGCAGGTCGGGATGCGGGCGCCCGAAGTCGGGGACGGGCGCATCCTGCCCGATCTCCAGGATGCCGCGGCGGATGGCGCGCGTGCGGCTGAACTGATTGAACAGCGTCTCACCGTCGCCGCGGCGGATCGCGCGCGTCAGCGTGGCCAGATCTTCGCTGAAGCGGCCGAGCATTTCCAGCACCGCGTCCTTGTTGGCCAGGAAGACGTCGCGCCACATGGTCGGATCCGAGGCGGCGATGCGGGTGAAATCGCGGAAGCCGCCGGCTGAGAACTGCAGCACCTCGGAGCGCGTCACCTGGCTCAGCTCATCGGCGGTGCCGACGATGGTGTAGGCGATGAGGTGCGGCAGGTGGCTGGTGATGCCGAGCACGAGGTCATGGTGCTCGGCCGACATGGTTTCGACATTGGCGCCGAGCAAACGCCAGAACGCCGCCAGCCGTTCGACCGCCGCCTGATCGGTATCCGGCGCGGGCGTGAGGATGCACCAGCGATTGACGAACAGCTCGGCGAAGCCGGCATCCGGTCCGGAGTTTTCCGTGCCGGCGACCGGATGGGCGGGCACGAAATGCACGCCGGCGGGAATGTGGGGCGACATCTCCCGCAGCACTGTACCCTTGACCGAGCCGACATCGGAGACGATGGCTCCCGGCGCCAGCTGCGGGCCGATCTCCGCAGCGACCGGACCGCACGCGCCGACCGGAATGCAGACGATGACGAGGTCGGCGCCTTCGGCGGCGGCGGCGTTGGTTTCGACCACTTGATCGGCGAGGCCGAGCTCCGCGACCCGTCGGCGCGTGGCGGCGGAGCGGGCGGTGGCGACGATGGAGCGCGCGGCCGCCTGCGCGCGCGCGGCGCGCGCGATCGAGGAGCCGATCAGGCCCATTCCGATCAGCGCGAGCCGATTGAAGACGGGCTGTCCTTTCATTTGCGGCCCATGAACTCCGCCAGCGCGGCGACGACCAGGCGGTTCGCCTCTTCGCTGCCGACGCTCATGCGAAGCGCGTTGGGCAGCTTGTAGGCCGTGACGCGGCGCAGGATCAGGCCGCGCCGGGTAAGGAAGGCGTCGGCGTCTTTCGCGGTACGACCTTCGCTGGCGGGAAAGTGGATCAATACGAAATTCGCGATGCTCGGTGTCACCTCCAGTCCGAGCTTGCGAATCTCGACCTGCAGCCAGGCCAGCCATTTTTCGTTGTGCGCGCGGGCCTCCTCGACATGCGCGCTGTCCTGGATCGCCGCGATCCCCGCCGCCATCGCCGCCGAGTTGACGTTGAACGGCCCGCGGATGCGGTTGATGGCGTCGACCACGTGTCCCGGCCCGTACAGCCAGCCGAGCCGAAGCGCCGCAAGCCCGTAGATTTTCGAAAACGTGCGGCACATGACGACGTTCTCGCTGGTCGCGACCAGCTCGATGCCAGCTTCGTAATCGTTGCGGCGCACGTATTCGGCATAGGCGGCATCGAGCACCAGCAGCACGTGGTGCGGGAGGCCGCGATGCAGCCGTTTCACCTCGTCGAACGGCACATAGGTGCCGGTCGGGTTGTTGGGGTTGGCGAGAAAAACGACCTTGGTCCGCGCGCTCACCGCCGCCAGCATGGCGTCGACGTCGGCGGTATGGTTCTTCTCCGCCGCCACGATCGGGGTCGCACCGGAGCCGCGGGTGGCGATCGGGTAGACCAGAAATGCGTGGGTGGTGTGGATCGCCTCGTCGCCGTCGCAGAGATAGGCGTCGGCAATGAGGTTCAAGAGGTCGTCCGAGCCCGCGCCGCAGACGATGCGGTCGGGATCGAGCCCGAAGGCACGCCCGATCGCTTCCCGAAGCGCGGTCGAGGCGCCATCCGGGTAATCCTGCAAGTGCTCGCCGACTGCGTGATAAGCCGCCAGCGCCTTCGGGCTCGGGCCGAGCGGCGTCTCGTTCGAAGACAGCTTGAACACCCGGGCGGCGCCCGGTGCCGTGCTCTTGCCCGGCACATAAGGGTCGATCGCGAGCACGCCGGGACGCGGTTGCGGGCGCTGCAAGGCGGACATTTCACACTCCGGAACGGATCAGCGGCCGGTCGGGACCGGCCGCGCGCCTTCGGCGGAGACCCTATAGCGGGTCGCATGGCTTCCGACGAGGGCCGAGGCGCGCACGGAGGTGCCGGCCGTGACCAGCGTGTCGGTCACCTGATCGATGCTGCCCCCCTGCGGCACCGATATGAGCAGCGCCGCGCCGTCGAAAGCGCGATCCGGAGCCGCCATGACCTCGGCGAGGCAGCCGACGGCCTGTGCCGCCGCCACGCTCCAGCCCGCGACACGCACGCTCCACACTTTGACCTCTTCGACCATGGTATCGGCCGCCGCCCGCGACACCACGAACACCGGCACGGCGGCCGGATGGTCCGCACGCTCGACGAAGGGCAACCGCGCGATGATCTTCGGCGCCGAATCGAATTCCAACGCATTCCACCAGGCGCCGGCACCGGCCACGGTGAAGGCCGGCACCAGTCCGAGATCGCCCTTGGAGTCGGAGACCGCCGCCACCACGCTCGCGGCGCCCATATGCGGGACGAACGGCACGGTGAAGCCGAAATGAAAGCGCGCGGAATCGCGCATTGCCGCGTCCCCCGCCGACAAGTCGGCGTGAACGGAGAACGGCGCCTGGACGTAGGTGAACGTTGAGATGATGACCCGCCAAATACCCTCGGCGGTATCGAGCGGCAGGATTCCCTTATGGCGGTCGACGAGCCGCCGCATCATCTCCGCCTCGCGCGCGGGGCGGAACGCGGACCCGGACTCCTGCGTCTGCTTCGCGCGGATGAGGCGGTCTATGATCTCGCCACGCTCCATCAGCAGGCCGTGCATCGCCTCGTCGATGCGGTCGATCTCGCGCCGCAAATCGGCGAGCGACGGTGGTTCGGAACGGGACGATTTCGCCATGGCACGATACCGAGCGTCACTACGGCTGCGGAACGATTCCGCATCTGCGGGCCCTACCGTTTCGCGCCCTTCCATTGCGCAGACGACATAGACCTGTCGGCGTGCGCTTCGCGCTGGACAGTATCCCGGACACGGTTTTCGCGGCCGCCTGTTATGCTTGCCCCGGCAACCGAAAGCAAAGAAAACATTGACAGCGGCGCCCTTCGGCCTATCTAAGCCGGTCGCGGCGGCCCAGCTTCGGCCGGTCGCATGGATCAGGCCATTCCGCTTCGCCGGCCGGGTTGTAAAGATGGTCGAGGCCGATTTCAGCGTCGCATTTGATCCCGCCGAGCGCGCGCGCGAGGCCGACAATCCCCATTCGCTCGTCGTCCGCTTCGGTCTGGACAAGCCGCTGCGGCTCGATGCCGGAATCGACCTCGCTCCCTTCCAGATTGGTTACCAGACTTACGGCATGCTCAATGCCGAACGCAGCAACGCGGTGCTGATCTGCCACGCCCTGACCGGCGATCAGCACGTTGCCAACCTCCATCCGGTGACTCAGAAGCCAGGCTGGTGGGAGACCATGGTTGGTCCCGGGCGGCCGATCGACACCGAGCGCTATTTCGTCATTTGCCCGAACGTGCTCGGCGCCTGCATGGGCACCACCGGGCCGGCTTCCACCAATCCCCGCACCGGCATGCCCTGGGGCCTCGACTTCCCGGTCATCACCATCCGCGACATGGTGCGCGCGCAGGCGATGTTGCTCGACCATCTCGGAATTGCCTCGCTGTTCTCGATGGCCGGCGGCTCGATGGGCGGGATGCAGGTGCTGCAATGGTGCTCGAGCTATCCGCAGCGCGTGTTCTCCGCGCTTCCGATCGCCACATCGACCCGCCATTCGGCGCAAAACATCGCCTTCCACGAGGTCGGCCGGCAGGCGGTGATGGCCGATCCGGAATGGCGGCAGGGACGCTATTTCGCCGCTGGCACCAATCCCCGTCGCGGGCTCGCGGTTGCCCGCATGGGCGCCCACATCACCTATCTCTCGGATGCGGCCCTGCACCGCAAGTTCGGTCGCCGGTTCCAGGACCGCGACAACCCCACCTTTTCCTTCGACGCCGATTTCCAGGTGGAGAGCTATCTGCGCCACCAAGGCATCAGCTTCGTCGAGCGCTTCGACGCCAATTCCTACCTCTATCTCACCCGGGCAATGGACTATTTCGATCTCGCGGCGGATTGCGACGGCGTGCTCGCCCGTGCATTCAAGGATACGCCCACGCGGTTCTGCGTGATTTCCTTCACCTCGGACTGGCTGTTCCCGACGTCGGATTCGCGCGCCATCGTACACGCGCTCAATGCCGGCGGTGCGCGCGTGTCGTTTGCCGAGATTGTGACGGACAAGGGTCACGATGCGTTCTTGCTCGAGGAGCCGGAACTGTTCGCGATCGTGAGCGGCTTCCTCGAAGGCGCCGCCAAGGCGCGTGGCCTGGCGCCGGCCCGGGAGCGACCATGTTGATGCGCCTCAAGCAGGACCTCACCATGGCGGAGGCGGCCCGCACGCCGGGCGGCGCCCGCGTCGACCTGCTCGTGGTCGCCGAGATGGTCGCGCCCGGCGCCAAGGTGCTGGACGTCGGCTGTGGCGACGGCGAGCTGCTGCGTCTGCTGTCCGAGACGCGCGGCGTCGACGGGCGCGGCATCGAACTGTCGCGTGAGGGCGTCAACGAGTGCGTCGCGAAGGGACTTGCGGTGATCCAGGGTGACGCCGACACCGACCTGTCGGACTATCCCGACGATGCCTTCGACTACGTGATCCTGTCGCAAACGCTGCAGGCGACGCGGCACCCGCGCATCGTGCTCGAACATATGTTGCGCATCGGGCGACACGCGGTGGTGTCGTTCCCCAATTTCGGGCATTGGGGCATCCGCCTGCAACTGCTGCTGGGCGGGCACATGCCGCGCACCGACAACCTGCCTTACGCCTGGTGGGATTCGCCCAACATCCACTTCTGCACCATCAAGGATTTCCGCCAGCTCTGTCATGTGGTCGGCGCCAAGATGGACCAGGCGGTGGCGCTCAATGCCTGGGGGCGGGCGCTGCGCCTCAACGCGCCGTGGTGGTTCTGGAACCTGCTCGGCGAGCAGGCGGTGTTTTTGCTGAGCAGGCGGGGATGAGCGGCGCGCAGCGCGCTTGGCCCGGCCAGGACGGACGCAGCGGGAGAAGCGCCGCTTCGACGCCGTGTTCGGACGCTTCGCTGGAGGCTCAGCCGCGTACCGCATCCCCCGGGGCGATCTCTCCCGCACGCGCCACCTCGCCATAGACCCCGCAGTCGGCATGGCCGAAGCTGCGCAGCAGCGTGTCCGGGATCGCGAGATCGCGGATACCGGTGTCGGGGTCGACGTTGATCGCTGCACAGCGCACGATGCGCTTGACGATCTTGATCCGCGCGTGCGGGCCGACCGCGATCTGCCGCCCGACGAGGTCGAACTCGTGCCAAGCCGGCCAGCCCGTCACGTAGACATTGGCCCGAAAGCGCAGCGGATGCACGGGCTTGCCGACCGCGTCTTCGATCGCGGCGACTGAAGCGAGATTGATGATCGAGACCACCTTGCTCGCCACGTCGGAGAAGCTGAAGTCCGGCGCGCAAAGCACTCTCGGCGCTCCCCGCAGCTCGTCGGCGCAGAATTGCGCGAAGAACTGCTCGATCGCCGCGCGGCCATCGGCTGTGCGCAGATCCCCGCGCGCGGCCTCGCGGCCGTCGGCCTCGATGGCGAGCGTGTGGCTCGCCTCGTGGAAACGGGTACGCAGCCGGGCCAGCCGCTCGTTGCGCATCAGCATCAGATAGCGCTGCTTGGGCTGATGCCGGGGCGCGGCGGGGTCGAAGCCGGACGGCCCGTTCTCGATGGCGTAGAGGCGGTCGGCCGGCACGGTCTCCTGCACCGCAAGCTGCGTGCGCACCAGCGGCTCGGGAGAAAGGCCCTTTACCGGATAACGGAAAATGGAGTGGATTTTCGGATGTCCGGCGGTCATCGTCCGCTTGTTAACCGCTGCGCTCCCACCTGACTAGCTGAGGGGGCGAAAATCGCCCAAACCCCCTACCGCCGCAAATTCCCGGCTCCCACATAGGTTGGCGGATCGCTGTTGGCCCCCACCGGTTGATCCTATGCGGGCATTTGACTTAGGTGAGTGCCGCGGAACCGTAACCCATTGACGATGCCCCTGGTGCGCTGCACGGGCGCAGGGGCAGGCCGAGGGATAGGACATGGATTTCGAGAAATATACCGACCGCGCCCGCGGTTTCGTTCAATCTGCCCAATCGCTGGCCCTGCGTGAGGGCCACCAGCAATTCGCACCCGAACATCTGCTCAAGGTCCTGCTCGACGACCCGGAGGGCTTGGCGAGCGGGCTGATCGATCGCTCGGGCGGCCGCTCGCGCGAGGCGCTTGCGGCCGTCGAGGCGGCGCTTGCCAAGCTTCCGAAAGTGTCGGGCAGTGGCGCCGGCCAGGTCTATCTCGCGCCCGCCATGGCGCGCGTTTTCGATCAAGCCCAAAAGATCGCGGAAAAGGCCGGCGACAGCTATGTCACGGTGGAGCGTCTCCTGCTGGCGCTCGCACTCGAAAAGGACAGCGAGGCCGGAAAGATCCTCGCGCGCGCAGGCGTGACGCCGCAGAATCTCAACGAAGCGATCAACGCGCTGCGCAAAGGCCGCACCGCCGACACCAGCTCTGCCGAGAACGCCTACGATGCGCTGAAGAAATATGCCCGCGACCTCACCCAGGCCGCGCGTGACGGCAAGATCGACCCCGTCATCGGCCGCGATGAAGAGATCAGGCGCACCATCCAGGTGCTCTCCCGCCGCACCAAGAACAACCCGGTGTTGATCGGCGAGCCCGGCGTCGGCAAGACCGCGATCGTCGAAGGCCTCGCCCAGCGCATCGTCAACGGTGACGTGCCGGAGAGCCTGCAGGACAAGAAGCTGCTTGCGCTCGACATGGGCGCGTTGATTGCGGGTGCGAAATATCGCGGTGAGTTCGAGGAACGGCTCAAGGCCGTGCTGCAGGAGGTGACGGGGTCCGACGGCGGCATCATCCTGTTCATCGACGAGATGCACACGCTGGTTGGCGCCGGCAAGGCCGACGGCGCGATGGATGCTTCGAACCTGCTCAAGCCGGCGCTTGCGCGTGGCGAGCTGCATTGTGTCGGAGCAACCACGCTCGACGAGTACAAGAAACATGTCGAGAAGGACGCTGCGCTCGCGCGGCGCTTCCAGCCGGTCTACGTCAGCGAGCCGAGCGTCGAGGACACGATCTCGATTCTGCGCGGGCTGAAGGACAGGTACGAGCAGCACCACGGCGTCCGCATCACCGACTCGGCGATCGTGGCCGCGGCGACGCTGTCACACCGCTATATCAGCGACCGCTTTCTACCGGACAAGGCGATCGACCTGATCGACGAGGCGGCCGCCCGGCTCAAGATGCAGGTCGATTCGAAGCCGGAGGAGCTCGATTCGATCGACCGCGAGATCGTGCGGCTCAAGATCGAACAGGAGGCGCTCAAGAAGGAGCACGATCCCGGCTCGAAGGAACGCCTCAAACGACTCGAAAAGGAGCTGGCCGAGCTCGAAAAGCAATCAGCCGATCTCACCGCGCGGTGGAAGGCGGAGAAGGACAAGCTTTCCGACGCCCAAAAGCTCAAGACCGAGCTCGATCACCTCCGGGTCGAGCTCGCGAATGCGCAGCGCAAGGGGGAATACCAGCGCGCAGGCGAGCTCGCCTATGGCCGCATCCCGGAGATCGAAAAGAAGCTCAAGAGCATCGAGGCGGCCGAGGGCAAGGGCGCCATGGTCGAGGAGGCGGTGACCGCCGACCACGTGGCCCAGGTGGTCTCGCGTTGGACCGGCATCCCGGTCGACAAGATGCTCGAAGGCGAGAAGGAGAAGCTCCTGCGCATGGAGCAGCAGCTCAGCAAGCGCGTGATCGGACAGGCGGAGGCAGTCAAGGCGGTTTCGACCGCGGTCCGCCGGGCGCGCGCGGGCTTGCAAGACCCGCATCGCCCGATCGGCTCGTTCATGTTCCTGGGGCCGACCGGGGTGGGCAAGACCGAGCTCACCAAGGCGCTGGCAGAATACCTGTTCGATGACGAGTCGGCGCTCATTCGCATCGACATGTCGGAATACATGGAGAAGCATTCGGTCGCGCGCCTCATCGGGGCGCCGCCCGGCTATGTCGGGTACGAGGAGGGCGGCGCGCTCACCGAAGCCGTGCGGCGGCGGCCCTACCAGGTGGTGCTGTTCGACGAGATCGAGAAGGCGCACCCCGACGTGTTCAACGTGCTGCTGCAGGTGCTCGACGACGGCCGTCTCACCGATGGACAAGGCCACACCGTCGACTTTCGCAACACGCTCATCGTGATGACTTCGAATCTGGGCTCGGAATATCTGGCGAACCAGCCCGAAGGCCAGGACACCGATGCGGTGCGCGATCAGGTCATGGCGGTGGTGCGGGCGAACTTCCGTCCCGAATTCCTCAATCGCATCGATGAGATCATCCTGTTCCACCGACTCAAGCGCAGCGAGATGACGAAAATCGTCGACATCCAGATGACGCGGCTGGCGAAGCTGCTCGAGGACCGCAAGATCACCATCGTGCTCGAACCCTCGGCCCGCGACTGGCTCGCCGACAAGGGCTGGGACCCGGCCTATGGTGCGCGGCCGCTCAAGCGCGTGATCCAGAAGTCGGTGCAGGATCCGCTGGCCGAATTGCTGTTGTCCGGGCAGATCAAGGACGGCGAGAAGGTCGTCGTTTCGGCCGGCAAGCAGGGACTCAGCTTCAACGGCAAGCTCGCCGCGGCGGCGTAACAAGATTACGGGCGATGGTGGGCGCACGAGCGCTGCTCGCGCGCTCGTCCGTCTTCCGTGGTCCGCCGACTGTTTTCCGGACTCTGTCGTCCGTGTTCAGCGCCCCTGCGCATAGCGCGCCGGCGTGGCGCGGGTCATCATGGTGTCGAGGCGGACGCGTTCCTGATCGAAGCCGGCGAGCAACGCACCGTCGAGCACCCGCCCGCGCGGTAGCTTGATCTTCATCGGGTCCACGAAGCGGCCGTTGATCAGGATTTCGTAGTGCAGGTGCGCGCCGGTCGACAGCCCGGTCGAGCCGACATAGCCGATCACCTGGCCCTGACGGACTTTCTTGCCCAGCTCCATGCCGCGGGCGAAAGCCGACATGTGGCCATAGGCGGTTTCATAGCCGTTGGCATGCCGGATGCGGATGTATTTGCCGTAGCCGCCTTCCCATCCGGCCTTGTCGATGACGCCGTTGCCGGCGGCGAAGACCGCGGTGCCCATCGAGGAGCCCCAGTCCACGCCGGTATGCATCTTGCTGTAGCCGAGCAGGGGATGGTTGCGGCCGCCGAAGCTCGATGTGATGGCCCCGTCGGCCACCGGTTTGCGGACCAGAAACTTCTTCGCGCTCTTGCCGGTCTCGTCGTAGTAGTCGACGGTGTTGTCGTCCGTGGTCTGGTAGCGGTAGAACTTCCTCGTCTCTCCGCCGGTCGTCAGCAACGCGAACAAGACCTCGGCCTTGCTGTTGTCGGGGTTCTCGTCCTCGCCGGCATACAGGATCTCGAACGAATCCCCGGGCTGAACCTTGCGCTGGAAGTCGATGTCATACGAGTAGATGCGGATGAGATCGTCGATCACGGGGCGGGGCACATGGTTGCGTAGCGCGGTCTCGTAGATGCTCTGATAGAGCCGCACGCCCTTGCCGTCGTCCTCGTCGTCGTTCGCGGAGGACGCGACGCTGTTGGCGCTGCGCACGTCGACGGCGACGTATTTGCCCATCTCCGACCACGCCACCATCGCCTCGATATTGGTATCGGTGGCGATGATGACGCGCACCGGCCGCAGCCGGCTGCCATCGCTTGCCGGCGCAAGCAGAACGCGCAGCTTGTAGCCGTCGCGTGGACTGCTGTCCTTGCCGCGGCCGCCGAACGCCGCCGTTATCGCCTTCAGCTCCTCCGCCGTGGCGCCCATCTCGCGCAGGATGGCGGAGACGGAATCGCCCTTCTTGAGCGCGATCGTACGCTCGTTCCAGGCATTGCCCCCGGTCACCTGGGCAGTGGTCTTGGGGAGGAGGGTGACGTTTTCGGGCACGATGCGGGGTTCGAAACCGGCATACGGATCGCCGTGCCGCTCCGGCGCATAGGCCGCCAGCGTGGTCGGCATCGCGCTTGCGACCAGCACCGACTTTTGTCCCGCAGCGCCGTCCCAGTTCGCGGCATCGCGCACGCGCGCGAGCACGTCGTCGAGCGATGCCACCGCCGCGATCTTGGCCCGCGGCAGGGCGCTATTGAGGTCGCGGGTCAAGAACGATACCTCGGCGTCGGGCTCGGCGCCGGAGGCGGCATCGGCGCTTGCCGGAATGCCCTCGGACCGGGCCAGCACCTTCTGCGCGTTGAAAGGCGGAATCCCGGCGGACAGCTCGGATACCGAGAGCGACAGATTGCCCGCGACCCGAATGAAGGGACGCACGCGCACGATCTCGCGGTTGCCGCTGCCGCGGCTGGTGGTGGACACCCGAATGATCTGGCGCGCGGCGTTGGCCTCGCCGGGAGGCGGCAACCGATCGGTCTTGCGCGCCACGTTGGAAATGCGCTCGGCGATGCCGCTGACCGCGCCCCGCAGCGCGGCCTCCACCCGTTCCGGCACGGTGGCGAAGTTGGTCTCGCCGTCGAGCGCCGCAAAAACGGCGCCGCTCATTAGCGCGGCGCCGCAAAGACCGGTGAGAATGGTGCCGCTGAACCATTGCACGGAGACGCGGCGGCGGTCGACCAGGCCGCTGCTCTCGCCGTCGACCGACAACGGCGGCTCGTTGCCGAGATCGATGCGCTCGGCCTCCAAGTGCGAACGAAATGCCCCGCGCCGTTTGCCCTGATCCAAGCCCGACGTCCCCTCCGCCCGCATCCGCGGGCGGTTCACCGCAACACCGAAGGTGCCAAACGCGACCGGGACGACGGGCGCTGACTTGAAGGGGCGGCGCACGCCGTGCCCTTCACGGTCCGTCAACGACCGTGTCCTAACTCTTCTGGCCTAATCGATGGGTGACGCCGTCCGTCGCGGATCGCGTGACGCCGGCGCAATTCCCCCCGAAGTGACACCTCCCACAGCGTTGACAAGAGGGGCGGAGGAATGTGGCCGCAGTACGGCGCGGGCAGCCCTTTCCACGGCGCCTAACCCCCCTATATTGCTTATGAAGATGGCTGTTGCCGGGCTGCACCGGGAGGCTGGATTTTGGCCCTCCGGGGTGTTGACATTTGGGGGGTCGAAAGCCTATATAACTCCGATACGGCACGCCGCCGCCTCGGTGCGACGGCGCGTCTTTTGAAGCTCCTCACTGATATTCGGTGACCAGGCTTCCGATCCCGATCGGAGGTCGCGGGCTTCGATGGCTCTCCGGTTCACCGGAGGGTGGGATCGCCATGGTCCCGGGCTGTTTGATAGGTGAATAGGAAGAAAGAGAAACGTGGACGGCGGAGTCCCTGCGGGCCGCGTCCTCGAACGGAGACACGTGTCTGCGATCGGGGTGCGGCCGGACGAGACTTCGGCGGTCGACGTTTCAGGTCAACACCCTTGTCGTGCAAGCGGCAGGCGCGCGGGCGATGCAAATCGCGCGCATGCCTGGGCGCGCACGGACAGGAGTGGGACCTCGTCAAACGTTGTGATCAGCCGGGAAAAGTTCTCATCCAACTTGAGAGTTTGATCCTGGCTCAGAGCGAACGCTGGCGGCAGGCCTAACACATGCAAGTCGAGCGCCCCGCAAGGGGAGCGGCAGACGGGAGAGTAACACGTGGGAACGTACCCTTTGGTTCGGAACAACCCAGGGAAACTTGGGCTAATACCGAATAAGCCCTTACGGGGAAAGATTTATCGCCGAAGGATCGGCCCGCGTCTGATTAGCTAGTTGGTGGGGTAACGGCCCACCAAGGCGACGATCAGTAGCTGGTCTGAGAGGATGATCAGCCTCACTGGGACTGAGACACGGCCCAGACTCCTACGGGAGGCAGCAGTGGGGAATATTGGACAATGGGCGCAAGCCTGATCCAGCCATGCCGCGTGGGTGATGAAGGCCCTAGGGTTGTAAAGCCCTTTCGGCGGGGAAGATAATGACGGTACCCGCAGAAGAAGCCCCGGCTAACTTCGTGCCAGCAGCCGCGGTAATACGAAGGGGGCTAGCGTTGCTCGGAATCACTGGGCGTAAAGCGCACGTAGGCGGATTGCTAAGTCAGGGGTGAAATCCTGGAGCTCAACTCCAGAACTGCCTTTGATACTGGCGATCTTGAGTCCGGGAGAGGTGAGTGGAACTGCGAGTGTAGAGGTGAAATTCGTAGATATTCGCAAGAACACCAGTGGCGAAGGCGGCTCACTGGCCCGGTACTGACGCTGAGGTGCGAAAGCGTGGGGAGCAAACAGGATTAGATACCCTGGTAGTCCACGCCGTAAACGATGGATGCTAGCCGTTGGTGGGTTTACCCTTCAGTGGCGCAGCTAACGCATTAAGCATCCCGCCTGGGGAGTACGGTCGCAAGATTAAAACTCAAAGGAATTGACGGGGGCCCGCACAAGCGGTGGAGCATGTGGTTCAATTCGAAGCAACGCGAAGAACCTTACCAGCCTTTGACATCCCGGTCGCGAGCACCAGAGATGGAGCTCTTCAGTTCGGCTGGACCGGAGACAGGTGCTGCATGGCTGTCGTCAGCTCGTGTCGTGAGATGTTGGGTTAAGTCCCGCAACGAGCGCAACCCTCGCCCTTAGTTGCCATCATTCAGTTGGGCACTCTAAGGGGACTGCCGGTGATAAGCCGGAGGAAGGTGGGGATGACGTCAAGTCCTCATGGCCCTTACAGGCTGGGCTACACACGTGCTACAATGGCGGTGACAGAGGGACGCAAAGGAGCAATCCTTCGCAAATCTCAAAAAGCCGTCTCAGTTCGGATTGTGCTCTGCAACTCGAGCACATGAAGTTGGAATCGCTAGTAATCGCAGATCAGCACGCTGCGGTGAATACGTTCCCGGGCCTTGTACACACCGCCCGTCACACCATGGGAGTTGGCTTTACCTGAAGGC
The DNA here is from genome assembly GCA_963712565.1 of uncultured Alphaproteobacteria bacterium. GTDB lineage: Bacteria > Pseudomonadota > Alphaproteobacteria > Rhizobiales > Xanthobacteraceae > VAZQ01. The sequence goes on along the minus strand of CAVQIP010000065.1, from coordinate 4,447 downwards.
GGTGCGCTAACCCGCAAGGGAGGCAGCCGACCACGGTAGGGTCAGCGACTGGGGTGAAGTCGTAACAAGGTAGCCGTAGGGGAACCTGCGGCTGGATCACCTCCTTTCTAAGGATGATCCTTCAGAGGCGCCTCACGCGTCCTCTATCGGATCTCTTGGAACATCAGGGCCGTTCGTTGCAAAACGAGCGCGCCCATCGGCGGGACACCGCCGTCTACGTTTCTCTTTCTTCGCGGACGAGCCCAATCAGGGATCGGAAGTCAGCGATCAGCATCAGCAATCAGGCTTAGACGGCGATGGCGCCGTCGCTGGCTTTATGACGCCTGATTACTGTCTCTTGACCCAAGGGCTTGTAGCTCAGTTGGTTAGAGCGCGCGCTTGATAAGCGTGAGGTCGGAAGTTCAAATCTTCCCAGGCCCACCACCTTCAGGGATCAGTAGGCGGCTATTGATGTTCAGGCGCGCACGTTCTTCCTTACCTGATGACTGACTGCTGATCCCCGGATACCTGGAGGGGCCATAGCTCAGTTGGGAGAGCGCCTGCTTTGCAAGCAGGAGGTCGTCGGTTCGATCCCGTCTGGCTCCACCAGCCGGGATTTTTGGCTCGTTCGCAGAACTCGTCTTTCGTATCCGCCGGCAAGCCGCCAGGCTTCAGGCGGATGCGTGATATCTGACATCGTGAAGAGGTAGGATCGCTCCGAGAGTCGATCGTGACGCAAGTCGCGACCGATGCGCAATCTCCGAGCATTGACACGTGATCACGTTGCGCGGCGATGAACATCGCCAGCTGCGAGATCGCGTCTGCAATGCTATGTCGGCTGCTTGACCGCACGCCGTCGGAACGATCCGAAGCAAGCTGGTCTTTCTAATCAATGTCCGACCGGTCGAATCGTTGGAAATGAACGCTCGACCGGGTCCGCTGCCGAGCGGGATGGGCATTGATGATGAGAGCGATCAAGTGACTTAAGGGCATTCGGTGGATGCCTTGGCGCTGAGAGGCGATGAAGGACGTGCTACGCTGCGATAAGCCGCGGGGAGCTGCGAAGAAGCTTTGATCCGCGGATTTCCGAATGGGGAAACCCACCTTCGATAACGGAATTCCGAGGCCTTGCCTCGGGAGCCCGAGCCGCGAGGCTTTGGATTTCCGTTATCAAAAGAAGGAATGAGATCTCCGAATACATAGGAGGTTTCAAGCAAACCCAGGGAACTGAAACATCTCAGTACCTGGAGGAAAGGACATCAACCGAGACTCCGCTAGTAGTGGCGAGCGAACGCGGACCAGGCCAGTGGCGAATGCGAGACAACCGGAACCGTCTGGAAAGTCGGGCCTTAGCGGGTGACAGCCCCGTACGGGTAATGCGAGCATTCGTCCTCGAGTAAGGCGGGACACGTGAAATCCTGTCTGAACATGGGGGGACCACCCTCCAAGCCTAAGTACTCCTCAGCGACCGATAGCGAACCAGTACCGTGAGGGAAAGGTGAAAAGCACCCCGACGAGGGGAGTGAAAGAGACCTGAAACCGAATGCCTACAAACAGACGGAGCCCAAGGTTCGTCCTGGGTGACGTCGTACCTTTTGTATAATGGGCCAGCGACTTAATCTGACGAGCAAGCTTAAGCCGATAGGCGGAGGCGCAGCGAAAGCGAGTCTGAACAGGGCGTTCAGTTCGTCGGATTAGACCCGAAACCTAGTGATCTAGCCATGACCAGGCTGAAGGTGGGGTAACACCCACTGGAGGGCCGAACCGGTGTCTGTTGAAAAAGCCTCGGATGAGTTGTGGCTAGGGGTGAAAGGCCAATCAAACTGGGAAATAGCTGGTTCTCCGCGAAAGCTATTTAGGTAGCGCCTCGCGTGAATGCTTCGGGGGGTAGAGCACTGGATGGGCTAGGGGGACTTACCGTCTTACCAAACCTAACCAAACTCCGAATACCCGAAAGCAATGCGCGGG
>CAVQIP010000064.1:0-16186 GCA_963712565.1 uncultured Alphaproteobacteria bacterium | reverse complement strand
TGATGCGGCGTCCGACACGTTTACTCCCTTCGGGAGCGTCGCCGCATGCGGCTACGCATGCCACACGGCTGTAAAAGCAAAAGACTACATTTTCACGGCATATCCCCGCAGGTGAACGATGCCGCGCATAAGCTGCATGGGAAAACGCAGGAGCAGCTATGGCCAAGAAGGAATGCGTCCCGTCGGTCTTGTGCGGTGTCGCATTGCGCAACAAAAGAACGTTTCTCCCCGCCTGTGCCAGTAGCGGGTGCCGGTAGGAAGTGCTTATCTATACGAGCATGAGCATGCCGTTATCCAGACTGGTGACCCTCGCCTTCGCCGTTCTTGTCCTTGCGGCGGCTGCAACCGCGTCGGCCCAACAGGGCGCCGAGCGTACGACGATGCCGACCACGATGTGCGATGGAACGCCGATCATCATGCAGGGCATGGAATGCCCGAGACGCTCCGCTCGCGGGAAGGAGCAGGAGCAGAAGCAGCCAACCCAGCGCGCGGGACGCCCCAACGCCGCCGCGCGAGGCAGCAGCGGTCCCTACATCGCGCCACCTCTACGCACACCATCGCTGACGCTGACCCAGCCGTCGGCGGCTCCTTACATTCCGCCACCCGTCAATAACCCCAGCGAGCGGATCAACCAACTCAATCACTCTTTTCCACTTAACGGGGGCTTGGGGAACAATCCCACCGACCGCGACGCCTACATTCGCTACAACCTCAACAGGTAACGGCAGCGGCCCTTCCAACCGGGCCGACCGCTCGGCTTCAGCTTATGGCAAGAACGCGACTTCGGAGGAGGTCTTCTCCGCCGTCGAAAGGCGTTCGTCACACTTCACTTCTTGGCGTGGCCTCGTCGACGCAAACGTTCCGCGGTCACATAGAGCAGCGGAATAATGAAAATTCCGAATAGCGATGCAGCGATCATGCCGCCGAACACCGGCGTGCCCACCGCATGGCGGGTCACGGCGCCGGCGCCACTGGCAACGACCAAAGGCAATAGCCCAAGGATGAACGCAAAACTGGTCATCATTACCGGCCGAAACCTCAGGCCTGCCGCTTCGATGGCGGCAGCCTGAATGTCCTTTCCGAGCCGCCGCTGCTCCACCGCGAATGCGACAATCAGAATGCCGTTCTTGGCGGCGAGCGCGATCAGCACCACGAGCCCGATCTGCGCGTAGACATCGAAGCTCAGTCGGGCCAGCATGATCGCGACGATCGCGCCGAGGATCGCGACGCTGACCGACAACAGGGCGGGCACCGGGATATTCCAGCTTTCATAGAGCGCGACGAGAAAGAGATAAGCGAACAGCACGGCTAATCCCAGCACGATCCCGGTGCGTCCGCCCGCCGCTTTTTCCTGCAGCGCGGTCCCGGTCCATTCGAAGCTGTAGCCCGCCGGCAGCGTGGCGGCGGAGACGCGCTCCATGGCGGCGAGCGCTTGGCCGGAGCTGTAGCCGGGCTTGGCCGCGCCGTTGACAATGGCGGCGCGGAAGCCGTTGTAGCGCACCACCGTCTGCGGCCCTTGCACGAGCTTTGCGTCGGCCAGCGCCCGGATCGGGACCATCCCGCCCTGCGCGTTGCGCACATAAATCTCGTAGATGTCGTTCACGTTGTCGCGAAACGGCGTCTCGGCCTGGATGTTGACCTGCCACGTGCGGCCAAACACGTTGAAGTCGTTGACGTAGTAGCTGCCGAGCGTCGACTGCAAGGCATTGAAGATGTCAGTGATCTTGACCCCGAGCACCTGCGCCTTGTCGCGATCGATATCGAGATAAATCTGCGGCGTGTCGGCGGCGTACGTGCTGTATACGCCCGCGAGCTCGGCCTCCCCGTTGGCCGCCACGATCAGGCCGCGCAGCGCCGCCGCGACGTCGGAGGGGGATTGGCCCTGCAGCGCCTCCAGCGCGTATTGGAAGCCGCCGGTATTGCCGAGGCCGAGAACGGGCGGCAGGTTGAACGGGAATGCGAGGGCGCCCGGGATCGCCGCCATAAGGGGCCGCAGGCGGGCGATGATCGCGCCGGCGCTCTGCGCCGGGTCGGTGCGCTCCTCGTAAGGTTTGAGCCGGATGACGAAGAAGGCTTGGTTGGACGATGCGACGTAATCGATGAAATTCAGCCCCACGACCGACAGCACGCCTTCGACGCCCGCGATCGGCCTGACGATATCCTCGATCTGCCTGACCACCGCCTCGGTGCGGGGAATCGAGGCGCCTTCGGGAAGCCGTAGCGTGGCGAAAATCGCGCCCTGGTCCTCGTCCGGCAGGAAGCTCTGCGGCGTCCGGTTGAACAGCCATGCCGTGGCCGCCAGCGTGCCGGCCACCACCACGACTCCGAGGATCGCCACGCGCACTAGGCGGCGTACCACCGCCACGTAGCCGTCTCGCGCAAGGTCGACCGCACGCAGGACGTAGCGCATCGGGCCTCGGCTCTGGTGGCCGTGCCTGAGCAGCACCGCGCAAAGCGCCGGGCTCAATGTCAGCGCATTGATTGCCGAGATCAGCATCGACACCGAGACCGCCACCGCGAATTGGCGGAAGAGCTGACCGCTGATGCCCGGGATGAAGGCGACGGGGACGAACACCGACAACAAGACGAGCGTGATGGCGAGAATCGGGCCCGTAATCTCCGCCATTGCTTTCTTGCAGGCCTCCGGCACCGGCAGCTCCGGGTTTTCCTCCATCACCCGCTCGACATTCTCGACCACCACGATGGCATCATCGACCACGATGCCGATGGCAAGCACGAGGGCCAGTAGCGAGACGGTATTGGCCGTATAGCCGATCACCAGCATCACGGCGAAGGTGCCGATAATCGACACCGGCACGGCAACGAGAGGGATCAGCGTCGTTCGCCATCTCCCGACGAACAAGAACACCACCAGCGCCACGAGTATGATCGCCACGCCGAGCGTGTGAATGACCTCATCGATCGTTGCCGTGACAAAGACGGTGGCGTCCCAGAACGCGGTATAGGCGAGGTCGGCGGGGAAGCGCTTCTCCAGCGTGCTCAACGTCTCACGCACTTGACGCGCCACCTCGACTGCATTGGATCCCGGAGTCTGGTAGATGCCGATCGCGGCCGCCGGTGCGCCGTTGAAGCGGCTGTAGCGCTCCTGCGACTTCGCGCTCATCTCCACGCGGGCCACATCTCTGACGCGGACCACCGAGCCGTCGGGGTTGGCGCGCAGGATGATGCCGGCGAATTCCTCCGGCTGCGTCAGCCGCCCCTTGGTCTTGATGTTGATCTGGAGCTGCTGCTCGCGCGTGATCGGCGCCGCGCCCACCCGGCCCAGCGCCGCCTGGATGTTCTGATTTTGCACCGCGGCGATGACGTCGTTCGGCGTGAGACTGAGCTGGGTCAGCCGGTCGGGGTCGAGCCAGATACGCAGCGAATAGTCGAGCGGTCCGAACAACGTAGCCTGCCCGACGCCTTTGATCCGCGCCAGCGGATCGATGATGTTGATGGTCGCATAGTTGCTGAGATAAACAGCGTCGTAGGTCTTGTTCGGGGAATAGAGGCTTATCACCTGGAGCAGGGCGGCGGATTTCTTGCGGATGGTGAGCCCCGCGCGCGACACTTCCTGCGGCAGCTGCGGGGTGGCGAGGCTGGCGCGGTTCTGCACGTTGACGGTGTTGATGTCGGGATCGGTGCCCAGCGCGAAGGTGACGGTGAGATTGTAGCTGCCGTCGGATCCGCTGGCGGATTGATAATAGATCGCGTTGTCGATGCCGTTGACCTGCTGCTCGATCGGTTGCGCCACCGTGGTCTCGACCACTTCGGCGTCGGCGCCCGGATAATTCGCGGTCAGCGAGACCTGCGGCGGCACGATATCGGGGAATTGCGCGATCGGAATCGCGGTGATGGCGATGATGCCGGCAAGCGTGATGACGATGGCGACGACGAAGGCAAGCCGCGGCCGATCGATGAAGATCCCGGAAAACATTCAGGTTCCCGGCACGACGTTCGCTGTCACGACTTGACCTGGACGCACCTTCTGGATGCCTTCGACGATAACGAGTTCCCCCTCCTTGAGGCCGTCGGTCACCACGACGTCGCGGCCTTCCTCGGCGCCGGCCGTGATCCGGCGCTGCTCGACCTTCTTCGCGGCGTCGACCACGAGCACATACCGGCCGGCCTGGTCGATCTGGATGGCGGACTGCGGAACCGTCAGCGCGGGCCGCGGCTCACCCCGCTCCACCATGACGCCGACGATCCCGCCGGGGATCAGCAGAAGCTCCGGGTTCGCGACCCGCGCCCGCACCGCCACCGTGTCCGTGGTGGGGTCGACCTGGACGTCGAGGAAGTCGTTGACGGCGGGATGCGGATAGACGCTGCCATTGGGCAGCTTGATGCGGATCGTCACCTGCGGCTTCTTATCGGGCGACTCGAGAATCTTGCGCTTGTAGTCGAGCACATCCCGCTCGCTCGCCTGAAAGATGACGTAGACCGGATCCTGGCTGACGATGGTCGCAAGCCTTCCGGACGAGGACTGGACCAGATTGCCCTCCGTGAAGGTGGCGAGACCGATCCGTCCGTCGATGGGCGAGCGGATCTCGGTGTAGCCGAGATTGATTTCCGCCTGCTCGAGCGCCGCCTGCGCCTCCATCACGCCCGCCCGCGCTGCCGCCTCGTCGGCGGCGCGCTGGTCGACCGTGGCCTGCGGGATGTTGTTGTTGCGCACGAGCTCCTGGCCGCGCTCGAGCTGCAGCTTGGCGTTGACCTCCGTCGCCTTGGCCTTGGCGAGAGTGGCGCGCGCTTGGTCGACTGCCGCCTTGTAGGTTGCCTGCTCGATCCGAAACAACAAGTCGCCCTTCTTGACGACCTGCCCCTCGGTGAAATTGCGTTGCTCGATGAAGCCGGGCACCCGCGCGACGATGTCGACTTTGTCGATCGCCACGATCCGTCCGATGTAGTCACTCGTTTCCGTAACCTGCCGGCTTACCACGGGAGTGACCGACACAGCCGGCGGTGGGGGGCTGGCGCTCTGGGCCGCAGCGACGCTACAGGACGCCGTGACGCTGAGCGCGCACATAGCGGATTTCCAAGCGAGGGAGTTGCGACCGGGCATCAAGGTTTCTCCTGGCTGCAAGGGGTATGCCAAGTTCGCGATACTCCTATTGTCGGAGGGTGGGTCACGCAGCGGCGTCATCCTGACGGGCGACCATGTGAAGGCGTCTCTCGATCCAATCGGGAGCGTGCGCGGTCACAGCCAACGGCGAACGCGGGACTTATAGCCGAGATAGACGTTGCCGAACTTGCGCTCGAGATAGGCTTCCTCGCGGGCGATCACGCCGTAACGGATGACGAGATAGAACAGCACCAGCGCAGCGAGGATCCACAAACTGTCGAAGGCGATCGCGAGGCCGATCAGGCCAAGCACCATGCCGAGATAAATAGGGTTGCGCGTGAGGCGATAGGGTCCGTTCGCGACGATCGCCGTCGTCGGTTTGTAGGTCTCGACCTGCGTGCCTGCCTTGCGGATCGTTACGATCGCCCAAATCGCGAGCGCGAAGGCGATCGCGAAAATAGCCCCGCCGACCCAGGCAGCTGGAACCGATGCCGGAACAAATCGCAAGGGATAGAGCCGGTCAGCTGCAAGGCACGCGGCAAGCGCGATTATCAATGCGACGGGCGGGCGAACCACTGCGTTGCAGGTGTCCGTGTCTTGGGGCATCCGATGGGTCCAGATTGCCGGCCCGTCCACGTTCGGGGTTAGGTGCGGTTTGGACGAAGCAAATGCTTTTCTCCTTGCAGTATACACTCTTTCGACCAGCCGTGGACGCTCCGGTCAGAGATTGCCGCTCCGTTGCGTTCCACGACAGGAGCACCGCGGGCGTCGATGGCGATCGCTTGTTGATTTTGCCTCTTTGCGAGCGAGGTCCGGATCCGGCTCCGACAAAAAGGCAGCAATGTTGTCCTGACTGCCGCAATGGCCCGGACACCGGGTCACACCCGTGCGGCATTGTTCCGGCTTGACGCTGGCCGCCTTGGCGCGCCTCGATCATTTCTCGATCCGGGACCTATGGTGGCCGGTGCGGGCCGCCTTGCGCAACGGCGCCGAGCCGGCGCCGCTCTCGCCCGCTCCGGGCAGTGATTGGGAGGATGCCATGACCCGATATGTTTCGATCTCGATTCGGCTGTCCGCGTTCGTGTTGCTGGCCGCGTTGATCGGCGGTACGGCGCAGGCGCAGGCCCAGAGCTATCCGACGCGGCCGGTGCGGATCATCTCGGATTCGGCGCCCGGCAGCGCCATCGACACCAACCTGCGCACCATCGCCGAGGGTCTGAGCGAGCGGTGGGGTCAGCAGGTCGTGATCGAGAACCGGCCGGGGGCCGGCGGTGCCATTTCGGCGACGGTCGCGGCGGAGGCCGCGCCGGACGGCTACACCATCTATGCACCGGCCCTGTCGGTGTTCCTGACGATCCCCGGCAAGGCGCCCAATCTTCCGCTCCAGCTGCCGCGCGATTTCACCGCCATCGGGCTCACCGCGGAGCAACCGATGTCGATCGGGATCAATCCCAAGCTCGGCATCAACACCCTGCCCGAGCTGATCGCGCACGCGAAGAAACAGCCCGGCAGCATCTCCTTTGCGGTCACGGGCGTCGGAAGATTGACCCACCTGACCGGCGAGCTGCTGCAGCTTCGCAGCAACATCAAGCTGCAGATGGTGCCGTACACCGGCGGCTCCGCGCAGGCGCTCACCGACATCATGGCCGGCCGCGTCGCGCTGGTGATCGAGGGCTACGCCGGATTGGCCGGGGCCTATCAGTCGGGCCAGCTCAAGGCGCTGGCGGTCGCGTCGGCGAAGCGTCTGCCTGAACTTCCCGACGTGCCGACCGTGGCGGAGACGCTCCCGGGCTTCGTCGCCGTCGGCTGGCAGTGCGCGGTGGCGCCGGTCGGAACGCCGCAAGCGATCGTGCGCAAGATCAGCGACGACCTGCGCGCGGTGCTGGTCAAACCGGAGATCAAGGACAAGATTGCGGCCCGCGGCGGCTACGTGCATCCGGCCACTCCCGCCGAAGCCGAGGCGTTCGTGCACAGCCAGCAGGAGCTGTGGCACCCGGCGCTGGAGCAGGTGGCCCTGCAGTTCAAGCAGAAGTAACGCGCCGACACCTCGGAAACAGATCCCGGCAACGCCGCGCGCGCGCGGGCGCGACCCGAGCGGCGGGCGGCACCGTACTGGGCTGTCTTCCAGTCGGAGCATGGCAGGCGCCGGCAGCACCTCGATTCAGAACGATTCAGGTCGGCCGCAAGGACTTGCCGGCCCCTTTATGGCAGGCTGAGCGTGCGGCGGACCGACTCCGAGGGAGCAGCCCGTGTTCGACATGAGGCGGCGCGAGTTCATCGCGCTCATCGGCGGGGCGGTGGCAACGCCGCTCGCGGCGCGGGCGCAGCAGCCCGAGCGCGCGCGGCGCGTTGGCATCCTGATGAATGCAGCGGCCGAGGATTCGGAAGGGCAATCCTACGTCGCTGCGTTCCAGGAAGGCATGCAAGAGCTCGGCTGGAGCGTCGGCCGCAACCTTCGCATTGATCTTCGTTGGGGCGGCAACGATGCTGATCGCTGGCGCCGATACGCGGACGAACTGGTGGGACATTCGCCGGATGTGATCGTCGCGGCCGGAGGCGTGATCGTGTCGTTGCTGCAAAGGGTGAGCCGTACCGTGCCGATCGTGTTCGCGCAATCGATCGATCCGGTCGGCGCCGGCGTCGTCGCGAGCCTGGCGCGTCCAGGCGGCAACGCCACCGGCTTCGCGCAGTTCGAATACAGCCTGAGCGGCAAATGGGCAGAGCTTCTCAAGGAGATCGTGCCGGGACTGAAGCGGATCGGTGTTCTGCGGGAACCGGCCAATCCCGCCGGAATTGGACAATGGGCGATCATTCAGGCAGCGGCCACAGCAGCAGGAATGGAGGTGAGCCCGCTCGCGGTGCGCGACCCCGGCGAGGTCGAACGCGGGGTTGCCAGCTTCGCGCGCGAGCCGAACGGAGGCCTGGTCGTGGCGGTGGCCTCCAGCACCAACTTGCATCGCGGAGCAATCATCGCAAGTGCAGCACGGCATCGGTTGCCAGCGGTCTATGCCTATCGCTACTTCGTCACCGCCGGCGGGTTGATCTGTTACGGCCCCGACCTGCGTGCGCAGTACCGGCACGCGGCTGGCTACGTTGATCGCATCCTCAAGGGCGAGAAACCGGCCGACCTCCCGGTGCAGGCGCCGACCAAGTACGACCTGGTGATCAACCTCAAAACCGCCAAGGCGCTCGGCCTCGACGTGCCTCCCGCGCTACTTGCCCGCGCCGACGAGGTGATCGAATGAACCGACGTAGGGTGGGCAAAATCGCTTGCCGTATCGTGGCCGTGTGGGCACGGTGCATGCACGATTTTGCCCACGCGGATATACCGAACAGCGCGCCTTTGCCCACCCTACAATCTCGCGCCGACGCGGTGATCGAATGAGACGGCGCGCGTTCATCACGCTCCTCGGCAGCGCGGCGGCGGCTTGGCCGCTCGCGGTGCGCGCGCAGCAGGCAGCGATGCCGGTGATCGGGTTCCTGGCCGGCGGCGCGCCCGAGACGATGACGAACCAGCTGACGGGGTTCCGCGAGGGCCTGCGCGCGGTAGGTCTTGTGGAGGGGCGCAATGTGGCCATCGAATATCGCTGGAGCCACGGCCACAACGATCGACTGCCGGCATTGGCGGCCGATCTGGTTCAGCGTCGGGTCAACGTGATTGCGGCTGGCGGCACCCCCGCCGCGCTGGCCGCCAAGGCGGCAAGCTCGACGATCCCGATCGCCTTTTACACAGCCGCCGATCCGGTCGAGGTGGGACTGGTAACGAGCCTCAACCAACCCGGCGGCAGTCTCACCGGCGTGACTTCCCTGAGCGGCGAGCTTGGAGCGAAACGGCTGGAATTGCTGCATGAGCTGGTCCCGACGGCGACGATCATCGCCGCGCTCCTCAATCCGACCAGTCCCGCGCTCGCCGAGACGCTGTCGCGAAGCCTGCACACAGCCGCTCGCACCCTCGGGCTGCGGCTGCACCTTGTGCACGCCAGCACCGAACGCGATTTCGAGAGCGCCATCGCCAGCCTGCTTCAAGCGCGGGCAGGCGGGCTCGTCATCGGCACCGACGCATTTTTCACAAATCACAGCGAACAGCTTGCCGCGCTGACCATCCGCTACGCGATCCCCACCATCTACCAGTATCGCCCATTCGCAGCGGCCGGCGGTTTCATGAGCTATGGCGGAGATATTGCCGACGCGTACCGCCAGGCCGGGATCTACAGCGGCCGGATCCTCAAGGGCGAGAAGCCGGCCGATCTTCCGGTCCAGCAGACCACGAAGGCCGAGCTGATTGTCAACCTCAAGACGGCCAAGGCGCTCGGGGTCACCGTGCCCCAGACCCTGCTCGCGCGCGCCGACGAGGTGATCGAATGAGAGGACGTAAGGTGGGCAAAATCGCTTGCCGTATCGTGGCCGCGTGGGCACGGCGCGTGCACGATTTTGCCCACGCGGACGTGCCAAACAGCGCGCCTTTGCCCACCCTACAATCACGCGCCGACGAGGTACTCGAATGAAGCGGCGCGAGTTCATCACGCTGCTCGGCGGCGCGGCGGCGACATGGCCGCTCGCGGCGCGGGCGCAGGGGCAGCCAAAGACGCTGCGCGTCGGTTACTCCGGCATCCTGCCGCGCGGAGCGCCGCATTACGTTGCTTTCGAAAAGCGCATGGCCGAGCTCGGTTATCAGCAGGGGCAAAATTTTGCATTCGAATACGTTCAGGCGCCCAGCCTCGAAGGATACGAACAGACCTATCGCGAGCTTGCCGCGCGCAAGGTGGACATCATGCTCGCCGCCGGCAACGAGCCGGCGCTGCGGGCCGCGCGGGCGGCCGCAGGCGCCACGCCAATCGTCTTCATCGCGCTCGACTTCGATCCGGTCGAGAAGGGCTATGTGGCGAGCCTGTCGCGTCCGGGCAGCAATTCCACCGGAATCTTCGTGAGCCAACTCGAGCTGGCGGGCAAACGGGTGGAGCTCTTGCGCAAGGCCTTCCCGAAGGCGCATCGCGTCGGTCTTCTCTGGGATGCCGCATCGCGAGAGCAAGCCGTGGCGGCCGCAGCGGTTGCCACGAAGCTGGGCTTCGAGCCGCGCTTGCTGGAATTGATCGGGCAGCCGCCGAACTATCCCGCTTCGTTGATGCCCATGGATGACTCGCCCGGCGAGCCGGTCATGATTCCTGCAAGCCCGCTCGCGCTGCGCGACCGCGCGACCATCGTGCGCCTGCTGCTCGAGCGCCGCACGCCTTCAATATCTGCGTTTCGCGAGGTGACGGAGACCGGCGCGCTCATAAGCTACGGCGTCAACCTCGTGGATATATTCCGCGACATGGCGGCTTTCGTAGACCAGGTTGCCAGGGGCGGTAAAGCAGGTGACCTTCCAATGCGAGCGCCATCGCATTACCACACCGCCTTCAATCTCAAGACCGCGAAGGCGCTCGGCCTCACCGTGCCGCCGACGCTGCTCGCGCTCGCCGACGAGGTGATCGAATGAAGCGGCGCGAGTTCATCGCGCTCATCGGCGGCGCGGCGGCGGCGTGGCCGCGCGCGGCGCGCGCGCAGCAGCCAGCGGTGCCGGTGATCGGCCTTCTCGGCGGAGGTTCGGCTGCGGCGGGCGCACACCTGGCGGCGATGTTGCGCCAGGGTCTGGCCGAAACCGGCTCCGTCGAAGGGCGCAATGTGGCGATCGAATACCGTTGGGTCGAAGGTCAATACGATCGACTGCCGGCGATGGCGTCGGAATTGGTACGCAATCAGGTTGCCGTGATCGTTGCACTTTCCACCCCTCCGGCACTCGCTGCAAAGGCTGCGACCGCGACCATTCCCATCGTATTCGGCGCCACCGATGATCCGGTGAAGGTCGGCCTCGTCGCGAGCCTTGCCCGGCCGGGTGGCAATGCGACCGGCGTACACTTCTTCGTCTCCGACCTCGCGGCAAAGCAACTGGGCTTGCTGCGCGAGCTCGTCCCCGCCGTCGCGCGCATCGGACTGTTGGTCAATCCCAACCATCCGAATGCCGAGGCCGTGGCGAGAGACTTGACTGCGGCGGCGGCCGCCATCGGGGTGCAGATCGATGTCGTTCAGGCGAGCGACAGCCGCGGGATCGAAGCCGCATTTGCAACGCTTGTCGGCAACAAAGCCGAAGGGCTCGTAGTCGCCGCCGACCCGTTTTTCTACAGCCGGCGCCTGCAACTTGCCACGCTGGCGACGCGCCATGTGATCCCCGCCGTCTACAACGCGCGCGAATATGCGGAAGCCGGCGGCCTGATGACCTATGGAACGAGCCTGAGGGAGGTATTTCGGCATATCGGCGCCTACACCAGCCGCATCCTCAAGGGCGACAAGCCCGCCGACCTGCCGGTCGTGCAGTCGACCAAATTCGAGTTCGTCATCAACCTGCCGACTGCCAGGGCGCTCGGCCTCGAAGTGCCTCCGACGCTCATCGCGCGCGCCGACGAGGTGATCGAATGAGGCGCCGCGACTTCATCACGCTCATCGGCGGCGCGGCGGCCGGGCCTTCGCTTCTTTGGCCGCTCACGGCGCGCGCGCAGCAGCCGGCGACGCCGGTGATCGGATTCCTTGGTGTCTCGTCGCCTGAGACGAACGCAGACCGCCTGAGCGCATTTCACCTCGGCTTGAAGCAAGAGGGCTATATCGAGGGCGACAACCTCACCGTCCTCTATCGCTGGGCCGAGAATTGCATAGATCGGCTGCCGGACCTGGCGGCCGATCTGGCTCGGCGGCGGGTCGCGGTGCTTGCCACCTTCGGAAACACTCCTGCACTAGCGGCAAAACGGGTAACGATGGCGGTCCCGGTCGTTTTCTCCGTCAGCGAAGACCCGGTCAGGCTCGGTCTTGTCGCGAGCATCGCCCGGCCCGGCGGTAACCTGACTGGCGTCAATTTTTTGTCGACCGAGTTGACGGCGAAGCGGCTGGAACTGCTGCGCGGGTTGGTGCCGGGATTGGTCAAGGTGGCCGTCCTCGTCGACCCGACCGTTCCCCCGACCGAGACGGCATTGCGAGACGTGGAAGAGGCCGCTGGCGCCATGGGACTGCGCATGCAGATTCTCAACGCCAGCAGCAGCAGCGAGATCAACGAGGCTTTCGCAACGCTTGCGCGCGAGCGGCCCGACGCGCTTTTCGTCGGCCCCGGCTTCTTTTTCAACAGCCGCCGGGTCCAATTGGTCCACCTGGCGACGCTCCACAAGGTCCCCGCGGCGTATATGTCGCGTGAGTATGCCGAAGTCGGCGGGCTGATGAGCTACGGAGCGAGCCTGAAAGATGCGTATCGTCAGGTCGGCGTCTATACCGGCCGCATCCTAAAAGGTGCCAAGCCCGCGGACCTGCCGGTGGTGCAGTCGAGCAAGTTCGAGTTGGTCATCAACCAACAGACGGCGTGGATGCTCGGCCTCACTGTGCCGCCCTCGCTGCTCGCCGTCGCCGACGAGGTGATCGAATGAGACGACGTGAGTTCCTCACGCTGCTTGGCGGCGCGGCGGCGTCATGGCCGCTCGCGGCGCGCGCGCAGCAGCCGGCGATGCCGGTCGTCGGGTTTCTTAACGGGCAATCGCCCCGCACGTGGACGCCCATGGTGGCCGCCTTCCACCGCGGCTTGAAAGAGGCTGGCTACATCGAAGGTCAGAACGTCGCCATCGAATATCGCTGGGCAGAGGGACAACCCGATCGACTGCCTGCGCTGGCAGCCGAATTTGTTCAGCGGCGGGTATCCGTGATCGTTGCGACGGGCGGCAACAATCCGGCGATCGCGGCGAAGGCGGCAACGAGTACGATCCCGATCGTCTTCACGAGCAACGACGATCCGCGGAAGTATGGGCTTGTCGCCAGCCTCAACCGGCCCGGCGGCAACGTCACCGGGGTGAGCTGGTTCAGTGCCGAGCTGGGGCCGAAGCGGCTCGCCCTGCTGCACGATCTGGTCCCCAATGTTATGACCGTTGCCCTGCTTCTCAACCCGAACAATGCGGAAACAGCGCGTCAGCCTGCCGAATTGCAGGAAGCCGCCCGCGCCCTTGGGATGCAGATCGTGATCCTGCATGCTTCGATCGTAAGCGACATCGACAACGCCTTCTCGACCATCATTCAGGATCGCATTGGCGCGCTCGTCGTGGCTGCCGATTCGTTCTTAGCGAGTCGGCGCGAACAGATCACGACGCTCGCTGCACGACACGCGGTTCCGGCCATCTACGTCAATCGCGAGATGGCCGGGGCAGGCGGCCTCATGAGCTATATGGATACTACAGCCTGAAAGATGCGTATCGTCAAGTCGGCGTCTACACCGGCCGCATCCTAAAAGGCGCCAAGCCCGCGGACCTGCCGGTGGTGCAGTCGAGCAAGTTCGAGTTGGTCATCAACCAACAGACGGCGTGGATGCTCGGCCTCACTGTGCCGCCCTCGCTGCTCGCCGTCGCCGACGAGGTGATCGAATGAGACGACGCGAGTTCCTCACGCTGCTCGGCGGCGCGGCGGCGTCATGGCCGCTCGCGGCGCGCGCGCAGCAGCCGGCGATGCCGGTCGTCGGGTTTCTTAACGGGCAATCGCCCCGCACGTGGGCGCCCATGGTGGCCGCCTTCCACCGCGGCTTGAAAGAGGCTGGCTACATCGAAGGTCAGAACGTCGCCATCGAATATCGCTGGGCAGAGGGACAACCCGATCGACTGCCTGCGCTGGCAGCCGAATTTGTTCAGCGGCGGGTATCCGTGATCGTTGCGACGGGCGGCAACAATCCGGCGATCGCGGCGAAGGCGGCAACGAGTACGATCCCGATCGTCTTCACGAGCAACGACGATCCGCGGAAGTATGGGCTTGTCGCCAGCCTCAACCGGCCCGGCGGCAACGTCACCGGGGTGAGCTGGTTCAGTGCCGAGCTGGGGCCGAAGCGGCTCGCCCTGCTGCACGATCTGGTCCCCAATGTTATGACCGTTGCCCTGCTTCTCAACCCGAACAATGCGGAAACAGCGCGTCAGCCTGCCGAATTGCAGGAAGCCGCCCGCGCCCTTGGGATGCAGATCGTGATCCTGCATGCTTCGATCGTAAGCGACATCGACAACGCCTTCTCGACCATCATTCAGGATCGCATTGGCGCGCTCGTCGTGGCTGCCGATTCGTTCTTAGCGAGTCGGCGCGAACAGATCACGACGCTCGCTGCACGACACGCGGTTCCGGCCATCTACGTCAATCGCGAGATGGCCGGGGCAGGCGGCCTCATGAGCTATGGAAACAGCCTCGCGGATGGCTATCGCCGAGCCGGCATCTACACCGCGCGGATTCTCAAGGGCGAGAAGCCGGCAGATTTGCCCGTCGATCAGGCGACCAAGTTCGAACTGACCATCAACCTCAAGACTGCCAAGGCACTCGGCCTCGAAATCCCGTCAAAGCTACTCGCGCTCGCCGACGAGGTGATCGAATGAGGCGGCGCGCGTTCATCACGCTGCTCGGCGGCGCGGCGGCCATGCCTTTGCCGCTTTGGCCGCTCACGGCGCGGGCGCAGCCGAAATGGCGGAAGAAAGCCCCATGCGCACATCTAAGGGAGAAATAGAGCAATGTGGATCGCCATCATATTGTACCTGATATTTTGTCTGCTCGCGGGGCTCGCCGGCAGCTACCGCCGGATGGGCTTTTTTGGCACATTCTTTTTGTCACTCTTCCTCACCCCGCTGCTCGTGCTGCTGCTGCTGATATTGACTGGGTCATCAAGCGACGCGCGGGATCGCTACCCGCAGAGCAAATGATCGCCCGCGCCGACGAGGTGATCGAGTAAGTCATTGCAACCCGTGCATGTCGTTTGCTGCGGTGCATGAGTCAGCTTTTGGCACTAAGCCGACCTCGCGGCACGTCTGCTCTGATGTCCGCTTACAGAGGGTAGAGCGGAAATCTTATGCTCACGCCGAGCCTTTCCGGTTCTGAACCAACTGAGACATTGACCGCCAAAATTTGCTGTGATGCACAACGGACGCCCCCGAATGTGATAGCCTCAGCGCGCCGGACACTCGGCAGGAGGGGAAGCCTCATGAGGCGGCGGGAGTTTGTCACGCTCATTGGCGGCGCAGCGCTCTGGCCGCTTACTGCGCAAGGACAGCAACCCGAGCGAATGCGGCGCATCGGAGTGCTTCCGGGCGGAGGCGATACGGACGATCCGCGCTCGCAGCCCAACATCTCTGCGTTCCTGCAAGCTCTGCAACAATTGGGTTGGGCCGATGGCCGGAACGTGAAAATTGACTATCGCTGGCCCGCGGGTGATGCCGACAAGGCTCGCAAGTATGTGGCGGAGCTCGTCGCGCTTGCGCCCGAGGTTATCGTGACTATCAGCTCCACGAATATGACGGCGTTGTTGCAGGCAACGCGCACCGTGCCGATTGTGTTCGTGGCCGTCGCAGATCCAGTTGGCGCCGGCTATATTGACAGTCTGTCGCGGCCGGGTGGGAACGCCACCGGCTTCTTGCTGTTCGATTACAGTTTGAGCACGAAATGGTTGGAGCTGCTTAAGGAGGTCGCGCCGGGCGTGAAGCGAGCGGCGGTCCTTCGAGATCCCACCATATCCTCCGGCCCCGCCCAGTTCGGCGTCATCCAGGCTGCGGCGCCGTCGGTTGGGGTGGAGGTGAGCCCGGTCAACGTGCACGACGCGTCGGAGATTGAGCGCGGCGTTACGGCATTTGCGCGTTCCGGCAATGGCGGCCTGATCGTGACAGGGAGCCCGTTGTCGCTCGTTCATCGCGAACTCATCATTGCGCTTTCAGCCCGGCACAAGCTGCCTGCAATCTATTTCCTGCGCGCCTTCGTCACCGACGGCGGCCTCATCTCCTATGGGCCCAATGTCCCCGACCAAGCTCGGCGTGCGGCAGGCTACGTCGATCGCATCCTCAAGGGCGAGAAGCCCGGTGACCTACCGGTGCAGGCGCCGACCAAATACGAGCTGGTGATCAATCTCAAAACCGCTAAGGCGCTCGCCCTCGAGGTGCCAGCGTCGCTGCTTGCCCTCGCCGACGAGGTGATCGAATAGCCACCGTTTGCTGCGGTTGCTCACGACCGGTTATGGCACTAAGCCGACCTCGCGGCACGTCTGCTCTGATGTCCGCTTACAGAGGGTAGAGCGGAAATCTTATGCTCACGCCGAGCCTTTCCGGTTCT
>CAVQIP010000063.1:0-10893 GCA_963712565.1 uncultured Alphaproteobacteria bacterium | reverse complement strand
AGGTGATCGAATGAAACGCCGCGAGTTCATCACGCTCGTCGGCGGCGCGGCGGCGTGGCCGCTCGCGGCGCGCGCGCAGCAGCCGGCGATGCCGGTGATCGGCTCCCTGAGCTCCGTATCGCCCGAAGGTTGGGTGGAGCGTATGCGCGGATTTCGCCAGGGCCTGCATGAAGCAGGCTATGTCGAGGGGGAGAACGTCGCGATCGACTATCGCTGGGCCGAGAACCAGCTCGATCGGCTGCCGGGGCTGGCGGCAGACCTGGTTCGCAGACGGGTGGCGCTCGTCTTCGCGCACGGCGGCACCGCTCCGGCCATCGCAGCCAAGGCGGCAACCACCGCCATGCCCATCGTCTTCCTGGTCCCCGAAGACCCGGTCAAGCTCGGGCTCGTCGCCAGCCTCTCGCGGCCGGGAGGAAATCTCACCGGCGTGAATCTCATCATCGGCGAGCTGATGTCGAAGCGGCTGGCGCTCCTGCGCGAGCTTGTGCCTGGAATGAGCCGCATCGCCGTCTTCGTCAATCCGGCCAATCCTGCGCGCGCAGAAGCGCAAGCGGGAGAGGCGCAGGCCGCGGGGCGCGCGATGAGCCTGCAAGTCCGCATCTTCAACGCCGGCACCGCCCGTGAGATCAGCGCGGCCTTCGCGACGTTTGCCGACGAACGGCCGGACGCGCTTTTCGTCAGCCCGGACCCGTTCTTCGTCGTCCGGCGCGTGCAACTCGCCACGCTGGCGGCACGCCATGCGATTCCCTCCTCGTTTTCGGTGCGCGAGCTCCCGGAAGCGGGCGCACTCATGAGCTATGGGACCAACATCATGGATTCCTATCGTCAGGCCGGCGTCTATGCCGGCCGTATCCTCAAGGGGGCGAAGCCCGCGGATTTGCCGGTCGTGCAATCGACCAAGTTCGAGCTGGTCATCAACGCCGAGACCGCCCGCATGCTCGGCCTTGCCGTGCCGCCGTCGCTGCTCGCCGTCGCCGACGAGGTGATCGAATGAAGCGCCGTAGGGTGGGCAAAATCGCTTGCCGTATCGTGGCCGCGTGGGCACGGCGCATGCACGATTTTGCCCACGCGGATGTACCGAACAGCGCGCCTTTGCCCACCCTACAACCGCTGCTCGCGCTCGCCGACGAGGTGATCGAATGAGGCGGCGCGATTTCATCGCGCTGCTCGGCGGCGCTGCGGCAACGGCGCCGCTCGCCGCGCGCGCGCAGCAGCCGGCGATGCCGGTGATCGGTTGGCTCGACAGCGGGAGAGGGCACCCGAGCGCGACCGGGTCGGCCGCGTTTCGCAAGGGCCTGAGCGAAATGGGCTACGTCGAAGGCCACAACGTGACGATCGAACACCGCGCGAGCGAGCATGCCGAGCAACTGTCGGCCTTGGCGGCCGAGCTGGTCGGCCGGCGGGTCGCGGTGATCTTCGCTACCGAGACCGTCAAC
Source organism: uncultured Alphaproteobacteria bacterium (assembly GCA_963712565.1). Classification (GTDB taxonomy): domain Bacteria; phylum Pseudomonadota; class Alphaproteobacteria; order Rhizobiales; family Xanthobacteraceae; genus VAZQ01. The sequence goes on along the minus strand of CAVQIP010000063.1, from coordinate 9,457 downwards.
TCGGCGCGGGCCGCCAAGGCGGCGACCGCGACGATTCCGATCGTGTTCCAAAACGGCGGCGACCCGGTGAGGCTTGGCCTGGTCGCAAGTCTGAACCGGCCCGGCGGCAATGCCACCGGTCTCGCCGTCAGCGTGGCCGAGATGGTGGCCAAGCGGCTCGAGCTGCTGCGCGAACTTGTGCCGCAAGCCGGCGTCATGGGCTATCTCACCAATCCGACCAATCTCATCAGCGAAGGCGAGACCGCCGACATGCAGGCGGCCGCCGGCAGCGTCGGGCAGCCGATGATGGTGTTGCGGGCAAGCACGGTGGAGGAGATCGACAGCGCCTTGGCGATTGCGGCCAAGGAACGCCTCGGTGCGCTTCTGGTCGGTGGCGACGGATTGCTGTTCAACCGGAGAGCCGATCAGATCGCGGCGCTCGCGGCGCGTTACCGGAGTCCCGCGACCTATCCGACCCGGGTTTATCCCGAGGCCGGCGGTCTGATGAGTTATGGCGACAAGCGTTTCGAGTTCGTGGCGCCTGAGCGGCATCTATGTCGGGCGCATCCTCAAAGGCGACAAGCCCGCCGACCTGCCGGTGCTGCAGCCGACCAAATTCGAGCTGGTGATCAACCTCAAGACCGCGCGCGGGCTCGGCCTCGAAATCCCGCCGACGCTGCTGGCGCTCGCCGACGAAGTGATCGAATGAACGGCGTGCCGCCGGTTGGTGGCACACCAGCTCAGGCCATCCGGGCCTATTTCGATTTGCGGCTCGATGGGCAAGTGAGCCTTTCACCCAACTCGGACATTGGGCGTGATCCGCATCCGCTGCCGGAGCTAGCCCAGGCCCGCGCGGCGGAAGCCTTCCAAATAATGTTCCCGATCGGCGTCCAGCTTGATCGGCATTTGCTCTGCGATCCAGGCGAGTGAGATATTGGGCTGCGCGCGGCGTAGTTCCTGCAGTGCGGCCGTCGCGATCTCCGTCTGTCCTGCCATGCCGGCGGCAGCGGTGAGCACGCGGTGGGCGCCGACGAAATCGCCGCGCTGCCGGATGGCCTCGCGCGCCAGCTGCATCGCCTCGTTGTAGTTGCGTCCGATGAATTGGGCGTAGGCAGCGATGCCGGCATAGACCGCCGCGAATGGATCGCGCGGGCTCAAGCGCAGTGCGCGGCGGGCGGCCTCGTCGGCCTCCTCCCAGCGGCCGCAATAGGACAGGGCAAGGCCATAATAGCCCTGGGCCAGCGAGAAATTCGGATTGAGGTGTAACGCCAACTCGAACTCGGCCAGCGAGTCTTCGAAACGCCGCGTGAACAGATGGACGCAGCCCAGCGCGTGGTGCGCCCAAGGGTCCTCGCTGTCCACCTGGATCGCCGCCAGCGCAGCGCGTTGGGCAGTCGGCACGGTGCTCGCCATGTCCTCCCAACCCATGTGGGCGCTGAATGTATAGCTGGCGGCAAGGAGTCCGAGCGCCTGACCATAGTTCGGGTCGATCGCGATCGCCTTCTCCAGCAGCGCCTGTGCGACGACATTGTCTTGTCGGGTCACCCGCCAGTAATGCGACAGCGCCCGCATCACCAGATCCCAAGCATCCATGCTGTCCGGCGGCTTGCGCCGGGCGTGAAAATTTTCCGCGGCATAGATCTGCGGCTCGATCGCCGCGACGATGGCCTCCGTGATCTCGTCCTGCACCGCGAAAACGTCGGCGAGATCGCGGTCGTAGCGTTCCCCCCAGATGTGGCTGCCGGTGGCGACGTCGTTGAGCTGCACGGTGATGCGCACGCGGTCGCCGCTTTTGCGCACGCTGCCCTCGACCACATAGCCGACGCCAAGCTCCTCGGCGACCTGCTTCATGTGAACGGCCTTGCCCTTGTAGGTGAACGCAGAGTTGCGCGCGATCACGAAGAACCAGCGCAGCTTGGACAGTGCGGTGGTGATGTCCTCGCTGATGCCGTCGGAGAAATACTCCTGCTCCGGATCGCCGCTCATATTGACGAAGGGAAGCACGGCGATCGCGGGCCGGTCGGGCAGCGGCAAGCCCGGGCGTGACTGCTCGCGGATTTCATCCGGCGGCGAACCGGTGACATGTGCCGGTTCGTTGCCGTTTGTTTGCGCGCGCACGACACCGACGAAGCGCAGGCCCTTGCGCGCGATGGTGCGAATCAGCTTTTGGTCCCCGCCGCTGTCGCCGACCGCCTTTCGCGCGGCGTTGATGCGGCTGCTCAGGGTCGAATCCGAGACGATACGGCCGCCCCAGACCGCGGCGATCAGATCGTCCTTGCTGACGACGCGGTCGCGGTTCTGCACCAGATAAATCAGGAGGTCGAATACCTGCGGCTCGACCGCAATGCGATCGGAACCGCGGCGCAGCTCGCGGCGGTCGACGTCAAGCACATGATCTCCAAAGTGAAATTGCATGGCCGGGTCCGGCGAAGAACTGACGCGTTTGAGCCGATAATCAGGAATATCTCAAGGGCAAATCAAGCATGCGTCAAAGTCTTCCCCGCCGCCCCAGGGCAAGCTCGCCGCCGCGAATTAATCAAAGGAGGCAGAGATGAACCCCACATCCGCTGCGGCGCGAGCGGTGCTTGCCCCGACGCAACCCGACCTCGGCACGGTCAAGACCCGCCAGCAGGGCGCTTGGTCGTCCGGCGACTACGCCATCGTTGGCACGACGCTGCAGATCGTCGGTGAGGCGCTGTGCGAGGCGCTCGATCTGCGCGCCGGACAAAGGGTCCTCGACGTCGCAGCCGGCAACGGCAATGTCACGCTGGCGGCGGCGCGCCGCTGGTGCGAGGTCGTCTCGACGGACTATGTGCCCGCTCTGCTTGAACGCGGCCGCGAGCGGGCGGCGGCTGAGCGGCTCGCGATCGAGTTTCGCCAGGCCGATGCCGAAGCGCTGCCTTTCGCCGACGCGAGCTTCGACGCGGTGGTTTCCACCTTCGGGGTCATGTTCACGCCGGACCAGGACAAGGCCGCCACCGAGCTCGTGCGCGTGTGCAAGCCGGGCGGCAAGATCGGCCTGGCCAACTGGACGCCGGAAGGCTTCATTGGCCAGCTGTTCAAGACTATCGGCAAGCACATGCCGCCGCCGGCGGGCGTCAAGTCGCCGGCGCTCTGGGGCACCGGTGCGCGCATCACCGAATTGTTCGGCGCACAGGCCTCGTCGATCCAACTCGAGCGGCGCAACTTCGTCTTTCGCTACCGCTCGGCGCAACACTGGCTCGACGTATTCAAGACCTACTACGGTCCCCTCCTGAAGACGTTCGGCGCCCTCGATCCCCAGGCGCAAGCAGCGCTGACCGACGATCTGTTCGCACTGATCAAACGGTTCGACCGTTCCGGCGACAAGACGATGGTCGTACCCAGCGAATACCTCGAAGTCGTCGTCACCCGGCGATGACGCAGATTGCTTACCGCCCGCTCACGCGACAGGCGCTCTTGCAAGGGAGCCTGCCATGAAGCCCATTGCGCGATTGCCGCATTTTGCCGGCGTTATCCTGGCGTGCGGCTGCCTGATCGCAGTGCTGGGCTTCGGCCCGCGCTCGGGGATGGGCTTTTTCCTCACGCCGATGTCGAGCGCGCACGGCTGGGGCCGCGACCTGTTCGCGCTCGCGCTCGCGATCCAGATGCTGTTGTGGGGCGCGGCGCAACCCTTCGCGGGCGCAATGGCGGATCGTTTCGGCGCCGCGCCGGTGCTCAGCGCGGGCGCGGTTCTCTACGCGCTCGGCCTGGCCGCGATGGCCTATGCCGGCACGCCGGCGATGCTCCATCTCAGTGCCGGCGTCCTGATCGGCTTCGGGTTGGCCGGCTCCTCCTTCACCGTCGTGATCGGCGCCTTCGGCAAGCTGATGCCGCCGCAGTGGCGGTCGCTTGCCTTCGGCGCCGGCACCGCGGCCGGATCGTTCGGACAATTCCTGTTCTCGCCGCTGGCGGTGGCGCTGATCGACGGCTATGGGTGGCAGCACACGCTCGTGATCTTTGCCGCGATCGTACTCCTGATCGTGCCGCTGTCGCTCGCGCTGGCGGCGCCGCGGGACGCCGCCGCAGCGACTGCTGCGACCGCGCCGCAGCAATCCCTGGCGCAGGCGCTGACCGAGGCGTTCGGCCACCGCAGCTACTGGCTGCTCGTGCTCGGCTTCTTCACCTGCGGCTTCCAGATCTTCTTCATCGCCGTGCACCTGCCGGCCTATCTCGTCGACCGCGGACTGCCCGCCGAGATCGGCGGCTGGACGCTCGGCGTGATCGGGCTGTTCAACATGGTGGGCGCTATCGCAGCCGGCTGGCTTTCCGCTTTCATGCCCAAGCGTTACCTCCTGTCGTTCATCTATTTCGCACGCGCGCTGGCGATCCTCGTCTATATCATGCTGCCGCCGAGCATGGCGGCGACCTTGATCTTCGGGGCGGTGCTGGGCCTGTTGTGGCTCTCGACCGTGCCGCCCACATCGGGCCTCGTCACCGTCATGTTCGGCACGCACTGGCTCGCCACGCTGTTCGGCTTTGCCTTCTTCAGCCATCAGATCGGCGGTTTCCTCGGCGTGTGGCTCGGCGGCTTGCTGTTCGAGCGCGCCGGATCCTACGACGCGGTGTGGTGGCTTGCGATCCTGCTCGGGCTGTTGTCGGCGGCAATCAATCTGCCGATTGTGGAGAAGCCGGTGCGGCGGCTTGCCGTCGCTCCGGCTTGAAGGTGGACGACAGCCGGAGGACGACGGAAGAGAAAAGTGCGGCGAGTGTGCTGATGACAGTTTGTAAATTCGCTCCGATACCTCCTGACTGACCATTGCCAATTCGATATCCTGCAATCCGGCCCCGGGAGGGGAACGATTGCAAACGGAATCCAAGCGCCGGGGGATATCGCATGACGCGCATCGCAATCGTTGACCGCGCCGACATGAACGCCGAGCAGGCGCGCGTCTACGACGCCGCCAAGCAATCGAGCGGCATCGTGGGCGGGCCGTACTATGCCTACATCCGATTGCCGAAATTGTTCGAGGCTTGCCAGGGCATCAGGGCCGCTTTGTCGTCCGGGCCGCTGTCCCGGCGCGAGCAGCAGATCGTCAACCTGGTCGTCGCCCGGCACTGGAACGCGCGCTATCCATGGTTCGCGCAGGTGCGCGCCTCGCTCGCCGTCGGCATCGACCAGGCGGTGATCGACGCGATCAACGCGCGCAAGACGCCCAGCTTGGCCGATGCGCGCGAGCGAACCTGCTTTGCCGTGGCGCGCGAGCTCCTCGCCGACAAGGGGCTCAGCGACGCAAGCTACGCCGCCGCGGAAAAGACCATGGGGCTGGAGAGCCTGGTGGCGCTGGTCGCATCGACCGGCAGCTTCTCGATGACCTGTCTGACCGCCGCCACGTTCGGGATCGATCCGCCGCCCGCCAACCCGACCCCGCTCGCGGAATAGCGCGCCACTACACCGAGCGGCACAATCTTACGATGCGGATGCAGATGCGCCGCTTTACTCGGTTGACAAACGCCTTCTCAAAGAAGGTGGACAATCATTGCCACGCGCTGGCGCTCTACTTCGTCTGGTACAACTTTGTGAAAATCCACAAGGCGCACAAGCTCACGCCAGCAATGGCTGGCAGGCGTCACGGACAAACTGTGGTCCGTCGATGATATCGCGTCGCTGGTCGATGCCGCCGCGCCCAAGCCTGGGCCGCGCAGTCCCTACAAGAAATTGGAGGTCGCATGAGAACCTATCGCCTTCGCGAAGGTCAAATCGTTCGAGTCGTGGATGGCCCGTTTACCGGCTTTTGCGGCGAAGTGAAAGAAGTGGATGAAAAGTCTTCGACCGTCAAAGTTGCCGTTCAGGTGTATGGCCGCGTGACGTCAATGGATCTAGCGCCTGGACAAATCGAACGGGTGGCACAAAATTCAAAGTGAGGCACTACCGCCCGCCGGCGTTCCCCCGGCCGTTACTGCGCATCCGGCTTCTTCGCCTTATTGCGCAGATCCTGGATCAGGCGCGTAAGGTTCGGATCGGCCGGTGCGATCCGGTTCAATTGCTCCGCGTATGCGAGCGCGGCGACGATGTCTCCGGCATCGCGATTGAAGCTGACGAGCGCGAGCAGCGTGTCGCGATCCGCCGGATGCCGCGCCACATTATCCTTGAGCACCGCCACCGCGTCGCCGGCGCGCCCGGCCGAGTGCAGCGCAACGCCGTAGACATAGCCATATCTCGCCCGCGCGGGATCGAGCTCGGCGGCGCGGCGCAGTTCCTCGAGCGCGTCGTCGGAGCGCTTCAGGCGGGTCAGCGTGAGGCCGAGCGCATGATGCAACCCCGCGTCCCGCGGCGATGCGGCGATCGCTGCGCGCAGCACGCTCTCGCCTTCGCCATCCCGCCCCAGCGGCCGATAGAGGTCGGCCAGGTTGATCGCCGCGGGCGCGTACTGCGGACTGAGCCGCAATGCCGCCTGGTATTCGGCCTCGGCATCGGCCGGGAGGCCGCGCTGCGCGAGGAAGTTTCCCAAGGCGGAGCGCGCTTGCGGCCGATCGGCATTGAGGCGTTGCGCCGCGATGAACTCCGCCGCGGCGCGCTCGAACCGTTCGCGATCGGCGGGAGGTTGGCTCGAGGTCGGAACCGCGGCGAGCAGTGCGGCGGCCCGGATGCGCACGCCGCGGCTGGAATCCGAAAGCAGCGGCGCAACCAGCGGCCAGAGCTGGGCGGTGGGCACGTTCTGCAACATGTCGAGGGCGCCGATCCGTACCATCGGATCGGGATCCGAGAGGCCGGTTCTCGCCAGGTTGATGTTCGAAGGCGAGAGCCGTGGAGCAAGCTCGCTCAGCGCGCTCGCGCGCGCGAAGACCGGCGCATTGCCATCCGCCGCCACGACGGCGAGCAGCGCGGCCGCATCCGCCTGGTCGCTCCACGCGGCATGGAACGCCTCGGCGTAGGCCTGCAAGCCCTTCCGGCGCGGCCCATGCCAGCCTTCGATCGCCGCCGCCGCCCATGCCGGCGCCTGGTCGCGATGACAGTCGTTGCAGGCATTTGGCGTGCCGAGCTTCACCGACAGGTCGGGCCGCGGGACGCGGAAGCCGTGGTCGTGCCGGCGGTCGACCACCATGTAGGTGCGCGCGGGCATGTGGCACGACGCGCAGGCAGACGCGGGGCTCGCCGCCGCGTGACGGTGGTGCGCGACCGCGGCGTATTTGTCGGCGGCGTGGCATTGCAGGCAGACGCCGTCGCCGGGCGCGCGAAGTTTCGCGCCGTGCGGCTCGTGGCAATCGCCGCAGGTGACGCCGGCCGCGAACATCTTGCTCTGCTTGAACGAGCCGTAGTTGTAGACCTCGTCGCGCATCTGCCCGTCGGCTTCATAGAGCCCGCGGGCGAGCGGCGAGACCACGTGGGTATCCGATAGCGACCGGCCGGGCACCCAGTCCTCGGAAAAAACGCCGCGTCTCGCGTGGCAGCGGCCGCAGGTCTCGACCTCTTTGCGAACGAGCGGCGGCGTGAAGTTGCGCTGCGGGCTGCCGGTCGTCGGATCGCGGCGCCACACGATATCCCGGCGCTCGTCGTACTGGACCAGCAGGCCCATCTTCGGGTCTTCGCGCTTGCCGAACGGCCACCAGCTTTGCTGCGCTTTGGCCCAGCCGACATGCGCAGACCCCTGTCCATGACAGGCCTCGCAGCCCACGCTGATCTCCGCGAAGCGCGTGGCGAAGCGGTCGTGTGCCGCGTCGTAGTTCTTGCGCACGCCGGTCGAGTGGCAGTCCGCGCACATGAAATTCCAGTTCTGGCTCAGCTTGGTCCAATGCAGGACGTCGTCGTGCCTGATCTCCTCGTCCGGATAGAGATGGAACCAGCGCTGGCCGCCGTCGTCCTTCGGCCGGCTGTCCCAGGCGAGCGACAGCGCCTGCAGGCGCCCGTCGGGGAACTCGACCAGATATTGCTGCAGCGGATCGACGCCGAACGTGTACTTGACTTCGAACGTGGCGAGCTTGCCGTCGGGGCCGTCGGTCTCGACCAGGAATTTTCCGTCCTGGCGGAGGAAGCGGGAATGCACGCCGTGATAATCGAAGCTCGCGCCGTTGAAATCGCCGAGCACCGCCTTGTCGGTGGCATGCTGCATGGCAAGCTGGTGCTGCGATGAGCCCCAAAGCTCCGCTTCGGCGCGGTGGCAGCCGGCGCAGGCCTCGCTGCCGACGAAAGTGGCCGCCGCAACGGCGGGAGCGCCGCCGGAGGATGGAGAGGGCCAGCCGTCGGTCAGGAATTGGAACGCCAGGCCGCCCGCGACGGCGATCGCCGCCGCAACCGCCGCCGCGATGACGATCGCCCGCTTCGAACCGCGCCCTCGGACCGCATCGCGTTGTCGTGCGCCCGCGCCGTCGATATCCGGTGCCGCGGCGGTCGATCGTCGCGATCCGCGGTTTTTTTTGGAACTGTGCTTAGAACGCGCCACCGCCGTCACCGCTCGAGTGCCCGATCGGTCATTGCAGATTGTACATTCGCTTGGCGGCGGCGAGCGCCCGCGTGCACCCGGCGCGATTGCCGCGCGCATCGAACCGCTTGGCGCGCGCCAAGGTCGCGGCGAACGACCGCTTGCGCCCGTTCCTCGGCGCGTTTGACGGAGTCGGGCGTCGGCTGGCGATCGAGCTGCGCGCCGATCGATTGCGGCGCCATCGGCCCGGCGTTCGGGTTGCCTGCGGACTGGCGCACCGCCTGCTCGAATTTTGCGATTTCGCTGGTGCAGGGACCGGCATGCGCTGGTGCGATACCGAGACCAAAAGCGGCAGCAACGACCCAGGTTGCAGCACGTCGGCTCATTGCTCGATGGCGCATTCGCGAGCTCCTCCATGACGTGTTCGATCGCGAGCTGCCGGGGTCTGGCGGGCGGCAGTCGCGACGAACGGCGGGGTCAGTTGCGTCGGCCGCTCGTCGCGCGCCCTCCTGCCGGCTGGCCGACAACATTGCTTTTGAAAAAATTGGGCCGGCACGATCCGCCCGCCCCGCGTACGGTCTCATAGCACTGCTCGAAGCTGAAGAAGCCGCAATTATAGGTCGAGGCGTCGTAGAAGGCGCACCAAGGCCCGTCGGCATGGGCGCCCGGCCCGCCGCCGACGGCCAGGAACAACAGCGCGATACCGCCGATCAGCTTATTCATGAATTGCTCCTGTTGCGACCTTGAGCTCCGTTTGGAACGAGCCCATCACCCGCCACACGATCATTGCAGATTATACGCTCGAGGCTTGCTACTCGAACGCAAAGATGCGCCTCCAATCGTTCTTCATGCTGATCACCGTCCAGCCCTTGTTCTTCGCCTCGTCATACAGCGCGGGCGTGAAGGTGCCGACCCTGCTGTCGGGCAGCCCCGCGGCAGGGCCGTAGGCGTATTCGCGCGCGGCGTCGTCGTGCAGCACCAGCATCTTCAGCCGCGCGCCGCCGCCCGCGCCGGTCCATTCCAGCATCTGCCGGTCGCCGGTCGAGTTGCCGAACGCCGCGTAGGGCCTCCGGCCGATCATCAGGTGAATTCCTTCCGGC
>CAVQIP010000062.1:0-12193 GCA_963712565.1 uncultured Alphaproteobacteria bacterium | reverse complement strand
CCCGCGCGGCGGAAGCCTTCCAAATAGTGCTCCCGGTCGGCGTCCTGCTTGATCGGCATTTGGTTTGCGATCCAGGCGAGTGAAATATTGGGCTGCGCGCGGCGAAGTTCCTGCAGTGCGGCCTTGGCGACATCGGTCTGTCCGGCCATGCCTGCGGCGGCGGTGAGCACGCGGTGGGCGCCGACGAAATCGCCGCGCTGTCGAATGGCCTCGCGGGCCAGCCGCATCGCCTCGTCGTAATTGCGTCCGATGAACTGGGCGTAGGCAGCGATGCCGGCATAGACCGCCGAAAATGGATCGCGCGGGCTCAACCGCAGCGCGCGGCGGGCGGCCTCGTCGGCCTCCTCCCACCGGCCGCAATAGGACAGCGTCAAGGCCGTAATAGCCCTGGGCCAGCGAGAAATTCGGATTGAGGCGCAACGCCAACTCGAATTCGGCCAGCGAGTTGTCGAAGCGCCGCGTGAACAGATAGACGTAGCCCAGCGCGTGGTGCGCCCAAGGGTCCTCGCTGTCGGCCCGGATCGCCGCCAGCGCAGCGCGTTCGGCGATCGGCACGGTGCTCGCCATGTCCGCCCAACCCATGTGGGCGCTGAACGTATAGCTGGCGGCAAGGACGCCGAGCGCCTGACCGTAGTTCGGGTCGATCGCGATCGCCTTCTCCAGCAGCGCCTGCGCGACGACATTGTCCTGTCGGGTCACCCGCCAGTAATGCGACAGCGCCCGCATCACCAGATCCCAAGCATCCATGCTGTCCGGCGGCTTGCGCCGGGCGCGAAAATTTTCCGCGGCATAGATCTGCGGCTCGATCGCGGCGACGATGGCCTCCGTGATCTCGTCCTGCACCGCGAACACGTCGGCGAGATCGCGGTCGTAGCGTTCCCCCCAGATGTGGCTGCCGGTGGCGACGTCGTTGAGCTGCACGGTGATGCGCACGCGGTCGCCGCTTTTGCGCACGCTGCCCTCGACCACATAGCCGACGCCAAGCTCCTCGGCGACCTGCTTCATGTGGACGGCCTTGCCCTTGTAGGTGAACGACAGAGTTGCGCGCGATCACGAAGAACCAGCGCAGCTTGGACAATGCGGTGGTGATGTCCTCGCTGATGCCGTCGGAGAAATACTCCTGCTCCGGATCGCCGCTCATATTGACGAAGGGAAGCACGGCGATCGCGGGCCGGTCGGGCAGCGGCAAGCCCGGGCGTGACTGCTCGCGGATTTCATCCGGCAGCGAACCGGTGACACGTGCCGGTTCGTTGCCGTTTGTTTGCGCGCGCACGACACCGACGAAGCGCAGGCCCTTGCGCGCGATGGTGCGAATCAGCTTTTGGTCCCCGCCGCTGTCGCCGACCGCCTTTCGCGCGGCGTTGATGCGGCTGCTCAGGGTCGAATCCGAGACGATACGGCCGCCCCACACCGCGGCGATCAGATCGTCCTTGCTGACGACGCGGTCGCGGTTGCTGCACCAGATAAATCAGCAGGTCGAACACCTGCGGCTCGACCGCAATGCGATCGGAACCGCGGCGCAGCTCGCGGCGGTCGACGTCAAGCACATGATCTCCAAAGTGAAATTGCATGGCCGGGTCCGGCGAAGAACTGACGCGTTTGAGCCGATAATCAGGAATATCTCAAGGGCAAATCAAGCACGCGTCAAAGTCTTCCCGCGCCGCCCCAGGGCAAGCTCGCCGCCGCGAATTAATCAAAGGAGGCAGAGATGAACCCCACATCCGCTGCGGCACGAGCGGTGCTCGCCCCGACCCAACCCGACCTCGGCACGGTCAAGACCCGCCAGCAGGGCGCTTGGTCGTCCGGCGACTACGCCATCGTTGGCACGACGCTGCAGATCGTCGGTGAGGCGCTGTGCGAGGCGCTCGATCTGCGCGCCGGGCAAAAGGTCCTCGACGTCGCAGCCGGCAACGGCAATGTCACGCTGGCGGCGGCGCGCCGCTGGTGCGAGGTCGTCTCGACGGACTATGTGCCCGCTCTGCTTGAACGCGGCCGCGAGCGGGCGGCGGCTGAGCGGCTCGCGATCGAGTTTCGCCAGGCCGATGCCGAAGCGCTGCCTTTCGCCGACGCGAGCTTCGACGTGGTGGTTTCCACCTTCGGCGTCATGTTCACGCCGGACCAGGACAAGGCCGCCGCCGAGCTCGTGCGCGTGTGCAAGCCCGGCGGCAAGATCGGCCTGGCCAATTGGACGCCGGAAGGCTTCATTGGCCAGCTGTTCAAGACCATCGGCAAGCACATGCCGCCGCCGGCTGGCGTCAAGTCGCCGGCGCTCTGGGGCACCGGTGCGCGCATCACCGAATTGTTCGGCGCACAGGCCTCTTCGATCCAACTCGAGCGGCGCAACTTCGTGTTTCGCTACCGCTCGGCGCAACACTGGCTCGACGTATTCAAGACCTACTACGGTCCCCTCCTGAAGACGTTCGGCGCCCTCGATCCCCGGGCGCAAGCAGCGCTGACCGACGATCTGTTCGCACTGATCAAACGGTTCGACCGTTCCGGCGACAAGACGATGGTCGTACCCAGCGAATACCTCGAAATCGTCGTCACCCGGCGATGACGCAGATTGCGTACCGCCCGCTCACGCGACAGGAGCTCTTGCAAGGGAGCCTGCCATGAAGCCCATTGCGCGATTGCCGCATTTTGCCGGCGTTATCCTGGCGTGCGGCTGCCTGATCGCAGTGCTGGGCTTCGGCCCGCGCTCGGGGATGGGCTTTTTCCTCACGCCGATGTCGAGCGCGCACGGCTGGGGCCGCGACCTGTTCGCGCTCGCGCTCGCGATCCAGATGCTGTTGTGGGGCGCGGCGCAACCCTTCGCGGGCGCAATGGCGGATCGTTTCGGCGCCGCGCCGGTGCTCAGCGCGGGCGCGGTTCTCTACGCGCTCGGCCTGGCCGCGATGGCCTATGCCGGCACGCCGGCGATGCTCCATCTCAGTGCCGGCGTCCTGATCGGCTTCGGGCTGGCCGGCTCCTCCTTCACTGTCGTGATCGGCGCCTTCGGCAAGCTGATGCCGCCGCAGTGGCGGTCGCTTGCCTTCGGCGCCGGCACCGCGGCCGGATCGTTCGGACAATTCCTGTTCTCGCCGCTGGCGGTGGCGCTGATCGACGGCTATGGGTGGCAGCACACGCTGGTGATCTTTGCCGCGATCGTGCTCCTGATCGTGCCGCTGTCGCTCGCGCTCGCGGCGCCGCGGGACGCCGCCGCAGCGACCGCTGCGACCGCGCCGCCGCAGCAATCCCTGGCGCAGGCGCTGACCGAGGCGTTCGGCCACCGCAGCTACTGGCTGCTCGTGCTCGGCTTCTTCACCTGTGGCTTCCAGATCTTCTTCATCGCCGTGCACCTGCCGGCCTATCTCGTCGACCGCGGACTGCCCGCCGAGATCGGCGGCTGGACGCTCGGCGTGGTCGGGCTGTTCAACATGGTGGGCGCCATCGCAGCCGGCTGGCTTTCCGCTTTCATGCCCAAGCGCCACCTCCTGTCGTTCATCTATTTCGCCCGCGCGCTGGCGATCCTCGTCTATATCATGCTGCCGCCGAGCACGGCGGCGACCTTGATCTTCGGGGCGGTGCTGGGCCTGTTGTGGCTGTCGACCGTGCCGCCCACATCGGGCCTCGTCACCGTCATGTTCGGCACGCACTGGCTCGCCACGCTGTTCGGCTTTGCCTTCTTCAGCCATCAGATCGGCGGTTTCCTCGGCGTGTGGCTCGGCGGCTTGCTGTTCGAGCGCGCCGGATCCTACGACGCGGTGTGGTGGCTTGCGATCCTGCTCGGGCTGTTGTCGGCGGCAATCAATCTGCCGATTGTGGAGAAGCCGGTGCGGCGGCTTGCCGTCGCTCCGGCTTGAAGGTGGACGACAGAGGAGAGAAGTGCGGCGAGCGTGCTGATGACAGTTTGTAAATTCGCTCCGATACCTCCTGACTGACCATTGCCAATTCGATATCCTGCAATCCGGCCCCGGCTGGAAGGGGACCGATTGCAAACGGAATCCAGGCATCGGGGGAATATCGCATGACGCGCATCGCAATCGTTGACCGCGCCGACATGAACGCCGAGCAGGCGCGCGTCTACGACGCCGCCAAGCAATCGAGCGGCATCGTGGGCGGGCCGTACTACGCCTACATCCGATTGCCGAAATTGTTCGAGGCTTGCCAGGGCATCAGGGCCGCTTTGGCGTCCGGGCCGTTGTCCCGCCGCGAGCAGCAGATCGTCAACCTCGTCGTCGCCCGGCACTGGAACGCGCGCTATCCCTGGTTCGCGCAGGTGCGCGCCTCGCTCGCCGTCGGCATCGACCAGGCGGTGATCGACGCCATCAACGCGCGCAAGACGCCGAACCTGGCCGATGCGCGCGAGCGAACCTGCCATGCCGTGGCGAGCGAGCTCCTCGCCGACAAGGGGCTGAGCGACGCAAGCTACGCCGCCGCGGAAAAGACCATGGGGCTGGAGAGCCTGGTGGCGCTGGTCGCATCGACCGGCAGCTTTTCGATGACCTGTCTGACCGCCGCGACGTTCGGGATCGATCCGCCGCCCGCCAACCCGACTCCGCTGGCGGAGTAACTTGCCACTACCCCCGGGTCACGACGCAATCGGTGTCGGCCACGCTGGCGCACATCAAAGCGGGCAAGCTGCGCCGCTCGCCATTTCGAGGGCAACCGCCCGCCGGCGTTGCCCCGGCCACTACTGCGCATCCGGCTTCTTCGCCCTATTGCGCAGATCCTGGATCAGGCGCGTGAGGTTCGGATCGGCCGGTGCGATCCGGTTCAATTGCTCCGCGTATCCGAGCGCGGCGACGATGTCTCCGGCATCGCGATTGAAGCTGACGAGCGCGAGCAGCGTGTCGCGATCCGCCGGATGCCGCGCCACATTATCCTTGAGCACCGCCATCGCATCGCCGGCGCGCCCGGCCGAGTGCAGCGCCACGCCGTAGACATAGCCATATCTCGCCCGCGCGGGATCGAGCTCGGCGGCGCGGCGCAGTTCCTCAAGCGCGTCGTCGGAGCGCTTCAGGCGGGTCAGCGTGAGGCCGAGCGCATGATGCAACCCCGCGTCCCGCGGCGATGCGGCGATCGCTGCGCGCAGCACGCTCTCGCCTTCGCCATCCCGCCCGAGCGGCCGATAGAGGTCGGCCAGGTTGATCGCCGCGGGCGCGTATTGTGGACTGAGCCGCAATGCCGCCTGGTATTCGGCCTCGGCATCGGCCGGGAGGCCGCGCTGCGCGAGGAAGTTTCCCAAGGCGGAGCGCGCTTGCGGCCGATCGGCATTGAGGCGTTGCGCCGCGATGAACTCCGCCGCGGCGCGCTCGAACCGTTCGCGATCGGCGGGAGGTTGGCTCGCGGTCGGAACCGCGGCGAGCAGCGCGGCGGCCCGGATGCGCACGCCGCGGCTGGAATCCGAAAGCAGCGGCGAAACCAGCGGCCAAAGCTGGGCAGCGGGCACGTTCTGCAACATGTCGAGGGCGCCGATCCGTACCATCGGATCGGGATCCGAGAGGCCGGTCCTCGCCAGGTTGATGTTCGAAGGCGAGAGCCGTGGAGCAAGCTCGCTCAGCGCGCTCGCGCGCGCGAAGACCGGCGCATTGCCATCCGACGCCACGACGGCCAGCAGCGCGGCCGCATCCGCCTGGTCCGTCCACGCGGCATGGAACGCCTCGGCGTAGGCCTGCAGGCCCTTCCGGCTCGGCCCATGCCAGCCCTCGATCGCCGCCGCCGCCCATGCCGGCGGCTTGTCGCGATGACAGTCGTTGCAGGCGTTGGGCGTGCCGAGCTTCACCGACAGGTCGGGCCGCGGGACGCGGAAGCCGTGATCGTGCCGGCGGTCGACCACCATGTAGGTGCGCGCGGGCATGTGGCACGACGCGCAGGCAGGCGCGGGGCTCGCCGCCGCGTGACGGTGGTGCGCGACCGCGGCGTATTTGTCGGCGGCGTGGCATTGCAGGCAGACGCCGTCGCCGGGCGCGCGAAGTTTGGCGCCGTGCGGCTCGTGGCAATCGCCGCAGGTGACGCCGGCCGCGAACATCTTGCTCTGCTTGAACGAGCCGTAGTCGTAGACCTCGTCGCGCATCTGCCCGTCGGCGTCATAGAGCCCGCGGGCGAGGGGCGAGACCACGTGGGTGTCCGAGAGCCAGCGGCCCGGCACCCAGTCCTCGGAAAAAACGCCGCGGCGCGCGTGGCACCGGCCGCAGGTCTCGACCTCTTTGCGAACGAGCGGCGGCGTGAAGTTGCGCTGCGGGTTGCCGGTGCGTCGGATCGCGGCGCCACACGATATCCCGGCGCTCGTCGAATTGAACGAGCAGCCCCATCTTCGCGTCTTCGCGCTTGCCGAACGGCCACCAGCTTTGCTGCGCTTTGGCCCAGCCGACATGCGCGACCCCTGTCCATGACAGGCCTCGCAGCCCACGCTGATCTCCGCGAAGCGCGTGGCGAAGCGGTCGTTGGCCGCGTCGTAGTTCTTGCGCACGCCGGTCGAGTGGCAGTCCGCGCACATGAAATTCCAGTTCTGGTTCAGCTTGGTCCAATGCAGGACGTCGTCGTGCCTGATCTCCTCGTTCGGATAGAGATGGAACCAGCGCTGGCCGCCCTTGTCCTTCGGCCGGCTGTCCCAGGCGAGCGACAGCGCCTGCAGGCGGCCGTCGGGGAACTCGACCAGATATTGCTGCAGCGGATCGACCCCGAACGTGTACTTGACTTCGAACGTGGCGAGCTTGCCGTCGGGGCCGTCGGTCTCGACCAGGAATTTTCCGTCCTGGCGGAAGAAGCGGGAATGCACGCCGTGATAATCGAAGCTCGCGCCGTTGAAATCGCCGAGCACCGCCTTGTCGGTGGCATGCTGCATGGCAAGCTGGTGCTGCGATGCAGCGCCAAAGCTCCGCTTCGGCGCGGTGGCAGCCGGCGCAGGCCTCGCTGCCGACGAAAGTGGCCGCCGCAACGGCGGGAGCGCCGCCGGAGGATGGAGAGGGCCAGCCGTCGGTCAGGAATTGGAACGCCAGGCCGCCCGCGACGGCGATCGCCGCCGCAACCGCCGCCGCGATGACGATCGTCCGCTTCGAAACGCGCCCTCGGACCGCATCGCGTTGTCGTGCGCCCGCGCCGTCGATATCCGGTGCCGCGGCGGTCGATCGTCGCGATCCGCGGTTTTTTTTGGAACTCTGCTTGGAACGCGCCACCGCCGTCACCGCTCGAGTGCCCGATCGGTCATTACAGATTATACATTCGCTTGGCGGCGGTGAGCGCCCGCGTGCACCCGGCGCGATTGCCGCGCGCATCGAACCGCTTGGCGCGCGCCAAGGTCGCGGCGAACGCCGCTTGCGCCCGCTCTTCGGCGCGTTTGATCGAGTCGGGCGTCGGCTGGCGATCGAGTTGCGCGCCGATCGATTGCGGCGCCATCGGCCCGGCGTTCGGGTTCCCCGCGGACTGGCGCACCGCCTGCTCGAATTTTGCGATTTCGCTGGTGCAGGGACCGGCATGCGCTGATCCGATACCGAGACCAAAAGCGGCAGCAACGACCCAGGTTGCAGCACGTCGGCTCATTGCTCGATGGCGCATTCGCGAGCTCCTCCATGACGTGTTCGATCGAGAGCTGCCGGGGGTCTGGCGTGGCGGCAGTCGCGACGAACGGCGGGGTCAGTTGCGTCGGCCGCTCGTCGCGCGCCCTCCTGCCGGCTGGCCGACAACATTGCTTTTGAAAAAATTGGGCCGGCACGATCCGCCCGCCCCACGTACGGTCTCATAGCACTGCTCGAAGCTGTAGAAGCCGCAATTATAGGTCGAGGCGTCGTAGAAGGCGCACCAAGGCCCGTCGGCATGGGCGCTCGGCCCGCCGCCGACGACCAGGAACAACAGCGCGATACCGCCGATTAGCTTATTCATGAATTGCGCCTGTTGCGACCTTGAGCTCCGTTTGGAACGAGCCCATCACCCGCCACACGATCATTGCAGATTATACGCTCGAGGCTGGCTACTCGAACGCAAAGATGCGCCTCCAGTCGTTCTTCATGCTGATCACCGTCCAGCCTTTGTTCTTCGCCTCGTCGTAGAGCGCCGGGGTGAAGGTGCCGACCTTGCTGTCGGGCAGCCCCGCCGCAGGGCCGTAGGCGTACTCGCGCGCGGCGTCGTCGTGCAGCACCAGCATCTTCAGCCGCGCGCCGGCGCCCGCGCCGGTCCATTCCAGCATCTGCCGGTCGCCGGTCGAGTTGCCGAACGCCGCGTAGGGCCTCCGGCCGATCATCAGGTGGATTCCTTCCGGCTTGCGTAGGGTGGGCAAAGGCGCGCCCTTGCGCGCCGTGCCCACGCGTCTCGGCCCGGCCTGATCGTTCACGCGTGCGCACGGCGCTTCTTCCTCGTTGCGGGGCGAGCGGGGCTTGCTGCCGCGCCTTTGCGCACCCTACGCTGCGTCGATCTCATTGGAACACGCTCTAATTGCTGGACGGCAGGTTCCAGAGCTTCTCCATGGCCTGTTCGACCGAGAAGCTGCCGGGCCTCTGGCGCGGCGGGAACTGCTTGAAGCTCTCGAGATGCTGCGCCACGAGCGCCTGTACCGGGACAAGCACGAAGGCGTGCTCCACGAACCATCGCACGTAGTCGCCCGCCTCGTGCTGGGCCCGCTCGAACGGGTCGGAACGCAGGTTGAACAGTTTCGGCGCGCGCAGCGTGCACCATGGCTGCATCCAGACCTCCAGCCCGTGCGCCGGCTGCTCCATGAACACCGCCTTCCATTGGTCGTAGCGCAGGCCGGCGAAGTTGCCGTCATCGGTCCAATAGAAGAATTCGCGGCGCTTGTTCGGGGCCCTTGCCGGCGAGCAGGTCGCGCTGGTCGTAGCCGTCGAGGTGCACCTTGAAGCTCTTGCCGCCGGCATCGTAGCCCTGCAGCAGCTTGTTCTTGATGTCGGGCTCGCCTGCCGCCGCCACCAGCGTCTGTCACCCAATCCTCCGCCGAGAAGATGTCGTTGATCTCGGTGCGCGGTTGCACCAGACCGGGCCAGCGCACCATCGCCGGCACGCGATAGCTGCCCTCCCAGTTGGTGTTCTTCTCGCCGCGGAACGGCGTGGTGCCGCCGTCCGGCCAAGTGAACGTCTCGGCGCCGTTGTCGGTCGTGTAGATCACGATGGTGTTGTTCGGCGATGCCGAGATCGTCGAGCTTCTTCAGGAGCTGGCCGACCTGCCCGTCGTGCTCCACCATGCCGTCCGGATAGATGCCGAGCCCGGTCTTTCCCTGCGCTTCGGGCTTGAGGCGGGTCCAGATGTGCATGCGGGTCGAATTGAACCAGGCGAAGAACGGCTTCTTGTCCCGATTCGCGCGGTCGATGAAGTCGAGCGTAGCGCTGAGAAACTCCTCGTCCGATCGGTCTCCATGCGCTTCTTGGTGAGCGGGCCGGAATCGGCGCAGCTCTGCTTGCCCCACTGGCCGAAGCGCGGATCGTCGCCGGGCGTCTCGGTGATGGTCGCCGTGCATCGCAGCACGCCGCGTGGGCCGAAGCGCAGCTTGAACTCCAGGCCTTTCGGATAATCGGGATGCTCCGGCTCGTCCTCGGCATTGAGGTGGTAAAGGTTGCCGAAGAACTCATCGAAGCCGTGAACGGTCGGCAGGAACTCGTTGCGGTCGCCGAGATGGTTCTTGCCGAATTGTCCGGTCATGTAGCCGAGCGGCTTGAGCAGATCGGCGAGCGTCGGGTCCTTCTCCGACAGTCCTTCCTTCGCTCCCGGCAACCCAACTTTCAGTAGACCAGTGCGCATCGGGCTCTGGCCCGTGATGAACGCGGCGCGGCCGGCGGTGCAGGATTGCTGGCCGTAATAGTCGGTGAAGATCGCGCCCTCGTTGGCGATGCGGTCGATGTTGGGCGTGCGATACCCCATCATGCCGCGGTTGTAGGCGCTGATGTTCCAATAGCCGATATCGTCGCCCATGATGACGAGGATGTTTGGTTTCTGCTGTGCCGAGGCGGGTGCGCCTGGCGCCATCACGGAAGCGAGCGATGCCAGCAGACCGAGGCAGATATTCCTGACGATGCTCATCGTCGACTTCCTCGGAACTGGGCTGAAGACATTCCTTTCATACGCGCGTGCATGCGGTTTTGCATTCGCCGCTCGAACCCGAGTCGTGTTCGCAAGCGCGAGATGCAGGACGACAGATCGCCTGATCTCGCCGTCGGCTGGTGCCCCTGACGGGGTGCCCGCTCCGCGTCACATCACGCTTGTCGGGTGCAGGAGCTGCGGCGTCCTGCTACGGATTGAACCCGGCGGCAGTCATGCAGGCCTTGTACAGGTCAGTACGATTCCTCCCTTGGTCATCGCCATCGAGCGGGTAAGCGGTCTGGGCTTGCTTGATGCATCTTGCCATGGCCGCGTCCCTTGCAGCGCTGTCTTGGGCTGAGACTGACGATGCGAAAGCGGCAACGGAAATCCCAGCTAACGTCGCGAGATACGTGTTCATCCTTGTCATGACTGGTCTCCTTACCTTCATGTCTTTTCGCTCGCGGGTCTTGCCGCTTGCGGACGCCCGTTGTCGGGCGCCCGCGTGGTCGTGTTTCGGCTAGTCGCTCGCGGCCCTGGCATTGGCCTTCTTGACCTCCGCGATGATCCCGCTGAGGTTGTAGGTCTCGGGAGGCTGGAGCGGCGGGAACTGCTCGAAGCTCAGCAGGTGCTTCATCCACAGCTGCTGGCCGATCGGCAGCATGTTCCAGTCATACTGGAAGGCGGTCAGCGGGCCGCCGAGTGCGCCGCCGATGCTCATGGCCGTCTTCTGGTCGATGCCGACCGCCTGCTCGAACGGGTCGCGCTTGATGTTGTTAACCAGGGTGAAGTGGAAGGGGATGAGCGGCAGGATCCAGCCGGCCGGCCCTGGCTGCGACATGGTGTAGTACATCTTCCAGTTCTTGTAGCGCACCGCGGACGGCGTCGCGCCCGAGTAGTAGAAGAAGAAGTCGCGCGCCGACTTCTCCGACTTGCCGGTCAGGTAGTCGATCTGGTTGACGCCGTCGAGCGTGGTCTTGACGATGCCGGGATATTGACCGGCCTCGAGCTGTTGCTTGAGCCCGTCGCCCTTCGGCCCGCCGGCGATCTCGACGAAGGTGGGCAGCCAGTCGAGCGCGGCGAACAGCTGGTTCTTGACCGTGCCCGACCTGATGACGCCTGGCCAGCGAATGACCATCGGAGCGCGGTAGCCGCCTTCCCAGGCCTCGCCCTTCTGGCCTTTGAACGGCGTGACGCCGCCGTCCGGGAAGGAGATAGCCTCGGCGCCGTTGTCGGTGGTGAAGACGACGATGGTGTTGTTGGTTTGGCCCATGTCCTCGATCTTCTGCAGGACGAGGCCGATATTGTCGTCCATCTGCTTCATGCCGGCTTCGTTGACGCCCCAGTCCTTGCCGCCTTGCTCGCCCACCATCGCGTAGTATTTCGGCGACAGCACGGTCGTGACGTGCATGCGCGCCGGGTTGTACCAGACGAAGAACGGCTTGTTGGTTCGCCGCGGGATCGTTGCGGTCGAGGAAGTCGATGACCTTGGCCGAGATTTCCTCGTCCACGGTCTTCGAGCGCTCCAAGGTCAGCGGGCCCTGGTCCTGGCATGTCTGGTTCTTCGACGTGCCATCGGAGGACTTGCACCACAGCACATTGCGCGGCGGCGTCAGGCAGATCGTCGTCTTGGGATCCACCGCACCGGGCACTTCCGGGATGCCGGGGATCGGCGTGTTCCTGCACGGCGGCGCGACCGTCTGCTCGGTCGGGCTCTTGTTGATGTCGGGGAAGCTCACCTGCTGCATGGCGTCGAGGTGATAGAGGTAGCCCCAGTATTCCTGGAAGCCATGCGCCGTCGGCAGCGCCTCGGTGTGGTCGCCCAGGTGGTTCTTGCCGAACTCGCCGGTGTTGTAGCCGAGATCGAGCAGGAACTTGGCGAGCGCCGGGGTGCCGGGCCGCAGGTAGGACGGGCTGCCCGGCAGTTGCGGCGGGATCATGCCGGTGCGCACCGGATACATGCCGGTGAAGAAGGCATTGCGGCCGGAGGTGCAGCTCTGCATGGCGACGTAGTCCATGAAGATCGCGCCTTCCTGCCCGATGCGGTCGATGTTGGGCGTCTCCCCGACCATCAGGCCGCGGTGGTAGATGCTCGGCTGCATCCAGCCGATGTCGTCGCCCATGATGAAGAGGATGTTGGGCTTCGGTTGCTGCTGCGCGGTCGCCGGCGTGCTCGCCGCCGACACGGCGGCG
>CAVQIP010000061.1:0-12460 GCA_963712565.1 uncultured Alphaproteobacteria bacterium | reverse complement strand
AGATTTTTCGTGGCGCGGGATTCCCAAATCACTTTTTCTGTGACTCATGGGTGGTCGGCTTTTTGGAGGGGCCGACCATGGTTGGCAGGACGTTGGATTGGCAAGACGAGCTTGGACGTTGGCTCAAGCCGTTTCTAGATCGGTTGGGGCACAAGGCCCGGCGCCGGATGTGTCCGCTCTACGTGTCGGGGCTGATCGGCCCTGGCGATCGCAAGAGCATTCAGCCGATGGCGAAGCGGCTTGCGCTCGGCGAATGCGACCAATTGCACCACTTCATCGCTGCCGGGGTCTGGGATGTGGCGCCGGTGGAAACCGAGCTGCTTGTCCAAGCGGATATGCTCGTCGGCGGCGATGAT
This sequence comes from uncultured Alphaproteobacteria bacterium, assembly GCA_963712565.1. Taxonomy (GTDB): domain Bacteria; phylum Pseudomonadota; class Alphaproteobacteria; order Rhizobiales; family Xanthobacteraceae; genus VAZQ01. The sequence continues at coordinate 12,104 of CAVQIP010000061.1, read as the reverse complement.
GCCGTGCTGGTGATTGACGACACCGCGATTTCTAAGAAGGGCACGCATTCGGTGGGTGTCGCTGCGCAATATGCTTCGGCGCTCGGCAAGATCGCGAACTGCCAGACCATGGTGTCGCTGACGCTGGCCCGAGGCGAAGTACCAGTCATGCTGGCGTTACGGTTGTTTCTCCCCGAGAGCTGGACGAGTGATCGAGCTCGGTTGAAGCGAGCGGGTGTTCCAGCCGAATATCGAACGGCGCGGACGAAGCCGGAGCTGGCTCTGGCAGAGATTGATCGTGTCATTACGACCGGTGCGCGCTTCGGCTGCGTGCTGGCGGATGCCGGTTATGGGCTAAGTGCGCCGTTCCGCCAGGGGCTCACAGCTCGCAAACTGACCTGGGCGGTCGGTATTCCGCGGCATCTTAAGGTTTACCCTGCCGATGTGCGGATGATCTGGCCGGTTGCTAGGCGCGGTCGTCCCCGCCAGCGGCACGTCCCGGACATTCTATCGATACCGGCCGAAGACATGCTGGCCAACGCCAGATGGCGCACCATCAGTTGGCGCACCGGCACGAAAGGAAAGCTCAAGGCTCGTTTTGCTGCGGTCCGCGTGCGGGTTGCCGACGGACCGCCGCAGCGGATCAGGGACAAGGGTCAGCAACATCTGCCCGGCGACGAGGCTTGGTTGATTGGCGAACACAGGATGTCGGGAGAGAAGAAATATTATCTTGCCAACCTGCCGGCGAAGACTGACCTGCGCACCCTAGCGGCCACCATCAAGGCGCGATGGATTTGCGAGCAGGCTCACCAGCAGCTGAAAGAAGAACTTGGTCTCGATCACTTCGAGGGCCGATCCTGGCAGGGCCTTCACCGTCATGCGCTCATGACGATGATCGCCTACGCTTTCCTCCAATATCGCCGGCTCAAAACAGCAAGGCGGGAAAAAAAGAATCAACGGGCTGCCGCCGCGGCCGACATTGCCCGCCGTGCGCGAGGCCATCCTCGACCTCATCGCTCGACCACTGCCGCAGCGATGCCCGCACTGCAGAAAATGGATTTGCAGCGAAAAGCAGCGTGAATAAATCTGCCAAAGTAGTGCTAGGTGCGGCAGTATCCAACGTCGCCTCCTATAGCCCAAGCTCGCTCAAGGACGGGTGATCGTCGGGGCGCCGGCCGAGCGGCCAGTGATACTTGCGCTCGCTCTCGTTGATGGGGAGGTCGTTGATACTGGCGATGCGCAGCCGCATCAGGCCGTGCTCGTCGAATTCCCAGTTCTCGTTGCCGTAGCTGCGGAACCAGTTGCCGCTGTCATCGTGCCATTCGTAGGCGAAGCGTACGGCGATTCGGTTCTCGCGGTAGGTCCAGACTTCCTTGATCAGGCGGTAGTCGAGCTCGCGGCTCCACTTGCGCGTCAGGAACGCTTCGATGGCAGCGCGGCCCTGCAGAAACTCCGAGCGGTTGCGCCAGCAACTGTCAGTCGTATAGGCAAGTGCGACGCGAGCGGGATCGCGCGTGTTCCAAGCGTCTTCGGCCATTTGCGCCTTTTGCGCGGCGGTCTCGGCGGTGAAGGGGGGAAGCGGCGGGCGGCTCATCGTACGATCCTCATTCGGCGCTTGCGGGGAGGCTGCCGGCGACGCGATCGGCGCCAGGGGAGGAGCCGGCGGCGACTGGCGACCCTTATGCGAGCGCGGGTTGGAGCGGCCAGCCGAAGGTATCGGGCAGATTGGCGCTGGTGCGCCTAGCCATGGGACAATCCTTCCGGTGAGTTGCGCGGCCGCTCGTCGTCTCGACGCGACGGTCATTGTCGACAATGCCAGAATACAAGGTCGGCCACACCGTCGGAAGGCGCGCACCGGGCCGCGGCGAACCGTTCGCGCCTGGGACGGCGACGTAAAACTGATCGGCCGCCTCGGGAGCTCCTTACGCGACTTTGCGATCACCCTGCTGGCCCCCAGCCCGCCTCCGGTGATCGAGTAAACTTAAGTTGCTAAGCCTGCCGACATCCCAGTCGAGCACCGACGCACTTCAGGGTCATCATCAACCTCAAAACCCGCCAAGGGCGCTTGGGTTGACAATCCCCGAGTCATTTCCTGCCAGGACACATCGCATTAACGTGTCTTCCCCATAATAACCGCACGATGGATCGATGGGCGCCGCCGCGGGCCGCTGCCGGGGCGCCACAGCGGAAATGGCCGTGCCGTTCCCGAGCGTTGCCCGTCGATCCAAAGCATTCGAGAGCGAAGCCGCCGCCGGCGACCGCGCGCCGACTTAATCCGCATCCGCGCGCAGGCTGCGCAGAATATCCTCGACCTTGTTGGTGAAATCGCGGTTTGCCGCAGCCAAGCGCCAGCGCGCGGCAAGGCGCTTGAAGGTGTCTGCCGCGTCGGGATGGCGCGCATCGACCGCCTTCCGGTCGCATTCGGCGGCCTTGTCGAGACAATACTGGGCACTCATACGCTCGAGCATGGGACGCTCAAGACACCCCACGATACCTACCTATGCACCCTATGATACCCACGTCTTCACCGATTGCTAACCATCTTTTGGCAGAATCAATGCGTCGGGACACCCTCCCGCATCTAACCTCCGAATGCGTAGCCCCGGCCGCCCACCCACGGCCGGGGCTTTTTTCGTCGCCATTGGGCGCGCCGGTGCGCCGGAGGTGAATGCAGGAGCTATGCCGCCGCGGAAAAGACCGTGGGGCTTGGAGCGCCTGATGGCGCCGGTCGCATCGACCGGCAGGTTTTCCGATCCGTCCGCCTCACCTGTTCTCCGGGGGCGGTTCGGGCGGCAGCGGCTGTGGGTTGAGTGCATTGACGACGGCCTGCAGGATCTCGTGCGCGCGCGGTGGCAGCGGCTGAGGGTTGAGCGCCACCGCATCTATCACCGACCGCACGATCACCTGGGTGCGCTGGTCGCGGATATCTCTCGTGAGCTCGCGGATTTGGTTGAGGATCGCGGCATCGGGGTTGCTTTGCTCAGGACGGGTCACGGGTGTGTCCTCCTCCGGCTCAAGCGATCGCTTCTATATCCGCCCCCGGGTCGTGCGCGTCAAGGCGATCGGCGTCGCCACGCAAGCGCTTCCCGCTGTCGAACTCATTCAACGGGCCCTCTGACAAGGGTCGCGCGGCCAGGGCGGGCGATCTTCATCGCTGCTTGCTGCGATTTATGATCGGTCTCCTCGGCTTGCTGCGAGCGCTGAAGTACTCTTCGGCGCCCAGTCGCGCACGCATCGGTCGATTAAGCTCCTTACGCGACTCTGCGATCACCCTGTTGGCCCCCAGCCCGCCTCCGGGCAGAGGTCCCTATTTCGCCGCCTTTCCTCCGGGGATCACGAATTCGATGACGACGCTTCGATCCAGGGGCTGATGGTTTGCGTTTACGGGCGTAATCTCGATCTTGTGCGGTCCCGCAGGAAGACCAGCGACGATGATGGGTCCGCCGCTGCTTTCGGCCCAGATCCACGGCGCGCCATCAACCGCGACGTGGAGATGCCCGATGCGGGGCGACACATCGAGCGCCTTCGGGCCGAACACCGGGACGATCTGCAGATTTTCAGTGCGGTACTGGATGAACACGACTCCGCGGCTTAACGGTTCGGCCAAAGGCGGATCGACCACAATTTTCGCCGCAGGCTGCGGCTCGGTGGTCTGAGCGACGGCGTTGGACGCCCATAGAACGGCTATCGCTAGGATAAAGCCGATGAATGCCCTGGTCATGTCTGTTTCTCCCTGATTAGGGCTCACTCGCACCGACGACTGACGCGATGTCGCGCGACCTGGAACCAGGAACGATCTAGCGTCGCCGTCTGCTCCTGGGGTAATCCGGACTGAATATACTCACTGCGAGCTTTTCAGTTTTTGACCCTACGAGACATCGCGTTCCATGTGCGCGTTCCGGCGGTCTCTACGTTACTCCAGTTGAGGAATCTTTTCGATGGCATCCCAATCCGTCGCGCGCAGCGAATCCATTGCGGACATTCCTGCGCTCGAACTTCTCATCGCGGAAGCGATGGACGAGTGGAAGATTCCGGGCCTCGCCGTTGCGGTGGTGCAAAACGGGGAGGTGGCGCTCGTGAGGGCCTATGGCCTTCGCGATGTCGAAGCCGGCTTGAAGGTGACAACCGACACGCATTTCCTGATCGGCTCGATCACGAAGTCGTTCACCGCCACGGGCTTGGCCCTTTTGGTGGACGAGCGGCGCATCGATTGGAACAAGCCGGTGCGGGATTACATCCCGGAATTCCGGCTGCATGACGCCGTCGCGACCGACCGCATCACGGTGCGCGATTTGCTCTGCCATCATTCCGGGTTGCCGCGTCACGATTGGATATGGGTGCCCGGCGATCTGTCACCCGCGCAAATGCTGGCGGCAATGCGCTATTTGGAGCCGAGCGACGACATTCGCAGCACCTTCCAATACCTGAACCTCGGTTATGTCGTCGCAAGCATCGTGGCCGAACGCGTCAGCGGTCAGAGTTGGACGGAATTTACCCGCGCTCGACTGACCGACAAGCTGCGCATGAATGTGACATTCACGGTGGAGGATCTCGCCGCCGCCGCCGATGCCGCCACGCCCTACATGGTGGATGGGGACACCCGGCTGCGCGCAGAACGCTGGCCGATCCACGCGACGGCCGCGGGCGGCCTCAACACCTCGATTGCGAGCTTCGCGAACTGGCTTCGCCTTCATCTCGACAAGGGCGAGTTCGAGGGACAACGGCTCCTATCACCGACCTTGATACAGGAACTTCAGACACCGCGCGTGCATGTCGCGGCACCCGAATTCGCCGAGTACGGTGATACGCATTATGGCCTCGGCTTCCGCTTGCACAGCTATCGCGGCGAGCGCGTTGTGTGGCACGGAGGCGGCTGGAGCGGCTGGAGTACGCTGATGAAGTTGCTGCCCGATCGTGGCGTCGGTGTTGCCGTGTTCACTAATCGTAATCAAAGCATGGCTCCGGAAATTCTCGCCAATTGTGTCTTCGACCGGGTGTGCGGCAAAGAGCCGATACCCTGGCTCGATCGTCTTCGTGAGCGGCGCCGTAAATTCGTGGCGCAGCTCGACGTTGACCGACAGGCCCGGAAAGCGACGCGGCGGCTAAACACCCGGCCTAGCCATGACCTTGCGGACTATGCCGGCGATTACGAGCATCCCGGCTACGGACGGATGACGATCACCCATGCCGAAGGCAAATTGCACTGGGCGTATCGCGGCATGTCCGAGCCGCTCGCGCATCGGCACTACGATACGTTCGAGCTGCCCGAGGCGCCCGGCCGCCTGCTGCCCGACCGGCTCGCCATCCCATTTTCCACCGACCGTGAAGGAAACATTGCGAGTCTGGCGGCTCCGTTCGAGCCGCTCGTCAAAGATATCGTCTTCATCCGCATTCCAGCCGGCGATTGCACGAATCCGGCCTTCCGTCAGCACTGCACCGGCACGTTCAGACTCCATGGAATCACGACTGTTGTTGTCGGGCAGGACAACGATGGACAACTCACGCTGACGGTTGGGACCCAACCAACCTGCAAACTCCGTCCCTACCAGAGCCAAACCTTCGTCATCGACGAGCTTGAGGGCTTCCGGGTGGAGTTCCACCTCGGCCCGGACGGGGAAGTGGATGAATTGTTCTTCCATCAGCCGAATGCAACCTTCGTGGCTCGGCGAGCGTAGGTTGCGGCGTCTCGCTGAGGTGAGAATGTCCGAATCTGCCAAATTCCGCGCTTTTGACTACATAGCAACTACACTGTTGACTACATATTGTAGCCATGCTATACGATTCGCATCCTCGCTCAGGAGGGGCGTCTCCGGAGACGATCCTGCAGGCGGAGCGGGGTCGTGGCGTCCCGGGACTGCGGTGCAACCGCGGCCGGGAGGTTGCGGGACCCGAACGGCTTTGGCCTTGCGGCCGGGCCGTTGGGAAGTCGCGGCATGGTCCGGCGGCACTGTCGGACACGTGACGCGTGGTCCCGCGACCGAAAACCGCCACGGTGGAGCGCCGAGGGGCGCCGTCCCGGTCGCAACGGGATGCGCCGCGCGTCGCACGCGCGGCTGTCGCGCCTCGCAAGCGTGACGAGAAGACCAGTGCGCGCCTCCCGGCGCTCCGCCCACCCCTCGCGCGGGGTAGGCTGAAACGAAAGGTCCATCATCCGCGCGCAAAACGCCGCGGACAACGAAAGGGGCGGTCGAGAATGGAGAGCCCAAGGCCACGAGCAAGCGGCGACAAATCGCTGGCGACACATCGATGAAGTCGCAGCGAAGCCGGGCCGGTCCGAACGCTGCCGCCTGACGGCGCGCAGCGGATGTCGGGAAAGTCCGAGCTCCGCCACATAAAATACGACAAGTCGGCCTATATACGTGCGGCGTCACGTCCGGCCATGCCGGGCGGGCGCGAGGGATTTTGATTTGGTGCGCTGTGCTCGACCTGCTTTACTGAGCCCCACTCAGCCGGAACCTCAATGAGCGATTCTTCCTTCCGCCGCGACTGGATATCCAAGCCGATCTTCCGCTGGGCGCGGCACGTGCTGCCGAGCCTATCCGACACCGAGCGCGAGGCGATCGAAGCGGGCGACGTCTGGTGGGACGCCGACCTGTTCAGCGGCAACCCCGAGTGGGCGAAGCTCCTGGCGGTGCCGCCGCCGAAGTTGTCGAGCGATGAGCAGGCGTTCCTCGACGGCCCGGTCGAGGAGCTCTGCCGCCTGCTCGACGAATGGCGCATCACCTGGGAGCTGCGCGACCTGCCGCCCGAGGTGTGGGACTTCCTCAAGTCGCGCAAGTTCTTCGCCATGATCATCCCGAAGGCGCATGGCGGGCTCGGCTTTTCCGCCTATGCGCATTCCGAGGTCATTCGCAAGCTCTCCACCCGCTCGCTCACCGGCGCGGTCACCGCCATGGTGCCGAACTCGCTCGGGCCGGGCGAACTCTTGCACCAGTTCGGCACCCAGGCGCAGCGGGATTACTGGCTGCCGCGACTGGCCGAAGCGAAGGAGATTCCCTGCTTCGGATTGACCAGCCCGGAGGCGGGCTCGGATGCCGCCGCGATGACCGATTCCGGCGTGATCTGTCGCGGCCCCTGGCAGGGCCGCGAGGTTCTCGGCATCCGGCTCAACTGGCACAAGCGCTACATCACGCTCGGCCCGGTCGCGACCGTGATCGGGCTCGCGTTCAAGCTCTACGATCCCGACCATCTCATCGGCGAGCGCGACGAGATCGGCATCACGCTCGCGCTGGTGCCCACCAACCTGCCGGGCGTCGAGATCGGCCGCCGGCACCTGCCGGCGATGATGGTGTTCCAGAACGGCCCGACCACCGGCCGCGACGTCTTCATCCCGATCGACAACGTCATCGGCGGCGCGATCCAGGCCGGCAAGGGCTGGAAGATGCTGATGAGCGCGCTCGCCGCCGGGCGCGGCATCTCGCTGCCTTCGCTGTCGGCGGCGGGCGCCGCCTTCGCCGCGCACGTCACCGGCGCTTATGCGCGCATCCGCGAGCAGTTCCACGTGCCGATCGGCCGCTTCCAGGCGATCCAGGAGCGGCTCGGCCGCATGGCCGCCACCGCCTACCTCCTCGACGCCGCGCGCCGGCTCACCTGCGCCGGCATCGATCGCGGCCACAAGCCGGCGGTGATCACCGCCATCATGAAGGAGCAGGCGACCGAACGGCTGCGCGTCGTTGCCAACGACGCCATGGACGTGCACGGCGGCAAGGCCGTGCAGGAAGGCCCGCTCAACTATCTCGGCTCGCTCTACCGCTCCGTTCCCATCGGCATCACGGTCGAGGGTGCCAACATCGTCACGCGCAGCCTGATCCAGTTCGGGCAGGGCGCGATCAGGAGTCATCCCTATCTGCTGCGGGAGATGACCGCGCTCGAGGATCCCGATCCCGCCCGCGGCCTCGCCGAGTTCGACCGCGCGTTCTGGGCCCACGTCGGGCACAGCTTCGCCAATGCGCTGCGCGCCTGGAACCGCGCCTGGACCGGCGGCCTGTTCGCGCCGGCGCCGGCGGCGGGCCAGACGCGGCGCTATTACCGCGCGCTCGGACGCTACGCCTCGGCCTTCGCGCTCGCGGTCGACGTCGCGCTCCTCACCTTGGGCGGCGGGCTCAAGCGCCGCGAGATGGTGTCGGCGCGCTTCGGCGACATTCTCTCCGAGCTTTATCTCCTCTCCGCCGTGCTCAAGCGCTGGCAGGACGAGGGCCGCCAGCGCGCCGACCTGCCGCTGGTGCAATGGTGCATGGCCTGTGGCTTCGCCACCATCGAGGCGCGGCTCGACCAGCTGCTCGCGAATTTTCCCAACCGGCCGGCGGCGTGGCTGCTGCGCTTCCTCGTGCTGCCGTTCGGCCGCACCCAGCGCGGTCCCTCCGATCGCTTGACGCAGGCCTGCGCCGAAATCCTGCTTACGCCTTCGGCCACCCGCGACCGCCTCACCGTGGATCTCTTCCCCGGCACCGGCGACAACGGGGTCGCGCGGCTCGAGCGCGCGTTCGCGCTGACGGTGGCGGTGCAGCCGCTGCGCGACCGCATGCGCGCGGCGCACCTGCGCGACATCGAGGAGGCGCAGCGGCAGGGCCTGATCAACGACGCCGAGGCGGCGCAACTTCGTGCCGCGGCGGATGCGGTCGCCGCCGCCGTCGCGGTCGACGACTTCGCGCCCGAGGAGCTCTCGCCCCGGCTCGCTAAAGGAGACGTGCTATCGCAAACGATGTCGCGACCGACCGCCGCGGAATAGCGGGTCGCCCGGTCTACATCATCGACGGCAGCCGCACCCCGTTCCTGCGCGCGCGCGGGCGGCCGGGCCCGTTCACGCCGGTCGATCTCGCGGTCGCCTGCGGACGGCCGCTGCTGCTGCGCCAGCCGTTCGCGCCCGACGCCTTCGACCAGGTCATCCTCGGCTGCGTCAGCGTGCTGGCCGACGAGATGAACCCGGCGCGCATCGCCGCGCTTCGCCTCGGCATGGGCGAGGCGATGACCGCGTTCACCGTGCAGATCAATTGCGGCTCCGGCATGCAGTCGATCGACACCGCGTATCAATATATCCGCGAGGGCCAGTCCGATCTCATCCTGGCCGGCGGGGCCGAGTCGCTGAGCTGGTCGCCGCTCCTGTTCCGCAAAGCCGCGGTCGATTGGTACGCGCGGCTATTGGGCGCGCGCAATCTGTGGTCGCGGCTCGCGGCGCTCGCCGGGTTCCGCCCGTCCTTCCTCAAGCCGGTCATCGGCCTCGAGCGCGGGCTGACCGATCCGGTGGTCGAGCTCAACATGGGACAGACCGCCGAAATTCTCGCCCACCTCTTCCACATCTCGCGGCGCGACGCCGACCAATACGCGGCCGAGAGCCAACAGCGGCTCGCCCACGCGCAGAAGGAGAAATGGTTCGACGGCGAGCTCGAGCCGGCATTCGGCCGCGACGGCAAGGTCTACGATTACGACGACGGCGTGCGGCCGGACAGCACGGTCGAGACGCTCGCCAAGCTCAAGCCGGCGTTCGAACGGCCATGGGGGAAGGTGACGGCGGGCAACAGCTCGCAGATCACCGACGGCGCCTCCTGGGTGATCCTGGCGTCGGAGAAGGCGGTCGAGCAGCACAAGCTCACGCCGCGCGCGGTGATCGTCGACAGCGAGTGGTCGGCGCTCGATCCCTCGATCATGGGGCTCGGCCCGGTGCTGTGCGCCACCGCGATCCTGCGCCGGCATTCGCTTGCGCTCGGCGACGTCGGGTTGTGGGAGCTTAACGAGGCCTTCGCGGCGCAGGTGCTGGCCTGCCTCGCCGCCTGGCAAGACGAAACCTTCTGCCGCGAGGTGCTAGGCCTCGACGGGGCCGCCGGCCGCATCGAGCGCGACAAGCTCAACGTCGACGGCGGCGCGATCGGGCTCGGCCATCCCGTGGGCGCGAGCGGCAACCGCATCGTGCTGCATCTGGTGAACGCGATGAAGCGGCTCGGCGTCAAGCAAGGCATCGCCACCGAATGCATCGGCGGCGGGCAGGGCGGCGCCATGTTGATCGAGACGGTGTAGATGGGGAAGGTCTGGGACGTTCTCGCGCCGCGCAACCTGGAGCTCGGTCCGCTCGCGGGCGGGCAGGCGGGCACCGGCGCATGGCGGAACTGGAAGCTCGCGCGCGACGAGAGCGGCATCGCCTGGCTCGTGCTCGACAAGCCGGGAGGGAGCGCCAACACGCTGTCCGAGGAGGTGCTCGCCGAGCTCGACGACGTGCTCGCGCACCTCGAACGGGATTTGCCGAAGGGCGTGGTGCTGCGCTCGGCCAAGCCCGCCGGGTTCATCGCCGGCGCCGACATCGGCGAATTCCGCGGCATGACCGATGCCGCCGCGGTCGAGAGCCGCCTCACCCAGGCGAACGCGGTGGTCGATCGACTCGACCAGCTCAAGGTGCCGACGGTCGCGGTCATTCACGGCTACTGCCTGGGCGGCGGGCTCGAGATCGCGCTCGCCTGCGATCATCGCATCGCGGTCGAGGACGCGCGGCTCGGATTTCCCGAGGTGATGCTCGGCCTGCATCCCGGGCTGGGCGGCACGGTGCGCCTGCCGCGCCTGATCAATCCGCTCGAAGCCATGAGCATGATGCTGACCGGCCGCAACGTCCACGCTCGACGCGCGAAGTCGCTCGGGCTGGTCGACGCGATCGTGCCCGAGCGGCACGTGCAGGCCGCCGCCACCGCCGCCGTCACCGGGGCGCTGAAGACCCGGCGTGGCCGCCTGCTGATCGATCTCATCAATTCCACCTACGGGCGCAGACTCGCGGCCAAGCGCATGCGCGCGGAAACCGCGAAGCGCGCGCCGATCGCGCATTATCCCGCCCCCCACGCGCTGATCGATCTCTGGGAAACCCACGGCGGCAACGCCCAGGACATGCAGAAGGCCGAGATCGTCTCGTTCGCGCGCCTGCTCGTGACCGAGACCTCGCGCAACCTGGTGCGCGTGTTCTTCCTGCGCGAGAACCTCAAGCGCCTCGCCGACGGCGACTGGTCCGGCCGCCACGTCCACGTCATCGGCGCCGGCGCGATGGGCGGCGACATCGCGGCCTGGTGCGCCTGGCACGGCTTCACCGTCACCTTGGCCGACATGAAGGCCGAGCCGATCGCCAAGGCGATCGAGCGCGCCGCCGACCTCTACGGCAAGATCGGCCACAAGCGCATCGACACCCGCGACGCGCTCGACCGGTTGATCCCCGATCTCGCGGGCGAGGGCGTGCGCTCCGCCGACCTGGTGATCGAGGCGGTGCCGGAGGTGCTCGAGCTCAAGCGCAAGGTCTACGCCGCGACCGAGCCGAAGATGCGGCCGGGCGCCATCCTCGCCACCAACACGTCGAGCATTCCGCTGCAAGAGCTGCGCGTCGGATTGCGGCGGCCCAATCACCTCGTCGGATTGCATTTCTTCAATCCGGTGTCGCGCATGCAGCTGGTCGAGGTGGTGAGCCATGACCAGGTCTGGTCCGAGGTCTTGACCAAGGCGCGCGCGTTCCTCGGCCGCATCGATCGCCTGCCCGCGCCGGTGAAGAGCGCGCCCGGATTTTTGGTCAACCGCGCGCTCACGCCCTACATGCTCGAAGCCATGGTGATGCTCTCCGAGGGCCTCAAGCGCGAGACCATCGACGCCGCCGCCGAATCCTTCGGCATGCCGATGGGACCGATCGAGCTCGCCGACACCGTCGGCCTCGACATCTGCCTGCACGTGGCGGAGACGCTCAAGGCCGGTCTGCACCGGCCGATGCCCGACGTTTCGCAGATGCTGCGCGACAAGGTCGAGCGCGGCCAGCTCGGCCGCAAGTCCGGCAAGGGCTTCTACGACTGGAAGGACGGCAAGGCGGTGAAGGAGCGCGACGCGCCGAAGCCCACCGACGAGATGACGGATCGGCTGATCCTGCCCATGCTCGACGTCTGCGTCACCTGTCTGCGCGAGGGCGTGGTGGCGGACGAGGACACCGTCGACGGCGCCATGATTTTCGCCACCGGCTTCGCGCCGTTCCGCGGCGGGCCGATGCATTACGCCAGGTCGCGCGGCGCGGCCGATATTCTCCAGGAGCTCGAACGATTGACGCAACGCTATGGCGAGCGCTTCCGGCCCGACCCGGGCTGGTACCGGCTGAAATGACGCGTAGCGGGGGCGCCCCC
>CAVQIP010000060.1:0-28504 GCA_963712565.1 uncultured Alphaproteobacteria bacterium | reverse complement strand
GGGCAAAGGAGGACAATCATGAAACCGATCGTTCCTCGCTTCGGAATTAGCCGTCGCGTTCTGCTCTCGACTTTGGCACTGCTTCCGGCCTTTCAGCCGCGGGCTGCGATGGCCCAGCAAGCTCCACCGGCTGCCAGCTCAGCATTTTCATTTGCCGTATACGGCGACTCGCGACCGATGATGTATCTCCCGTACAAGGACGGCCAGCCGGAGCTCACCAAGCTGTTCGTCGAGATGTTCGGCCTGGTCATGCCGGAAAAGGTCGCGGAAGAAGTGGTGAAGCGGGATGTGAAGATGATCTTCGATCCGGTCACCAAGGAGCTTATCAAAGTCGTCATGCCGTTCGATGTCCAAGTCCGAAGTCATGACATTGACGCTCGACAAGGGATGGGTCACCGAGGCCTCGGTCGAGGACGTGAAACTGCTTCCCGGCGTGCACCGGACGATGTTCCGGCTTCAGGGTGGCGAATGGGTGGCGCGCGAGATCGTGAAGGACGTCAAATCCGGGCGTGCCAAATTCGTGGTCAACAGCGGCGACGTTGTCTGGTGGGGAAACCAAGGCCGCACGGTTGCCGACAGCCCGTACTGGAAGCGCGTGAACGACACCATGTTGAAGCAGCTGCCGCCCGCGGACAGCGAGATGCGCGCGGCCGGGCTGGAGGGTCGGTGGTTCATGGGGGTGGGCAATCACGAGGTGTGGGGCGATCCCGAAGATCGAGGGCGTGCTGGACGCTGTGCCGTACCTGAAGAAGTTCGGCGTCACACCGGAAAATCTCATCTACAAATTCGATTTCAATGGCGTCCGCTTCATCTATCTGTGGAGCGGCAAGTACGATTACCGATCGCCGTCGCTGTGGGATGCTGATCGGCCGAAATATGCGGAGCAGATGAAGCAATTGCAGCAGTGGATGGACGAAGCCAAGGCCGCGGGCATTCGCAAAGCCTTCATCACCTTCCACTACCCAACGTTCGCCCGGTCGGGCCTCGGCGCCATCCCCGCCCCCGATAATCCGCACAAGGTGATCTCGGCTTACGCGAAGGACATGGAGGTGGTCGTATTCAACGGGCACGTCCACACGACCGAGCTGTTCGACGTCGACGGCGTGAAATACCTGATGCTGGGCGGTGGCGGCGCCGAACAGGACCCGATCCTCCCGGGCCGAACGAGCATCAAGCTGCCTGCGGACTATCCGCCGGACCTTTATTGGAAGGGTGAGCCGCCCAAGGAAGAGTACAACTACGTCCTGGTGGATGTTGAACCCGGCCAGAAGACGAAGTTCACCCTCAATCGCTTCCGACCGTGGTCGGCCGAGCCGTTCGCAACCGTGGAGCTTTTCAAGTGAACAGGCTGGATTGAATGGCGGGAGGGCGTCCTGGCGACCGCTCTGCTGATCATTCATGGCCTGGTCGCGGTCGCGCTGCTCGGCGCGATCACCCACCAGACAATCGCGGCATGGGTGCCGACGCGCGGCCGGCCGGGTTCGTTCTTCGGCCGCTTTCGCGCCGTGCCATCCGGCTCATTCGCCAACGCCATCGTCGTTCTGTATGTCGGTCTCCGCGCTGTTGGGCGCGATCGTCTACCTGCCATTCCGCGTCGATATCCGGCCCGATTTGGAGCGCGCCGGCCATTGGCAGGCGCTCGGTTTCTTTGACCTCAAGGAGCATTTCGTCGCCATCGGATTGGCGTTGCTGCCGGCCTATTGGGTTTGTTGGCAGCCAGCAGCGTGCCGACGAACCCGTCCCGAACGCCGGCCGCCCTGACCTTGATCCTTGCCTTCATCGTCTGGTGGAGCTTCCTGATCGGACACGTCCTGAACAACATCATGGGCTTCGGGCTATGACGTCCGTCGCCCCGGTTCCGCAGGTTCGCCTTTGCGTACGGGTCTGCGTTCGCGATACTCTACGTGATCGCGCTCAAACTCGATCTCGCGCTGTTCACCGTCTATCCCACGATGGGCGTCGTGCTTCTGGGCACGCACCATTCGCGCGACACCGTCGGCCCGTCGATGGGGAGCTTTCTACCCGCGATGTATTGGTACGGTTGGACTGCGACGGCCGCGTTGGGAGCGCTCATATTCGGCCTCGGCGCCGCACTCTTGCCCGAGCGTTGGTCGCGACCGTTCTGGTCGGGGTGGTTGTGGGTGACTCCCGTGGCAGCGATGATTGGGTGCGTTTACCTCACGCTGCCCTGGTTTCGACTTTAGTCACGAATGTCTCTTAATGGGATGGCCCGGCCGCGCCCAGCGCCTACTCTGCTGGGCTGCGGCCGGGGAGGCGTTACGCAAAGCTCAAGGAGCCTGCGATGCGTACATCTCAGAAGACGCCGGAAACTATCACCACGATCGGGATCGATCTCGGTAAGAACACGTTCCACTGATTCGGCGCTTCGGAAGCTGAATCTATCTTCAACCGCCGAACTCGTTCGATACGCCATTCGCAACAAGCTCGTTGAACTCTAAGCGCCTGGTCGGCACGGCCTTCACTGTCGGCGTGAAAGCGATGTCGCTGGACTAGAGCGGATTCCGTTGGGGTTGACGCAGAGCAGTGCCGCGCGCTCGGTGTGCTCCCCTCCCCCTTGCGGGGAGGGGTTGGGGGTGGGGGTCATGAGATTGACGCGCCGACATTGCCAAACGCATCACTTCCCACCCCAGCCCTCCCCCACCCGAATTCGGGTTACCCGAGTTCGGCACTAAGGATGGCCGAAGTCGGATAAATCCGACTTCGGTTGGGGGAGGGAGCAGATCGAGTCCCGCTGCCCGCGCTGATTCCGATTCAGCGAAATAGGCTCCAGGTGCGGCAGTATCCATCGTCGCCTGCTATAGCCCAAGCTCGCTCAAGGACGGGTGATCGTCGGGGCGCCGGCCGAGCGGCCAGTGATACTTGCGCTCGCTCTCGTTGATGGGGAGGTCGTTGATACTGGCGATGCGCAGCCGCATCAGGCCGTGCTCGTCGAATTCCCAGTTCTCGTTGCCGTAGCTGCGGAACCAGTTGCCGCTGTCGTCGTGCCATTCGTAGGCGAAGCGTACGGCGATGCGGTTCTCGCGGTAAGTCCAGACTTCCTTGATCAGGCGGTAGTCGAGCTCGCGGCTCCACTTGCGCGTCAGGAACGCTTCGATGGCGGCGCGGCCCTGCAGAAACTCCGAGCGGTTGCGCCAGCGACTGTCGGTCGTATAGGCAAGTGCGACGCGAGCGGGATCGCGCGTGTTCCAAGCGTCTTCAGCCATTCGCGCCTTTTGCGCGGCGGTCGCGGCGGTGAAGGGGGGAAGCGGCGGGCGGCTCATCGTACGATCCTCATTCGGCGCTTGCGGGGAGACTGCCGGCGACGCGATCGGCGCCAGGGGAGGAGCCGGCGGCGAGTGGCGACCCTTATGCGAGCGCGGGTTGGAGCGGCCAGCCGAAGGTATCGGGCAGATTGGCGCTGGTGCGCCTAGCCATGGGACAATCCTTCCGGTGAGTTGCGCGGCCGCTCGTCGTCTCGAGGCGCCGGTCATTGTCGACAATGCCAGGATACAAGGTCGGCCGCACCGTCGGAAGGCGCGCACCGCGCCGCGGCGAACCGTTCGCGCCTTGGACGGCGACGTAAAGCTGATCGGCCGCCTCGGGAGCTCCTTACGCGACTCTGCGATCACCCTGCTGGCCCCCAGCCCGCCTCCGGGCAGAGGTCCCTATTTCGCCGCCTTTCCTCCGGGGATCACGAATTCGACGGCGACGCTTCGATCCAGGGGCTGATGGTTTGCGTTTACGAGCGTAATCTCGACCTTGTGCGGTCCCGCAGGAAGACCAGCGACGATGATGGGTCCGCCGCCGGTTTCGGCCCAGACCCACGGCGCGCCATCAACCGCGACGTGGAGATGCCCGATGCGGGGCGACACATCGAGCGCCTTCGGGCCGAACACCGGGACGATCTGCAGATTTTCAGTGCGGTACTGGATGAACACGACTCCGCGGCTTAACGGTTCGGCCAAAGGCGGATCGACCACAATTTTCGCCGCAGGCTGCGGCTCAGCAGTCTGAGCGATGGCGTTGGACGTCCATAGAACGGCTATCGCTAGGATAAAGCCGATGAATGCCCTGGTCATGTCTGTTTCTCCCTGATTGGGGCTCACTCGCACCGACGAGGTGATCGAGTAAGTTAAGTTGCTAAGCCTGCCGACATCCCAGTCGAGCAACCGACGCAGTTCAGGGTCGTCATCAACCTCAAAACCCCGCCAAGGCGCTTGGGTTGACAATCCCCGAGTCATTTCCTGCCAGGACACATCGCATTAACGTGTCTTCCCCATAATAACCGCACGATGGATCGATGGGCGCCGCCGCGGGCCGCTGCCTGGGCGCCACAGCGGAAATGGCCGTGCCGTTCCCGAGCGTTGCCCGTCGATCCAAAGCATTCGAGAGCGAAGCCGCCGCCGGCTGCCGCGCGCCGACTTAATCCGCATCCGCGCGCAGGCTGCGCAGAATATCCTCGACCTTGTTGGTGAAATCTCGGTTTGCCGCAGCCAGACGCCACCTCACGGCAATGCGCTCAAAGGTCTTGGCCGCGTCGGGATCGCGCGCATCGAGCGCCTTCCGGTCGCATTCGGCGGCCTTGTCGAGACAATACTGAGCACTCATACGGTCGAGCATGGGGCCGCTCAAAATGGCACCCTATGATACCCACGTCTTCACCAATTGCTAACCATCTATTGGCAGAATCAATGCGTCGGGACACCCTCCCGCATCTAACCTCCGAATGCGCAGCCCCGGCCGCCCACCCACGGCCGGGGCTTTTTTCGTCGCCATGGGCGCGCCGGTGCGCCGGAGGTGAATGCAGGAGCTATGCCGCCGCGGAAAAGACCATGGGGCTTGGAGAGGCTGATGGCGCACGGGGAGCAGGCCACCAGCTGTCATCCCCGCGAAAGCGGGGATCCATATTCCAGAGGCCGCAGTGTGGGGCGTCATGGGTCCCCGCTTTCGCGGGGACGACAGGCGGTGATCGGGCAAGCACTCTCTCATACGCCGGTCGCATCGATCGGCAGCTTTTCCGATCCGTCCGCCTCACCTGTTCTCCGGGGGCGGTCCGGGCGGCAGCGGCTGTGGGTTGAGCGCATTGACGACGGCCTGCAGGATCTCGTGCACGCGCGGTGGCAGCGGCTGAGGGTTGAGCGCCACCGCATCTATCACCGACCGCACGATCACCTGGGTGCGCTGGTCGCGGATACCTCTCGTGAGCTCGCGGATTTCGTTGAGGATCGCGGCATCGGGGTTGCTTTGCTCAGGACGGGTCACGGGTGTGTCCTCCTCCGGCTCAAGCGATCGCTTCTATATCCGCCCCCGGGTCGTGCGCGTCAAGGCGATCGGCGTCGCCACGCAAGTGCTTCCCGCTGTCGAACGCTCATCCCAGGGCGCGCGATCCTTAATCAAAAGCATTTTGGAGTCCGGCTGCGTGCTGCGATTGATGAGAGTCCGCAACCTGGCACTTCCGTGGCGCAACAGGTAACGCCAGCCGGGTTACGGAGGCTCTCGATTCAGGACAATTCAGGTTTGCCTCAGGGACTTGCCGGCGCTGCTGTGGCAGACTGAAAGTGCGGAGAAAACCGGGCGGGGGAAGTCCCCATGCCGACATGAGACGCCGCGAATTCACCACGCTGCTCGGCGGCGCGGCAGCCGCGTGGCCGCTGGCGGCGCGCGCGCAGCAGGCGGGCAGGCTGCCGACCATCGGTTTCCTGGGACCGGCTTCGGCCGCGGCCATGAGCTCATGGACCGCCGCGTTTGTGCAGCGGTTGCGCGAGCTTGGTTGGATCGAGGGGCGCACTGTCGCGATCGAATACCGTTGGGCGGAGGGACGCGGCGAGCGCATCGCCGAGGTCGCGGCCGAATTCATCGGGTTGAAGGTTGATGTCGTGGTAACGACGGGGACCGCCGTCCCCGCATTCAAGCAGGCGACATCGACCATTCCGATTGTGTTTGCGATTGCGAACGACCCGATTGGCAGTGGGCTCGTGGGGAGTCTTTCGCGACCCGGCGGCAACGTCACTGGCCTCTCGATCCTGGCGGCTGATCTCGGCGGCAAGCGGCTCGAAATCCTGCGCGAGGTCGTTCCCGGTCTTAGGCGGTTGGCGATCCTGGGCAACGTCGCCAATTTGGTGACTGCGTCGGAGATGGGCCAAGTTCAGGAGGCCGCTCGGACGCTGGACCTTGAGATCGTGAAATCCGAAATCCGCCGCGCCGAGGACATCGCGCCCGCTGTCGAGGCGCTCAATGGTCGCGCGGACGCACTTTATATTCAGTCGGACCCGCTCATGAACACCAACCGAACGCGGATCAGCATCTTGGCACTGGGTGCGCGCCTGCCGACGCTTTCCGGTATTCGGGATTACGTCGAGGCAGGAACTCTCATGTCCTATGGACCGAACTTCGCGGACATGTTTCGGCGCACCGGCGACTATGTGGACAAGATCTTGCACGGAGCGAAGCCGGCCGATCTCCCTGTTCAGCAGCCGACCAAGTTCGATCTCGTCGTCAATCAGACCACAGCCAAGGTACTCGGGCTCAAGCTGCCGGAATCGTTCCTGTTGCGCGCCGACGAGGTGATCGAATGAAGCGCCGCGAGTTCATCACGCTGCTCGGCGGTGCAGCGGCCTCTTGGCCATTGCCGCTCGGCGCGCAGCAAGCCGCAGCGCGCCCGCGCCTTGGCGTCCTGCTTTACACCACCCCCAAGGGCGACCCGAACACGCAATCGTTTCTTCGCGGCATGCGCGACCTCGGCTATGTCGAGGGCAAAAACATCGATATCGAATACCGCTACGCAGAAGGCAGGCCTGACCGGCTTCCTGAGCTCGCCGAGGAGCTGGTGCGGCTGAAGCCTGACGTGATGTTCGTCCTTGGCGGCGACGTCGCGCCGTTTGTACGCAAAGCAACCCAGACAATACCGATCGTTTACGCGATGAGCGCCGACCCGGTGCAACTCGGGCTAGCGGCAAGTCTTGCCAGACCGGGAGGCAACGCCACCGGCGTCACCTTCCTGCAGGACGAACTGGCTGCCAAGCGCCTGGAGGTGCTCAAAGAGGCGGCGCCGCGAATCTCTCGCGTGGCGTTTCTTTGGAATCCGGAGCACGCCGATAACGAGCTAGACGGTGCAAAGCGCGCAGCGGCGGCCCACGCCATACAGCTGCAACCGGTGGAGATTCGCGGTACCGGTGATCTCGATGGCGCATTCAACGCCGCCACGCAGGCGGGCATCGATGCGATCTACGTGGTGTCGTCGCGGCACACCGTGGCGAACCTCGTGCGCATCGTCGACTTCGCCACAAAGAACCGCCTGCCGCTGGCTGGCGGGTGGGGTGCATGGGTCCAGGCTGGTGGGCTCGTATCCTACGGCCCAAACGTCGGAGAGATGGTCCGCCATTCTGCTCTTTATGTGGACAAAATCCTCAGGGGCGCCAAGCCTGGCGAGTTGCCGGTCCAGCAACCCACGCGTTTCGAGATGCTGGTCAATCTCAAGACTGCCAAAGCCCTCGGCCTGACGATTCCGGAATCCTTCCTGCTGCGGGCCGACAAGGTGATCGAATGAAGCGGCGCGAGTTTATATCGCTCATCGGCGGCGCTGGGCTCGCGTGGCCACTGGCGGCGCGCGCGTAGCAGCCGGGATACGCGTGATCCCGAAAAGTGGGAACCGGTTTACCTGCCACCGCGTGGCGAGCGAGCTCCTCGCCGACAAGGGCCTCGGCGACGAAAGCTACGCCGCCGCGGATAAAGACGATGGGGCTGGAGAGCCTGGTGGCGCTGGTTGCATCGACCGGCAGCTTCTCGATGACCTGCCTGACCGCCGCCTTAAGCGTCAGGTGAATTCGCGTTATAATGTTGCGACGCCAACGAGCAGCACCTTCAACACGTTTCGGAGCCGCACGCACCGGCTATAACAAATGATAAAGGGAGGGCACCGATGACGGAATCGAACAGACGCACAATCCTGACAACGGGCGCAGCGGTCGCGGCGGCAGCAGCAGTGCCGCAGGTGTTTGCTCAGCAGGGAGGGCAAGGAGGAAGCGCCACCTCGTTCTACGAAAAAGGCAATGTCCGCATCCGTTACCAGGAGATCGGTTCCGGCTTTCCGCTGCTGGTCACCCCGGGCGGCGGCTTGAACTCGCGCATCAGCAACTGGCCGAACGCGGTTTTCAACGCGATGGACGTTTTCAAGAACGACTTCCGCTGCATCACAATGGATCAGCGCAACGCTAGCGGCGGCGAATCCACGGGTCCGATCCCGGTCGATGATCCCTGGGGCGCCTTCGCCGACGACCAATTGGGTCTGATGGACCACCTCGGCATCCGCCAGTTCTTCTTCATGGGCTACTGCATCGGCGGCCCGTTCGCGATGAAGCTGATGGAGCGCGCCCCACAGCGCGTGGTTGCGGCCGTGCTATGCCAGCCGGTCGGGCATCGGCCGGAGAACCCGGACTATATGTACAACTCCGGCAAGAATGTCTGGGCCAAGGAGTTTCGTGAGCGGCGCGCCGACGTGCCGATGGAGACCATCGAGAAATACCTGCATAACCTCTACCGCCTGCGGCCAGACTTCGTGTACAGCGTGTCGCGCGATTTTGCGCGCACGTGCCAGACGCCAATGCTTGTCCTGCCGGACGACGTCGCGGCGCACCCGCTCCAGACATCCATCGACATAGCTTCGCTCTGCCCGAATGCCGAGATCACGGTGTTTCCCTGGAAGGACCCGCCGGAACTGAAGGCCCGGACCATCAACCGGGCGCGCACATTCCTGAAGGCGCATCAAACGGTGTAGGCGCTCCCGCTCGTCTGACAGGGCTTAGCGTGTGCGACGGCCGGCATCAAGGCGCAATAGTTCGCTGGTCGGCAAGGCCGCGGACATGGTCGTGGCTGCTGCGATCTGGATCAACTCGAGCACGACCTGCGCGACGACAGCCATGCTGTCGCGGAAAAGACGATGGGGCTGGAGAGCCTGGTGGCGCTGCTCGCATCGACCGGCAGCTTTTCGATGACCTGCCTGACCGCCGCCACCTTCGGGATCGATCCGCCGCCCGCCAATCCGACCCCGCTGGCGGAATAGCAAGCGTAGGCGGGTTAGCCGATGGCTTAACCGCTGCTCGGCCGACGAATGGCGGAATACGCTTCGCTATCCCACCCTGGGCGCTCATCAACATCATGCTGACCGGCGGCGACGTGCCTAGCGGCAGCTGATAAAGTCGAAGCGGCTACCTCATTGGACCGCGCGGGAGGCGGGCCGCTGATGGTGAACGGGTCGAAAGATTGGGACAGGTTACCAGCTACGACCTCCGACATCGAGGAGAACACGCTGTACTTAGCTGTAGGAAGGGCTCTCACCGAGTGGGAGAAAGTGGAGGAGCAACTGTGCGTGCTTTATCGCGACTTTCTGGATCTAACCAACCAACCCTCGATTATGGAGGAAGCCTATCGTTCCAGCCTCCAGTTCAATCAACGTAAGACGAAGCTCGAAGATGCCGCTAACCGCTACTTCACCCTCCACCCCGACAGACAACTTCACGCGCTGTTTGAGGAAGCTCTGACATATGCTGAGAGGTTCGTGGACCGACGGAACGATATCGCACACGGCAGGGTCATGTCGCTTAAGGAGAGCGATGGCCGCGTTACCTTCCTGCTGTATCCGCCGTTCCAGAGCCTACCTAGCAAGGTCACGCGAAGCAATGCCGCCTACACGTTCAACTCCATGATCATCGACCGGTATATCGTTGGGTTCGAGCACGCATTCCGCAAGGTTTATGAGGTTGTGTCCCGGCTATCGCAGAAGCACGCTACGGCGTGTACTCATAAACGCGGGCATTGACTGAATGTCCGCTCTTGGGGCGAACCGGACAGGCCGCGATGGCGGCAATGACGCGAATGACCCAATTCGGACATGAGCTGCACGATTCTCTTAAGCATGCTCGCCGATATTCATTTTGTAGGGCGACACGATAAGCGTGGTGAATGTCGACTGTGAAGAGCCGATTGATAGGCAGAGATGGCGAGGTCCAGCCTTCCCATCTATCGTCTCACTCCCGGAGTATGAGATGGGGAAAGCACGTCGCATTGCCATTGTCGGAGCGGGCCTCGGCGGGCTAGCGGCGGCCATCACGCTGCGCCTGCAGGGTTTCGGCGTGCAGGTCTACGAGCAGGCACCCAAGCTCGCCGAGTTCGGCGCCGGCATCAATATCAGCCCCAATTCTGTTAAATTCTTTCAGGCGACCGGGCTCGCTGACAAGCTACATGCAATCGCATCTGAGCCGATCGGACTAAGCTGGCGCGATTGGAGTACGGGCGAGATTCGCTACAGTCTGCCATTTGGAAATTTCGAAAAGCGCTACGGCGCCAAGTACTACGTCGTCCATCGTAGCGACCTGCATCGCCTCCTCTCGGAGGCCGTGCCGCAGGGAAGCATCCAGCTTGGCAAGCGATGCACGGCGGTCGAATCCCGCAACGGCTCGGTTGGCCTATCATTTGACGACGGCACAGACGCCGAAGCCGACGTTGTCGTTGGTTGCGACGGGATCCGCTCTGCGGTTCGCGCCTGCCTTTTCGGTGGTGAAGGCCCGCGTTACGCGGGAACAATGTGCTGGCGCGCGCTGGCGCCCAGTGGGGCGGTGCCGAAGGACTATCATGATCGCTATGTGAACCAATGGTCCGGCGAG
Organism: uncultured Alphaproteobacteria bacterium; assembly: GCA_963712565.1. GTDB lineage: Bacteria > Pseudomonadota > Alphaproteobacteria > Rhizobiales > Xanthobacteraceae > VAZQ01. The sequence continues at coordinate 17,846 of CAVQIP010000060.1, read as the reverse complement.
GACGGGTTCGTGATCAGCTACTACATTCGGCAAGGCGAGTTCATAAATTTCGTGGCCGTCCGACAACAACCCGGCTGGACCGAACCGTCTTGGTCGGTGCCGAGCAGCGTCGACGAAATGCTGACAGCCTTCCCCAATGCGGGAGAAAAGCTGCGCAGGATGATGGGGGAAGCGACATCCTGCTCGAAATGGGGCCAGTTCACTGGGGAACACGCGCCAAACTGGACGAAAGATCGTGTGACCCTTCTCGGCGATTCCGCGCATGCCATGCTCGCGACCTTCGGGCAAGGCGCCAACATGGCGTTCGAGGACGCCTATGTCCTGGCTCAATGGCTCCGCGCGAGTGCCGAGGATCCGCACGCGGCGCTGGCTGGCTACGAAGCGGTGCGCAAGCCGCGGGCGACAAGAGTACAGCAGCTTTCACGCACCGAAGTCCATTTCAAGAAGCTGCACTCGAATTGGGACCGCCTGCGCCGCGAATTCGTCTTCGTGACGCGGTTCGGCTCGACGACAAACGGGATCTATCGATGGATCTACGGCTACGATCCGGTCGCGCAATGGCGGGGCTCGTGAGTCCCACGATCCGTCTAACGCCCGATCAGCATCGCGTCTGTGCGAGGCAATCCTAAGACCGCCAAAGCGCTTGGTCTCATCATTACGCCGATACCCATGCTTTGCTGGGAGAGGGATATCGTTCGTTCAATTCATCGCCGCCTCGATGCCGAGCACCTTGGCAATCTCGGCGATGCCCGCGCGCTGTTTCTCAATCGAGGAGGCGAACTCGGCAGCCGAGCCCGGCACCACCACCTGTCCGGTGGCGGTCAACCGTTGCACGATGGTTGAGTCGGCGAGCGCGGTTTTCACGTCGGCGGCGATGCGCTCGCGCAGCGCTATCGGCGTGTCGCGCGCGCCGAAGATGCCGACGAGTCCGTCGAAGGTTAGGTCCGGGAAGCCCGCCTGCGCGACAGTCGGCACGCCTGGCAGGATCGTGGTCGGCTCGCTTGCCGTGACCGCAAGGATTTTGATGCGCCCGGATTGCGCCTGCGCTCGCACGATCGCATACGCCGACCAGTAGAGATGCAGGCGACCCTCGGCCACGTCGTTCAGCGCCTGGACCGGGTCGCGATAGGGAACTCGCGCCATGTCGAGACCAGACGTCTTGAGAAACGCCCTAATGATCAGGTCGGTGGCGCCGGTGATCGTCGCCCAGCTTAGCTTGCCGGGCTCTGCCCGGGCCTTCGCGAACAACTCCTTCAGCGAATCGACGCCGAGCGACGGCGGCACGCCGATCGTCACCAGCGTGGAGCTGACGCGGGCGACCGGGGAGAGGTCTCGCGGATCGTAGGGCAGCTTCTGATGCAGATAGGGATGCGCCGTGAATGACGAAGCGGGTCCGAACAGCAGCGTATGGTCGTCGCGCGCGCTGGTGAACGCGGTGATGGCGACGAAGCCGTCGCCGCCGGGACGGTTCTCGACGACCACAGGGTACCCCCACTTGGCACTGAGTTTTTCCGCAATCAGTCGCGCGCCGATATCGGCGCCCGAGCCGGGACCGAGCGTCAGGATGAATTTCACCGTTCGAACGGGCCACGCTTGCGCTCTGGCCGGCGCGGACATACCAGACAGCGCGAGCGCTGACAGAATGACGGCTGCACCAACACGCAAAAAGTTCTTCGTTGTCAGCATGGCTTCCTCCAGGTCCGGCGCATCGCTCGGGCATCGTGGAGTTGCCGGTAGAGCAGGCAAAAGATCGTCGGCGATCGAACAGGGGCTATAAACCGCAATTTCCCAGGCGACTCCCAAACTGGCGTGAATATTGGCGTTATTCCGGCCTTCCAGCAAGACAGAAGTGGGGTGCGGACGGCTAGCCAATATTGCCAGTAGCGGCCCTTAACGTTGTTGGTGGTTCGTGACGGTTGACACGTCCACTTCCGGAATTGGCACTTTTCGGACGTGCCAGCCGCGCCAACCAATGTCCGGTTTCAGGGTGTGGGTTCAATCGGTCAGTGCAACACCGCTTGTAGTCTATCGGCTGGCGTTTCGAAGCCCAAGGTCTTTCGCGGACGTTGATTGAGTCGCAGGGCAATCGCATTCAGGTAACTCTGAGAGATGCGCGAGAAGTCGGTTCCTCTTGGGAAGTACTGACGCAGCAGGCCGTTGGTGTTCTCGTTTGAGCCGCGCTGCCAGGGGCTGCGCGGCTCACAGAAGTAGACCTGGACGTCGGTGGCAACCGTGAAGCGCTTATGGGCATGCATCTCTTTGCCTTGATCCCACGTCAGGGAGCGTCGCAGCTCCTTAGGTAGCTTGCGGATGTGCTTGGCAAGCATAGCAACAACAGTCGTCGTGTCCTTGCGGGGAATCCTGACGAGCATCGTGAAGCGCGTATTGCGCTCGACGAGAGTGGCTATGTGCGTGTCGTTCGCTCCGGTAAGAAGGTCTCCTTCCCAATGCCCCGGCACGGCGCGATCCTCAACCTCGGCAGGCCGCTCGCGGATGGAGACCATATCGACGATATGCCCCTGTCCACTCTTCGTGTTGTGGCTCTTGGGGCGACGCATCCGCCGCGCAGTACGCAAATGCGCCGCCAGCTCCTTCTTCAGCACACCGCGGGTCTGAATGAAGAGACTGCGATAGATCGCTTCGTGAGATATCTGCATGCCTTGGTCGGTTGGGAACTCCTGCTTCAGCCAGCCGGAGATCTGTTCCGGCGACCATTGCAGCGCGAGCTTCTGCGCCACGCGCCATCGTAGCTCCCTATGCAGCGCCAAACGACATGGCTTAGGGCGCAACGCTCGCTCCCAGGTACGCCGATCGGCCTGGTTTGCACGATAGCCCTGAATGCCGCCGTTGCGCCTGATCTCCCGACTTACTGTCGATGGCGCCCGTCCGAGGCCCTGGGCGATCCGCCGGATCGACCAGCTCGCCGCAATGCCACGGGAAATCTCTTCGCGTTCCTCAAGCCTTAGTGCTGCCAAGGCTCTCCGGCGCGGCGCCGGCGCGATCCCTCCATGGAGTACCACGATCCGTTCAACGCCGGTCTTGTTCCTCCTCTCCAGCGCCCGCGAGATGGCCGCAGCACTTTGCCCGTTCTTCCAGCGCTCCCAGAGCTCAGCCTTCTGCGCCACCGTGAACCATATCCGTGCATGCAACCCCATCGCACACCTCCCCATCCCGTAAGATTAGAAGATGTTGCATCGATCAGTTGAACTCACCGGGGTAAAGCAGCCGTGTCGATCATTGGTGAGAATCGGATAGTCTAGGGCTGGTCGAATGAAACAATCTCGCGTAGACCGGCGATCGCTTCTCGTGCTGGGCGCGTCCAGTCTTGCGGGCGCAGCCGTTTCGCTTCGAAACAGGTCCGCATGGACCGCGCGCGCCGCAGCCGACGCACCAAAGTCGCTCCCGAGCATCCGCGTCGCCGAGGATCGGATTACGCGCAAGATCGCGGGGCTGCGGCCCTTTCGCCCATCGGGTTTTTTGGTTGGAATCGATCACCTCGGCGACAAAACCGTGATCCACAACTATGGTCACGGCGGTTGCGGCGTGACTTTGTCGTGGGGCACCGCCGACATGGCGGTGAAACTCGCGCTGCAAACACCTCATCGCAAGACTGCCGTGGTTGGCTGTGGCGCGGTCGGCCTCGCGACCGCGCGCCTCCTGCAGGACCGCGGGTTCGATGTCGCCATCTATGCCAAGGAGCTTCCGCCCAACACGACGTCCAACATCGCGGCTGCGTTGTTTGGCGTGACCTCGCTGGTCGATGACGCGCATCACACCGGCGAAATCGTCGGCCGTATCCAACAGGCGGCGCGGTTCGCCCATCGTTACTATCAGAACTTCATCGGCGAGCGTTACGGCGTTCGCTGGATCGATTTCTTTCTGATCGGGGAGCAGCCGCAGGAGCAGCCGTGGGATTTCGCCATCACGCCCGAGTTGTATCCGCTCACGGTCATCGAGCCTGCCGAAAAACCCTTCCCGACGAATTATGCGAGCCGCTTTCCCAGCATGTTCATCGAGACCAACATCTACCTACCGCAGATACTTTCCGACTTTTTGTTGCGCGGCGGTCAGCTCCACGTTCGAGACTTCGCGGATCGGGCCGAGCTCGCTGAGATCGCAGCACCGCTAATCGTCAATTGCGCGGGTCTCGGCGCCAAGGCGCTGTTCGGCGATGACGAGTTGACGCCGATCAAAGGCCAGCTGACGCTGCTCCTGCCGCAGCCGGAAGTAAATTACGTCTACCTCGACGGTGCCAGGGATCTCTACATGTTTCCTCGACGCGACGCGATCATTCTCGGCGGCAGTCATCAACAAGGGATCTGGTCCACGGAGCCGGATGAGACGCAGGCGGCACGTATCTTCGAGGGGCACAAACAGATCGCCGCCGGGATGCGCTAATGGGCCGCTAGTTCTCCGACTTTCCGCAATAGTTCGGTGCCGAATTTCGGAAGCGATTGGCGCAAAGCGGACACGCCGCGAGCGTCGAGAGCGGGTCGATCTGACGAAAATTCATGACCCCTCACCAATTCCCGAATCCGGGCTTCGAACCCCTTGCGCGTCACCTGGCCCACCTTCAGGCCGAAGCTACGCAGAATTCCCCGAATGCTCAATTCCACATCTAACAACCGCCCGAGAAGCTGCCTACGCGCGACCAGCAGGGCACGGATCTCCTGCGATCCAATCGATTTGGCATGCACCGACCGAAACCATCCCATCCGGATCAGCTGGGCAATCCCGCGCGCATCCTTGCGATCGGTCTTCACCGTCATCGCCGACAAGGCCGCCTTCACGTGCCGTGTCTCCAACAGCACGACCGCAAAGCCCGCCCGCGTGAGCCCAGCATGCAGCCATTGCGACAACGGGCCCGCCTCGAGTCCAATCCGCACCATCGCTAGTCCTACTTCCTTGAACCACGCCACCAGCGCATCGGGATCGCTCGCAACCTTCGCCTCCTTCACGATCCTCCCCTGCGCATCCGCAACGCACACGCTGGAGAGTTCCAACGACACGTCAATTCCCGCATAATGGTCCACGGCTGTCCTCCGTCTCTAGATGCTTGGGGCCGACTCACGTCAGGACCCCGTTTCATCATCTATCGGGGGACAGCCACTTTCACCCCACGCTCAGGGTGAGGCCCATTACGGCATCTAGTGTCCCCAGACCCCGACGGTTACAACGACGCCTATCCGCGAACAGTGTTAGTGCGCGCGCGCAAACGGAACGACGCGGTCGACCCCGGGTGAAGCAATTTGCCGATCCGTCGTGACTACATATCAACTACGCTATTGACTACGTAACGTAGTCGTGCTACACGATTCGCATCCTCGCTCATGAGGGGCGTCTCCGGAGACGTCTTGCAGACGGAGCGGGGCGTGGCGTCCCGGGACTGCGGTGCAACCGCGGCCGGGAGGTTGCGGGATCCGACCGGCCAGGCCTTGCGGCCCTGCCGGGGAAGTCGCGGCATGGTCCGGCGGCACTGTCGGACACGTGACGCGTGGTCCCGCGGCCGAAAATCGCCACGGTGGAGCGCCGAGGGGCGCCGTCCCGGTCGCAACGGGATGCGCCGCGTTTCGCCATCGCGGCTGTCGCGCCTCGCAAGCGTGACGAGAAGACCAGTGCGCGCCTCCCGGCGCTCCGCCCACCCCTCGCTCGGGGTCGGCGCAAAAGAGACAGGACATCATCCGCGCGCAAAAACGCCGCGGACAACGATAGGGGCGGTCGAGATGAAAAGCGCAAGGCCACGAGCAAGCGGCGACAAATCGCTGGCGACACATCGATGACGTCGCAGCGAAGCCGGGCCGGTCCGAACGCTGCCGCCTGATGGCGCGCAGCGGATTCGGGAAAGTCCGAGCTCCGCCACATAAATAACGGCAAGTTGGCCTATATACGTGCGGCGTCACGTCCTGCGACGGCAGGCGGGCGCGAGGGATTTTGATTTGGCCCACGATGGGCCACCTGCTTTACTTGCGCTGAACCGTAGCGGATTCCAATGAGATCGACGCCCATCCGGTCAGATCGTCGTTCCGTCACCCTGAGGTGCGAGCCCGTCTTCGGGCGAGCCACCGCAAGTCGGGCTCGCCCGACTTGCGCAGTTTTAATCCGATCTCGGGTAAACCTGAGATCGGTGGGCGACGGCCTCGGCCGTTCATCCTTCGAGGGCCGCGCTATCGCGCGGCCGCCTCAGGATGACGGAAGCTGCGTCGAGTTGACCGGAACACGCTCCGAGCATGAATCTTCATGAGCGAATCTTCCTTCCGCCGCGACTGGATATCCAAGCCGATCTTCCGCTGGGCGCGGCACGTGCTGCCGAGCCTATCCGACACCGAGCGCGAGGCGATCGAAGCGGGCGACGTCTGGTGGGACGCCGACCTGTTCGGCGGCAACCCCGACTGGGCGAAACTCCTGGCGGTGCCGCCGCCGAAGTTGTCGAGCGACGAGCAGGCGTTCCTCGACGGTCCGGTCGAGGAGCTCTGCCGCCTGCTCGACGAATGGCGCATCACCTGGGAGCTGCGCGACCTGCCGCCCGAGGTGTGGGACTTCCTCAAGTCGCGCAAGTTCTTCGCCATGATCATCCCGAAGGCGCATGGCGGGCTCGGCTTTTCCGCCTACGCCCATTCCGAGGTCATTCGCAAGCTCTCCACCCGCTCGCTCACCGGCGCGGTCACCGCCATGGTGCCGAACTCGCTCGGGCCGGGCGAGCTCTTGCACCAGTTCGGCACCCAGGCGCAGCGGGATTACTGGCTGCCGCGCCTGGCCGAGGCGAAGGAGATTCCCTGCTTCGGGCTGACCAGCCCGGAGGCGGGCTCCGACGCCGCCGCGATGACCGATTCCGGCGTGATCTGCCGCGGCCCCTGGCAAGGGCGCGAGGTCCTCGGCATCCGGCTCAACTGGCACAAGCGCTACATCACCCTCGGGCCGGTCGCGACCGTGATCGGACTCGCGTTCAAGCTCTACGATCCCGACCACCTCATCGGCGACCGCGACGAGATCGGCATCACGCTCGCGCTGGTGCCCACCAACCTGCCGGGCGTCGAGATCGGCCGCCGGCACCTGCCGGCGATGATGGTGTTCCAGAACGGCCCGACCACCGGCCGCGACGTCTTCATCCCGATCGACAACGTCATCGGCGGCGCGATCCAGGCCGGCAAGGGCTGGAAGATGCTGATGAGCGCGCTCGCCGCCGGGCGCGGCATCTCGCTGCCGTCACTGTCGGCGGCGGGCGCGGCCTTCGCCGCCCACGTCACCGGCGCCTATGCGCGCATCCGCGAGCAGTTCCACGTGCCGATCGGCCGCTTCCAGGCGATCCAGGAGCGGCTCGGCCGCATGGCCGCCACCGCGTACCTGCTCGACGCCGCGCGCCGGCTCACCTGCGCCGGCATCGACCGCGGCCACAAGCCGGCGGTGATCACCGCCATCATGAAGGAGCAGGCGACCGAACGGCTGCGCGTGGTGGCCAACGACGCCATGGACGTGCACGGCGGCAAGGCCGTGCAGGAGGGCCCGCTCAATTATCTCGGCAGCCTTTATCGCTCCGTTCCGATCGGCATCACGGTCGAGGGCGCCAACATCGTGACGCGCAGCCTGATCCAGTTCGGGCAGGGCGCGATCCGCAGCCACCCCTATCTGCTGCGCGAGATGACCGCGCTCGAGGATCCCGATCCCGCCCGCGGCCTCGCCGAGTTCGACCGCGCGTTCTGGGCTCACGTCGGGCACAGCTTCGCCAATGCGCTGCGCGCCTGGAACCGGGCCTGGACCGGCGGCCTGTTCGCGCCGGCGCCGGCGGCGGGCAAGACGCGGCGCTATTACCGCGCGCTCGGACGCTATGCCTCGGCCTTCGCGCTCGCCGTCGACGTCGCGCTCCTCACCTTGGGCGGCGGGCTCAAGCGCCGCGAGATGGTGTCGGCGCGCTTCGGCGACATTCTCTCCGAGCTTTATCTGCTCTCCGCCGTGCTCAAGCGCTGGCAGGACGAGGGCCGCCAGCGCGCCGACCTGCCGCTGGTGCAATGGTGCATGGCCTGCGGCTTTTCCGTGATCGAGGCGCGGCTCGATCAGCTGCTCGCGAATTTTCCCAACCGGCCGGCGGCTTGGCTGCTGCGTTTTCTTGTGCTGCCGTTCGGCCGCACCCAGCGCGGTCCGTCCGACCGGCTGACGCAGGCCTGCGCCGAAATCCTGCTGACGCCGTCGGCCACCCGCGACCGCCTCACCGTGGATCTCTTCCCCGGCACCGGCGACAACGGGGTCGCGCGGCTCGAGCGCGCGTTCGCGCTGACCGTGGCGGTGCAGCCGCTGCGCGATCGCCTGCGCGCGGCGCACCTGCGCGACGTGGACGAGGCGCAGCGCCAGGGGCTGATCAACGACGCCGAGGCGGCGCAACTTCGTGCCGCGGCGGAGGCGGTCGCCGCCGCCGTTGCGGTTGACGACTTCGCGCCCGAGGAGCTCTCGCCCAGGCTCGCTAAAGGAGACGTGCTATCGCAAACGATGCCCCGACCGACGGCCGCGGAATAGCGCCCCGCCCGGTCTACATCATCGACGGCAGCCGCACCCCGTTCCTGCGCGCGCGCGGGCGGCCGGGCCCGTTCACGCCGGTCGATCTCGCGGTCGCCTGCGGGCGGCCGCTGCTGCTGCGCCAGCCGTTTGCGCCCGACGCCTTCGACCAGGTCATCCTCGGCTGCGTCAGCGTGCTCGCCGACGAGATGAACCCGGCGCGCATTGCCGCGCTTCGCCTCGGCATGGGCGAGGCGATGACCGCGTTCACCGTGCAGATCAATTGCGGCTCCGGCATGCAGTCGATCGACACCGCGTATCAATACATCCGCGAGGGCCAGTCCGATCTCATCCTCGCCGGCGGGACCGAGTCGCTGAGCTGGTCGCCGCTCCTGTTTCGCAAGCGCGCGGTCGATTGGTACGCGCGGCTGTTGGGCGCGCGCAATCTGTGGTCGCGGCTCTCGGCGCTCGCCGGATTCCGCCCGTCCTTCCTCAAGCCGGTCATCGGTCTCGAGCGCGGGCTGACCGATCCGGTGGTCGAGCTCAATATGGGACAGACCGCCGAGATTCTCGCCCATCTCTTCCACATCTCGCGGCACGACTCCGACCAGTACGCGGCCGAGAGCCAGCAGCGGCTCGCCCACGCGCAGCAGGAAAAATGGTTCGACGGCGAGCTTGAGCCGGCATTCGGCCGCGACGGCAAGGTCTACGACTACGACGACGGCGTGCGGCCGGACAGCACGGTCGATACGCTGGCCAAGCTCAAGCCGGCGTTCGAGCGGCCGTGGGGCCAGGTGACGGCGGGCAACAGCTCGCAGATCACCGACGGCGCCTCCTGGGTGATCCTGGCGTCGGAGAAGGCGGTCGAGCAGCACAAGCTCACGCCGCGCGCGCTGATCGTGGACAGCGAGTGGTCGGCGCTCGATCCCTCGATCATGGGGCTCGGCCCGGTGCTGTGCGCCACCGCGATCCTGCGCCGGCACTCGCTTGCGCTCGGCGACGTCGGGCTGTGGGAGCTCAACGAGGCGTTCGCGGCGCAGGTGCTGGCCTGTCTCGCCGCCTGGGAGGACGAAACCTGCTGCCGCGAGGTGCTCGGCCTTCCCGGCGCGGCCGGCCGCATCGAGCGCGACAAGCTCAACGTCGACGGCGGCGCGATCGGGCTCGGCCACCCCGTGGGCGCGAGCGGCAACCGCATCGTGCTGCATCTGGTGAACGCGATGAAGCGGCTCGGCGTCAAGCAAGGCATCGCCACCGAATGCATCGGCGGCGGGCAGGGCGGCGCCATGTTGATCGAGACGGTGTAGATGGGGAAGGTCTGGGACGTTCTCGCGCCGCGCAACCTGGAGCTCGGTCCGCTCGCGGGCGGGCAGGCGGGCACCGGCGCGTGGCGCAACTGGAAGCTCGCGCGCGACGAGAGCGGCGTCGCCTGGCTCGTGCTCGACAAGGCCGGCGCGAGCGCCAACACGCTGTCCGAGGATGTGCTCGCCGAGCTCGACGACGTGCTCGCGCAGCTCGAACGGGATTTGCCGAAGGGCATGGTGCTGCGCTCGGCCAAGCCCGCCGGGTTCATCGCCGGCGCCGACATCGGCGAATTCCGCGGCATGACCGATGCCGCCGCGGTCGAGACCCGCCTCACCCAGGCGCACGCGGTGGTCGATCGCCTCGACCGTCTGGCGGTGCCGACGGTCGCGGTCATTCACGGCTACTGCCTGGGCGGCGGGCTCGAGATCGCGCTCGCCTGCGATCATCGCATCGCGGTCGAGGACGCGCGGCTGGGATTTCCCGAGGTGATGCTCGGCCTGCATCCCGGCCTGGGCGGCACGGTGCGCCTGCCGCGCCTGATCAATCCGCTCGAAGCCATGAGCATGATGCTGACCGGCCGCAACGTCCACGCTCGACGCGCGAAGTCGCTCGGGCTGGTGGACGCGGTCGTGCCCGAGCGGCACGTGCAGGCGGCCGCCACCGCCGCGGTCACCGGGGGGCTGAAGACCCGGCGCGGCCGCCTGCTGATCGATCTCATCAATTCCACCTACGGCCGCCGGCTCGCGGCCAAGCGCATGCGCGCGGAAACCGCGAAGCGGGCGCCGATCGCGCATTACCCCGCGCCCCACGCGCTGATCGATCTCTGGGAGACACACGGCGGCAACGCCCAGGACATGCAGAAGGCCGAGATCGCCTCGTTCGCGCGCCTGCTCGTGACCGAGACCTCGCGCAACCTGGTGCGTGTGTTCTTCCTGCGCGAGAACCTCAAGCGCCTCGCCGACGGCGACTGGTCCGGCCGCCACGTCCACGTCATCGGCGCGGGCGCGATGGGCGGCGACATCGCGGCCTGGTGCGCCTGGCACGGCTTCACCGTCACCTTGGCCGACATGAAGGCCGAGCCGATCGCCAAGGCGATCGAGCGCGCCGCCGACCTCTACGGCAAGATCGGCCACAAGCGCATCGACACCCGCGATGCGCTCGACCGGTTGATCCCCGATCTCGAGGGCGAGGGCGTGCGCTCCGCCGACCTGGTGATCGAGGCGGTGCCGGAGGTGCTCGAATTGAAGCGCAAGGTCTACGCCGCGACCGAGCCGAAGATGCGGCCGGGCGCCATACTCGCCACCAACACGTCGAGCATTCCGCTGCAAGAGCTGCGCGTCGGATTGCGGCGGCCCAATCACCTCGTCGGATTGCATTTCTTCAACCCAGTGTCGCGCATGCAGCTGGTCGAGGTGGTGAGCCATGACCAGGTCTGGTCCGAGGTCTTGACCAAGGCGCGCGCGTTCCTCGGCCGCATCGATCGTCTGCCCGCGCCAGTGAAGAGCGTGCCTGGATTTTTGGTCAACCGCGCGCTCACCCCCTACATGCTCGAAGCCATGGTGATGCTCTCCGAGGGCACCAAGCGCGAGACCATCGATGCGGCCGCCGAATCCTTCGGCATGCCGATGGGACCGATCGAGCTCGCCGACACCGTCGGCCTCGACATCTGCCTGCACGTGGCGGAGACGCTCAAGGCCGGTCTGCACCGGCCGATGCCCGACGTGTCGCAGACGCTGCGCGACAAGGTCGAGCGCGGCCAGCTCGGCCGCAAGTCCGGCAAGGGCTTCTACGACTGGAAGGACGGCAAGGCGGTGAAGGAGCGCGACGCGCCCAAGCCCACCGACGAGATGACGGATCGGCTGATCCTGCCCATGCTCGACGTCTGCGTCACCTGTCTGCGCGAGGGCGTGGTGGCGGACGAGGACACCGTCGACGGCGCCATGATTTTCGCCACCGGCTTCGCGCCGTTCCGCGGCGGGCCGATGCATTATGCCAGGTCGCGCGGCGCGGCTGATATTCTCCAGGAGCTCGAACGATTGACGCAACGCTATGGCGAGCGCTTCCGGCCCGACCCGGGCTGGTACCGGCTGAAATGACGCGTAGCGGGGGCGCCCCCCTCTTTTTCGACGATCCCAACCGTGTGGCCGACGCGATCATCGCCCGCGTCGGCAAGACCATCATGCTCGCCCTGCCGCTCGGATTGGGCAAAGCCAACCACGTCGCCAACGCGCTGTTCGCGCGCGCCGCGGCCGACCCCTCGATCCGGCTGCGCATCTTCACCGCGCTGACCTTGGAGCGGCCGCGCGCCAAGTCGGATCTCGAACGGCGCTTCCTGCAGCCGTTCGCGGACCGCGTTTTCGCCGGCTATCCCGATCTCGCCTACGCCACCGCGCTCCACGCGGGCACGCTGCCGGCCAATATCGAGGTCGGCGAATTCTTCTTCCAGGCCGGCACTCGCCTGGGCATCGCGGCCGCGCAGCAGCACTACATTTCCGCCAACTACACCCATGCGCTGCGCTACCTGGTCGAGCGCGGCATCAACGTGGTGGCGCAACTCCTCGCCAAGCGCGCGCGCGACGGCGAGACCCGGCTGAGCCTGAGCTGCAACCCCGATCTCACGCTCGATCTGCTGGCGCGCCGGGCGCGCGGGGATTGCGATTTCCTGTTCGTCGGACAGGTCAATTCCGAGCTGCCGTTCATGCCCGGCGACGCCGAGATCGCAGCCGGCGAATGCGATCTGCTTCAGGAAGGGCCGGCCACCGAGTTTCCCTTGTTCGCCCTGCCGCGCGAGCCGGTCGATCTCGCCGAATACGCCGCCGGGCTCAATGTGGCGCGCACCATTGCCGACGGCGGCACCATGCAGCTCGGCATCGGATCGCTCGGCGACGCGGTGGCGCAGGCGCTGATCCTGCGGCATCGGCGCAACCCGGATTTTCGCGCCATGGTGGCGCGGCTCGATCCCGCCGACAGCGCCCCGCCGCGATTGCGCGAGAGCGCGCCGTTCGAGCTCGGCCTCTACGGCGTGAGCGAGATGTTCGTCGAGTCCTTCCTCGACCTGCGGCGCGCCGGCATCCTCAAGCGCGAGGTCGACGGCGCCTTGCTGCAGGCGGCGTTCTTCATCGGCTCGCGCGCGTTCTACCGCGCGCTGCGCGAAATGCCGGAAGCCGAGCTGGCGAAGCTGCGGATGACCGCGGTCTCGTTCGTCAACGAGCTCTATGGCGACGAAGCTGCCAAGCGGCGCGCGCGGGTGAAAGCGCGCTTCATCAACAACGCCATGATGGCGACCCTGCTCGGCGCCGTGGTCTCGGACGGGCTGGAAAACGGCCAGGTCGTGAGCGGCGTCGGCGGGCAATACAATTTCGTCGCGCAGAGTTTCGCGCTGGAGGACGGCCGCTCGATCATCATGCTGCGCGCGACGCGTGCGGCGGGACGGCGCACGACCTCGAACATCCGCTGGAACTACGGCCACACCACCATCCCGCGCCATCTGCGCGACATCGTGGTGACGGAATACGGCATCGCCGACCTGCGCGGCAGGACCGACCGGGACGTGATCGCCGCCATGCTGGCGGTCGCCGATTCCCGTTTCCAGGACGAATTGCTGCGGCGCGCGAAGGACGCCGGCAAGATCGAGAAGGGCTACGAGTTGCCCGCGCATTGCCGCGACAACACGCCCGAGCGCATCGCGCGCGCGCTCGCGCCGGCGCGCGAGCAGGGTCTGCTGCCGGCGTTCCCGTTCGGGACCGATTTCACCGCCACCGAGCAGCGGCTGCTGCCGGCGCTCGAGCTGCTGCATGCGGCCTCGCTGCCGCGCCTCGCCGGCCTGCTGGCGCGCGGATTTTTCTCCTCCGCGCCGTCGAGCGAGCTGCGGGACTGTCTCACCCGGATGGCGCTCGACCCTCCGTCGGGTGCGATGGCGCGCGTCGAGGCCGCGCTGCTCAAGGGCGCACTGCTTTCAGCCGGGGGCGAAGCTCGTTAATCTCGTCCGGCCAAGTGTGTCTCCCACAAGACGAAGGCTACAGCCCATGACCATCTCGCTCTATAAATCCTCGGTTCCGATCTTCCTGCAATTCCTCACCAGCCTCTCCGCGGTGCTCGACAAGGCGGCGGCCTATGCCGAGGCGAAGAAGGTCGAGCCGTCGGTGCTGCTCAACACGCGGCTCGCGCCCGACATGTTCCCGCTGGTGCGGCAGGTGCGGGCGGCGACCGACCACGCCATCAATGCCTGCGGCCGGCTCGCCGGCGTCGACATGCCGACCTTCGCCAACACCGAGGCGACCATTCCGGAGCTCAAGGATCGCATCGCCAAGACCATCGACTTCCTCAAGGGCCTGAAGCCCGCGCAGATCGACGGCAACGAGGACAAGGAGATCAAGATCACGTTCCCGAGCGGGGCCGTGCGCGAGTTCACCGGCCAGTCGTTGCTGCTGAACAATTCGCTGCCGAACTTCTATTTCCACTGCACCACCGCCTACGACATCCTGCGCCATTGCGGGGTCGAGCTCGGCAAGCGCGATTTCATGGGCACGCCGGTTTCGCTGCCGGCGTGAAAGCGGGTGCCATCCGCCTTGGCGCGGAACATCGCGGTGACATCGGTTCCCGCCCCGCGGGGCTGACGCCGCGGGATTCGCGGCGATGCCGAGCCGGCAAAATACACCAGAAAGACTGTGAAATGGCTCACCCTGGGAGATTTGCGCACGGGGGTATGAAAGCGGTGGGGGGCGGGCCGACGGATGGAGGCCCGTCATGCGCGAACCGATCGATCCCAGGGCGGCCGCCGATGCCGATCTTGATCTGCGTTGGTGGACCTACGGCCTGCTCGTGTTCTACTGCGCGTCGCTTTTGGTGTTCTGCGGGCTCGTGGCGGCGCAGGAATACTACCCGGCACCCAGAATCCTGTCGGCGGCTGCTACCCCGTTGCATCCGGTGGCCTTCAAGACCGCCAATCTCGCGCTGGGCGGACTTGCGACGCGGACCGTGTGCTACGAGGTGCTGGACTGATCTTTTGCGCCTGCGGCTCGCGTTCGCGCGGGCCTGAGATCCTGTTGTTCCGCCGATCGCTTTGCCGTTCTTGTCTCGGCGCCACACCCCTGACGAAAACGCTCCGACCCGAGGCGGCTCAAGCCGGATGCCCGCGAGACCGATGCGCATCCGTTCCGAGACACCGGCATTTGAAATTTTTTTGTCATATGTGAACTGGCTCTCCCTGGAACCACGGGGTCCATGGCACTCCCAACTGCGAGCGGGCTCGGCATGCAGCCGGTCTGTTGGAGCATCAAGGTGCCGGGGTCGGTACCCGAAACGGATAGAGATGTGACCATGAAAATCCCAGTCATGAAGTATGCGGCGGGGATCGGGCAACGCAGGAACGTCGGCGTCGTCGCGGTGGCGCTGCTGACGGCCGGAGCGATCGGCGGATGGGCGATGTCGGCGACGGTCGCGACCAACGCGTCGGCGGTCGAGCGCGTATCCGCCTTCGAGGTCAAGCCCGGCCTCATTGGCTCCTATGCGGTGAACGGCACCGACCCCGACGGCGTGGCCTACGCCGGTGCCGGCATCTTGGATATCGCCTTGGCACCATCCGGCGCCCTCGAGCTGAGCTGGGACAACGGCAGGCAGGTCGGCGTCGGCCAGGTGATCGGCAACGTCCTGGCGGTGGCCTGTCTGACCAAGGGCCGAACCGCGATCCTGCTCATGACCATCAATTCGGACGGCTCGCTGTCCGGCAAATGGTCGCGCCGCACCGATCGCGGCTACAAGGGCACCGAGACGTGGACGAGGACATAGGGCAGCAGCTGCTTCCCCGCGTGCGTCCGGCGGATGAGGCCTCGCTCGTCCGCCCCGTGCCCCGTCACAGCTTCGCCGGGTGCGCGCGGATGACCGCTTCGTTGACCGCCGTGCCCCAGCCGGGTCCGCTCGGCAGCAACAGCTCGCCGTTCTCGATCACGTAGGGCTTGGTGAGGAGCTTGGCCTTCCACGGCACCTCGTCGACGTCGAACTCCATGATGCGGAAGTTCGGGATTGCCGCGCAGAAATGCGCGCTCATGATATTGGCGAGCGGTCCGTTGAAATTGTGCGAGGCGACGTTGACCTCGTAGGCGTCGGCCATGGCCGCCATCCTGATCGACTCCGCCAGCCCGTTCCATTGCGCGTCGATGATCGCCACGTCGACCGCATGGTTTTCGAGATAAGGCTTGAGATTGCGCCGGCCGAGGATCGTCTCCAGCGAGCCGATCGGCGTGGTCGTCGATTGGCGAATGAGGCTCAGCGCCTTGGGCTCGAACATGTCCATCTCGAGCCAGAGCAGATTGAACGGCTCGACCGCCTTGGCGATGCGCCGCAGCCCCTCGGGCTTGTAGTTGAAGTTGAGATCGAGCAGGAGCCGCACGCCGGGTCCGGCGCCTTCGCGCAGCGCGGTGAGCTGGGCGACCAGCGCGTCGAGGATGTCGTCGGTGAGGTTGAGCTCGGGGTGACCGATGCCCGCTCCGGTCATGCCCGGCGCGAATTGCCGGCCGCCCTCGGCGTCGAACAGGAGCAGGTTGGTCTTGAGCGCCTTGAAGCCGCGCTCGCGCGCCTCGCGCGCGGCATCCTTGAGATCGTCGAGCCTGCGCACCGCCGGCCGGTCGATCACCTTGCCGCCGAACAGCTCGGCGCAGCGCGCCCGCAGGACCCCGCAGCGCGACCAATAGACCGGCATGCGGTCGCGCAGCGCGCCGCCGAACAGCTCGTAGACCGGGACGCCGAGCGCCTTGCCCTTGATGTCGAGGCAGGCATTCACGATCGCGGCGATGGCGTGGGACGTGAGCCCGCCCGCGGTCGGGCGGGACTGGGCGTAAAGCGCGGCCTCGATGCGCCCGACGGCGCGTGGGTCTTGGCCGAGCAACGCGGCGCCGACGCCGCGGATCACTGCCGCCATTCCGCGGCGGCGGCTCTCGTTGAATTCGGACCAGCCGGTGACGCCCTCGTCGGTGGTGATCTTGAGGAACGAATAGGTGTCCCAGCCGCCGTCGGCGTGGAAGTCCTCGAGCTTCACGATCTTCATGTCGTTGCCTCGCGCTCGTGTTTTTGTCGCGGCTGCCGCGACTGACACCGGGCGCAAAATTGTGCCATGGTTTGCCGGCGTCACCAACGGCAGGACGGAACCTTCATGCGATCACTGCCGCGCATGCTGTCCCCAGGTCTCCCGGCGCTCGCGGTCCTGCTGTCCGCAGCGCCTGCGCTCGGCCAGTCCGGGCTCGCGCAGCCGGGCCGCGTTGCCGAGATCGCGACCTACGGCGGCGCCGACCGCGAACAGCGGCTGGTGGACGGCGCCAAACGGGAAAAGGAGGTCACCTTCTACTCCTCCATTCCGTCGGACGACATTTCCGTTCTGGTCTCCGCGTTCGACAAGAAATACGGCATCAAGGTCAAGGTCTGGCGCGCCGATTCGGAAGGGTTCCTGCAACGCATCGTGAGCGAGGCCAAGGCGCGTCGCTTCGAGGTCGACATCATGGCCGGCTCGAGCTCGGCGCTCGAGCCGCTCTATCGCGAGAACCTGCTGCAAGAGGTGAAATCGCCCAACCTCGCCGACGTCATTCCGGCGGCGATTGCACAGCACCGGCAATGGGTGGCGGTCTATCTCAATACCATTGTGCAGGCCTACAACACCGATCTGGTGCAGAAGGATCGCCTGCCCAAGAGCTATCAGGATCTGCTGCGGCCGGACTGGAAGGACCGGCTCGGCATCGAGGCCGAGGATTTCGACTGGTTCGCGCAGGTCGTTCTCGGACTCGGCGAGGCGCAGGGCCTGCGGCTGTTCCGCGACATCGTCGCGACCAACGGCATTTCGGTCGCGCAAGGGCCACAACCTGCTCACCAACCTGGTCGCCGCCGGCGAAGTGCCGCTCGCGCTCACCGTCTACGGCTTTCAGGCCGAGCAGGTGAAACGCAAGGGCGCGCCGCTCGACTGGTTCATGATCCCGCCGGCGATCGCGCGCGCCACCGCCGAAGGCCTCGCCCGCAACGCGCCGCATCCGAATGCGGCGGTGCTGTTCTTCGATTTCCTGATCGGGGAGGGCCAG
>CAVQIP010000059.1:0-122968 GCA_963712565.1 uncultured Alphaproteobacteria bacterium | reverse complement strand
CGCCGCGCGGCGCCGGCTGGCTCGCAGTTCGACCAGGGGCCTTGCCGTGGCCGCCAAAGAGCGAGCGACAAGCTTCACACCACATCGTCGGGCGCGAGGTGGCAGGCCGTCTCCGCGTCGATCTCGATCTGCAAGGTCGTGTGCCCGATGCCGAAGCGCCGCCTCAGCTCGGTCGCCGTCCGCATCAGGAATTCGTCGCCGGGGTGGCCGCCGGGAAGGACAAGATGCGCGGTCAGCGCGTTCTCGGTCGTGCTCATCGGCCAGATATGCAGATCGTGCACGGCCGCAACGCCGGTGCAGGACAAGAGATACCGCCGCACCGCCTCCGGATCGATGGCGGCGGGGACGGCGCCGACCGACATCGCCAGCGACTCGCGCAACAGGCTCCAGGTGCCCCAGACGATCACGGCGACGATCGCCAGGCTGGTGAGCGGGTCGAGCCAGAGCCAGCCGGTCAAGAATATGATCAGGCCCGCAACGACGACGCCGGCCGAAACGGCGGCATCGGCGATCATGTGCAAAAACGCGCCGCGGATGTTGAGGTCGCCCTTGCGGCCGGAGGCGAACAGCCAGGCGGTCGCGCCGTTGATGGCGATGCCGACGCCAGCCACGATCATGACGGTGACGCTCGCCACCGGCTCGGGATGCAACAGCCGCAGAATCGCCTCCCAGGCGATGGCTCCGACCGCCACCAGCAGCAGCACGGCGTTGAACACAGCCGCGAGAATCGAAGAGCCGCGCAGGCCGTAGGTGAAGCGCGACGACGGCGGCCGCCTGGTCAGCACGCTTGCAATCCAGGCAATGACCAGGCCCAGGACGTCGGAGAGGTTGTGCCCGGCATCGGCGACCAGCGCCATGGAATTCGCGAGCACGCCGTAGCCGAACTCGACGGCGACAAAAGTCAGGTTCAGGCCGATGCCGACGGCAAAGGCCGTGCCGTAACTCGCCGGGGCGTGAACATGGCCCGCCCCGTGGCGGCCATGGGCGTGATCGGAATGATCGTGAGGGTCGTGCGCGCTCATGAGCTCGCGATCATCGTGGATGCTTGGGCAGTCCGGCCCCGACGCCGGCGGCAAGCGCGGTCAACACGACGCCGGTCCCCGCTGCCAGGCCGTCATCGCGGCGCCACCGAGAAATTGGCTTCAGCGGCCTTCGCGCATCCACGTGGCGGCCAGGCTGCCGACCAGGAGGAGGAGCCCGATCAACCCGGCGAACACCGGCAGCACGCCGATGCCGCGCACCACGCTCGCTTCGCGGACCCGCAATCCCAGCCAGTCGTCGCCGTGGTAGGTGTCGCTCGAGCGCACGGGAACGATGCGCGGCAGATGAATGCCGCTGCCGTCCTCGACCCGCACCACGCCGCCGCCGGTGGCGTTGGCGAGCGGGGCGAGCACTTCGGTGGTCGACGTCACCTCGGTGAATTCGCGCGGGTTGGCGGGGCCCACATTGGCGAGCGCGTTGAGCGTGCCGTCGGTCGCGCGCCAGAGCCCGAGCTCGTTGGCCTCGATGGTCGAGCGCCAGACGCCGGGCTCGGCCGCGGACAGCGTCAAGGTGCGGGTCTTGCCCGACGGCGTCGTCAGCGTCACGTCGCTGACGGCGTCGGACATGGTCTGGCGCTGCACGGTGAGGTCGCGTCCGCGCACGAGCAGGCGAAGCGCCTCCTCCTCCAGGTCGGGCTGCTTCATCAGCCAGTGCGACAGGCGCCGCAGCAGGTCGATATGCGGCCCGCCGCCCTCGTAGCCGCGCGCCCACAGCCAGATGTGGTCGGACAGCAGCAGCGCGACGCGACCCTCGCCTTCGCGCGACAGCACCAGCAACGGCTTGTTGTCCGGACCATGCATCACCGCCGTGCCCTTGGAGGCGTTGGTGTCGACCAGGCGGAACCAGCGGCTCCAATGCGGCGGGTCTTCGTCGGCGCCTTCGAGGCCGCGCGTCACCGGATGGCGCTTGCCGAGATCGGTCAGTTGCGCGCGGAACGCGGTGTCGGTCATCCGGCCGCTCGGCTCGGCCGGCAGGATGACGTCGAGCGGCGTGCGCCAGATGCTGGTCTGGCTGGCGTAGTCGGGGCCCGCCGCCACCAGCACCGCGCCGCCCTGGCGCACGTAGCGGGCGATGTTGTCGAAATAGATGATCGGCAGCACGCCCTGGCGCGCATAGCGGTCGAAGATGATGAGCTGGAACTCGTTGATCTTCTGCTGGAACAGCTCGCGCGTCGGAAACGCGATCAGCGACAATTCGTTGATCGGCGTGCCGTCCTGTTTCTCCGGCGGGCGCAGGATGGTGAAATGCACGAGATCGACGCTGGCGTCGGACTTGAGAAGGTTGCGCCACGTCCGCTCGCCGGCATGCGGCTCGCCCGACACCAGCAGGACGCGCAGCTTGTCGCGCACGCCGTCGATGGAGACGACCGCGCGGTTGTTGACGGCGGTGAGCTCGTCGTCGAGCGGAGATACTTCGATCTCGACGATGTTCGGTCCGGCGTGGGGGATCGGCACGTTGACGCTGACGCTCGCGCCCACGCGCACGTTGCGGTTCTCGATGGTCTCGCCGTCGCGGCGCACCGTCACCTGCGCCGGACCGGGCGGCGCGCCCTGATCCTCGACGCGGAAGGTGATGGTCTGCGTCTGCCCGACGATGCCGAAGCGCGGGGCGGTCACCAGCACGACGCGGCGGTCGCGCTCGTTCTTGTGCCCGGTGATCAGCCCATGCACCGGCGCGGCGAAGCCGAGCGCGGCGGCCTCGCTGGGTACGTCGTGCACCCGCCCGTCGGTGATGAAGAGCACCCCGGCGACGCGGTCGTGCGGAACGTCGGAAAGCGCCGAGGACAGCGCGGTGAACAGCCGCGTACCGTCGGTCTCGCCGTCGGCCTGGCCGGCCTCGACGAAGCGCACCTCCATGCCGGGGATGCGCCCGAGGCGCTCGGCGAGCGCGGCGCGCGCCGCCTCGGTCTGCTTCAGCCGGTCGCCGACTTCCTGGCTCGGGCTCTTGTCGACGACCACGACGGCGACCGACGTCAGCGGGTCGCGGTCTTCGCGCGTGAGCGACGGATTGGCGAGCGCGAGCACGAACAGCGCGAGCGCGATGGTGCGCACCAAGGCGCCGCGGGTGCGGCCGAACACGATCAGCAGCGAAATCACGAACGCAGCGGCGGCCGCCGCCCACAGGACGTAGGCGGGAACCAGCGGGGAGAACGAGATACCGAGATTCAACTGTTGTTATTCCTTTTTCTCCGCCGCCGACGCCGCGGTCATTGTCCCAGCCGTTCGAGCAGCGCCGGAACGTGGACCTGATCGGCCTTGTAGTTGCCGGTGAGCGTGTACATCACGATGTTGACGCCGGCGCGGAACGCGAATTCGCGCTGGCGCGGCTCGGAGGAGACGAGCGGCAGCATGGCCTGGCCATCCTGGCGCATCGCCCAGGCGCCGGCGAAATCGTTCGAGGTGATGATGATCGACGACACGCCGTCGCCGGCGCGCGCCGGCCGGCTCGCCGGCTCGTCCTCATTCGGCGGCGGCGAGCGCCTCGACCCAGAGCTGGCCGGTGCTGAAGCGGCCGGGAAAGTCCTTGAGCAGGTAGAAGGTCTTGGTCAGCACGTGGTCGCGCCGCACCGGCTCGAGCTCGGGAATGTCGAGCGAGGACAGAATGGCGCGCAGCGCCTGCATGCCCGGACCGCGGGTGTCGCCGCCGCTGCCGGCCGGCGCCTCGACCGCGTCGCGGGTGTCGAACAGGACCGTGCCGCCCTGCTTCATATAGGCGTCGATGCGCTCGAGCGCCTCGCGCGTCGGCTTGGGCGCGCTCGGCACGACCGGCCAATAGATCAGCGGATAGAAGGCAAGCTCGTCGCGCGCGGGATCGAGGCCGATCGGCTCGCCCGCCTCGAGCGCGGTGCGTTGGGCGAGAAACAAGGTGAGGCCCTGCAGCCCGGCCTTGCTGACGCGGTCGACCTCGGCATCGCCGGTGATGACGTAGGCGAGCCGGGTCTCCAGCGTCGATTTCAAGGCCTGCTCGTCGCTCGTTTGCACGCCCGCGGGCCGCTGGCTCTGCGCCCACCCCGCCGTCGGCGCCAGCAACGCCACGCCCAGAATGGCGATCGCGAGCGCGGCGGCGGCCGGCCGCCGCCGGCGCAGCAGTTGCCCGATCCCGCCGGCGAGCAGGAACACCACGAAGGCGTCGAGCACGAGCAGCGCGAGCGCGCCGAGCAAAATCGGCCCGCGCAGATCTTCCGGCTCGCTCGTTCGGTAGGCCTCGCGGCGCGCATCGAGCGCGGACAGATCGAGCGGCGCCAGACGATCGGCGGGCGCGAGCGTGTTCACCGCCAGCAACCCTTCCGGCGGTCCGTAGAAGCCCGGCGGATGATCGAAGGTCGCGCGCCCGGCGAAGTTCGCCGGCAGCGGCCGCGCGCTCGGCGGCGGCGGCCCGAAGGCGCCGAAACCGTCGAGAATGCGCGTCGGCGGCAACACCTCGCGCGCGGCGCGGCCGCTTGCGCCGTTGGCATCGGTGGCCGCGACCGAACCGGCAAGGCCGACGATTCGCTTGAGCATTTCGACGAATGTGCCCGATAGCGGCAGGTCTGACCAGCGCGTATCGGCGGTGACGTGGAACAGGACGATGAGGCCCTTGCCGCGGCGCTGGCCGGTGACCAGCGGCGTGCCGTCGGCGAGCGTCGCCCAGGTGCGCTCGGTCAGCGTGGCGTCGGGCTCGGCCAGCACCTGGCGGCTGACGGTGACGTCGGTCGGAATGGTCATGCCGAAGAACGGGCTTTCGCGGGTGAAGGCGCTGAGCTGCTGCGGCTGTTCCCAGGACAGGCTGCCGCCGAGAATGCGCCCGCCGCGCCGCAGCTTCACCGGCACGAGATCGTCGTCGGCGGCGGCGAGACGCGGGCCGGCGAAGCGCACGAGCACGCCGCCCTCCTCGATCCAGCGCGCGAGCTGGTCGCGCGCCTCGGCGACATTGCCGACATCGGCCAGGATCAGCATCGGCAGGCGCTGCTCGATGAATTGGCTCACGGCCTGGGCCGGCGAGCCGCGCTCGGCGAGCCGCACGTCGGCGAACGGACCGAGCGCGCGCGCCAGGTAATAGGTCGAGGCCAGCAGCGGCTGCGCGGTGTCGGCGGTCGAGCCGGTGACGACCCCGATCGAGCGCCGGCGCCAGCGCTTGTCGAGCAGCGCCACCGCGCCGGCCGAGCGCTCGGCCGCGATTTCCAGCCGCGCGATGTCGTTGCGGATCTCGACCGGCAGCGTGAGCTCGGCCTCGGTCTCGCGCTCGCCGTCCTTGAACGCGAAGGCGGCATCGCCGAGCGGCAGGCCCTTGAGGTCGAGCGCGCGCACGGTGCCGCTCTCGGCGGCGCCGGCCGTCGCGCGCAGCACCTTCACGGTGAGGGCGCCCGCGGCGTTGTCGGCGCTGGAGAGCGCGCGCGCGCCGGCAATGCCGCCCTCGACCACGGTGACGGGGCGTTGCCCGACCAGCCGGCCGAGCGCCGCGACGAAGTCGCCGCCGCCGCCGAGATCGACGCCGTCGGTGAGCCAGATCAGCTCGACGTCGGGCGTGGCCGCGAGGAAGCGGCCGAGCGCCGGCAGCGCGTCCGCGCGTTCGACCGCGTGCGGCTTGGGCTTGATCTGCTTGAGCCGCACCCGCGCCGCGGCCGGGGTCTCGAAGGAGATGTCGCGGCGTCGGCTCGGACAGCGGGATGAGCGCGACGCCGCGATTGTCCGCTTCCGCGCGCGCGATCAGATCCTCGGCGGTGCGCATGCGCGCATCCCACGTCCCCGCCGCCGGGAAGCCGTCGTCGATCAGGAGCGCAAGCGGCGCCTTGGCGGTCGAGGTCGCGACCGGCGGGTTCCACAATGGGCCGGCGGCGGCGATGATGACGAGCGCGGCGAGCGTCAAGCGCAGCAGCGTGAGCCACCACGGCGTGCGTCGCGGCGTCTCCTCCTTCGGCCTGATGTCGAACAGCAGCCGCGTCGGCGGAAAGTCGATGCGGCGCGGCTGCGGCGGAATGAGCCGCAGCAGCCACCACAGCACCGGCAGACTCAAGCAGCCCGAGCAGCACCAGCGGCTGCGCGAAGCCGAGCGGGAGCCACGGCATCATGCCCACCTCGCCGGTTGCCGCGCCGCGCTCAAGCGGCCGCTGACCGTCGTACCCGGAGGCGGCGCGCCCAGGCGCGCATGCAGCGCCAGCAGCAGATCGGTCGCCGGCCGGTCGGTGCGATGGATGGTGAAGCTCCAGCCGAGCCGTCGGTCTCGGCGCGGATCTCGGCGCGGTGCCGCGCAACGCGCGCCTCGTATTCGCCCTTCCAGGCCTCGGCGCGGCCGGCGGTGATGGAGCCGGCGCCTTCCGGCTCGATGAACTCGATGCGGCCGGAATAGGGAAAGGTTTCCTCGGCCGGATCGACGATCTGCACGACATGGCCGTGGGCGCCGGTCGCCGAGAGTTGCGCGAGCGTTTTGCGCACCTCCGCCATCGGGCTCCAGAAATCCGACACCACCACGATCTCGGCCAGCGCCGAGGGCGCGAAGGCCGGCGGCAGGCTCGGCCGCTCCGCCACGTCGTGCACGATCGCGTTCGCCATCTTGTCGAGCACGTTGCGGCTGCCGGTCGGCCGCATCAGGCCCGGCATGCCGACGCGCTCGCCGGCCTGCACCAGCACCTCGGCGAGCGCGAAGGCGACGACCAGGCAGCGATCGAGCTTGGATTCCCGCGCCAGCTGCGACGTGAACACCATCGAGGGCGAGCGGTCGGGCCACAGCCACACCGTATGCGCGGCCTCCCACTCCTGCTCGCGCACGTAGAGATGTTCGTCGCGGGCGGAGCGGCGCCAATCGACCCGGCGCGCGGGCTCGCCCGACAGGAAGCGGCGGTACTGCCAGAAATTCTCGCCCGGCCCGGCCCGCTTGCGGCCGTGCAGCCCGTGGATGACGGTGGCGGCGATGCGGCGGGCCTCGAGGATGAGACGCGGCAGCGTGTCCGCCAGCGAGCGGGCCTCGCCGCTCGCGTGCTGGGTCGCCTTGACCTCGTGCTTGTCCGCGCGCGCGCTTGGCCATCGGACTATCCGATGCGCGCCTTGAGCCTGCCGATGACGGCTTCCAGGCTCTCGCCGTCGGCGCGCGCGGCGAAGGTGAGCGCCATGCGGTGCTTGAGGATCGGCTCGGCCATTTCGACGACATCGTCGATCGAGGGCGAAAGCCGTCCGTCGAGGAGAGCGCGGGCGCGCGCCACCAGCATCAGCGCCTGGCTCGCGCGCGGGCTCGGCCCCCAGGAAATCAGCTTGCCGACCTCGCCGGTCGCGGGGCCGGGACGGGCCGAGCGCACGAGATTGAGGATCGCCTCCACCACCGATTCCCCGACCGGCAGGCGGCGCACCAGGCGCTGCGCGGCCAGGAGCTCGTCCGCGGTCATGGTCGGCTTCGGCTTGCTCTCTTCGGTGCCGGTGGTGTCGAACACGATCTTCCGCTCGGCCTCGTGGTCGGGATAGTCGACGTCGATCTGCATCAGGAAGCGGTCGAGCTGCGCCTCCGGCAGCGGATAGGTGCCTTCCTGCTCGATCGGGTTCTGGGTCGCGAGCACGTGGAAGGGGCGCGGCACGTCGTGACGGGTGCCGGCGACCGTCACGTGGTGCTCCTGCATCGCCTGCAGCAGCGCCGACTGGGTGCGCGGGCTGGCGCGGTTGATCTCGTCGGCCATCAGCAGCTGGCAGAAGATCGGGCCGGGGATGAAGCGGAAGCTGCGCTTGCCGCCGGGGCTCTCCTCCAGCACCTCGCTGCCGACGATGTCGGAGGGCATGAGATCGGGGGTGAACTGGATGCGGCGGGCGTCGAGCCCGAGCACGATGCCCATGGTCTCGACCAGCTTGGTCTTGGCGAGGCCGGGAAGGCCGATCAACAGCGCGTGACCGCCGCACAGCACGGTAATGAGCGCCTGCTCGACCACCCGTTCCTGCCCGAAGATGACGTTGCCGATCGCGGCCTTGGCGGCGGCGACCTGCGCCGCCGTCGCTTCCGCCTGGCGCACGATCATGTCTTCGAGCTTTTCCAGCCCTTCGGTGGCTACCGCCATGACGTCAGCTCCTTGTTATCCGCTTGTTATCCAGGCCGGTTATGGTCCGGGTCGCCGATCGAGGCCGTCGCTTGGCCAAAAAACGTGCAACATTCGGGCCAATATCGCACGCCATGCCGCATTGCCAGGGCTCGGTGCTCCGAATCCCCCACAACTGCTTGCAGATTACGCTATTTCTCACCGGCGCGATCCCGCCTCCGTGCAGGCCTGTGACGATCGCCCCCCTGACCGGCCGGGCCGAAAGGGTCGTGAACGCTTGAATTTTTGAACTTTTCCGCGCTGCCCAGGGCTTGGGCGGTGGATAAGCTCGCGGGCGATCACGATCGCCGGGGAAACAGCCGGTCACCCGCGCAAGTTCCAGGCAAACCATGGCGAAGGCAGGGCGGGCCGCGACGCCCAACTCTCCCGGGACAGGCGGGCCCGGCTGCCGGCCGCGGCTCCAATATCAAAGGCGTCGGGTCCTGGCTCAGCCGGATCTCTCCGGCCGCGGGGCGCAGACCCGCGGCCCGCTTGCGAGCCGGGGACTGCGGGTGGTGGATGGGCTCGAAATGTTACATTTTGTCGGCGCGCATCCCGAGCATTCATCGCGGTCGAGCCATGGCGCAGACGACGGAGCAGGTACGGCAAGGTTTGGACGCCATCGCCGGCGCCGCGCGCAGCGGCGGCGCGGAAAGGACCGCCGCCGGTGCATCTCTGGAATCCGCCGTTCTGCGGCGACCTCGACATGCGCATCGCGCCGGACGGCACCTGGTTCTATCTCAAGACGCCGATCGGCCGGCCGGCGCTGGTGAAGCTGTTCGCCTCCGTGCTGAAGCGCGAAGGCGACAAGTACTTCCTCGTCACCCCGGTGGAGAAATGCGGGATCGTGGTCGAAGACGCGCCGTTCCTCGCGGTCGAGCTCGCGGTGGAGCGCGGCGATCGCGGCCAGATTCTGCATTTTCGCACCAATGTCGACGACTGGGTGGCGTGC
Organism: uncultured Alphaproteobacteria bacterium; assembly: GCA_963712565.1. GTDB lineage: Bacteria > Pseudomonadota > Alphaproteobacteria > Rhizobiales > Xanthobacteraceae > VAZQ01. Next base: position 113,945 of record CAVQIP010000059.1, on the reverse strand, counting down.
GGGCGCGACAATGCGCTGCGGTTCGAGCCGGAGCGCGACACCGGCGGGCTCAAGCCCTATCTGCACGTGCGGCGCGACCTCTGGGCGAAGGTGACGCGCGCGTTGTTCTACGACCTGGTCGAGCTGGGCGAGGAGCGTGACATCGACGGCGAGCGCATGTTCGGCGTCGTGTCGGCAGGGGAGTTCTTCGCCATGGCGCCGGCCGAAAGCTTGCGGGACATGCTTTGATGGATGTGGCGCTGCCGAGCGGCGAAACCAGCCACGACTTCTTCCGCCGCGCCCGCGCCCGGCTCAGCCTCGACGTGCCGGCCGCGCTCAACGACGAGGCGGCGCAAGGACGGCGCGGCGATCTCGATCTCGATCCCGCGTTGTGGGAGCGCGCCGGGGTGAAGGCGACGCGGCCGGCCGCGGTGCTCATCCCGGTGGTCGACCGGCCCGACCCCACGGTGCTGCTCACCTTGCGCACCGAGCTTCCAAGCCATCCCGGCCAGATCGCCTTTCCCGGCGGCAAGATCGATCCGCACGACGTCACGCCGGCCGACGCCGCGTTGCGCGAAGCCGCAGAGGAGATCGGGCTCGCGCGCGCCCTGATCGAGCCGATCGGCTATCTCGACGTATATCTGACCTTCTCCGGCTACCGCATCCTGCCGACGGTCGCGCGCGTCCGAGCCGACTACACGCTCGCGCTCTGCGAGGCGGAGGTCGCCGACGCCTTCGAGGTGCCGCTGGCATTTCTGATGGACGCGCAGAACCACGCGCTCCACAGCCGCGACTGGAAGGGCGTGACCCGGAAGTATTACGCGATGCCGTTCGGCGAGCGCTACATTTGGGGAGTCACCGCGGGAATTTTGCGGAACTTGTACGAGCGCGTCTATGAGGAATGACGTGTGCGGGATGGGCGCAACGGAAATGCTCGGCGCCACGTCGACGATCTCGCGCGGCCGAACAGCGGCGACGAATCATCTCGGTAGGTTCGGGGCGTGACCGCAGGTACCCCGCGCGCGATCATGGAAACCAATCGTCGAGCAACGCCTGTACGGCTTTGCGGCGTCCCCGCGGGCATGTCCGCGCGGGCGCCATCCGGCCGGCATCGCGGCCGTGATGATCCAACGCATTGCCATATACGCGCGTCACGAAATACTGAATCATCCGCTTGAGCCCCCTTCGGGCGAGCCGAAAGCCGGACCCGGGCACGCATGATGGCATCGAAAGGGCAGATGGCAGCGAGAGCATTGGGTCCGCCATGATCCGTCCGGTCCTCACCGAGATCGCCCTGTTCCTGGCGCCGTTCGTCGTCTACGCCATCTTTCTGTGGGCGACGCAGGCGGGCGTGCTGCATCCGCAGTCCTGGACCCTGGCGCGCATCGGCTGGCTCGTGATCGCGGCGCTCGTGCTGATGATCGGCAGCTTCGTGGTGCTAGCGCAGTGGGGCGGATCGCCGCCGGGCTCGACCTATGTTCCGGCCCACATCGAGGACGGCCAGTTCGTGCCGGGCGAGACGAAGTGACCGCCGCGCCGCGCCGCATCGATGCCGCATGGCTGCGAGAGCCCCCGCTCGGCGAGCTTCTCGCGGTGCTCGACCGCGCCGGCGAGGAGGCTCGCGTCGTCGGCGGCGCGGTGCGCAACGAACTGCTCGGAGAGCCGCACGGCGACATCGATATCGCCACCACCGCGCTCCCCGCCGAGGTGATCGCCCGGGTGGAGGCGGCCGGCTTCAAGGCGGTGCCGACCGGCATCGAGCACGGCACCATCACCGTCGTCGCCGCCGGACGCCCGTACGAGGTCACGACCTTGCGCGAAGACGTCGAGACGTTCGGGCGCCATGCCACGGTGGCCTTCGGGCGCGACTGGAGGCGCGACGCCGAGCGCCGCGACTTCACCATGAATGCGTTGTCGGCTGCGCGCGACGGCACCATCTACGACTACGTCGGCGGGCTTCCCGACATCGCGGCGCGGCGCGTGCGCTTCATCGGCGACGCGGCGACGCGCATCGCCGAGGATTATCTGCGTATCCTGCGGTTCTTTCGCTTTCACGCCGCCTACGGCGAGGGCGCACCCGATCCGGAAGGCGTCGCCGCCTGCATCGACGGCCGCGCCGGCCTCGACCAATTGTCGCGCGAGCGCGTTCGTACCGAGGTGTTCAAGCTGCTCGTTGCCAGGCACGCGGTGGCGGCGCTTGCGGTCATGACCGAAACCGGATTGCTCGAGCAGGTGCTCGGCGGCGTGCCGCTGCTCGCGAGCTTCGCCAACATGATCAAGCTCGAGGCCGCGCTCGCGCTCGCGCCGGACGCCGTGCGCCGCCTGGGCGCGCTCAATGTCTCGATCGTCGAGGATGCCGAGCGCCTGCGCGGGCGCTTGCGGCTCGCCAATGCGGAATACGAGCGGCTGGCGTCGATGGCCGCCGACTGGTGGCACATCTCGCGGCAATTGGGGGAGCGGGCAGGGCGCGTCTTGCTCTATCGGCTCGGGCCCGAGCGCTTCGTCGACCGCGTGCTGCTCGCCTGGACGCGCTCGCCCGAGGGCGCGGCGGACCAGCCTTGGCGGTTGCTCGCGACGTTGTCCGCGCGCTGGAGCGTGCCGGTCTTTCCGCTCAAGGCCGCCGACTTCATCGCGCGCGGCGTGCCAAAGGGGCCTCGCCTCGGCGCCGTGCTCGCGGCCGCCGAGGAGGCATGGATCGCGGCGGGATTTCCGGCGGATGCGGCGGCAACCGCGGCGATCGCGGATGCGCAGGTGGCCAAGACCCGCTGATCCCTGGCCCGCCTGCCCGCCGCGCGATCGCGATCAGTACTGCGCGACCACCGGACCGCCGAAGCGGTAGTTGATCCCGACCTTCACCACGTGGAGCTGCTGGTCGACGTCCTCGTTGAACGAGCCGCCGGGCCCGCCGCAGCCGAAATTCGGGCTGCAGATCACGTTGGTCGCCCGCACCGTCCCGAGGTCCATGTAATTGTATTCGATCTTGGCCGACCAGTTGGCGGTGATGCCGTATTCCAGGCCGGCGCCCGCCATCCAGCCCCAGCGCGTCTGAACGAAGTTGGCATAGGTGATGCCGGACGGAATGTCGGTGATCGAGAATTTGTCGTGCGCCCAGGCGACGCCGCCCTTGCCGTAGAGCAAGACGCGGTCGAAGGCGTAGCCGAGCCGCCCGGCCACGGTGCCGAGCGCGTCGACGCGGGTTCGATCGCGGTCGGTCGGGAAGGCGAGGCTGACGTGTTCGCCGGTGAGATCGGCCCAGCTCGCCTGCCCTTCGACACCGAACACCCACGCGCCGGCCTGAAAATTGAAACCGATCTGACCGCCGGCCAGTGCACCGCTCACGTCGTGCGAGCCCTCGTCGAGCGGAGCGAGCGTCGTGTCAACCCAATGCTTGCGGCCCCAGCCGCCGCCGGCATGGGCGCCGATATAGAAGCCGCTCCAGTTGTAGAGAAAGACCGGCGGCGGGTAGATGGGCGCTCTCACCGGCAAGTCGGCGGCGCCGGCATGACCGGCAAGCCCGATCACCGCGCCCACGACAGCGATCAATCCAAGACCGACGCGAACCATTCCGGCCCCCCATCCCTTTGCCGCACCCCCGCCGAATCCCATGGCGGCCGGATCGAATAGGCAAGCGCTATCGTGGGCCCTGCGTGCGAATTGGGCGGACTGTGGCGAGGCGGTCACACGCGCCCGACCGACTCGCTCCGCGCGCCGTTCCGCATTACATTGCTGGGGTGAGGCGTGTCATGAATGTCAGCCGCCGTCCCGCCGATATTGCCCGCCGCTCGTCGAAAGCGCTCGCCGGGCATGCGCGCGCGCGCGACGCCTTCCGGCGCGAAACCTTCGCGCTGCCGCGCGAGGCCGCGCGCGCGAAGGCGCGGGAAATGTTCCGCCGCTATCCCAAGGCGGCCTATATGACCGAGATCGAATCCTGGCGCGTGCTGCCCGGCGACCGCATCGAATTCACCATGCGGCGGCTTCCCACCGCGGATTGAGGGCGGCACCGCGCAGGGAGATCGCATGACGAAGTGAAGCCGTCTCGCTTCGTCGCCGAACAATGACCGCGTCGCTTTTCTCCGGCTTCGCCGACATCTCGTTGCTGGAGCTCGCTCTGATCGCAGGAATGGCGCTCCTCGCTTCGGTCGTCGGCGGGGTCGCCGGCTATGGCACCGGCGCGCTGATGCCGCTGGTGCTGGTGCCGATCGTGGGGGCGGAGCCGGTGGTGCCCATACTCTCGCTCTCGGCGCTGTTCACCAATACCAGCCGCGCCGCGGCGTTTCGGCACCTCGTCGATCGGCCGCGGGCGCTGATCGTGCTGGCGGCGGCGGTGCCGACCTGCGCGCTCGGCGCCTGGGGCTACACCATGCTTACCGGCACGGGCGCCGCGCTGGTCATCGGCGGCAATGCTGATCGCGAGCGTGCCGCTGCGCCGGCTGATGCGGCGGCGCGGGCTCGCGCTCTCCAACCGCGGGCTCGCCGCCGCATCCTTCGGCTGGGGGCCGCTCGCCGGCGGCACCGTCGGCGCCGGCATCATCCTGCTCTCGCTGCTGATGTCGGCGGGGCTCGAAGGCGCCGCCGTGGTCGCAACCGATGCCGTCATCTCCATCGGCATCGGGCTGACCAAGTTTGCGACCTTCGGGCTTGCCGGCGCGGTGAACGCCAAGGTGATCGCGGTCGCGCTGCTCATCGGTTGCGTGGCCTTTCCCGGCGCCTTCCTCGCCAAGGCGCTGATCGAGCACCTGCCCGTGCACTTCCATACGGTCATCCTCGACGCGGTGGTGATCGGCGGCGGCGCGGTGATGATCGTCAACGCGTTCGCACGCTGAACGACAAGCGCGAATTCGACGTGGGCGGTTTGAATCGCGGCGGTGGGCCGGCGATCACGGCGCGGTTACGGCCATTTCACCACCGGCGGCAGCGAGGACAGGATCGAATCGACGTTGCCGCCGGTGCGCAGCCCGAAGATGGTGCCGCGGTCGTAAAGCAGGTTGAATTCCACGTAGCGGCCGCGCCGCACCAGCTGCTCCTCGCGCTCGGCCTCGCTCCACGGCGTGGCGAAGTTCTTGCGCACGAGTTCGGGATAGATCCGCAGGAAGGCACGGCCCACGTCCTGGGTGAAGGCGAAGTCCGCCTCCCAATCTCCGCTGTCGAGATAGTCGTAGAAAATGCCGCCGATGCCGCGCATCTCCTGGCGGTGCTTCAGGTAGAAATAGTCGTCGCACCAGCGCTTGTACTTCTCGTAAGGCGCCACGCGCGCATGCGCGTCGCAAGCCTGCTTCATCGCGGCATGGAACGCGATCGCATCGCGGTCGTCCTGCGTGCGCCGCGCTTCGAGCACGGGGGTCAAGTCCGCGCCGCCGCCGAACCAGGCCTTGGTGGTGGTCACGAAGCGCGTGTTCATGTGCACCGCCGGCACGTGCGGGTTCTGCAGATGCGCGATCAGCGAAATGCCGGACGCCCAGAACCGCGGATCGCTTTCGGCGCCGGGGATTTGCTGGCGGAATTCGGGCGCGAACTCGCCGAAAACGGTGGAGACATGGACGCCGACCTTCTCGAACAGGCGGCCGGTCATGCTCGCCATCACGCCGCCGCCGCCCGGGTCGGCTTTAGCCGACCCGGCACTTAAATTGCCGATCTCGGGTAAACCCGAGATCGGTCGGCCGCCGCCGTGATCGGTGCGAGTCCAGGGCGTGCGAGCGAATCGGCCCGCTTGCGCGGTCGGCGAGCGGCGCGCCCGCCGGCAAGGCGGCTTCCAGCGCCTCGAACGCCGCGCAGATGTCGTCCCGCAGCGTCTCGAACCACGTTCGGGCGCGCGCTTTGCGCGCTTCGAGCAAGCCGGCGTCCATCAAGATCTCCGGTCTTCTCTCTAAAACATGAGCGGCGGGCCGTCACCTTGCGGGCATGCCGATACCATCGCAGGCGCGATGTGCGATGCCGGCAATGTCTTTGCATAGGGGAAAATTTCCACTGAGCTTTATTTTGCCATTGTTTCGGGAAACCCTGCCGGCGTGGGGGAAGTCGGGGAGTGCGATTGTCGACCTCCGCTTGCGTGGGGCTCTGGCAGGCGGGTTGGTAGCGACAAGCGCCAGCGAGCGATGCGGGTGAGGGGCAGCGCCTAGGGGCGTGAGTGTCTCTCACCCGCCTCGTACATTGCTGTTGTCTCTTTAATCGGTACTCGAGACCGGCTCCGCGTTTGCTTGCGCGCGCGAGCACGCCATTTGCCGGATCGCCTCACCCACCGCCATGGCGGCCGCCATCGCCACGTTGAGCGAGCGCAAGCCTTCGCGCATCGGAATCACCAACCGTGCGTCGGCCGCGGCGTGCACCTCTTCTGGTACGCCCGACGATTCGCGGCCGAACAGCAGCACATCGCCAGGCCGGAAGGCATGCTCGAGGTAGCACCGGCGTGCGCGCGTGCTGAACAGGATCAGCCGCGCGCCGGCGGCGCGGCGCCAAGCCTCGAACGTGTCCCAGTTCGCGTGACGCACGATCTCCACCTGATCGAGGTAATCCATGCCCGCCCGGCGGAAGGCGCGGTCGGTGATCGGGAAGCCGGCGGGCTCGATAATGTGCGCCTCGACGCCGAGGCAGGCGGCGAGGCGCAGAATCGTCCCCGTGTTCTGGGGAATGTCCGGCTCGAAAAGCGCTATCCGCATGGTTCTGGCGTCAAACTCGAATGCGGCGCGGGCCGCTCGTGCTGCGACCACCCCCTCGCATGAAGAATCGTCCCGCGCGGTCGGAAGGGCGGCGTGCAAAACGCATCTCCGGCGCGGGCAGGCGCACGCGCGACGAGCCGCGAGCGCGGCAAAACGTACGACAGTCACGGCATTTATGCGACTTTTGGTCATGGTGCGAAAGGCCCGCCCCGCCCCCACTTGCACTCCATGAACAAGGGTGCCAATAAAACGCCGCTGGATCAGGCCGCTTGGCCTCCTGCTTGCAATTCGGCGCTGGCTGCAGCTTGGCGCCCGCTTGCACGACGGAGAGCGGCCGGTTCGCCCGCCGCCGCCAGGCGGCGTCTCCGTGTCGGGCGCCGGAGCAAGTCATGGCTGCCCGGACGCCGGCAAGTTCATGCAGCCTGCGCAAGCCGGCTGCGGGCGGACTGGTGGATAAGAAAGGGACTGCCCACGTGACAACGATGTCTGCGGCCGAGCCGACACGTCGCGATTTTCTCTATGTCGCGACGGCCTCCGTCGCGGCGGTCGGGGCCGCCGCCGCGCTCGTGCCGCTGATTGCGCAGATGAATCCCGATGCCTCGACGATCGCGGCGGGGGCGCCGATCGAGGTCGATCTCTCGCCGATCGCCGAAGGCCAGGTGATCAAGGTGTTCTGGCGCAGCAAGCCGATCTTCATCAATCACCGCACCAAGAAGCAGATCGAAGACGCCCAGAACGTCGACGTGGCGAAGCTGCCGGATCCGCAGCCGGATTCGGCGCGGGTGAAGGCGGGTCACGACCAGTGGCAGGTCCTGATCGCCATCTGCACCCATCTGGGCTGCATCCCGCTCGCCGATCAGGGACCCTACGACGGCTATTTCTGCCCCTGCCACGGTTCGATCTACGACACTTCCGGCCGCATCCGGCAGGGACCCGCGCCGTTGAACCTCGCGTTGCCGCCCTACGAATTCCTCTCCGACACCAAGATCCGGATCGGCTGACGGTCTCTCGACTTCATCTTCCAAGGTTCGATCATGAGCGGACATCCGATCTACAAGCCGCAAAGCGCATTCATGCAATGGATGGAGCGGCGGCTGCCGATCGCCGGGCTGGTCTATTCGTCCTTCATCGTTTATCCGATCGCCGCGCAATCTGAACTACTGGTGGACGTTCGGCGGCATCCTCGCCTTCATGCTCGGCGTGCAGATCGTCACCGGCGTGGTGCTGGCGATGCACTACACGCCGCATGTCGACTTCGCGTTCAATTCCGTCGAGCAGATCATGCGCGACGTGAATTACGGCTGGCTGCTGCGCTACCTGCACTCGAACGGCGCGTCCATGTTCTTCCTCGCCGCCTACATCCACATGTTCCGCGGCATGTATTACGGCTCCTACAAGGAGCCGCGCGAGGTGCTGTGGATCCTCGGCGTGATCCTCCTGCTGCTCATGATCATGACCGGGTTCATGGGCTACGTGCTGCCCTGGGGCCAGATGAGCTTCTGGGCGGCGACCGTCATCACCAACCTGTTCTCGGCCATCCCGCTGGTGGGCGAATCCATCGTCACTTGGCTGTGGGGCGGCTACGCGGTCGGCAATCCGACGCTCAATCGCTTCTACTCGCTGCACTACCTCTTGCCGTTCGTCATCGCGGGCGTGGTCGTCCTCCACATCTGGGCCCTGCACATGGTGGGGCAGAACAATCCGACCGGCGTCGAGCCGAAGACGGAGCAAGACACCGTGGCGTTCACGCCTTATGCGACCATCAAGGACGGCTTCCTGATGGTGGTGTTCTGCATCCTGTTCGCCTGGTTCGTGTTCTACATCCCGAACTTTCTCGGCCATTCCGACAATTACATCCCGGCCAATCCGGCGGTCACGCCCATGCATATCGTGCCGGAATGGTACTACCTGCCGTTCTACGCGATCCTGCGCGCGATCCCGAACAAGTTGCTCGGCGTGCTGGCGCTCGGCGCCTCGATTCTCATCCTCGCGTTCCTGCCGTGGCTCGATACGTCGAAAGTGAGGTCGGCGCGATATCGTCCGCTCTACCGCCAGTTCTTCTGGGTCTTCGTGATCGTCTGCGTCGGACTCGGCTGGCTCGGCTCCAAGCCCCCGGAAGGCAACTACGTGCTGTTCGCGCGCATTTTCACGGTCTACTACTTCGCCTATTTCCTGGTGATTCTGCCGGTGCTGGGCAAGGTCGAGAAAACCAAGCCGTTGCCGAATTCGATCGCCGAATCGGTGTTGCAGGCGGGCACGCCCATCGGGGCGTCAGCGCCGCCGCCGTCCGGCGCGAAGGCTTGAGGCAACGCCATGGCCCGTGCGCGCACCATCCTCGCCGTTGCCGCCTCGCTCGCCGCGCTGCTCGCTCCGGCGCTGGCGCAGGAGCACGCCCCGCCGGCGCCGCCGATGAACAAATGGTCGTTCGCGGGGCCGTTCGGCAAATACGACCGCGCGCAGCTCCAGCGCGGCCTCAAGGTTTATCGCGAGGTCTGCCAGGTCTGTCACGGTCTCACCCTGGTCACGTTCCGCACCTTGGCCGATCCGGGCGGCCCCGGCTTCACCGCGGCGCAGGCGGCCGCCATCGCGGCCGAATACCAGGTCAAGGGCGAGCCCAACGAGCAGGGCGAGGTCAAGGATCGCCCCGGCCGCCTCGCCGATGCCTTCCCCGCGCCGTTCCCCAACGAGCAGGCGGCGCGCGCGCGCTACAACGCGGTGCCGCCCGACCTGTCGGTGATCGCCAAGGCGCGCGGCTACGAGCGCGGCTTCCCGTGGTGGGTGGTCGACATGGTCACGCAGTACCAGGAGCACGGCGTGGACTACATCACCGCGCTGCTGCGGGGCTACAAGGACAGCCCGCCGGCGGGCTTCACGCTGCCGCCCGCCAGTTTCTACAATGAATATTACCCCGGCCATGCCATCGCGATGCCGCCGCCGCTGACCGACAAGCGCGTCGAGTACACCGATGGCGCGCCGATGACGGTCGAGCAATATGCCAAGGACATCTCCGCCTTCCTGATGTGGACCGCCGAGCCGCACCTGGAAGCGAGGAAGCGCATCGGCCTGCAAGTCGTCATCTTCCTCATCGTGCTGTCCGGCCTGCTCTATTTCACCAAGAAGAAGGTGTGGCACGAGGTGGAACTGCACCCGGACAAGCTCACGCCGCGTCCGCCGACGGAATATCCGCGCGCGTGAACTGACGACGGAGCGCGAGCAGAGCGGGCCCGCTGCGCGGACTCCGTTGCGCGCGCTAGGGAACGGTCATGACCAAAGCCGTGCTCGGCATCATCGGCGGCTCCGGCATCTACGACCTGCCGGGGCTCGAGAAGGTGCGGCAGAAGAAGATCAAGAGCCCGTGGGGCGAGCCCTCGGCTCCGCTGCGCGTCGGCGAGATCGCGGGCACGCCGGTGGTGTTTCTCTCGCGCCACGACCAAGGCCACCGGCTCTCGCCCACCGACATCAACTACCGTGCCAACATCGACGTGCTCAAGCGCGCGGGCGTGACCGACCTCGTCTCGCTCTCGGCCTGCGGCTCGTACAAGCAGGAACTGCCGCCCGGCACCTTCGTGCTCGTCGACCAGTTCGTCGACCGCACCTTCAACCGGCAAAGCTCGTTCTTCGGCACCGGCTGCGTTGCGCACGTGTCGATGGCGCACCCGGTCTCGCCGCTGTTGCAGGACCGCATCGCCGCCGCCGCCGGCCTCGAAGGCATCAAGCTCGTGCGCGGCGGCACCTATGTCTGCATGGAGGGTCCGCAGTTCTCCACCTACGCCGAAAGCATGACCTACAAGGGACTCGGCTATTCGGTGATCGGCATGACCAACCTGCCGGAGGCGAAGCTCGCGCGCGAGGCGGAGCTCTGCTACGCGACGGTCGCCATGGTCACCGACTTCGACTGCTGGCATCCCGACCACGACGCGGTCACGGTGCAGGACATCATCGCCGTGCTCACGGCGAACGCGGACAAGGCCAAGGCGCTGGTGGCGCGCCTCGCCCGCGACTTCCCGCGCGAGCACGAGCCGTGCCCCATCGGTTCGGACCGCGCGCTCGACACCGCGCTGATCACAGCGCCGCAGGCGCGCGACAAGGCGCTGCTGAAGAAGCTCGACGCGGTGGCGGGGCGGGTGCTCAAGCAGCGGCGCTAACGCGACCTACAAGGCCTACGGCGACGTCATGTTCCGCGCCAGCCGCTGCGCGATCGCACGCGCGGCAAGCGTTCCGGCCGCGATCGCGGTCGCAATGCAGGGGTGCGCCGGATTGGCGACGTCGCCCACCGCGAACACCCCGCGGCAGGAGGTTTCCAGGCTGCCGTCGACCACGAGATAGCCGAGCGGGTCTTTGGCGAGGTCGAGCGCGGCGAGCCAGGTTTCGCTCGCGTTCGGCCGATAGCCGAACAGCAGGACGACATGGTCGGCCTCGAACTCGCCGCCGCCGTGCAATCGGACGCGAACCTTGGAAGCGGCCTTGCCGAGCGCCGCGACCGTGCGCTCCGCCAGCACCGTGGCCATTCCGGACGCCTGATGTGGGCGCAGGCGCTCGACCAGCAGCGGGCGCGCCTTGGGCGCTCGCGAGCGCATGACCAGGGTCACGCGTATGCCCTTCTCGACCAGCATGCGCGACACGTCGAAGGCATTGTCGCCGCCGCCGATCACGGCGACGTGGGAGCCCAAGTCGGCGCCCGGCTCGCCCACGTAAGTCGGGCCGAGATGGAGGCGGCCGGCCTGCGCCACCTGCCGCGCGTTCTCGACCTGATCGAGCCACTCCTCGCCGCCGAATCTCGTTCCGGTCGCGATCACGATGGCCGCGCCGGACAGCGGCTGCGCCGCGCGCTGGCCGGACAACGCGACGTCGAGCCGGAATAGCCGGTCGTTCTCCCGCCGCACGCGCCGGGGCCGGGCGTCCAGCCAGGTCTCGACCGCCGCCTGCCGGATGTGGTCGGCGAACGCGGCGGCGTTCTCCTGCGCGCTCTCTCCCGGCCGTCCGAGCAGCCACTCGTTGGGATAGGCGCTGCGCCGCGCCATGCCGCCGAGCGCGGACTCCTGCTCGATGATGACGGGATGCAGGCCGTAATTATGCAGCCACAGCGCACAGGACATGCCCGCGGGCCCGCCTCCGATGATCGGCACGATCGGCGCCTGGGACATTGTCGGTCGGTCCACCTGTTCCGTCAGTGGTTGCGCGCAGCCCCCTGGTTCGCCAGAGTGGGGCTGCCCCGCCCACATCTAGTTAGGATTCCCATGGTCAGCATGCAATTCGAGCACGATCTCAAGGAATCGATCCGCTCCATCCCGGACTATCCCAAGCCCGGGATCATGTTCCGCGACATCACCACGCTGCTCGGCAACGCGCGTGCGTTCCGCCGCGCTGTCGACGAGCTGGTGCAGCCCTGGGCGGGGTCCAAGATCGACAAGGTCGCCGGCATCGAGGCGCGTGGCTTCATTCTCGGCGGGGCGGTGGCGCACCAGGTTTCGGCCGGCTTCGTGCCGATCCGCAAGAAAGGCAAGCTGCCGCACAAGCGGGTGTCGATCGCCTACTCGCTGGAATACGGCCTCGACGAGATGGAGATGCACGAGGACGCGGTGGAGCCGGGCGACCGCGTGATCCTGGTGGACGATCTGATCGCCACCGGCGGGACGGCGGAGGGCGCGGTCAAGCTGCTGCGCCAGCTCGGCGCGCAGGTGCTCGCCGCCTGTTTCATCATCGACCTGCCCGATCTCGGCGGCGCCGACAAGCTGCGCAAGCTGGACGTGCCGGTGCGCACCCTCATTGCGTTCGAAGGGCACTAGCGCGCGGTCCCGGCGTTTCACCGGGGATCGCGAACATTCATGCTATGCCATGTTATCGATCACGCGCCGATGTCAGCACGGTTTGCACGAAATTTCCGATGGCTGTAGCCGATGGAAAAATTGGGCTTCCTGAGCTGGCGCGCCTCGGCCATGTCGGTCAGACGATGACGAGTCGTTACCAGCACTCGGCCGACGCAGTCCTGCTGAAGGCTGCGGACGCGGTCGCTGATGAAGCGGCTCGGCTGATGGGCGAGGCAGCGCCGCAAGGCGCGGTGGTGAGCAGTCTCGTGCGACCGCAGTACGCCGCCGCGCCGCCGGATCAATGATATCCAGCCGGGCCGCGCCAAGACCCGTAATAGCCATACGGGCCGTAGTATCCGTTGTAGGCCGGGTAGGCGTAGCCGTAGGAGTAGGCCGGGTAAGCATAACCGTAATAGGCTGGGGCCGGGTAGTAGTAGTAAGCACGTGCATAGTAAGGACGCGCCAGTGCAGCGCCAACGAGCGCGCCGATCGCGAAACCGCCGAGCCCCCAACCCCAGCCCCTGCCCCGCCGAGCGTCCGCCTGTGTCGGCGTAGCTATCGTGGCTGTCGCCACGCTGCCCGCCAGCACCAATGCAGTCAGAGATCGTTTCATGGGATGCTTCCTCCTTCATAGCCAGGCATACAAATTTGCGCCGTGCCAAGGGATCAATATTGATTTCACATCAAGTCGGGCTGAAAGAAAAGCCCCGGGGGGTCTAAAGGCGCCGCCGGGAACTCGCGGTCCGCATATACGGCGGGCACGGCGTGGCCGCCAAGTGCAACGCGAGCGCCGGCGCTCACGTCAAGCGCAACCATCTGCCGCTGGCCGACTATCCTTCAATTTTTTCTAATACAAACCTGGCCGGTTTTGTTAAGTCACGGCAAGAGGCTCGATACCGTTTATATCGCCTGAGGCAAGCAATGACCGAAACGACAGTCAACGTCCGTTACATGGTCGATAACGTCGAAGCAGCGGTTGCGTGGTACACCAAGCATCTCGGCTTCGCGCTCCTCTCAAGCGCAGCGCCGGCCTTTGCTGACGTCCAGCGCGGAGCGCTGCGGTTGTTGCTCAGCGGCCCAACGAGCTCGGCCGGACGGCCTATGCGCGATGGAGAGCGACCCGGCCCAGGCGGCTGGAACCGCATCCATTTGATCGTTGATAATCTGCCGGCCGAGGTCGAGCGGCTACGCGCCGCTGGCGTTGAGTTCCGCAACGACATTGTGGCCGGCCCCGGCGGCTCGCAAATCCTGCTCAAGGACCCATCCGGCAATCTCGTCGAGTTATTCCAACCGGCCCCCCGCTGACCGATGAATCGGGGCTATTTCCGGTGCGGCCCCCACGGGCCGGGCTCGCTGTCGGCGGGTGCCGAGGAGCCGAGCCCGATTGGCGGCTGCGGCGGCAGGAACGGCTTGCCGCCGGCCGACGCCTCGCCCCAGGGTCCGGCGGCAGCGGGCTGATCCGCGTTTTCTTGGCCATCGCCCGGCTCCGGCAGCCGTGGCGACGGCAGTGCCAGCGGGCCCGGATCGTGGCCGCCGGCAAACTTCACCAGCGCCGCCACGCGTGCGTCGATCGGCGGATGGGTGTCGAAGATATTGGAAAATCCCTGGCGCGGATTGTCGATGCACATTTCCATCACCGCGGAGGTCGCGCCTTCGAGCTCGCCGCGGCCCTCGATCTTGCGCAGCGCCGAGATCATCGCGTCCGGGTTCTTGGTCAGCTCGACCGAGCCCGCGTCGGCGAGATATTCGCGCCGGCGCGACAGCGCGAAGCGGATGACGATCGAGAGAATCCAGGCCAAGGCGATGAGCACGACGGCGATGAGGATCGCAATCCCGGCGCCCTTGCGATCGCCGCTCCCTCGTTCGCTGCGCCAGCTCAAACCGCCTTGAAACATCAGCCGGAACACGAGCTCGGCGAAGAACGAGATCACGCCGGCGATGATCACGGCGATCACCAGCATGCGCACGTCGCCGTTGCGGATGTGGGTCAGCTCGTGGCCGAGCACCGACTCGAGCTCGGCATCGTCGAGCGAATTGATCAGCCCGGAGGTCACCGTGATCGAATATTGCTTGTCGTTCATGCCGGTGGCGAAGGCATTGAGGCTGTCGTCATCGATCAGCTTGAGCTTCGGCGTGGGGATGCCGCGCGAGATACAGAGGTTCTCGAGCAGATTGTAGAGCCGCGGCTCCTGCTGGCGCGTGACCTCGCGCCCGCCGGTCACCGCGTCGATCATCGCCTGATGGAATTGGTAAGCGATGAAGATCCAAATCGCGGTACCCAGCGTGGCCCAGGGTGCGGCGTAGAGCGCGTCGACCAAGGCGCGCCGCATGAGCACCTCGGGCGCGGCGTCGGTGGTGAGCGCCTCGCCGACCAGCGCGCCGGCGTAGACCAGGAGATAGACCAGGAAGAACAGGCCGATCAGCAGCGCGACCGAGCGCCGCTTGTTCGACTGGATGTGGGTGTAGAGCCCGTAGGCGGCCATTGGCGGCTCCTGTCATTGCGGGGCGCGCCACCGATCTCGGGTATAGCCGAGATCGGGGGGCCCGGGATCCATGTTCACCGTCGGTGGCTATGGATTCCGGGCGCGGACCTTGGGGCCGTCCCGCAACGACGGATGCTGGTCAAAACTTCACCTGCGGCGCCTGATCGAGCACCTTGCGCTCCTCGACGCCCACGTCGAAGAAATCCTTCGGCGTGAATCCGAGCGCGCCCGCCAGCAGCACGGCGGGGAATTGTTGAATGCCGGTGTTGTATTCCTGCACCGCGTTGTTGAAGAAGCGGCGCGCGGCGGCGATCTTGTTCTCGATGTCCGCGAGTTCGCTCTGCAGCTGCTGGAAGTTCTGGTTGGCCTTGAGGTCGGGATAGGCCTCGCTCAGCGCGAACAGCTGCCGCAAGGCGCCGCTCAGCACATTCTCGGCGGCGGCCTGGGCGGCGACGCCGCCGGACTGCGCCGTGATGGCCGCGTTGCGCGCCTGCACCACCGCCTCCAGCGTGCCGCGCTCGTGCCCGGCATAGCCTTTCACGGTTTCGACCAGGTTGGGGATGAGGTCGTGGCGCTGCTTGGTCTGCACGTCGATGTCGGAGAAGGCCTGGTTGACCCGCTGGCGCATGGCGACCAGCCCGTTGTAGATCGTGATGATCCACAGCACGAACACGACAACGACACCGATGATGATCCAGGTGAGCACGGTGGAGGACATGAGGGCGGCTCCTCGGAAGGCGAAATTTATGATTGGCCGGGGCCTCAATGTATGGGTTGGCGGCGGCGGAGGGAAGCGGGCGTGGGCACGAGTGCGATACGGCGCGGAACGCCGCATCGAACAAATCGTTGCCTTGATCGGAGCTCGCGTGCAGGACGCGCGATGAGACGGCGATGGCATTGACGACACCGGTCGCGGCCCGGGCATCTGCGCAGCCGGACGCGGCGATCATCGCGACCGACATCCCGGCGCGGCTCGACCGGCTGCGCTGGGGCCGCTTCCATACCTTGGTGGTGGTCGCGCTCGGCATCACCTGGATCCTCGACGGTCTCGAGGTGACGCTCGCGGGCGCCATCGCGCCCGCGCTGAAGGAGAGCCCGCAGCTGCGTTTCTCCAATGCCGAGGTCGGGCTTGCGAGCAGCGCCTATCTCGCCGGCGCGGTGCTGGGCGCGCTGTTCTTCGGCTGGCTCACCGACCGGCTCGGACGCAAGCGGCTGTTCTTCATCACGCTCGCGGTCTATCTCGTCGCCACCGCGGCGACCGCGCTGTCCTGGAATCTGTGCGAGCTTCGTGCTGTTTCGCTTCCTCACCGGCGCCGGCATCGGCGGCGAATACACCGCCATCAATTCGACCATCCAGGAGCTGGTACCGGCGCGCTATCGCGGCTGGACCGATCTCGTCATCAACGGCAGCTTCTGGATCGGCGCTGCGCTCGGCGCGACCGGGTCGATCGTGCTGCTCGACCCCGACCTGCTGGCGCCGGATTTGGGATGGCGTGCTCGCCTTCCTGATCGGCGCCGCGCTCGGGCTCGTCATCTTCCTGATGCGCCTGTGGCTGCCGGAATCGCCGCGCTGGCTGATGACGCACGGCCGCATCGCCGAGGCGAACGCGGTCCTCGATCGCATCGAGGACGAGTTCCGGGCGCGCGGTCATCGCCTTGGGAGCGAGCCGCTGCCGGTCATCCGGCTGCGCAGTCGCCGCTTCACCCCGCTGGCCGAGGTGGCCAGGACGCTGTTTCGTGTCGAGCGCCGGCGCACCCTCGTGGGCTTGAGCCTGATGGTGGCGCAGGCGTTCTTCTACAACGCGATCTTCTTCACCTATGCGCTGGTGCTGACCGATTTCTACGGCATCCGCGCCGATCAGGTGGGCTGGTATCTGTTGCCGTTCGCGGCCGGAAACTTCCTCGGCCCGGTGCTGCTGGGGCGGCTGTTCGATACCATCGGGCGCCGCCCGATGATCGCCGCGACCTATGCGGTCTCGGGCCTGCTGCTGGCCGGCGCCGGCTACCTGTTTGCCGTCGGCGCCTTGTCCGCGACCGGCCAGACCGCCGCCTGGATGGTGATCTTCTTCTTCGCGTCGGCGGCGGCGAGCTCGGCCTATCTCACCGTGAGCGAAACCTTTCCGCTCGAGGTGCGCGCGCTCGCCATCGCCTTCTTCTATGCGGTCGGGACCGGCATCGGCGGGGTGGCAGGACCCTGGCTGTTCGGCGCCCTGATCGACACCGGCTCGCGCTGGAGCGTCTTACGCCGGCTATCTTTTCGGCGCGGTGCTGATGCTGGCGGCGGCATTGATCGCGGCGCGCTTCGGCGTTGCCGCCGAGCGCCGGCCGCTGGAGAGCGTCGCGCGGCCGCTCGCTGCCGCCGATTGAGGCGTGTGCATCGGCGCGATGGTCGCGCGCGGCCATGACGCCCAACGGGATCAACCATATCTCGTCAAGCGCCCCGGTCGTATCTAAGCAAATGCTTTGAAATCGCGTATACGGGCGGGGGATGGTCGCTCACTCGGGCTCATGCAGCGGTGGCGGAGAGATGTCGGCGCGCAAGCGCGATATCCGCCGGCTTGCCGACGCCAGCGCGCCGGAGCGCCGAGAGTGGCTGCAGCGCGCGGCCTTCTTCCACAACGAGGATCTGCGTTACCTCAAGTTTCTGATTCCCGCCGGCTGCCCGCGTGCTCGAGCTCGGCTGCGGCAGCGGCGACGTGCTCGCCGCGCTCGAACCGTCGTTCGGCGTCGGGGCGGATTTCAGCGCGGGCATGATCGCGCAGGCGCGCGCCGCGCATCCCGATCTCACGTTCCTGGTCGGCGACATCGAGGACCCGGCGTTCGTGCGCTCCTTGCCCGGCCCGTTCGACGTCATCGTGGTGGTCGACACGCTCGGCGCGCTCGACGACTGCCAGGCCATGTTGGAGAGCCTGCACGCCCTGTGCATGCCCGAGACCCGGCTGATCATCGGCTATTTCTCGCACCTGTGGTATCCGGCGCTGAAATTGGCCGAGGCGGTCGGGTTGAAAATGCCGCAGCCGCCGCAGAACGTCCTCTCCCCCGCCGACGTACGCGCGCTGGTCGCGCTCGCCGACTTCGAAGCGGTCAAGAACGAGCGGCGCGTGTTGCTGCCGATGCGGTTGCTCGGGCTCGGCCGGTTGGTCAACCGCTTCCTGGCGCCGTTGCCGCTCATCGGCAGCCTGTGCCTGCGACATTATACGGTTTGCCGTTCGCTGCGGCAGCCGGCGCCCGAGACGAGTTCGGCCACCGTCGTCATTCCCGCGCGCAACGAACGCGGCAACATCGAAGCGGCGGTAAAACGCATTCCCCGCTTCGTCGAGTCGCTCGAAATCATCTTCATCGAAGGCCATTCCCGCGACGGCACCTGGGAGGAGATCGAACGCGTCGTCGCCGCCTATCCCGATTACGACATCAAGGCGATGCGGCAGCCGGGAACCGGCAAGGGCGACGCGGTGTTTGCCGGCTTCGAGGCCGCGCGCGGCGACGTTCTGATCATTCTCGATGCTGACCTCACCGTGCCGCCGGAGCAACTGCCGAAGTTCTGGGACGCGATCCGCTCCGGCAAGGGCGAGTTCGTCAACGGCTCCCGTCTGGTCTATCCGATGGAGCAGCAGGCGATGCGTTTCCTCAATCTCGTCGCCAACAAGGCCTTCTCGCTGCTGTTCACCTGGCTGCTGTCGCAACGCTTCACCGACACGCTGTGCGGCACCAAGGCGATGCGGCGCTCCGACTACGCCCGCCTCAAGGCCGGCCGCAGCTATTTCGGTAATTTCGATCCGTTCGGGGATTTCGAGCTGATCTTCGGCGCCTCCAAGCTCGGCCTGAAGGCCGTCGAAATTCCGGTCCGCTATGCCAACCGCAGCTACGGCGAGTCCCAGATCTCCCGCTTCCGGCACGGCTTCATGCTGCTGCGCATGGTGTTATTCGCCTTCCTGCGCATCAAGGCGATGTGACTCCCGCTGCATCATCCGGTGCCCGCGGAGGGTGTTGTCGCTGTCGGTGCGCGATCCCGGAGAGATCGCCGATGGTCAGACCGCCTCGCGCAGCTTCACCGCGCCTTCGAGGTCGACCGACACGAGCTGCGACACGCCGCGCTCCGCCATGGTGACGCCGTAGAGCCGGTTCATCCGCGCCATGGTGATCGGATTGTGGGTGATGATCACGAAGCGGGTCTCGGTCGAGCGCGTCATCTCGTCGAGCAGGTCGCAGAAGCGCTCGATGTTGTGATCGTCGAGCGGCGCGTCGACCTCGTCCAGCACGCAGATCGGCGCCGGATTGGTGAGGAACACCGCGAAGATCAGCGCGAGCGCGGTCAGCGCCTGCTCGCCGCCGGAGAGCAGCGACAGCGTCGCCGGCTTCTTGCCCGGCGGCTTGGCGATGATTTCGAGGCCGGCCTCGAGCGGATCGTCGTGCTCGATCAGCTGCAGTTCCGCGGTGCCGCCGCCGAACAGCTCGGTGAACAGGTGCTTGAAGTGGTTGTTGACCACCTCGAACGAGGCGAGCAGCCGCTCGCGCGCTTCGCGGTTGAGGTTCTGGATGCCCTGTCGCAGCCGCTTGATCGCCTCGACCAGGTCGTCGCGCTCGGCGGTGAGCGAGCCGTGCTGGGTCTCGACCTCGCGCAGCTCCTCCTCGGCGCGCAGGTTGACGGCGCCGAGCCGCTCGCGGTCGCGCCGCAGCCGTTCGAGATTGGCCTCGACCTCGGCGACGTCGGGCAGCGCCTTGTCCGGATCGATGCCCGGCAAGGTTGGCGACCTCGGCGGGCTCGACCTCGAGCATCTCGTGAATCTCGTGGGCGATGTCGGCGAGCCGGCGCTTGGCGCCTTCGAAGCGCTCCTCCGCGCGCGCCGCATCCTCGCGCGCGGTGCCCATGGCTTCGAGCGCGGCGCGCGCGTCGCGGTCGGCCTCGGCGAGCGCGTTCTCGCCTGCGGCGAGGTGATCGGCGGCGGCGCGGCGTCCGGTTTCGGCCGTCTCGATCTCGCCGATCAGCGCGCGCGCGCTTCGCTTCGAAAACGCCGCGGCGCGTCTTCGCAGGCCGGCGCGCTCGGTCCTGGCCTCCTCGATGCGCGCTTCGAGCGTCTCGATCTGCGCGGCGGCGCCGTCGTTGCGCGCCGGTCCAGCCTTCGCGGTCGGCGGCGATCGCGGCGAGCCGCCGCGCGGAAATTTCGGCCTCGCGCGCCAGCGCCTGCGCTTCCGCGCGCACCTCGGCGAGCTGCGCGCGCTGGCCTTCGATCTCGCCGCGCACCGCGGCGAGCCTGCGCCTCGATATCTGCCGCCGGCGGCAAGCGCGGCGAGCGCGCGCTCGGCTTCGCTGGCGAGCGGCGCTCGCTTCGTCGCGGCTCGCCGTCAATCGCGCCTTCGCCTCGCCGAGCGCCGACAGGCGCGCGGCGTTGCGGCTCGATCTCGCGCTCGGCCTCGGCCTGGCGCTCGCGCGCGGCGTGCGGCCTCGTGCTGGAGCTCGCGCCAGCGCGCGCGGGCCGCGGTCTCGGCCGCGGCGGTGGCCGCGACCTCGGCTTCCGCCGCGGCCACGGCCTGCTGCTTGGCTTCGACCTCGCGCGCGCACCGCCTCCAGCTCCGCCTCGATGTCGGAGAGCCGGTTCTTGCCGGCGAGGCGCCGGCCGGCGCCGGTCGGCGCATTGGCGGCGACCGAAAATCCGTCCCAGCGCCAGAGGTCGCCGTCGCGCGAGACCAGCCGCTGGCCGGGCTTGAGCATCGGCGCCAGGCGCGCGGCGTCCGCGCGCTCGATCACGCCGATCTGCGCGAGGCGTCGCGCCAGCTCCTTCGGCGCCTTGACGTGCCGGCCGAGCGGCTCGCACGCCATCCGGCAGCGCCGGATCGGCGGGATCGATGGCGGCGCCGGCCCAGCGCATGGGCGCGGAGGGATCGATCGGAGCCTCGAGGTCGTCGCCGAGCGCGGCGCCGAGCGCGGCCTCGTAACCCTTGTCGACGGTGATGTCGTCGATCACCGCCGGCCAGAGATTCTTGGTGTCGACGTGCAGCAGCTTCGCCAGCGTCTTGGCCTCGGTCTCGAGCCGCTGCGCGCGGCGCTCGGCTTCGGCGAGCGGTCCGCGCGCGCGTCGAGCGCCTGGCGGGCGGCGGAATGGGTGGCCTCGGCGCGCACGGCGGCCGCTTCCGCCGCCGTGACCGCGGCCTGCGCCGCTTCGGTGGCGGCGGCGAGCGTTCCTGCATCGGAGTGCCGTGCGCCGTGGGCGTCGAGCTGCCTGAGCTCGGCTTCGACGGCCGCGATCTCCTGCGCCAGGCGGCCGAGCCGATCGCCGTGCTCGCGCGTGGAATTTTCCAGCGCGTTGCGTCGCGCGGTCAGGTCGGCGAGCGTGCCGGTGAGTTCGTCGACGGTCTTTTCCGCAGCTTGCGAGCACCGCGTCGGCCTGCGCGACGCGCTTGTCGACGCCCGCGCGCTGGGCTTCGTTGGCCGCTGACCTCGCTGTTGCAGCGTGCTCTCTTCGGCGGCAAGCCGCGCCAGCGCGGCCTCGCGCGTCGGCGGCAAGGCGCCGCTCGCGCTCGATGTCGTCGCCGAGCTGAACGAGGCGGCGGTCGAGCTCGGCCATGCGGTCCTTGGCGCGCGTCTCCTCGTGCTCGAGCGTCTCGCGCGCCATCACCAGCCGCTGCAAGGCGGCGGCTGCCCGCGCCTCGGCCTCGCGCAACGGCGGCAGGTCGGCCGGCCGTGAGCGCCTGGCGCTTGGACGCCTCGGCCTGCGCGCCGGTGCGCTCGGCGACCACGCGCACGGCGGAATTCTTGGCCTGCTCGGCCTCGGCGAGCTCGGCATTGGCGGCGACCCAGCGCAGGTGAAACAGCGTCGCCTCGGCCTTGCGCACCTGCTGGGCGACGGCGCGGTAGCGGATCGCCTGCCGCGCCTGCCGTCTTGAGCGCGTCGATCTGGCTGGCGAGCTGCGTGATGACGTCTTCCAGCCGCGGCGAGGTTCTGCTCGGCCGCGCGCAACCGCAGCTCGGCCTCGTGCCGCCGCGCGTGCAGGCCAGAGATGCCGGCCGCCTCCTCGAGCACGCGCCGGCGCTGCTCGGGCTTGGCCTGGATGATCTCGCCGATGCGCCCCTGATGCACCAGCGCGGGCGAGCGCGAGCCGGTGGAGGCGTCGGCGAACAGGATGTGCACGTCGCGCGCGCGCACCTCGCGGCCGTTGATGCGGTAGAGTCGAGCCCGGCATCGCGCTCGATCCGGCGCGAGATGTCGAGGGTCTCGTGCTCGTTGAACTGGGCGGGCGCCTTGCGCGCGCGGTTGTCGATCTGGATCGCCACCTCGGCATTGTTGCGTCCCGGCCGGTTGTTGGTGCCGGAAAAGATCACGTCGTCCATGTCGGCGGCGCGCAGCGACTTGTGCGAGGTCTCGCCCATCACCCAGCGCAGCGCTTCGACCAGGTTGGACTTGCCGCAGCCGTTCGGCCCGACCACGCCGGTGAGCCCCGGCTCGATCAGGAAATCGGTCGGCTCGACGAAGGATTTGAAGCCGAGCAGGCGTAGCCGCGTGAGTTTCATTCAGAGGCCGTTCCAATAACGACGGGCTTGCCCTGATGGAATCGCTCAGGGCTCGGGCCCAAGGGAGTGGGTCGAGTGGGGGGTAGGCGGATGCCGCATCGACCGGAACAATGAATTGCCGAGCGTGATTCCGCAACAGAAAGAACACGTTGTCCCGCCCGTCATGGCTGGGCGAAGAACCGGCCGGGGGCAGCCCGGAACACCCGCGGCGTCCCCCCAACCAATCGCAAAAATGGTTAAAAAACCGTTATCAGCCCTTGAGATAGGGGGCGACCTGCTTGTCCAGTTCCTCCGGGGTCAGGGCACCGCGGAAGATCTTGCCGTTGATGAAGAAGGTGGGCGTGGAGTTGACGTTGAACTTGCTGGACGCGCGCGCGCGCGACTCCGCAAGGCCGCTTTCGAGCTGCGGATTCCCTAAACACTCATTGAAGGTCTGTTGGGTGAATCCAGCCTGTTTAGCGATGCCAAACAGCGGCTCGAGCGGCTTCTGCACCACCCAATCCTTCTGCTGCGAGAAAAGCGTTTCGATCAGCGGAAAATATTTATCCCTGCCGCGCGCAGCGCGCCAGCATAGAGCCGGCCATGGCGAGCGGATCGAGCGGAAATTCCCGGAAGATGAAGCGGACCTTGCCGGTATCGATGTATTTCTTCTTCATCTCCGGATAGGTGGTCTCGTGGAAATGGGCGCAGTGCGGGCAGGTCATCGAGGCGTATTCGACGATCGTGACCGGCGCGTCGGCCGAGCCCAGGATCTGGTCGCCGAGCGGACCAGGTGTGAGAAGCTCGGCGAGCGGGACCTCGGCGCCCGCGGCCGGCTGCGCCACCGCCGTGTCCGGAGGGGTCCACAGATAATAACCGGCTCCGCCGGCCGCGACGACGGCGATGACCGCGGTGGCGCCGAGAAGCAGATGCCGCCGCGTGACGGTCGAACGGGCTTCAATTTCCTGGGTCATGGCCTGTCTTATCCGTGCGATTGAGCCGGCTTTTCGTGCTGGTCGCTATCCCGAAACCCGCAATGTGGCAATGGCAGGCCGCCTCGCGTGGTCGGCGGTCACGACTGTTTGATGGCGGCCCCCAGCCGGGCAAGTGCGCCGCGCAGCTCGTCGTCGGAAATCTCGGAGAGGCCGGCCGCGATGCGGGCCGCCGCTTCCTCGTCGGGAACGGGCGCGGGCGTCGGCCGCTTGCGGCCCAGGGGGGCCTGCCGCAGCCGCAAGCCGCCCACCGCCTGCCAGCCGAAGAAGCGGTTCACGCGCTCCAGGATAACGCCGGCGAGGTGCTGGACTTCGATCGCGGTCGGTCCCTCGACCCGCAACACCAGGATGCCGGGCTCCGGCGTTTGGCCGTCGGCAGGCCGCGGCCACTGGATTTTTTCCGGCTCCGAGTGCGCCGCGATCTCCGCGCCCACGATCTCGGTCCAGCGGGTGACGAGCTCGGTCGAGGCGAAACCCTGCTTGGCGAACGCGGCGCCGAGCGTCTTGTGCAGAAGGTCCGCCAGCGGGCGCGGGTAGGATTTGCCGGGCTTGTTCACGCTGCGAGGCTCTGCCACATCGGTCGGCCATGACCGTAGCAGTTGAGACGAAGGCGCGAAAGCAGGCGCCACCGGCGCGCCCGCACAGCGCCGATCTGCTGGCTTGGTACGACCGCCATCGTCGCAGGCTGCCCTGGCGCGCCTTGCCCGCCGAGACGCCCGACCCTTACCGCGTCTGGCTCTCCGAGATCATGCTGCAGCAGACCACGGTGAAGACGGTCGCGCCCTATTTCGCGCGTTTCACCGCGCGCTGGCGCGACGTGCGCGCGCTCGCTGCGGCGCCGCTCGATGACGTGCTCAAGCTGTGGGCCGGGCTCGGCTACTACGCGCGCGCGCGCAACCTGCACGCCTGCGCCAAGGCGGTGGTCGAGCGCCATGGCGGACGCTTTCCGCAAAGCCAAGCGGAGCTTGCCGCGCTGCCCGGCATCGGTCCCTATACGGCGGCGGCGATCGCGGCCATCGCCTTCGACGCGCCGGCGGCGGCGGTCGACGGCAATGTGGAGCGGGTGGTGGCGCGGCTGTTTGCGGTCGAGACCGAATTGCCCGCGGCGAAGGCGGAGATTCGTCGGCTCACCGAGCGCCTGGTGCCGGCCGAACGCGCCGGCGATTTCGCGCAAGGCCTGATGGATCTCGGCGCCACCATCTGCACGCCGAAGAAGCCGGCCTGCGCGCTCTGTCCCTGGATGAGCGTGTGCGCCGCGCGTCGCCGCGGCGATCCCGCAACCTTTCCGGTCAGGACGCCGAAGAAAACGGGACGCCTGCGCCGCGGCGCGGCCTTCGTCGTCGTTCGCGCCGACGGCTGCGTGCTGGTGCGCACGCGCGCGCCGACTGGCCTGCTCGGCGGCATGACCGAGGTGCCGACCACCGAATGGATGCATGATTTCGAAGCCGGCCGGGAGCTCACGCAGGCCCCGCGCCTGGGGCGCGCGCGGCCGAAGTGGCGACGCCTTCCCGGCGTGGTCACTCACGTGTTCACGCATTTCCCGCTCGAGCTCATCGTCTATCTGGCAAGGGTCCGGCCGGATGCGGCGGCGCCGCGGGGCGCGCGCTGGATCGCGCGTGCCGATCTTGCCGGCGAGGCGCTGCCGAACCTGATGCGCAAAGTGCTGGCGCATGCGCTAGGATGACGCCGCCGATCACGGGAGGACGAGCCATGAATTCGTGCGACGCCATCGCGTTTCCGGCACGACGGCGGCGATGACATTCAATCGCACGGTGGTCGGCGGCTGGGAGCCGAGCGAGCGCTATCCGGACCCGGCGATCCAGGCGCTCGATCCGCGCTTCGACAAGTATCGCCTCTCGCTGGCGAGCATCGAGCGCCTGGCCGGCGGCATGCGCTGGTGCGAGGGGCCGGTCTATTTCGGCGACGCGCGCTGCCTGCTGTGGAGCGACATTCCCAACAACCGCATCATGCGCTGGGACGAGGGCACGGAGCGCGTCAGCGTCTATCGCCGGCCGTCGAACAATGCCAACGGCAATACCCGCGATCGGCAGGGCCGGCTCATCACCTGCGAGCACGACAGCAGGCGGGTGACGCGCACCGAATACGACGGCACCATCACCGTCCTGATCGACCAGTTCGACGGCAAGCCGCTCAACTCGCCGAACGATGTCGTGGTCAAGTCCGACGATTCGGTGTGGTTCACCGACCCGCCGTTCGGCATCCTCGGACATTACGAGGGCCACGTCGCAACGCCCGAACTCCCCACCAATGTGTATCGGCTCGATGCCAAGTCGGGGAGGGCGACCGTGGTGGCCGGCGACATCAACCGGCCCAACGGGCTCGCGTTCTCGCCCGACGAAAAGAAGATGTACATCGTCGAATCCGGTGCGAGCCCGCCGGTGATCCGCGCCTACGACGTGGTCGATACGAAGCTCGCCAACGGCCGGACTTTCATCGCCGCCGAGCCGGGCGGCAGGCCCGACGGCTTTCGCTGCGACGTCGACGGCAATCTGTGGTGCGGCTGGGGCATGGGCGCACAGCACGACGGGGTCAAGATTTTCGAACCGGCCGGCGCGCAGATCGGCTTCATCGCGCTGCCCGAGCGCTGCGCCAATGTGTGCTTCGGCGGCGTCAAGCGCAACCGGCTGTTCATGGCGGCGAGCCACTCGGTCTATTCGCTCTATGTGAACACCCAGGGCGCGCCGGGCGGCTGACCCTGGCGCCGGCACGGCACGTGAGAGACAATGGACGGCGGATGAGTTTTTGGAAAATCAAACGCCGCTGTGCATGCGCCGGTTCGCTGGTCGCGAGCCTTGCTTTGAGCTTTCCGGGCGCGGCGCAGACGCCGGAGGCCGGTGCCGATCTCGCGGCGACCATGCAGCGGCTGTCGATCAAGCTCCCGCCGCAGGTGGCGGAAAGCGATGCGGTCAAGCGGCCGCTTCAAGAGCTCGGCCGCGAGCGCTGCGATCAAAGTGCCATTGGCAACCTCGGGACCGCGTTGGAGAAGGCCGGCTACCGGCGAGAGGCGGCTGTGGCGCAGGTGACCTTTTCACAGACTTGCGGCGGTCATGCAGCTTCGCTCAGGGCCGCCGCAAACGTCCTGCTGAGGCTGTCCGACTACCAGGCGGCTGAGGCCGTCGCGTCGGATTTGATCAAGCTCGAGCCCTACAACAGCAGCGGCTACTATCTCAGGGGCTTTGCGTATGATCGCAGCGGCTCGCCTAAGAAGGCGATCGACGATTACATCACGGCGAACGAGCTTTTCGGCAACAAAGACAAAATACCGGGCACCGGCTACTTTGGCCTCGCGCGCAGCTACGAGAAGCTCGGGCGACACTGTGACGCCATAACCGCTATCGAGACCTGGGTGTCCCTCAGTCCCGCGCGCAACGACACCAGCCAGACCCGGGCGATGATCGCCGACTATACGGCGAAAGGCAGATGCGAAGTCGCGACCAGCAGCGCCGAAGAGGTTTTTCCGGTCGCGCGACAAGGCAGCACCGTGAAATTGCCGGTCACGATCAACGGGGTACGCGGCAATTTGATCCTGGATACCGGCGCGACATTCGTATCGCTGAAGAACGCGTTCGCACAAAAGGCGAAGCTGCAAGTCGACCAGGACAGCACGGTGCGATTGCACACCGCAAACGGGATCGCAGAAGGAAAGCGGGGCAATGCCAAAACGATTCAACTGCGCTCGCTTCTGGCCAAGGACGTGCCCGTCGTGGTGCAGAACGATAACCAAGGCACATATGGAGAGGGCGTCGACGGCTTGCTGGGAATGAGCTTCTTGTCGCGCTTCAATCTGACGATCGATACGCAGACGGTAAAAATCTCCGCGCGCAAGCCCAAATGAAGGTCGCGCGCCGGAGGAGTAGCTGAGGGTGCCGGCACCGGCATGCGCCGATCATGCGGTCCTGCGCTGCGCCGGCACCGGAAATCCATACAGCGTGCACGCATTGTCGACGAGGATTCGGCTGCGGGTCGCGTCGTCCGGCACCCGAGCGAAATTGAACGGCGCAGCGGGAGGAAGCCATGAAAGCAAGGTCTGGTCGCCAACGGTCACGTCGCCAATTTCTTGCCGGCGCCGGCTCATTCGCGCTCGCCGCAGCCGCGGCCGGCCCGGCGCGCGCCGCCATGGGGCCGGACGACAAGTTCGACCTCGTGGTCAAAGGTGCCGACGTGCTCGATCCGAGCCAATCGCTGCGCGGCAGGCGCGACATCGGCATCCGCTACGGCTTGATCGAAGCGGTCGAAGCCGACATCCCGGCGGGCCGTGCGCTGCGCGTGCTCGACGCCGCCGGCAAGCTGGTGACGCCGGGATTGATCGACCTGCATTGCCACGTCTTCCCGTACGGCTCGGCCATCGGCATCCCGGCCGACGAGCTCGTGCCGCACCAGTGCACCACGACCTGCGTGTCGGCGGGCGATGCCGGCGCCAACAATTTCGCGGCGTTCCGCCGCTACGTCGTCGCGCAGACGCGCACGCGGCTCTATGCCTTCGTGCATATCGCCAATATGGGCCTCGCGCCGTTCCCGGTCGCCGAGCTCTACAATATCGATTTCGCGCAAGTGGACAGCGCGGCGAAGGCGGTGGGCGAGAATGCCGACGTCGTGCTGGGCGTCAAAGTGCGCATGTCCGAGAACGTGATCGCCAAGAACGGTCTCGAGCCGTTGAAGCGGGCGATCGCGGCGTGCGAGAGGGCGGGCACCGGCGCCAAGGTCATGTGCCACATCGGCGGCGTGGAGACGCCCGAGCTGATGTCGCAAATCCTCGACCTGTTGCGGGCAGGCGACATCCTCACCCACGCCTATTCCGGGGCGCCCAATATCGGCGGCGCCTTCACCAACATCGTGCAGGACGGAAGGCTGTTGCCGGCGGCGCTCGCGGCCAAGCAGCGCGGCGTGATCTTCGACGTCGGCCACGGCGGCGGCAGCTTCGACTATACGGTGGCCGAGCCGGCGATCGCGCAGGGCTGCCCGCCCGACACCATCTCGTCCGACATCCACGTGTTCTCCGGCAACACGCCCGGGATGCCTTACCTGCCCTGGGTGATGAGCAAGTTCATGGGGCTCGGCTTCACGCTCGAGCAGGTC
Organism: uncultured Alphaproteobacteria bacterium; assembly: GCA_963712565.1. Classification (GTDB taxonomy): domain Bacteria; phylum Pseudomonadota; class Alphaproteobacteria; order Rhizobiales; family Xanthobacteraceae; genus VAZQ01. The sequence goes on along the minus strand of CAVQIP010000059.1, from coordinate 85,448 downwards.
GTCGCCATGGCGACGATCAATCCCGCCAAGGTCATCAACCGCGGCGGCAAGCTCGGCACGCTCCAGGTCGGGGCGCCCGGCGACGTCGCGATCATGGAATTGGTCGAGGGCGACGTGTCGTTCGTCGACACCCGCAACAATACGCGCAGGGGCCGGGCCTATCTCAAGCCGGTGCAGACCGTGACCGCCGGCGTGCCGTTCGGACGGCCGTACCATTCGCCCTTCGCGGTAAGGTGAGCGCGCGGCACGCCGCCACGTGGGCTGTGGGTAACGCCTGCCGCGCGTAAAATTGTCATCCGGCTGTCATCGCACGGTCATGTGCGGGTGGGATTCCGGCACCACAGGGCGTGCCACCAGTCTCCCGGACATGATCCAGGTCGAAGACCTCGAAGTCGTCTATCCCACCGGGACGCGTGCGCTTGCGGCGACCACGCTCGGCTTCGAGCCGGGCCGCTTCACGGTTCTGCTCGGTGCGTCGGGCGCCGGCAAGTCGACCCTGCTGCGGACGCTCAACGGTCTCGTCAAGCCGACGGCCGGGCGCGTGATGGTCGAAGGAATCGGCGTCTTGCGGGGAAGCCGCGACGTGCGCATGCATCGTCGCCGCACCGGCATGGTGTTTCAGCAGCACCAACTCATCGGCCGCGCGACCGTCCTGAGCAACGTGTTGACAGGACGCCTGGGCTACCATTCCGGCCTGCGCACCCTGCTGCCGCTGCCGGCGGCGGAGAAGCGCCTCGCGCTCGACGCGATCGAGCGCACCGGGTTGATCGATTATGCCTTGCGTCGCGCCGACCAGCTCTCGGGAGGCCAGCAGCAGCGCGTCGGCATCGCGCGTGCTCTCGTTCAAGAGCCGACGCTGATCCTCGCCGACGAGCCGGTTGCGAGCCTCGATCCCGCGACCGCCGATCGCGTGCTCGGCCTGCTGCATACGATCTGCAAGACGGACGGCATCACCGCCGTCGTCAGCCTGCATCAGCTCGAATTCGCGCGCCGCTATGCCGAGCACATCGTCGGTCTCGCGCGCGGCCGCGTCGTGTTCGACGGGCCGCCGGCGAAGCTCGGTGCAGCCGAGATCAATCGCATCTACGGCACAGTTGTTAGACACGAAACCATCACCCGCAAGACAGGAACCTACGCATGAATCGCCGTACGCTTCTCGGTGGCGCAGCCACCTTGCTTGTACTGTCTCCCTTGGCCGCGTTGGCGCAGAACCGCGACCCATCGAAGCTTCGTGTCGCACTGCTGCCCGACGAGAACGCGGCGACCCTGATTCAGAACGCGCAACCGCTGAAGGCTTACCTCGAGAACACCCTCAAAAAGGACATCGAGCTCGTCGTCACCACGGACTATTCGTCGATGATCGAGGCCATGCGCTTCGGCCGCATCGAGATCGCGTATTTTGGTCCGTTCTCCTACGTTCTTGCCAAATCGAAGGCGCACGAGATCGAGCCGTTCGCAGTCGGGGTCGAGCGCGGCTCGCCGACTTACAACTCGATCGTGGTCACGCATGTTGGCGGTCCGGTGACGACGCTCGCCGATATCCGCGGCAAGGATTTCGGTTTCGGCGATCAGGCTTCCACCTCGAGCCACCTGATCCCGCGCGCGTTGCTGCTCAAGAACGGCCTCGAGGCCGGCAAGGATTACCGGCCGGTTTATCTCGGCGCCCATGACGCGGTGGCGCGCGCCGTGCAAAACGGCCAGGTTCCCGCCGGCGCGCTGTCGAAGGCCATTTTCGAGGTGTTGCTCGAGCGCAAGAGCATCGACGGTGACAAAGTCAGGGTCATCGCCACCTCCTCCCCCATCCCGAACTATCCCATGGTGATGCAGGGCAACCTCGCGCCGCAGCTCAAGGAAGCGGTCCGCAATGCGTTCCTGCAATTGAAGGACGCCGAGGTCCTCAAATCCTTCCGCGTGCAGGGCTTCGCGGCGACCGACGACAAGGCCTATGACGTGTTGCGCGAGACCGCGAAAATTCTCGATCTCGACTTGTCGCAGTTGCGGGGATGAACGCCTTCGCCGGACGCCACGGGGAGATTCTCGCCGAGGAGCGGCTTGCCGCCACGAAACGGGCCGCCGTTCTGGCGGCAGTCGTCGCGGTCTGCGTCGTCGCGCTGGGGGCGACCGGTTTCTTCGACGCCGAGCGCCTGCTCGAAGGCGCTCCCGCCTTCGCCCAGCTGTTTCGCGAAATGGTTCCGCCGGATTTCGGCCGCTGGCACAGCTGGCTCAAGCCGCTCGCCGACACGCTCGCGATGTCGATTGCCGGCACGGCGCTGGCGGTCGTGCTCTCGCTGCCGCTTGCGCTGCTATCGGCAGCCAACACCTCGCCGCATCCGGTGGTTTATCACGCCTTTCGCACGGCGCTGAGCGCACTGCGGTCGGTGCCCGAAATCATCATGGGCATCATATTCGTGGCTGCGGTCGGCTTCGGCGCGCTGCCCGGCGTGCTCGCGCTCGCGCTGCATTCGACCGGAATGGTGGGCAAGTTCTACGCGGAGGCGATCGAGCACGTGGATCCCCGCCCGATCGAGGCAGCGCGCGCGGCCGGCGCGAGTCCGCTCCAGGTCATCACCCACGCCGTCCTGCCGCAGGTTCTGCCGCAGCTCGCCGACATCACGATCTACCGCTGGGAGTATCATTTCCGCGCTTCGACCGTGCTCGGCATCGTCGGCGCCGGCGGCATTGGTTTCGAGCTGATCGCCGCGCTGAGGATCATCAAGTATGATCAGGTCTCGGCGATCCTGCTCACCATCCTCATGTGCGTGATCGTGGTGGATGGCGTCGGGGCGTGGCTGCGTCGAAAGCTGAAATGAAACCCGGCCGGCCGCGCATCGTCGTCAGCAACTGGGTGCACGAGGACGTGCTCGCGCGGCTTGCCGCGATCGGCGAAGTCGATGCCAACCGCACCCGTGCGCCGTGGCCGCGAGCGCAGTTGACCAGCCGCACCGCCGCTGCCGACGCGTTGCTCGCGTTCATGACCGACCGCGTCGACGCCGACTTTCTGGCCGCGTGCCCGCGCCTTAAGGTGATCGCATGCGCGCTCAAGGGCGTTGACAATTTCGACCTCGAAGCCTGCACGGAGGCGGGCGTATGGGTGACGATCGTTCCCGATCTGCTGACCAATCCGACGGCGGAGCTCGCGGTCGCGTTGGCGCTCGGGCTTGGACGCAAGTTGCGCGACGGAGACGCCGTCGTGCGCTCCGGCGCATTCGAGGGCTGGCGGCCCATTCTCTACGGCACTGGGCTCGACCGCTCGGTCGTCGGCATCGTCGGCATGGGCGCCGTCGGTCGCGCGATCGCCGCCCGGCTGTCCGGCTTCGGCTGCCGCATCCTCGCAGTCGACCCGAGCGCAGAGGCGCCGCCCGGCGTGGCGCTGTGCGATCTCGCGGCGACGCTGGCCGCGAGCGATTTCCTCATTCTGGCCGTTCCGCTCGCGCGCGATACGTTCCATCTCATCGGCCGCGACGCGCTTGCGCGGGTGAGGCCCGGCGCGCTCCTCGTCAATGTCGGGCGCGGATCGGTCGTCGATGAAGCTGCGGTGGCCGATGCGCTCGAAAGCGGGACGCTCGGCGGCTACGCCGCCGACGTCTTCGAAATGGAGGACTGGGCGCGCCCCGATCGGCCGCGCGCGATCGAGCCGCGGTTGCTGTCGCATCCGCTGACCTTGTTCACGCCGCATCTCGGCTCGGCGGTCGATCGCGTTCGTCGTGAAATCGCGCTGCAGGCCGCTGGCGATATTGTCGATGCGCTCTCCGGCCGTCGGCCGCGACATGCGGTCAATGCGCCGGGCCGGGGTCGAGCGCAAGCCGCGCGCTAAAGCGCGTCCATCTCCGCCCTGATCTCCGCGCGCAGCGCGTCGATCGAGACCAGGCCTTGCGCGGTCTCCAGGTGCCAGAACGCCCAGCCGTTGCACGCCTCCAACCCCTGCGCCAGCGCGCCGATGCGGTGGATCGAGCCGACCGTCGCGCCGAGCGCGATGGCGCCGTCGGCGCGCACCAGCGCCCTGACCTTGCGCTTGGCGTCGCACAGGCGCGCGCCCGGCACGACCAGTCCGCGCTCGATCAGCGCCGAGAACGGCACGCGCGGCGCCTCGCGCGCGGTCACGAACGGGGCGAGCGCCGGTGCCGCGCAGCGGCGCGACCGCTGCGATGCGCGCTCGCGCGGCCGCGGCATAGGCCGCCTCGCGCTCGATCCCGACGAAGCGGCGGCCCGAGCCGCTTGGCCACCGCGCCGGTCGTGCCGGTGCCGCAGAACGGGTCGAGCACGAGGTCGTCGGGCCGCGAGGCGGCGAGAATCACCCGCGCCAGCAGCGCCTCGGGCTTTTGGGTCGGGTGCAGCTTCTTGCCGTCGCCGCCTTTGAGCCGCTCCTCGCCGGTGCACAACGCGATAGTCCAGTCCGAGCGCATCTGCACGTCGTCGTTGCCGGCCTTGAGCGCTTCGTAGTTGAAGGTATAGCCCTTGCCGCCGCGCTTCGCGCGCCGCCCAGATCAGGGTCTCGTGGGCATTGGTGAACCGCCGCCCGCGAAAGTTCGGCATCGGATTGGATTTGCGCCACACCACGTCGTTGAGGATCCAGAAGCCGAGGTCCTGCAGGATCGCGCCGACGCGGAAGATGTTGTGGTAGGAGCCGATCACCCACAGCGTTGCCGCGGGCTTCATCACGCGCCGGCAGGCGATGAGCCAGGCGCGGGTGAAATCGTCGTAGGCGGAAAAGCTCGCGAACTTGTCCCAGTCGTCGTCGACGGCGTCGACGCGCGAATCGTCGGGACGCTTGAGGTCGCCGTTGAGCTGCAGGTTGTAGGGCGGATCGGCAAAGACGAGGTCGACGGATTCCGCCGGCAGCTTCGCCATCTCGGCGACGCAGTCGCCGATCAGGATGCCGCCGGAGTCCATCGTCTTGAAACTGACGCGGGGCGCCCGAGCGGACGCCCCGCGACGCGATACAACCATGACTCAGAACTCTGACTCAGGCGACGCGGCCGGTGACGCGGGACCTACAACCGACAGCCGGGCACAATGAGCGCCCAAGGTAAAAATCGGCTTAACCGGGCAGGCGCGAGGACTGGGAAAGAAATGCCCGGCAACTATATTGGCGAGGTCCGCGTTGGTCCGTGCGGTGGTACATTGCGGCGACGGACCCCCGGCGACCCGTCGAAACCGGCCGCGGGCGAGGAGGAAAAGCCATGCGATTGGACGATCTGCCGGAAAGCGGCAATGTCGAGGATCGACGCGCGGAAGGCGGGTATGGCGGCGGGGGCGGGTTTGGCCTTCCGATCGGCGGCGGCGGGCTCGGCATCGGTACGATCGTGGTGCTCGGCCTCATCGGCTGGGCGCTCGGCATCGATCCGAGCCTCCTCATCGGCGGCGCCGAAATCCTGACCGGTCCGGGCCAGCCGCAGGTGCAGGCGCCCCCCACCGCGCGACGCACCGGCACGCCCCAGGACGACATGGGTCGCTTCGTGAGCAAGGTGCTCGGCAGCACCGAATTCCAGTGGAAGCAAGTCTTCGCCAAGGACGGCAAGACCTATCGCGCGCCCGTGCTGGTGCTCTACCGCGGTGCGACGCAGGCGCAATGCGGCGGGGTCGCGCAAAGCGCCATGGGTCCGTTCTATTGTCCGGTCGACCAGAAGGTCTATCTCGACACCTCGTTCTTCGACCAGATCGCCACCCGCTTTCGCGGCTGCGACGTCGGCAGCAAATCCTGCCAGTTCTCCCAGGCCTACGTGATCGCGCACGAGGTCGGCCATCACGTGCAGAACCTGCTCGGCATCCTGCCGAAGGCGCAGCAGGCGCAACGCGCGGCCGACAGCAAAGCCGCGGCCAACCACATCCAGGTGCAGGTCGAGTTGCAGGCCGACTGCCTGGCGGGCGTGTGGGCGAACCGCGAGAATGAAAGTCTCAGAAATCAAGGCAAGCCGGCGTTCATCGAGCCGGGCGACGTCGAGGCCGCCTTGCGCACCGCCGCCGCGATCGGCGACGATACGCTGCAGAAACGCGCACAGGGCTACGTGGTGCCCGATTCCTTCACCCACGGCAGCGCCGCAGCAGCGCCAGCGCTGGTTCAACACCGGCTTCAAGTCGGGCACGATCGCAAGCTGCAACACGTTCGCCGCCGCACAGCTGTAATCGCCGGCGCCGTGTCCGCTTGCCACCGTCATGTCCGCTTGCGCGGATGATGACGCGGAGTCATTGATGCGCCCATGCCCGGAATCGATGAAAGCAGGCAATTCATCCCGCTGAAGATTGCGGTGCTGACGGTTTCCGACACCCGCGAGGCGAGCGACGACAAATCCGGCGCGATTTTGGCCGAGCGCGTGGAAAAAGCCGGACACACGCTGGCCGCGCGCGCCATCGTCACCGACGACGTGGACAAGATCCGCGCGCGCGTCAAAGCGTGGATCGCCGACCCCGCGATCGACGTCATCATCACCACCGGCGGCACCGGCTTCACCGGCCGCGACGTGACCCCGGAGGCGGTCGAGCCCCTGTTCGAGAAGCGGATGGACGGCTTCGCCACCATGTTCCTGCTGGTGAGCTACGGCAAGATCGGCACCTCCGCGATCCAGACGCGCGCCACCGCGGGGGTTGCGGGCGCCACCTACGTGTTCTGCCTGCCCGGCTCGCCGGGCGCGTGCCGCGATGCCTGGGACGAGATCCTGGTGCACCAGCTCGACTACCGCTACCGTCCCTGCAATTTCGTCGAGATCATGCCGCGCCTCGACGAGCATCTGCGCCGGGCCAAAGCCAAGGGCGCGACGGTCTAGAGCGCATCACGATTGGATTGAATCGTGACGCGCTCTAAATTCTCTTGATTTTGCGCATGTTCTATTCGGAAAACCGGTTCCCACTTTTCCGGAACATGCGCTAGGGCTACGTCCGGCTCTGCACGAAGGCCCCGATGCGCGCGATGGCCGCGCGAGCTTCCGGAACGAGCCGCGCCCAGAGCTGCCAGGCATGCGGCATCCGCGGCCATATTTCGAGCTCGACCGGACATCCGGCCGCCCGCATGCGCTCCGCCATGCGCACGGAATCGTCGAGCAGGACCTCGTCGCTTCCGACCTGAATCAGCGTTGGCGGCAATCCGGTCGGATCGCCGTAAAGCGGAGAGGCATAGGGCGTGCGCGGATCGGCGCCGGCGAGGTAGTAGCGCGCGAGCCGCAACGCATCGTCGCTCCGGATCATCGGATCGGCCCCGGCGTTGCGCCGCAGCGAATGGCCGGTGAGCGCCAGATCGGTCCAGGGCGAAAGCGCGACGGCTGCGGCCGGCAGCGCAGCGCCCTCGTCGCGCAGCTTGAGCAGCAGCGCAAGAACGAGCCCGCCGCCCGAGGACTCTCCCATCACCGCCATTCGCCGCGGATCGACGCCGTCGGCCACCAGCCGGCGGTAGGCTTTGAGCGTATCGTCGAGCGCGGCAGGAAACGGATGCTCGGGCGCCAGCCGATGATCGAGGATGAATACGCGGGCGCGCGTGGCGGCCGCGATGCGCCAGATGAAGTCGCGATAGAGTAGCGGCGAGCCCGCCACATGTCCGCCGCCGTGGAAATAGAGGATGTGACGGTCGTTCGACCATTCGCGGGTTGCGACGCCGACGGCCTCGACCCCGTCGAGGTCGACGCGCTTGGTCTGCGTTCCCTTCGGCGGAGCGGGCACCAGGCGGCTGAGGCGCGCGAGCCGCCGCCGCGCCGTCGCGACCGTTTCCCTCGGGCCGGTCTTGCGCTTGATGAACCAACGCAGCGCGAGGCGGACGAACTCGGCGCGTAGACTCAATCTCGGCTCCCGCTTAGCTGCATGCGGCGTAGGTCGGAAAGCTCACGGCGTTTGGCGCAGCTCCAGGTCCCACGTCTCTCCGACCAGCTCCTTGCCGAATTCATCGTGCTTTTTGCTAGCGACGAGCCGGAAGCCGGCCCGCTCGTAGATGCGGCGGGCGGCGCTGAGCACGCTGTGGGTCCACAGCGTGACCTTGCGGTAGCGCGCCTCGCGCGCAAAGCGCAAGGCTTCCTCGACCAGCCGGGCGCCGATGCCGAGCCCGCGGGCCTGCGCCTCGACCAGCAGCAGGCGCAGCCGCGCGACCTCGTCCGTGTCCTTTACCAGCAGTACCGAGCCGACATTCTCTCCGTCCCGCTCGGCGATCCAGCAGCGCTCGCGTTTGTGATCGTAATTGCGGATGAAGGCCGCGATGATTTCCGCCGTCAGCGCTTCGAGGCGCTCGTCCCAGCCGTATTCGTTGGCGTAGAGCGCGCCGTGGCGGCTCACGATCCAGCCGAAGTCGCCCGCGCGCGGGGGTCGCAGGATATAGGGCGCGTCCGGCGCCTGGCTTTCGCCCAGCACGCGCTCGATCGTGTGCATGGCGCCGATCAGGCGTTCCTGGTCGGTGCCCGACAGCTTGCCGACCATGCCGGTGATCTCGCTCTGCGAACGCTGGTCGATGCGGGCGAAAGCCATCCGGCCTTTCACGCTCAGCGACAACAGGCTTTGCCGGCGATCGTGCGGTGAGGCAGACTTGATGACGAGGCCACGCTCGCCGAACCCGCGCAAAATGCGGCTGAGATAGCCCTGATCGAGGCCGAGTTCGGCGGCGATCTCCGTCGCCGTCACCCGCTCGCGGTGCGCAAGCTCGTAGAGCACGCGCCCTTCGGCCAGCGAATACGAGCTGTTGAGGAAGTTCTCCTGCAGCACGCCGATGCGCCGGGTGTAGACCCGGTTGAAACGGCGGACCGCGCCGACGCGCTGCTCGAGGGAATGCTCGGCCATGCCCAAGCGCCCGGTCGAAATGGATAGATGACATAATCAAATAAATATATGACGAAGTCAACTATCAGGATGCGACTGTCGCTTGGCATCGCAGCAGGACAACACGCCGCCGGCCGAGGCGGCGTGCGAGGTCGCGCTCGGGCTCGGCGACGTCGCGGTGTCCGCCGAGCGCGTCGTAAAGGGTTCTGGCGATCAGCAATCCCTGACCCGCGCTCGGTCTTGCTCCAACCGCCGTCCACAGCAGCGCCAGCGCCTCGGCCAAGGCGGGTCGGAACGTTGTCGGACCCGGGCGGAAGACGGCGGCATGCATCCCGCCGCGTCCGTTCAATTCGATCTGCTCGATGAAGCGCCGCGTTTCATCGACCCAGGTGATGTCGGGGACAGTGCCGGGCGCGAAAAACAGCAGCCATGGCGCCCGCGCCGCCGCGGCAGCGGCCTTGAGCCGTGCGCCGCGGGTCCCGTTCGATGACAGCACGCGGCAGCCGGCGCCGTCGGCAATGGCGGCGGTCGCATCGCGCGAATTCGCGTCGGCGATGATCACCTCGCGCACCAACCCGGTCGGCACGCCCGCAACCAGCGCAGCCAGCGTGGGCAGCAGCACGCGCTCGCTATCCTGCGTGGCAATCACCACGCTGAGCATGTGTCGATGTCCCCAAACCCCGTCCGCGCGTCGCCCGCCAGCGATCGCGACGGGCCTTCAAGAGCGGCTGTCGCGCCGCTTGCCGCTCGGTCGGCCATTACCCTCGAAATAGTTCGGCCGACACCAGCCGCCGGCGCCGCGCACGGTGGCCAAGCATTGCTCGAAACTGTGGAAACCGCAGTTGTAAGTCGAAAAATCATAATAAGCGCACCAGGACCCGGCCTGGGCACCCGTTCCTGTCCCGCCGACCAGCCACAGGAGCGCGATCGCGCCAACCACCTTTTTCATGATGTCCTCCTTCTCGGCGCCTGCGGGCGCGCCATCCCAAATAGGGGCGTCGAAGACCTTGCGCGAGAGATATTTCCGCCTATGTTCTTGTTTTGTTCGAGGCACTGTACTAGGATGGTATCCATGGCTCGCTTCTCCGCAGCCGTCAGACGCCCGCCGGCGCCCTCCTTCCCCCAGCCCTCCCCGCCGGCGGGCGGCTTTGCCCGACGCAGCCGGGGGCCGCTGCCCGCAGAGGCGCCGTCGCGTCCGGCCGCGGTCGATCTCGATGCGCTGGCGGACGGCGAGGTGGCGGTCGACGCCGAGCGTCGCCGGGGCCGGGGCGCGCAGTCGAACGCGTCCGGCCGCTATGAGCCGCTGGCCAGGACCAGCTTCGACGACGGCTGGCAGAATTTCGAGGAACTGCCGCCGTTCAAGACCACGGTGACCCTCGATTCCACCCGCAAGATCATCACCCGCAACGATTCACCGGATATTTCCTTCGACCGGTCGATCAATCCCTATCGCGGCTGCGAGCACGGCTGCATCTATTGCTTCGCGCGCCCGACCCATGCCTATTTGGGCCTGTCGCCGGGGCTCGATTTCGAATCAAAGCTGTTCGCCAAGCCCGACGCACCGAAGCTGCTCGAGCGCGAATTGTCGTCGCCCGGCTACGTGCCGCGCACCATCGCCATCGGCACCAACACCGATCCCTATCAGCCGATCGAGCGCGATCATCAGATCATGCGCCGCATCCTGGAAGTACTCGATCGCTTCGGCCATCCGGTAGGCATCGTGACGAAATCGGCGCTGATTCTGCGCGACCTCGACCTGCTCGCCCGCATGGCGCAGCGCAATCTGGTCAAGGTCGCCCTGTCGGTCACGACGCTCGATCCTCACCTCGCGCGCGTGATGGAGCCGCGCGCGGCGACGCCTGCGCGACGGCTCGAGGCCTTGCGCCGACTGACCGCGGCCGGCGTACCGGCGTCGGTGATGGTGGCGCCGGTGATCCCGGCGCTCAATGATGCCGAGATCGAGCGCATCCTCGACGCCGCTGCCGCCGTCGGCGTGCGCGAGGCCGGGTACGTGCTGCTGCGGCTGCCGCTCGAAGTGCGCGACCTCTTCCGGGAATGGCTGATGGCGAATTTTCCCGACCGCTACCGTCATGTGTTCAAGCTCATCCGCGAGACCCGCGGCGGCAACGACTACGATTCGAGTTGGGGCAAGCGCATGACCGGCGGCGGGCCGGTCGCCTGGATGATCGGCCGACGCTTCGAGCTCGCCTGTGAGAAGCGCGGCTTCAACCGGACCCGCACCAAGTTGACGACCGACCACTTCGATCCGCCGCGGCGTTGCAATGAGCAGTTGAGCCTGTTCTAGCGCTCTTGGCGCGGCCGCCAGGGACCGTACCATCGGCCGCTACTGCCGTTGCGTCCTGACCAGCGGCAGAAGATAGGGCAGGGTCCGGCGACTGGATTGGCGCTGCGGCGCCGCGACCGGCGAACTTTCCCCGCCTTTCACACCAGGCGACGACGCGGTTGACTTGCGCGCCGCGGCGCGCACCATCGCGCCATGAGTTGCGCCGCCAGCGTCCGTGTCGTCCGCCTACCGCTCGGCGAAGAGGACATCCGTCCGACCTTTCGCCGCGAGCGCGCGGCGCTCAAGCGCGGCGTCTGGCCGGTGGCGGGATGCGACGAGGCGGGGAGGGGGCCGCTCGCCGGCCCGGTCGTGGCCGCGGCGGTCATTCTCGATCCCAAGCGCGTGCCGCGCGGGCTCGACGATTCCAAGAAGCTGGATCCCGAGACGCGCGAGAAGCTCCATGCCAAGATTTGCGCGAGCGCCGAGGTCGCGGTTGCGTTCGCGCCGCCGGCGCGAATCGATCGCGACAATATCCTGCGGGCATCGCTGTGGGCGCTTGCGCGCGCGGTCTCGGCCCTGCCGGTCAAGCCGAAGCTCGTGTTCGTCGACGGCCGCGACCGCATCGACATCGGCTGCGATTGCCAGGCGGTGATCAGCGGCGACGCCATCATCGCCTCGATCGCCGCCGCCTCCATCGTCGCCAAGGTCACGCGCGACCGGCTGATGACGCGACTGGGCCTTCTCCATCCCGGCTACGGCTTCGAGCATCACAAGGGCTACAGTGTGCCGGAGCATTTCGATGCGCTCGCGCGGCTCGGCCCCACCATCCATCATCGCCGCTCGTTCGCCCCGGTTGCCTCGGCCTATGGCGATGTGGTGACTGCCGACATGACCACCGGCGAGCTGGAAGCGGGCGTGTTGCCTATCTAGCTCTCCGCTGCAATCTCCGCCGCTTGCGTTTGGTGGGTTCTCTGCGGTGAACCGGTTTCCCCTTGGCCGGAAAACGCTATGTTATCGTCCGGTTGATGCTTTACGTCTCCATCTTCGTCGAACTGCTGCGTTCGCGCCCGTCGCTGGCGGTGTGGCTGGCGGCGCTGGCGCAGGCGTTGCTATGGACGCTGGTTCCGTCGCTGTTCTACGCCGGACCGCCGGGTGACGTGCCCAATGTGCTGGCGGTCGGACACGAGTTCCAGCTCGGCACCTATCTCGGCCCCCCGCTCGCCTTCTGGCTCGCCGAGCTCGTGTTCGATCTCGCCGGTCACAGTCTGGTCGGCCTCTACCTGCTGTCGCAGGCCTGCGTGGTTGTGACCTATTGGGCGGTATTCGCGCTTGGGCGCTCGATCGTCGGGGCGCAGCACGCGGCTCTGGCCGTGCTGCTGATGGTGGGTGTCGCCGCCTTCACGGTGCCGACGCCCGACTTCGGGCCGGTCATCCTCACCATGCCGCTGTGGGCGCTCATCCTGTTGCACTACTGGCGCGCGGTGGGCGAAGGCCGGCGGGCCTATTGGCTGCCGCTCGCGATCGAGATCGGGCTGTTGTTGCTCACGACCTATGTCGGGCTGATCCTGGTCGGGCTGATCGTGCTGTTCACGCTTGCCAACAAGCGCGCACGCAGCGCGCTCAACTCGTATGACCCGCTGATCGCGGTGGTCGTCGTCGCCATCGTCATGGGCCCGCATCTGATCTGGCTTGCCGATTCGGGGGAGGGCCTGCTGCCGATGCTCTCCCGTCTGCGCACGCCCGAAGCCGTGGTCGGCAATCTGGTCGCATGGTTGCGGCAAATTGGATTGATCTTCGCGGCCCACGCCGGTCTCATCGTGCTGGTCGCGCTGGTGGCCGGATGGCCGTGGCCGCGGCGCGATCCCGCGCCGGTGATCGTGCGGCCTGCGCTCGACCCTTTCGCCCGGCAGTTCGTCTACTTCTTCGCCGTGACGCCGGCCTTCGCCGGCACGCTGGTGGCCGTGCTCATCGGATGGTCGGGGCCGGTCGGCGGCATCGCGCCGCTGGTCATTCTTTCCGGCCTGCTGGTGGTCGTGGCGGCCGGCGACGGCATCGAATTCAGCCGTCAACGCGTCGTCATCGCCGCCTGGTTCGGCCTGCTGATCATTCCGCCGATCATGGCGGTTGCCGCGCTCGTCGTCCTGCCCTGGCTCAACATCGATCTCCAAGTGACGCATCCGGCCGCGGCCATGGCGCGTTTCTTCTCCGAAAGCTTCGAACGCCGCACCGGCTCGCCGCTGCAGATCGTCACCGGCGATCCCCGCACCGCCGCCTTGGTGGCGCTCGGCGCGCCGAGCCGCCCCAGCGTCTTTCTCAGCGCCACGCCCGAGCGCTCGCCATGGGTGACGGCCGATGCGATCAAGAGCAAGGGCGCCATCGTGGTTTGGCCGACCGCGGATACCGCAGGCACCCCGCCGGCCGCGATCAAGGAGCGCTTCCCGGACCTGGTGCCCGAGGTGCCGCGTGTGTTCGAGCGTTCGGTGCAGGGCCGGTTGCCGCTGCTGCGCCTCGGCTGGGCGGTGATCAGGCCGCAGGGGCAGCCGGTAGCGCCCGCCGCCGCAGCCGGGCCGACGCCGTGAGGCGGGTTGTCGCAGGGTCTGTCTGTACGCCGCGCGCTCGGCAGCGGCGCTCATCCCCCGAGACCTGTTGAAGCCGTGCCACAGAGCCGCTGGAAAAGGCGTCACCGCCGGCGGGTTCGCGGGCCAGCGTTGTAGCGAATGCTGCCTCCATGTTAACGATGGCTGAATATCGCCGGTCGATATTACCGTCGCGGGCACCGGGAATGGGGGGCAGATGCGGGGTCGCCGCGCCGCGATTGCTGGCTTTGTGGCCGCGCTGTCGGTTCCCGTCGTGGCATCCGCAGCCGAGCCGGACACGCGCCTCTATTCCCCGACCCCGGCCTATGATTGGACCGTCACCATCGGTGGCGAAGGCCGCATCGAGCCCATCTTCCAGGGCTCCAAGCGCGACGTCTTGCTGCCCTATCCGATCTTGGCGGTTCGCCGCTTCGGGACGCCGGAGCCGTTCCGTGGCCCCCGCGACGGGGTGGGCATTGGCCTGTTCGGGGGCAGCAATTTCCAGGTCGGCCCGGTCGGGCAGCTCAAGCTGCCGCGTCGGGAAAGCTTCGACGGGGCCCTGCAGGGCCTCGGCAACGTGCCCTGGGCGCTCGAGCTCGGCGTCTTTGCCGAGTACTGGTGGGTTCCCTGGCTGCGCACCCGTGTCGAGGTTCGGCAGGGCTTCAATGGTCACCACGGGATCGTCTCCGATCTCTTCGTCGACGCGGTGGTGCCGGTTGGCGCGCAATGGACGCTGTCCGGCGGACCGCGCGTCACGTTCGCCACCACGCCGGCGACCGCCCCTTATTTCGGCATCGATGCGGCCCAGTCGGCGGCCTCCGGCCTGTCGATATTCGACGCCAAGGGCGGCGTGCATTCGGTCGGCGCGGGCACGCAGGCGCGTTACTTCTGGACCCCGCAGTTTGCGACCCATGCTTTCCTGGAATACGAACGGCTCACCGGGGACGCCGCAAGCTCGCCGCTCGTCGTGCAGCGGGGCACCCCCGACCAGCTGACGATAGGATTTGGAGCGACCCACTCCTTCGACATCAAATCGCCCTGGTAGTGGTCCTGCTGGCGGGACGGCACGCAAACGGGCGTCGGGCGGGTCGAGAAGCCCGCGGGGAGCGGAGCGGAGATGATCGCGCAAGCCGGTGTTCTGGCCTGGTTGACCGGGATCGCCGCTCTCAGCGCCGTCACCATTTGGTCCGGCCTGGAGGCGGTTGCCCACGCGGTTGCCAGCGTCGGGTGGGGAATCGCGCTGGTCGTGATGGTGCGCGCCGTCACCGTCTCGGTGGCCGGCATTGGCTGGTGGCTGCTGTTCCCGTCGAAAACGCGTCCGCAACTTCGAACATGCATTGTGCTGCGGTTCATTCGCGAGGCCGCCAATGTGCTGCTGCCGATGGCGCAAATCGGCGGCGACCTCATCGGCGCCGGACTGCTGACCCGTTATGCCGTTCCGCGCGCGCTCGCGGCGGCCAGCGTCGTCGTCGACGTCCTGGTCCAGGCGGCAACCCAGTTTCTGTTTGCGGTCGTCGGGCTGCTCTTGCTCGTCGCACTCGGAGCCGACGCGACGGTGGCGCGCATCGCCGCCATCGGGCTCGGCCTGGCCGGAGTCCTGCTCGCCGCCTTCTATCTCGCGCAACGTGACGGCGGGCACCGCATTCTTCGTGCCGCCATCGGCCGTCTCGCCGGCGACCGCAAGTGGCGCATGCTCGGCAGCATTGATTCCCTCTATCAGAACTTGGCCGCGATCTACGCGGCCAGATCCCACCTTGCCGCCAGCATCGTCGTGCATATGGCGGGGTGGATTTTCGGCGTGGCCGAAGTGCTGATCGTGTTCGCTTGCATGGGCCATCCGGTCAGCCTCGCCGAGGCGCTGATCATCGAAAGCCTGCTGCATGCCATTCGCGGGGCGGCGTTCGCCATTCCCGGCGCGCTCGGCGCCCAGGAGGGCGGCTTGGTCCTGCTGTGCTCCATATTCGGCATTCCGCCGGAGCAGGCGATCGCGTTGTCGCTGGTGAAACGGGCCGCCGACCTCGCGCTCGGCGGGCCCGGCCTCGTCGGCTGGCAGATGCTGGAATGGGGACGCCTCATGCCGAAATATGCGTTGCGCGCGCGGCATCCGGAAGAGTCCCTCAATCCGGACCGCTGAGTCGGCACATGGTCTTGTTCTGGTCGTCGGTCACGCTATCGGTGATCGCAGCCGTCGGCTGCGGTTATCTCGTCGTGGCCGCGATCACGGTCGGTCGCTTTGCGCGCGGTGGTCTCCGCACCGGGCCGGTCACCACGCCCGACGTCACCATCCTCAAGCCGCTTCACGGCAGCGAGCCGGGGCTGCTCGAAAACCTCGCCTCGTTCTGCAGCCAAGACTATGCTGGCCGCATTCAGATCATCTGCGGGGTTCAGGACCCGAACGACGCCGCCGTCGCCGTCGTCGAGCGGCTGCGAAGCGGTGAGGGAGCGCGCGATTTCGATCTCGTGATCGAACCCAAGGTGCACGGGTTGAATCGCAAGGTCTCCAACCTCGTCAACATGGCGCCGGTGATCCGTCACGACGTCATCGTCATCGCCGACAGCGACATCCGGGTCGACCGCAACTATCTGTCGCGGGTCATCGCGGCGTTGCAACGCGCCAGTGGCGGTGTGACCTGCCTCTACTCCGGCGTTCCCGTGACCGGCGTCTGGGCACGCCTTTGCGCGCTCGCCATCAACGCGCATTTTTTACCGAGCGTCGTGGTCGGCGTGGCGCTCGGCCGCGCGCGTCCCTGCTTCGGCTCGACCGTTGCGCTTCGGAGCGAGACGCTGAGCGAGGTCGGCGGCTTTACCGCCTTCCTCGATTGCCTCGCCGACGACTATGCCATCGGGGAGGCGTTGCGCGCGCGGGGATACACAATCGCCATACCGCGCTTCGCCGTCGCCCATATGTGCACGCAGACCTCGCTGCGCGAATTGTGGCGGCACGAGCTGCGGTGGGCGCGCACCATCCGCAGCATCGATCCTGCCGGTTATGCCGGCTCGATCATCGCGCATCCCTTGCCATGGGCCCTGCTCGCGATCCTCGTTGGCGCACCCTCGGCGGCGGTCCTGCCGGCGGCCGGCGTCGCCTTGGCGGCGATCGGCTGCCGGATGGCGCTGCTGCGACAAGTGGAGCGAGACTACGGCCTAGCCCCGCAATCGTATTGGCTTGTGCCCGCGCGTGACCTATTGTCCTTCGCCGTGTTCGTTGCGAGCTTTCTGGGCTGGAACGTAAGCTGGAAGGGCCGCGGTTACCGCATGGTGTCGGACGGCGGCTGGATGGCTGATCGGGGGTCGCACGCCTTATGATGAGAACGCTTTTCCTGCAAGCGCCGTCGTTCGACGGTTTCGACGGCGGAGCAGGCGCGCGCTATCAGGCGCGACGCGAGATCCAGTCCTTCTGGTACCCGACTTGGCTTGCCCAGCCCGCCGCGCTGGTCGAAGGCTCCAAGCTCATCGATGCCCCGCCGCACCGGCTCAAATTCCCCGACATCGCGCCCGAAGCCGCGAGCCGCGAGCTCGTGGTGATGCATACGTCGACCCCGTCCTTCTCGAGCGACGTGAAAACGGCCGAGGCGCTCAAGGCGCTCAAGCCGAGCCTGAAGATCGGCATGATCGGGGCCAAGGCCGCGGTCGAGCCGGACGCGACGCTCGCGGCCTCGGGCGCGATCGATTTCGTCGCGCGCAACGAGTTCGATTTCACCATCAAGGAGGTGGCGGAAGGACGCAACTTCGGTCGCATCGCGGGCCTCTCCTGGCGCAATGGCGACGGTGTCGTCGTGCACAACGAGGATCGTGCGGTGCTCGAGAATATGGACGAGCTGCCGTTCGTCACGCCGGTCTACAAGCGCGACCTGGTCATCGAGAATTACTTCATCGGGTATCTGCACCACCCCTACATTTCATTCTACAGCGGACGGGGCTGCAAATCGCGCTGCACGTTCTGCCTCTGGCCGCAGACGATCGGCGGACACAATTATCGCACCCGCAGCATCGGGCACGTGATCGAGGAGCTCGCCTGGGCGCGGAAGGCCTTTCCACAAGTGAAGGAATTCTTTTTCGACGACGACACGCTGACCGACAACCTGCCGCGCGTCGAGGCGCTGGCGCGCGAGATCGGCAAGCTCGGGATCGTCTGGTCGTGCAATGCCAAGGCCAACGTGCCGCGGGCGACCTTGAAGGTATTGAAGGACAATGGCCTGCGGTTGCTGCTGGTCGGCTACGAATCGGGCAACCAGAAGATCCTTCACAACATCAAGAAAGGCATGCGCGTCGACGTGGCCAGGCGGTTCGCCAAGGACTGCCGCGAGCTCGGCATCGTCATCCACGGCACCTTCATCCTGGGTCTGCCCGGCGAGACCAAGGAGACGATCGAGGAGACCATCCGTTTCGCCATCGAGGTCAATCCGCATACAATCCAGGTTTCCCTCGCCGCCCCATATCCCGGGACGTTTCTTTATCGGCAAGCGCTGGAGAACGGCTGGCTCACCGACCAGAGTCCGGAACTGGTCACCGGGCGCGGCGTGCAAGCCGCGTCCTTGAGCTACCCGCATCTGAGC
Organism: uncultured Alphaproteobacteria bacterium; assembly: GCA_963712565.1. Lineage (GTDB taxonomy): Bacteria > Pseudomonadota > Alphaproteobacteria > Rhizobiales > Xanthobacteraceae > VAZQ01. The sequence goes on along the minus strand of CAVQIP010000059.1, from coordinate 67,305 downwards.
CACACCGAGATTTTCCAGTCCGTGGACGCGTTCTACAAGCGCTTCTATTTCCGCGCGCCGAAGATCGCCGCCATCGCCGCTGAAATGGTGCGCAGTCCCGACATATTGAAGCGGCGGCTGCGGGAAGGCGCCGAGTTCTTCCGCTTCCTGCGCGAGCGCCGGGAGCCCGCGCTCTGAAACAACTCATCGTCACGGCCGACGATTTCGGGCTCGCGCGCGAAGTCAACGAGGCCGTGGAAGCCGCCCACGAGCGCGGCATCCTCACCGCTGCGAGCCTGATGGTCGCCGCTCCCGCGGCGCAGGATGCGATTGCGCGCGCGCGCCGGCTGTCGCGATTGCGTGTCGGCCTGCACCTCGTGCTGGTGGAAGGTCGGCCGATCCTGCCGCCGCAAGACGTGCCCGATCTCGTCGACGGAACCGGCCATTTCCGTCGCGACCTGGTGGGTCTCGGATTCGAGATATTCACGCGCGCGTCGGTCCGCCGCCAGGTCGCGGCGGAAATCGAGGCGCAGTTCGAAGCCTATCGCGCGACCGGACTCGCGCTCGATCACGTCGACGCGCACAAGCATTTTCATCTGCATCCGACGGTCGGCAGTCAGGCGATCGCGATCGGCCGACGTTACGGCCTGCGCGCGCTGCGCGTGCCGCGCGAGCCTGGCTCGGTGCTGGCCCGGGTGGAGCCCTCGGCGCGACGATGGCCGGGCCATGTCGCCGCCCCGTGGGTGGCGCTGCTCGGCCGCCGGGCCCGCGGCGCCGGCCTCAAGCTTGCGGACGCCGTGTTCGGCCTCGCCTGGTCCGGAGCGATGACGCAATCGCGCTTGACCGGTCTGCTGCGTCACCTGCCCGCGGGCCGCACCGAAATCTACATGCATCCGGCGACCGACGACGATTTCGACGGACATGCGTCCGGTTACCGCTACGCCGACGAGCTCGCCGCCCTCACCGCACCGGCCGCGATCGCGGCGGCGCGCCGCCCCGATGTGACGCTCGGCGGCTACGCCGATTTCTGACCAGCGCGCACGCGGCTGCGATCAGCGGATGTAGCCGGCCTGCCGGAACCACGCGATCGCGTCCGCGATCGCCTCGCGATAGGGCCGCGAGACATGGCCGAGCTCGCGCCGCGCCTTGGTGTCGTCGAAGAACATGTAATGGCGCGCCATGCGCAGGCCGTCGCGGGTCGCAAACGGTTCCTTGCCGGTCAGCCGCGCCCATGCTTCGGCGCCGAGCGCAAGGGGGTAGAGCGCGGCAATGGGAAACCGCAACTTCGGCGGACGGCGACCGACAATGGCGGCGATGTCGGCGAGCATGGTGCCGAGCAGGACGTTTTCGCCGCCCAGGATGTAGCGCTCGCCGATCCTTCCGCGCCGCAAGGCCGCGAGATGGCCCGCCGCCACGTCGTCGACGTGCACGAGGTTGAGGCCGGTGTCCACGAATCCCGGCATCCGGCCGCACGGCGCACTCGACGATGATGCGCCCGGTGGGCGTCGGCTTCACGTCGCGCGGGCCGATCGGCGTCGAGGGATTGACGATGACGGCCGGCAGCGCATCCTGCTCCACCATCTGCTCGACCAGCCGTTCGGCAATGACCTTGCTTTTCTTGTAGGCACCGATCGCCTTGCTCGCCGGGAGCGGATGGGTTTCGTCGGACGGAGAGTTGTCTCGCAGCTCGAGGGTCGCGACGCTGCTGGTGTAGACGATGCGCTCGACCCCGGCGCGCAGCGCCTCCTCCATCACGTACCTGGTCCCTTCCAGATTGGTTCGGATGATCTCGTCGGGCGCGGGTGCCCAGAGCCGGTAGTCGGCGGCCGCGTGGGCCAGGTAACGCACGCCCCGCAGTGCCGCGACCAGCGACGTGCGGTCGCGGATGTCGCCGATGACCACCTCGTCATCGGGGTGAATATTGGTCCGCGGACTCGATCCGCGCACCAGCACGCGAACCCGGTGACCCGCCGCACGCGCGGCATTTGCAATCGCCGAGCCGACAAAGCCGCTCGCTCCGGTCACCAGGAAGAGATCGCCGCCGGATTCTGTCATGTCGAGGCGTCGATCAGTGATAGCCCTCGCCTTCGCGCACCTTGCCGCGGAAGACCCAGTATACGAACACCATATAGCCGAGGATGATCGGCAGCAGCGCCAGCGTCCCGGTCAGCATGAAGATTTGGCTCGCGGGGCTCGCCGCGGCCTGCCAGACCGTCAACACCGGCGGGACGAGATAGGGAAAGGTGGAAATCACCAGGCCGAGATAGCCGAGCAGGAACAGCGCAATCGCGGCAAGAAAGGGGGGCACTTCGCGTCCCTGGTCGAGCCAGCGCCACGCCATCAGCGCGGCGAACGCCGTCAGCAGCGGGACCGGCCACAGGACGTAGATGTTCGGGAGCGAGAACCAGCGCTCGGCGATGCGCTCGAAGGCGAGCGGAGTCCAAATACTGACCACGCCCATGAACGCCAGCACGGCGACGAGCAGTGCCTTGGCCTGACCGCGGGCACGCTCGGCGACGGCGCCTTCCGTCTTCATTACCAGCCAGGTTGCGCCGAGCAGCGCATAGCCTGCGACGACGCCGAGGCCGCACAGCAGCGCGAACGGGGTCGCCCAGTCGAATGGCCCGCCGGCGAAGACGCCGTCCTCGACCTTGATGCCCTGAATGAGGCCGCCGAGGATCAGGCCCTGACAAACGGCCGCGAGCGTCGAGCCGCCGGCGAACGCGAAATTCCAGTATTTCTTGCTGGTGATCGCGATGGCGCGAAATTCGAACGCGACGCCGCGAAACACGAGCGCGAGCAGCATGACAAAGACCGGCAGATAGAGCGCCGGCATGATCACGGCATAGGCCTGCGGGAAGGCGACCCACAGCCCGCCGCCGCCCAGCACCAGCCAGGTCTCGTTGCCGTCCCAGAACGGCGCGATCGAGTCCATCATCTGATCGCGCTCGCGTTCGGATCGCGCGAACGGAAACAGGATGCCGGTGCCGAGGTCGAAGCCGTCGAGGATGACGTAGAGCGCAACCGCGGCACCGAGCAGCGCGGCCCAGATCACGGGGAGATACCATTCCATGGCGGCTTCCCTCGCTTCACCGTTGCGGCGACAGGATTTCGCGCCCGGCTTCGGCGGCGGACGACAACGGCCGCACCGGGGTGCCGGTCTGCGGTGGCTCGGCTGCGCGCCCTTCCGGTCCTTTGGCGATCAGCCGATTGATGTAATAGATGCCCATGGCGAACACGATGCCGTAGACCAGCACGAACAAAGCGAGCGTGGTCGCAATGCTCGCGCCCGGAACCGGCGAGATCGCGTCGGCGGTGCGCAATATTCCGTGTGCCAGCCACGGCTGGCGTCCGGTCTCGGTGACGATCCAGCCCGAGATCACGGCGACGAAGCCGAGCCACCAGCTCCAGGCCACCGGGACCAAGTACCAGCGCGTCTCGAACAAGCGCCCGCGCAGCCACAGCCAAGCGCCGGTCAGGCCGATCACGATCATCAGCACACCCACCCCCACCATGCTGCGGAACGCGAAGAACACCGGCACCAGCGGCGGACGGTCGGCCGGCGCCACGCTCTTGAGCCCCGGATAGAGGCCGTCGAAGCTGTGGGTGAGGATCAACGAGCCGGCGTGGGGAATCGCGATCTCGAAGCGGTTCGTCTCCGTCGCTTCGTCCGGCCACGCGAACAGGACGAGCGCGCCCGGCTTGCTGCCGTCCCAGTGCGCCTCGATGGCCGCGATCTTGATCGGCTGGTGCTTCAGCGTATTGAGACCATGCTGGTCGCCGATGAAAAGTTGCAACGGCGCGAGCAGAGCCAGCATCCCGACGCCCATGCGCATCATGGTGCGGCCTTCCTCCGGGTAGCGGCCGGCGAGCAGGTAGCGCGCACCCACCGCCAAGCACCACGAGCGAGGTCGTGAGATAGGCGGCCGTGAGCATGTGCGCCAAGCGGTAGACGAAGCTCGGATTGAAGATGACGGCGAGCCAGTCGGCGGGATAAGCGATGCCGTCGCGCAGCTCGTGGCCTGCCGGCGTCTGCATCCAGCTGTTCGCCGACAAGATCCAGAACGCCGAGATCGCGGTTCCGACCGCCACCGCGATCGCGGAGAAGACATGCAGCCAGGGCGGCACCCGCCGCCAGCCGAACAGCATCACGCCGAGAAAGGTCGCTTCAAGGAAGAAAGCGGTCAGCACCTCGTAGCCGATGAGGGGAGCGATCACGTTGCCGACGACGACCGAGAAGCGGCTCCAGTTGGTGCCGAATTGGTAGCTGAGCACGATGCCCGACACCACGCCCATGGCGAACGAGACCGCGAAAATCTTGGTCCAGAACCGGGCGAGACGGTGGAGATGCTCGCGCTCGGTGGCGATCCATCGCACCAGCAGCGTCGCGATGAATGCGGACAGCCCGATGGTGAAGCTCGGAAAAATGATGTGGAAGGTCACCGTGAAGGCGAACTGCAGACGCGCGAGCAGGACGGGGTCGAGATCCATCGGTCATTCGCCGGCAGGTGAAGAACGAGAATCGAACCGTGAAGGGATGCATGATCGCCCATATGGGGCGGGCCGCCAAGGTCGACGTGCGCGCCCGACGGGCAACACGCGCGAGGTCTTTCGCCGCGAGCCCGCTGGAGCGCCGCGGCGGCGGTGGACAAATCGCCGATTGCCAAAGGTTCGTAGTGGGTTCGCGGCCGGTTCGCCGCTATTGTGGTGCGGCCTCGCGCCGGGGCTCGTTCGCAAAAGGGACCGGGTGGAGGCAACGGCGTGGAGCGCGCAATTGGCAGGGGGACTGCAATGACCGACGCGACAAAGCCTTTGAGCGAGCGAGGGTTTCTCGATCGCTATTTCGCCCTGACCGAAAACGGCACCAATGTCCGCATCGAGTTCATCGCCGGCGTCACGACCTTTCTCACCATGGTGTACATCGTGTTCGTGAATCCGCAAATTCTCGGCAACGCGGGCATGGACAAGGGTGCGGTGTTCGTCGCGACCTGCATCGCGGCCGCCGTCTCCACCCTGGTGATGGCGCTCTATGCCAATTACCCGATCGCGCTCGCGCCCGGGATGGGGCTCAATGCCTTCTTCGCCTTCACCGTGGTGCTCGGCTACAAATACACGTGGCAGCAGGCGCTGGCCGGCGTGTTCTGCTCCGGGGTGATCTTCTTCCTCATTTCGGTCTTCCGCATCCGCGAATACATCATCAACTCGATCCCGAAGAATCTCAAATTCGCGATCTCCGCGGGCGTCGGGCTGTTTCTCGGCATCATTGCGCTCGAGGAAGCGAAGATCGTCGTCGCGCAACCGGCGACGCTGGTCACCCTCGGCGATCTCAAGCAGTGGCCGGCGATCCTCTGCCTCGTCGGCTTCGTCCTCATCGTGGCGCTCAACTACCGACACATCGTCGGCGCCACCCTGATCGGCATCCTCGCCGTGACCCTCATCGGCCTGCCGCTCGAGCTCGCCCAGTTCACCGGCATCGTGTCGGCGCCGCCGTCGCTCGCACCGACCTTCCTGCAGCTCGATTTCTCCCGCGTCGCGGAGGTGACGTTCATCATCGTCGTGTTCAGTTTCCTGCTCGTCGACGTGTTCGACAATGCCGGCACGCTGATCGGGGTTACCCATCGCGCCGGGCTGCTCGACCAGGACGGCAACCTGCCGCGCATGAAACAGGCGCTGGTCGCCGACAGCTTTGCCGCCATGTTCGGCGCTCTCATAGGCACCTCGACCACGACCAGCTATATCGAGAGCGCGGCCGGGGTGTCGGCCGGCGGCCGCACCGGTCTTACCGCGGTCTTCGTCGCACTGTTCTTTCTGTTGGCCTTGTTCTTCGCGCCGCTCGCGGGAATGGTGCCGGCCTATGCGTCGGCGGCGGCGCTTCTCTACGTTGCCTGCGTGATGACCCGCGGGCTGGCCGACATCGACTGGGAAGACATCACCGAATATGCGCCGGCGGTGGTGGCCGCCGTCACGATGCCGCTGACCTATTCGATCGCTACCGGCATCGGGCTCGGCTTCATCACTTACGCCTTGGCCAAGCTCGTCGCCGGCAAGTTCCACGAGGCCAAGCCGGCGGTGGTGATCCTGGCGATCATCTTCGCCATCAAGTTTGCCCTGCCGGGATAAATCTCGAGAAGGCAAGGGCACGGACCGGAGCGACAAGGCTCGTGTCCTGGTCGAGTGCAGCCAGGTCTTCAAGTTGAGCGCAACGAGACCCACGACCCAAGCTGCGCCATCGGGTAGTCATCAGTCGATCACCGCCACCGCGTTGATCTCGACCAGGCAACGCGGATCGGTGGCAAGGCGTACCACCTGCACGGTCGTGGTCGCGGGTTTGGCGTCGCGGAAGTATTCGCCCCAGACCCGGTTGAGCGCATCCTGCTCCGAAAGGTCGGTGACGAAGCGGTCGGCCGTCACCACGTCGGCGAACGTCGCGCCCACCGCTTCGAGGCCGCGCTTGAGGTTCTCGAGCGCGGCGCGGGCTTGGCCCTCCATGGCGCGCGGCATCGCATCGAACTCTTCCGGCCGGTGCGGGTGGTGGTGATAGACCGGCGCCGCGGTCACGCCGGCGAGATAGATGGTGGTGCCGCCCTTGACCTTGATCGCCGGCGCGTACGGCATCCACATGTCGGGCGCATCCGGCCAATGCACGTGCTCGATCGTCTTCGCCATGTTGTGCCTCCCGTCGCCGATTGCCGGCGCGATGCGTTCTATGTCGACGCCAGCGCCTTCTTGATCGCCAGAAAATCCCGCCAGGCAAAGCGCTTCTGCAGCGGCTGACGCAGGAGATAAGCCGGGTGCAGCGTCGCGATCGCCCGAATCTCGCGTCCGCCGGTGTGAAAGGCGAACCAGCGCCCGCGCGTCTTCAGGATGCCGTCTTTGGTTTGGAGCAGGGTCTGGGTCGAAGGGTTGCCGAGGCAGACCAAGATGTCGGGGTCCACCAGCTCGATCTGGCGCAGCGTGAAGGGCAGGCAGATCGCGGACTCCTGCGGCGTCGGCGTGCGATTGCCGGGGGGCCGCCAAGGCACGATGTTGGCGATATAGGCCGACGTGCGGTCGAGCCCGATCGCTGCCATCATGCGGTCGAGCAGTTTGCCCGAACGGCCGACGAACGGCAGGCCCTCGATGTCCTCGTCGCGTCCCGGCGCCTCGCCCACGAACATCACGCGCGCCAGCGGATTGCCGTCGGCGAAGACGAGCTGGGTCGCCGTCGTCCGCAACGCGCAGCCCTCGAAGCGATCGAGGATCGTCCGCAGCTCCTCCAGGCTGGCGGCGGCTTTCGCCGCGGCGCGCGCCGCCATCACGGCGGCGTCGGGGGACGGCGGGGGCGGTGCCCCGGCGCCGGCCCTGCGCTCGGGATCGCGGGGAGGAACCAGGTGACGCGCCACGGCGGGATCGATTTCGCCCGGCGGCTCGCGTCTCGGCTCAGCCACCTCCATGACCGGGGCAACTCTTGCTGCCTCGCCCGCAAAGCGGTCGGTCGGAGTCTCGGTGAGGAGCGCATCGACACCCGCCTCCTGGTAGAAGGCGAGCAGCTCGCGGGCGGCCTGGTCTCGATCGGTGCTCATGGGCGGCGGGCCCATCTCTCTGCTTTGCTCACATCTGCTCTCAACCTGACATCCCGCCGCGCCGGGCGGCAACGGCATCCCATCGCTCGTTCCGGCGAGTCGAGCCTGCGCTTTGCATGTGATGGCGCAGCGGCGTGCTGCGGCAAGTCTATGCGAACTGTTGCAAGCATGAAACCATCGCGCTGCCGCAATCCCGTACGGCTTGCTCAAAAAGGCAGTATTCTCCCCACTGCGTTACGAACAGGGCGGCGCACGCACGCACGCCGGATCCGCCTCCTTCCCCGCGGAGGAGAATGCCCGCAACGCGAGGCGCGAGATTATCTGCTATCGGAGGAGCAATGAGCACCGAAGAGTTGCCCGCGCGCGAGGCGATGGAGTTCGACGTGGTGATCGTCGGCGCCGGGCCGGCCGGGCTCGCCGCGGCGATCCGCCTCAAGCAGCTTTCGCCCGACGTCACCGTCGTGGTGGTGGAGAAGGGGTCCGAGGTCGGGGCGCATGTCCTCTCCGGCGCCGTCATCGATCCCGTCGGCCTCGATGCGCTCCTCCCCAACTGGCGTGGCGAAGACACGCCGATCAAGACCAAGGTGAGCGACGATCGCTTCTACTGGCTCTCGGCCTCGCGCGCGGTGCGTGTGCCAAATCTGATGTTGCCGCCGCTGATGAGCAATCACGGAAACTACGTGGTCTCGCTCGGCAATGTCTGCCGCTGGCTTGCCACCAAGGCGGAAGCGCTCGGGGTCGAGATCTATCCGGGTTTTGCCGCCACCGAGGTGCTGTTCGATGCCAATGGGGCGGTCGCCGGCGTCGCCACGGGCGACATGGGCGTCGGCAAGGACGGCCATCACAAGGAAGGATTTAGCCGCGGCATGGAGTTGCGCGCCAAATACACGCTGTTCGCCGAAGGCGCGCGCGGCAACCTGAGCAAGACACTCGATCGGCGCTTCGGTCTCGGCGAAGGCCGCGAGCCGCAAAAATTCGGCCTCGGCCTGAAAGAATTGTGGCAGGTGGCGCCGGACAAGCATCGGCCGGGTCTGGTGCAGCACAGCCTCGGCTGGCCGCTCGACCGGCGCACCGGCGGCGGCTCGTTCCTCTATCATTTCGACGACAATCTCGTCTCGGTCGGTTTCGTGGTCCATCTCAACTACGAAAATCCCTACCTTTCGCCGTTCGAGGAGTTCCAGCGTTTCAAGACCCACCCGTTGGTGCGCGCGACCTTCGACGGCGGCAAGCGGCTCGCGTATGGCGCGCGCGCATTGACTGAGGGCGGCTGGCAATCGGTGCCGAAGCTCGCTTTTCCTGGCGGTGCGCTCCTGGGCTGCGCAGCCGGCTTCATGAACGTGCCGCGCATCAAGGGCAGCCACAACGCGATGCTGTCGGGAATGCTCGCGGCCGAGCAGGTCGCCGCTGCGCTCAAGGCCGGCCGTGCCAACGACGAACTCGCGGATTACGACGCTGCCTGGCGTTCCTCCAGGATCGGATCCGACCTCTGGAAGGTGCGCAATGCCAAGCCGTTGTGGTCGCGCTTCGGCTCGTTCTTGGGGATAGCGCTCGGCGGGATCGACATGTGGACCAACACGCTCGGCTTCTCGCTGTTCGGGACCCTCGGCCACGGCAAGCCCGACTGGGCGACACTCCGGCCGGCGGCGCAATGCGCCCCCATCGCCTATCCCAAACCTGACGGCAAGCTCACGTTCGACCGCCTGTCCTCGGTGTTCCTCTCCAACACCAATCATGAGGAGGACCAGCCGGTGCATCTGAAGGTCGCCGACCTTGCCCTGCAGAGGTCGTCCGAGCACGACCGCTATGGCGGGCCCTCGGCGCGGTACTGTCCGGCCGCGGTCTACGAATGGGTGGAGGAGGGCGGCTCACCGCGCTTCGTCATCAATGCGCAGAACTGCGTCCACTGCAAAACCTGTGACATCAAGGACCCCAATCAGAACATCACCTGGGTTCCCCCGGAGGGCGGCGGCGGACCGAACTACCCCAATATGTAGTCTGCCCGCGGGCGCCAGCGGGCGTCACGTTCTCGCGCGGAGGCACCGGCCTGCGACCAGCCGCGATTAGATTTCCCTGATGATCTCTGCGTAAGCGAGCGAGATCGCCGTTCAGAAAGCGTTGACTATTTTTGCATCGCGAGTGGGCGCTGCCGCGAGCAGCACGGCCCCTGCAAGACCTGCATATTCGGTTTGCAACAGAAACATCACCGGGGTCCGGCCCGCGGGCGACGGCGGAACGAATTACCCCGATATGTGGCCCGCCGCGGCCCGGCGTCACGATGCTGCCCTTATCGAGGCTTTCAAGTCGATGGACATGTCCAATCAGGAGCGTTATTGCGGGCCGGGCCCAAACGGGCCATCCTGCTGCTCACCGTTCCGCTCAATGCGGTCGCGCCGCGGGCGTTCGTCCGCCAGATGGAGTCGACGAGCCGTGATCCCTTCGCCCCGCTTCAGGCGGGCGGCCGTGGCCGCAGCGGCCGCGCTCGCCATCAGTTGGCCGGGAATGCTGTCCGCGCGGGCGCAGTCGCAGCCGCCTGCGGGTTTTTCCCGTACCTCCCCCTCCGGCAGCTATCTCGCCGCCCGGCATGCGGGCGGTCAGCGCGACGCTGCCGCCGCCGCTTCCTATTATCGCGCGGCGTTGCGCGGCGATCCCCGTAACAACGAGCTGCTCGGCCGGGCCTTCTTGGCGGTGCTGGCCAATGGCGAGGTTGACGAGGCGGTCAGGCTCGCCGAACGCGTTCTGCAGGTCGACAAGACCGACCGCATCGCGCGGCTCGTCCTCGGGGTGCGCGCGATCAAGCAAAAGCAATATCCGCTCGCGCGCCGCGAGCTCGCCCAATCGATCCGCGGGCCAATCACGGATCTGGCGGCGACGCTGCTGTCGGCCTGGACGATGGCGACCCCGACCGAGGCGAAGGCTGCGACCAATTCGATCGACAAGCTCGCCGGCGCGGACTGGTACGCCATCTTCAAGGACCTGCATTCCGCGCTGATCCTCGATCTCGCCGGTCAGAAGAAGGAAGCCGGCAAGCGCTTCGAACGCTCCTACAAGCTCGATCCGACCGCATTGCGCGTAGTGCAGAGCTACGCAAGCTTTCTCTCGCGCCAGGGAAACAACGCTGAAGCGCTGAAGGTATTCGCCGCTTTCGACGAAGCGCTGCCGCGCCATCCGCTGATCGTCGAGGCGACCAGCGAGCTCAAGGCCGGCAAGAAGCTGCCCTTGATGGTCGAGACGCCGCAGGCGGGCGCCGCCGAGGTGCTGTACGGGCTCGGCGCGGCGCTCGGGCGCCGCGGCGGCGAGGATCTCGGGCTCATCTATCTGCAGCTTGCCCTTTATCTCGCACCGTCGCACCCGCTCGCGCTGCTTTCGCTCGGCGACCTCTACGAAGCGATGAAAAAGCCGGAGCTCGCCAACAAGATTTACGAGCGGGTGCCGCTGAATTCGCCGCTTCAGCGCAATGCTCAGATCCAACTCGCGCTCAACCTGGATGCGCTCGAGCACACCGACGACGCGAAAGTGCGGCTCGAAAAGCTGATCGCTGCCAATCCGCGCGACCTCGAGGCGATCATGGCGCTCGGCAACGTCCTGCGGGGGCGCAAGCAATTTGCCGAGTGCGCGGACGTCTATTCCAAGGGCGTCGACACCATCGGCAAGCCCGAGAAGTCTAACTGGGTGATCTACTATTTCCGCGGCATCTGCCTGGAGCGCTCCAAGCAGTGGGCGAAGGCCGAGGCCGACCTCAAGAAATCGCTCGAGCTCTATCCCGATCAGCCGCACGTGCTGAACTATCTCGGCTATTCCTGGATCGATCAGGGCAGCAATCTCGACGAAGGCATGCGCATGATCAAGCGCGCCGTCGAGCAGCGCGCCGACGACGGTTACATCGTCAACTCGCTCGGCTGGGCGCATTACCGGCTCGGCAACATGGATGAGGCGGTCAAGCAGCTCGAGCGCGCCGTCGAGCTCAAGCCTGAGGATCCGACCATCAACGATCATCTCGGCGACGCGTACTGGCGGGTCGGACGCGTGCTCGAGGCGCGCTTCCAATGGTCCCATGCGCGCGACCTAAAGCCCGAGCCCGAGGATCTCGTCAAGATCGAAGCCAAGCTGAAATCGGGGCTTCCTGACAATTCCTCGTCGGCGGCGGAGGCCGAACACAGGAAGCCCGGCGGCGGTTAAGTCGGCAACGGTGGCGACCGCGCGCGCCGAAAGGGCGCCCGCCAAGATCAATCTGACGCTGCACGTACTCGGCCGCCGCGCCGACGGCTATCACGACATCGAGAGTCTGGTCGCCTTCGCCGGTGTCGGCGACGTCTTGACCTTCACGCCCGGGGCGGCCTTGGCGCTCGCCGTCAGCGGGCCGACCGCGGCCGCCGCGGGCGATGTCGCCGACAATCTCGTGCTCCGCGCCGCCCGCGCGCTCGCCGAGCGGGTCGAGCGCCTCACGCTCGGCCGCTTCGCACTGTCGAAGCGTCTGCCGGTCGCCGCCGGCTTGGGCGGCGGCTCGGCGGATGCTGGCGCGGCTCTGCGGCTGCTGGCGGGCGCGAACGCCATCGCGTGCGATGATCCCCGCCTGATGCAGGCCGCGCGCGCGACCGGGGCCGACGTGCCGGTGTGTCTCGATCCGCGCGCGCGCCGCATGCGCGGAACCGGCGACATCCTGTCCGCCCCGCTCGCTCTGCCGCGGCTGTTCGCGGTCCTCGTCAATCCGGGGGTCGCCGTTTCGACCCGGGATGTCTTCGCGGCGTTCAATCTGCCGCCCGCCCAACCAGTGGCGCAGTCCGGCGCGCCTCCGGCAAGGGCCGAGCTCCTTGCCGAGATTGCCGCCGGTCGAAACGACCTCGAAGGCCCGGCGATCGAGCTTGAGCCCGTGATCGCGGACGTCCTCGGCGTCCTGCGCAAGCTGCCGGACTGCCGGCTCGCGCGCATGTCGGGCTCGGGGGCGACGTGCTTCGGGCTGTTCGATTCGAGCGCGGCGGCCAATGCCGCCGCCCGGACGTTGCGGGTGGGATATCCGGCCTGGTGGGTGCGCGCGACCGTGCTGGGCGGGGAGGGCTCGTAGCCCCCGCATGTGCGTTCAACGAGGGCTAGCTCGACCGCGAGATGCAGAACTCGACGGTCTCTTCGAGCGCTTCCTTCATCGGCGAGGCCGGAAACAAGGCGAGCGCGTCGGTGGCGATCGCCCCATAGTGCCGCGCGCGCTGGATGGTGTCTTCGAGCGCGCGGTGCTTCATCATCAGGTTGATCGCATGCTGGAGATCGGCGTCGGTCGCGTCGCCTTCCTCGAGCGTACGCCGCCAGAACGCCCGTTCCCCCTCCGATCCGCGGCGGAACGACAGCACGACCGGCAGTGTGATCTTGCCCTCGCGAAAATCGTCGCCGACGTTCTTGCCGAGCTTGGCCGCCTTGCCGCCGTAGTCGAGCGCGTCATCCACGAGCTGAAAGGCGATGCCGAGATTCATGCCGAACGAACGGCAGGCGGATTGCTCGTCCTTGGGCCGCACGGCGAGCGCGGGCCCGACCTCGCAGGCGGCGGCGAAGAGTTCCGCGGTCTTGGCGCGAATGACCGCCAGATATTCGTCCTCGGTGGTGGCGGTGTTCTTGGCGGCTCCCAGCTGCATCACCTCGCCTTCGGCGATGACGGCGGCCGCCGAGGACAGGATTTCGAGCGCCTTGAGCGAGGCGACCTCGACCATCATCTTGAAGGCCTGGCCGAGCAGGAAATCGCCGACCAGCACGCTCGCCTCGTTGCCCCATAGCATGCGGGCGGCGAGCTTGCCGCGCCGCAGCTCGCTTTCATCGACGACGTCGTCGTGCAGCAGCGTGGCGGTGTGCATGAACTCGACCGCGGCCGCGAGTTTGACGTGCCCGTCGCCGGCATAGCCGGCGAGCCGGGCCATCGCCAAAGTGAGGATCGGGCGCAGGCGCTTGCCGCCGGAAGAGATCAGGTGATTGGCGACCTCCGGGATCATCGCCACCTGCGAGCCGGTGCGCGACAATATGGTGGTATTGACGCGCCCCATGTCGGCGGCCACGAGGTCAAGGAGACGATCGATGGTGGTGGGCGAGCGGCTTTCGAATGGGACGATGACGGCCAAGAGATGGGGCTCCGCAGGCAAGGACGCGGGAGCATAGAAACGCTATTGTGGCGCGGCAAGTGCGCGAAAGCGCACAATTGCGCGAGCGACGAATTCGGAAACAGACGGGATGATGTCCAAGGGCGATACCATCACGGCACGCATGCGGGAATGGCGGCCCTGCGCCGGCCAACGCCTCGCGGTGCTGGTGCCCTGCTTCAACGAAGAGGCCGCCATCGCCAAGGTGGTCGCCGATTTCCGCGCGGCGCTGCCCGAAGCCGTGATTTACGTCTACGACAACAATTCGACCGACCGTACCGTCGAAGTCGCCCGCGCCGCCGGCGCCGTGGTGCGGCGCGAGCTGCACCAGGGCAAGGGCAACGTGGTGCGGCGCATGTTCGCCGATATCGATGCGGACATTTACGTTCTGGTCGACGGCGACGCGACCTATCACGCCCCCAGCGTGCGCGGCATGATCGCCCGCCTGGTCGAAGAGCGTTTCGACATGGTGGTGGCGGCCCGGGTCGAGGAGGAGCACGCGGCCTATCGTCCGGGCCATCGAACCGGGAACCGTCTGCTCTCGGGCTTCTTCGCCTCGGTTTTCGAGGCGACGTTCACAGATATTCTGTCGGGCTATCGCGTGTTCTCGCGCCGGTTCGTGAAGTCATTTCCGGTCCTGTCGAGAGGATTCGAGATCGAGACCGAGCTTTCGGTTCACGCGCTCGAGCTCGATCTGCCGATGAGCGAGTTCCCGACGCCGTATTACGCCCGGCCGGAGGGCTCGGTGTCGAAGCTCAGCACCTGGCGCGACGGCTTGCGCATTCTGTCCACCATTGTCGGGCTCTACCGCTCGGAACGGCCGCTCGCTTTTTTCTCCGCGCTCGGAGTGACGCTCGCGATCGCCTCCGTCGGCCTCGCAATTCCGATTTTCGTGACCTATCTGGAGACCGGCATCGTCCTGCGCGTCCCCACGGCGATCCTTTCCACCGGGCTGATGCTACTGGCCTTTCTTTCGATCGTTGCGGGCCTCGTGCTCGATACCGTGACCAAAGGGCGGCGCGAGATGAAGCTGATCGCCTATTTGCAGCAGCGGTCGCCGGACCAAGACGCCGACCGCCCGGTTTGAGGGAGACGATGCGTTGCGCGAGCTCGGGACCGGCGACAAGGCTGCGGACCAAGGCGCGTGGCACGAGCTTGTCCGCACCAACGATGCCGTGCTGGTCTCGGCCGTCCAGGCATTGCTAGCGGCAGCCCGCGTACCCTACGTCGTGCTCGATCAGAACATGAGCGTGCTCGAAGGCTCGATCGGCATCCTGCCGCGCCGGATCCTGGTCAACGAATGCTGCGTCGATGACGCGCGCGAGTTGCTGGAACAGGCGGGGCTCGGACACGAGCTTCGTCCCGATGCCCGCTGACGTGACCGAGGATGCCGTGCTCGGCGGCAGGCTGCGGGTCAAGCAACCGAGACGGGGACACCGGGTTGGCCACGACGCCATCCTGCTCGCGGCCGCGTGCCCGGCGCGCGCCGGCGAACGCGTGGTCGATCTCGGCGCGGGTGTCGGCGCGGCGGGACTGGCGTTGGCGCTGCGCGTCGACGGCAGCAAGATCACCCTGGTCGAAGTGGATGCGGGGCTGGCGGCGCTCGCCGCGGAGAACGCGCGGGCGAACGGACTCTCCGGGCGGGTGCGTTCCGTCGTGCTCGATGTCGCGGCGCCGGCACGCGCCTTCGCGGCGGCGGGGCTGGCGCCCGAGTCGGTCGACCGCGTTCTGATGAATCCGCCGTTCAACGATCCGGCGCGACAGCGAGCATCACCCGACCGGCGCCGCCGGCTCGCCCATGCCGGGCCCGGCGGGACGCTTGCGGCTTGGACCAAGACGGCGGCGCGGCTGCTGCGCGTGCGCGGAACCTTGACCCTGATCTGGCGGACGGATGGCCTTGCCGAGATCCTGCGCGTGCTTGATCCGGCTTTCGGCGCGGCGGCGGTGCTGCCGATCCATCCCCGGCCCGCGGAGCCGGCGATCCGCATTCTCGTGCGCGCGACCAAGGCGAGCCGCGCGCCGGTTGCGCTGTTGCCGGGCCTCGTGCTCAACGACGTTTCGGGGCGCCCCACCGCCGCGGCCGAGTCCGTGCTGCGCGGGGGCGCGGCGCTGCCGTTGAGCGAAATCTGAGCGGGCCGATGGCACGGTTGCCCGCTGCCGATGCACAGACTGCCTGCATGCGCGCCATTTCGGGCGGATTACGAACCGGCGATCAGCCGCGCTTGGGCGCCTTGCGCGCGAGGTCGAGATGGGACATCGCGGCGATGGTGCTGATCAGCACGATGAGCATGTAGATCTTCATCATTTCACCTGGCATTGCCGTCGCTCGACGTTCCTGCGTCGGCGAGTTTTGGTGTGAATCCTGGGTCCAAGACGGTTTCCGAAGCTGGTTCCGGAGTTGTTCCGCAAACTGGTGATGCAATAAGCATTCCAGTAGTTGACGAAAGGTAACTTGAGGCGAACGCGCGGGCGGCCTAAGACGCGACATCCCGCCGCGCCAGAACCAGGTCCGCGGGGTCGGCGGTGTCCTTACAGTGATGAGAAAGCTATGGCCGATCAGAACATGTCCGAGCATTTGCGGCAGCTCTTCGCCGCGGCGCGTGCGACGCTGCGGCCGATATTGCCGAAGCGGCTGCGCGGCGATACGCCGGTGGTGCCGGTGGTCCGGCTCTCCGGCGTCATCGGCTTTTCGACCCCGCTGAAGCCCGGCCTCGCCCTCGCCACCGTCGCCCGCCCGCTCGAACGCGCCTTCGGCATGCGCGCGGCGCGGGCGGTTGCGCTCGTGATCAATTCGCCCGGCGGCTCGGCGGTGCAATCGCACTTGATCTACCGGCGCATCCGCGAATTGGCGGCCGAGAACGCACGCCCCGTGATCGCCTTTGCCGAGGATGTCGCTGCCTCCGGCGGCTACATGATCGCCTGCGCCGCCGACGAGATCATCTGCGATCCGTCCTCGATCGTCGGTTCCATCGGCGTTGTCGGCGGCTCGTTCGGCTTCACCGGGCTATTGCACAAACTCGGCATCGAGCGCCGGCTCTATACATCGGGCGAGCACAAGGCCATGCTCGACCCGTTCCTGCCGGAGAATCCGGAGGACGTCGATCGACTCAAGGCGGTGCAGCGGGAAATCCACGCGGGTTTCATCGACCTGGTGAAGCGCAGCCGCGGTGCGCGGCTCAAGGGCCCAGAAAAAACCTTGTTCTCCGGCGAATATTGGACCGGCAGCAAGGCGGTCGAGCTCGGCCTTGCCGACGGCATCGGCGACTTGCGTGCGACGTTGCGCGCGCGTTTTGGCGACAGCGTCGTCACTCCGCTGGTATCCCCCGCGCGCAGCTGGTTCGGCCGCGTGCAGCCGGGAGTGGCGGGTCTCGACGGTTCGCTGCGCCCCCCGGATTTCGCCGCGGAGATCGTCTCGGCGCTGGAAGCCCGCGCGTTGTGGGCGCGTTACGGATTGTGAGGACGTTCAAACAGGAGACCGTCCATGCCACCCTTCATCGTCTTGCCGCTGGTCAAGGTCGCGCTGGGTGTCGTCGGCGCGGGGGTTGTCGTTCACTGGGTGGTGAAGGAGGTGCGGCGCATCAACGCGGAGCTTGATCGGGTGAAGGCGGGCACCGCCATCGATCCGGTCGTCCGGCAGGAGCTGCCGACGTTACGCCGCGATCCGCGTACCGGCGACTGGCGCGTGATGTGACGATCGGTCGGCGGCGTTTTCGGTGGTGCGGACCTTGCCGGGGGCGAAGATCGCCCGCAGGAGCAGCACGTGGCCGAGCATCGCGATCGCGATGAAGGCGACGATGAACGCCGTCACGAGCGACTGGATGAGCATGGCACCCTCCCAACTGGTCTCGCGACCGTTGGTCGTGCCGGTGCGCGAACGGGTTCATCCGACCCGGAGGATGCCCGGGATCGTCCTTTCCGACGCGGCCGGACCTACTCTCGGCCGTGACGGATCAGCATGCTGCGGCCTTGCATAACGCCGTGAAGTAACGGAAGTTTTAGTCGCCCTTGATGCCCTTTTCGCGGATCAGCCTGCTCCAGCGGGCGATTTCCTCCGCCAGATAGCGGCCAAATTCCTCCGGCGTGCTCGGCGCCGGCGTGACGCCGGCGCGGGCGAGCTTCTCGCGCACCTCCGCATCGCTCAGCGCGCCGTTGAACGCGGCGTTGAGCTTGGCGATGACGGGCGGCGGCGTGCGCGCCGGCGCCAGCGTTCCGGCCCACTGGTTGGCGACGGTGTCGGCGAATCCCTGCTCGACGAAGGTCGGGACCTGCGGAAAAATGTCGGAACGTTCCCGCGATGTAGCCGCCAGCGCCTTGAGCTTGCCCGCCTTCACTTGCGCGATGATGGTCGGCACGTCGCCGAACAAACCATCGAGCTGGCCGCCGAGCAGATCGGTCACGGCTTGCGACGCTCCGCGGTAGGGCACCGCCTGGAATTTCACCTCGGCGGCCGCCTGGAACAGCTCGAGCCCGAGATGCGAGATCGCGCCGAGCCCGGTGATCCCGATGGTGACGGCGCCCGGCCGCTGGCGCGCCAGCGCGGCGAGCTCGCGCGCGGAATTGACCGGCATCGACGCGTTCACCACCAGCATGGTCGAGTTGAACACCGCCATGCCGACCGGCGCGAAATCCTTGACCGGGTCGTAACCGAGGTTGCCGCGAAAGGACGGATTGATCGCGACCGCGCCCACGGTGGTGAAGAACAAGGTGTAACCGTCGGCTTCCGACTTCGCCACGTATTCGGCGGCGATCGCGCCGTTGGCGCCCGGCCGGTTCTCGACGATGACGCTCTGTCCGAGCGAAAGCCGCAGCCGCTCGGCGAGCAGTCGCGCCACGAAGTCGGTGGTGCCGCCGGCGGTGAAGGCGACGATGAGCCGGATCGGGCGGTTGGGATAGTCCTGCGCCTGGGCGCCGCGCGACGCCGTCACGGCGAGTACGGCGGCGAGCAAGGCAGCAAGCCGGTGGCGGATGACGATCATGACGGCTAAGCATAGCGATCCATCGCGCGCGCGTCATTGCGGCACGCATGCATGCGGCTGGCGGGCGCGTTCTTGACCCTCCGGATCGCGACCGGTAGTTCTAGCGCGCCCACCGCTGCGCGGTTTTCGGCTTTCGTCGAGACACATGAGCAACGATCTTCCCGCCCACATGCGTCCCGAGCGCTCGTTCCAGGGACTGATCCTGGCGCTGCAGCGCTACTGGGCGGACTACGGCTGCGTGCTGCTGCAGCCCTACGACATGGAGGTCGGCGCCGGCACCTTTCATCCCGCCACCACGCTGCGGGCGCTCGGCCCCGAACCGTGGAACGCGGCCTATGTGCAGCCTTCGCGCCGGCCGAAGGACGGCCGCTACGGCGAGAACCCGAACCGCCTGCAGCACTATTACCAGTTCCAGGTGATCCTCAAGCCGTCGCCCGACGACATCCAGGAGCTTTATCTCAAATCGCTCCGCGCGATCGGCATCGATCCCCAGCTGCACGATATCCGCTTCGTCGAGGACGACTGGGAGAGCCCCACGCTCGGCGCTTGGGGGCTGGGCTGGGAGTGCTGGTGCGACGGCATGGAGGTGTCGCAATTCACCTATTTTCAGCAGGTCGCGGGTTTCGAATGCGCGCCGGTCTCGGGCGAGCTGACTTATGGGCTCGAGCGCTTGGCCATGTACGTGCAAGGGGTCGACCGCGTTTTCGATCTCAACTTCAACGGCCGCGAGGGTGACAAGAAGGTGACCTATGGCGACGTCTTCCTGCAGGCCGAGCAGGAATTTTCGCGGCACAATTTCGAATTTGCCGAAACCGGGATGCTGTTCGAGCAGTTCAAGATGGCGGAGGCGGCCTGCCGCAAATACATCGACGCCGGCTGGGTGACGGTGGGCAATGCCAGGCGCCACCTGATGGCGCTGCCGGCCTACGACCAGTGCATCAAGGCGAGCCACGTGTTCAACCTGCTCGATGCGCGCGGCGTGATTTCCGTGACCGAGCGGCAGAGCTACATTCTGCGCGTGCGCGAGCTCGCCAAGGCCTGCGGGGAGGCGTGGCTGGCGACCGCGGGGGGAGGAGGAGCCGCATGGACGCACAGCCCGAAATCGGCGGACGCGCGCCGCTTGTGATCGCTGTCGAGGCCGGCAAGAGCTACTGGTGGTGCGCCTGCGGGCGCTCGAAGACGCAGCCGTTCTGCGACGGTTCGCACAAGGGCACGGCCTTCACGCCGGTCGAGTGGAAGGCCGCGACCACGGAGCAGGCCTGGTTCTGCGCCTGCAAGCGCACCGGCCGCCGGCCGATGTGCGACGGGAGTCATAAGAAGCTGCAGGTGTAGTCGCGAACTGGATCGGGGCCGCAGGCGCCGTCACCCTGCCATGGAGTGGGAGGGCGCCCGAGTAAGCGGATCGCCCAGTGCTGACAACGGCGGCGTCACCGCTTGCCCGCTGCAAGCGCGTCCAGGTCGCGTGCAGCCCGCGCGCTTTTCGACTTAACAACGGCGCCGCCGCCTGCTACCTGCGGGCACCGCCGCGGTGACCCCTGATGCCCGACCTTCTGCTCGAACTGCTGTCCGAGGAAATCCCTGCGCGCATGCAGTCGCGCGCGGCCGAGGACTTGCGCAAGCTCGTCACCGACCGGCTGGTCGAGGCCGGGCTCGTCTACGAGGGCGCCAAGGCCTTCGTCACGCCGCGCCGGCTGGCGCTCGCGGTCAAGGGCGTGCCGGTCAAGCAGCCCGACGTCAAGGAGGAAAGGAAAGGCCCGCGCGTCGGCGCGCCGGAGGGCGCCGTGCAGGGTTTCCTGCGCGCCGCCGGGCTTAAATCGATCGCCGAGGCCAAGATACAGCCCGACAAGAAGGGCGACTTCTACGTCGCGGTGATCGAAAAGCCGGGCCGGCCCGCGATCGAGGTGATCGCCGAGATCGTGCCCGAGGTGGTGAAGACGTTTCCCTGGCCGAAGTCGATGCGCTGGGGGGCGCGATCCGCGCAGCCGGGCGCGCTCGGCTGGGTGCGGCCGTTGCATTCCATCGTCGCGACCTTCGGACCGGAGACCGAGGAGCCCGAGATCGTTCCGTTCGCATTCGACGGCATCGCGGCCGGCGACGAGACGCGCGGGCACCGTTTCATGGCGCCGCAGCCGTTCAAGGTGCGCCGGCTCGAGGACTACGCCGCCAAGCTCGAAAAGGCCAAGGTCGTGCTCGACCCCGAGCGGCGCCGGGAGATGATCCTCGCCGACGCCAAGAACCTCGCCTTCGCGCAGGGCTACGAGCTGGTGGAAGATGCCGGGCTGTTGGCGGAGGTGGCCGGCCTGGTGGAATGGCCGGTGGTGCTGATGGGGTCGTTCGACCAAGAATTCCTCGCGATCCCGCCCGAGATCATCCGCGCCACCATCCGCAACAACCAGAAATGCTTCGTGCTGCGCGATCCGGCGACTGCGCGGCTCACCAACAAGTTCATCCTCGTCGCCAATATCGAGGCCGAGGACGGCGGCAAGGCGATCGTGGCCGGCAACGAGCGCGTCATCCGCGCGCGGCTCGCCGATGCCAAGTTCTTCTACGAGACCGATTTGAAAGCGCGGCTGGAGGACCGACTGCCGAAATTCGAGCAAATCATCTTCCACGAGAAGCTCGGCACGCAGGCCGAGCGCATCGCGCGCATCGAAGCGCTGGCTGGCCACATTGCTGAGCTCACCGATGCCGACATCCAAAAGGCGGAGCGGGCGGCGAGATTATGCAAGGCCGACCTGCTGACCGATGTCGTCGGTGAGTTCCCGGAGCTGCAAGGGCTGATGGGAAAGTATTACGCCGAGGCGCAAGACGAGGATGAAGCCGTCGCGCATGCCTGCGAGGATCACTACAAGCCGCAAGGGCCAGACGACTTCGTGCCAGTCGATCCGGTTTCGGTCGCCGTCGCGCTTGGCGACAAGATCGACATGCTGGTCGGATTCTGGTTCGAAGGAGAAAAGCCGACCGGATCGAAGGACCCATTCGCACTTCGACGAGCCGCGTTGGGCGTTATACGGCTCGTCCTTTCGAATAATCTCCGCCTACCTCTCTGGAAGCTCCTTGAGTTCAGCTGGTACGAACACGCCCAGCGTGGAACAGGCGTCGTGGGCGCTTCCAAGAAGGAAATAGTACTTCCCGAGCTGGTCTCCTTCTTCGCCGATCGCCTGAAAGTCCAACTCCGCGAGCAGGGCGCACGCCACGACCTGGTCGATGCCGTGTTCGCACTGGAAGGGCAGGACGACCTCCTTCTGATCGTCCGGCGCGTCGAGGCGCTGGGGAAATTTCTCGACACCGAGGACGGCAAGAACCTGCTCGCCGGCTACAAGCGCGCTACCAACATCATCCGCATCGAGGAGAAGAAGGACGGCCGCGAATATGTCGGGCGGCCCGATCCCGCGCTCTACCGCCAAGACGAGGAGCGGGCGCTCGCCAAGGCGATCGACATCGCGAAGCAAGAAGCGTCCGCCGCGGTGGCGCGCGAGGACTTCGAAGCCGCCATGCGCGCCATGGCGAAGCTTCGCCCCCATGTCGATGCGTTCTTCGACAAGGTGACGGTCAACGTGGCCGACGGCGCCGACAAGGAAAAACTCCGCGAGAACCGACTCGAGCTGCTCAACGAGATCCGCGCGGCGACGCGCACGGTCGCGGATTTCTCGCGCATCGAGGGATGACTCTCAATTCGTCATGCGCGGGCTTGACCCGCGCATCCATCGACTTATGAAAGATCATCCCCGGACTCGACTCGCGGCCATCATCTTCTTCGCGAGATATTTTGCGAAGAGGATGGATTGCAACGGAACTCGGGCTTGCCCGAGTTCCGCAATTGTTGAGCGTCGCAAGTCGGGTAAACCCGACTTGCGATGTCTAGCCCGGCCATGACGAGCTGGAACCACCGTTGCGTGTTGTCGTTTATCCACCCGGACCCAGGAGATCCCCATGACGCTGACCATCGCCCATATCACGCCGCTGGTTGCTCTCATCGCCGGCATTTTGATCCTGATCATGCCGCGGCTGCTGAACTACATCGTCGCGATCTACCTGATCGTGGTCGGCATCGTGGGGCTCAACGGCATCTATCATTTCATGCGCTGACCGCAACGCCGCCATCTGCTGGCTTGCGCCGGCATCGGCGGCCGTGATCATTAGGGGCCGGGCGCACTCCAGTTTGTGATTCCATGGTCAAATCCCGTTCGCGCCGTACTCGATCGCACAAGCAGCCCCTCCGCCCTGCGTCCGGCCGCGCGGCAACGGCGCGCCGCCATGCCGCCGCGGCGGGCAAGCGCGCGCCGGCCAAGACCAAGCCGAGCAGGGCGAAATGGGTCTACCGCTTCGGCAATGGCCGGGCCGAAGGGCGCGCCGACATGCGCGACCTGCTCGGCGGCAAGGGCGCGGGGCTTGCCGAGATGGCCAATCTCGGCCTGCCGGTGCCGCCCGGCTTCACCATCACCACCGCGGTCTGCAGCCATTTCTATGCGAACGAAAAACGTTATCCCGAAGACCTTCGTTCGCAGGTCGACGCCGCGCTGGCGGAGGTCGGCCGCATCACCGGCCGGACCTTCGGCGACAGCAGCAACCCGCTGCTGGTCTCGGTGCGTTCGGGCGCACGCGCCTCCATGCCCGGCATGATGGACACCGTGCTCAATCTCGGCCTCAACGACGCGACCGTCGAGGCGCTGGCCAAGCAAGCAGGCGACCGACGCTTCGCCTACGATTCCTATCGCCGCTTCATCACGATGTACTCGGACGTGGTGCTCGGCCTTCCCCACCATCACTTCGAGGAAATCCTCGACGATCACAAGGACAGGAACGGCTACACGCTCGACACCGATCTCTCCGCCGACGATTGGGTCGAGCTGGTTCGCCGTTACAAGCAGCGGCTCGAGGACGAGCACGGCGAGCCGTTCCCGCAGGACCCGCACCAGCAGTTGTGGGGCGCAATAAGCGCGGTGTTCGGCTCCTGGATGAACCAGCGCGCCGTGACCTATCGGCGCCTGCACAACATCCCGGAAAGCTGGGGCACCGCGGTCAGTGTCCAGGCCATGGTATTCGGCAACATGGGCGAGACCTCGGCGACCGGAGTGGCCTTCACGCGCAATCCTTCGACCGGCGACAGGCGGCTCTACGGCGAGTTCCTGATCAACGCCCAGGGCGAGGACGTGGTCGCCGGCATCCGCACCCCGCAGGAGATCACCGAGGCCGCGCGCCGAGAAGCCGGCTCCGACAAACCGTCGATGGAACAGGCGTTGCCGCCGGCGTTCAAGGAGCTCACCCGCATCTACGGCGTGCTCGAGCGCCACTACCGCGACATGCAGGACCTCGAATTCACCGTCGAGCAGGGCAAGCTGTGGATGCTGCAAACGCGCGCGGGCAAGCGCACCGCCCGGGCGGCGCTGAAGATCGCGGTCGAGCTCGCGAACGAGGGGCTGATCACGCGCCGCGAGGCGGTCAGCCGCATCGATCCCGGCGCGCTCGACCAGCTGCTGCACCCGACCATCGATCCCAACGCCGAGCGCACGGTCGTCGCCACCGGGCTGCCCGCCTCGCCCGGCGCGGCGTCGGGCGAGATCGTGTTCTCGGCCGACGAGGCGGAGGCGCTCAAGGCGAAGGACAAGAGCGTCATCCTGGTGCGCATCGAGACGTCGCCGGAAGACATCCACGGCATGCACGCGGCGGAGGGGATTCTCACCACCCGCGGCGGCATGACCTCGCACGCCGCCGTGGTGGCGCGCGGCATGGGCAAGCCCTGCGTTTCCGGCGCCGGTGCACTGCGGGTCGATTACGCCGCCGGCACCATGAGCGTCGCCGGGCGGACGTTCAAGCAAGGCGACGTCATCACCATCGACGGCTCGACCGGCCAGGTGCTGGCGGGCCGCGTGCCCATGACCGAGCCCGCGCTCTCGGGCGAGTTCGCGATCCTGATGGGCTGGGCCGATGGCGTGCGCAAGCTCGGGGTGCGCGCCAATGCGGACACCCCGAACGATGCGCGCGTCGCCTTGAAGTTCGGCGCCGAAGGCATCGGGCTTTGCCGCACCGAGCACATGTTCTTCGACGAGGGCCGCATCCGCGCCGTGCGCGAGATGATCCTCGCCGACGACGAGAAGTCCCGCCGGGCCGCGCTCGCCAAGCTCTTGCCCATGCAGCGCGCGGACTTCGTCGAGCTGTTCGAGATCATGCAGGGCCTGCCGGTCACCATCAGGCTGCTCGATCCTCCGTTGCACGAGTTTCTGCCGCATAGCGAGGAGGAGATCGCCGAGGTCGCCGCCGTCATGCGGGCCGACGCCAAGAAGCTCGCGGATCGCGCCCGCGAGCTGCAGGAGTTCAACCCGATGCTGGGCTTCCGCGGCTGCCGGCTGGCGCTCGCCTATCCCGAGATCGCCGAGATGCAGGCGCGCGCGATCTTCGAGGCCGCGGTCGAGGCGGCGAAGCGCACCGGCAAGCCGGTGGTGCCGGAGGTGATGGTCCCGCTCATCGCCACCAAGGCGGAGCTCGACCTGGTCAAGGCCAGCATCGATGCCATGGCGCAGGCGGTCGCGCGCGAGACCAAGAGCAGGGTCGAGTACCAGATCGGCACCATGATCGAGCTGCCGCGCGCCTGCCTGCGCGCCGCCGAGATCGCCCGCAGCGCGGAGTTCTTTTCGTTCGGCACCAACGATTTGACCCAGACCACCTACGGCATCAGCCGCGACGATGCGGCGAGCTTTCTCGGCACTTACGTGGCGCGCGGCGTGCTGCCGAGCGATCCCTTCGTCTCGATCGACCGCGAGGGCGTGGGCGAACTGATGCGCATCGGCGTCGAGCGCGGCCGCAGCACGCGGCCGAAGCTCAAGGTCGGTATCTGCGGCGAGCATGGTGGCGACCCCGCCTCGGTCGCATTCTGCCACGAGATCGCGCTCGACTACGTCTCCTGCTCGCCGTTCCGCGTTCCCATCGCCCGCCTCGCGGCCGCCCAGGCTGCAATCGGCAAGGCGCCGGCGCGGGACGCGTGAAGGGCGCGACCGACAGCCGCTGATCCACATCCCGGTCATTGTGGTCTGAGGGAGCCGCGAGCCCGGCGCGCCCTCGCTTCCTACTGAGCCCGGGCGCGAGGCGCAGACGCGCGTCCAGCGCTCGGCCGGTCCTCATACTTTCGATCAATGCAACAGCCGGCCTGCAGGCATCGAAAAGGTCTGGCTTTTCGGGCGCGGAGGAGGCCTTATCCCGCTCTGGTGCGGTAGGGCTCAGCACGGGCGGGAAGCGGCATGTCTGAGAACGCGACCGAGGTTGCGGGCGCCGCGCCCGCCGTCCCCGAACAGCGATTGCAACAGGCGGAGGCCTACGTCGAGGCCGAGGAGGGCGTGGTCAATCGGCTCGTCGGCCGGGCCGGCCGGATGGTGACCACGATCGCAGTGGTCATGTCGCTGTTCCACCTCTACGCCGCCATCGCGGGCGCGTGGCCATTCACCGGCTTCCCCATCATCACCACCCAGCCGCTGCGCTACGCGCACGTCGCTTTCGTCCTGATGTTGAGCTTCCTCTTGTTCCCGGTTTCGACGCGGTTCCGCAACCACATCCGCTGGTGGGACGTCGCCGCCGGTGTCGTGGCCGCCGCCATCCTGGTTTACGCCATCGAAGGCGGCGAGGAATTCACCGACCGCGCCACCATGCCGACCCATCTCGACGTCGTGCTCGGGGTGGTCTTCATCGTGCTCTTGCTCGAGGCGACGCGACGCGCCACCGGCTGGATCGTTCCGTTCGTGGCGCTGATGTTCATGGCCTACGCTTATTTTGGGCCGTATCTGCCGCCGCCCTGGACGCACCGCGGCTATGACGTTGCGCAACTGGTCGGCCACTTGTTCATTACGCTCGAGGGCATTTTCGGCATTCCGGTCGACGTCTCGTCCTCCCTGATCATCCTGTTCACGATCTACGGCGCGTTCCTGCAGCATTCCGGCGCCGGCAAGTTCTTCATCGACTTTTCGATGGCGCTCATGGGCCACAAGGCCAACAGCGCCGGCCGCACCGTGGTGCTGGCGTCCTTCCTGCTCGGCGGCCCGTCCGGCTCCGGCGTCGCCACCACCGTGACGATCGGAGCCGTCGCCTATCCCCTGATGGAGCGAGCGGGCTTCGAGAAGAACGCGGCCGGCGGCCTGCTGGCGGCCGGCGGCCTCGGCGCGATCATTTCGCCGCCGGTCCTGGGCGCCGCCGCCTTTCTGATCGCCGAGTTCCTGAAGATCAGCTATCTCGACGTGATCTGGATGGCCGTTATCCCGACCTGTCTCTACTACCTGTCGCTGCTGTTCATGGTGGAGCTCGACGCCAAGCGGTTCGCCGCGCAGACCGTGAACTTCGAGCAGGAGTTGACGCTGTGGCAGATGACGCGGCGCTACGGCTTTCACTTCGTCTCCCTGGTCTCGATCGTCATCTTCATGCTGTGGGGTTACTCGCCGACGCTGTCGGTGTTCTGGTCGACGGTGCTCACCTATGGTCTGAGCTTCCTCACCCGCGAGACCGCGATCACGCCGAAGAAGCTGGTGCGCACGTTGTCCGACGGTTCGACCAGCGTGCTCACCGCCGCAACCACTTGTGCGACTGCCGGCATCATCGTCGGCGTCGTCACGCTGACCGGGCTGGGCCTCAAGTTCTCCTCGATCGTGATCGATTACGCCGGCGGCAGCCTGCTGCTCACCGCGATCTACACCGCGCTGATCGTCTGGATCATCGGCTTGGCGGTGCCGGTGACCGCCTCCTACATCATCTGCGCGGTCATTGCGGCGCCCGCCATGATCAAGCTCGGCGTGCCCGACTACGCCGCCCACATGTTCATCTTCTACTATTCGGTGCTGTCGGAGGTGTCGCCGCCGACGGCGCTTTCGCCGTTCGCAGCCGCCGCCATCACCGGCGGCGATCCCTACAAGACCACGCTGCAAGCGTGGAAATACACGCTGCCGGCGTTTTTGGTCCCGTTCGTGTTCGTGCTCGATCCGCAGGGCATCGGCCTGCTGCTCAAGCTTCCCAAGGACGGTTCCTGGATCGACATCGTCTTGATCACCGGGAAGGCGGCGCTCGGGCTGGCGGCGCTGGCGGCGGCGGCGCAAGGCTGGGCGCTGCGCAAGACCACCATGGCCGAGCGCCTGCTGTTGACGTTGGCGGGCCTGCTGCTGGTGTTTCCGAGCCTGCTCGAAGCGCTGATGGAAGCCGTGATCGGCCGCGACATCAGTTACACCGCGACATTTGGCTTGGCGATTGCCGCCGCAGTCCTGCTAAAACAGCGCATGACGCCGGCCACGCCGCAGCTACCAGCGACCGGCCCGCAATAGGGAGGAATGTCAACATGAAGCGCAGCGGATTCAGTGCTCTCCGCCCTGGTCGTGAGCGCGGCGGTGATCGCCGGCGCGGCCTTCGGCCAGGGGGCCAACCAAGGACTCAACATCGCCATCGCCACCGGCGGCACCGGCGGCGTCTACTACCCGCTCGGCGGCGGCATGGCCAATGTGCTGTCCAAATACGTGCCGGGGGTTCAGGCGACGGCGCGCGTCACCGGCGGCTCGGTGGATAATCTGAAATTGATCGGCTCGCAGCAGAGCGAGGTCGCGCTGGTGATGGTCGACGCCGCGCTCGACGCGCTCAAGGGCGAGGACAAGTTCAAGGGCAGCCCGGTCGACGTGCGCACCCTGATGGTGCTCTACCCGAACCGCATGCACGTGGTGACCATCGACGGCACCGGCATCGAAAAAATGGCCGACCTCAAGGGCAAGCGCGTCTCCACCGGCTCGCCCGGCAGCGCGACCGAGGTGATGGCGTTCCGCGTCATCGAGGCGGCGGGCCTCGACAAGGACAAGGACATGAAGCGCGAGCGGCTCGGTGTCGCCGAATCCGTCAACGCGCTCAAGGACCGCAAGATCGACGCCTTCTTCTGGGTCGGCGGGCTGCCGACCGCCGCGGTGACCGATCTCGGCGCCACCCCGAACGTGAAGATCAAGCTGATCGACCACGCCGACACGGTCGACAAGATGAACGCGAAATACCACAACCTCTACACCACCGGCGTGATCCCGGCGAAGACCTATCCCGGCCAGGACAAGGACAACGCCATCGCCGTGGTGCAGAACATCCTGGTCGCCAACGCCAAGATGAGCGACCAGGTCGCCTACGACATCGTCAAGACCTTCATCGAGAAGCGCGACGAGCTCGCTGCCGTGCACGGCGAGGCCAAGAACATAACGCTGGAGAATCAGGTGAAGAAGAACTCCCCGATTCCGTGGCATCCCGGCGCGCTGAAATATCTCGGCGAGAAGGGCATGAAATAGTGACGGGCGGGTAATCGGGTCCTCGCTGGTCGTCAGTCTCGCCGGCGGCGCCGTCTCTCACGGCTGTCATCACCCGCGAAAGCGGGTGATCCAGTACTCCAGTGGCCGCGATAGGTTGACGGCTCCATCGACCGGCGACGCCGGTGGCTGCTGCATCCCCGCGGCGAGGGACATGACAAGGTTGTGCCGCGCGCCCCTTGCCTCGCGGCAACTTTGTGGCAATGCGCGGGCCGATTAACGTCATCGCAAGGTTAATCCGGCAATAAAAAAAATCTGACGCATTTGCGCCATCACGTCGCCTTGTGCCGACGGGAGGATACGTTTGCGTTTTGCAGGGGCGGGGGCAAGCCTACTGATGGTAGCAACGCGCAATGGGTCGGAGGGTGGCCTTTTCGCCCCCTTCGGCCTCGGCGTTTTGATGTTGCTGCTGCTGCCGAGCGAGGTCGGATATCAGGACCTCGCCGGGCTGATCGCGCGTCAGCCGGTCGTCGACCGATCGCAGAAGGCCGCCTTCGCCTCGACCTTCGGCACCATCCATCAAGCCAAGCTCTCCACTCCGCAGCCCGTGGGCGCCTCGATCCAGCCGTCCCTGGGCTACACGCTGGCCAGCCTCGATCCGAACGGGGTGGATATCGCCGAGGCGGTCCGCGATCGCCTGCGCGGCCAGGACATCTTCGCCGCGAACACCTACACCGGCCCGGTGGTCGACCGCACCCGCAAGGGCGATTACGGGGTCACGTTCGGGGGCGATCGCCTCGTTGCGATCAAGGGCGATCGGCTCAAGCCCGCGCAGGCCGAGGTTGCGCAGCGCGACGCACTGCCGCCGGACGAGGCAAGCCCGCCGCTCGCGCAACAGACGCCCCAGGGCGGACCGCCGCCCGATCAGCCGGCCGAGGTTGCGCGCGCCGCCGAATCGCCCGCGGCGGTGGAGCAGCCGGCGCCGGCCGAGTTCGCCCAGCAGCAACCGGAGGCCGCCGAGAACGCCAGCCGATACTCGCTCGCCAGCGCCGGCGATTACCGCGTCGCCACCCTCGCTCCCGGCCGCTCGCAGACGAAATCCGCTTATCCCGTGCTCGCCCCGCCCGGCGAAGACGACAAGCTCGCCGGCGACGGTGCCGACGCCGCGGCCGCCAGCGATGCCGGCATGCGCTCGGTGAGCAGCCTGGGATTTGCCACCGCGGACGTCGATCCGTCGCTGCGCGCGGCGCGGATTTACTTCAGCGTCGATCCGATGGGACAGCGGATCGGCACGATCGAGCCGTGGGCGCCGGGTGAAGCGCCGAGCTTCGAAGATGCTCAGGTCGCCGGCAACGGCGACGGCAACATCAAGCTCGCCGCGCTCCCGCCCGCCGCCTGGCCCGACGAGCGCGCGGGCATCCTGGACAGCCCGGTCGCGCGCGAGGATTTGCCGCCGCTGCCGGCCGATCCGAGCGTCGTGATGAAGGACGGCGTCAGAGGCGGACAGACGGTTGCGCGCAAGGGCGAGGTCACCGGGCATGACCAGCGGCCGATGACGCCGGCCGAGCGGCTCGGCCTCGACGAGCAAAGCCGGCCCAAGTCGGAGAAATGCCTCGCCGAGGCGATCTATTTCGAAGCGCGCGGCGAACACGTCCGCGGCCAGATGGCGGTCGCCCAGGTGGTGCTCAACCGCGCGTTCTCCGGCAAATATCCGACCACGGTCTGCGGCGTCGTCTACCAGAACGCCCACCGCCATCTCGCGTGCCAGTTCACCTTCGCCTGCGACGGCATCCCCGATGTCGTGCGCGAGCCGGACATGTGGGAACGGGCCAAGACGATCGCGGCCGAAATGCTCGACGGCAAGCTGTGGCTGCCCGAGGTCGGCAAGGCCACGCACTACC
Organism: uncultured Alphaproteobacteria bacterium; assembly: GCA_963712565.1. Classification (GTDB taxonomy): domain Bacteria; phylum Pseudomonadota; class Alphaproteobacteria; order Rhizobiales; family Xanthobacteraceae; genus VAZQ01. Next base: position 36,533 of record CAVQIP010000059.1, on the reverse strand, counting down.
ACGCCTATTGGGTGCGCCCGGGCTGGGTGCGCGAAATGACCAAGCTGCAGCGGCTCGGCGTCCACACCTTCTATCGTCCGCGCAAGTGGGGCGACGGCGAGGATGCGCCCGAATGGGGCGACGAAACCTCGACCATGGAATTGGCGAAGAAGCTCGTGGAAGCGGCGAAGAAGCTTTAGAAATTCCAGCCAGTATCGGTAAAGGCGGGCGACGTACTCGTTGCACTAGCCGCGGGCTGGACCCGGTCCATTTGCTTCGCGAAGCCAACGTGCATTTACCCTGAGCAGATGGATCGCCGGGTCAAGCCCGGCGATGACATCCCGTCACATCTCGATGTCCAGCGCGACGTCGAGATTGGGCGCCGAATGGGTGATCCAACCCGACGAGGCGTAGTCGACGCCGGTGCTGGCAATCTCCGCGATGGTGTCGAGCGTGATGCCGCCCGAGGCCTCGAGCGGGACCTTGCCGGCGACCATGGCGACCGCCTTGCGCATGGTCGCCGACATCCATGTTGTCGAGCAGCACCGCATCGGCGAGCCCGACGTCGAGCACCTCGCGCAGCTGATCGAGCGTGTCGACCTCGATCTCGATCTTGACGAGATGGCCGGCCGCCGCGCGCGCGCGCTCGAGCACGGCGCGAATGCCGCCGGCGACCGCGATGTGGTTGTCCTTGATCAGCATGGCGTCGTCGAGGCCGAAGCGGTGGTTGAAGCCGCCGCCGCAGCGCACGGCGTATTTTTCCAGGGCGCGCAGCCCCGGAGTGGTCTTGCGCGTGCAGCAGATGCGCGTGCGCGTGCCCGCGACCCGGCGGACGAATTCCTGCGTCGCCGTCGCCACGCCCGAGAGCTGGCCGAGCAGATTGAGCGCCGTGCGCTCGGCCGCGAGCACGGCGCGCGCGGGCCCCGCGACCGTCATCAGCGTGGTCTTCGCCGCCACGCTCGCGCCGTCGCGTGCCTCGGCCGTGATCTCGATCGCGGGTGCGAGCTTTTGAAAGGTGGCGACGACCAGCGGCAAGCCGGCGATCACGCCAGGCTTGCGCGCGACCACCGCCGCGCGCGCGGGCGTGTCCTCGGGGATGGTCGCGATCGAGGTGATGTCGCCGGCGCGACCGAGATCTTCGGCAAGCGCGCGGGTGACCGCGGCATCGATCTCGAGCGGAGACAGGAAGGCATCGGGGCAGAGGAGGGAGGCGGTCATCATCGTGCTCCGGCTGATGCTGATCCGATCGGTCAGCTCCTCCGGTTGTCGTCCCCGCGCAAGCGGGGACCCATATTCCAGAGGCCGGTGATTATGGGTTCCCGCTTTCGCGGGAACGACAGCAGCGCACAGAGGCGCCGTCAGTTCAACTGGGGCGCCGGCTACCGCTTCAAGTTCACCATCCGCTCGACCGCGCGCCGTGCCCGGGCGGCGATGGCGGGATCGATCACGACCTCTTCCTTGAGATACACCAGGCTGTCCAGAATCTTCGGCAGCGTGATCCGCTTCATGTGCGGGCAAAGATTGCACGGCCGCACGAACTCGACGTCGGGCAGTTCGGCCTGCACGTTGTCGGCCATCGAGCACTCCGTGACCATCACCACGCGGCGCGGGCGGTGCTTGCGCACCCAGTCGATCATGCCGGCGGTCGAGCCGGTGTAATCCGCCTCTTCGAGCACGTCGGGCGGGCATTCCGGGTGCGCGATGATCTGCAGCGCGGGATCGCCCTCGCGATAGCGGCGAAGCTCGTCGGCGGTGAAGCGCTCGTGCACCTCGCAGGCGCCCTGCCAGGAAATGATCTTCACCTTGGTATGCGCGGCCACGTATTTCGCGAGATACTGGTCGGGCAGGAAGATGACGGTGTCGGCGCCGAGGCTCTCCACCACCTCGACCGCATTCGACGAGGTGCAGCAGATGTCGACCTCGGCCTTCACCTCGGCCGAGGTGTTGACATAGGCGACCACCGGCACGCCCGGATATTTCGCGCGCAACAGTCGCACGTCCTCGCCGGTGATCGAGGCGGCGAGCGAACAGCCGGCTTTGAGGTCCGGGATCAGCACGGTCTTGTCCGGATTGAGGATCTTCGAGGTCTCGGCCATGAAATGCACGCCGCACTGCACGATGATGTCGGCGTCGACCTTGCTCGCTTCGCGCGCGAGCTGGAGCGAATCGCCGACGAAATCGGCGACGCAATTGTAGATTTCAGGGGTCTGGTAATTGTGCGCCAGGATGACGGCGTTGCGCTCGGCCTTGAGCGCGTTGATCGCCTTGACGTAGGGCGCGAAGAACGGCCACTCGACCGCGGGAACGACGGCGCGCACGCGCGCGTAGAGGTGGGCGGTCTCGCGCTCGACCTGCGCATTCCATTCGAGCGAAGGCACCGGCAGCACGCCGTAGCGGCGCGCGGCGGGGGTGACCGCCGGCGGTGCGATGGAGGCACGACCAGCCGGTGAGCGCGCGGCTTGCAGGTCGAATGCTTGCAGCATTGGCATGGCCACCTCCTGGCATATATGCTCAAGTTGAGCATATATCGGCACGAAAACATCCGGCAGATGCCGGTGGGAAGCGAACGAGCTGTTATCCTCAATTCGAGCAAATCCCATATAGCACCGCTCCTGGCGGATTTCCAGCCCCGCGCCGGCCGGCTGCCATGCGCCAGAGGGATGCAGGCTCTGAGCAAGTTTCGTTTGGGGATGGCTGCCCGACCCCGTACAAGCACGGCTGCGTAGCAAGGTCGGCGTTTCGTCCGGAGAATCGACGGCGTGATCAGAGGCCGCGGGCTGTTCCGCTCGCGCCGCCGCCGGCGTGTCGACTCCTGCGGTTGCGCCTCGGATCACACGGATTTGGCCATGGCAATTTCATTTCCCTCCCCCGCCCGGGTCGCGACGATGGGCTGGCGCACGCCGCTCGTGATCGTGCTGTGCGGCTGTCTCATTTCGCTTCTGAGTTTCGGTCCGCGCGCGACGCTTGGCTTCTTCCTCACGCCGATGTCGCAAGCCAACGGCTGGGATCGCGACGTGTTCGGATTGGCGCTCGCGATCCAGAACATCCTGTGGGGGGCGGGCCAACCGCTCGCCGGCGCGGTCGCGGACCGCTTCGGCACCACGCGCGTGCTGTGCGCCGGCGGGCTGCTCTACGCGATCGGCCTCGTCTTGATGGCCTATTCGACGACGCCCGGGATGCTCGACCTGGCGGCCGGCGCCTTGATCGGCTTCGGCCTTGCCGGCTGTTCCTTCTCCGTCGTCCTCGGCGCGTTCGGCAAATTGCTGCCCGAGCGCTTTCGTCTGCTCGCGTTCGGCGCCGGCACGGCGGCCGGCTCGTTCGGACAATTCCTCTACTCGCCGCTCGCCGTTTCGCTCATCGATGCCTATGGCTGGCAGAGCGCGCTTGTGACCTTCGGCGTCGGCATGCTGCTGGTGCTGCCGCTGTCGCTTGCGCTCGCAACCGCCCCGGCGGAGCAGGGCGTCTCACCAGGCGGCGGCGTGTCGCAGTCGCTCGGACAGGCGCTGGCGGAGGCGGTCCGCCACCGCTCCTATCTCCTGCTCGTGCTCGGCTTCTTCACCTGCGGCTTCCAGCTCGCCTTCATCACGATCCACATGCCGGCTTATCTCGTCGACCGCGGACTTTCGGCGGCGGTCGGCGGCTGGACCATCGCGGTGATCGGGCTGTTCAACATCGTGGGCTCGCTGGCCTCGGGCTGGCTCGGCAGTCTCATGCCCAAGCGCTACATCCTGTCGTTCATCTATTTCGCCCGCGCCGCCGCGGTGCTCGCCTTCATCTCGTTTCCGGTGACGCCGGTGACGTCGATCCTGTTCGGCGCCGTGATGGGGCTGCTCTGGCTTTCGACCGTGGCGCCGACCAACGGCATCATCGCCCTGATGTTCGGCACGCGCTGGCTCGCGACGCTCGCCGGGCTCGCGTTCTTCAGCCACCAGGTCGGTGGCTTTCTCGGCGTATGGCTCGGTGGCATCGTGTTCGTGCGCACCGGCTCCTACGACGTAGTCTGGTGGCTGTCGGTCCTGTTCGGCGTGCTCTCGGCCGTGGTCAATCTGCCGATCGTGGAGAAGCCGGTGCAACGCCTCGCGACGGCTTCGGCGTGAGGACGACGGCAGAGGGCGCGGTGCAAGAAGCGAGCAAGAGCGAGGCGGCAAGCGCGGGTTCCGGGTCTTCCGCCGGCCGTCGCCCCGCGTCCTGGCGCACGCCGGCCGTCATTCTGGTCTGCGGTTGCCTGATCGGCGTCCTCGGCTTCGGGCCGCGCTCGGGGCTGGGCTTTTTCCTCACCCCGATGTCGAGCGCGCACGGCTGGGGCCGCGACGTGTTCGCGCTTGCGCTGGCGATCCAGATGCTGCTCTGGGGCGCGGCCCAGCCCTTGGCCGGGGCGATTGCGGATCGTTTCGGGGCGGTGCCGGTGCTCAGCGTGGGGGCGATCCTCTACGCGCTCGGGCTGGCGTCGATGGCCTACGCCGACACGCCGGCGATGCTCCATCTCACCGCCGGCGTCGTGATCGGCTTCGGGCTTGCCGGCTCCTCGTTCACCGTCGTGATCGGTGCCTTCGGCAGGCTGATGCCGCCGGAGTGGCGCCTGCTCGCCTTCGGCGCCGGCACCGCGGCCGGCTCGTTCGGACAATTCCTGTTCTCTCCGCTCGCGGTGGCGTTCATCGGCGAATTCGGCTGGCAGCACACCCTGGTCATCTTCGGCGCGATGGTGCTGCTGATCATGCCGCTTTCGTTCGCGCTCGCGTCCCCGCGCGGCGCCGCGGCGGCGAGCGCGGCAGGCGCGCCGCAACAGTCGGTGACGCAGGCGCTCACTGAGGCCTTCGGCCACGGCAGCTACGTGCTGCTGGTGCTCGGCTTCTTCACCTGCGGCTTCCAGATCTTCTTCATTGCCGTGCACCTGCCGGCCTACCTCATCGACCGCGGCCTGCCGGCGGAGATCGGCGGCTGGACGCTCGGCGTCATCGGGCTGTTCAACATTATCGGCGCCATCGGGGCCGGCTGGCTGTCCGCTTGGATGCCCAAACGCTACATCCTGTCGTTCATCTATTTCGCACGGGCGGTGGCGATTCTCGTCTACATCATGCTGCCGCCAAGCGCGGTCCGTAACGCTGATCTTCGGCGCCGTGCTGGGCTTGCTCTGGCTGTCGACCGTGCCGCCGACATCCGGCCTGGTCGCCGTCATGTTCGGCACGCGTTGGCTCGCCATGCTGTTCGGCTTTGCCTTCTTCAGCCATCAGGTCGGCGGCTTCCTCGGCGTCTGGCTCGGCGGCGTGCTGTTCGAGCGCACCGGATCCTACGACGCGGTCTGGTGGCTCGCGATCCTGTTCGGGCTGCTTGTCGGCGGCGATCAATCTGCCGATCGTGGAAAAGCCGGTGCAGCGCCTCGCGACGGCCCCGGCTTGAGTCCGACGACGGAGGAAGGGTGACAAGGACGGAAGGGCAGGCGGTGCAACAAGAGAACAGAACGGCGACCGAAGGCGCCCGTCCCCTGTCGTCCCTCCTCCGTCGTCCGGGGTCCTGGCGCACGCCCTTGATCATCGTGCTCTGCGGCTGCCTGATCTCCATGATCGGTTTCGGGCCGCGCTCGGCGCTCGGCTTCTTTCTTACGCCGCTGTCGGCGGCGCACGGCTGGGGACGCGAGGTGTTTGCGCTCTCGGTCGCGGTACAGACCCTGCTCTACGGCGCCGCGCAGCCGTTTTCCGGCGCCATCGCCGACCGTTTCGGCACCATCCGGGTGATCATTGTCGGAACGCTGCTCTATGCCGCCGGCATGTTCATGATGGCGCATGCCTCGACCCCGGGGATGCTCTATCTCTCGAGCGGCGTGCTGATCGGCTTCGGGCTGTCCGGCTGCTCGTTCAATCTGGTGATCTCGTCCTTCGGCAAGCTCTTGCCGGAAAGCTGGCGTTCGCTCGCCTTCGGCGCCGGCACCGCGGCTGGCTCGTTCGGCCAGTTTCTGTTCTCGCCGCTCGGGGTGGGCCTGATCGACGGCTTCGGGTGGCAGCGCGCGCTGGAGATTTTCGCCGCGCTGCTGCTGCTGATCATTCCGCTCGCCTTTGCGATTTCCACGCCCCGCTCCGACGCTCCTGCGCAGACGCATCCAGGCAGTCTGCGCCCGCTCGACGGCGCTGCCGAGCGCGGCAGCGGCCCAGACGCAGACCTACAAACAGGCCTTGGCCGAGGCCCTCGGGCATCGTTCCTACATCCTGCTCGTGCTCGGCTTCTTCACCTGCGGCTTCCAGCTCGGCTTCGTCACCCTGCACCTGCCAGCCTACCTGGTCGACCGCGGCCTCTCCGCCCAGGTCGGCGGCTGGACGCTCGGCGTGATCGGGCTGTTCAACATCGTCGGCGCCATGCTGTCCGGCTGGCTCGGCGGATGGCTGCCCAAGCGCTACATCCTGTCCGTGATCTATTTTGCCCGCGCACTGGCGGTGATCTTTCTCATCACGCTGCCGGCGAGCCCGGCGGTTGCCCTGATCTACGGCGCCATGACCGGCCTGCTCTGGCTCTCCTCGGTGCCGCCGACCGCGGGCCTCGTCGCGGTGATGTTCGGCACGCGCTGGATGGCGATGCTGTTCGGCATCGCCTTCTTCAGCCACCAGGTCGGCGGCTTCCTCGGCATCTATCTCGGCGGCGCGCTGTTCGAACGGACGGGATCCTACGACATCGTGTGGTGGCTCGGAGTCTTGCTCGGCTTCGTCTCCGCCGTCATCAACCTGCCGATCGTCGAGAAGCCGGTGGCGCGGCTGGCGCCGGCCGCTGGATAGGCACTCCTTCGTGCGGCCTTGTGCCGGGCATCCACGTCTTACACATTTCCGGCTTGACGACTTGGATGGCCGGAAGCTCGGCCATGACGCGAATGGGGAGAACGCTGGTGGCAACCTTCAAGGCGATCGTGATCGAGAAGACCGACACCGGCTCCCAGGCCGGCCTCGCCGATTTCGACGAGAGCAATCTCATGGCAGGCGACGTCACCGTCCGTGTCGAATGGTCGACGGTGAATTACAAGGACGGTCTGGCGATCACCGGCAAGGCGCCGGTCGTGCGCCGCTTTCCGATGATCCCCGGCATCGATTTCGCCGGCACGGTCGAGGCCTCGACCGATCCGGCATGGAAGGCCGGCGACAAGGTGATCCTCAACGGCTGGGGCTGCGGGGAAACCCACCTCGGCGCCTACGGCGAGAAGGCGCGGGTGAAGGGAAGCTGGCTGGTGCGGCTGCCCGCCGGCATGAGCGCGCGCGACGCCATGGCGATCGGAACCGCGGGCTATACCGCCATGCTGGCGGTGATGGCGCTCGAGCGCCACGGCCTCGCTCCGGGGAGCGGGCCGGTGGTGGTGACCGGCGCCGCGGGTGGCGTCGGGTCGGTCGCGGTTGCGATTTTGAGCGAGCGTGGCTTTCAGGTCACGGCTTCGACCGGGCGGCCGGAGGAGGCCGACTATCTGAAAAAGCTGGGCGCGACCGAGATCATCGAGCGCAAGGAACTCGCCGGACCCGCAAAACCCCTGGCAAAAGAGCGCTTCGCCGGTGGTATCGACGCCGTCGGCTCGACCACGCTCGCCAACGTGCTGTCGATGACGCGCTACGGCGGGGCGGTGGCGGCCTGTGGACTGGCCGGCGGCATGGATTTGCCGACTTCGGTGGCTCCATTTATCCTGCGTGGTGTTTCGCTCATCGGCATCGACTCGGTCATGCGTCCGATCGCCGATCGGGAAAGGGCGTGGCAGCGTTTGGCGAGCGACCTCGATCGGGGAAAACTTGCGGCCATGACGAGCGAGATTGGGCTCGCCGAGGTGATCGCGGCGGCCCGCAATATCGTCGAGGGGCGCGTGCGGGGGCGCATCGTGGTCAGGATCGGATAGCCGTTTAGGATTTGTTGACCATGATCCGGCAAGATCGCGCCAGATTTGTATGGTTAACCGGCGGTTACGGCTGCCGGCGCGGCGGTAACGGGAGGGGGAGGCCGGGATGATTGCGCGGTTCGCGATTGCGGTTGTGGCCTTGCTCGCGGCGGGTCCGGTGCTCGCCGAAAGCCTCACCGCCGACGCGGCGCGGCGCTTCGTGACCGGCAAGCTGTTCGCGTTCAATTGTTTCGACGGCTCGCGCGGCGCCGGCCGCATCTACGGCGACGGTTCGGTCATCGGCAACATCCAGTTCCGCGGCGCCGGGCCCGTCCGCTCGGTATGGCTGCCGGCGGGAACGCTGCGGGTCCGAGGTGAGGCGGTGTGCGCCTCGCTGCAAGGCATGCCGTTCGAGCCGTGCTTCAATCTCGAGAAGATGAATGAGCGGAGCTTTCGCGGCTCGGTTGCGGGTTTGGGCTTCGCCTATTGCGACTTCACCCGCCGCGTGAGCATCGCCGGCATGGGCCTGCGCTCGCGCTCCTCGGCGCCGCTGTCGCTGCAGGCGACGGTGGCGGCGCACGAGCCGAACTGACGCATCTCGTCATGCCGGGCTTGACGCGTCGAGCCCACCAACGACGCACGGCTCGGTCGCCGGGCTAATCCTCCGCGTCGCCTGACGTTCACCTCTCGCTACGTCGCCAGCGTGGCTACGAAGGCGCCGACGCCGCCGACGCCGGGCGCCATCAGCCATTCGGCGGTCGCGCCGGTGAGCGCGTTCTGCCACATCAAGTCGATGTTGGCATCGCCGTTGAGATCGCCGACGGCAACCACGTCCCATCCCGGGGCCGCCGGCGTGAACGGGTTGCTGCCGATGCCGCCGCCCGCCATCAGCCATTCGCTGGTGGCGCCGGTGGCGGCGTTCTGCCACATCAGGTCGTCGGTGCCGTCGCCGTTGAAATCGCCGCTCGCGATCAGGTTCCACCCGCCGGCCGCCGGCGTGAATGGATTGCTGCCGATGCCGCCGCTCGCCGACATCAGCCAATCGCTGGTGGCGCCGGTGCCCGCGTTCTTCCACATGATGTCGGTGATGCCGTCATTGTTGAAATCGCCGGTGGCGACCACGTTCCATCCCCCGGTTCCCGGGGTGAACGGGTTGCTGGCCACGCCGCCGCCCGCCATCAGCCATTCGCTGGTGTTGCCGGTGGCCGCGTTCTTCCACAGCACGTCGTCGGTGCCGTCGCCGTTGAAGTCGCCGCTGGCGACCAGGTTCCAGCCTCCGGCCGGCGAGGTGCTGAGCAGGCTGCCGGCCCCGCCGGTGGGCGCCATCAGCCAAACGCTGGTCGAGCCGGTCGCTGCGTGCTGCCACATGAGGTCGGTGATGTGATCGCCGTTGAAGTCGCCGTCGGCGACCACGTTCCAGCCCGGCGCTCCCGGCGTGCCGACCAAGCTTGGCGCCGCCGGTGGGCGCCATCAGCCATTCGGCGGTCGAGCCGGTCGCGTCGTTCTTCCACATGATGTCGTCGGTGCCGTCGCCGTTGAGATCGCCGCTTGCGACCACGCTCCATCCCGCGGCCGGCGGCGTGAACGGGAAGCTGGCGATGCCGCCTGCTGGCGACATCAGCCATTCGCTGGTGCCGCCGAGGGCGTTCTGCCACAGGATGTCGTCGGTGCCGTCGCCGTTGAAATCGCCGCTGGCGATCGCGTTCCAGCCAGTGGTCCAGATCGAGGTCACCACGTCGCGGTCGGCGACCACAGCGTCGCCGATGGCATAAGCGATGCGGCCATCGGACAGCAGGGCAGCCTCGGGGCTGTCCCCGGAGAACCCGTCGGATACCCCGTTCTTCACCGTGAACTCGGCGCCGATCTTGCTGCCGACCGCGTCGAACCGCTGCGCGCGCACGAGATTGGTGAGGTCGTCTTCCCAGGTCACCAGGAAGCCGCCGTCGGCCAGCGCCACGACGCTCGCCTCGTCCTGGGTTGCCGCCGTGGTCGTGTTGACCAAGATGTTGGAGGCGACGGTGGCGCCGGTGTTCGACAGGATCGACGCGCGAATGTCGTGCACCGAGCTGTCGGGGTCGGTCCACACGACCACGAAGCCGCCGTCGCGGAGCGCGGCGACATCCGGATCGGTTTCCAATCCAGAGTTGCCACCCCCGGGGACGAATTGCCCGAACGTCACCGGCGCGCCGGTCTTGGTGAATATCCCGTACTTGATGTCGTGGTCGGTCGCGCTGCCGAAGAACTCGTCCTCGTAGACCGCAACGAAGTTGCCGTTGGACAGCGTCGCGAGCTCCGGCGAAGTTTGACTGTCCGTCTCATTATCGAGCGCGAACTCGGAGCCGACGGCGCCGTTGGCGCTCACGACCTTCGCCAGGACGCTGGTTTCGACGCTGCTGGTGGCCGCCGTATAGGCGACGACGTAGCTGCCGTCGGCGAAAGGGGTGATGGAGGGGAGACTCTGGTCCGTACCGCCACCGATCGCGTCCAGCCTGAGCGGGGAGCCCCATGTGGGGGCAAAAATTTGCACGTAGACGTCGGCGGCGGGCACATCGACGAACGCCACGGCAATGTTGCCGTTCGCCAGAACGGTCACCGCGGGCGTGGTCTGTTCGCCGAAATTGAAGCCGGCGATGACCTCGCTGTTGAGCTTGTTGCCCGCGGAATCGTATCTCTGGCCGATAATGAAGTTGATGCTATGCCAGACAACGACGTAACCGCCGTCGTGCGTAGCGGCGATCTGGCCGTCGTTCTGGACGCCGAAGTCCGCGGCGTTGACTTGGGTTTGGGATTTCCAGAGCCTCGGGGTCGTGGTCATGGCGTCCTCCGAGAACGTATCGTCCGGAGAAGCGGTCGCGGCGTGATCCGACTGGCAGCGTCAGCGCAAGCGGTAGGGCTGTCCGCCGGAAGCGCAGCTGACACGCTCAACCTTGTACGCCATCCCGCAGCGCGCCGGAGGTATTCCGCCACGGGCGGTGATGGCGCTACCAATTAGTCGCCGGAGCCGGCGACCGGGTTCGCGCTCACGTCATCGGCGTGGATGCGAAGCTGCCGATGCCGCTGCGTGATAGCTTGTCTCTATAACGGAGCCGAGTTGGTATGATTGCAATTCCTGCCGGCAAAAGTCGCAACGCCTCGGCATCGGCGCGGGGAACGCGCGTCCGCGCCTCGGCGCGGTCTCATCTCAGGCCCTCGATGAATCTTGCGCCGGCGGGCGATCTCGTCGGCGCAAAAGTCGAGGAAGGCGCGCACGCGCGCGGTGTTGCGCAGGTCCGGATGGGTGAGCAACCAAAGCTCGCCTTCGAGCTCGGGCAAAGGCGCGCTGAGCTGCGCCAGCCCGCGCACGGCGGTGCCGACATAGCAGGGCAGCAGGGCGATCCCCACGCCGCCGGCGGCCGCTTCCGCCAAGCCGACCATGCTGTTGAGCTTGTAGACGATGCGCTTCTCGTCGACGCGGTCCTTGAGCCACTTCGTCGCCTTCGCGATCGAGATGGCATCGGCAAACGCGACCCAGTCGTGCCGACGGGCGTCGGTCGCGGGATCGAACGGCTCGGCCGCGAGCGCGGCCGAGCCGAAGACCGCCCACGCGATGCGCGCGACCTTGCTCCCCGCCAGCGGGTCCGGATTGTGGTAGGTGGCGCGCACCGCCACGTCGGCGTCGCGCTTGGACAGATTGAGGCGCTGGTTCGAGACCACGATGTCGAGCATGATCTCCGGATAGGCGCGCCGGAAGCCGATCAGCACGTCGTTGAGCAGGTGCAGCAGGACGACGTCGCTGGTGGTGACCCGCAATTCCCCCGACGGCCGCAAATCTTGTCCGGTGACTCTGCGCTCGAAACCGGCGATGTCGTCGCCCATGCGCTCGGCGAGCTCCACCATTTGCTCGCCGCAGGCGGTGAGCGCGTAGCCGGCGCGGCCGCGCTCGAACAGCCGGGAGCCGAGCTGCTGCTCGATCTGGCCGAGCCGCCGAAAAACCGTGGAATGATTGACACCGAGCGCTCCGGCCGCGCCCGAGAGGGAGCGCGTATCGGCGATCGCCTTGACGTAGCGGAAATCATCCCAAGAGAGCATTACGAGCGCATCACAGAATCTCGGCAGCCCACGGCCGCGCCCACCAGACTTTGCGCAATTGCAAGCAGAGCCGGGCGAACACAACAAGTTTTTATTCAAAAAGCAAGCAGGCGAGGCTCGTCGCCCGCGCCGGCGGCGTGGGCACCAGCATCGTCACGCGCGCGCGCCCAGGCGCAGGCCCGGAGCCGGGCGCTCCTGCACGACCTCGCGGCGGAAGCGGAACAGCGCCGCCGGTCGTCCTCCGGTAGCGGTCGATGTTTCGCCGGTCGGCTCCACCAATGCGGCGGTCTCGACGAGACGACGGAAATTCTGCTTGTGCAGACGCCGGCCCGAGATCGCCTCGACCGTGCGCTGCAATTCGGTGAGCGTGAACTCGCGCGCCATCAGCTCGAAAATGACGGGGCGATATTTCAGCTTGGCGCGCAGCCGCGCGATCGCGGTCGCGAGGATGCGCCGGTGGTCGAAGCGCATCGGCTCGCCCAGCCTGGGGAAGGGATGGCGCGCGAGCGCGGCTTCGCGTCCGTCGCGCCGCGCCTCCTCGGTCAGGCCGGCCTCGTACAGGAGTTCGTAGCGATCGAGCACCTTCTCCTCGTCCCACGGGCTGCCGCCGACGGCGAAGCAGAAGCGCACGCGCTCGCGGCGGCCGAGCGCGCGCCCCGGCTCCGGCCGCTCCGAGCGTCCGGCCCATTGCTCGAGCAGCGGCAGGATCACCCGGTCGAGGATGTCAGGCCGCTGCTCGCGCCAATCTTCCCACGGGAAGAAGCGATACCACGGCTCGAAGCCGGCGCCGGCGGCGTGCAGCGCCGCCACGTTTTCCGGCATGCGGGTGAGCGCGAGATAGCCGATCGAAACCATGTGCGCGCCGGTGTCGCCCGCGCGCGCGTGGCGGCCGCGATCACCGAAGGTGTAGAGCTGCTCCACATAGCCGACGGTCAGCCCGGTCTGGGCCTCGACCCAGGCGCGCAATCCGATCTCGAAGGTGCGGTGCGTCAGCGGATCGAACGGACCGAAGGGCAGGCCTGCGCGCGTGGCGCCGGGATGCGTCTTGCCCTCGAGCGATCCGCCGTCGGGCCCGTCGCCGGCCACCAGGATGGCCGGCTCCTCGCCCTCGACGGTCACGATCGCGGCGGTGAGCCCGATCTCGATCGGGGTGAGCGCAGCATCGGACATGGCGGAAGTGTAGCAAGGCAGGGTGCGAAGGCGAGGGCCGCGAGCCGCAGTGCTCCACCCCCATGCGGCCTCAAGATAGCTGCCACGAGCCGCAGCGCGTTACCCTAACAAGGGAAGGGTGGAGCCCGCGCTCTGTGACTGCAACAAACAAGCATTCGGCGATCGCGGCCGCGCGCGGCCGCCGCACGATCGGCCTACGCTACTGCCGCTCCGGCACCGTGATCGGCTTGCCGCTCTCGGCCACCATGACGGCGAGCACCTTGGCGGGCTCGCTCTGGCTGGCATTGCCGGAGACGGCGTGCAATTGGCCGGGCGCCTCGTAGAAGGTCTGGCCCTTGCTCAGCACGGTCTCCGCGCCCTGGTCGAGCTTGAACTTATAGGCTCCTTCCAGCACGTAGCCGAAAACATGATGGCCGGGATGGCGATGCGGTGGCGAACCGCCGCCGGGCGGGATGTCGATGGTGAGCATGATGACTTCGCGGCCGGGGAACTCCGCCATGGCCTGCCGCAGCAGCGTGGTGACCTTGGTCGTGGACGGTTGCTGCTGCGCCGGGGCAGGAACGGATGCGGTCGCGCCGATGATCATGATCGACGTCAGGACGCAAGCGAGCGGGCGGGCTGGGCTTCGCATGGCTGATCCTCCACGCTATTCGCACGCGGTCATCTTAATGCATGCGCGGGAATGTTGATCCGTCGGCACAGCATTGCACGCGCGCGATTTGATCATCCGAACCTGGCGCATCGTGGAATCGCTGGACACGCGTTACCCGAATCATCTATGCGTGGCGCACGATCCAGAGTTGCGCATGACGCCGCGCGCGGAACACCGCCGCGGTTTTTTTGCGCCAGCGAGGAAACGCTGCTCCGGAATGGCGCGACTCGGTTCGGATCGCCTGCGCGGGACCTCGCCGAGCGAGGGCGGTTGCCCAACTTCCGGCCCGAAAGCGCTCTTTCGGGCCACCCCGCCTGTTAATTTCCTGTTATTTACACAGCGGGGCCGCCGAACCAGTCCCCGATCGCCGGAAGTTGGGCGATTGCCCAAAAGGAATACCGCGAGCTATTCCAAATCGAGTCGGAACGGAACGCCTTCGGCGGCCAGCGCGCCGCGCCCGATCGCATCGATCGCCGCACTCATGCGGCCGTTGCGGCCGAGCATGCGGTCGGCGAGCGACACGATGCGAAGGTTGGGCGTCGCGGTCGGCGACGCCCGCCGCAGCTCGCGCGCGATCGCCCCTTCGTCGCGGCGCGGGTTGAGCGCGCAGGCCGCGACATAGGCGCCCGCGGTCGAGCGGCTGATGCCGGCATAGCAATGCACGACCAGCGGCTTGGCGCGCTCCCAGCCGCGCACGAACTCGATCAGCCGGGTGACGTGCTCGTCACACGGGATGACATAGCCGTCCATCGGCACGTTGATGTCGTCCATGCCCAGGATCAGATGGTTCCCCGGCGCGATCGTGTCGGGGCGCTGCACCCGGTCGGTGTGCTTGAGCAGCGTGACGACGTGGAGCGCCCCGGTCTCGGCAACCGTCTCGTACAGGCGAGCCAGTGAGCAGACGTGAATCATCGGATAACCGCGAAGCGTTTTGCTTGCCTCTTTATATGGTGACGAATCGTGACGCGAAAGCGTCGGATGCGCCTTGGCCCCGTCGAGCCGCGTCACTCGCGCGCGAGCTTGACGAAACGCTCGAGGTAGCGCCGCTCGGCCACCTCCGCCGGCCAGGGCGAGAGGTGGTCGCGCTCGATCACGGCGGAGAATTTGGGCGGCGCGCCGAAGAACCGCCGCGCTTCGGCGGCGGAAAATCCGGCGAGCCGCGTCGCCTCGAGATAGGCGGCGGCGCGATCGGCCGCCTTGATCTGGGCGACGAGCTCGGGCGCGAGCACGGCGGGCAGGCCGAAGCGCAGATGGATGGCTGCCAGCAGCCGCGCCTCGACCGCCTTGTAGGCATCGCCGATCACCGCCTTGAACGGCGAGATCATGTCGCCGATGACGTATTCGGGGGCGTCGTGCAGCAGAATGGCGAGACGGCTCCTGCGGTCGAGGCGCGCGCGCTGGCGCGCGATGCTTTCGACCAGGAGGCAATGCTGGGCGACGGAGAAGATGTGCGCGCCCTCGGTCTGCCCGTTCCAGCGCGCCACGCGCGCGAGCCCGTGAGCGATGTCGGCGATTTCGATGTCGAGGGCCGACGGGTCGAGCAGGTCGAGCCGTCGCCCCGACAGCATGCGCTGCCAGGCGCGGAATGCCCGCGGGCGCGTCGCCGCTCGCGGCTTGACGGCCATCGGGCTCAACGGCCTGCGAGCCTGGCCAAGGTCGCGTGCCGGTGGCAGCTCACCACGTGGTCGTTGACCATGCCGGTGGCTTGCATGAAGGCATAGACGATGGTCGGTCCGACGAATTTGAAGCCGCGGCGCGCGAGCTCCTTCGACATCGCCCGTGACAGCGCCGTCTCCGCCGGCACCTGCGCGGTCGAGCGGAAATGATTGACCTTCGGCCTGCCGTCGAGGAAGTCCCAGAGCAGCCGCGAGAAGCCCGGGCCCTTCTCCATCACGTCGAGATAGGCGCGTGCCGAAAGCACCGCGCCCTCGATCTTCATGCGATTGCGCACGATGCCGGCGTCCTGCATCAGCTTCTCGACCCTGCGGGGCGTGTAGCGCGCGATCTTCTCCGGCGCGAAGCCGTCGAAGGCGCGGCGAAAGTTGTCGCGCTTGCGCAGGATCGTGATCCAGGACAGACCGGCCTGGAAGCCGTCGAGAACGAGCTTCTCGTAGAGCGCGCGGTCGCCGTATTCGGGCACGCCCCATTCCTCGTCGTGATAGGCCACGTAGAGCGGGTCCTGCTTCGGCCACGGGCAGCGCTTGAGGCCGTCGGGATGGAGGAGAGGAGGGCTCATTGCGCGGCCTTGGTCTCGCCCGGCCATGCGAATTGCGCCCAGGGCGGCTTCACCAGCCGCAGCTCGACCCCGCCGCTGGTCAGCGCATGGCCGGCGGCGAGCGCATCGGCGGCGCGATCGAGGCGAAGCATGGCGACGCCGCGGCCCTGCGCGGTCGAGCCGAGCGTGCCGACGGTCTTGTCGCCGGCGCTCACCGGCGTGCCGGCCTCGGGCGCAAAGCTGTCGAAGGCCACGGGCACGACCCGGGTGCGCGCGGTGCCGCGGTGCTCGATGCGCGAGACCACTTCCTGCCCGACGAAGCAGCCCTTGTCGAAGTCGACGCCGCCGAGCTGATCCATGTCGGTCTCGTGCGGGAATGCATCGCCGTAGCTGAAATCGAGGCCGCCGCGCGGGACGCCGAGCGCGATCCGATGGGCTTCGTAAGCCGACGCCTCGAGGAGCTCGGCGCCGAGGTCGGCCGCGGCTGTGGCCGCCAGGTGCGGCGGCAGCATGCAGCGCCGGCCCAGCGCCGGCAGCCGCGGGTCGTCGTAGCACAAGCCGTAGTCGGTGGCGGCCGTGCCGTCCCAGATCGCGAGCACGCCGAGGATTTCGGACAAATCCTCGACGATGACCTTGGCCCGCAGCTTGTAGAAGTTGAGCCGCTGAACCAGCGCCGACGCGAGCGCGCGCGGACAATCGAGGAAGAATCCGCCGCCGTCGGCGGGCGGCGCCTCCGCCAGGATGAAATCGACGATGATCTTCCCTTGCGGCGTGAGCAGCGCGCCAAAGAGCGCACGCGCCGAGGTCACCTTGGCGACGTCGCTGGTCACGAGCCCGTTGAGGAATTTGCGCGCGGCCTCGCCGGCTACCTTGACCACGCCGCGGTCCGGAAGAAGCGCTGCCTTCATGCTCGATGCTTGACCGGTACTTGCCAGATGTCGCGGGTAAACGTAAGGCGCTCGCTCGACCGTCACAAGAGCGGACGATTGGAATGACCCGAAGCTACGACCTGGTCCTCAAGGGCGCTACCGTGGTCAATCACGACGGCGAAGGGCTGCGCGACCTCGCCGTCGCCGGCGGCCGCATCGCCGCCATCGGCAGCCTGTCGGAGGCTCCGGCGGCGGAAGTGATCGACTGCCGTGGGCTGCATGTGCTGCCGGGCGTGATCGACACGCAAGTGCATTTCCGCGAGCCCGGCATGACGCACAAGGAGGATCTCGAATCCGGGTCCCTCGGCGCGGTGATGGGCGGGGTCACGGCAGTGTTCGAAATGCCGAATACCAGTCCCACCACCACCGGCGCCCAGGCGCTCGCGGACAAGGTCGCGCGCGCCCGCCACCGCATGCATTGCGATTTTGCGTTCTTCATCGGCGGCACGCGCGAAAATACCTCCGACCTGCCCGCGCTCGAGCGTCTGCCCGGATGCGCCGGCGTGAAGGTGTTCATGGGCTCGTCCACCGGTTCCCTCCTGGTCGAGGATGACGAGGGCGTGCGCAACATCCTCAAAGTGATCAGCCGGCGCGCCTCCTTCCATTGCGAGGACGAGTACCGGCTCGAGGAGCGCAAGCATCTGCGCGTCGCCGGCGACCCGCGCTCGCATCCGCTCTGGCGCGACGAGATTGCCGCGCTCCGGTGCACGCAGCGGCTGGTTGGGCTCGCGCGCGAGACCGGAAAGCGCGTGCACGTGCTGCACATCACGACCGCGCAGGAAATGGAGTTTCTCAAGGACCACAAGGACGTCGCCTCGGTCGAGGCGACCCCGCACCACCTCACGCTCGAAGCGCCGCAATGCTACGAGCGCCTGGGCGCGCTCGCGCAGATGAACCCGCCGGTGCGCGACGGCAACCACCGTGCCGGCGTCTGGCGCGGCCTCAACGAGGGCGTCGTCGACGTGCTCGGCTCCGACCACGCGCCGCACACGCGCGAGGAAAAGGCCAAGCCCTATCCGGCCACGCCGTCCGGCATGACCGGAGTGCAGACGCTGGTCCCGATCATGCTCGATCATGTCAATGCCGGCCGACTATCCCTCATGCGCTTCGTCGATCTGACCAGCGCCGGGCCGGCGCGGCTGTTCGGGATCGCGCGCAAGGGCCGCATCGCGGTCGGCTACGACGCCGACCTCACGGTGGTCGACCTCAAACGGCGCGAAACGATCGGCGATGGCTGGATCAAATCGCGCGCGGGCTGGACTCCCTATGACGGTGTCACCGTCACCGGATGGCCGGTCGGCACGTTCGTGCGCGGACACCGCGTCATGTGGGAGGGCGAGCTTGCCGCCGGCGCGCGCGGCGAAGCGGTGCAATTCTTGGAAACGCTGCCGGGCGGCTGAGGGACGGCCGCCGCGATTGACGCGCGCGGCAGGCGCTGCGGCGCACCGCGCGCGGCAGAAATAACCTCAATCGCCGGTGACGAAGAAATGCCAGCTGCCGTCCGGCCCGATCCCGAGGCGGTAGAAGGCATAGACCCCGAACGCCATCATGTCCTTGTAGTCGGCACCGGTGACGATCCGGAACAGTTCCACCTTTTGCTGCGGCGTCAGCGACTTGAGCGACATGCGCACGAAATATGGCCAGACGTACATATCCTGCGGCGTGCCTTGATCGACGCGCACGAAGCCGGCTTCCAGGATCATGGTCAGGATCGAGAGCACCTCGATGCCCTCGGAGTCGGGATAGTTCGCCTTCCAGAACGCGATCGGATCCCTTTCGTCGGTGAACGAGAAGATCGGCATCATCTCGTTCGTCAGCGCTGCGAGTTGCTGCAGATCGCCGCTGCGCGCGGCGGCCAGAATGCGATCGCGAGTGCGGGCGACCGGCGCCGGCAAGCGGGACAGATCGGTGATGATTTCGGGAGCGGCGGCCGACGGGTTCGGCGGGACCAAATGACCCGTCGGCTTGCCCTGGTCGGCGGCCTGCGCAAGCGCGCCGCCGTTCGCGACGAGCGTCAGCGCCAGCAGGCTGAGGCCAATGCGCAGCATGGGCGGTCGCCGGGTGAGGACGGGCGCCAGTCTAGCAGAAGCGTGGAATCGATGGCGAGTCGCGCACATTCGATCGGCGCGGAGCTCAGGGGGGGTCGGCTCGCCTTGCGCCGCGCCGGTGCAGCCGCGGACGCGGCTTTGCGGCTACTGTCGGACCGCGCCGACGGAGAATTCGCCGTTGCGGATGCGCAGCGCGAGGCCCTCGGCAAAACGTGCGGCCGCCTCCTCGCCGTAGGTCGAGACGAATTCGGCAAAGGCAGCGAACAGGCAGGCCTGCGCCAGGCAATCCCCGTCGATGCCGTCGATGCGGGCCTCGACCCAGGCCGCCTTCAAGTAGCCGAGCGCAGCCCGCTTCTGTTCATGGTCCGGAGTTTGCCCCGGGGCCTCGATCACTTGTGCTGTCATGCCCATGTCGACTCGGGGCCGGATCCTCGCGGCCATGGCGGCGCGAACGGACGTTAGCATGCGGCGCGCGGCCGCCTAGGGCGCACCTCTAGGAACGGTTAATGCGCGGCCGGCGCCAGGGCGTTTCGAGCGAGGGACGGCTCTACCGGTGCGTGGCAGGGGCGACCGGAGCCCCGGGTTTGGATCTGGCGGGGCAACCGTTTCGCGCGAGGGCGCTACCCGGCGCTGACGGTGCGGCGGATCCTCGGCGTGGCGCAGCCCCGCAGCCAGCCCAGAATTCGACGCCCCGATGCCCAGATTTGCCCTTATTTTTCAATAAACTAAGGTCCTATCAATCGGGGACCATTCTCGCTTCATTCGACTTGGCACCTGCGGGCGGATTTTCCGCTCAGTCCGAGGGGATGGAAGGTGTCCGGGTCACGCAGCGGGACGCTCGCGCCGCCGGGAGAAGCGGCTGGGCTTGCAGGGGGCGTTCTCAATGGTGGCCGTTCAACCCGTTGCGATGAGCGCCGGGAAAGCCGCTGCAACGGCCTTGCACCGGCCTGCAACGGTGTTGCGCCAGCCGCCTGCGCGGGCGCCGCGGCCGCCGGCGCAAAGGTATCGGCCGGCAACTCCGCTGCAGGCGCCGGTGCGCCGAGCACAAGGGCAGGGGTTGCGCCCCGCCGGCATTTTCGCGCTCAAGCTTTTTGCCGGCGCGGTGGCGGGGGTGGCGGTCGCGATCGCGATCGTCCTGTGGCGCGACGGCTGGCATCCAGCGCCTTCACCGCAGCCCGAGCGTGACCAGGCGGCGTCCTCCTCCGATCGCGCTGAAACCACGATCTATCGCCGTGCCGTGCCGCCACAGCGTTCGGCGCGCGGTTGGGAAGCGCATACCACGGAATCCTGGTTCGACCGGGCGCCGCCATCGAACTATCCACGCCGGGTCAAGACCGAGACCTTTGCGCGCCCGGCGGAGGTGACGGCTTCGATCCCGCCGACTGCGGCGGTGCCGCGCACCGACGCGCCCCCCGCATTCCCCTCGCTGCGGCTGCCGCAGGTCAAGAGCTGGCGGTACCAGCTTCAAAATATCGATCCGGCCGAGATCGCCAATTCCCCGCACGACCTCGTAGTGATCGACCACAGCGGCGCTGACGGGCCGTTCTCGAACGCCCAGGTCGAGCGCATGAAGCAAAAGCCCGATGGCTCCCGGCGAATCGTCCTGGCCTATATGAGCATCGGCGAAGCCGAGGATTACCGGTGGTATTGGTCGCAGCGTTCTGCGTCCTGGCTCGGCGCTGAAAATCCCAAATGGCGCGGAAACTACGGCGTGCGCTTCTGGGATTCCGCGTGGCAGGACATCATCTTGACCTATACCGATCGGATTCTCGCGGCCGGCTTCGACGGCGTCTACCTCGACAAGGTCGACGAGTTCGAGGACATGGGCCATCGCGACGACATGGTCGAGTTCGTGTCCCGGATCGCGGCGAGAGCGAAGTCGCAGCGCTCCGACTTCTTGGTCATCTCGCAGAACGGCGACCAGCTTCTTTCCGACACCAGGTTCCGGCACGCGATCGACGGGTTCGCGCGCGAAGACCTGTTCTACGGCGAAGAGTTGGATGGCAAGCGCAACCGCGCCGCGAGCATCCACGAAAGCGTCAAGCGGCTGAAGATGCTTGCCGCCGAAGGTAAGCCGGTTTTCGTTGTGGAATATCCGCGCACCGACAAGCAGGCGCAGACGGCGCGGCGCGAGATTTCCGAGCAGGGCTTCATCGGCCTGATGGCACGGCGCGCGCTGAACGCGCTTTGACCTGTTCGCGGGGGCGGGACCGCCGCGATCAGTTGGCGTAGCGCGCCGTCATCTCGCGGGCGATCTTCGAGCCCTCCTCCAGGTAGCGGCGAATGACCAGATCGGCCGCCGGCGTGCAGCTGCGGTAGGTCTGCTGGAAGCCGCGATAGCCGCGATTGAAGCTGGCGATGATGCGCGCTCGCCGCTCGCCGCCCGGCGCCTCGGCATCGATGATGGCCTGCATCTCGTTGCGCCACTTCAGGCCCTCGTTGGCACCGCAGATGTTGCGCAAGTAATGCAGCGCGCCGAGGATCTCGGCCAGGCGCTGCAGGCTGCCGTCGAACGGCGCGGCCGCGACTTCGGCGCGCGCGGGCGCGTGCGCCGCCGCAAGCGCGATCGAAGCCAGCATCGAAACCGTTATCAAGAAGCGTCGCAACATGGGTGGAGTATCTGCGCCGACATGAATCCGCTGCGGCCGATTGCGATATCGAGGCATTGTCGCGGCCTAACGCGACCGAAAAAAGGCACACGAGGTGTGCCCTCGGCGAGGACATCCGCCGTCACTGCGTCTGATCAACGCGATCGAATGCCGCCGCCACGATCTCGGCCAAGCCGGGGGTCGTCGGCAGGTCCGCGAGCTCGGCCGGGTCGAGCCAGCGAGCCTCGCTGAGCTCATCGTTCAACACCGGCTCGCCCGAGCACCAGCGGGCCGCAAAGCACAGGATGACGAAATGCCGTTCCACGCGGCCTTGCGCATCGCGCACGATAGCTTCGCGAAAGCCGGCGAACGCCACCGGCTCGATCGCCATGCCGGTTTCCTCGCGCACCTCGCGTGCCACGGCTTCCGCCAGGGTCTCGCCGGCCTCGACCACGCCTCCGGGCAAGCTGAACAGGCCATGGGCTGGCGCGCGCGCCCGACGCACCACGAGGATCTTGCCGTCCCGCACGATGGCGGCGCTGACCGCGAGATAGGGACGCCGGGGATAGGATCTTGCGTCCGACACGGCGGTAACGCTCCAGCAGCCCTATATGAGAGCACGACGAGTGAGGTCGTCTGCCGCCAGTCTTGTGCGGTATGGTTAGTGCAGCCCCAGAAGCGAGACAAGTGCCCCCATGTGCGGACGCTACATGGTCCTGTCCTCGCCGGAAGCGATCCGGCGCCTGTTCGGCTACCCCGAGCAGCCGAACTTTCCGCCGCGCTACAACGTGGCGCCGACGCAGCCGATTCCGATCGTTCGCCGCGTGGACGGACAGCGGCAATTCGCGCTGGTGCGCTGGGGCTTGATCCCGCCCTGGGTCAAGGACCCGCGAAAGTTCAGCTTGCTGGTCAATGCGCGCGCCGAATCGGTCAACCAGAAGCCGGCGTTCCGCAACGCCATGCGCCGGCGCCGCTGCCTCGTTCCCGCCGACGGCTTTTACGACTGGGCGGATCAGGGCGGCCGCAAACGTCCTTATTGCGTGCGCCCGCGGGATCGAGCGCCGATCGCCTTCGCCGGGCTTTGGGAAACCTGGATGGGCCCGAACGGCGAGGAGATGGAAACGGCCACCATCATCACCACGGCCGCCAACCGCGAGCTCGCCCGCCTGCACGGGCGCATGCCGGTGATCGTGCCGCCGGACGCCTTCGATCTGTGGCTCGATTGCAGCAAGGTCGACGCCACGACCGCCGCGGCGCTATTCGTTCCCGCCCCCGAAGGCGTGCTCGAAGCCTACGAGATCTCGCCCGCGGTGAATCGCACGGAAAACGACGGGCCCGGCTTGATCGAGCCGCTCGTGGACGAGCCGGCGGCGCCGGCGGCGCAGGGATCGGATGCGCGCGCGCGCGTCAAACGCGGCAAAAAGCCGAAGACGGACGAGCGGCAGTCCTCGCTGTTTTAGGCGGTCCGCTCGGCCCGCGTCTGACGAGCGGCGCTACAGCACCTTGCCGGTGTTTTATTTGCTTCCCCAGAAGACGGGAGATATGGGAGCGATTTGCTCAAGCAGCCCATCAGCGAAGCAATGAAGGGCGGTTATGAACGCCTGTCCGACTGGATTGTGAATGGCGGCAGTTTAATCTTCGTCTGGATGGCACTCATATGCATCGATTGCACCTCAACGCGCGCAGACGCGCAGACAAAATTTCGGACGAGTATGATTGAAGCCTATGACGCTGTGTTGAAGAGCCAACTTCAGCGCCGCCACCATTGGAGCAACGTTGCCCCGATGTTGTACCGGCGCTGAAGCTCTATCATGGCGTTAGCCTCAGGGTCCGATGTTGGGCCGCTCGGAGCGGCATTTTGTCGAGCGGCGCGCAATTGCTCGGCAGCTTGCCGAGCAGCGCGCAATTGCTCAGCAACACGCAATTGCAATTCCTGAGCGTCACGCAATTTCTGAGCACGCATTTGCTCGTAGGCACGCACTTGCTGTTTAAAAGCACGCAAGTCCGTAGCAGCACGCATCACTGGCTCGAGGAACTGAAGGACTGGCGGCAGCGAAGCCGTCCAAGTTTGCCGATAGCTTTCGCGCACGACCGGAGACGCTTGCGTCAAATTGTTAAGCGTCGGACACGCGAGGGGGCCGTACTCGTGTTGGTCGGCTGGGGCGAGCTTCGTCAAATTGATGGCCAGATAACTGCGCCAGATTTGACGTGTCTCCTCTGTGACCTCGAGCAGGTCAATGCCCATTACCACTGCGGCCTTAAACTTGATCAGGTCGAGAGCGCAATCTGCCACCTGCGGCGTCACTACGTCGAGCCCATAGCCCTCAGGAAAGGGCTCCTGCGCTCGGGTCGGCACAGTCAGCAAGCCAATGATAAAGCCCAGAATCGCAAAACGCTTCATCGCAACACTCCTTTGAATAGAAGTGACCGTAGAATAGCCCAGGAGCACATCGATTACTGTGACGTCCTTCACAGCTCGCCACCTGTGGCACGCAAGCCCGATGGCTCAGCACGCCCGCAAGCACGACGGCTACCGCCCAAGTCTCACAGCGACGACGGGTGTCATTCGCCTGCTCACTCGCAACGGCAACGCACTGCACAACCAGGAGATTCAATCGTGGCAGAACAACAACAATCGAGATTCCGCATTCAAGACAAGCCACACATTGGCGGCACGGCTTTCCACTGGTTACAGCACCTTGCCCGGATGCAGGTAGCTCCCCCGAGATTGGCGAGAAGTTACCGTGGCAGCGGCATTTCCTTCTCATGGCGCCGATTGCGACCCCAGCCGGGGAGCGCTCTGGGGAGCTTCACATGAAACAGGGCCCGGCGTGAGAGCTCACCGGAAGCTGATCGGCAGGCACGCCGAGCAGCGTCGTCGCATCAGGCTCCCAAGCGGCGACCTTCGACACCCAAGCGGGCGGTGGCGTCTGATTTTCGGTGGGATGCTCGACCATGGCCATGCACTCCCTCTGCCCACAACCGCTCGTTATTCTCGCGCGCTTGACCCTCATACGCCAGCGTGATTGCATACGCACAGGCGCCGACCAAGGCGGGAACCCTGGCCGGCGCAGATCGGGATCGAGCGTGTCCTAAAATCCCGACCACTTGCGCGGCAACCTAACGTCGTCGTCCCCGCCTCGCAACGGTCATCCGCTCCCCCGGCTGCAGGGTGTTGAGGCGCCCGGCCATCACCACACAAGGAGTCGACACCGCGCCGACGCGCGCGCGGAAAGGACCCTTGTGTCATGGAATTTCAAATCCTCAAATTCGCAGTCGTGTTCGTGCTGATCCTCGGCGTGTTCGTGGTGGTGGTCGCCGTGCAGTCTGCCCCGCGAGCTTCCGCAATCGCAACGGCGCTGGGGCGCCGGCTGCAGCCGCATGTGACGCCGTTGATTGAGCGTGCCCGCGGCGAAATCCAATCCCTCAAACAGGAAGCCGACGCCATCGAGGACGAGCGGCGGCGCGAGCGCGAAGGGCAGCCCCGGCCGCCGATGTAATTCCGCCAGCATGTTGCAAATCGAAGATCCTGGACTGTCCGCGCCTGCCTCGAAAAGCGGGAGGCTACAGCGGCATTGTCTCGAGCTCTTGCGCGCGCGGGAGAGCGTGCCCGACGGGCTGCCGACTTCGGCGCGCTTCATCTATTACGAGCTTGTGGCAGTCGGTGTCGTCGCCAAACAGCGGCGGCTCGACGGCGGCGGCAGACGTCCCGATCAAGACGTAATCGATGCGATATTCCGGCTGCGCGAGCGCGGACTGATCCCGTGGGAATGGATTGTCGACGAGACGCGACACATCAGCATTTGGAGTTATGGGGCGACCGTCGCCGCGCATCTTCTCGACAAGGTCGAGGAGACGCGGCTCGATCGATGGGCCGGCGAACGGCCACCGCTGATCTTGACCGAGTCCCGCTCGCTGGCCGGTGTGCTGGACAATCTCGCTTATCAATATCTCGCGCCAATCTCGGCCACGAATGGGCAAGTCGGTGGCCACCTGCGCACCGAAATAGCCCCACAGCTCAATCCCGGCGACCGCGTTCTCTATCTTGGCGACCTCGATTGGCAGGGCGGCGAGATCGAGGCCAACACCCGGCGCGTTCTAGAACAGCGCATCGGCGGGGAATTGCTGTGGGAACGCCTCGCGATCACGGCCGAACAGGTGCGCCGTCACCATCTGCCGGTCATTCAAAAAGCTGATCGCCGCTATCGCCCGGTACGATTCCACGACGCCGTCGAAACCGAAGCGCTCGGGCAGAGCATCATCGTCGGCATCGTTCGCGCCCGGCTCGATGAACTACTGCCCGAACCGCTCGCCATCGTTCTTGAACGTGAGCAGCGCCAACGCAGCAAGGTTCGCGCCGCGCTCGCCAAGCTACGGAAGGCCGGGTGATGTCCCCCTTGAATGCCCCCTTTTTTGGGGGTACATAAATAGCCGGTGAAGATCACCTACGATCCGGCCAAGCGAGCCGCCACCATCAGACGCCGGGGGCTCGACTTCGCCGATGCCGCCGAGGTGTTTGCTGGCGACTACACCATGGCCCTCGACGATCGGCACGACTATGGCGAGCCCCGCTACATCTCGGCGGGATATCTGCGCGGCCGCATGGTGGTGCTGATCTGGACGCCGCGCGGTGATGCGCGGCACGTAATCTCGATGAGGTACTGTCATGCGAAAGAAAAAAAGCGCTGGCGCGCGCAGCTCCAAAAGCCAGACTAAACGCGGGCTCAAGATGGAGATTGGCCGCGACCCTTCGCGAACGTCCAAGCGCGCGACCATGCCCAGGCCAAGCGCGAGCAATTCGTGGGATCCCGACACTGCGCCGGAGCTGACCGAGGAATATTTCGAGCGCGCCGACCTCTACCACGGCGACAAGCTGATCCGGCGTGGCCGGCCGCCGTCCGACAATCCTAAGCAAGCGCTCAAACTGCGGATCGATGCCGACGTGCTCGAGCATTTCCGCGCAACCGGTCCCGGCTGGCAAACCCGCATCAACGACACGCTGCGGCGCGCCGCCAAGCTGCGGAAGGTCGGGTGATAGTCTCGGGCCGGTGTCGTGAGCTCCTACACGATCGAAATTTGGGTCATAGCCTGGCTGGCGGGCGCGATCGTGGCGATCGTGCTGGTGCTCCTGCCGTGAGCCGGCGCACCCTCTATGAGCTCAGAGCCGCTGCCGCCTTTTTTGGATTCACGCCACGTTCAGGATAATTAAATTCCAATTCATAAAACGTTCTCGCTCAACGGCGCTCCAATACCGTCACCCCGCTCGCACCGGCCGACCGATGCCACGCTCGCCGAAGTTTCCGCGTGCCGGCGCGCGGCGGTTACTCGCCCTCATCAGGCTGCAGGCCAGCCACGGGCGGAACCGCGGTTCCGGGCGCCGGGGTAGTGCCCGCCGGGGATGCCGGAGCGGAACCGCGGCCGAGGTGCCGCACACCCGCGCCACGCTCGGAGATCCGTCGCTGTTGCGCTTGCGCCTGCGTCTCAGTCTGCCGCGCCGCCTCGCCCGGCAACAGCCCAGCCTCACCAACGCCCAGCTCCTTCTGCGACACCGCGAACTCATGCTGGCGCTTGAGCCGCTGTGAATACGTCTGTTGCGCTTCGGTCGGATCGAACGTGAATCGGCTATTGCCGCTCGGCGCGACCAGCACCTCATCCCGGCCGGTCTGCGCATTGGTGATGATGATCCGATAGGACGGCGGCACCCGCCGCGCAATTTCGCTCTCGGTTTGCGAATCCGGCACCAACCCGCGGAACCGCATGTCGGCCTCCGGTGCGTAGGTCAGCCCGCCCAATCCAGCGCCCGACACGGCGATAATGTTTTCTGCAATATCGATGCCCTTGGCCTTCTCGATGTAGGTTCGGATTTGATCGGTGATCCAGCTGTGCGAGCCATCGACGGCGGGATAGTAGCGTTCCGGCGGCAGCCGCATGACAGTGTTGACGTTGACCGAGCTCACGCCCCATTCCGACGACAGCCGGTCATTGGTGCGCTTGAGCGCCTGGTCGGCCGGCACGCCTTCCTTGCGCAGCTCGCCATAGATTTGATTGTGCTCCGCCATCAGCCGCTCTTGCATCAGCCCATCGATACCGCGCGCCTCGATGTTGAGCGGCGCACTGGGCCCGAACGATAGAAACGACGGATTGAAGCCGCCGAGAACTTCGCGGATCGTGACCTTGCTCAGCTCATGCTTGATCGGCTCATCGAGTGATTGCCGCGCCTTCACCACCGCGGGGTCGCGCGCCTTCACAAAATCTTCGGCAATCTCCGCCGGCGACATGAAGTCTTTTTTGCCCTGCCAAACCTGCAGGTTCTTGAGCGCTTGCTCGCCGAAGGTAGATTTGAACTTGGCGGGATCCTGCTTCCAGAACTTATCGAGCGTCGACATGGCCGGCACCATTCGCGCCGGATCGCTCGAGGTTGACGCGCCCACCAGCGCGTCCGTGAGCGGATTGTTGGTCCCGCCGAATGTGGCATCGACCATCGGATGCGGGATTGTCGACAGGCCGGTGATGACGTTGCTCGCTTGCTGCACCTTGCCGCCGGTGATCGTCGCCGCCAGGGTGTCGCGCTCTTTCTCCCGGATCGGATTGCCGACCGGCACGCCTTGCGATGCGGCGACCGAGTGCGCAATCGCCATCCGTTCCGCCATGCCGCGAACCATGGATTCCTGTGAATCCGGACTGAATGCCGACGGCGGCGCGCCACGGTTTTCAACGTGATAATCGACTGGACTTTCGCGCGCGATCTTGACGTCGCGGTCAGCCGCGGCCGCGATTCCCTTCATCAGAGTGTCCTGGTCCGGCACCGGCACGCCGGCGGCCTCGAGATCGGCCTTGAGCTGATCCATCGCCGCCTGCTTGTCGCCGGCGACCAGCGGCTTGAGCGCCTGCGCCGCTTCGTGCGCGACCGCGTAAGCCTCGACCTCTCTCTGCCAATGCGATCGCCGCTCAGTTGCGCCGCGTAGCGCAGCGCATTCAGGTCGGCCGGATCGAGCGGCCGGCCTTGGCTGATCGCCTCCTTGTATTGCGGCCAATCGCGCTTGGTTTCGGCCACCCACTGATTCTGCACCGCCGCGGTGACCCGCCCGGCATATTGCGAGGCAACGCCGGGAATCGGACCAGGCGGTCCGCCGCCCTCGACCTTGGCCCGCCACACCTCGACGAACTGTGCCGAGCTCACGTTCTCGACGCTGCCGAAGCGGGCTTTGTCCTTGTCGGAAAGGTTGCCCCAGATTGCCGCCTTGGCCCAGCGCTCGCCCTTTTCTCTCCCTTCCGCCGTGGCCGCCATGTTCTGCCACGCCGGGGCGGTCGGATTCGCAAGATGATTCGCGTAACCGCCGGGGCCCTGTTGATGCAGCATGTAAATATCGGTGGCCGTCGGCTCGCGCCCGTACTTCGTTCTGAAATTCGCTGCCTCGCGCGCGATGATCTGTGAACCCACGCGCAGGTTTTCGGCCGGATCGAAAATGCTTCCCTGCTTGCCCTCCGCCGCATGTTGCGCGTCGCTGATCTGCAACATGCCCTTGTAACGGCCGGTCACGTTGTAGGGATCGCCGCCACTTTCAATCTGTACGATCCGCCGGAGCAGGTTGGGGTCCAGGCCGACGCGCTTGGCTTCGTTCTCGATGATGCTGTCGACCTGCGGACCAAAGGATGCCCCGCGTAGCGTCCGCACGGCTTGAGCTCCGGCCGCCGGACCGAGCCCTTTGTAAGTCGACGCCTGCACCGCGACCTCGAGCTTCGCCAGCGCCGCCGGCGCGTTGGCCCGTTTCAGCGCAACGCGCATGTCCTGAATTTCACCGGGATCGGTGACTTGTTGGGTCGCAATCCGCTTAATCAGATCGTTCGCGGAATCGACGATGCCGGCGCGATCCTGTTGGTCAATCCGCCGCTCGTTCTCGATCGCCGCCTTGGCGCGATTGAATGCGGAATGCCGCTGGGTCAGGCTCAGCTTGAGATCTTCATTGTCGAGAATGTCGGTTTGGATTTTACGAATCGCGGCTTCGTAACCTTCCTCCTTGTAAGTTTTGACGCCGACATTTGCGGCGAGCTCGCTTTGCGCCTTGCCGAGAGTTTCGTCGAACGTCGCGTCGGCGTGCTCTTGCGTGTGCAGCCGGGCGGCCACGCCGGCATCGAGCTGGCTGCGCAGTTTGCTGATCGCGGCCTCGCCCATCGGGCTCATCAGCGTGCCGGCGGTGCCCATCGTGATCACATCATTGGCGCTGGTCGTGGTGAGCGTCTTGACGCGCTCCGCGTCGAGCCGCGTGTCCTCCTGCAGCTTGCTGGCGCTGATCGAGGCGTAATGAGCGGAGCCGATTTGATCGAGCCGGTGGCGAACGCGCAGCGCGTCGCGCGGATCCGCGCCCGCGAGCTTGCCGTCCTGGTAGGCTTGCCAGTGAGTTTCAAACGCCTTCGGGTCGTTGTGATACTGCACCGACAGATCGGTCGCCGTTTTGCGCGCGTCATTCTCGAGATCCGCCGCGGTGCCGAGCCGGCGCTGATATTCCGCCACGCCGAGCACATCGAGCCCGCTCGCCTCGATCCGCGCGCCGGCATTGGCGATTTGCCCCCAGGCCGCGGCGCCACCGTCGCCGCCGCTCAACACGCCGGGAAGCGAAACGACTTCGCCCGATTTCGGGATGGGCAGGCCGGTTCCGGTTGCCATGACGGCCTCCTAGGCCAACGGCGATGCGAAATCGCTCATTTTCTGGACGATGCTTTGACGCTCCGAGGCAGGCATCCGCGCCAACCTTTGCCGCGCGCGGCGAACTTTATTCCAGCGCGCCTGCGCTGCCATTCGGGCAATCTCTTTTCGCCGGCGGCGTGGGATCTTCATGCGCGCGCGCGAACGCATCGCAGGCGTTTGCTTCGCGGCCAGGCTCGCCATATGCGCTCGCCAGGCGGCGCTATTGAGCACCCGCTGCCGCTTCCGCCTTGGCGACGGCGGCGCTCCACCATCACCATCGCGGAGCTGGACGCGACAGCCGCTTGGAAACAATACCGCGACGATGCTTTCCAATACTCCCCAACTCAACTGTCGGCCGGAAGGCGCTTCGGCGTGGACACCTTTCTGCCAATGTCCGTCCGCTAGAAAACCCTCGGCTTCGAGCTCGGTCGAGCTCAGCCCGAGCTGCAGGCGCCTTCGATCGAGCACGCCCACCACCTGGCGGTAAAATGGCGTCACCGATCGCGCCAGGGTCATGCGCTACCTCGCCGCGGCGGAGGGATTGTTTGGATAGAGTCTTTGCGCGAGCGTGCCGCCGGGCGCGGACCCCGCAGCGCCGGATTTGACCAAAAGGAAATGGCCGGGGCCGCGGCCGGCCAACACACCGACGACGTCGCCTTCTCGCGCGGGCTGCTGTGGCTGCTGTTGTTGCTGCTGCTGCGGCCGCTCGCGCGGATACCAACGCTGTGCAAGAGTTTTCATCGGCGGCGCCTTCTCGCGCGAGTGACGGCCGCTGCGCTCGCCGGTGGCGGCGGTGGCCAGTTGAGCGGAGCGCCGCCCGCCGTTTCCAGCGTGCCTCCGACGCCATGCGGTAAACAACCGCCCCATGGCGACCAGCCCGTGCTGCCGCCGCGGAGATCGAGCTGTCTCTGCTGTTCCGCCGCGATCGCGCTGCGCGCCGCGTCGTCCAACGGCTTCCAAAATAACGAACACACATCGTCCGCCATCTCGATCACCGACCCCGGCGGGTAGAACAACGACGTCGTCGGCGCTGACATTGTCGGGCCGAAATAGCCGGGCGCGCGCACAATTTCATATTTCGCCATCACCGCCTCCCGGTCGGATCGTGCGCGCCGGTTGCCACGGCTCGCGTCTCGCGGATCGTTCGCGTTCTGATGACCGGCGCCGGCGGCACGGCAGGCGCCAGCGGCAAATCACTCCTGCCATCGAGCGGCGTGTAGTGGCTCGGCGACGGCGCCCCGAAGGCAGCCGGCAACGCGGTTTCCTGCGGACGCTCGAGCTCCGCCAACGGCGGCAGCCACAGCTCATTGAGCAACAAATTCCAGCACCCATGCGCGGGCAGGTCGGGATGTTTGCGGTGCCGGCGCCAGTAGGCGAGCACAAGCGCGGCCGCTTCGTTCTCCGGCTTATCGTGGCGCGCGATGAACATCGTCGGCCAGTCCAGCAATAGGCCCGCGTGCGTCCAGCGCGGCATCGCTTCGCGCACATCGCACAGCGGACCAGTGCGGTCGTCGCCGGGACCAACAAGGATGCCGGGCAGGTAGGGACCGTGCGAGCTCATCGCTGATTTTGGCCGCAACGGATGCGTGAACACGCGACGATTAAAATCATCGACGATCCCCGCGGTTTCGTTCACCGGCGACAGCGTCACGAAGTCGGGCGGCAGAATTCCAACTCCGCACAAGCTGGCCCGCGTGATACGGCGCACCGTTGACCACGGCGTTGTCGCGCACACAGCGCCAGAGCGGGACGTCGGGTTTTGTCGTCACGGTGGCCCTTCCTTTGCTGTCGCAATCCGCCGCTCGATCGCCTCGACGCGCGCGAACAACGCATCAAACCGCGCCGGCGAGCCGCGCAACACCAGCGCCTTGAGCAATGAAATGAGAGATTGCGGATCGTTCACATCGATCGCAGGCTCGTCCAAGGGACTGCCGATGGCCTCGTCCGGCGTCGACCATTGTGCGATCGGCTTGTTGATGACGTTGCCCACAGTCGCCTCGCAAGGGAAGCATCCCGCCGAGCTGCTATTCGCAAACTCGGCGAGATGCCGGCCGGCGTCCGGGGCGGTGATCCGCGGACGCGCGCGCGCAACATGCTCGCTCGCAGAAAAACCGGCAAGCCATTTGTGCTAGAGTGAAACGTCCCGACGTCGGGACCTTGTTCGAGCAAACGCCATGAGCACGCTCGTTACCGCCTTGAACGTCTTGACCGAGCTCGCCACCGCGCGACCCGTTCCGCCGCCCGCCAATATTGTTGACCTCGACGACGAACGCCGCAAACGCGCACCGCCCTCAACGCTCTGGCTGCAAAAAAACGGCTACTTCGCGCCCGCCCCGCTCGATGCGCTCAGCGAAAAATAAAACCAGCGCTCCGGCGATAACCTGGTCGACCAGCTCCGGCGCGTAGGCGAGGACGGTGCGCGCGTGCGAAAGTTTGTCCTTGGCGACCATAGGAAATTGTGTCGCCGCGACACCTTTTTTGCCGCGACCTTTTTCGTCGGCCTCCGGAATCTCCAATCCGCTCGGACAACCATCTAGTTTGTCGGGCTTCACCATAGGAAAGGTTGTCGCAGCAACAACCTTTTGACCGCGGCCGACTTTCGGCACGTCCGGGTATTGCGTCGCCACCACCAGCGCCCGCTCGGCCAGCGCAGGAGCTCGAGCACGGCGTCGCGCACCGCCTCCGCCAGCTCGCGCGAGTAGCGCAGCACCGCGCGGGCGTCGTACAGGCGACGATCACTAAACCCCGGCGTTTCGCCGCCCTTTCTCTTGTTGCCTCTCCCACCCTTCTCCGGCTCCGGGAACAGCATCGCGAGCGCCATCGCCCGCTCGCCTTTCGTCAGGTCGCGCCGCTCGCCCGTATGCCGCAGCCCGATCGGCCAGGTGCTTGTCGATGCCGTAGTCGGAAAGCGGCTTGGGTTCGATAACTCGCGGGACGCCAGCCGACCTACGAGTTTGTCCTCTCTTGCTTCGACCTATGACGCCCTTCGCCTTCGGCAGCTCCCGCAGCCGCTCACCCAGCCGCCCTCCATCCCCACAAACTTCACACCAATTACCTATTCACCAAAAACACAAAAGGTTATATTTAACCCCCCAATTACCTGCCCCACACACAAAAGGGAGTAATAGTACGCCCCATTCGCTCCCCGCCCCAGAGAAGCCCGCTGGTGCGCTAAAACCAACCCCACACCCCCACATAGCCCCCACCCCCTCCAAACCAAACCCAGCCTACAGCCCCAGCCAGCGCCACCCCACCCCCGCCAGCCGTCGGGCACCAAAAAAATCCACCACCACACCCCAAAGCAAAAATGGTCCCTCTCGCAGCCGCGGCCCTGGTAACGGTCGACGTCGCGGATTTTGCCCCGGCCGGCCTCGCGTGACGAGCGCGGGGAAGTTCGAGCCCCCCCGGCCTTCATGTCGGCGCCGGGCTCGAGGTTTAATCGCCAGCAGGAGAGCGAGCTGCCCGCGGTGATCGAGCTCGACGTGACCGGCAGGCGCGAGCGTGCTCGAAAGCGATGCTGCAGCGCGATGGCTCCCCGGTCGCTCCCCGGCAGCCAGCAGCCCGATAATGTTGCCGGATTGCCGGCGATTCTGCCGCCGATCCATCACTTGCATCAGGTGCTAGTCGGACGGTTGCCGCGACTTTGCGCCGCGTTCGCGCTGGCGACGCTCGCTCAGCGCTTGCGCCTCGCTTGATGCCGGGCGAGCGCCTCGCTGAATCCGTCGGGCAGCACCTCCGGCTCATCGGGCTCGACCGGCGGCTGCCACAGCTCGACCGGCGCCGGCATGAGCTTGCTACCGGACCGCGGCTCGTTCTCGGGCAGGCAGTCGCGTGCCGGCCCTACGAAATGCACTTGATCCGCAACACTCGACCCAATGTCGATCACATATCCGGCCCGAACATCGACTGAAACGCTCACTCGCGCGTCATCGGCGGGCTTAACGCCCTCGATCGCCAAGGCCAGCCTGGAAGCATCCAGGGAAACATGCTCGCTGTTCGCGTCGATCAACTCGACGACGCGGCGCGCGCCTCTTAATGAACCTTCGGTGATGGTTTTCGCCCTTTCGCGGGCTAAATACTCCCGTCCCACCGGGCCCGCCAGGTAGCCGCTCAGATAGTTTGGATGAAGGCCGACCCTGATGGCGCTAGCTTTTATGGTTGTGACCTCGCCGGAGAGAATTAGCCTTACCGCCTCAGCGACTCGTCTTGAAACCTTGCGAGGTTTGCCGTTCCTGCCGTCGACCATGCGTGGGTCGATGGCTGCCGGTGTGATTTCGGTGTTTGGCATGGCTCGACCGTACTGCTGTTGTGGCTGGATTGTCTAATCGCTTTGCTGCCGGGGGAGCACGCGGGGAGAGGTGGCAAGGGTTTTGAGGCTTGCGGATTGTGCATGGGTGTGTGGGAGCGATCCTGACAAACTGGATACGCGGGCGCGAGCGTGCCCATGGTCAGGAGCTAAGAGAGAGAGGTTTTAAATGCTTACGTGCGTATATCAGGATTGACATGTTTTTCGACCGTGGGTGTGTTTTGCGAGAGGATTTCAACGGGTGCGAGCTATTCCTATTTTTCATGGCTGGCGTGGTTTACGTGGTGAGTGCATGAGGGATGCGATGGCGGCTTTGCGGTGTTCCTCGGTGGCGCAGCGTTGGGCGAATTGGGTTGCGACGTTGGGATTGACTTGCCAGGCGCGACAGAGCGGGCCCAGCGCGGTGGGTTTGAGCCAATCGGCGGCGACGAGTGGGGCGACCCGTTCATTGACCTCGCGCAAGCCGAGGCCGCGGAAGTCGCGGACATTGGTGGCGAGATCGGAGGCGACGAAGCGCGTGACGCCGGAGGTGATGATCCAAGAGGCGAGCCGTTGCAAGCGGTCGCCATCGGTGACGGTTTCGGCATTGCGATAGAAGGCGAAGCTATGGGGCAACAGAAAATCGATCAGCAGATCGTGGACCTGCTCGACGGTGATGGGTTCGACGGGCAGCACGGCGCCGAGGCCGGGGTTCCAGACCATGTGAAGGATGAGCGCGAGACTGCCGGCGATGCCGGACAGCTTGCCGACGAAAGCCTGGAAGCCGGCGGCGAAGCCGGCGCTCGCCTGTTCGAGTTCGTGCAGGTAGACGTGGAGTTGGTGCATGGCGACGAGTGCATCATCGGCCAGCATTAGGCGCTTCGGTGGGGTGAGAATGAGTTCCTTAATCAGCTTGGCGTAGGCTTCCTCGCCGCCAGGCATGTCCTGTGGGACGCTTGGCGCCCGCACCATGACCGGCAGGAAGCGCTGCAGCAGGCCGTCCGATGTGAGGCCATGCAGCTCGGCGAGACGGGCGGGTTGAATGCCGCCGAGCAAACTGACCGACAAATTTTTGATATAGGTTTCACCGCGGCCGATGCGATCTTGAGCGAATGGTCCGCCATCGAAGGCTTGCAGCCAGAAGCCGCGATCGGCGCCGGCGCCGCGGCCGCTCGTTCCGTAGCGTTCCATGCTCCCGATCCAGCCGGTGACTTCATCGCGCTTGACCAGCAGACCGCGCTCGCTGTGAGACAGAATTTCGCCGAGCTTTTCGGTGGTCGTGTCCCACATCACGAAGCGCGCCGGCGCGCGCGGGGCCTGCTCCGGTTTGCCGCCGCTGTCGACATGGTCCTGCAGTTCGCGCTGGTGGTTCTCGCGCAGCCAGGTTTGATGCTGCTCGAGCGGCAGGGTCGCGGCATTGATGATCGGTGTTTTGCGGGAAGATGGATCGCCGACCAGCAATAGCCACAGCCGCGGATGCGCCCACCACGTTCCATGTCGCATGAGTTTCAATGCGAAGCGATGGTCAAGCGCACCGCTCAGCGCGCCGAGCGCGGCCATGGCGAGCGCCGACCGATCAGCACCGAGCACAACGCTTTGCGTATCGACGAAATGTCGCAGCACCGGCGGCAGAATATCGAGCGGGAAGGCGGGTACGACGTAGTGGTCCCACGGGTCGAACAGCGGCGTCGCCGTATCGGGACCCTGCCCGCTGTTGGACTTAAACTTGCGCGCGTTCGCATGGCGCTTGCGAACCGCTTCCGGTCCTTCCTGGCGCAGGTGTCATTGACGTCGGCGCGGGCTTTCATGGCTCGAGCCCCTCAATGCGAACCTCGAAGCCACGGCGGTCGAGTGCGGTGGCGAGCTTGAGGCATTCGCGCTCGCCGGTCGGGTCGTCGTGCGCATAGATGGTGATGGTTTCGATGTGGTCGGGCACCGTATCAGCGAGTGCAGGCATGAACGGTGCCGCCCCTGCCGCCCAGGTGCCGAACTGCGTTGCCGCGTAGACTGACAGCCCGTCCTCGATGCCTTCGGTAATGACCAGGCCGCCCAAATCATTTGCCGACGCGAGTGCGATGG
>CAVQIP010000058.1:0-18721 GCA_963712565.1 uncultured Alphaproteobacteria bacterium | reverse complement strand
CGAGACTCGTCAGGCTCCGGGAGATATGCACGCGCACCGTTCCCAGCAGCGACGCGAGCTCCTCCGCCCGGAGGCGGTCGCGGGAGACTCGCACCTTGACACCCTTCCCAGCGCCTTCCGCCTCGGCCAGCTCGTAGATGTATTTTGCCAAGCGCCCAGTCGCGGTCTTCAACGAGAGATCGTCGGCGAGCGCGACAAGGTGCGTCATGTGTTCGCCGGCCGTACCGACCATCTTGAGGCCCACGGAAGGATGTTCTCGCGCGACACGGTTCACCGTGTCCATGTCGAGCTGATGCAGCCGCGTCTCGGTCATCGCCCTGGCGCTGACGATGTGTGTTCCCGTGCTGAACGCAGACGCGATGCAGAACACGTCACCCGGACGTTCGAACACTTTCAGGATCTGTTCGCGCCCCTCGGCATTCATGCGAAAGAATTTCACCCGCCCGGATTCGAGAATGCACAGGTTCCGGCATGGGTCCCCCTCCATAAAAACCATTTGACCGGTCACAAAGACTTTCGGCCGGCAGCGGGCGGCGATGGTTCTCAGCAACATTGGATCAAGGTCGGCGAACTGTGGGGACGCCGCCATGAGCGAAATTATTGCATCACGCGAGTTCATGCTCGAAGGCCATTCTTCGCCTGGGGCATTTACGACGCGCCAGTCGATGGGAGAGACGAGAAAGCTCCATCGACGCAGGCGCGGGTCACGCGTTGCCGGTGACGACCGGCAGCCCGGCGGCGCGCCACTCCGGAAGGCCGTCTTCCAATCGCCGAGCCTTGAAGCCACGAGCGCGAAGCGCCGCGACCGCTTCGTAGGAGAGGACGCAGTAAGGGCCGCGGCAATAGGCGACAAATTCTTGCGCCGGGTCGAATCCGGCAAGCCGCGCTTCCAGCTCGCGTAGCGGGACATTCACGGCGCCGGGCAGATGTCCCAACGCGAATTCATCGGGCGGCCGGACATCGAGGACAGTCACCGTGCCAGCGCGCGACATTTCCAGAAGGGTTTCGCGCGAGACCGGCTCGAGGCTGTCACGATCATTGAAATAGCTGCGGATCACCCGTTCCACCTCGGCAATGTTCTGCTCGGCAATCCGGCGCAGCGCCGACAGGAGGTCGAGCACGGCCGCGTCGGCGAGCGTGTAGAAGACGAACTTGCCTTCGCGTCGAGCGACCACGATTCCCACGCGCCGCATCTGCTGCAGGTGCTGCGACGCGTTGGCGATCGAGAGGCCGGTGCGCTGTGCCAGGACCTCGACGCTTCGCTCGCCCTGGGCCAGCTGCTCCAGGAGTTCGAGCCGATGGGCATGCGCGAGCGATTTGGCGACGGCGGCGAATTGCGCGAACAGCGCCAATTTTGGGCTGCGGATTGACATGGGCGAGAAAACGTCCTTCTATTATTCAATAGAACGATTGAATGATATAGAATTCAATCCGTTGGTCAAGTCGCCAGGAGCGGTTGCAAAGCCATGCGCGGCGCGGTGTTCGCTTACGAACCGTACATCCGCCTGGGCGCTTTCGGCGCTGTGTTCGTCGCCATGGCGCTCTGGGAATGCATCCAGCCGCGGCGGAAACAGTCGATCGGCCGCGGCTGGCGGTGGCCAAACAACCTCGGCGTGGTGGCGCTGAACACGCTCCTCGTCCGCGTCGTGTTCCCGGCCACGGCCGTCGGGCTTGCCCTCGTTGCCGAGGCACGCGGGTGGGGCCTGTTCAACCTGGTGGCACTCCCGGCCTGGGTCGGCGTCGTTTCCTCGGTCGTCGTCCTCGATCTGGCGATCTATCTCCAGCACGTTCTCTTCCATGCCGTGCCGGCGCTGTGGCGGCTGCATCGCATGCATCACGCCGACCTCGATTTCGACGTGAGCACCGGGCTGCGCTTCCACCCGATCGAGATCGTGTTGTCGATGCTCATCAAGTTCACCGTCGTCGCAGCCCTCGGAGCGCCGGCGCTTGCGGTCTTGATCTTCGAGGTGCTGCTGAACGCGACCTCGATGTTCAATCACGGCAATGTTCGCATCCACGCGGGCCTCGATCGCATCCTGCGCTGGCTCGTCGTCACGCCCGACATGCATCGCGTCCATCATTCGATCCTGTCGCGCGAGACCAACAGCAACTTCGGTTTCAACCTGCCTTGGTGGGACCGGCTGTTCGGTACCTACCGCGCGCAGCCCGCCGCCGGGCACGACGGCATGACCATCGGCATCGAGCAGTTCCGTGATCGGCGCGAGCTCGGGCTCGATCGCATGCTGCTGCAGCCCTTCCGCGGCGATGTCGGCCGCTATCCGCTCGGGCGGCGGGAAGCGAGCCAATGAGTCCGCGCCGGTTCTTGCCGCGCCTTGCGCTCGCGCTGGTGGTCGTCGCAGCGGTGGCGTGGGCCGCCGTTCATCGCGACCAGATCAACCTGGCGAGGCTCGATGCGTGGCTTGCCTCGCTCGGCCCATGGGCGCCGATCGGCTACGTGATCCTCTACACTCTCGCTACCGTCGCTTTCGTTCCCGGTGCGATCTTCGCCCTTGCGGGCGGGGCCTTGTTCGGGCCGGTCTGGGGCAGCCTCTGGAATCTTTTGGGCGCCACGCTCGGCGCCACCCTTGCGTTCCTGGTCGCGCGCACCATCGTCGGAGACTGGGTCGAACGCAAAGCCGGCGGGCTCGTCAAGCGCCTCATCGACGGTGTCGACGCGGAGGGCTGGCGTTTCGTCGCCTTCGTGCGGCTGGTCCCGTTGTTCCCCTTCAACCTCTCGAACTACGTGCTGGGGCTCACCCGCATCCCGCTCCACCACTACGTCATCGCCACGCTCATCTGCATGCTGCCCGGCACCGTCGCCTATACCTGGCTCGGGCATGCCGGACGCGGGGCGCTGACCGGCGAAGCGGATACGCTACGCTACGGCCTGCTGGCGCTCGGCCTGCTCGCGGCGATCGCCCTGCTGCCACGACTTGTCGGGCGGTTGCGCGGGTCATTCGCATGGATCGAGTCCAACGCTCTCAAGGGCCGACTCGATAGCGGCGAAGCCGTAACCGTGATCGACGTGCGCGGACCCGACGAATTTACCGGACCGCTGGGCCATATTGCGACCGCGCGCAATATTCCGGTTGCCGAGCTTGATCGCCGATTGGCCGAGCTTGCCGGGCTTGAACGGCTCCCACTCGTGCTGGTCTGCCGGACCGACAAGCGATCGGCAGCGGCTGCGCGGACCTTGCGCGCCGCCGGCTTCACACAGGTCAGCGTCTTGCGCCGCGGGATGGAGCAGTGGAACGCGGCCGGCCTGCCGGTGGACGACCGCGCCGTCGAGGCAACCGCATAAAGGTGGCCGATCATGAAAACTCTGTTCATCATCAACGATCCGCCTTATGGCACTGAGCGAGTCTACAACGCGCTGAGGCTCGCTCATGCGCTGCTGAAGAAAGCGCCGCAGACGGAGGTTGCCGTCTTCCTCATGGCGGACTCCGTCGTTGCGGCCAAAGCCGGCCAGAAGACACCAGATGGCTACTACAACGTCGAGCGGATGCTGAAGCGCGTGCTGGCCGGCAACGGCAAGGTGCTCTTGTGCGGCACCTGCATGGATGCGCGTGGCCTCGACGATGCCGCCCTCATGGCCGGCGCGCGCCGCAGTTCGATGGACGAACTCGCAGCGATGACGGCGGAGGCGGACAAGGCTTTGGTGTTCTGACCATGCGGCGCATTTATCTCGACTACAATGCCAGCACGCCGATCGATCCGGCGGTAGCGGCCGCGATGAATCCGTTTCTTGCGGATCGCTACGGCAATCCTTCGAGCGGGCATTGGGCGGCGACCACGGCGAAGACAGCTCTGGAGACGGCGCGCGGCCAGGTGGCGGGGCTGCTCGGTTGCCACAACGACGAGATCGTGTTCACGAGCGGCGGCAGCGAGGCCAACAACCTTGCTCTCAAAGGCGCCTTCTTCGCCCTTCGCGAGAAGGGTGACCACATCATTACGACTCGGATCGAGCATCCGGCCACCATCGAACCGTGCCGGTTTCTCGAACGCCAGGGCGCGCGGGTGACCTACCTGCCCGTCGACGGCACCGGCCGGGTTGACCCCGACGATCTCCGCAAGGCGATTACGCCGCGCACGATCCTGGTCAGCATCATGCACGCCAACAACGAGGTCGGCACCATCCAGCCGATCGAGGATTGTGCCCGAATTGTCCACGAGCGCGGCGTCCTGTTCCACACCGACGCCGCCCAGTCCGTCGGCAAGGTTGCTACCGGGGTCAACGAGCTCGGCGTTGATCTTCTGTCCATCGCCGGTCACAAGGTTTATGCGCCCAAGGGGGTCGGCGCCCTGTGCGTGCGCCGTGGCGTGTCGCTCGAACCGCTGATTCACGGCGCCGGGCACGAAGACGGCCGGCGAGCGGGCACGGAGAGTGCGCTGCTTGCGGTCGGTCTCGGCAAAGCCTGTGAGCTTGCGCGCGACCTTGCGCCCATGAATTGGGTGCGCACGTTGCGCGACCACTTCTGGCAGCGGCTGCGGGATCAGTTCAAGGATCGCGTGGTGCTCAACGGCCATCCTACGCATCGCCTGCCGAACACGCTCAATGTTTCCTTCATCGGCCGGATCGGCGCCGAGATATTGGAGCGGCTGGATGGTGTCGCCGCCTCGACGGGATCGGCATGTCACTCCGGCCGCATCGAGCTATCGCCGGTTCTGCAGGCCATGGGGGTCACGCCCGACGTCGGCATGGGGGCCGTCCGCTTCAGCCTCGGACGCGGGACGACGCAGGACGAGATCGACGTGGTGGTCGAACGGCTGACCGGTATTTTCGCCGCCGCCGGATGACGAGCGCGCCTGGGATGGATGGGCCGTGCCGGCAGCCGCTGCTATAAGATCGCGCGACGCGACCCCAGGGGGAGGACGGCATGAAACGGAAGTTCGCGGCTTTCATTGCGGCCGCGCTCGGGTTCGCATCCCTGCCCTGCGCCGCGCAGGACCCGGTCGCGGATTTCTACCGGGGCCGGCAGATCTCCATCATGGTGGGATTCTCGCCCGGCGGCAGCTCGAGCCTCTACGCCCAGGCGCTCGCCCGCCACATGGGACGCTACCTGCCGGGCAGCCCGAACCTGATCGTGCAGCACGTGCCCGGCGCCGGCGGGCTGGTGCTCGCCAACAACGTCGCCCACACCGTCGCGCGCGACGGCACCGCCTTCGCGATCACCGGCCGCACCGCCGCGATCGAGCCGCTGCTCGGCAACAAGAACGCCAAGTTCGACGGCCGCCAGTTCAACTGGATCGGCACCGCCAATGTCGAATACACCACCTGCACGCTGTGGCACGCCGCCAAGGTCAAGAGCTTGCAGGACGCCTTGCGCATGGAGGCGGTGGTCGGCGGCTCGGGCGCCGACGCCACCGAGGTCATCTTTCCCAGGGCGGCGAACAAGCTCGTCGGCACCAAGTTCAAGGTGGTGCTCGGCTATCCCGGCTCGACCGAAATCCTGCTGGCGATGGAGCGCGGCGAGATCGAGGGCTTCTGCGGCATCGGCTGGACCTTCCTGAAGCTGCGCAAGGCCGACTGGCTGCGCGAGAAGAAGGTCAACATCCTCTACCAGATGTCGCTGACCAAGCACCCGGAGCTGCCCGACGTCCCCGCCATCATCGACTACGCCAAGACGCCGGACGACCGCAAAGTGTTCGAGTTCCTGTTCGCGCCGCAGGAAATGGGCCGCCCGTTCTTCGCGCCGCCCGCCGTGCCGGCCGAGCGGGTCGCCGCGTTGCGCGCGGCCTTCGCGCGCACGCTCAAGGACCCGCAGTTTTTGGCCGACGCCGAGAAAATGGGCGTCGACGTGCAGCATGTCGGCGGCGAGCAGATCCAGGCGCTGGTGGAACGCATCTATTCCTCGCCGCCCGAGGTGATCGCGCGCGCCAAGGCGGTGGCGGAGTGACGGCGATCGCAAGTATCGCTCCGGCGCCCGTTTGTGGGCTGCTAGTGATGACTTTGACGGTTGTTTCCGTTGGGCAACGATTTCTGGCTCTCGCACCATGCATTTCGCATTCGTCTCCGTTAAGGACGATGATGTCCGCTCCAAGTGTGGGCGTGCATTCAGCGTGCTTGCATAGTGCGAGATAGGCACGGGAGGAATCGAGATGCTTGGCTTGATGCGAACGGCCGTGTGCGTCGCGATTGCGGTGTTCACGACAACCGCGTCGGCGCAGAATTACCCGACTGGCCCCGTTAGGCTGATAGTCCCAATTCCAGCTGGCGGCGTCACAGATGTCATGGCCCGGGTTGTCGGTCAGCGCTTGCAGGAGATGTGGGGCCAAACGGTCGTTGTCGAAAATCGCCCTGGAGGTAACTCCGGCGTCGGCGCGCAGGCCGTCGAGCGGTCTGCGGCCGACGGACTGACCCTTCTCGTTGCGCCCGATTCGACCTTTACCGCGAACCCAGCGCTCTTCTCGAAGCTGATCTACGATCCGGACGGCTTCACGCCGATTTCGGTCCTCTGCCGCGGCACGCCAATGCTGATCGTGCATCAGTCCCTGCCGGTGAAGACGGTGTCGGAGCTGATAGCCTACGCCAAGGCTAATCCGGGCAAACTTAGCTACGGCTCCTTCGGTACAGGCACATACGCCCACCTCAGCATGGAGGAGCTCAAGCGGCGGACCGGGATGGAGATGCAGCACGTGCCATATCGCGGGGCGGCGCCGGCGTTGAACGGCCTCCTGGGCAACGAGGTGTCGGTTATGTTGCTCAACCTGTCCAGCGTCGAGGAACATGCCAAATCGGGAAAGGTGAGACTGATCGCCGCGGCAACGGAAAAGAGGGTCCCCGCTCTGCCGGACCTGCCGACGGTTGCCGAGACGGTGCCCGATTTCAAGACGTCGGTCTGGTTCGGTCTCTGGGGGCCGGCGAAAATGCCGACCGAGCTTCTCGCGAAGATCCACGCTGACGTTTCGAAGGCGTTGGACCTTCCTGAGACCAAGCAATTCTTCAAAGCCCACAGCTTCGAGCGCGTCGATCTCTCTCCGCACGAATTCGACAAGCTCGTTCAAAACGACCTGAAGCATTGGAGTGCTTTGATCACCGCCGTCGGCGCAAAGATCGACTGAGGGCAATATGAAAGTCTTGATCGCCGGCGATCAAATCCAGCAGATTCAGCTCGCGAAGGGCGGCATGAATTGGTCCGCGCGGTCCTTACAAAAAACGAGAGGGACTTATTCATGAACGAGCGAGTCGCCGTGATCGTTAGCGTGGCCGCAATCATCGCGGCTTTCTTGATTGGGGGACGATATACCGCCGTCGGAGCTTCGCGTGGTGATCAGACGCCAATCGTCTACGTGCTTGACAGATTTACGGGCAATGTCTGGTTTTGTGGTGGCCTTGTCTGTCGTCAGAGCGGTCCAATTTCAAATTGAGACACTACCCGCCGCGCCTGTGGCTTGCGTCATCGCCACTCTGAATCTTCCGTCAGGCATGGCATGACGGACACAGGTCGCACCGCGCGAGGCGGCGGCGGTGTAAACTTGATTTGGTAACCAGCCGATTCGGCCGCAAGGACCACGGATGCCCGTCCGCCAGCTCTCCGAAGGGATCGTCAACCGCATCGCCGCGGGCGAGGTGGTGGAGCGGCCGGCGAGCGTGGTCAAG
Organism: uncultured Alphaproteobacteria bacterium; assembly: GCA_963712565.1. Taxonomy (GTDB): domain Bacteria; phylum Pseudomonadota; class Alphaproteobacteria; order Rhizobiales; family Xanthobacteraceae; genus VAZQ01. The sequence goes on along the minus strand of CAVQIP010000058.1, from coordinate 11,121 downwards.
GAGCTGGTCGAGAACGCGCTCGACGCCGGCGCCACCCGCATCGAGGTGGTGACCGACGGCGGCGGGCGCCGGCTCATCCGCGTCAGCGACGACGGCGCCGGCATGACGCGCGAGGACCTCGCGCTCGCGGTCGAGCGCCACGCCACCTCGAAGCTGCCGGACGACGATCTCTTGGACATCCGCACGCTCGGCTTCCGCGGCGAGGCCTTGCCCTCGATCGGCGCGGTCGCGCGTCTTGCCATCACCACGCGCCACGCCGGCGAGCCGCACGCCTGGGCGATCACGGTCGACGGCGGCGAGAAGACGCAAGTCAAGCCCGGCGCGCTCGGCGCCGGCACCCGGGTCGAGGTGCGCGACCTGTTCCACGCGACGCCGGCGCGGCTCAAATTCCTCAAGAGCGACCGCAGCGAGGGCGAGGCGATCCGCGAGGTGGTGCGCCGCCTGGCGATGAGCCGGCCGGACGTCGCCTTCACGCTCGCGGGCGAGGAGCGCGCGGGCGTGACCTGGGCGGCGGCGTTGCCCGGCCCGCCCGGGCGGCTGGCGCGGCTCGCTGACATTCTCGGCGCCGAGTTCCGCGCCAATGCGGTCGAAATTCGCGGCGGACGCGAAGGGCTCGCGATCGAGGGCTTCGCTGCCCTGCCCACGCTCAGCCGCGCCAATTCGCTCGGCCAATATCTCTTCGTCAACGGCCGGCCGGTGCGCGACAAGCTCCTCATCGGCGTGGTGCGCGCGGCTTACGCCGATTACCTGCCGCGCGACCGCCATCCGATCGTGGCGCTGTTCGTCACGCTCGATCCGCGCGAGGTCGACGTCAACGTGCATCCGGCCAAAGCCGAGGTGCGCTTCCGCGATCCCGGCCTCGTGCGCGGCCTGCTCATCCGCGCGCTGCAGGAGGCGCTCGCGCGCGAGGGCCAACGCGCCGCCACCACCGGCGGCAGCGCCACCATCGCCGCGCTGCATCCGGCCGCGCTGCCGCGCCGCGGCGCTCCTGGCGGTACTTGGGATTGGCGGCGCTCGCCGGCGCGGCCCGCCGATCCGCGCCGCTTCGCCATGCCGGCCGGCGCCGGGCCCGGCTTTGCGGCGGCGGCGCAGGCGGCATTCGACGTCGGCGCGCCGTCCGCCGACGCGCGCGTCGAGGTGGTCGCGCCCGCGGGCGAGCTCCTCGAGCGGCCGCTCGGCGCCGCCCGCGCGCAAGTGCACGAGACCTATATCGTGGCGCAGACCCACGACGGCATCGTGATCGTCGACCAGCACGCCGCCCACGAGCGCATCGTCTACGAGCGCCTGAAGGCGGCGCTCGCCAGCGCCGGCGTCGCGCGCCAGATCCTGCTGATCCCCGAGATCGTCGAGCTCGACGAGGCCGAGGTCGAACGGCTGCTCGCGCGCGCCGACGAGCTTGCACGCTACGGGCTCGCCATCGAGCCGTTCGGGCCGGGCGCGGTCGCCGTGCGCGAGACGCCGTCGCTCTTGGGCGCGATCGACGCCCGCGCGCTCGTGCGCGATCTCGCCGAGCACATGGCGGAATGGGAGGAGGCGCTGCCGCTCGAGCGTCGCCTCATGCACATCGCCGCCACCATGGCCTGCTACGGCTCGGTGCGCGCAGGCCGCCGCCTCAAGCCTGAAGAGATGAATGCACTCTTACGCGAAATGGAGGCGACGCCCAATTCCGGCCAGTGCAACCACGGCCGGCCGACCTACGTGGAGCTCAAGCTCGGCGACATCGAGCGGCTGTTCGGCCGGCGCTGACGATCGCGACGCGCCGCCACCGTCGAGAAGCGCAGGCGCGGCGGCGGCCGCTTCCGCAACGAGATCGTCGGCAACGCCGGCAAGCAGATCCTGATCGAGGATCCTTACCCGATCGAATTGTTCGAGCCGTTTCCGCGCGACCGCCGAGCCGAGGGGTAACCAGGCAGGAAAACTCATCTGGGGAATCCAGGTATGATCCACCCGGCGATCCGGCGAAACGCGATCGCGATTAGGGAGGATTTCATGTCGGATATCGGCTCGGTCACGCGACGCGCGGCGCTTGGCGGCGCGGCGCTCGGTGTCGGCGCGGCAGCGCTCGGCGGCAGCGACGCGCTGGCGCAAGCCGGCGCGCGCAAGACCTTCGTGCTCATTCACGGCGCCTATCATGGCGGCTGGTGCTGGCGGAAGGTCGTCGACATTTTGGAGACGCGCGGCCACAAGGTCTATGCGCCGTCGCTGACTGGCCTCGCCGACCGCTCGCATCTTTTGAGCATGAACCTGAGGCTCGACACTCACATCGCCGACATCTCCAACCTGTTCAAATGGGAAGAGATCAAGGATGCCTGCCTGGTGCCGCATTCCTATGGCGGCTGGCCGGCGTCCGGCGCGCTGGAGCAGATCGGCGACCGGGTGGCGTCGATCGTCTGGCTCGACGCCTTCATGCCGAAGGACGGCGAGCGCAGCACAGACATGATATCGGAGTTCAGCCGTAAAGCATTGGTCGAAGCCATGGCCAGAGGCGAGCCCGGCCGCAAACCGCCCAAGGCGAGCCAGTACTCGATCAGCGAGAAAGACTACGAGTGGATGGACTCCAAGCTGACGGCGCAGCCGAACTCCATTACGGACAACGCCATCAAGCTGACCGGGGCACTGCAAAAGGTGGCAAAGAAGACCTTCATCCGCGCGCCGAAATATCCGCAAGCCTCGTTCGACAGAGCGTACGCGGAATGCAAGGCCGATCCGTCGTGGACTACCTTCGTGGTGGAGAACTCGCACCACGACGTGATGATCGATCAGCCGGAGTGGCTGGCCGATATCCTGATGAAGCGCTCCTGAGCAGCTATTGCGGTTGAGCGCCGGATTCCTCTCGGCGCAACTGCGCGGCCATCCTTGATGAAGCGCGCGAACTCGCGGGGCGTGCTCACCACCGGAACCAGCCCGCGCTCGGTGAAGGTGTCCGATGTCGCAGTTGGGTCGGTGTCCACGTTACGTCCGTTCATCCTCCAATAGCGGCGGGGCAGAGCGGACGTGGCGGCACTCTCATTCGTGCCATTACCCGACACTGGCCAAATTCGTCGTACAAAATCCGCAAGCGGAGGCCAGACAGTATTCGAGTGCTCGACCGCAACGGTAACAGGAAGGCGACACGCTCCGCGGCCGCACCCTGGGACCGGCGCCTCAGGCCGGCGAAGCTTTTCGAAGCCGCGAGAACGTCTTCCAGCAAGCTAGAACGAGCGCCAGCAGCGCAGCGGTCGGCGCTAACAAGGCGTCCGGTGATTGCATGGCCCACAAGGTCGCACCGCTGATCACGCACCAGAGCAGCGGAACGACGAGAAGCTCCCAATGCGTGCGATCGGCCGCAATGAGAACGCCGAGCGTCGCCACCACGGTGGGATCCGGCACCATGCCGAAAATCTCGGCCTGCAGCCATGGCCGACCGAGCAGCCGGCCGACCAGCGGCCAAGCGAACAGCGCAAACACAAAGACGCAAAGCCCGGCCGCGCCGGCCACGTCCCGGCCCGGGCGTAGCGACAGCAAGTTGCGGATAACGCCGATCCAGACCAGCAGCAGCGCCTCGACCGCATAGCCCGCGGCGAAATAGCTGGCGGCCCAGTTGATGGTGTCGTAGCGGGCGAGCAAATACGCCCAGGCGACGAACAGCCAGCAGGTGGCAAGGATGACTGCCACGGTGCAACCCTGCCAGGCTCCGCCACGTAGCCACAAAACTAGCACCGCGAGGCCGAGCATGATCGCCACGACATGCCATGGCCAGACCGCGAGATTGTAGAGCTCGAACAGGCGGTAATAGGTGCGCGGCGAAAACAGCAGGAAGTCCGACAGCGAATAGGTCCACCATTCCGACATCAGAGCTTCTCGACAAGAGCGACCATGCGGGCGCGCATGGCATTGTCCGGCAGCAGCCCGGTAGCGGTGGCCATGTTTTCCCGCACATGATCGACGCGGGTGGTCGCCGGGATGGCGCACGTCACAGCCGGATGAGAGACGATGAACTTGAGAATGATCTGCGCCCAGCTCGCGCAGCCGATTTCGGCGGCCCAGCCGGGTAGCGGATGGCGCTCGATCTTTCGGAGCAGCTCGCCTTCGCGAAACGGGCGGTTAACGATCACGCCGATGCCGCGATCCCGCGCCAACGGCAGGATGCGATCTTCCACCTCCCGGTCGAGAATGTTGTAGGTGACCTGAACGAAGTCGAGCGGCTGGGCGCGCATGATCCGCTCGACCTCGCTGTGCCGGCGCCCCTCCGAGGTGGTAATCCCCACATAGCGGAGCCGGCCTGCGGCCTTCATGGCGAACAGCGTCCGCAGATGCTCCTCCCAGGAGAGGAGATTGTGGACCTGCAGCAGATCGAAGTGAGACACGCCCCAGAATCGGCGGGAGGCTTCGATCTGGTCCGGGCCGCGGGCGCCGGAGGAGATCCAGACCTTGTCGGCCGAAAACAGGCTCGGCGGCCCATTGAGCTTGGTGAGACCGTATCCAATCACCTTCTGAGACGAGCCGTACATGGGTGAGGAATCGATCAGGCGCCCGCCGGAGTCGAAGAAGGCGCGCATCACCTGCACGCAGGCGTCGCGCGCGACCGTGTCGTTGCCGACATTGAAGGTGATCCAGCTGCCGAGCCCGACCGCGGGCAGCGCTTCGCCAGTCGAGGGTATCGGCTTGCTGAGCACGCGAGCCTGCCGGGAGGACGCGAGTTGCGGGCGCAACAGCGCGGCCGCACCGGTGGCGGCCAAGGCGCGGAGCAGCCGGCGGCGACTGAGTGGTGACATTTGCTCCATCGCGCACTCTATGGACAGCGGCTCACGACCGAGGCCAACGATCCGACACCCCGCGCTGCTCATGTAGCGCGGCTTTCGCAGCCCTCAAGGCGTCGGGCAGGCGATGACGCCCGCTGCCGGGCGCCTGCCGTCCCTGGCTGCGACTCGCCGCGAAATCGCATCGACTATATCTTGCTCTGCACGAACGCCCCGATGCGCGCGATGGCCGCGCGCGCTTCCGGAAGGACCCGCGCCCAGACCTGCCAAGTGTGCGGCATCCGCGGCCATATTTCGAGCTCGACCTGACATCCGGCGGCGCGCATCCGCTCCGCCATGCGTACTGAATCGTCGAGCAGGATCTCGTCGCTGCCGACTTGGATGAGCGTCGGCGGCAGTCCGGTCGGGTCGGCGTAAAGCGGCGACGCATACGGTGTGCGAGGATCGGCGCCGGCGAGATAATAGCTCGCGAGCCGCGCGCCCTCCGTGCCTCGCAGCATCGGATCGGCCTCGGCGTTTCGCTGCAAGGAACCGCCGGTGAGCGCGAGATCGGTCCAGGGCGAAAGCGCGACGGCGGCGGCCGGCAGACGAAAGCCTTCGTCACGCAGCTTGAGTAGCATCGCCAAGACGAGTCCGCCGCCTGAGGACTCTCCTAGGACTGCCATTCTCCGCGGATCGACACCATCGGCCACGAGCGCCCGGTAGGCCGTGACGGCATCGTCGAGCGCCGCCGGAAACGGGTGCTCGGGCGCAAGCCGATGATCTAGGATAACGGTGCGGGCGCGCGTCGCCGTGGCGATGCGCCAGGTGAAATCACCATAGAGCGCCGGCGAGCCCGACACATGCCCGCCGCCGTGGAGATAGAGCACGAGGCGGCCGCCGAGGGACGCGAGAGTAACGACGGCGACTGCTTTAACCCCGTCGAGGTCAACGTGTGTCGCCTGCGTACCCTTCGGCGGCGGCGGCACTAGACGCTCGAGGAATGCGTCCTGCCGGCGCAGTGCCTCGAGAGTGGTCGCGGGACCGATCTTGCGCTTGACGAACCAGCGCAGCCCCAGGCGCACGAGCTCGGCGCGTAGACTCATTGCGGCCCCGCTCCACTCCGTTGGATACCGGCAAGAAGCTCACTGCCACGATTGTTGCCCCAGATCGAGCTCCCCGGCCGATGTCCGAGTTGGGTCTTGGCCGTGTTAAAACGTTTTCCTGTAAGAGGTCGGAACTAGAGGAAGTGGCGACGCGAGCTATTTTTCCCGACTTTGACTATGCCCTGATCGCGGCCATCAGCGGCTGAATGCCCATAATGTTCATCACGCGGGTGAGGTTGTAGGCAAGCACATGCAGCGCCATCTCGGTGGCAACCTTCGGAAGACGCTTCATTAGAAAGTGTGTCGCCCCCATCCTCATTTTTAGCGTGCCGAAGGGATGTTCGACCGTCTCACGACGCTGCCGCATGGCCTGCGGGTTCTTGTCGAGGCGCTTCTGTACGGCCTCCAATACATCCTCATGCTCCCAGCGCGCGATGCGCCGTTGCACGCCGGTGGTGCAGCGTTGCTTGAGCGCACAGTGGCGACATGCATTTGTCCAATAGCGTCGCAGCTTCTGCCCGTTCTCCTCGTTGGTATAGTAGTACTTCAGCTTTTCGCCAGCCGGACAGCGATACGCATCCTCGTCGCTAAGATAGACAAAGTCCTGCTTGCCGAAGCGACCCTTTGCCTCGATTCCTGATGTCATCGGTTTGGGAAGCGTAATCGCGATTCCGGCTTTATCGCAAGCGAGGATTTCCCCGCCGCTGTAGTAACCGCGATCGGCAACGGCTTCGAGTTCATCGACGCCGAGGACTTCCTTCGCCTGGGAGGCAATGTTTGCGAGTTGCGCTCGATCTGAGCCATCGTTCGTCACCTCATGCGTGATGATCAGGTGATGTTCAGTATCGACTGCGACCTGCACATTGTAACCGACCACGCCGGAGCCGCGGCCGCTGGTCGCCATCGAGCGGCTGTCGGAATCAGTGAGCGAGACCTGCTGATCGGGTGATGCCAGCATCAGCTTCTCCATCGCCGCCAGACGCTGCATCTCGCTTTCCAGCTTGACCAGTTTCTCCTTCAGATGGGCCGTCTTCGCTGCTAGCTCTTCGGACGGCTCCTGCAAGTCGGCCGTGTCGAGTTGCGCGAGATAACGCGCCACGCTCTTCTCCAACTGTGCACGGCGCCGTTCCACTTTCCCGCGCGTGAAGTTCTTGTCGCGGGTGTTGACGGCTTTGAACTTACTCCCATCGATCGCGATGCTCGCTGTCGCGAGCAGGCCCATCTGGCGGCACAATTCGATAAATTGCACGCAGACCTGCTTGATCGCCGGCCCACTATCCTTGCGGAAGTCGGCAATCGTCTTGTGATCGGGAATGAGCCGGCACGTCAGCCACATCACCTCAACGTTGCGCCCAGCTTCACGCTCAAGCCGCCGACTCGACTGAACGCGATTGAGGTAGCCGTAAATGTAGAGCTTCAGCAGCCCAGAGGGATGATATGAAGGCCGCCCGGTCGCCTCGGGAGCGACCCCATCGAACCCCAGGCCCGAGAGGTCGAGTTTCTCAACAAAGGCGTCGATCGCCCGAACCGGATTGTCCTCATCGATCCAGTCCTCCAGGCACTCGGGAAACAGCGTCGTCTGCCCGCGATCGACCCCCTCAACGAAGCGCCTCATCTGATCCCTCCGCAAATCGCGGCGGAATCATACAGCGCGAATCAAATAATTCAGTGCGTTTTCACACAACCAGGGTCAAACTCTGCCGTCTCAGGATTTCTTTGGCACGGCTGCTTACCCCTGAAACCGGACATTGGTTGGCGCGGCTGCCACGTCCGAAAAGTGCCACAACCCGACATCTCATCGCGTCGTACCGGGCGTTTCCGCAGCGTCATCACAGAAGCTTTGCCGGTATCAGGAGGGGCATCGAGTTGTCCCATCGGCTGTCGGTCAGCGCGCGCTTTTCGGAGCCGTCGGCGTTCATGATAAAAATCTGACCGTATTGCTGGAACGTGTTGTCGTAGAGCGCCGCCTCGTCGCGGAAGCCGTAGATTCCGCTGTTCACGACTTCGCGGCCGTTGCGTGGAACTTATACCTGAACCCACTGTTGTTCCTGATCGTAATGATAATAAGAGGAGCGCCTGATGAGCCGTGGTTTTCCATCCATGACTGCCCTCCTGGGACTGCTTGCGATCGCGGGCTACCAGAACAGGGACAAGATCGCTGAGATGCTCGGTGGACTCGGAAAGAGCACGACCGGAACTGCCGGGGAAAGTGGGCTCGGCGGCTTGCTCGGCCAGCTGAAAAGCAGTCTTGGCGGGGCTGGTGCAGGCGGGGTCCTTAGCGGTGGGCTGGCTGAAATCGTGGACCGCTTCAAGAACAGCGGCCAAGGCGAAACTGCGGACTCATGGGTAGGGACGGGCCCCAACAAACAGGTCACGCCGGCCCAGCTCGAGCAGGCCATTGGCCCCGAGGTGCTGGACACCTTGTCAAAACAAACAGGATTGTCGCGGGACGAGCTGCTCGCGAGGCTGTCGCGCGAGCTTCCCGCCGCAGTCGATAAATACACTCCGCACGGCAGACTTCCGACGGAAGCGGAATTTTCGCGTACCTAAGGGATAGAGGCTGCAATGGCGACCAAGTCAACCTTCACATCGGAGGAATGGGGCAAACTCCTCGCTAGTCCGATGGAGGCGACGCTGGTGGAGATCTCCGCTGCCCTAAGTCGGCCCGGGACCGCTTCAGTCTGAATCGAGGACTCCGTGGATATAATTTGGACTATCATCATCGGGTTCGTCGCGGGCGTGATCGCGAAACTTATTACGCCCGGGAGCAACGAGCCTTCTGGCTTCATCTTGACAACCATCCTTGGCATCGTGGGTGCGTTCGTCGCTTCTTGGCTGGGTCAAGTCTTAGGGTGGTACCATCCTGGCGAAGGAGCCGGCCTCATCGGCGCGGTCGTTGGAGCCATTATCGTCCTGCTGATCTGGGGCGCAGTTATGGGGCGGCGGAGTTCAGATCGGATCTGATGGCCTCCCGGGCGGTCGCCTGAGCAGACTCATGCACCGCAGCAAAGACAACATCACTCGATCACCTCGTCGGCGCGGGCAAGGAGGGTCTCCGGCACAGCGAGGCCAAGCGCCCTAGCCGTCTTGAGATTGATCACCAATTTGGTCGGCGCCTGCACCGGCAGGTCAGCCGGTTTGTCCCCCCCGCAGGATGCGATCGACGTAGCCGCCCGCGCGGCGGTCTCGGTCGCGAGTTGCTCGCCCTCGGCGAGCTCGGCGCGCAGCAACTCGACCGCCTCCTCGACCGCCAAGCACTCCTCGCCACCCGCGTCGAGGGCACGCAACAACGTCATCGGCCGAACGGGCGAGCGACCAACTGTCAAATGCTGTCGGCTATTTGTGCGGTTGAAAGATACCACACGAAGAAATTCTTCAGAAAATCTCCAAAGAGTTCCAACCGGAGCTGAAGGTCGGCTTCAAGCCTCTCATCCGATCTGCGGCTAAGAACCCGACTGCGCGCTAGCGCAAAAGACCAACAATCTGGACATATCGAATAGTACGGAGACCTTCGTGCGTCAGCCCCTCCCCTCCCTGATAGTCGTCGCGGTGTTGTGTTGGGCGAACTTGGGTACGCAAGCCCTGTCGGAAGGTGTGGTGCTCGGAGCTGGTTCGACGTTTGTGTATCCAGTTTTGGCCAAATGGGCGGAAGCCTACGAGGCCGTGAGCGGGGTAAAGATTGACTACCAGGCTGTCGGATCGAGCGTCGGCATCCGACAGATAAAAAGCAGGACTGTGGATTTCGGAGCTTCCGATGCGCCACTCCGTCCGGAAGAACTGGCCGCCGCGGGCCTCATGCAGTTTCCAATTGTCGTCGGCGGCGTGGTGCCAGTGGTGAACGTCGAAGGTATCGGCCCCGGGCAACTTCGATTGACCGGATCCGTGCTTGCAGACATTTATCTCGGCAAGATTACCAAATGGAACGCTGAGGCGATTAGTGATCTCAATCCGGGTCTTGCACTGCCCAATCAGGCCATCATTCCGATCCATCGCGCCGATGGGTCTGGTACCACTTTCGTCCTCGCGGACTATCTAGCGCGGGTCAACGCCAAGTGGAGAGACGAGATTGGTGTGAACACCGCGGTCGAGTTTCCAACCGGGATCGGAGGCAAAGGCAATGAAGGAGTTGCCGGCTTCACGTCTCGGACTAAAGGCGCCATCGGCTACGTCGAACACGCCTACGCGATCCGGAGCAATCTTGCCTACGTTTCATTGAAAAACCGGGACGGAGAATTCGTTACGCCAAGCAGACAGGCGTTTCAGTCTGCCGTCGCAAACGCCAATTGGGCAGCCGCGCCCCGGCTCTATGCGTTGCTTGCTCACCAACCCGGCAAGCAGACTTGGCCAATCACCGGCGCAACCTTTGCGCTTATCTACAAGCAACAGCAAAGGCGGCTCACGGCAATCGAGATGCTAAAATTCTTTGACTGGTCATATCGCGCCGGCGCCAGATTGGCAGATGAGTTACAGTACGTGCCGATGCCCAAAGACGTTGTTCAAATAATCGAATCGGCGTGGACTGAAGTGACGGACGCCCACGGCCAACCGGCATGGACGGAGCCCACTACAGCTAAGCATTGACGCTCAATTGGCTCAGCCCAGTACGTGGAGGTGGCGGCCTCCCGAAAGCGGACTCCGATCTGCGCGCTAACGGTTCTTTCTGTCCTGGAACATGCGCTAGGTCCCGCGCGGCGTGAATTGCCGCAGGTCGTGGACGCCGATCGCGCGTTCGAGCTGCGCCACCCGCTCGACCATCTTCTCGAAGCCGTCGTCCCCGAACAGCTGGTGCTCCTTGTTCTCGAAGTCCTCGGCCATGGCGTCGTACTCGTTCGCCGAGACCAGGCTCCTGAGCTTGGGGAACAGGTCGGTATCCTCGCGCGCGGCATGCGGCCGGTACATGACGACGAAGGAGCGCATGGCGGTGACGAGCCGGCGGCGATCGTCGCCATCCTTGCGGCTGCCGGGCGCGGATTGCAGAATGGTGGCGGTCACGCGCCGGCCGGCCTGGTGCTGCGCCAGGAGGGTGTCGACCAGATCGACCATCTTTCCGGCTTGCCGGAAGCGGGGAAACACCTGCTCCTCTTCCGATTTCTCGTGATAGTTCTCGATGAAGTCGCGCACGATCTCGGCCGAGCGGGTGAGCACGGCGGGATCGAAGTCCTCGTTGGCGGAAAACTTCGCCATCCCTGCCTCGTAGATCAGCAACACGCGATCGAGCACGCCGTGCTCGCGCATCAGATCCTCGGGCGGCGTGACCTCCTCGTCCCTGTCGTCCTTGTCGTGCTTGTCGTCCTTAT
>CAVQIP010000057.1:0-20437 GCA_963712565.1 uncultured Alphaproteobacteria bacterium | reverse complement strand
GTTGTCGTGGAAGAAGCTTCCGGCAGGCGCGATGGCGTGAGTGCCCGGCCGCGGAGCCCGGCGTAGGGGTCGATGCCGTGGATGCGTGCGTCGAACCTCCGACCAGTTCCTCGCTCGACCAGGTCGGTCTGTCGAGCAGGATGATGTTGCAAAGGCGATCTGGTCCTGGGTCGGCGCGTCCTTGAGCCGTTGGAGCGATTCGGGATCGGCGACGTCATGATGGTGTCGAGCTTGTGGTTCTGGCCGATGTTCTCGTCGATGAAGAACGTCTGCGCGACCGGCGCCGGGGTCGGCGAGCCCGTGGTCTCGACGACGATGTGGTCGAACTTGCCGCGCCGCATCAGCCCGTCGATGATGCGCACGAGGTCGCCGCGCACGGTGCAGCAGATGCAGCCGTTGTTCATCTCGAACATTTCCTCGTCGGCGCCATGACCAGCTCGTGGTCGATGCCGATCTCGCCGAACTCGTTGACGATGACGGCGACTTCGGCCAGTGCGGCTCGGACAGGACGCGGTTGAGCAGCGTGGTCTTGCCGGCGCCGAGATAGCCGGTCAGCACGGTGACGGGGACCTTGTCGGACATCGATGAACTCCGTTCGGCCCCCGTATATATGCATCCGGCGGCTGATGCTATCGTCTGCGCGCCGGCGGTGATCGCCGCAAAGTCGGGGACCTGTCGGTGGCCGCGAGCGGAGAATGGTCATGCTGCTCAATCTCACCCATATCGGGCAGATCGCGCTGCCGGTGAGCGACGTGGACCGCTCCGAGGTGTTCTACAAGGACGTGCTCGGCCTGCCGAAGCTCTTTCGCTTCGGCGATCTGACATTTTTCGATTGCGCCGGGGTTCGCCTGCTGCTGGAAAAATCGCGGGAAGCGTTCAAGCCGCAGGGCTGCATCTACTTTCGCTGCGCGGACGTCGCGCTCACCGTCGCCGAACTGACCAGGCGTGGCATCGCATTCAAGCACCCGCCGCATTTGATCGCGAAGATGGACGACCACGATCTCTGGATGGCGTTCTTCACCGATCCCGACGGACATATGCTCGCGGTCATGCAGGAGGCGCCGAAGGGCTACGCGCCGTCGAAGCCGTAACGGGTGGAATCACGTCCAGCGCTGCGTCACCCGCGGGCTTGACCCGCGGGTCCATTTTCTTCGCAAGAGGTTTTGCGAAAAAAGATGGATTGCCGGGTCAAGCCCGGCAATGACGGCTATGCAGGCGGGTTCGTCGTAGCTAGAACCGATTTGCTATGTTGACCCGCGCTCGCGGGACCACGAGGGGCGGCGCCACTGCGTTCCCTCCCCGCTTGCGGGGGAGGGACAGGGAGGGGGCACGCAACATGATAGCGCATTTCCATCCACCCCCTCCCCAACCCTCCCCCGCAAGCGGGGAGGGAGCAGACCGAGTTTGCCGCTCGCGCTGATTTCATTTCTGGAAGGACACGCGTGCCTAGCTCGCCAGCGCCGCCGCGAGCTGCTTGAGGTTGTGGCGGATCAGATCGATATAGGTCGGGGCGTCGCCCTTGTCGTCGGTGAGCGCGTCGGAATAGAGCACGCCGCCGACCTTGGCGCCGGTCTCGCGCGCGATCTGCTCGACCAGGCGCGGGTCGGTGACGTTCTCGAGGAAGACCGCGGGAACCTTCTGCTTCTTGATCTGCGTGATGATGGCAGCGACGTCCTTGGCCGATGCCTCGGCCTCGGTCGAGACCCCCTGCGGCGCGGTGAAAGCGATGCCGTAAGCGGCCTCGAAATAGCCGAAGGCATCGTGGCTGGTGATGACGTTCCTGCGATCGGCGGGAATCTGGCGATCATGTCCCGCACCTCCCGCTCGAGCGCGTCGAGCTTGGCGAGATAGGCGGACGCGTTGGCTTCGTAGGCGGCCTTGCCGGCGGGATCGCCGCGACCAGCGCGTCGCGGATATTGCCGACGTAGATTTTCGCGTTGGCGACCGACTGCCAGGCGTGCGGATCGGCGTGGCCGTGATCGTGCCCGCCGCGCTCGCGCGGCGTGATGCCCTTGGTCGCGACCACGATCCGCGCCTTGCCGCCGGCGGCCTTGACCAGCCGCTCGAGCCAGCCCTCGAAACCAAGGCCGTTCACGAACACGAGCTTGGCGTCGGCCACCTTCCTGGCGTCGGCCGGCGACGGCGCGTAGACATGGGCGTTGCCGTTGGGACCGACCAGGGTCGCGACCTCGACCCGGTCGCCGCCGACATTGTTCACGAATCGCCGAGGATCGAGAAGCTGGCGAGGACCTTGAGCTTGTCCTTGGGCGTCTCCTGCGCGCGCGCGGGCGCGGCGGCCGAAAGGACCAGCGCGAGGGTCCCGACCGCCGCGAGCGCCTGTCGTCTCGTCAACATGGCGTTCTCCGGCGGGCTCTCGGCTGCGCGCTCAGGCTTCGAGATGGCGGCCGGGAAACAGCTGGCGCACCAGGCCGCCGACCCGGCCGAACAACAGCGACGCCACGTAGAGCGCGCCGGCCACGAGAATGATCGCGGGCCGGAGGCGACGCCGGTGTGGAACGACAGCAGCAGGCCGGCATAGCCCGCGAGCGCGCCGCTCGCCGTCGCGATCGCGATCATCAGCGTGATGTCGCGCGCCCAGAACCGCCCGATCGCCGCCGGCAGCATCATGATGCCGACCGCGAGCAGGGTGCCGAGCGCGTGGAAGCCGCTCACCAGGTTGACGACCACGAGCACGAGGAACGCGAGATGCGCCGGTCCGCCGGCCCGGCTGACCGAGCGCATGAAGCCGGGGTCGACGCATTCGACGACCAGCGGCCGGTAGATCATGGCCAGCACGAGCAGGGTGATGGTGGCGTTGGCGGCGATCAGCAACAGCGTCTGATCGTCGAGCGCGAGCACGTTGCCGAACAGCACGTGCAGCAGATCGATATTGGTGCCTTTGAGCGAGACGATGGTGACGCCGAGCGCGAGCGACAGCAGATAGAAGGTCGCGAGCGCCGCGTCCTCCTTGAGCTCGGTCGTGCGCGACACCAATCCCGTGAGCAAGGCCACGACGAAGCCGGCGATCAATCCGCCCGCGGTCATGGCGAACAGGCTCAGCCCGGAGAGCAGAAATCCGACCGCGGCGCCGGGCAGGATGGCATGCGCCATGGCGTCGCCGACCAGCGACATGCGGCGCAGCATCAGAAACACGCCGATCGGGCCGGCGCCGAGCGCCAGTGCCAACGCGCCGGCCAGCGCCCGGCGCATGAACTCGAATTCGCTGAACGGCGCGACGAACAGATCGTAGAGCATGGACACGATACGTTTTGCCCTCTGTCCCGCTGTCGACTTCTTAAGTGCGGTGGGAATCGCAGTACTCACGGACCGGGACTATCGGATTCCGGCGCTCGCGACGTCGTCGCTCCGCCGGGGTGACGGGGTTTGGTCCTCCACGCACTCCGCCGCCTGCTCGTCGAAGGCTTCGCACATGCGCCGCGCGGTGAGCAGGTTTTCCGGCGTCAACACCGCCGGCGTGCGGCCCCACGCCACCGGGGCGCGCGCCAGCAGCAGCGTCTCCGGGAAGTGCGACCGCACGAAATCGATGTCGTGCATGGCGGTGAGCACGGTGCGCTTTTCGCCGTGCCAGCGTTGCACCAGATCGAACAGGTCGGCCGAGGTCTTGGCATCGACGGCGTTGAACGGCTCGTCCAGCACGATCACGCGGGCGTCCTGCAGCAGCAGCCGCGCGAACAGCATGCGCTGCATCTGGCCGCCCGAGAGCGTGGCGATGGCGCGATCCTCGAAGCCGGTGAGACCGACGGCGGCCATCGCCTGCTCGATTGCGGCCCTGGCCTTGCGGTCGATGCCGCCGAACAGGCCGGTGCGGCGCCACAGTCCCATCGCCACCATGTCGTAGACGTTGATCGGGAACGTGCGGTCGATCTCCGCGGCCTGCGGCAAATAGGCGATGTTCTGGGGGCTGACGTCGTCGCGCTCGATGCGGCCCGCCAGCGGCTTGAGCAGGCCGACGATGCCCTTGAACAGCGTCGACTTGCCCGCCCCGTTGGGACCGACCACCGCGACCAGCGCGCCGGTCTCGACCGCGCCGTCGAGATGATGCACGGCCGGATGCCGGTCGTAGCCGAGCGTGAGATTGCGGAATTGCAGCGCCGCCGCCATCACGCTACCCCGTCATCGCCCACAGCACGGCGCCCCAGAGCAGCGCGATCAAGGCCGCGGCAATCGCCAGCCGCTCCAGCGCCGACATGCGCAGGATCGACGGCGAGATCGACGCCGGCGGATGTCCCCGACCGGGATGATGGTGGTGGTGCGGATGGACGTGGGTGGGCATGGCAATCCCTTCGGCGCGCCCCGAAGCGGGCCTGGCAAAAGATTTGTTATAATATAACATTGCGCGATGTCCAGCGCCAGCAACCTTGGAGCGCAGGACGGCACAAATGAGCCGAGCCGTCACTCCGATACCACGCGGATTGTAATAATTGGGTCGCTCGCCGTGTTGTATCTTGCCAGCGGACCTCAGCGTGACGTCCGGCCGCGCGTCCGCATCGTCGGTCGCGCGCGATCGGCGCAAAGCACGTCCGCAATCGGACCGGTCCGCAGGTGCACAGGAGGGACAACATGCCGATCGCGGTCAGGGTTCATGCCAACGACGATGACGCTCTGATCGCCTGGCAGCCCGACCCTTGGCCGAACGAGTGGATCGGCTTCGCCATCGAAAAACGCAATCTCCGCACCGAAGAAATCACCACGCTCAACAACCGTATTCCGCCGAAGCAAGACGGGGGAGCCGTTCCTGACGGCGGCTTGCCCTCGACCGACTTGCCGATTCGCCGATGCATCTGGACGGATCACAGCGTCGACGACATGGACCAGATCGCTTATCGCGTGTTCGCGATGCAGCAGACCGGAAACGGCCAGTTCTCCCGAGTGGACAGCTCCGTCAGCGAGTGGACCGAGCCGCTGACGATCACCGGCGAGGCTGGCGGAGTCGCGGCCGTGTTCAATCGCGGAACGCTGATGTCGCAAGTCGTGAGCCGGTTCGTCGGCGAGACCATCGACGTCGCCACGTTGAAGCGTTTCAAGGCCCACCTGGCGGAGCCGGGCTTTCCGGCCCGCCGCTATCTCGCAGGGCAGGCGCGGCACCGAATTCTGTCCTTCCTGGCCGACGCCGACCGCCGCGGGAACGAGATCTATGCCGCGCTTTACGAGCTCAACGACCAGGAGCTCATCGACGGCCTGAAGGGGTTCGGCGCCCGGGGCAATGCGCTCATCGGCAATGGCAGCGCCACCAAGCCGGGGGTCGTCGACGAGCTCGGCGGCGCCAACCTGAACGTGCACGAGCGCGATCTCTCCGGCACGGGCGCGTCTTCGCCGAGCGTCCACAACAAGTTCGTCGTCGAATTCAATCCGAGAACCCGGCAAGCGCTGCGGGTCCTCACCGGAAGCACGAATTGGACGACCACCGGCCTGTGCACGCAGCTCAACAACGTCCTGGTCGTCGATGATCCCCAGATCGCCACCCGCTTTCGCGCCCAATGGGACGACCTCGTGCGAGCCGGCAATGCCATGCCCAGCGCGCTCAAGACCAGGAACGGCGAGCCTACGACTTCGGGCCCGATTTCGTGTTTTTCGCCGCGACCCCCGACGAAGAGGAATTCGCACCGGCGCTCGACCTGATCAATCATGCCGCGGACGGCCTGTTCTTCCTAATGTTCACGCCCGGACAATCCCCGCTTCTGGATGCGCTTCTCGTCCGCAGCCAGGGCCAGATCGGCCCCTACGTGCGCGGGGTGGTGTCCGACGTGCGCGAAAGCAGAAACGGAAGCATCATCGCCCACGGCGCCCGCGTCATCCGCAGGGGGAGGAGAAGAAGTTCCGAGATTTCGACGCTGCTCCCCGATGGCTTGCCGCAAGACAATCTTCCCTCCTGGGCCAGGGAAGAGTTCAATCGACGCATGTTCTTTCCCGCCGGGCTCAATGCCATCGTCCACTCGAAAACGATCGTCGTCGATCCGTTCTCTGACCGCTGCGCGGTGATCACGGGGTCGCACAATTTCTCCGACAGCGCCTCGCAGAAGAACGACGAAAACATCGTCATCGTGCGGGGCAACAAGCCGCTCGCCCAGGCTTATGCCGTCCACATCCAAGGCGTTTACGACCATTACTCCTGGCGCGCCTTTCTTGCGGAGGGAGGCAATCCCGACACGCTCTTCCAGTCCGTGAACGCGTGGCGACCGAATGGCTCGCGCGCGCGCGATCTCGCTTTCTGGCTGCGTTAGCGCATTTTTCCGTGGGCTTGGTTTGACCCGCAAGCGTCGGTCGCGGGATTGACCCGCCGCGAGCGCGCATGATTGCCAGAGCCGCTGCGGCCGGTCATGCTGGTTTATGACGCCCGAACGGCGCCGCGACGAGGGACGACACCATGAGCGAGCAAAGACCCCGCGCCGTCTCGATCGGGGAGGCGATGGTCGAATTCGTCCGCGGCGGCGACGGCCGCTTCGGCATCGGCTGCGCCGGCGATACCTTCAACGTCGCGGTCTACCTCGCGCGCGCGGGCATCGACGCCGCGTTCGCGACCGCGCTCGGCGATGATCCCTATTCCGAGACCATTCTCGCGCTCGCCGCGGCCGAGGGCGTAGCGAGCGACTTGGTGTTGCGGGTGCGCGGCCGCCTCCCCGGCCTCGCCGTGGTCGACACCGATCCGGCCGGCCTGCGGCACCGCTACGATTGGCGCGGCGAATTGCCCGCGCGCGAGCTGTTCGAGCTGCCGGACTGGGGGCGCGTGGCCGAAGGCCTGACCAAGTCCAAGCTCGTCTATCTTTTCCGGCATCACGCTCTCGCTCTATTCCAACATCGGCCTGGGCCGCTTCCTCACCCTGATCGAGATGGCGCGGCAGCAAGGCGTGAAGGTCGCATTCGACGGAAACTTTCGCCCGCGCGGCTGGCATGGAGATTTATCGCGGACACGGACCGTCTTCATGCAAGCGTTGAAGCGCGTCGACATGGCGCTGCCGGCCTACGACGACGAGGCCGTGCTGTGGGGAGACCCGAGCCCGGAGGCGACCGTCGAACGACTGCAGGCCTTCGGCATCGCCGAGATCGTAGTGAAGAACGGGCCGAACAGCGCGCTGGTGGCTTCCGGCGGGCGCAGCGAATTCGTGCCGGTGCCGGAGGTGGTGGTGCCGGTCGACACCACGGCCGCGGGCGACAGCTTCAACGCCGGCTATATCGCCGCGCGCCTGTCCGGCAAGGGGCCGGCCGAAGCGGCCGCCGCCGCGCACCACCTCGCCGGGCAAGTCATCCGCCATCGCGGCGCGCTGATGCCGCGCGCGGCGGCGGCGATGCATTGATTCGCTAAACGGTCCATCCCGCTTCCTTCGATCCGCAAGGATGTCCCGGTGTGACTTTTCCCGCCCTGCTCGAAACAGCGCGGCCGCAGAAGCGGGTTCCGACCGCATGACCTCTATGCGTTTAGGAACGTCGCCGCTGAATGGCGGGTTGTCTCGGCATGGAAACGTCAGCGCAATACCGGAAATTTGCGGAGGACTGCGATCGCCTTGCTATGGAAGCCACGACCGAACGCCACCGGAAGGTCTTAAAAGACATGGCCGCGGCGTGGACCAAGCTGGCCGAGGCGGCAGAGCGGAAAAGCCCTCAATCGAAAAGCCCTCAATCGTCGGGCTGACCGGCCTGTTCTTCTGCGCTGTGCTGGTCGGCCAGCCGAAGCCATACCTGCGCCATTTGCAGGAAGGTGGCGCGCGCTTGCGGATCATGCGCCGCGCTCGCCATTTCCAAACACTCCGCGGCGAAGCGCCGATACTCCTCGAACATTCCCATGCGGAAGCAGCCCCCGCGCGTACGTGGTCTGTCTCAACGCGATCGCGGCCCCGATGTTCCGACCGCGGGAAGGCCGGAGCGCGACCGCGTTGACCGACCGCCCGCTTCCCATTAGCGTGTGGGTCCCGATGGGGATGGAGTCCCCCGAAACCGCCCGCAAAGGCTAATGACTCCTACCGCTGGCAAGCGGTGGGAGTCCGTCCGTGACCCGCCGCAAGGCGGGTTTTTGTTGTCCGCGGCGGTCCAGGTCCGCCGGCAAATGGCAAAGGCGAGGTACAGGCATGACAGCCGTATGGGCTTTGGCGGCGCTCTGGTTGGGTCTCGCGCTGATCGCGAGCCTGCTCTCGATCTGGTTGCGGATCTCGACCGCGCTGTCCGAGATCGTCGTCGGAACGATCGCGCAATTGGTCATCGGTGCGGTCGTCGGCGCGGCCGTGCTGGGCACCGACGAATCCTGGGTCAAGTTTCTCTCCGGCATCGGTGCGATCGTCCTCACCTTTCTCGCCGGCGCCGAGCTCGATCCCGAAGTCTTCCGGCGCAAATGGAAGGAGGCGACGGCGGTGGGGCTCGCGAGCTTCTTCCTGCCGTTCATCGGCTGCGCCGCCGGCGCCCATTACGTGCTCGGATGGGAGGTGATGCCGAGTTGGCTCGCGGGCGTCGCGATGTCCACGACGTCGGTCGCCGTCGTCTATGCCGTCATGCTGGAATTCGGCTTCAACATGACCGACTACGGCAAGACCGTGCTCGCCGCCTGCTTCGTCACCGACCTCGGAACCGTCGTTGCGCTCGGCCTCATCTTCGCTCCGTTCACGATCAAGACGGTGATCTTCCTGGGCGTCGGCATCGTGGCGTTCCTGCTTCTGCCTTGGCTCACGCCACGCTTCTTTCGACGTTATGGAAATCGGCCTTCGGAGCTGGAGACGAAATTTCTGCTGCTTTGCCTGCTGGGACTGGGCGCGCTCGCCAGCTGGGCCGACAGCGAAGCCGTGTTGCCCGCCTATCTCATCGGGATGGCGCTGGCAGGGACGGTCGGCAAGGATCACGCCCTCATCCGGCGGCTGCGAACGCTGACCTTCGGGCTGCTCACGCCGTTCTACTTCATCCGCGCGGGCTCGTTCGTGTCGATCCCCGACCTCGTCGCCGCGCCCTTGGCTTTTGTCTTCTTTCTCGTCGTCAAGGTCGGCACGAAAATCATCGGCGTGTATCCGGTGACCAAGCTCTACAAGTCGCCCGCCAAGGAGGCGATGTACACCACCCTGCTGATGTCGACGGGATTGACCTTCGGAACGATTTCGGCGCTGTTCGGCCTGTCGCGCGGGATCATCGATCAGAGCCAGTACTCGGCGCTGGTGGCCGCGGTCATCGCCAGCGCGGTCATCCCGACGCTGATCGCGAATGCCTTCTACCTGCCGCGCCACCTGCTGCCCAAACCGGCGGCCGAGACCCGAATCCCCATCGAGAATGTGACCGATGTGAAGCCGGCCCGCGCGGCGGAGTAGAGCAAGAGAGCACCACGCTCATGTTCAAGAAAATACTGCACGCCAATGACGGCTCCGAAGGGGCGTTCAGGGCGCTCTCGGTGGCGCTGGACCTCGCGCATCAGAGCAGGGCCGAACTGCACTCGGTTTCGGTCGAGGAGATTTCCCAGTTCCCCGAGACCATCGAAGAGGTCAGAGTGGAGAAAGGCGCGGCCGATCGCCGATTTCGCAATGTGATGAAACGTGCCCACAAGCTAGCGGCAGCGCGAAAAGTCGAGCTCAAGACCCACGTGCTCACCGGGCATCCCGTCGTTTCGATCCTCGACGTGGCGAAAGAGCTGGGCGCTGATCTGTTGGTGATCGGCGCCACGGGACACTATGCCCTGCACGAGCGCATGATCGGCAGCCGGGCCGATCGCCTTGTTCACTTGGCGCCGTGTCCGGTCCTGGTGGTCAAATGAACGCCGGACCGTCGGCGTCAGCGACAAACAGCCGCCCACATTATTCTTTTCGGCGCGCTTTCGGGCGGCGGGCTGTTGCGCGGACGCGCGCCGGTGCACCACTGCGGCCGGCGTGCTCCTTCGGTTCCGCCTTTTCGGCCCGCGCAATCGCCTCGAGCACGAGCTTTTCCGCGCCTTTCGCGTCGAGCCATTTGACGATCGTGACCCACTTGCCCTTTTCCAGATCCTTGTAGTGCTGGAAGAAATGCGCGATCTGCTCGCACATGATCGGCGGCAGATCGCGGTAGCTGCGGATATCCGAATAGAACGGAGCGAGCGCATCCACCGGCACCGCGATGATTTTTTCGTCGCGTCCAGCCTCGTCCTCCATCAGCAGCGCGCCAACCGGCCGACAGCGCACGATCGCGCCCGGCACCACTTGCACTTGCGTCACCACCAGCACGTCGCAGGGATCGCCGTCGGCCGACAATGTCTGCGGGATGAAGCCGTAGTTGCCGGGATAGAACATGGCCGTATGCAGGAAGCGGTCGACCATGAGCGCGCCCGACGCCTTGTCGAGCTCGTACTTCACCGGCGCGCCGCCGAGCGGAATTTCGACGACGACGTGAATGTCCTTGGGAGGGTCGCGACCAGCCGAGATCGCGCTGACATCCATCGCAGCGCACTCTAGCTCATCGGCACCAGCCCGAGCTTGTCCATCAAGCGCAGGTCGCGGTCGCGCTCGGGATTGGGCGTGGTGAGGAGCTTGGGTCCGTAGAAGATCGAGTTGGCGCCGGCGAGGAAGCACAGCGCCTGCAT
This sequence comes from uncultured Alphaproteobacteria bacterium, assembly GCA_963712565.1. Classification (GTDB taxonomy): domain Bacteria; phylum Pseudomonadota; class Alphaproteobacteria; order Rhizobiales; family Xanthobacteraceae; genus VAZQ01. The sequence goes on along the minus strand of CAVQIP010000057.1, from coordinate 9,900 downwards.
CTCCTCGCCCATGCCCTCGCGGCCGGCGGACAGGCGCACCACCGATTTCGGCATGGTGATGCGGGCAACCGCGATTGTGCGCACGAAATCGATCGGATCGATCGCCTCGCGCGCGGCGAGCGGCGTGCCCGCGACCCTGACCAGCATGTTGATCGGCACGCTTTCGGGATGGGCGGGAAGGCTCGCGAGCGTCGCGATCATGCCGACGCGATCCTCCGCGCTCTCCCCCATTCCGACGATGCCGCCGCAGCAGACATGGATGCCGGCATCGCGCACGTGGGTGAGCGTGTCGAGACGGTCCTGGTAGGTTCGCGTGGTGATGATGGCGCCGTAATATTCCGGCGAGGTATCGAGATTGTGGTTGTAGTAGTCGAGCCCGGCGGCCTTGAGACGCCGCGCCTGATCGCGCGTGAGCATGCCGAGCGTGGCGCAGGTCTCGAGCCCGATCGCCTTGACCCCTGCGACCATTTCGCAGGTCTTGTCGAGGTCGCGATCCTTGGGCTCGCGCCACGCCGCCCCCATGCAGAAGCGGCTGGCGCCCGCCGCCTTCGCCGCCCGCGCCTCGGCGAGCACGGCGTCGACCGCCATCAGCTTGTCCGCCGTGACGCCGGTGTCGTAATGCGCGCTCTGCGGACAATAGGCGCAGTCTTCCGGGCAGCCGCCGGTCTTGATCGAAATGAGCGTCGAGATCTGCACCTCGGTCGGGTCGAAGTGGCGGCGGTGCACGCTCTGGGCGCGAAAGATCAATTCGGGAAAAGGAAGCTCAAAAAGCGCCCGCACCTGTTCGCGCGTCCAGTCGTGGCGGACGATCCCGCTCGCGTCGGCGGATGCGTCGGCGGCAATATCGGCGGCGACGGACATGGACGCACCTTCGGCGACGGTTAGGGCGAAGACCGAAAAGTACCGCGATCCCGGACGGCTCCCTCTCCCCATTTGGGGAGAGGGTGGGAGTGAGGGGGTTACAGGACTCTCGCTCAGCCTGAACCCCTCACCCGACCCCTCTCCCTATGGGAGAGGCAGCCCACCTGAGTCAACCGTGAGACGGTCAGTCGCTATGCGCGGCATAGTCACTCCGCCAATTCCCGCAGCAGAAGAGCTGCCAAGAAGTCGGGATGCGTCATCGGCAGCAGATGATTCGCGTCGGCGACCACGTCGAGCCGGGCTGCCGGCCACAGCTGCGCCAGAAACGACGCGATGCGCCGGGTCGGGCTGCGGCTGCGGCCGCCAGATAACAGGCGAACCGGACATTTCAGCGCGGCCAACGGCTTTATCCCGGGGTCGGCGAAGGCGAGCTGAAAATCGAGCACGATCTTTGGCGCGTTGCGGCGGATCTGCGCGCGCAGCGGTTCATCCATCGCGTCCCACGCTCCCGCGCCCGCCCAATAGTCGATGAAGCCGCGCAGCGCCGCTTCCGTTTCCCCCGCCCCGATCCGGGCCGCGTAGGCATCGGCGACCGCCTTGATCTCCGACCAGGCGTCGTGCGCGCCGGCATGGGGCAGCAGAAAGAACGCCACCGGCTCGATCAAGGTCAGCGAGCGCAGCGCGATGCGGCCGGCGAGCGCGAGATGCAAGGCGACGAGGCCGCCGTAGGAATGGCCGACCACGTGCACGGGAACGCCCGCTGGCAACAGCGGCTCCAGCAGGGCGAGCTCGTCGTCGGCCGTGAAATCGTGACCGGCGGGCCAGGAATCCGTGCGGCCGTAGCCGATGAGATCGGGCGCGACGACGCGAAACCTCGGTTTCAGCGCATCGATGACGGGAGCCCACATGACCGCGGCGCTGGCGGAGCCGTGCAGCAGCAGCACCGGCGCACCGGTTCCGGCGGCGAGGATGGCGCTGCGCAGGATCGGGCGGCGCGGAGCGGTCATACGCATCTGCCGCCCGGTGCTCGAGGCGGGCTCGGTCTGCTCCCTCGCCCATAGGGAGAGGGGTGGGGTGAGGGGTTAAGGTCTGTCGTTGGGCTTCGAGCCCCCTCACCCCGACCCTCTCCCCAACGGGGAGAGGGAGCACACCGAGATCGCGGCATGTCCAGGAAACTAATAAGGCTACTCCGCCGCCACCCGCGCGGCTTCGCTCCACCGGCTCCACCTTGGCGGCGCAGTACTTGAATTCGGGGATCTTGCCGAACGGGTCGAGCGCCGGGTTGGTGAGCAGGTTCGCCGCCGCCTCGGCGAAGGCGAACGGGATGAACACGACGCCGTCCGGAATGGCGTCGTCCTGGCGCGCGGTGAGCTCGACCGTCGCCGCGCCGCGTGGTGACGCGGATCATGTCGCCGGGCTTGATGCCGAGCCTCGCGATGGTGCCGCGCGACAGCGTTGGCCACCGCGCCCGGCTCGAGCGCGTCGAGGTTGGTGGCGCGCCGCGTCATCGCGCCGGTGTGCCAGTGCTCGAGCTGGCGGCCGGTGGTGAGCACGAACGGGAACTCGGCGTCGGGCTGCTCGTCGGGCGGCATGATCTTCGCCGGCACCAGCTTGCCGCGCCCGCCTGGGTGCGGGAAGCCGGTCGCCGAACACGACGTCGTGGCCCGGGCTGGTCGGGCGCGTCGGACGGATAGGTGACGGCGCTCTCGCGCTCGACGCGCTCCCAGGAGATGTTGTCGAGCGAGGGCATCAGCGACGCCATCTCGGTGTAGATCTCGCTCGGATGCCGGTAGTTCCAGTCAAGCCCGATGCGGCGCGCGATCTCCTGGATGATCCACCAGTCGAGCTTGGCTTCGCCCGGCAGCGGCAGCGCCTGCCGGCCCATCTGCACCTGGCGGTTGGTGTTGGTGACGGTGCCGTCCTTCTCCGGCCAGGCCGAGGCCGGCAGGATCACGTCGGCATAGGCCGCGGTCTCGGTGAGGAAGATGTCCTGCACCACCAGGTGCTCGAGATGCGCGAGCGCCTCGCGCGCGTGGTTGAGATCGGGGTCCGACATCGCCGGGTTCTCGCCCATGATGTACATGCCCTTGATCACGTCGGCGTGCACCGCCGTCCATGATCTCGACCACGGTCAGGCCGCGCTTGGGATCGAGCTTGGTGCCCCAGGCCTTCTCGACGTTGGCGCGGATGTCGGGGTTCTCCACCGAGCTGGTAGTCGGGGAAGAACATCGGGATCAGGCCGGCGTCGGAGGCGCCCTGCACGTTGTTCTGGCCGCGCAGCGGATGCAGCCCGGTGCCGGGCCGGCCGACCTGGCCGGTGATCAGCGCGAGCGCGATCAGGCAGCGCGCATTGTCGGTGCCGTGGACGTGCTGCGAGACGCCCATGCCCCAGAAGATGATCGCCGACTTCGCGCGCGCATAGGTGCGCGCCACCGTGCGCAGCGTGTCGGCCTCGATGCCGCAGATCGGCGCCATCTCCTCCGGCGTGAAGTCCTTGATGTGCTCGGCGAAGGCCCTGAAGCCCTCGAGGTCTGCGCCTCGACGTACTGCCGGTCGTAGAGCCCTTCGGTGACGATCGTGTTGAGGATGCCGTTGAGCATCGCCACGTCGGTGCCGGTCTTGAACTGCAGCATGTGGGTGGCGTGGCGCTTGAGCGCCTGGCCGCGCGGATCCATGACGATGAGCTCGGCGCCGCGCTTGGCCGCCTGCTTGAAGAAGGTGGCGGCGACCGGATGGTTCTCGGTCGGGTTGGCGCCGATCACGATGATGACGTCGGAATTCTTGCACTCGTTGAAGGTCGCCGTGACCGCGGCCGAGCCGATCGTCTCCATCAGCGCCGCGACCGAGGAGGCGTGGCAGAGCCGCGTGCAGTGATCGACGTTGTTGGTGCCGAAGCCGGTGCGCACCAGCTTCTGGAACAGATAGGCCTCCTCGTTCGAGCCCTTGGCCGAGCCGAAGCCGGCGAGCGCCTTGGAGCCGTCGCGATCGCGGATGCTCTTGAGGCCCGCAGCGGCGCGGTCGAGCGCCTCCTCCCAGGTCGCCGTGCGGAAATGCGTCCACGGGATTGGCCGGATCGACCGTGTCGTCGGCGTGCTTGCGCACGCCGTCCTTGCGGATCAGCGGCTGCGTCAGGCGATGCGGATGGTGCACGTAGTCGAAGCCGAAGCGGCCCTTGACGCACAGCCGGTTCTCGTTCGCCGGGCCGTTCCTGCCGGTGACGTAGAGGAGCTTGTCGTCCTTGATGTGGTAGGTGAGCTGGCAGCCGACGCCGCAATAGGGGCACACGCTGTCGACCGCGCGGTCGGGGAACTCGGTGCGCACGTTGGCCTCGTCGACCAGCGTCGACGGCATCAGCGCGCCGGTCGGGCAGGCCTGCACGCATTCGCCGCAGGCGACGCAGGTCGAGGCGCCCATCGGGTCGTCGAAGTCGAACACGATCTTCTCGGTGATAGCCGCGGCCGGCCATGCCGATCACGTCGTTGACCTGCACCTCGCGGCAGGCGCGGACGCACAGATTGCACTGGATGCAGGCGTCGAGATTGACCGCCATCGCCGGATGGCTGCGGTCGGGCGCGGGCGCCGCGCGGCGCGGAAAGCGGCTCGTCGCGACCTTCTGGCGCGATCGGCGGTCTTCCAGAACTCCGACTCCGGATCGTGCGCGACGTCCGTCGGCGGCTGGTCGGTGAGCAGCAGCTCGACCACCATGCGGCGCGCGGTCTTGGCGCGGTCGGTCTGGGTCTTCACCTTCATGCCCGGCGTGGGCGTGCGGATGCAGCTCGCGGCGAGCACGCGCTCGCCCTCGATCTCCACCATGCAGACGCGGCAATTGCCGTCGGGGCGATAGCCGGGCTTGGGCGAGTAGCACAGATGCGGCAGCTTGATGCCGTAGCGGCGCGCGGCGCGGAAGATCGTCTCGCCGGCGCGGCCCTCGACCTCCTGGCCGTCGAGCGTGAAGCTTGATGCATGCGTTGCGTCTGGTCATCTGTGCTGTCGTCCGGCTGCATGCGCAGTGCGAGTCGGCCTATCGCCGGGTCATGGTCCGCTCCGCGGCGACACTTGCGAGCGCGGCATCGTAATCCGAGCGGCCGCTGCCGGTCTTCGACGTCAAGGTATTGAGTGTCACTCGCGAGGCGGTCACCATCGCCTTGCTTCGCGGCGGACGCAGCCGCGACGCCCATTCAAGCCGGGTTATGGGTCCCGCCTCGCGGGGACGACAGTCGTATCCACGTTCACCAACTCCCGAGCGGCTTTGTCAGCTCCTCGGGAAAATACTTCAGCACGCTGAGCAGCGGATTGGGCGCCGCCTGGCCGAGGCCGCAGATCGAGGCGTCGCGCATGGCGTCGGACAGCTCGGTCAGCAACGCCTCGTCCCAGGGCCGGTTCGCCATCAGCTTGACCGCCTTCTCGGTGCCGACGCGGCACGGCGTGCACTGGCCGCAGCTCTCGTCCTCGAAGAAGCGCATCAGGTTGAGCGCCACCGCCTTCATGTCGTCCTTGTCGGACAGGATGACAACCGCGTGCGACCCGACGAAGCAGCCGTGCTGCTCGAGCGTGCCGAAATCGAGCGGCAGGTCGGCCATCGAGGCGGGCAGGATGCCGCCCGAGGCGCCGCCCGGCAGATAGGCCTTGAAGCGTGTGGCCGTCCGCCATGCCGCCGCAGATATTCCTCGATCAGCTCGCGCGCGGTGATGCCGGCGGGCGCGAGCTTCACGCCCGGGCTTCTTGACGCGGCCCGAGACCGAGAAGCTGCGCAGCCCCTTGCGCTCGTGGCGGCCGTGCGAGGTGAACCAGCCGGCGCCCTTCTCGACGATGTCGCGCACCCAGAACAGCGTCTCGACGTTCTGCTCGAGCGTCGGCCGGCCGAACAGGCCGACCTGCGCCACGTAAGGCGGGCGGTGGCGCGGCAGGCCGCGCTTGCCCTCGATCGATTCGATCATCGCCGATTCTTCGCCGCAGATATAGGCGCCGGCGCCGCGGCGCAGATGAATGCGTGGCGTGCGGGGCGAGGCCGGCCTCGCTCGACCTTGGCGATCTCGTCGGCGAGCATCAGCCGCATCTCGGGATACTCGTCGCGGATGTAGAGGTAGATGTCGCGCGCCTCGACCACCCAGGCGGCGATCAGCATGCCTTCGATGAAGCGGTGCGGATCGCGTTCGAGATAGTAGCGGTCCTTGAAGGTGCCGGGCTCGCCCTCGTCGGCATTGACCGCCATCAGGCGCGGCGCCGGCTCCGCGCGCACCAGCGTCCATTTGCGCCCGGTCGGAAAGCCGGCGCCGCCGAGGCCGCGCAGACCGGCGTCGCTCACCGCCTTGATGATGTCGTCGCGCGTGCGCGCGCCGGCGAGGCAGGCCTTGAGCAGCGCGTAGCCGCCGTCGCGCACGATAGGCGTCGAAAGTCCGTCGGCGTGGCGATAGGGATGCGCATGGGTGCCGTGCGCCGACCGCCGCGGCGACGCTGCTCCGCGCGTCGCCTGCATCACCTGCGACGTGGCCGACGGCGCAGACCGGCGCGCGGTCGCAGGCGCCCATGCAGGGCGCGCGCACGACGCGCACGTCGCGGCCGAGCTTGCTCGGCAGGCTCGCGCAGGAGATGCTCGGCGCCCGCCATGGCGCAGGAGAGCGAGTCGCAGACCCGCACGGTGACCGCCGGCGGCGGCGTCTCGCCCTCCTTCACCACGTCGAAATGGGCGTAGAAGGTCGCGACCTCGTAGACCTCGGTCAGCGCGAGCTTCATCTCCTGCGCCAGCGCGGCGAGATGCGCGGCGGAGAGATGCCCGTAGTGGTCCTGGATCAGGTGCAGGTGCTCGATCAGGAGATCGCGCCGGCGCTCGCGCTCGCCCAGCAGCGCGCGCACCTCCTCGAGCGCCCGCGGGTCGACCTGGCGGCCCTTCGGCGTCTTGCGGGGCGGTTGCGCCGTCCCGAACCGGAGCTTTGTTGGTCGGTGCGCGCGTCCATGGGCTTGGAATCCTTCTTGCAACCCAGAAAGACGGAAGTCGTCGATCAAAAACAAGCCCCCAATTGCCATCGATCGATTGAAATTTTCTATCGAGTTTGCGATCCTGGCAGTCCTCACTAGATATGGATCATCGCATTGATCGACAAGCTCGAATTTCTCCTGGCGCTGGCGCGCGAGCGGCATTTCGGCCGCGCCGCCGAAGCCTGCGGCGTGACCCAGCCGACGCTGTCGGCCGGCATCAAGCAGCTCGAGGAGACGATCGGCGTGCTGCTGGTCAACCGCGGCTCGCGCTTCCGCGGCTTCACCCCGGAGGGCGAGCGCGTGCTCGACTGGGCGCGCCGCATCGTCGGCGACGCCCGCGCCATGCGGCAGGAGATCAACGCGCTGCGCCACGGCCTCACCGGCCGGCTGCGCATCGCCGCGATCCCGACCACGCTGGCGATGGTGGCGAGCCTCACCACGCCGTTCCGCACGCGCCATCCCAACGTGCAGCTTCACCATCCTGTCGCGCACCTCGATCGAGGTGCTGACGCTGCTCGAAAATCTCGAGATCGACGCCGGCGTGACCTATCTCGACAACGAGCCGCTCGGCCGCGTCAACGCGGTGCCGCTCTATCGCGAGCGCTATCGGCTGCTGACCTCCGCCGATGCGCCGCTCGGCAACCGCGAGACGCGTGACCTGGGCGGAGGTGGCGCAGGTGCCGCTCTGCCTGCTCACGCCCGACATGCAGAACCGGCGCATCATCGACGAGCTGCTTGCGCGAGCGCCGGCAGCGCGCCGCAGCCGACGCTCGAATCCAATTCGATGATCGTGCTGTTCGCGCATGTGCGCACCGGCCGCTGGGCGAGCGTGATGCCGGCGAAGCTCGCCGAAACGCTCGGGCTGACCGACACGATCCGCGCCATTCCCGATCGTCGAGCCGGAGGCCGTGCACACCATCGGCCTGGTCGTGCCGGCGCGCGAGCCGATGACGCCGCTCACCGCGGCGCTGGTGGCGGAGGCGCAGCGGCTGGCGCCGCAGCTCGAGGCGAGCGAGCCGAGGGCGCGGATGGGCGGCAAGCGGCGGACTTAGTCGCGATCGACAACAGCCCTTGCGCGCGTTACGCCGAATCACCTATCCAAATACATCATCCAAAATTGCGCATGGAAGCCGAGCGCTGGGGATGGCGCTGCCGTTCCGCCGGCGGTCGCGGCGCGTGCGCACGCCACTCCGAGAGCGATGCATGTGTCCTCCACGCCGGGACAGACCCGCGGATTGTCCTGTTCTTTCCCTGTTATTTTGCCGGGACGATCGCGGATGTGCCCGGATTTGGCGGCTCGACCGCGCCGGGTGCCTGTATTTTCCCTGTTAATTACAGGAAACGGGCGGTTGGACTGCACCCTTTGCCTGAGACACGAAACTAGAGCCCGGCCTGTGGATAACAGCCGAGCCGCGGCAGAGTGGCTTCGAACTCCGCTGGAGACTGATAAGTCACCGCACCGCCGGCGGGCGGCAGATAGTCGCAACGCAGCAGCCGCGCAGCGGGCCGATGCCCGTTGCGGCGATAGCCGCAAGTTCCTAGCATCACGCGCAACGACCGTGGTGCTCGAAAGAATGACGCCTTTGCCGGGAGGACACGGATGAAGCGTTCAGCAAACGTCGACGCGTCGCCTTCGCGGCGCCGGGTGCTCAAGGCGGCGCTCGCGGCGCCGGCTTGCGGCTCCGCGTTCCTGCGGATCGGCTCGGCGCTCGCCGCCTATCCCGACCGCCCGATCAAGATCGTCGTGGCCAACACGCCGGGCGGCCCCTCCGACATCATCGCCCGCATCATGGCGGCGGCGATGCAGCAGGTGCATGGGCGGCTCGGTGTTCGTGGAGAACAAGGGCGGCGCCGGCGGCAACATCGGCATGGGCTATGCCGCGCGCGCCGAGCCGGACGGCTACACCATCCTGCTCACCACCAGCGCCTATCGTGGTCAATCCCGGCCTCTACAACACGCTGCCCTACGATCCGTTCAAGGATTTCGTGGCGATCTGCGAGCTCGGCGGTCTCGCCGCACGTGTTCGCGGTCAAGGCCGACCTCGGCGTCAAGACGATGAAGGAGTTCGTCGCGCTGGCGAAGGCCAATCCCGACAAGTTCAACGTCTCGACCCCGCCGATCGGCACCACGCCGCAGCTGCAGGCCGAGGTGCTCAAGCTGCGCGAAGGGCTTGCAGAAGATGGCGACCGTGGTGTTCGCCGGCGGCGGCGACGCGCTCAAGGCGCTGCTCACCGGCACGGTGCAGCTCTCGCTCCGGCACGCTCGCGCCCGCGCATCCCGCACATCAAGGCCGGCACCATCAAGGGCGCTGGCGCAGTCACCGGCGCGACGCGCTGGCACGACCTGCCCGACGTTCCGACCATGGTGGAGGCGGGCTACAAGGACTTCGTGTTCGACACCTATAGCGCGCTGATGGCGCCGGCGAAGATGCCGCCCGAGATCGTCGCCAAGCTCGAAAAGGTCGCGCTCGACATCCTCGCCAAGCCCGAGATGCGCGAGAAGCTGACCGAGGCCGGCTTCGAGGTGACCGCCAAGGACGGCAAGGGCCACATGGCGCGCATCGCCAAGGAGGTGCCGATGTTCAGCGACATCATCGAGCAGGCCGGCATCAAGAAGCTCTAGCGCGCCGCCATCTGCCGGCAGCGTCACGAGGGCCGTCAAAGGCGACGGAGACGGTCCTTGAACCAATCGACAATCCGCTCAAACGCCAGCTCGTGGCGGACAACGGCCAAGACTAGTTCCTCCATTGCAACGTCGGGCGGACCATCGGTTTGAAGCGGGCGCAATCGATAGTTGCTCTTCGAAAGCAACAAGTGAGTGAGAATGATGGTCGTCCGCTTGTTTCCGTCGGCAAATCCATGGTTTCCCGCCATGGACTGCACGAGCGCTGCCGCTTTCCTCGCAATCCCGCGATAGTAGCCGCTGTACGGACGTTCGATCGCCGACTCCACCAAGTGAAGATTGGGAATGCCGGCGCGCCCGCCGGTTTGAAGGGCTCTGGCGTGAGCGCTAAGAGCGTCGGCGAGCGTTAGACGGTAGTGGCGCTTACCGCTTGGCAAGAC
>CAVQIP010000056.1:0-18804 GCA_963712565.1 uncultured Alphaproteobacteria bacterium | reverse complement strand
TATCCAGGGAAAGAACTTGTCCGGGTCGAGCGGCTTGTCGGTCTTGAGCGACACCGACTGCATCTCTTCGTCGTGGTAGTGCTTCAAGCCGCCGCCATGGTGATGATGGCCATGGTCGTGACCATGATCGTGATGATGATCGTGATCGTGGTGATGATGACCGTCGCCACCGCCCGAACCGTCCAGGAATTCCGGCTCGATCTCCAGGATGCGGTCGAGGTCGAAGGCGTTGCGGCCGAGAACTTCCGGCAGCGGAATGCTGCAACGCTCGGTGCGGTGCACCTTGGCATAGGGATTGATGCCGCGGATGCGCGCCTCGATCTCGCCCAGCTCGTCGGACGTCACCAGATCGGTCTTGTTGACGAGGATGACATCGGCGAATGCGATCTGGTTCTTCGCCTCCGGGGCGTCCTTGAGCCGCGCCTGCAGCCACTTGGCGTCGGCGACCGCCACCACGGCGTCGAGCTTGGCCTTGCGGCCGATGTTCTCGTCCATGAAGAAGGTCTGCGCCACCGGCGCCGGGTCGGCGAGCCCCGTGGTCTCCACGATGATGGCGTCGAACTTGCCCTTGCGCCGCATCAGCCCATCGATGATGCGCACGAGGTCGCCGCGCACGGTGCAGCAGATGCAGCCGTTGTTCATCTCGAACACCTCCTCGTCGGCGCCCACGACGAGCTCGTTGTCGATGCCGATCTCGCCGAATTCGTTGACGATGACGGCGTACTTTTGCCCGTGCGGCTCAGACAGGATGCGGTTGAGCAGCGTGGTCTTGCCGGCGCCGAGATAGCCGGTCAGCACGGTGACGGGGACCTTGTCGGACATTACTGAACTCCGTTTGGCCACCGTATATATGCATCCGGTGGCGGATGCTATCGTCTGCGCGCCAGCTGGGATCGCCGAAAGGTCGGGCTCGCGGCCTCGAGCGGAGAATGGTCATGCTGCTCAATCTCACCCATATCGGGCAGATCGCGCTGCCGGTCAGCGACGTGGAGCGTTCCGAGGCGTTCTACAAGGATGTGCTCGGCCTGCCGAAGCTCTTTCGCTTCGGCGACCTGACATTTTTCGATTGCGCCGGGGTTCGCCTGCTGCTGGAAAAATCGCGGGAAGCGTTCAACCCGCAGGGCTGCATCTACTTTCGGTGTGCGGACATCGCGCTCACCGTCGCCGAGCTGACCAGACGCGGCATCGCTTTCCAGCACCCGCCGCACTTGATCGCGAAGATGGATGACCACGACCTCTGGATGGCATTCTTCACCGACCCCGACGGCCATATGCTTGCGGTCATGCACGAGGCCCCCAAGGGCTACGCGCCGTCGAAGCCGTAGCGGCCCGAGCCGAGCGGACGCGCAAACGACTGGCGGGCGGGCTTGCACGGCGGCCGGCCGTTTGGCTATGGTGCGTGCGGCCGCAGCGGCGGCCGACGGTCCGCGTAAAGGGCGCAGCCCACCGACCTGCTACCATCGAACATGACCTGACTTCCTGCCCGAGGTGACGCGGACGCCGGGCGCTTACGGAAGGAAGGTTTCCATGACCCATGATCCGAGCCCATCCGCGCGTCGCGCCCGCACGCTGCCCGCGCGACCGAGCCTCGAGCACCTCAAGAACGAGGCCAAGCAGCGCCTCAACGCGCTGCGCCGGCAGAGCCCGCAGGCCAAGCTCGCCGACGCCCAATTCGCGCTCGCGCGCGACTACGGCTTCGCGGGCTGGCGGCAGCTCAAGGCCTATGTCGAGAACATCGACGCCGCGCATCCGAACCGCAAACGGGTGTTCGCGGCCACGCGCGCAGGCGAGGTCGAGACAGTCCGCCGCGCGCTGGAGGCCGGCTTCAATCCCGGCGCGACCGACGACGATGGCCGGACCATTCACCAGATCGCCAAGGCCGACGGGCAGGTCGCGATCGAGCTGATCGCCCGCCAATTCCAGGAGCGCGATACGCGCCCTGCGGAGGAGCGGCAAGCGATCAACGCCATGCTCGACGCCGCTGAGCAGGGTCGCGCCGACGAACTCGCTGCGCTGCTCGACGCCCGTCCCGATTTGATCAACGCCCGCGGCGGCAACTTCCAGAAGCAGACGGCGCTGCACAAGGCCGCTTGGAGAAACCGGAGCGCGTGCGTGCGCCTGCTGCTGGAGCGCGGCGCCGACGTTCGCATTCGCGACTACGGCGACAACGCCTATCCTCTTCACTTCGCCGCCGAAGCCGCCGACCTCGAGATCGTCAGCATGCTGGTCGAAGCCGGCTCCGACGTCGTCGGCGCGGGCGATGACCACCAGCTCGGCGTGCTCGGCTGGGCAACCTCGTTGTCGCGCCTGCGCGCGGACGTGGCGCGGTACCTGCTCGGCAACGGAGCCAAGCTCGATCTGTGGTCCGCGATCGCGCTCGATCGCGCCGAGGACGTGCGCAGCGTCGTGACCGGCGACCCCGCTCTGCTCGCCGCGCGCATGAGCCGCAACGAGCACCATCGCACGCCGCTCCACCACGCCGCGGCGAAGAATCGGGCGAAGATCGCAAGGCTCCTGATCGATCTAGGCGCCGATGTGAACGCGACCGACGCGACCGGCGCGACGCCGCTGACCACCGCCGCTCAGGAGAATGCCGACTTGAGCCTCGTCTCGATGTTGCTTGCGGCCGGCGCGCAGCTCGATTTCACCGCCGCGGTGACCCTCAAGCGCTACGACCGCGCCGAGGCGATGCTGGGCGACGACCCATCGCGCATCGGTCCCGATGGGCGCGATACGGTCGCACTGCACCTCGCGGTGGGCAAGAAGAACGCGGAATCGGTACGGTGGCTGATCGAGCACGGCGTCGACGTTAATGCCAAGCGCGTCATGTGGGACTGCAATTCAACGGCCCTGCACATGACCGCCGAGAGCGGGGCGATCGACATCGCCCGTCTGCTGCTCGACGCCGGCGCCGATCCGGATATCCGCGACGACAAGTACAGCGCGACGGTGCTGGGATGGGCGGAGTTCTGCGGCCAGGACGCGATCGCGGAGCTCCTGCGCGCCAGAGGTGCAAGCAAGTGAGGGGATGGCCTCACCGTTTGGCCGCTTGGCCGCTGGCTGCCGTGTCGTCGAGCCGCTGGATCGAGCGAGACCAAAGAGGTCGCCCCGACGATAAATGCGCAGCGCGGACCAGCGCGGTTCGCTGCACAGCAATGACGAGCCTGTCCTAGCTCGCCAGCGCCGCCGCGAGCTGCCGCACATTGTGGCGGATCAGGTCGATATAGGTGGCGGCGTCGCCCTGGGCGCCGGTGAGCGCGTCGGAATAGAGCACGCCGCCGACCTTGGCGCCGGTCTCGCGCGCGATCTGCTCGACCAGGCGCGGGTCGGTGACGTTCTCGAGGAAGACCGCGGGAACCTTCTGCTTCTTGATCTGCGCGATGATGGCGGCGACGTCCTTGGCCGATGCCTCGGCCTCGGTCGAGACCCCCTGCGGCGCGATGAAGGCGACGCCGTAAGCGGCTTCGAAATAGCCGAAGGCATCGTGGCTGGTGATGACTTTCCTGCGGTCGGCGGGCATCCGGGCGATCACGTCCCGCACCTCCCGCTCCAGCGCGTCGAGCTTGGCGAGATAAGCGGCCGCGTTGGCCTCGTAGGCGGCCTTGCCGGCGGGATCGGCCGCGACCAGCGCGTCGCGGATATTGCCGACGTAGATTTTCGCGTTGGCGACCGACTGCCAGGCATGCGGATCGGCGTGGCCGTGATCGCCCGCGCGCTCGCGCGGCGCGATGCCCTTGGTCGCGACCACGATCCGCGCCTTGCCGCCGGCGGCCTTGACCAGGCGCTCGAGCCAGCCCTCGAAACCAAGGCCGTTCACGAACACGAGCTTGGCGTCGGCCACCTTCTTGGCATCGGCCGGCGACGGCGCATAGACATGGGCATTGCCGTTGGGACCGACGAGGGTCGCGACCTCGACCCGGTCGCCGCCGACATTGTTCACGAAATCGCCGAGGATGGAGAAGCTGGCGAGGACCTTGAGCTTGTCCTTGGGCGTCTCCTGCGCGCGCGCGGGCGCGGCGGCCGAAAGGACCAGCGCGAGGGTCCCGACCGCCGCGAGCGCCTGCCGTCTCGTCAACATGGCGTTCTCCGGCGGGCTGTCGGCTGCGCGCTCATGCTTCGAGATGGCGGCCGGGAAAGAGCTGGCGCACCAGGCCGCCGACCCGGCCGAACAACAGCGACGCCACGTAGAGCGCGCCGGCCACCAGAATGATCGCGGGGCCGGAGGCGACGCCGCTGTGGAACGACAGCAGCAAGCCGGCGTAGCCCGCCAGCGCGCCGCTCGCCGTCGCGATCGCGATCATCAGCGTGACGTCGCGCGCCCAGAACCGCCCGATCGCCGCCGGCAGCATCATGATGCCCACCGCGAGCAGGGTGCCGAGCGCGTGGAAGCCGCTCACCAGGTTGACGACCACGAGCACGAGGAACGCGAGGTGCGCCGGTCCGCCGGCCCGGCTGACCGAGCGCATGAAGCCGGGGTCGACGCATTCGACGACCAGCGGCCGGTAGATCATGGCCAGCACGAGCAAGGTGATGGTGGCGTTGGCGGCGATCAGCAATAGCGTCTGATCGTCGAGTGCGAGCACGTTGCCGAACAGCACGTGCAGCAGATCGATGTTGGTGCCTTTGAGCGAGACGATGGTGACGCCGAGCGCGAGCGAAAGCAGATAGAAGGTCGCGAGCGCCGCGTCCTCCTTGAGCTCGGTCGTGCGCGACACCAATCCCGTGAGCAAGGCCACGACGAAGCCAGCGATCAATCCGCCCGCGGTCATGGCGAACAGGCTCAGCCCCGAGAGCAGAAATCCGACCGCGGCGCCCGGCAGGATGGCATGCGCCATGGCGTCGCCGACCAGCGACATGCGGCGCAGCATCAGAAACACGCCGATCGGGCCGGCGCCGAGCGCCAGCGCCAATGCGCCGGCCAGCGCCCGGCGCATGAACTCGAATTCGCTGAACGGAGCGACGAACAGATCGTAGAGCATGGACACGATACGTTTTGCCCTCTGTTCCGCTGTCGACTTCTTAAGTGTGGTGGGAATCCATATTCACGGACCGGGATTATGGATTCCGGCGCTCGCGTCGTCGTCGCTCGGTCGCAATGACGGGGTTTGGTCCTCCACGCACTCCGCCGCCTGCTCGTCGAAGGCTTCGCACATGCGCCGTGCGGTGAGCAGGTTTTCCGGCGTCAGCACCGCCGGCGTGCGGCCCCACGCCACCGGGGTGCGCGCGAGCAGCAGCGTCTCCGGGAAGTGCGACCGCACGAAATCGATGTCGTGCATGGCGGTGAGCACCGTGCGCTTTTCGCCGTGCCAGCGTTCCACCAGATCGAACAGGTCGGCCGAGGTCTTGGTATCGACGGCGTTGAATGGCTCGTCCAGCACGATCACGCGGGCGTCCTGCAGCAGCAGCCGCGCGAACAGCATGCGCTGCATCTGGCCGCCCGAGAGCGTGGCGATGGCGCGATCCTCGAAGCCGGTGAGACCGACGGCGGCCATCGCCTGCTCGATCGCGGCCCTGGCCTTGCGGTCGATGCCGCCGAACAGGCCGGTGCGGCGCCACAGCCCCATCGCCACCATGTCGTAGACGTTGATCGGGAACGTGCGGTCGATCTCGGCGGCCTGCGGCAGATAGGCGATGTTCTGGGGGCTGACGTCGTCGCGCTCGATGCGGCCCGCCAGCGGCTTGAGCAGGCCGACGATGCCCTTGAACAGCGTCGACTTGCCCGCCCCGTTGGGACCGACCACCGCGACCAGCGCGCCGGTCTCGACCGCGCCGTCGAGATGATGCACGGCCGGATGCCGGTCGTAGCCGAGCGTGAGATTGCGGAATTGCAGCGCCGCCGCCATCACGCTACCCCGTCATCGCCCACAGCACGGCGCCCCAGAGCAGCGCGATCAAGGCCGCGGCAATCGCCAGCCGCTCCAGCGCCGACATGCGCAGGATCGACGGCGAGATCGACGCCGGCGGATGTCCCCGACCGGGATGATGGTGGTGGTGCGGATGGACCTGGGTGGGCATGGCAACCCTTCGCGAGCCGGATCGCGAGACATCAACGTATTTGTTATAATATAACATTACTCGATGTCCAGCGCCAATCCGCCGGGTGGCCGATGGATCGATCAGGTAAACTTGCGCCATGAAAGCGCCGGCCCTCATCGTCATCGACATGCTTAATGACTTTCTGCAAACCTGGGCGCCCGCCGCGAAACAAAGGCTGGTCGATTCAACCAACGCGCTCGTTGGCATCTTGCGAGACCGCAACCGACCGGTCGTTTGGGTCCGCCAGGAGTTCCAGCCGGACCTGCGCGATGCGTTTCCTGAAATGAGAGCCAAGGGGATACGGATCACGATCCAAGGGACGGACTCAACAGCCATGCCTGTGTCCGCATGACCGCCATCGATGCCTATCAGCGGGACTGGGAGGTCATTGTGGCTGCGGACTGCGTCGATTCGTACGACCAGGAGCATCACGAGATTTCTCTGCGCTATATGAACGGCAAGATCGCATCGGTGATGAGTAATGACCAAATTCGGGCAGCGCTGCCGCCGGCGAAGTGATCCAACGTCCGTTGGCTTGATTTGACCCCGCAAGCGTCAGCGGCGGGCGTGACCCGCCGCGAGCGCCTGATTGCCAGAGCCGCCGCGGCCGGTCATGCTTTGCGGCTGACGCCCGCGGCGCTCCGACGAAGGACGACACCATGAGCGAGCAAAGACCCCGCGCCGTCTCGGTCGGGGAGGCGATGGTCGAACTCGTCCGCGGCGGCGACGGCCGCTTTGGCATCGGTTGCGCCGGCGATACCTTCAACGTCGCGGTCTATCTCGCGCGCGCGGGGATCGACGCTGCGTTCGCGACCGCGCTCGGCGATGATCCCTTTTCCGAGACGATCCTCGCGCTGGCCGCGGCGGAGGGCATCGCCAACGACCTGGTGTTGCGGCTGCACGGCCGACTCCCCGGCCTTACCCTGGTCGACACCGACCAAACCGGCGTGCGGCACCGCTACGATTGGCGCGGCGAAGCGCCCGCGCGCGAGCTGTTCGAACTGCCGGACTGGGGGCGCGTGGCTGAAGGTCTTGCCAAGGCCAAACTCGTCTATTTTTCCGGCATCACGCTTTCGCTCTATTCCAACATCGGCCTGGGCCGTTTTCTCACCCTGATCGAGATGGCGCGGCAGCAGGGGGTGAAGGTCGCCTTCGACGGAAACTTTCGCCCGCGTGGCTGGCATGGAGATTTATCGCGGACACGGACCGTATTCATGCAAGCGTTGAAGCGCGTCGACATGGCGCTGCCGACCTACGACGACGAGGCCGTGCTGTGGGGAGACCCGAGCCCGGAGGCGACCGTCGAACGACTGCAGGCCTTCGGCATCGCCGAGATCGTGGTGAAGAACGGGCCGAACAGCGCGCTGGTGGCGTCCGGTGGGCGCAGCGAATTCGTGCCGGTGCCGGAGGTGGTGGTGCCGGTCGACACCACGGCCGCGGGCGACAGCTTCAACGCCGGCTATATCGCCGCGCGCCTGTCCGGCAAGGGACCGGCCGAAGCGGCCGCCGCCGCGCACCACCTCGCCGGGCAAGTCATCCGCCACCGCGGCGCGCTGATGCCGCGCGCGACGGCGGCGATGCATTGACGGAAAAGCTGCCCCCCGCTAGCGTTGCAGCGGATGGGGATGGAGTCCCCCGAAACCGCCCGCAACGGCTGATGACTCCTACCGCGATCGCCGCGGTAGGCGTCCGTTCGTGGACCTGCCGCAAGGCGGGTTTTTTTGTTGTCGGCCGGGTCCTGGACCCGTAACCGCCATGACAATGCGAGGTGGAGGTGACATGGGACTTTATTTCTGGATTGCGATCGGTAGCGCGCTCGGCGGCGTGGCGCGCTACTGGTGCTCGGGCGTGGCGGCGCGCTTGATCGGGGAGACGTTTCCCTGGGGCACGCTGATCGTCAACGTGGCCGGCTCGTTCATCGTCGGCTTTTTCGCCACGCTGACCGGGCCCGACGGCCGCATCTTCGTCGGCACGACGGCGCGGCAGTTCGTGATGATCGGCCTGTGCGGCGGCTACACCACGTTCTCCTCGTTCAGCCTGCAGACGCTCAATCTCATGAGCGACGGCGAATGGCTGCAGGCCTCCTTCAATATCGGCGGTTCGGTGGTACTCTGCCTCTTTGCGGTCTGGCTCGGCCATATCGCCGCCTTCAGCCTCAACACGATGCGATGGGTGTGATCGATGCAGGTTCCGCGCGACGCCGTTCTGCTCCGCATCTTCATCGGCGAAGACGCCAAGGCGGGGCGCCTGCCGCTGTACGAGGCGGTCCTGCTCAAGGCCCGCGAGCTGCACCTGGCCGGCGCCACGGTCCTGCGCGGCCCGATGGGCTTCGGCCATTCGAGCCATCTCCACACCACCAAGATCCTCCGCCTGTCGCAGGACCTGCCGATCGTGATCGAGATCGTTGACGCGCAGGACAAGATCGACGCCTTCCTGCCGGTGCTCGACGGCATGATCACGAGCGGGCTGGTGACCTTGGAAAAGGTGCAGGTGCTGCAATACGGCAAGCCGGCGCCCGGCGGCGCCTAGCGCTTGGACCTATACAACTGAGCCGATCATGCGGATTCGCGGTTCTTCCTTCTGCCGCGCTTGCGCTCGACCGGCGATTCGCCGCGTGCGCGCCCACGGGTCCCTGCCCCTCGCTTGCGCGCCTTGTCCGCCCGCGCGATCGCTTCGAGCACGAGCTTTTCCGCGCCCTTCACGTCGAGCCATTTGACGATCGTGACCCACTTGCCCTTTTCCAGATCCTTGTAGTGCCGGAAGAAATGCGCGATCTGCTCGCACATGATCGGCGGCAGATCGCGGTAGCTGCGGATATCGGCATAGAACGGCGCGAGCGCGTCGACCGGCACCGCGATGATTTTCTCGTCGCGCCCCGCCTCGTCTTCCATCAGCAGCGCGCCGACCGGCCGGCAGCGCACGATCGCGCCCGGCACCACCTGCACTCCGCTGACCACCAGCACGTCGCAGGGATCGCCGTCGGCCGACAATGTCTGCGGGATGAAGCCGTAGTTGCCCGGATAGAACATGGCCGTATGCAGGAAGCGGTCGACCATGAGCGCGCCCGACCTCTTGTCGAGCTCGTACTTCACCGGCGCGCCGCCGAGCGGAATTTCGACGACGACGTGGATGTCCTTGGGAGGGTTGCGACCAGCCGAGATCGCGCTGACGTCCATCGCGGCGTACTCTAGCCCATCGGCACCAGCCCGAGCTTGTCCATCAAGCGCAGGTCGCGGTCGCGCTCGGGATTGGGCGTGGTGAGGAGCTTGGGTCCGTAGAAGATCGAGTTGGCGCCGGCGAGGAAGCACAGCGCCTGCATCTCCTCGCCCATGCCCTCGCGGCCGGCGGACAGGCGCACCACCGATTTCGGCATGGTGATGCGGGCGACGGCGATCGTGCGCACGAAATCGATCGGATCGATCGCCTCGCGCGCGGCGAGCGGCGTGCCCGCGACCCTGACCAGCATGTTGATCGGCACGCTTTCGGGATGGGCGGGAAGGCTCGCGAGCGTCGCGATCATGCCGACGCGATCCTCCGCGCTCTCCCCCATTCCGACGATGCCGCCGCAGCAGACGTGGATGCCGGCGTCGCGCACGTGGTTCAGCGTATCGAGACGGTCCTGGTAGGTGCGCGTGGTGATGATCTCGCCGTAATATTCCGGCGAGGTATCGAGATTGTGGTTGTAGTAGTCGAGACCGGCGGCCTTGAGGCGCCGCGCCTGATCAGGCGTGAGCATGCCGAGCGTGGCGCAGGTCTCGAGCCCGATCGCCTTGACGCCCTGCGACCATCTCGCAGGTCTTGTCGAGGTCGCGGTCCTTGGGCTCGCGCCACGCCGCCCCCATGCAGAAGCGGCTCGCGCCCGCCGCCTTCGCCGCCCGCGCCTCGGCGATGACGGCGTCGACCGGCATCAGCTTGTCCGCCGTGACGCCGGTGTCGTAGTGCGCGCTCTGCGGACAATAGGCGCAGTCTTCCGGGCAGCCGCCGGTCTTGATCGAAATGAGCGTCGAGATCTGCACCTCGGTCGGATCGAAGTGGCGGCGGTGCACGCTCTGGGCGCGAAAGATCAGCTCCGGGAACGGAAGCGCGAACAGCGCCCGCACCTCGTCGCGCGTCCAGTCGTGGCGGACGATCCCGCTAACGTCGGCCGATTCGGAAGCGGCGATCTCGACGGCGATGGACATGCGCGCATCCTCTGGCGCTCGCGGCTAGTGCCCCGAACCCGAAGTTCGCGCACACCGTGCGGCAAATGCAATCGCGAACTTCGGGTTCAAAAGGGGCACTAGAATCATAGAGTTGCTAGTGGTCCTTAGATTCCGAAGTTCGTATCTGAGCATGCCGCGAATGCTGACGAACTTCGGAATCGGACCACTAGCGCCAGTCATAGCCGCGAACGCGCTGGAAGTCACTCCGCCAATTCCCGCAGCAGAAGAGCGCCGCAGCAGCTCGGGATGCGTCACCGGCAGCAGATGGTTTGCGCCTTCGACGACCTCGAGCTTGGCCGCCGGCAACTGGCTCGGCGAGAAACGACGCGATGCGCTGGGTCGGAATTCGGCTGCGCGCGCCCGACAACAGGCGAACCGGACATTTCAGCGCGCCGAATGGCTCTATGCCGGGGTCGGTGAAGGCGAGCTGAAAATCGAGCACGATCTTTGGCGCGCTTCTGCGGATCTGCGCGCGCAACGGTTCATCCATCGCGTCCCAGGCGCCCGCACCCGCCCAATAGTCGATGAAGCCGCGCAGCGCCGCTTCCGTTTCCCCCGCCCCGATCCGGGCCGCGTAGCCATCGCTGACCGCCTTGATTTCCGACCAGGCGTCGTGCGCGCCGGCATGGGGCAGCAGAAAGAACGCCACCGGCTCGATCAATGTCAGCGAGCGCAGCGTGATGCGGCCGGCGAGCGCGAGATGCAAGGCGACGAGGCCGCCGTAGGAATGACCCACCACGTGCGCCGCCACTCCCTGCGGCAACAGCGGCTCCAGCAAGCCGAGCTCGTCATCGGCGGTGAAGTCGTGACCGGCGGGCCAGGAATCGGTGCGGCCGTAGCCGATGAGATCGGGCGCGACGACGCGGAACCTCAGTTTCAGCGCATCGATGACGGGAGCCCACATGACCGCGGCGCTGGCGGAGCCGTGCAGCAGCAGCACCGGCGCACCGGTTCCGGCGGCGAGGATGGAGCTGCGCAGGATCGGGCGGCGTGGAGCAGTCATGCGCATCTGCCGCCTGGTGCTCGAGGCTGGCTCGGTCTGCTCCCTCTCCCACGCGCCCCGGGCCTGCCCGGGTCGCGTCTTAAATCTCGCGCAAGTCGGGCAAGCCCGACTTGCGTGGGAGAGGGGTGGGGTGAGGGGTTGAGGTCTCTCGATGGGCTTCGAGCCCCCTCACCCCGACCCTCTCCCCAACGGGGAGAGGGAGCACACCGAGATCGCGGCATGTTCAGGAACTAATAAGCCTACTCCGCCGCCACGCGCGCCGCCTCATCCACCGGCTCGACCTTGGCGGCGCAGTACTTGAACTCGGGGATTTTCCCGAACGGGTCGAGCGCGGGATTGGTGAGGAGGTTCGCCGCCGCCTCGACAAAGGCGAACGGGAGGAACACGACGCCGTCGGGAATGGCGTCGTCCTGGCGGGCGGCGAGCTCGACCACGCCGCGCCGGGTGGAGACGCGCACCATGTCGCCGGGCTTGATGCCGAGCTTGGCGATGGTGCCCGGCGACAGGTTGGCGACCGCGCCCGGCTCCAGCGCGTCCAGGGTAGATGCCCGCCGGGTCATGGCGCCGGTGTGCCAATGTTCGAGCTGGCGGCCGGTCGAGAGCACGAACGGGTACTCGGCGTCGGGCTGCTCGTCCGGCGGCAGGATCTTGGCCGGCACCAGCTTGCCGCGCCCGTCCTGGGTCGGGAACCGGTCGCTGAACACGACGTCGTGGCCGGGCGCATCGGGCGCGTCGGACGGATAGGTGACGGAGCTTTCGCGCTCGATGCGATCCCAGGAAATGTTGTCGAGCGCGGGCATCAGCGACGCCATCTCGGTATAGATCTCGCTCGGATGCCGGTAGTTCCAGTCAAGCCCGATGCGGCGCGCAATCTCCTGGGTGATCCACCAATCGAGCTTGGCCTCGCCCGGGAGCGGCAGCGCCCGCCGTCCCATCTGCACCTGGCGGTTGGTGTTGGTGACGGTGCCGTCCTTCTCCGGCCAGGCCGAGGCCGGCAGGATCACGTCGGCATAGGCGGCGGTCTCGGTCAGGAAGATGTCCTGCACCACCAGGTGCTCGAGATGCGCCAGCGCTTCGCGCGCGTGGTTGAGATCGGGGTCCGACATCGCCGGGTTCTCGCCCAGGATGTACATGCCCTTGATCACGTCGGCGTGCACCGCCGTCATGATCTCGACCACGGTGAGGCCGCGCTTGGGATCGAGCTTCGTGCCCCAGGCCTTTTCGACGCTGGCGCGGATGTCGGGATTCTCCACCGAGCGATAGTCCGGGAAGAACATCGGGATCAGGCCGGCGTCGGAGGCGCCCTGCACGTTGTTCTGGCCGCGCAGCGGATGCAGGCCGGTGCCGGGCCGGCCCACCTGCCCGCAGATCAGCGCGAGCGCGATCAGGCAACGCGCATTGTCGGTGCCGTGCACGTGCTGCGACACGCCCATGCCCCAGAACACGATCGCCGACTTCGCCCGTGCATAGCTGCGCGCGACCGCGCGCAAGGTGGCGGCCGGAATGCCGCAGATCGGCGCCATCTCCTCCGGCGTGAAGTCCTTGATGTGCTCGGCGAAGGCCTTGAAGTTGGAGGTCTGCGCCTCGACGTATTGCCGGTCGTAGAGCCCTTCGGTGACGATGGTGTTGAGAATGCCGTTGAGCATCGCGACGTCGGTGCCCGGCTTGAACTGCAGCATGTGGGTGGCGTGGCGCTTGAGCGCCTGGCCGCGCGGGTCCATGACGATGAGCTCGGCGCCGCGCTTGGCCGCCTGCTTGAAGAAGGTGGCGGCCACCGGATGGTTCTCGGTCGGATTGGCACCGATGACGATGATGACGTCGGAATTCTTGCACTCGTTGAAGGTGGCAGTGACGGCGGCCGAGCCGATCGTCTCCAGCAAGGCGGCAACCGAGGAGGCGTGGCAGAGCCGGGTGCAGTGATCGACATTGTTGGTGCCGAAACCGGCGCGCACGAGCTTCTGGAACAGGTAGGCCTCCTCGTTCGAGGCCTTGGCCGAGCCGAAACCGGCGAGCGCCTGGGAGCCGTCGCGATCGCGAATTTTTTTCAGGCCAGAGGCCGCGCGGTCGAGCGCCTCGTCCCAGGTGGCGGGGCGGAAATGCGTCCAGGGATTGGCGGGATCGACCGTGTCGTCGGCGTGCTTGGCGACGCCGTCCTTGCGTAGGAGCGGCTGGGTCAGGCGATGCGGATGGCTCACATAGTCGAAGCCGAAGCGGCCCTTGACGCAGAGCCGGTTCTCGTTCGCCGGGCCGTTGCGGCCGCTGACATAGAGCAGCTTGTCGTCCTTGATGTGGTAGGTGAGCTGGCAGCCGACCCCGCAATAGGGGCACACGCTGTCGACCGCGCGGTCGGGGAACCCGACGCGCACGTTCGCCTCGTCCACCAGCGTCGCCGGCATCAGCGCGCCGGTCGGACAGGCCTGCACGCATTCGCCGCAGGCGACGCAGGTCGAGGCGCCCATCGGGTCGTCGAAGTCGAACACGATCTTTTCGCCGTAGCCGCGGCCGGCCATGCCGATCACGTCGTTGACCTGCACCTCGCGGCAGGCGCGGACGCAGAGATTGCACTGGATGCAGGCGTCGAGATTGACCGCCATCGCCGGATGGCTGCGGTCGGGAACGGGCGCCGCGCGCGCCGACGAGCCCGGTTGAGGGCGAGTGTCCGGCGCGCGCACCATAGAGTCGCCGCGCTGGCCGCTCGCTTCGCTCGCCAGCGCGGCGCGGCGCGGAAACCGGCTGACCGCGACCTTCTGCCGATCGGCGGTCTGCCAGAACTCCGACTGCGGATCGTGCGCCACGTCCTTCGGCGGCTGATCCGTCAGCAACAGCTCGACCACCATCTTCCGCGCGCTCTTGGCGCGGTCGGTCTGGGTCTTGACCTTCATGCCCGGCGTCGGCGTGCGGATGCAGCTCGCGGCGAGCACGCGCTCGCCCTCGATCTCCACCATGCAGACGCGGCAATTGCCGTCGGGACGGTAGCCGGGCTTGGGCAAGTAGCACAGATGCGGCAGCTTGATCCCGAGCCGGCGGGCGGCACGGAAGATGGTCTCGCCGGCGCGGATCTCGATCTCGCGATCGTCGATGCTGAAGGTGCTGGGTTTGGCACTCGCCTCGGTGGTCATCGGTTCCACCCAAACTCGCATCGACAGCTCGATATGTGGCAGCACTATCATCACCAACTCCCGAGCGGCTTGGCCAGCTCGTCAGGAAAGTACTTCAGCACGCTGAGCAGCGGGTTGGGCGCCGCCTGGCCGAGCCCGCAGATCGAGGCGTCGCGCATGGCGTCGGAGAGCTCCGTCAACAACGCCTGATCCCAGGGGCCAGTTGCCATCAGCTTGACCGCCTTCTCGGTTCCGGCGCGGCAGGGCGTGCACTGGCCGCAGCTCTCGTCCTCGAAGAAGCGCATGAGGTTGAGCGCCACCGCTTTCATATCGTCCTTGTCGGAGAGCACCACAACGGCGTGCGACCCCACGAAGCAGCCGTATTTTTCCAGCGTCCCGAAGTCGAGCGGCTCGTCCGCCATCGAGGCCGGCAGGATGCCGCCCGAGGCGCCGCCCGGCAGGTAGCCCTTGAAGCGATGGCCTTCGGTCATGCCGCCGCAATATTCCTCGATCAGCTCGCGGGCGGTGACGCCGGCCGGCGCCAGCACCACGCCGGGCTTCCTCACCCGGCCCGAGACCGAGAAGCTGCGCAGCCCCTTGCGCTCGCGGCGCCCGTGCGAGGTGAACCAAGCTGGGCCCTTCTCCACGATGTCGCGCACCCAGTACAGCGTCTCGACGTTCTGCTCGAGCGTCGGGCGGCCGAACAGGCCGACCTGCGCCACGTAAGGCGGGCGATGGCGCGGCAGGCCGCGCTTGCCCTCGATCGATTCGATCATCGCGGATTCTTCGCCGCAGATATAGGCGCCGGCGCCGCGGCGCAGATGCATGCGGGCGTGCGGGGCGAGGCCGGCCGCGATCACCTTGGCGATCTCGTCGGCGAGCATCAGCCGCACCTCGGGATATTCGTCGCGGATATAGACGTAGATGTCGGCGGCCTCGACCACCCAGGCGGCGATCAGCATGCCTTCGATGAAACGGTGCGGATCGCGTTCGAGATAGTAGCGGTCCTTGAACGTGCCGGGCTCGCCCTCGTCGGCGTTGACCGCCATCAAGCGCGGCGCCGGCTCGGCGCGCACCAGCGTCCATTTGCGGCCGGTCGGGAAGCCGGCGCCGCCCAGGCCGCGCAGGGAGGCGTCGCTCACCGCCTTGATGATGTCGTCGCGCGTGCGCGCGCCGGCGACGCAGGCCTTGAGCAGCGCATAGCCGCCATCGCGCACGTAGCGGTCGAAATCCGCCGGCGTGGCGTAGGGATACACATGGCTGCCGTGGCCGACCGCCGCCGCGACCCGATCCGCCGTTGCCTGCATCACCTGGGCGTGGCCGACGGCGCAGACCGGCGCGCGGTCGCAGGCGCCCATGCAGGGCGCGCGCACCACGCGCACGTCACGGCCGAGCTTGTTCGGCAGGCCGCGCAGGAGATGCTCGCCGCCCGCCATGGCGCAGGAGAGCGAATCGCACACGCGCACGGTGACCGCCGGCGGCGGCGTCTCGTCCTCCTTCACCACATCGAAATGGGCGTAGAAGGTCGCGACCTCGTAGACTTCGGTCTGCGCGAGCTTCATCTCCTGCGCGAGCGCGGCGAGATGCGCGGCGGACAGATAGCCGTACTTGTCCTGGATCAGGTGCAGGTACTCGATCAAGAGATCGCGCCGGCGCTCGCGATCGCCCAGCAGCGCGCCCACCTCCGCGAGCGCTCGCGGCTCGACCTGGCGGCCTTTCGGCGTCTTGCGGGGGCGGTTGCGCCGTCCCGAACCGGGGCTTTGTTGGTCGGTGCGCGCGTCCATGGGCTTGGAATCCTTCTGAAACCCAGAAAGACGGAAGTCGTCGATCAAAAACAAGCCCCCAATTGCCATCGATCGATTGAAATCTTCTATCGAATTTGCGATCCTGGCGTCCTCACTAGGTATGGATCATCGCATTGATCGACAAGCTGGAATTTCTCCTGGCGCTGGCCCGCGAGCGGCATTTCGGCCGTGCCGCCGAATCCTGCGGCGTGACCCAGCCGACCCTGTCCGCCGGGATCAAGCAGCTCGAACAGACGATGGGGGTGCTGCTGGTCAACCGCGGCTCCCGCTTCCGCAGCTTCACCCCGGAGGGCGAGCGCGTGCTCGGCTGGGCGCGCCGCATCGTCGGCGACTCCCGCGCCATGCGGCAAGAAATCCAGGCGTTGCGCCTTGGCCTCACCGGCCGGCTGCGCATCGCCGCGATCCCCACCACCCTGGCGATGGTGGCGAGCCTCACCACGCCGTTCCGCACCCGCCATCCCAACGTGCAGTTCACCATCCTGTCGCGCACCTCGATCGAGGTGCTGGCGCAGCTCGAAAACCTCGAGATCGACGCCGGCGTGACCTATCTCGACAACGAGCCCCTCGGCCGCGTCAACGCGGTGCCGCTTTATCGCGAGCACTATCGGCTGTTGACCTCCTCCGATGCGCCGCTCGGCAACCGCGCGTCGGTGACCTGGGCGGAGGTGGCGCAGGTTCCGCTCTGCCTGCTCACCCCCGACATGCAGAACCGCCGCATCATCGACGAGCTCTTACGCGGCACCGGCACCGCACCGCAGCTCACGCTCGAATCCAATTCGATGATCGTGCTGTTCGCGCATGTGCGCACCGGCCGCTGGGCGAGCGTGATGCCAGCGAAGCTCGCGGAAACACTCGGGCTGACTGAAACGATCCGCGCCATTCCCATCACCGAGCCGGAGGCCGTGCACACCATCGGCCTGGTCGTGCCGGCGCGCGCGCCGATGACGCCGCTCACCGCGGCGCTGGTCGCGGAGGCGCAGCGGCTGGCGCCGCAGCTCGAGGCCGGCGAGCCGAGGGCGCGGATCGGCGGCAAGCGCCGGACTTAGTCGCGATCGACAACGGCCCTTGCGCCCGTTACGCCGAATCACCTATCCAAATGCATCATCCAAAATTGCGCATGGAAGCCGCGCGCTCGGGATGGCGTTGCCGTTCCGCCGGCGGTCGCGGCGCGTGCGCATGCCACTCCGCGAGCGATGCATGCGCCCTCCACGCCGAGACAAACTCGTCGGATTATCCTGTTCTTCTCCTGTTATTTTGCGGGGACGAACGCGGATGTGCCCGGATTTGGCGGCTCGATCGCGCCGGGTGCCTGTATTTTTCCTGTTAATTACAGGAAACGGGCGGCCGAATGGGTCACCGCACCGCCGCGCGGCGGCAGATCGTCGCAACGCAGCAGCCGCGCATCGGGCCGATGCCCGTTGCGGCGATAGCCGCAAGTTCCTAGCATCCCGCGCAACGAGCGTGGTGCTCGAAAGAATGACGCCTTTGCCGGGAGGACACGGATGAAGCGATCAGCAAACCTCGATACGTCGCCTTCGCGGCGCCGCCTGCTCAAGACGGCGCTCGCGGCGCTCGCCGCGCCCGCGGTGCTGCGCACCGAGGCGGCGTTTGCCGCCTATCCCGACCGCCCGATCCAGATCGTGGTGGCCAACACGCCGGGCGGACCGTCCGACATCATCGCCCGCTTCATGGCGGCGGCGATGCAGGAGGCGATCGGCGGCTCGGTCGTCGTGGAGAACAAGGGCGGCGGCGGCGGCAACATCGGCATGGGCTATGTCGCGCGCGCGGAGCCGGACGGCTACACCATCCTGCTCGTCGACCAGCGCCTATCGCGGTCAATCCCGGGCCTCTACAACACGCCTGCCCTACGACCCGTTCAAGGACTTCGTCGCGATCTGCGAGCTCGCGGTCTCGCCGCACGTGTTCGCGGTCAAGCCGGAGCTCGGCGTCGAGCACGATGAAGGAGTTCGTCGCGCTGGCCAAGGCCAATCCCGACAAGTTCAACGTCTCGACCCCGCCGATCGGCACCACGCCGCAGCTGCAGGCCGAGGTGCTCAAGCTGCGCGAAGGGTTGCAGAAGATGGCGACCGTCGTGTTTCCCGGCGGCGGCGACGCGCTCAAGGCGCTGCTCAGCGGCACGGTGCAGCTGAGCTCCGGCGTGCTGGCGCCCGCGCATCCGCAGATCAAGGCCGGCACGATCAAGGGCCTCGCGGTCACCGGCAGCGACGCGCTGGCACGACCTGCCGGACATCCCGACCATGCTGGAAGCGGGCTACCCGGACTTCGTGTTCGAGACCTATACCGCGCTGATGGCGCCGGCGAAGACGCCGCCGGAGATCGTCGCCCGGCTCGAGAAGGTCGCGCTCGAGATCCTCGCCAAGCCCGACGATGCGCGAGAAGCTGACCCAGTCGGGCTTCGAGGTGACGGCCAAGGACGGCAAGGGCCACATGGCGCGCATCGCCAAGGAGGTGCCGATGTTCCGCGACATCATCGTGCAGGCCGGGCATCAAGAAGCTGTAGCGCGCCCCTCGGGAATCGACGCGATCGCGTCTGCTGTCGTCCCCGCGCAAGCGGGGACCCATAACCCCGGTCTCTGGAATATGGGCCCCCGCTTACGCGGGGGCGACAATCCTGACCACGGGCGAGCCCGCCGGACTTG
>CAVQIP010000055.1:0-513412 GCA_963712565.1 uncultured Alphaproteobacteria bacterium | reverse complement strand
CTACGAATGGCGCGAGTACGCACTCGCCGGCGGGCTAATAACCTATGGCAGTAGCCTAACAAATGCATACCGGCAGGCGGGCCTTTATGTTGGTCAAATCCTCAAGGGCGAAAAGCCCCGCGACCTGCCGGTCGTGCAGCCGACCAAGTTCGATCTGATCATCAACCTCAAGACGGCTAAGACGCTCGGGCTTAAAGTTCCAGACAGACTGCTCGCCCTCGCCGACGAGGTAATCGAATGATGCGCCGCGACTTCATCGCGCTCATCGGCGGCGCGGCGGCGGCGTGGCCGATCCCGGCGCGCGCGCAGCCGCCGGCGAAAACCGTACGCCTCGGCGTGCTCGCCACCTTGCCGCTGCCGCCGGTGAAGCGGCTCTTCCCGAAGCTGCAGGAGCATGGCTACGTTGAAGGGCGCAATCTCCGGCTCGAGGCGCGCTTCGCCGAGGGGCGGGACGACCGCTACCCGGCGCTGGCCGCGGAGCTGGTTGCGCTCCCGGTCGACATTATCGTGACGTGGGGAACGCCCGCGGCGCTCGCCGCCAAACAGGCGACCACGACGATCCCGATCGTCATGGGCGCTATCGCCGACCCGGTCAGCGTCGGGATCGTTTGAATCTGGCTCGCCCGGAGGGCAATATCACCGGATTTTCCTCGCAGAACGTCGATCTCGAAGTGAAGCGGCTGGAGCTGCTCAAAGACCTGCTTCCTCAGCTCGCCCGCGTCGGCATCCTGGGCAATGCCGCCAATCCGTTTCTCGACGTCGCGTTGGAGAAGTTGCGCCCCACGGCGGAGCGGCTGGGCGTCAGCATCGAGCTCATCGCGATCCACAACAGCGATGAGGTCGAGGGCGCCCTGGTTCGGCTGGACCGGGCGCGCCCCGATGCGGTTCTGGTTCCGGCCGACCTTCTCCTGTTGACTAAGCGAAGCGAGATCGCGGCGGCGTTGGCCAGAAGCAGGCTTCCGGCCGTCTACGCCATTCGAGAATTTGCCGCGGCCGGGGGCCTCATCGCCCTTGGCGCCAATCTCGGTGTGCTGTTCGAGCGCGCGGCGGGCTATGTCGACCGCATCCTCAAGGGCGAGAAGCCCGCCGATCTGCCGGTTCAGCAGCCGACCAAGTTCGAGCTGGTCATCAACCTCAAGACCGCCAAGGCGCTCGGCCTCGACGTGCCGCCGACGCTGCTCGCCCGCGCCGACGAGGTGATCGAATGAAACGGCGCGAGTTCATCACGCTGCTCGGCGGCGCGGCGGCGGCGTGGCCGCTCGCGGCGCGCGCGCAGCAGGGCGAGCGGATGCGGCGCATCGGCGTGCTCTCAGGCAGTGGCGGCGCGGACGATCCGGACCCTAAAGAGCGCTACGCTGCGTTTCTGCAACGCCTGCAGCAATTGGGCTGGATCGACGGTCGCAACGTGCGGATCGACACCCGCTGGCCCGCAGGCAATGCCGACAGCATTCGCAAGTACGCCGCGGAATTGGCCGCGCTCGCGCCCGACGTCATCGTGGCTTCTGGCACGTCGATTGTGGGGCCATTGCTACAGGCGACGCGCACTGTGCCGATCGTGTTTGCGGGCGTCGCCGATCCGGTCGGCGCCGGCTTCGTCGAAAGCCTGGCACGGCCGGGCGGCAACGTCACCGGCTTTATGCAGTTCGAATACAGTTTGAGCGCGAAATGGCTGGAACTGCTCAAACAAATCGCGCCGGGCGTGACGAGGGTAGCGGTCCTTCGAGACCCCGACATAACCTCTGGGATTGGCCAATTCGCTGTCATCCAGTCCGCAGCGCCTTCTCTTGGGATGGACGTGAGGCCGGTCAACGTGCGCATCCCCAAAGAGATCGAGCGCGCCGTCACGGCATTTGCGCGCTCCCCGAATAGCGGACTGATTGTGACGGCGAGTGGGCTGGCGGCGATTCATCGCGATCTGATCATCACGCTGGCGGCCCGACATAAACTTCCAGCGGTCTATGCCCGACGGCTTTTCGTCACCGAGGGCGGCCTGATTTCCTATGGGCCTGATCGGGTTGACCAGTTCCGTCGGGCGGCGGCTTACGTCGATCGCATCCTCAAGGGCGAGAAGCCGGCCGATCTGCCGGTGCAGGCGCCGACCAAGTACGAGCTGGTGATCAACCTCAAGACCGCCAAGGCGCTCGGCCTCGACGTGCCGGACACGCTGCTCGCCCGCGCCGACGAGGTGATCGAATGAAGCGGCGCGAGTTCATCACGCTGCTCGGCGGCGCGGCGGCGGCGTGGCCGCTGGCGGCGCGCGCGCAGCAGGCGGGCAAGCTGCCGACCATCGGGTTCCTGGGCGCGGCCACGCCTTCGAGCTGAGAGCCAATGGATCGCCGCCTTTGTGCAGCGGCTGCGCGAACTCGGCTGGATCGAGGGTCGCACCGTCGCGATCGAGTATCGCTGGGCGGAGGGACGCAGCGAGCGCTCGCCGAGATCGCGGCCGAGTTCGTCCGGCTCAAGGTCGATGTCATTGTCACGTCGGGAACGCCGCAGTCGCTCGCGGCAAAGCAGGCGACATCGGTCATCCCGATCGTCTTCGCGTGGCGGCCGACCCGGTCGGCAGCGGCCTGGTCGCGAGTCTGGCGCGACCGGGCGGCAACGTCACCGGCCTGTCGACTCAAGCGGCCGATCTTGCTGGCAAGCGGCTCGAACTCTTGCGCGAGGTTGTCCCCGGTCTGCGCCGGTTGGCGATCATGGCCAATGTCGGCTATCCCGCCGCCGTGCTGGAGATGGGCGAGGTTCAGGCAGCGGCCCGCACGCTCGGCCTCGAAGTCGCCACGTTCGAAATCCGGCGAGCCGAGGATATCGCGCCCGCCTTCGAGGCGCTCAAGGGCCGCGCGGAGGCACTTTATGTCGTGTGGCGATCCGCTCTTATGACCGCCAACCGGATTCGCATCAACACCTTGGCGCTGGCCGCGCGACTGCCGACGATGCTACGGCAGTCGGGAGTACGTCGAAGCGGGAGGTCTGATGTCCTATGGAGCCGAACTTCCCGGACCTGTTCCGGCGCGCCGCCGACTATGTCGACAAGATTCTGCGCGGGGCGAAGCCGGCCGACCTTCCGGTCGAGCAGCCGACCAAGTTCGATCTCGTCATCAACCTGAACGACCGCCAAGGCGCTCGGCCTCACCGTGCCCGCCGACGCTGCTCGCCCGCGCCGACGAGGTGATCGAATGAAGCGGCGCGAGTTCATCACGCTGCTCGGCGGCGCGGCGGCGGCGTGGCCGCTCGCGGCGCGGGCGCAGCAGGGCGAGCGGATGCGGCGCATCGGCGTGCTCATGAGCGTGGCCGCGGACGATCCGGAAGGACAGGCCCGCCTGGCGGCGTTCCTGCAGGGGCTGCAGCAATTGGGCTGGACCGACGGCCGCAACGTGCGGATCGATACTCGCTGGGGCGCCGGCGATGCCGAGCGCATTCGCAGATACGCGGCGGAATTGGTCGCGCTCGCGCCCGGACGTCATCCTGGCCAGTGGCGACACCGTGGTCGTGCGCGTTGCAGCAGGCGACCCGCACCGTGCCGATCGTGTTCGCGATGATCGCCGATCCGGTCGGCGCCGGCTTCGTCGAGAGCCTGGCGCGGCCGGGCGGCAACGCCACCGGATTCACTGTCGTTCGAATACGGCATCAGCGGGAAATGGCTGGAGCTGCTCAAGGAGATCGCGCCGGGCGTGACGCGAGCGGCGGTCCTTCGGGATCCCGGCACTGCCGCCGGGATCGGCCAGTTCGCCGCAATTCAGGCCGTGGCGCCATCGCTCGGCGTGGAGCTGAGCCCGATCGGCGTGCGTGACGCCGGCGAGATCGAGCGCGCCGTCACGGCATTCGCGCGCGCGCCGAATGGCGGCCTGATCGTGACGGGGAGCGGCCTGGCGGCGATTCATCGCGACCTGATCATCGCGCTGGCGGCCCGGCACAAGCTGCCCGCGGTCTACGTCGGACGCTTCTTCGTCGCCGCCGGCGGCCTGATCTCCTATGGGCCCGATTTCGTCGACCAGTACCGGCGCGCGGCCGGCTACGTCGATCGCATCCTCAAGGGCGAGAAGCCGGCCGACCTGCCGGTGCAGGCGCCGACCAAGTACGAGCTGGTGATCAACCTCAAGACCGCCAAGGCGCTCGGCCTCGACGTGCCGCCGACGCTGCTCGCCCGCGCCGACGAGGTGATCGAATGAAGACGGCGCGAGTTCATCACGCTGCTCGGCGGCGCGGCGGTCGCGTGGCCGCTCGCGGCGCGCGCGCAGCAAGGCGAGCGGGTGCGCAAGATCGGTGTCTTGCTGGGCATCACGGAGAGCCATCCGGACGCCCAAGCCCGCGCGGTAGCGTTTCGCGAAGGGCTTCGGGAGCTGGGGTGGATTGAGGGCCGCAACCTTCAGATCGAATTCTATTGGCGGCAAACGTTAGGCGATGACCGCGCACGCGCGGCGGACCTGATGGCGTTTGCTCCGGATGTGATCGTCACCAACAATCTGTTTGTCATATCGCTCCTGCAGGTTCGCGCCATCCCGATTGTCTTCGTGCAGGTTCCCGATCCGGTCGCCGCCGGCTTCGTCGCGAGCCTGGCGCGGCCAGGCGGCAACGTCACCGGGTTCACCAGCTACGAGCAGACGATCACCAGCAAATGGCTCGAGCCTGCTCAAGGAGGCCGCGCCCGACGTCACCCGGATCGCCGTGCTGGTGACGTCGAGTTGGGCCTTCTCGTTCCGTGGCATGGAAGTCATCAGCGCGGCGCTGGGCACGCGGCTCAATGTGGCGCAAGTCAAGAACGCGGATGAAATCGAGCGGTCGATCGAAGCCGCGGCGCGCGAACTGAATTCCGGCCTGATCGTGCTGCCGGGCCCGGAAACGGCAATCCATCGAGACAAGATTATCGCCTTGACGGCCAAGCACCGGCTGCCGACCGTTTACCCTTATCGTTATTACGTTGCGAGCGGTGGCGTTATGTCCTACGGGATCGACACGGTGCATTTGACCCGGCAGGCGGCGTCGTATGTCGATCGCATTCTCCGCGGCGCCAAGCCCGCCGATCTTCCGGTGCAGGCGCCAACCAAATTCGAGCTTGTCATCAATCTCAAGAGCGCCAAAGCCCTCGGCTATGCCGTCCCGCCGACGCTGCTCGCCCGCGCCGACGAGGTGATCGAATGAAGCGGCGCGAGTTCATCACACTGCTCGGCGGCGCGGCAGTTGCATGGCCGCTCGCGGCGCGGGCGCAGCAGCCGGAGCGGATGCGGCGCATTGGCGTGCTCATGAACCAGGCCGCAGATGATCCGGAAGGACAGGCTCGCCTTGCGGCCTTCCTGCAGGAGATTGCAGATTTTGGGCTGGACTGAGGGCCGGAACGTGCGGATCGACTCCCGATGGAGCGCGGGCAGCGCCGCAAACGCTCGCGAATACGCTGCGGAATTGGTCGCGCTCTCGCCAGACGTCATCCTGACCAGTGGGGCAGCGGCTGTGGCGACGTTGCTGCAGGTAACCCGCAGCGTGCCAATCGTGTTCGGGCTGGTCGCCGATCCGGTCGGCGCCGGCTTTGTCGATAGCTTGGCGCGGCCGGGCGGCAACGCCACAGGATTTACCGCGCTTGAATACAGCTTTGGCGGCAAATGGCTGGAACTACTCAAAGAGATTGCGCCGCGCGTGACACAAGCGGCGGTCATTCGGGATCCGACCGATTCTGCTGGGCTCGGCCTATTCGGCGCGATCCAGACTGCAGCATCATCGGTCGGATTGGAGTTGAGCCCGGTCAATGTTCGCGATGCCAGCGCGATGGAGCGCGCGATCGCCGCCTTTGCGCGCGGCTCGGATGGCGGACTGATCGTAACAGCGGGCGCGCTGGCCTTCAGTCATCGCGATCTGATCGTCACGCTCGCCGCTCGGCACAAGCTGCCGGCTGTCTACTTCGCTTGGCCTTTCGTCGTCGCCGGCGGCCTGATTTCCTATGGACCTGATAACGTAGATCAGTTCCGGCGCGCAGCCGGCTACGTTGATCGCATCCTCAAGGGTGCGAAACCTGCCGACCTGCCAGTGCAGGCGCCGACCAAACACGAGCTGGTGATCAACCTCAAGACCGCCAGGGCGCTCGGCCTCGAGGTGCCGCCGACGCTGCTCGCCCGCGCCGACGAGGTGATCGAGTGAGAAGCGAACGAAGGATGAATCCAAAGTGTCACAGTCGACCGGTGTGTGACACTTTGGGTGCAAGAAGTGCCGATTCCACGGGGCTTTTTTCGATGTTAATAAATCGCGCCGCTTCATTCGATCACCTCGTCGGCACGGGCGAGTACCGATGACGGAATTTCGAGCCCGAGCGCCTTTGCGGTCTTGAGATTGATCGTCAGCTCATACTTGGTCGGCGCCTGCACCGGCAGGTCCGCCGCCTTCTCGCCCCTGAGGATGCGGTCGACGTAGCCGACCGCGCGCCGGTACTGTTCGACCCGATCGGGACCATAAGAGATCAGGCCGCCGTCGGTGACAAAGACGGGGTTCGAGTAGACCGCGGGCAACTTGTGGCGGGCCGCAAGCATGATGATCAGATTGCGATGGGTCGTCCCCAGCGCGCTCCCTGGCACGATCAGGCCGCCATTCGAAGAGCGCGCGAATGCCGTGATAGCACGCTCGATCTCGGCCGCGTCGTCCCCACTGACTGGGCTCACCACCATCCCGAGCGACGGCGCCATGGCCTGGATGGCGGCGAACTGGCCGATCTGGGCGGGATCGGCGGGATCCCGAATGACCGCCGCCCGCGTCAGGTGGGGCTCAATTTCCTTGAGCAGTTCCAGCCATTTCCCGCTGATGCCGTATTCGTACTGCATGAAACCGGTGGCGTTGCCGCCCGGCCGCGCCAGGCTGTCGACGAAGCCGGCGCCGACCGGATCGACGACCTGCACGAACACGATCGGCACGGTGCGGGTCGCCTGTCGCACCGCTCCCGTGACGGCGGCGGTCGCGGCCAGAATGACATCCGGCGCGAGCGCAACCAATTCGGCCGCATACCCGCGATAGCGGTCAGCATCGCCCGCGCCCCAGCGCGTCTCGATCCGCACGTTGCGGCCGTCGGTCCAGCCCAATTGCTGCAGCCCCTGCACGAAGGCGGTCATGCGGCGTTGCGACTCCGGATCGTCCGCGGCGAGGTTCATCAGCACGCCGATGCGCCGCATCCGCGCCGGCTGCTGCGCCCGTGCCGCGAGCGGCCATGCGGCTGCCGCGCCGCCGAGCAGCGTAATGAAATCGCGGCGCTTCACTCGATCACCTCGTCGGCGCGGGCGAGCAGCGACGGTGGCACGTCGAGCCCGAGCGCCTTCGCGGTCTTGAGGTTGATAACCAGTTCGAACTTCGTTGGCTGTTGAACGGGAAGATCGGCCGGCTTGGCTCCCTTCAAGATGCGATCGACATAAGAAGCCGAGCGCCGGAAATTGTCGTAGATATCGGGTCCATACGACATCAAGGCGCCTTGAGTGACGGATGTCCGAAGGAAGTAAACGGCCGGCAATCGGTGCTGCTGCGCCAACCTGATGAACAAATGCTGATGGACAATTGTGAATGCGTCCGGCGCAACGATCAGCCCGCTGCCCGGCTCGTGTCCAAGTTTGACAATAGCCTCTTCGATTTCGGCGGTGTCGCGAACAGGGGCCGCCGTCACCTCAACTGCGATTGACCGCGGCTCGGCCTCGAATGAACGCAGGTAGAGGTAATAATAGGGGGACGTATCCGGGTTGAACATGAGCGCAGCGCGAGAAATGTCGGGGGCGACCTCTTTGAGTATCTCCAGCCACTTCCCTACCATTTGGAAATCGACAAACGCGAAGCCAGTGATGTTCCCGCCCGGATGCGCCAAGCTCGAAACGAAGCCTTGCTCGACGGGATCATTGACCGCCGCCATGACGATCGGAGTGGAGCTGGTCGCCTGCCGCAGCGCCCGGATAACTGCCGTCGTGTGGCAAACGAGTACGTCGGGCGCGAGCGCCACTAATTCTATTGCGTGAGCCCGTATGCGGCCGGCATCGGCGCCACCAAAGCGCGTCTCGATTTGGATGTTGCGGCCGTCTATCCATCCTAATTCTTGAAGTCCCTGCTTGAGCGCCGTCACGCGGGCCTGTCCTTCCCGATCGTCCGTCGTTCCCATCAGCAGCCCGATCCGCCGTACGGGCTCGGCTTGCTGCGCGCGCGCCGCGAGCGGCCACGCGGCAGCCACGCCGCCGAGCACACCGAGAAATTCGCGCCGCCGCATGTTGGACCTCCCCCTCCAGAGTCGGTCTAACGCACGCTCAGCCTGCCATAGGGCGTCCGGCGAGTCCTATCGGCGGGCCTGAATTGTTCTGAATGAGGGTGGCTATTGCCAGCACCCTATCCCCCAACTGGGGTAGCCCGGCACGGTGCGCCTGCCCCTCGGCCGATGTCCGTCTTGGGGCAAAACGCGAAGAACTCACATTGAGCAGCACACCCCCTCGTCACTGCGGTGAAGATAACAACATCCAGGCGCCCGCGGCGACACAAGCAACGCCTGCGGCGCGCGCGATCCACCGTCCGAACGGAGTAAGTTTCTCAAGAAAGATGAGCAACGCGAGGAGCGCGATCCAAAGCACGTTCATCACCCCGCCCACAAACAAAAGCGTCATGAGAACCCAGCAGCAACCGACGCAATAGGCTCCGTGGCGAAGCCCCAGTAGCAGGCAGCCCGGCACATCGCCGCGAAAGCCGCCGTGGCGCATCAGGAACAGGAACGGCGTCTGGCATTGGGCGAGACAGACGTCCTTGAGCGGTGTCCATTGGTAGACGCCCGCCGCAATCAGCACGATTCCTCCGAGCACGTTGCTGGCGCTTGCCATCCGGGAATCAAGCAAAGCCGCCCGTTCGAACGCCCATTGGACAAAGGTCGCTGCCAGGGAAAAGCCGATCCAGACCAGGAAATAACCGGCGGCGAACCAGCCGGTGGCGGCGAGCGGCTTGCCCGCAGACTTGGCCTGTCGACCCACGCGAGCGTACATGAGGATCATTGGCGCCGCCGAGGGCGCCATCATGCCGACCATCATCACGGCCCACATAGCGAACACGAATGCGAACTCGATCCCTTTCCATGGCGCGTTCGCCGGCGCCATGATTCCCATGCCAGCCGGGATCATTCGGAACCCGGTCATATCCATGCCGCCCATGCCCATGTCGGCAGCGAGCCAGAGCACGTAGCCCCACGCCAGCGCGACGATCACCCCGAGCGCGCCGGCAACAACCAGGCGATCCCGCCGCAGCACGCGCTCGATGGCCGCGTCAGACATGTCGGGTCAGCGCACGATGCCGCTTTGGCAGAGATGAAGCTCAGCGAATTGACCGTAGGAGTCAGCAAGCTCCAGTCGGATCGGGCGCGACGTCTTGGTCCAGCCACGTCCGATTTCGGCAAGCGTGTATTCAAAACCGTCCACCATATCGATGCGCACGCGGTGTTGCGCGCCAGTCACCGGATTGAGAATCGGTTCGCCGCGGCCTTCGGTCACGCCCGGCACCACCAAGCGAGCCTTTCGCCCCGAAACGTCGACCTGGAAGTCTATAGGAGCGAAGATCGGATCGTGCAGTTTTTCGAAAGTGGAAGCGAATACGTTGAAGACCGTCGCCCCGGGCTCGGTATCCTGGCCAGTGAGGATGCGCAGCAGCGCCCCGCGCTGCGGCTCGGTTGCTCGCTCGTCGATCACCACCGCCGCTTCACCCTTGCCCTCATGAATCGCACCCGGCCAGCGGAAGATTCCTACGAACTTCAGGCCATCGAGCTTCGTCGACCCGTGATGACCTTGCTCGATCTCAAACCCGCCGACCGCCTGGCAATGTCCGTGCGTCGGCAATCCATTAAATTGACAGGGGCAGCCGTAGGAGCAGTTGCAGTTGATAAACTCACGCCCCTTGATGGTCCATTTGATGTCGGCCATGGTCGCCTCCTCACAGGGGTACTCGCAGGTTGAATTTTCACTGAGCCCCTTGTGGAGGCCAAATGCTACCAAGGCAGTGCCTCATGCGAAACCCCCGAAGGGGCGAAAGCCCTTGGCTGCAGGCATTTCGTCGACGTCCTCGCTTGGCCCCACTGCGGCACCTGTGCCGTCTGTCGCTTATCCGAAAGCCGATTTACGAGTACGCCCCCGGCAGCGAACGACGCGCGCCAGGTGTAAACTGCTTCACCGCCTTCGGCGGGTCACGGTGGCAACTTGGCACGTAAGACGGTGCGACGCAGCGCGCGTCGCAATGTTGACACGGTACGAGGTGATCCCCAGCAGTGACACCGGCCGGCGCGGTGAAGACGGTTGCGGCGCACGCCAGCGGCGTGTAGCCGGCCCGCTCAGTGATATGCGTTCTTTGCGAATTGTTTCAGCTCAGTATTGAAGCGTATCGGGTCTTCCAAAAAGGGGGCGTGACCAACGCCGTCGAACCACGACGCTTCCGCGGTCTTGCAGTGTTTCAGTATGTAGTCGGCCATGGCCGGCAGCACCACGGTGTCCGAGCGGCCATGAGTAACGAGGACGGGCAGCGTAATTCC
This sequence comes from uncultured Alphaproteobacteria bacterium, assembly GCA_963712565.1. Classification (GTDB taxonomy): domain Bacteria; phylum Pseudomonadota; class Alphaproteobacteria; order Rhizobiales; family Xanthobacteraceae; genus VAZQ01. The sequence goes on along the minus strand of CAVQIP010000055.1, from coordinate 502,911 downwards.
TTCAAGAAGCGACGCAAAATCAAGTTCTCGCTGAGCCATAGCAGCGCGTACTTTCGGATTAACAACCATATTAAAAGCCAAGATTTCCTCGAAATCGTCATGCGAAATTGGCTTGACGATACACGCGCGCAAGAATCGGCGAATCGCCGCAATATTGGTTGGAAGATCATCCTGACAAGCGCCCGGCGCATTCTCCAGAAACCCCGGTCCCAAGAGCGTACCAAAAGCCTTCGAACCAAGTACGACAGCTGCAGCAACAAAATTAATGCCAGAAATCTTGCCTTGGCCTTGTCTACGCACATAGTCCGAAATGATGTAACCTCCGTATGACCAGCCAACCAATATCGGCCGGTCAAGTGCGAGTTCATCGATGACGGCTACGATGTCATCGGCCCATTTGTCGCCATCGGTATACTGGTCTATCTGCGCTGGCGCATCGGACATCCCGTGACCCCGAAGATCGAGAGCGACGATGCGAGCGTCATCTTTGAGGGTGCTCTCGTATTGCTTTGACCAACACAGATGGCTTTGTGACCATCCATGAATCAACAGAATTGGAATCCCGGTCGGGTTTCCATACTCGCGCACATGCAAATTGACGCCTGCCGCACCTTTCACCGTGTGAATCTTCATTGCCAAGCCAAACCTCCCTGATCAATGAGAGCAGGCCATGATCCCCTGAAAGCCAGAATCGGTCACTCTTTATGAATAGGGTCGATCCAGCGAACTTGCTCGGGCTGCTCTGCCTGATCGATATCAAGATTCACAACCACGGCCTCGTTGTCGCTGCGAACCAGAACGCATTCAAGCGGCTCGTCCAGACTAGCATTGATCTCCTGGTGGGGCACGTAGGGCGGCACGTAGATGAAATCGCCTGGACCCGCCTCGGCCACAAACTCTAGGTGGTCGCCCCAACGCATGCGCGCCTTGCCGCGAACGACGTAGATTACGCTTTCGAGTTCGCCATGATGGTGTGCGCCAGTCTTGGCGTTGGGCTGAACAGTAACTGTTCCCGCCCAAATCTTCTGAGCGCCAACGCGGGCAAAATTGATTGCTGCCTTACGGTCCATTCCCGGCGTTTGCGCTGTATTAGGGTCGAGTGAATGACCGGGGATTACCCGCACGCCATCATGCTTCCATTTCGGTGCGTGGTTGTGGTGGGTGCCGCTGTACTCGTTGGTCGCTGTCATTGATCCCTCCAGTTTCGCGCAAAGGGGCGCATTTCAGGATCACCGGATTCCCAGTAAGTCTAATGAGATTTTTTGGATGCACAAAGACCTAGTGTGAGCGGCTCCCAAAGAAGTGGTCCGACTTGAGGTATGTCTTTGACATCAAGGAGGACTGTAATGGCAAGGAAGCGATACAAGCCTGAAGAGATCGTCGCGAAGTTGCGGCAGGTCGATGTTCTGGTCTCACAAGACCAGAACGTGGTGGGCGCAATCCGCCAGATCGGCGTGAGCGAGGTGACGTATTATCGGTGGCGCCAGGAGTTCGACGGGCTGAAGACCGAACAGGTGAAGCGCTCGAAGGACCTTGAGCTCGAGAACAGCCGGCTGCGCAACGCGGTTTCCGATCTGACGCTGGATAAGCTCATTCTGCAGGAGGCTGCTCGGGGAAAACTTCTAACCCCGCGCGTCGCCGTGCGGCTGAAGGTTCCCCAAGCCCAAGCGCGGCAGGCTCTGGTTGGCCGACGGATCTTGCATTCGGCTACGGCCGGAGCACCGCAATCATGTCTGGTCCTATGACTTTGTCGAGGACCGCACCCACGATGGACGCAGGTATCGGATGCTCAACGTGCTCGACGAGTTCAGCCATGAATGCTTGGCGATCCGTGTCGCCCGCAAGCTCAAGGCCATCGACGTGATCGACGTTCTGTCCGACCTCTTCATCCTGCGGGGCATTCCCGGTCACATCCGGTCCGACAACGGACCGGAGTTCCTGGCCAAGGGGGCCGTGCTTGACAGTTTCTCCCAGTTTCCCCATATAAATATACCGTTGGTTCATAAATATCGCGTGTAGTCGGCAGGTACCGCCACGGCGACTGAACCAATTAGTTCCAGAAATTGCGATCATTTTCCTCCAAGGGCTTTGTCTCCATTGCCAGTAAAAGAATTTGTTGTTGGGTCGGCTCGGCCGCCAGCGAGAGCCGCGTCTGCAGTATGGATTGATGAACGCGGCGCACAGCAGGCCACGGGGTTTCAACAGGGCGTCGGCTCACTCTTCAGAGAGAATGCGCATCACCAGCCTTGTTTTTCGTCCTTCGTGCGCCGCACGGAGCGTTTGCACCTGCCACTACAGGAGTGAGCCATGCAGAATGGCCGAAAGATCAATACGCGCCAACCCAGACCCGCAACGCCATTTGCTGGCCACTCAAGGCGGTGGTCATCGAATGCGCCCCGCCCCGAACAGAAGGGCTCTCACAACGCGCAAAGAAACTATGAGCGGTATCTGGCGCTCGCCCAAGCTGAAGCCCAAAGCGGCAACACAGTCGGGGCAGAAAACTACTACCAGCACGCCGAACATTATTTCAGATCGATGTCCTCGGACAGAGGAGCGACATAGTAGACTTTGCTAGAAGTGCTCGACTAGGTAGGTGGAAAAATCTGATCGAATTTGCGCTGCTCTTCCAATAGCCTCTGATACCCCCGGAAGATGCCCTTCCGCATAAATACCCTCCCTGTCGAAGGCGGTCCCGCGACGTAGGGGATGCGGGCCGGCCTATTGGTTCAAAAAGATTTTCCGGAGTTGCTGATGTTCACCGAGCCGGAACTCAGTCTTCAGAACCGGGGATCGGAACGGTTTGCTGAGGGTTTCCTGCGCGCTCCCCTGGGCTCGCTCGAATGCCGAGTGCGCAACGACCATGCCAAATGCAGTGGCACCGACGAACGCGATTCCAATGGCAACGACCGTTCTGATCGCGAATGGCGTAATGCCGCTACGCATGTTGATCCCCCTTCATGGTGAGGCATGAGCGTGCCCGCGCGGCTATAAATACTCTGCCCTGAGCAACAAGCTTGTGACGCATGTCACAGCCTGCGCAAACTTTTTGCTTACAACCTTGCACAACCGCCGCATTGCTGGTCGAGCCCAGCTTGGCTTCGAAGCTCATATTTTAAGCGGGTCAATCTCGCCGACCTGGCACAACCGCACGGGATTACGCGCCTTCACAATCGACCATTTAGTGATGGCCATCACAACGCCGAAGTCACTTGTCGGCAATATTAAACCCGCCGGCGTCCCCCAAGCGCTGGAGAAGCTACGGCTCTCAGCCCCGCCGGGGCCGGCCCGCACCGCGTCTATTTAGGCGCCCAGCGGACGAGATAGTTTTTCCCACCGCTTGCTTGGCTCGGAGGATCATCAATGGGCCTACATCTAAGCCTCACGGAACGAGCAAAAAATCTGGAACCTGGAAGCGCAACGAATCGCCCCAGCAAGGCTCGCGTGGTGGAAGCGCTGGGCGATTCATGCGGTGTTGGGTATGAAAGTTTGGAGCCTCTCTCTGTCCCTCTCAAGTTCACATATTTGGGAACTGACCGACCGCGTCCCCTCGATTTGACCACCGGGCAGCCTTTTCATTCTGGCCAAGGCCGCATAGCCCCCAAGGGATGAGGGGGGCACTGAGCCAACTAGGCCCCGCTTCGGCGGGGCTTTCTTATCTTTCGCTCAACAAGAGAAAAAGTAGGCCGCCTCAGTTGACGGGCTCGTCGTCTTTGAGGCAGTGGACGATTAGCGCGCTGTTTCGCCGATAGGGTGATTTGAGACTGATAGAAATCCAGTACGAACAGCCGAATGGCCGACGACAGGTTGGCTTGTTGTCGCTTGGAATCGATTTTGGTGACGAGGGTGTACAGTTTGATGTTGCGCGCGACGGCACTCTCCTTGAGCCCATCCCAGAACTCATCCTCAAGGCTGACGCTTGTCTTGCGATCGGAAATGACGATGGAATGCCTACTGACCGAACTCTTGCCTCCTTTCACTGTGCTTCGCATCACGCTTTCCGATTGACAAGCTGCGCCCGCCCTTGGGCCTCGCAAAGAAAAAGCCCCGCCACATGGATCAGCGGGGCTTAGTGGGAGAACGCTCAAGACCCAAGTGTTGTCCTGAGCGCCTTAACTGTGGAGTGTCCGTTTGGGCGGCCGCAATCTGATTCTTTTGAACGCCCCGTCTATTTTTTGGACATAGCGTTGCGAAGCGCAACAGCCGGCGGACCTGGTTGGCTTTTAGCGAGTGGTGGTCTTCTCGGCTGATGGCGACGCAGGAAGGCAAGCGCGGCGTTGGTTTAGCAGCTTTCAGTTCGCTCTTTGATTCCGCTCAGTGGCCGCGCTTCGGCGGGGCTTTTTTCGTCGGTTGCTCGTAAAAGGGCCATTGCTTTGTCCAAAAGATGGAGATTGACCGGTTCGATCTGTTGGAGAACCCTCCTGAGCCCCGGTTAGCAGAAGGGACATCGAGACTCATGCTTCCCCGCGGTCAAGATTTCGAAAATGCGGTCGCTGAATTTGACCACGTCTTCAGCAGAATTCCACGGCAAGTCCCCGGTCAGGAGGGGGGCGAATATACGTTCAATCGTCGGCTAGTCGCGGTGTCCTCGAACGGTTCGCGGCGATGCCATCGCGGCCTCGCGCGTCCGTTCGTAGCCGTGCGTGGGCGTGCGGTCTTCGTGCTGGCCAAAGGCCAGCGTCCAAGCCAGGGCGTCCCCTCCGGTGAAGCCGCCGCCTTCATGATGCGGCCGACGGTTACGCCATCGGCAAGCACATCGTAGTCGTCATCGTTCCATTCACCGGATGGGCGGGAAGCAGCGGCGCGTTTGAGGACTAAAGGCATCACCCGCCAACCGCCTCACTGTGGGCGAGCCTGGGAACCAGCAACAGTCGCGGCTGCGGCAAAAATTGAGGCAAACAATCCGTGGTCTTGCACCGCGCCGCGATCTTCCTGCACGGCCTTGCCACGAACTCCGGTCCGTTGTTGTACCGGATGTGACCGGGAATGCCCCGCAGGATGAAGAGGTCGACCAGCATGCGTTCGGCATCATCTTCCATGCCTTGGGCCTGCGGGCAGACTTCGGATCCGCCCAGCACGTACACGCTACTCGCCGAGCCGTTGAGCATCGCGCTTCTGCCGGCGCGGGGACGGAAATCCAAAAAATAAAGCCCAGCCGGGGCGGCCAATGGGACACTTTTTTGCGAGCCGTTGCCGCGCGCGCCAGCCCGGCCTAGGTCACCCCCGCCACCAACTCTTGGCGAACGCCGCCATCGCCGTCTCGCGCGTCTCGGCAAGCGCGGTAATTTCGGCAGGGCCTGGGTTTGAATTTACGGTGTCGAGCCGGCGCGGCGGCGGCCTTCATGATCCGGCCGACCACAACGCCGTCAGCTAGCACGTCATAGTCGTCCTCGCTCCACTCGCCCGAGGAGCGGGAAGCGGCGGCGCGTTTGAGGATGAGATGTTCAGTCATCATCGTCGCGTTGGAAGCCAGCCGGGAGTCGCGGCGGGTTGTCGGCGTTGGACACGTTGCATGCCGGGCACGGCATGCCCGGCGCGCCGCAGCCGCACGCGTGATCACCATCCCACGGCCGGTCGTCATGTGTCTCGCACACCCAGCCGATGTCGCGGCAGCGCGCGCACTTCACCGTGCCGCCTCCGCGAGCGCCTTCCGCCCCGCCGCCGTGATCTTCACCCTTGCGATCTCCAGCTTCTGTCCGCCTGCGACCATGTTCTCGGCCGTAACGCTCGCGAGCCCGTCACGTACAAGCCGGACCAGCAACTCGGTCGTGAACCCATGCGCGAGCATGATCGCTTCGGTGCAGCCGTCGGGGCATGAGGCAAGCAATTCGAGCGCGCGGCGACGGTCGGGCTTGGGATGGGGGCGGTCGAGCGTGGCATCGGCCAGGGTAGACTCGGCGTGTGCTGCAGCGCCATACCGTCCGGCGAGTGTCGCGCCTACCAAAAATTGACAAAATCAAAGAGCCTGCGGGAACCAAACCCTGCGGTCGCAAGTTTGGAGGATCGGAGGAGATTACCTCCTCCTCCATGACGATAAACTTGCCCCGCCCACCCGGCGGGGCATTTTCTTACGAGTCAAGATAAGAAAGCCCCGCCGAAGCGGGGCCTAGTTGATGAGGAACTACCACCATGAAGGGTAACGTTATCCGTCCTTGGCCGGAATGAAAAGGCCGTCCTGTGGAGAGCGGCCCCTTAGGCAAGCCGCGTCCGCCTGATTTACCAAACGCTCAAACCTTGATCGCCAGTTTTTGAAATTGCCAGCGCCATCCAAGCTCTTGCCCTTGCGCTCTCCGCAATACGGTCAGCATGGGAAGGGGTAGTATCCTTGAATCCCCCAGCGTCTACGTACTGCTTTGCTATTCTGCCGAGGGAGCGGCAATTGTCGGAAGCCTCGTATTTCAGACTGTGATCCCGAACGTCCCGCACGCATCGGCTAGCGGCCTCGCTCAGTTGGTTGGCGATTGAGTCAAGCTGCGATTCGTTCGGCGAGCACGCAGACATCAATGGTACAAGCAAAAAGAGCAGAGCAATGCGTTCGCACTGTTTAGTGGAATATCACTCGCTACCTCTTTGCCTCCGCGACTCATGGTTACCGCATATTTGGCCAAAGGCGCGTCGTGGGCTGCCACCTGCGACACCCCCTCGGTCTTGTGCTTTTGCAGGTCCACAATGCCGATTGAGACCGGGGCAGGAATAGCCCTTCCCCTGGCATAGAGCGTGTGGCGCGCTGAGACGTTCGGATTTCGTCGCAAGCTAATTCCCAATCTTGAGCACGTCACTTGAAGGGAACCTAGAGTCACGTCAAGTAGATTAGCAATCTCGTCGCGGCTAACCCCTTGTGCCACCAACTCCTTTATTTTCTGGACGGCTTGGGGCGTGAATTTGGTGGCGTCTCTGCGCCCCGTCCGCCGAACTGAGTGACCCACATTCGTCATGTCAGTCGCTCAACGACTGGATCGAATTCGGGTTCACCGCAGGCCAGTACAAAAATACCCGTTCAGTACAAAATATCTGTCAGGCAGATTGCTGCGAATGCGGACCGGACGGAACAAAGTTCACGGGTGGCGAGTTAGGGCGGCCTCACGACCGCCTCGACCGTTTGGCCGAGCGTGGCGATATTGTATTCCGGCACGCCTGCGCGTTGGGATTTGAGGGCATCGTGTCGAAGCGTCTCGGCTCGCGCTATCGATCCGGTCGTTCCCGTGACTGGATCAAGAGCAAGAACCCGTGAAGCGGACAAATCACAGAGGCCTAGATTCGCTTAGGTTCGGGATGAGGTTCTTCACACTGGCGCCATTGAGAACCGCCTGCGCTTCCGACCCGAGGGCGCTTACGGCCTTAACGTATGCAACCACCTCATCGTCGTCACGAACCGCCTGAGGATAGTCAGTGGCGAAGACGACCCGCGCAGGCGGCAGCTCGGCCAGACCGACGCGCACCCATTCAGCGCCTCGCTCGGCCGCATAGTCGGGACCTGACCATCCGGCACAATCGTAAAACAACCGATGCTGTAGATAATGATCAAATGGCTCGCGTGGCATCCGGGAATGCCGTGGAATATGCGCCGTGCCGGCACTCTCACGATTCTGGAGCCCACGAATGCGCGGGAGGTAACGCGCGATGCCGCCCCCGAAATGCGAGACCTGAATCTTTAATGCGGGAAGCTCATCGAGAAGACCGCTATTGATCAGCCGCACTGTCGCCAGCATCAGCGAAAATTCCCAGCCAAGCATGCGCCAGAGGTCGTCCGCATCCATGTACGCCCAGCCCATGAGTCGCGGCGGAGGATGGATGAAGACGTAGAGCTCGAGGTCGGCAGCCGCCTTCCAAAAGGGGCGTAAGCTCGGTGCATCCAGTGGCTGTCCCTGAACCTCAGACGCGATAACGACACCGGGGAACCCGAACTCGACGGCGCAGCGACGAAGCTCGTCCAATGCCTCCTGCGGATTGAGCGCCGGGACGTGCGCGAGTCCGATGAAGCGGCCGGGATAGTCCAGTTCGGCCTGGTGCATGCGGTCGTTGATCAGACGGCAGGTGGCAAGGTTGGGCTGATCGAAGCCCGAACCGCAGGAGAGCACGGCAGCGTCGATGCCCGCCTTGTCCATCATCCGCACATGCGCAGGAAGATCGGCGAGCAGCGGATTGAACCGGTAATTTGGATTGCCGTTTTCGTCGAGGCGAACGTGACCGTCGCCTGTGCCCTGCTCCATCAGCTCGGGCGGTGTGTAATGGTGTTGGAAATCGACGATCATTTCGTCGCCCCAAATGGGAGAGCCCAGGCGAAGGCGCCGGGCAGAAGAAAACTAGGATTGGTAGCATGTTAACCGCTGCCGAAAGGCAAATTACTTCTTTAAACTCCTGGGACTTAACTGAGTTAACCTCTACTGAGGTAGTAATCTACCCCGCGCTCTGCAACAAATACGCGCTTCGCGTTCCGCGCGTTGCGGCTACCGACGGCACGTCTTAGGCGAGTACACTGAGGGGGCCGGAATTATTGAAGAATGGTGTGCATTGCATACGCGCCGAACGCCATCAGTTCGACGTCGAAGGAAGTGGCGGCCTTTGGCTCATTGAATGCCACAACGAAGGTACCAAGAGCCTTCCCGTTGAAGCTGAATACGGGAGCGGATTGCACCGATTGGATGCCTTGGCCGAGGAACACACGCCGCCACCCGGCATTGAAACGTGTTTCAGTCGAAATGTTTGAGCACGTGACCCGTTGTCTCTGACACACCGCCTGCGCGCACGTTCCGACGTAGGGTGGCGCAATCGGGCTTCGAGGCAGTCTGCTCACAAACGAGTCCGGCAGGCTGGGAAAAACAGCCCTGTCGATTGTGGCCGAGGCGCCGTCAATGATGGTGCCACCCACAATGGCGCCGGGCTGAGCCTCTGCGGCCAACACGCACAATGTGCGTATCAATTCCTCCCGGGGCGCATCAAGGTCCGGCAGGTCTAGTAGAAACTGTAGCGCCCGTGTCGAGAGGTTTGACGTTTGCGCAAGCTCCAACCGACGCATCGCTCACCTACTCAGACTAACTCATGTCCCCCCACTATCGTTGCATAAAAGAGAATACACTAAAGGCGCTTGCGACAGAGGTTTTTTCTGCATCGGCGCTCTGCAACATTTATTGCCATACAACCAAGCAGCCACAGACGCAGGATGGATGGTGCGGTACCGAATGAGCGCCAGCCGTGAGGCGCGAGGGCCGAGAGGATTGGGGGCGGTGAAGAACGGAACGCATTGGAGAAAAGTCCGCCGCCCCCAAAGCGGAAGTCGCGACGGTCAGCGCGGTTGTTTGGTCAATAATTTGACTTGAGCTTGATAGAAATCCAGTACGAACAGCCGAATGGCCGACGACAGATTGGCGTGTTGTCGTTTGGAATCGATTTCGCTCACGAGGGTCTGCAGTCTGATATTGCGCGCGACCGCGATTTCCTTGAGCCCGTCCCAGAACGCGTCCTCAAGGCTGAGGCTTGTCTTGCGACCAGCAATAAAGATGGTTCGTCTCGCTGCGCTTCGCATCTTCCTTTTGTGACAGCCTTCAAAGCAGAGCCCCGCCCGAGCGCACACTGGCCGAGCGGGGCCTGGTGGTCTCCAAGCCCGACGATCTGGGGGTGTCAGGGCTTGAAGTCCGCAACCAATCAATTCAGGCGGTTGTCGGCAGGTTCCGACAGGCTCGCATTTTACCACCGCCGTTCTATCTTTGGGCCATGTTGCGTTTGCGTACCCGCCACGCCCCCTCCGGCTTTGTGGTTCCGTGCTTGCCATCACCCACCATCCGGCCGCCGGTGGGCAATACTTGGATTCACGAAATCAATCACGACGGCTATCGGCTCATGGCTCGTCGGGACGCCGCCGGCACTCGGCTGCTCACGCGCGCCTTGGCGACCCATGGCGGCGACAACGGGGCCGTCACAGGCCACTTCCAATGTCCGGTGCAATGGTAAGGCTATGACTCCATTGCAACACCCTTGTGATTTTTTATCGGAGTCCCATTGAGGGACGAATTTTGTGGTCGGCTCCAGACTTCTATCGAGTCGGGGGCCCATCATGACCATCGCCATCTTGAATTTGAATCAAGAGACAGCCGTTACGAAAGAAGTCTTCGTCGCCGACGATGTCCGTGCCCTCATTGCGAATCAATTGGGCGTCGAAGTCAAACGTGTAACTGATGCAGCGCACTTCACTGATGATTTAGGAGCTGACTGGCTCGACCGTCTGGAGTTGATGATCGTGATCGAAGATCAATTCGACGGCGTGGAAATGACAGATGACGATATCAATCAAATAGAAGTCGTCGGCGATCTGATTCGCCATATTGAAAACGTGAACAACGAAAGGCGACGACGAGGCGCCGGTCCCGTAATCCGCAAGCTATTCGGGCCATGCTTAGCTCGCGCGGGGGAGCCCGCAAGAAGCAAGAAGGGTGCGAGCCAGTAGCGCTATCCCTTTTTTGAAACTTGAGGGCGACGCGATGCGCAATCTCATTTGTAGGTGCCCGGGGACCCAACGGCCGATTGATCTTCAACTTTACACTGACTACGCCACCCTAGCCCGCATCTGGTCCAGTTCAGTGCGCTTTCAATGCCCGCACTGCGGCACAGAACATGAGACCAAGGTGGGAGCGGCTCGCCTTGAGGAAACTCTAGCTCGAACCTCATCAAGCGAAACGCACGGGCATCAGCACGCCGCGCGGTAGCCAATGGTATGCGAAGTCGGTGAGCAACGTGATGGCGCGAGCGTAGCGCGTCAGTGAAAGCGGAACGGCCGAGGGGCTTACCAGCGCTCTCTCACCAAGCTCTCGCGCGAGCGAGGTATCCAGGCACTAACGTGCATTTTAAGCGTGATTGTTATGCAACAGTTCGCCGCGATTTTAATGCGGGGTTGAACCTACTCACCCCAAAGCGAATTGGCCCCTTCAGAGATGGGCCATGGGCTATGAAGAGGAGGGGTGGGATGTCGTCCTATACAAGCTACTGTCAGGATCAAGCTGCCGACAGCGCGCGAAGGGCAAGATTGGCAAGGTCACCTGAGTTAGCAGCGTACTGGCGAAGCCTTGGGCTGCGCTGGCTGAGGCTTGCAGAGCACGCACAAGGGACGGATGGCGCCCTAGGCGACGCGACCAAGGGCGCAGAACAGGCATCGAGCCTTCACCCTTCCAACTTAGACGCACCACACGCACAGGGGATAAACAACGCTACGGCCGCTTGCCGCCAAGACATCCTCATGAAGTTATATCGAGAAGTTCACTGTTTTCAGGCGCAAGCGCATTGGTCGCGTTAGGGATGCGAACCCGACGAGGTCTTTGGAAGCTCCAAGGTTCACCAAGAGCATCTGAAACCCGAATGCGAACACGACCGGTGCGCGGCGCGCGCAAACGGGTCCCATATTCAAACAGGGCAAGGGTGCGGCGTTGCTGCTCAACGACTTCAAAATAGCCGCTAAAGCCGCGTTAGTAGTTTGACGTTTGCGTGCAGCGAACTCAGCCCCACGGTGGCTTTTGGGGCTTAATAGAATCAATCACTTAGCGACCACCTCCGATACGCTATCCAATTCCCCACCACAGGCTCCTGGGTGCATCTGGAGCACGCATAGAGCCTCCAGCTAACGCCGCCGGTGTCTTGACACCACCAGGTGCTCTATCGCTCGATATGGCATCTCCCGGGCGACGACCGATGAAGTGCTCTGCCTGCGGTGCTGAGATGTGTCTGATGCAGGTGGACGCGCGGAGCGAGCCCACGTCGGACGTTGCCTTCGAGCGTCACACATTCAAGTGTTCGGCATGCCCACAGATCGCGCGGCGATTTGTGTTCAGTCGCGTCAAAATGCCGGTCAGTCACTTGCCGATTACAGCAACGCCAACCCACAATCTTTGGAAGGGCGTTGCGGCTCCAAACGCCTGGGGGAAAGCCATCGAGACGCTCCGCAGTAGGCAGGCCGATCTCACAGAGAGAGCAGCAGCAGCGAAGACCGCTGGCTGGACGAAGGCGGTCGAGAGGGTCCGCAGGAAGCAGGCGGCTCTTGCGGAACACGCAGCACTCGCGAGCCAAATAAGGCGCGCTGAACCCGTGTGGGCTCCTGCCGCAGCGTCTTCAGAACCGTCAGCGTCGCCTCCAGCCTCCAGCGAGCCCGTTGCGCCGGCGCGTGCCTGGGAGCGCGCGGTCGCAAAGGTTCGAGCGAGGCAAGATAGTGGCCTATGAGACTGGGGGTGCCAGGAGCCGAGCACAGTCCTTCACCACGTCGAGTTTGCCGCGTCGCATGGGTTGTTGCCTACTCCTCGTCGGTATCTGCATGGCGATCCCAGTAAAGTGATTGCGTTCGCGATGGCCTGCTGCTGCGCCTCGTGCGATAAGTGTTCTGGCGCTGTTGAAGGCCCCCAACATCAGCCCCCGTGGAGCCTGAGAGCGTCAAGGCAAGGCCCCGGTCGTAGCACACGCTCGCTGGGGCCTTCCGTATCTTGCGACATCGGACGCGCGTTTCTGACATTAATTGAGAGCGGCGCAGCCGCCACACTTGTCCTCCTCCTCCGATCACCCACCCAACCCTATTGTCGTCCTCGGGGATTGGGCTAACCCGACAACTCGGCTACAATCAAAACGCGAACTCAGTCGGACCACGGGAGGAAGCCATGGCAAAGAAGACAGCGAAGAAGACAAAGAAAAAGGCAAAGACCTTCACGGCAACCGGCAAATCCCTAGACGAAGCGGTTGAGAAGGCGCACGCCCTGATTCCACCAAACCCCAGAATTTCGGACGAAATAATCAAATCGAAGATCGTTTCAGCCGGCCGACGCACGGGGGGTATCGCCGCATTCAGGGACTTCTTCGCGGAAGTCGAGCAGATCGAGAAACAATAGATCGGCGGGGCGAATGCCCGGCCGCTTTGGCAATTGGCCATTTGCAGATGATTTCCGATGAAAAAGGGGCTCGGGCAACGTAGGCTCAGGCTGCCGCGGAAGACGCCCGCAGGTCCTTGGGCCGGGCCTGAATCGTTCTGAAATCGTCGGGCTGCAGGAGCCGCCCGTCACTACACCGGCTCACGCCGCTTTCTGCTCTTGCACCTTGGTTTCCGCCCGCTTGCAGCTTGAGCAGTAGAACACAAGGATTTCCGGCAGCCCGCCCAAATGCGGGAGCGTCTTCACGAGCTGCATAGGCTGGCGGCAGTCGGGGCACAGGGGCGGAGCGGGAGCATCGGAGGACATGCCGGTAGACCTTAATAGACGCGGCTCCACGGATGCTGATGCGGACTAGCCTCAGGGTGAGCTTTCAGGAAGTGATGTAGCACGGCAACAGCACCAAAATGTGCTGCGTGTCCTGGCGCTGTTGAGCCTGCCGGATGTCATGGACGATCATTATCCCGGATTTGGTCAATCCCATGTTCTTGCTTCAACAGGTATTGAGCTAGAGCCGTAGCAGCCATCTCTGGAACATGCTCATGCTCCGCGATAGCGAGAACCTCCTGCTCTGTTAAACCGCACAGCCCCACGCAGTCTTCAGCTAAGACAAGCACCGACCAGCAATGCGTGCCAAGTTCGATCGCGTGAGGGCACTGACCAGCGGTTCACAGCCATCCGGCAATCTTGCATCGTAAACGGGTGCACGACGCACGTGGACGTGGACCGTCGGCAACCGGTCGGCCTTTCGCGTCCGGTTCACATCGTCCACCGAAAACCCGATGTCTGGGTGTGCGGTAGCAATCCCATCGAATCCAACTACGGTTGTCAGTGCAGCCAGGATCAAGCCGCTACAAATGGACGTTAAAGTACGCATGGAGTGTCCCCCGTTCATACACCGTGTTTACAGGCTGGGGGCACGCCCGAAAATTCAGATATTACCCCTACGGGGGAGCCCTTAGATGCGCCGCCGCTTAGACGGGTTGGACTGTGCCCCACGCGGACCCTGGGTGCTTGGGGACGATAAGAATTGTTCTCAATCGAGGTGGCTGCTGTTGGCTCGCGAGCGGGCCGATGTCCGGGTCGGGTCATTCGCGTCGAGTTGGCGTCGATGGCAAGTCCGCCTATGCCCAGAAACCGGAAATCTTGGGCACAGGGTTCATCCGACGCGAGTGCCATAAGCGGTCGTGAGCAGGTGCAGCGACATGCGTGCAGAAGCCAGCCTTACTCGATCACCTCGTCGGCGCGGGCGAGCAGCGTGGGGGGCACTTCGAGGCCGAGCGCTTTGGCAGTTTTGAGATTGACGACCAGCTCGTACTTAGTCGGTGCCTGCACCGGCAGATCGGCTGGCTTCTCGCCCTTGAGGATACGATCCACGTAGCCCGCGGCTCGCCGGTAAGGGTCTATTTGGTCCGGCCCATAGCTGACCAGTCCTCCGGCATTGACGTAGATGCGGAAAGGATAGACCGCTGGCAAACGGTGGCGGCCCGCCCAAGCAACAATCTGCTCCCGATGCGCCAGCGCCAATGAGGTCGACAAGACGATCAAGCCGCCGTTTGGCTCGCGGGCGAAAGCGGCGATAGCGTGCTCGATCTCGGACGTGTCGCGCACATCAACCGGGCTGATCTCTACCCTGAATGAGGGCGCTACCGCCTGGATGGCTCCCAGTTGGCCTGACCCTGCGGGCGTCATCGGATTGCGAATGACTGCGGCGCGGGTAACGCCAGGGGCGATCTCCTTGAGCAGCTCCAGCCATTTCCCGCTCATGCCGAACTCGAACTGCGTAAACCCTGTCGCATAGCCGCCCGGCCGCGCGAGACTGGCGACGAACCCGGCGGCGACCGGATCGGTGGTGTCCACAAACACCACCGGCATCGTGCGGCTCGCCTCCTGCACGGCGCTCACGGCCGGCACACCGGAGGCAAGAATGAGATCGGGCGCGAGCGCAACTAATTCGGCGCCGTATAGACGATAGAGATTGGCAACGCCCGCTCCCCAGCGATAATCGATCCGCACGTTGCGGCCCATGGTCCAGCCCAATTCCTGCAAGCCCTGCGCGAAGGCAGCAACACGAGCCGGCGCTTCCGAATCGTCGGCTGCGAGGTTCATCAGAACGCCGATCCGCCGCATCCGATCGGGCTGCTGCGCGCGCGTCCGCAGTGGCCACGCAACCGCACCGCCGAGCACTGTGACGAACTCGCGTCGTTTCATTGCCTGTCCTTGCTCGCTGGATCAAGCCAAGTTCGGCTTTCAACTCAGGCCATCAAAACAGGAAAGAGCGTCGAGCGAAATGGGGCGCACTGCGGCATGTGCGCTGCGAAAAGCCTCGGACGGGTATGACTGCTGTGGGTCATTCGCGTTGCTCCGACGGGCAGCAAGGCTTCGCCGAATGTCCGCTATGCCTTCAATAGCGACCGAATCTGTGCGTCGCAACGAACCGGACGCGATGTGCCAACAGCGGCCATCGGCCACGCTCACTCGATCACCTCGTCGGCAATGGCAAGCAGCGACGGCGGCACTGCGAGACCGAGGGCCTTCGCAGTCTTGAGGTTAATCACGAGTTCGTACCTGGTCGGCGCCTGGGCGGGAAGCTCGGCAGGGTTCGCTCCCTTCAGAATGCGATCGACATAAGAAGCTGAGCGCCGGAACAAGTCGTAGGGATCGGGTCCATACGACATCAAGGCACCTTGCGCGACGGATGTCCGAAGGAAGTAGACCGCCGGCAGTCGATGCTGCTGCGCCAGCCTGATGAACAATTGGTAGTGCACGATGGTGAACGCGTCCCCGGCAACAATCAGCCCGCCGCTCTGATCGCGTCCAAGTCTGGCGAAAGCCTCTTCGACTTCGGCTGGGTTGCGAACAGGGGTCGCCGTCACCTCAACTGCGATCGACCGCGGCACGGCCTCGAACGAACGCAGGTAGACGTAATAATGGGGAGCCGTATCCGGGTTGAACATGAGTGCGGCGCGAGCAACGCCGGGGGCGACCTCTTTGAGCATCTCCAGCCACTTCCCAACCATCTGGAAATCGATGAACGTGAAGCCAGGGATGTGCCCGCCCGGATGCGCCAAGCTCGAAACGAAGCCTTGATCGACCGGATCGTTGACCGCGGCCATAACGATCGGAATGGAGCTTGTCGCCTCTCGCAGCGCCCGGATGACCGGCGTTGTTTGGCCGACGATTACGTCGGGCGCGAGCGTCACTAGTTCTACTGCGTAAGCTCGTATGCGGCCGGCGTCAGCCCCACCAAAGCGTGTCTCGATTTGGATGTTGCGGCCGTCTATCCATCCTGATTCTTGAAGTCCCTGCTTAAGCGCCGTCACTCGGGCCTGTCCTTCCGGATCGTCGGCCACTCCCATCAAAAGCCCGATCCGCCGGACGAGCTCGGGCTGCTGCGCCCGCGCCCGGAGCGGCCACGTAGCAGCCGCGCCGCCGATCAGCGAGATGAACTCGCGCCGTCTCACTCGATCACCTCGTCGGCGCGGGCCGACAGCGCGGGCGGCACTTCAAAGCCGAGTGCCTTTGCGGTCTTCAGGTTAATGATGAATTCGAACCTCGTGGCTTGCTCGATGGGAAGGTCCGCCGGCTTCGTGCCTTTGAGGATTTTGTCTACGAAGGCCGCCGCCCGACGCCAGATGTGCGGAAAATCCACTCCGTATGCGACCATGCCGCCAGCTTCGCAATATTCCCGGAAGCCGATGCTCGGCAGTCGACTTCTCGCCGCGAGCTCGGCGATGCGTTGGGCGTTGGCAATGAACAGCCCGTCATCGACGATCGTCAGTGCTTCGATGTGCGCTTTGGCGAGCTCGATTGCAGCCTCCAACTCGTCGATCCGCCGCACGTTCACCGCGTGCAGCTTCACATTCGATGCTCGTGCCGTCTCCTCCATGACGCGCAAAATAGGTGCCATCGCGGGATTGTCGGGATTCATGAGGACGCCCGCTCGAGCAAGACTTGGATTGAGGTCCTTCATGAGCTCCAGCCGCTTCGCATTGAGCTCGGACCAGAAGAACGATGAGCCCGTTATGTTTCCTCCCGGGCGTGCGAGGCTCGCCACGATTCCGGTCTCAACCGGATTACCGACGATGGCCATGACGATGGGAATCGTCGTTGTCGCCTTTTTAGCTGCAAGGGCTGCAGGGGTCCCCTGGGTGATGATGGCATCTACCTTGAGACCGACCAGCTCGGTGACGAGTGCGGGAAGGCGGTCGTATTTCCCTTCGGCCCACCGATACTCGATTGCGATGTTCCTCCCTTCGACGTACCCGTGGTCTCGCAACCCGAGGCGTAACGCTTGTAATAGAGCAGCATACCCTACGGGGTCAGCGCCGCCGAGGAACGCGACCCGATAGGTCCTCCCCGGCTGCTGCGCCCGCGCCGCGAGCGGCCACGCAGCCGCGCCACCGAGCAGCGTGATGAACTCGCGGCGTTTCATTCGATGACCTCGTCGGCAGTCGAGAGCAGCGACGGCGGCACGGTGAGGCCGAGCGCTTTCGCGGTCTTGAGATTGACCGCTAGTTCATACCTGGTCGGCGCCTGCACCGGCAGGTCGGCCGGCGTCGCACCCTTAAGGATGCGATCGACGTAGCCGGCCGCGCGGCGGTACTGATCGACAAGGTCAAACCCATAGGAGATCAAGCCGCCGCTCGTGACAAAGTAGCGTCGGTAGTAGACCGCGGGCAGTTTGTACCGGGCCGCAAGCGCGATGATCAGCTCGCGATGGAGTACCGCCCCCGCGCCCGACGTCACGATCAGGCCGACATTCGAGGAGCGAGCGAACGCTGTGACGGCGCGCTCGATCTCGCCGGCGTCGCGCAGGTTGATCGGGCTCACCTCCACTCCGACCGACGGCGCCACGGACTGGATTACGGCGAATTGGCCGATCCCGGAGGTTAGGGTGGGATCCCGAAGGACTGCCGCTCGCGTCACACCCGGCGCGATCTGCTTGAGCAGCTCCAGCCATTTCCCGCTCAAGCTGTACTCGTACTGGATAAAGCCAGTAGCGTTGCCGCCTGGCCGCGCCAGGCTATCGACGAAGCCGGCGCCGACCGGGTCGGCAACACTCACGAACACGATCGGCACCGTGCGCGTCGCCTGCAACAACGGCCCCATGCTAGCGGTGCCAACGCTCAGAATGACGTCCGGCGCGAGTGCGGCCAATTCCGCCGCATGTCTGCGAATGCTGTTGGCATCGCCCAAGCCCCAGCGATAATCGATCCGCACATTGTGGCCATCGGTCCAGCCCAATTGCTGCAGCACTTGCAGGAACGCCGCGCGGCGCGCCTGGCCGTCCGGATCGTCCGCGGGGGTGGCGGCCGTGAGCACACCAATGCGCCGCATACGGTCAGGCTGCTGCGCGTGTGCCGCAAGCGGCCACGCGGCCGCGCCACCGAGCAGCGTGATGAACTCGCGCCGTTTCATTCGATCACCTCGTCGGCGCGAGCGAGCAGCATCGGTGGAATGACGAGACCCATTCCCTTGGCGGTCGCCAAGTTGATGACCAGATCGAACTTGGCCGCGAGCTCCACCGGCAGGTCGCCCGGCTTTTCGCCCTTGAGAATGCGGCCGGCGTAAATGCCAGCACGGCGATAGGCACCGATCTGGCTGGGCCCGTAGCTCATGAGACCGCCGGCCTCGACGAACTCGCGCAAGACGTAGCTCGCGGGCAGCGCGTGGCGGACCGCCAGCGTCACGAGTTGCCGGCGGTGGGCGAGGAACAACGGACCACGGCCAACGAGGAGCGCGCCAGCGCGTGCTTGGACGATGGTTGCGAAGGCGGCATTGAAATCGTGTTCGCTCGCGGCTTTAACGATCAGAACTTGCCGCCCGATGGCGCGGCCAGCCTCTTCCACCTCGCGCACCTCGAGTTCCGCCTCGAGCATGTTGGGGTTGAGTAGCACGCAGAAGGCAGCGGCCGTGGGAACCAGCTCATGCACGAGCCCAACCTGCTTCGCCACGAGATCAACCGAGGTGAAGACTACGCCGGTGACGTTCTCGCCGGGCCGGTTCAGGTTGCCGACGAGGCCGGTCCTTACCGGATCTGAGCCCAAGACAAAGACGATCGGCGTCGTCGTGGTGGCGGCCTTGGCCGCGATCGCGGAAGGGCCATTTCCGACAATCACATCTACCTGGCGGCGGACAAGATCGGCGACCAAAGCAGGCAGCCGATCGAGCTGGTCGTCCGCGAAGCGATAATCGATGGCGACGTTCCGTCCCTCGACGAATCCGACGTCGTTCAAGCCCTCCCGAAACGCACTGGTAAGATGCCCCGTGCCGGCCGCCAGCCCGCTCCTGAGGAGCCCGATCACCGGCATCGCCGGCTGCTGGGCGCGCACGGCGAGCGGCCACGCCGCCGCCGCGCCGCCGAGCAACGTGATGAACTCGCGCCGCTTCATTCGATCACCTCGTCGGCGCGGGCGAGCAGCGTCGGTGGCACGTCGAGGCCGAGCGCCTTGGCGGTCTTGAGATTGATCACCAACTCGTACTTGGTCGGCGCCTGCACGGGGAGCTCGCCCGGCTTCTCGCCCTTGAGGATGCGGTCGACATAGCTTGCAGCGCGCCGATAGAGATCGACCGTGACCGGTCCATAGGACAAGAGGCCACCGTCGAGGACCTGGATGCGAAAGGAATAAATGACCGGCAGGCGGTAGCGGGCCGCGAGTGCGATCAGCGGAGCGCGATTGTTCAAGGTGAAGCCGTCCGGCAAAGCTATGAGTGCGCCGTCGGCCTCGCGCGCGTGCGCTTCGACCTCGGCTTCCATCTCGCCGACGGTGCGAACCGGAACGGCTCTTGCCGTCACGCCGAACGCGGGTGCAGCGGTCTCCATGAAGCTCAGATAGTGATGAGCGTATGGGGCGGTCTCAGGATTGAAAACAAGCGCCACCCGCCGCGCGGCGGGAGCAACCTCCTTGAGCATTTCCAGCCACTTGCCGGCGAGGGAATATTCATAGGCGGAGAACCCGGTGGCGTTGCCGCCCGGGCGCGCGAAGGTCGCGACCACGCCGGTCCCGACCGGATCGGAAAGATTTGTGAACACGATCGGTATCGTGCGGGTTTCCCGCAGCAGGGCGAGGACCGCCGGCGTGCTGCCGGCAAACAGCACGTCGGGCTGCAGATCGACGAATTCCTTGGCGATAACGCGCATTCGATCAGGCTCGCCGGCGGGCCAGCGATAGTCGGCGCGAAAATTGCGGCCTTCCACCCATCCCAATTCCTGCAGGCTTTGCCGAAAGACGGCAAACCAAGCGCGTCCCTCCGGATCGGTGTCGGCATTGCGCCCGCCCATCATGGCGGCAAGCCGCCGCACGCGGTCGTCCGGCTGCGCGCGGGCGGCGAGCGGCCACGCCGCTGCCGCGCCGCCGAGCAGCGTGATGAACTGGCGCCGCCTCACTCGATCACCTCGTCGGCACGAGCGAGCAGCGTCGGCGGCACGGTGATGCCGAGGGCCTTACTAGTTATCAGGTTGATGACGAGGTCAAACTTGGTCGGCTGCTCGACCGGCAGGTCGCTAGGCTTTGCCCCGCGCAGAATCTTGTCGACATACTCGGCGGCGCGGCGAAACAGGCTCGGGAAGTTTGGTCCATAAGACATCAGCCCTCCCGCTTCGGTGTATTCCCGAAAGCCGTGCATGCTCGGCAGTCGCAAGCCCAGCGCCAAGGTGTTGATTCGAACCCGATTGGTCGTCAGAAGTGGCGAGGGGGAGACATAAAGTGCATCCGCACGGCCCTTGAGCGCGTCGAACGCGGGCGCGATATCCTCGGCTCTCCCGACCTCCGATGCGACCACAGCGAGGCCGACCGCGCGGGCCGCCGCCTGGGCCTCGCCCATTTCCAGCACGGAGTTTGGGCTGCCGATGTGGACTAAGATCGCCACCGTGCGGAGACCGGGGAGAACCTCGCGCAACATTTCGAGTCGCTTGCTGGCAAGATCGGTTTGCTGGATCGACAAGCCGGTGATGTTACCGCCTGGTCGCGCTAATGAAGCGACGAGGCCTGTGCCGACCGGGTCGCCAGCGGCGGCGAATACGATTGGGATGACCGCCGTAGCCTTCTTTACTGCTAAGGATGACAGGGTTCCATAAGTGAGAATGACATCGACCTTGAGCCGGATGAACTCGGCCGCGATCTCGGCGAAACGCTCCTCGCGTCCCTCTGCCCAGCGATACTCGATGGCCACGGTTCGATTCTCGATCCAGCCGAGTTCGTGCAGCCGCTGCACAAAGGCGTCGGTCGACGTCCTCTGGGAAGAGGCCGTGTTTGCTCCCAGGAACCCGATGGTCGGCAGTTTCCCCGGCTGTTGCGCGCGTGCCCCAAGCGGCCAAGCGGCTGCCGCGCCGCCGAGGAGCGTGACAAATTCCCGCCGCCTCATGGAGCTTCCCATCCTGCCGAGACTTCCGGGCGAGCTGAAGGCTATCACATTTGGGGACGACGTCTGTTGTGCATCACAGCAAAATTGACAGCCGATTGGCGGCTCAGGGTCAATCGCGTCGGTTCCGCGATGTCCACGACATGTCCGCTCTACCTCCAACAACTGCCGTGATGATGCAGTGCGGCGAACGGCAGAATGGTGCCACTTCCGGACTCATGCACTGCAACATCAAAGGTGCGAAGCTTCAATGCAAATTGGGTCCCCCGATGAGAACCGTAGCGTTGCTTCGAGCCGATGAACGAGGTCAATGGGGCGCCGGCGCCCTTGGGCACTCGAGTCACAACCGCGCACTCCAAGGATGGTCAGATGGCCTTGCTTCAGGATGCGTTTTTAGGAAATGGTGCAGGACATGCAGCAGGGTCAACACATGCTCTTTGTCGCCGCTGAGCTGGGCTTGCCGAAAATCATCGACAATCATGTCCCGGATTTTTTCGCTGCCGTGCTCGTGGGATAAAAGGTATTGAGCGAGTGCTGTTGCAGCGATTTCGGGCAGGTGCTCGTGCTCGGCGATGGCGAGCACCTCCTCTTCGGTCAAGCCGCAGAGCCCGATGCAATCCTCAAGCGCGATCATGTTCGGCCTAATCCCGCACGGGCGGTATTATTCGATCACCTCGTCAGCGCGCGCGAGCACGGACGTCGGAATTTCGAGGCCGAGCGCCTTGGCGGTTTTGAGGTTGATCACCGTTTCGTACTTGGTCGGCGCCTGCACCGGCAGGTCGGCTGGCTTCTCGCCCTTGAGGATGCGATCGACGTAGCCGGCCGCGCGCCGGTACGGGTTGATCGTATCAGGGGCATAGGAGATCAGGCCGCCGCTGGTGACGGAGGGCCGCAAACCGTAGACCGCCGGCAGTCGGTGCCGAGCCGCCAGCGTGATGATCAGATCGCGATGAACGATAGCCAACGTCACCGGCGTCACAATCAGGCCGCCATTCGAGGCGCGCGCGAATGCGGTGACGGCGCGCTCGATCTCGCCAGCGTCGCTCACCCCGACCGGGGTCAACTCCATCCCGAACGACGGAGCCACCGACTGGATCGCGCCCAACTGGCCGATCCCTGAGCTACTGGCAGCATCCCGAAGCACCGCTAGCCGCGTCACGCCAGGCGCGATCTCTTTGAGTAGTTCCACCCATTTCCCGGCCATGCCGAATTCGAAGATCGTGAAACCGGTGGCGTTGCCGCCGGGCTGCGCTAGGCTCGCGACCAAGCCGGCGCCAACCGGGTCGACGACCTGCACGAACACTATCGGCACGGTGCGGGTCGCCTGCAGCAATGGCCCCACGACCGGAAGACTACTGGCCAGGACCACGTCCGGTGCGAGCGCGACCATTTCCACCGCTTGTTTGCGAAAGCGGTCGGCATCGCCCGCTCCCCAGCGGAGGTCGATGCGCACGTTGCGGCCAACCGCCCAGCCCGCTTCCTGCGGCCCCTGCAGGAATGCCGCAAGACGTGCCTGTCCTTCCGCATCGTCTGCGGCGAGGTTCATGAGCACGCCGATGCGGCGCACGCCATCGATCCAGACCATGGCGAAGGGCTCCAGGAGCCGCGCGTTCTTCAACGGGCCGGCATCGACCGGTTCGAACCCGAGCATGCCGACCAGCTCGGCAATTTCGCGTGTTGGATCTGCAGACGTTTGACCGCGGCTGCGAACGACCCCGCCTCGATGCCCCCCTCAGCGGCGACCTGCGCGCAGGCGCGGCGCACCGACTGACCTTTCATCTCATGCAGTATGAGCACCTTCCAGACGTTGAAAAAGCGGTCCAAATCCTCCGCTTCAGCAAAGCGCAGTGGGGCCCAATGCCTATTGAATTTAAACTGTTCGTCGATGATGCCGTGTTGCTTGAGAGCTGAAACAACATCCTTGAAGCGGGCATCCTGCGTCAGCGCTGCAAGGCGAAGCAGCTCGCCGACAAATTTGGGCCCACGCAACGATTGCGGTTGCCGGTTTGAACCCGACCGCTTCCTCCGCTTCCGGTTCACCTCCCAGAGCTTTTCCAAGTCCGCATAGTAGCCCATCACGCCCTCGCTGCCTTGAGGGCCACGACATTCTTGGGCGAAGGCGTGACGAGATCGCGGACCTTGTTGGCCCAAAGCTTCATCGCCTCCGCCTTTTGGGCGCGATAACGATGCAGATCGTACACCGCATGCACGCCCTCCTGCCGATGGCCGATGCATAGTTCCGCGATAAACGGGTTCACGCCCAGGGCTGCCAGACCGGTTCGCATGGTGCGCCTCAGATCATGAAATCGCCAATCGCCAAGCCCCGGCACGCGTTCATTGATCTCGCGCTTATATGCGCTGAAAGCCTGCATCGGCCGGAGTCCGGCGCTCGACGTGAACACGTAAGGCCCTGCCGTGAAGCGCGGCAGCGACTTGAGCAGGTCGACGGCCATCCCCGCCAAAGGTTTCTCGTCCGGCTCCTCGGGTTTCGTACGCGAGCCCACGAGGGTCCAAAGGCCAGTATCGAGATCGACCTCGTTCCAGGTCATGCGCGCGACTTCGCCGCGGCGCGCACCGGTCAAAATCAACATGCGGATGAACGGCCCGGCGGGGTAGTCCGTTGCGGCCTTCCATACCTGCACAAGCTCGCTGTCGGTCAGAATGCGCTGGCGCGGCTTGAACTTGCCGAGCAGATCGCCGGCTTTCACCAGCCTACACGGATTTTGTTCGAGCCCGCCATATTCGAGCGCCGCACCATACCCGAAAATGGCGCTGGCATAAGTCAGCGCCTGCCGGGCTGCATGCCGGCCGGATTGCTCGCGGATGTCTTCGACCATCTCGCGAACATCCGTCCGCTTGATGTCGGTCACGGGACGTGACCCCCATCGCACTAGCAAGTAGCGCCGAACGATCCTGCCGATCTTGTGCGCCGTCCGCCGTCCCGACGCCCGGTGCCCTAGGTAGCGCTCAGCCAGCCCGGCGAAGGTGTCCGCCTTCCGCCGCGCATCGGCGAGGCGCTCCTCGCGCTCGCGTTCCCTCGGATGCACGCCGGCGACGAGATCGCCGAGCGCCTCGGTGGCGAGCACGCGCGCCCGCGCTAGGCTGATATCGGGATATCGGCCGAGCGCCACCCGCACGGGCTGCGGCTTGCCCGGCAGCCGGCGCATGATGAAGAAGCTGACCACGCCCTTGTCGGTTACCCGGACGCCGAACGAGCGCTTGGCTTCATCCCAATGGGTGACCCGCTTCCCCGGATCTGCCGGCTTTAGGGCTCGCAGGTATCTGTCGGTGAAGGTGGCACGGCGGGCGGTCGTCTTTGGCTTCATAGAGGAGCCCCGAAAAAGGAGGTAAACGCTTCGGGGCTACATGGGGGCTACGGTCGGGGTATGTCAATGCATGTTTTGCCTTGTGGCATGGCGTGCCAACAAAACTCACGGAAGTGCCTGTCAATCCGGGGTTTCCGCGACAAAAATGTTGCCTGCCGTGGCATGGCGTGCCATGCCGTACCATGCCTCACATCTCCTCTACGAGGACCAGGAGACGAAGGCGCGCAGCCCGGTGCTCGGCGAGCATCCCAAGGGCCGCCAGATCGCGACCGCCGACGGCCGCTGGCTCGCGCTCGTCACCGCCGACGGCCGTCCGGTTCCGAAGACCGACGAGGAGCGCGCGCAGGCGCTGCGCACGATGATCGCCTATACCGGGCGCTACCGGGTCAAAGACGGCAAGGTCGTCACCAAGGTGGAAGCGGCCTGGAACGAAGCCTGGGTTGGCGGCGAGCAGACCCGATTCATCCGCTTCGAGGGCGAGCGGCTGTTCATCGAAAGCCCGCCTATGCCGCATCCGAACCAGAACAACCGGGTGGTGCGCGTGATCGTGATCTGGGAGCGGGAGAAGTAAAGCCGGCTTTGGACATGCCGGCGCGTCCTGGCCGGCGTCATGCCGGCCACAAGCAGCCTATTGCAGATTGAGCTTCAGCCGCGGGTCTTGAACGATCCTGCGATAGAGCGTGAACTGATCGCGGTTGAACGTGTCGAACTCCTGCGGCGTCGAGCCGACCGCCTCGGTTCCCGCGGCGTTGAGGCGGCCCACCACGCCGGCGTCCTTCATCGTCGCGGCGATGCCGGCTGCGAGCTTGTCGATGATCGGCTTCGGGGTCGCGGCCGGCGCATAGATCGCCGTCCAATACGGCAGCTCGTAGTCGAGCCCCTGCTCCATCATGGTCGGCACGTTCGGCAAAGCCGGGGTGCGCGTGCGGGTCGTCACCGCGAGCGCGCGCACGACGCCGGATTCGATATTCTTGGCCTGGGCCGGAACGCCGTCGATCAACATGGCGATGCGTCCCGCCAGCAGATCCGGCATGACGCCGGCATTCCCGCGATACGGAACGTGCACGATATCGACGCCGGCGGCCGCCTTGAACAGCTCGCTGGCAAGATGAATGGCCGTGCCCGCACCGGACGACCCGTAGCTGAATTTTCCGGGACTGGCCTTCGCCAGCGCGATGAATTCCTTCAGGTCGCGCGCGGGCAGCGAAGGATTGATGATCAGAACCGGCGCAAAGCGGGTGACGAGCGACACCGGCGCGAGATCGCGCAGCCAGTCGTAGGGCAGGTCCTTGCCCACGGCCGCGCTCACCACGCCGGAGACTGAGTGATAAAGCAGGGTGTAACCGTCGGGCGCGGCGCGCGCGACCGCGCTCACCCCGATCGTGCCCCCGGCGCCGCCCTGATTCTCCACCACCACCTGCTGACCGAGCACGTCCGACAGCTTTTGAGCGGTGGTACGGGCGGTGAAATCGATGCCGCCGCCCGCCGCCAATGGAACGATGAGCTTGATCGGTTTTCCCGGATAGCCGTCCTGCGCCGCCGCCCCGCCGCCGATCGCCAGCGCTACGGCGGCGCAAGCGAGCGTCAGGCACAGGAAGAGGCACCCGTAGAGTCGTTGCGCTGCGACCATTCGATCCTCCCTGCCCTGCGGTCCGCAATCGCGGTTGCATTGCACAGGGTGCGTCGCGCGGTTCCACTGCGGCATGATTGTTCACCTTCGGCGCAAGGTCACAACAGACCGCGACGCGAGTCCCGTCAACCCATCTTGATCGGATAGACCGGTTTCTCCCCGCTCAATACCCGCGCGACATCGCTCGCGCATTTGGTCTGCAGCTCCTCGAGCGCCTCGACCGAATAGAACGCGGTGTGCGGGGTCAGGATGAGGTTATCGCGACCGAGCAGGCGGGAATCCTTGGGCAACGGCTCGACGGCGACCACGTCAAGGGCCGCGCCGCCGAGCTGACCGGAGTCGAGCGCCGCGATCAGCGCGTCTTCGTCCAGCAACGGTCCGCGCGCGGTGTTGATGACGACAGCGCCTTTCTTCATCTTGCGGAAGACCTCGGCACTGAACAGTCCGCGCGTCCCCGGCAGCAGCGGGGCGTGGATCGAAACAAAGTCGGAAATTTCCAACAGCCGCTCGAAGCTCACGCCCTCGACCTCGGCGGCGGCGAGCGCCGCCGGCGAGACGTAGGGATCATGCGCGACGACGCGCAGGCCGAACGCCTTCGCCTTCGGTGCCAGCGCGCGCGGAATGTTGCCGAAGCCGACGAGGCCGAGCACGCGGCCGGCGAGGCGATGGATCGGAACAACCGCCGGCATGTCCCAGCGCCCGGCCTGCACCAGCGTGTTGGACAGCGGAATCTTCCGCGCCAGCGCCAACACCAGCGCCATGGCGTGGTCGGAGACCTCGTGCATGCAATAGTCCGGCACGTAGGTCACGGTGATGCCGAGCTCGGCGGCAGCCTTGACGTCGATATTATCGACGCCGAGGCCGAAGCGGCCGATCGCCTTGCAGCGCGTGAGCTGCCGCAACAGCTCGCCCGGCAGCTTGGCATAGGTGACCAGGATGGCGTCGGCGTCGCGCGCCACCGCCAAGATGTTGTCGGCCGACGGGCTTCTCGCCATGCGCAGCTCGGGATCGACGCGCTTGAGCGCGGCCTTCGCCGGATCGAGCGAGGGAAACGGACTGTCGGTGACGACGATCAGGGGACGGGACATAGCGACACTCCGAATTCAAGTCGTCATGCCCAGGCTGGACCCAAGCATCCATCTCGGCGTTGTCATTTGACCGCGAAAACCTCCGGGTTGACGCAGTTGGGCGGCGTCTTGCCGGCGAGAAACGCCAGGATGTTGTCCACGACGATGTTCGCCATCTCTTCGCGCACCTCGACCGTTGCGCTGCCGAGATGCGGGGCCAGCACGACGTTCGGCATCTTGCGCAGCGCAGCGTCGACCTTGGGCTCGTGCTCGAACACGTCGAGGCCGGCGCCGGCGATCCGGCGCGCCCGCAAGGCCCGCACCAGTGCCGCCTCGTCGACGATCGCGCCGCGCGCAGTGTTGATCAGGAACGCGGTCTTCTTCATCAGCTTGAATTCGCGCGCCCCGATCTGGTGGCGCGTCTCGGGCCTGAGCGGTTGGTGCAGCGAAACGAAGTCGGATTCGGCGAGCAGCTGATCGAATGGAACGAAGGTCAGGCCGGCCTCGCGTTCCACGCTCTCGGGCTTCCGCCGCGGTGTCCAGTACAGCACGCGCATGGAGAAGCCATGCGCGCGCCGCGCCACCGCCCGGCCGATCAGCCCACCGCCACCGACCAGGCCGATCGTCTTGCCCCAGACGAAGGAGCCGAGCAGGTAGCTCGACTGCCCGCCGGGAAATTTTCCCGCCCGCACCAGGCGGTCGCCTTCCATCATCCGCCGCGCGACCGCGAGCATCAGCCCGAACGTGAGATCGGCGGTCGCCTCGGTTGTGACCGGCGGAACCACGGTGACGGGAAGCCGCTGCGCCGTTGCCGCCGCGACGTCGATGTTGGACGGCGAAATCGACTGTGCCGCGACCAGCCGCAGCTTCGGATTGGCGGCGATCACCTCGTGATCGATCCGGTCGTGCAACAGGCAGAACAGAATGTCGCATTTCCGCACGGCGGCGACGAGCGGCTTCTTCGGCATGATGCGGCTCGAATCCGGGTTGACCTTGACGCTCGCGACTTGGCGCAAGCGATCGAGCGCGCTCTTGGCGACCGGTTGGGTGACGAAGATTTTCGGTCGAGAAGGAATTGGGCGCATCAGGCCATCCACCGCACGACGCCGGCGACGCCGTCGACCGCCACCTGCGAGCCGTCGGGGATGCGGCTGGTGGCGTCGAGCACACCCAGCACCATGGGAATGCCGCGCTCGCGCGCGAGCGAGGCGAGATGCGAGGTCGAGCCGCCGAGCTCGGCGACCACGCCGGCGACGCGCGGCAGCACGTGACTGAGCGCCGGCCCGGCGACGCGCGTGACCAGCACGTCGCCCGGCGCGACGCGCGCGAGCTCGCACTCGCAGCTCACCACCACCGCGCGGCCGGCGCCCCAGCCGATGCCGGCCGGATGCCCGCTCAACCCGGGATGCTTGAGCCAGATCTCGTCGGGCACGGCGGCCGGCTCGACGGTGAGCGGCCGCGCCTGTAGGAGCTTGAAGCCGGCGTCGTCGAGCGCCCATTCGATCTCGACCGGGCCGCCGACCACCGCTTCGGCCTTGCGCATCATGCGACCGAGCGTGACAGCGTGCGCCGCGTCGAGACACGGCGCGTCGACCAGGTCGTTCGGCACCGCCTGCGGTAGCGCGAAGGCACCATGGCCGCAGGTCTCACGGTGATGCTTGCGGCCGGCTTCGATCGTGCGCAGAAAACCCTGACGCGAGAGCACGATGCGGTCGGGCACCACCTCGCCCTGGGCGATGGCGGAGCCGAGCCCCCAGGTCGCGCTGATGAGCATCTGGCCCGCGGCGGTCTCGCTCAGGCCGCCGCCCGAGACGCGCGCGTCGACCACCGGCTGGATCAGCACCGCCATCGCCGTGTCGGCGGGCGAGAGCGCGTGGTTCTCCATGTAGCGGCGGGCATTGGTGGTCCACAGCGCGGCCCAGCAGGCACGCACGGCGGTGAGGAACGCAGCTTCGTCGGCGATGCCGAGGAAGCTTTCGAACTGACCGGCAAAATTGGCGCCCTTGCGGTCCTCGATCAGGGCGGACGACCGCACCGCGCTCGGTCGCGCATTCGCTTCGCGCTGCCGCTGCCACGCCGCCAGCAACGGCGCGAGGACAGCGGGCGCGAGCGGTTGCTCGTAGAGGGCGAGCCTGATCTCGACCGACAGGCGCCGCTGCTCGACGACGTCGGCGCCCGTGAAGCGCTGCAACATGGGCCCGAGCCCGAGGGCCGCAATCTGTGCCCGGTAGGCATCCGCGCTCAGGCAAAAGCCCCCCGGCGTCGGCAGGCCCGCCTGCGCGAGCGCGGCGAGATTCGCGGCCTTCGGTCCGAGCCGCTCCGGGTCGAGCGCGGCAGCGTCGGCGAGCGGGACGATGAACCGGTCCGATAGCGCGGATGTTGTCGCGGTCGATGTTGCCATGACGGCAGACCTGCTGGCGACTCTCCCTCACCGTCACCCTGAGGTGCGAGCGAAGCGAGCCACGAAGGGGACGGCCCCCTGTTCGTTGCGGCATTCGGGCCGTCGCCCTTCGAGGCTCGTCCAAGAGCACGAGCACCTCAGGGTGACGGGGATAGACGTCACTTCACGTGGTCGCCGTAGCCCGGCAGCGGATCGACCACCGTGATCTGCTTGACCGGGAAGTTGGAGATGATCTCGATCTCCTTCTCATGCACGATCAGCATTTCCTCGATGCGCACGCCGTAGCGGAAGCGCTTGCCGTGCTGGGTCTCGAGCGCAAACGTCATTCCCGCCTTGATCTCGATCGGATGATCGAGCGACCAGATGCGCGAGATCACCGGCGGATCGTATTGCGCCAGACCGAGACCGTGGCCCCACAGATTCGCCGCGGCCTGGTCCTCTTCCTTGTAACCCCAGGCCTCCTTCGCCGACGGCCACTTCTTCGCGATCTCGCGGGTAGTGGTTCCGGCCTTCACCGCATGGATCGAATCATAGAGCCATTCGAGCGCGGTGGCGTAAGTGTCCTTCTGCTCCTTGCTCGGCTCCTTGCCGACGCAATAGGTGCGGTAATAGCAGGATTTGTAGCCGTTCCACGTGAGCGCGGCCAAGTCCATGAACACGATGTCGCCGGGCTGAATGATGCGGTCGGAGAAATTACGCCAGTTCGGCCAGGTGTTGGGACCGGACGAGACGATCACGTCCTCGACGTCCTCCATGCCCGGAATGCTGTAGAGATATTTCATCAGGTGCGCCGTGACCTGGTTCTCGGTGATGCCGGGCCGCAGGAACTTCATGCACTCCCAGTGCGTGGCGTCGCCGATCGAGCCGACGATGCGCATGCATTCCTGCTCGTCGACGTTCTTGACCGCGCGCGCCTCCATCATCGCCGTCATGCCGTCGGCCCAGTTGATCTTCTTGTCCTTGAAGATGCTGATCATGTTGATGTCGATGAAGTCGACCCCGAGCTTCTGCCCGGCGACGCCGTGGCGCTTCATCTCGTAGAGGATCGCGTCGGTGAATTTCTTCACTTGCTGCTGCGAGGCCGGGCCGGCGGCGCCCTTGATCCAGGCATAGGAGTAGCGGACGTTCTCCTTCGGGATCCACGGCGAGTGGCGCTCGATCTGGAAGCCGAGGTCGCCTTGCTCGAACAGCACCGGCTCGCCGTCGCCGCACAGCAACGCGTAGCGCAATCCGGGCTTGAGCCGGTTCCAGCCCGGCGTCAGCGTGCCGGTGAGGTAGCGCACGTTCTCGTCGTACATGCACAGCATGGCGCCGAGCTTGTGCTTCTTCATGTGCTCGCGCGCGCGCTCGGTCCGGTACTTGCGCATCCGGTCCCAATTGACGCGCTGCTGCCAATCCAATCCGGCGATGCCGAAATTTGCCGTTCCCATGGACCCCTCCCGACGTGCAGGCGCGCGGTTCGGCGCTGCCGTCGGCAAAAATCCTAGCCGGATGGCCCCCGCAGCCGAAATAATATATTCTGCGTTAGGGCATCAGTTTTCTTGATGGCAGGTGTCGCCTGGCCAACATCGCGCTTCGGCAGATTCGCGCCGTCATCGCCGTCTGTGAGGAAGGCTCGTTCACGCGCGCGGCCGAGCGCGAGAATGCCACCCAGTCCGGCATCTCTCAGCACGTCGCCGGCGTCGAGCGGACGCTCGGAGTAAAGCTGTTCGAGCGCTCCGCGCGCGGGATCGTGCCCACGCCGGCGGGACTGCGCTATTACAAGAGCTGCGTCGAGGCGGTCGGACGGCTCGAAAACGCCAGCGAGGAGGCCCGCGGGCTTTCGGGCCTGGTCACCGGCGACCTGCGCATCGGACTGATGCCGACGTTCACGCGCGCGGTGCTGGCGCCCACGCTCGACGACTTCGTACCGCGCCACCCCGACGTGCGCCTGCACGTGTTCGAGGGCTACAGCGGCGTACTGACCGACATGGTGCTGGCGGACGAACTCGACTTCGCCCTGGTGCCGGCCTTCGAGGGGCGCATGGGATTGAAATCGCGGCTGCTGGTACGCGACCGCGAGATGCTGCTTTCCGGCCGCGAGCGCGGGCTGGCGCCGCTGGCGCCGGTGCGGCTCGCCGACTGCGCCGCTTTGAAGATCGTGGTGCCCGGCCCGGACAATATTCGCCGCCGCAACCTCGAGACCTATTTCCAAACTCATGGCGTGGAGATCGCCGCCATGCTGGAAATGGACGCCATGATCGGCACGCTCGAATTCGTGGCGCGCTCCGACTGGATGACCGTGCTGCCGAGCCTCATCTCGGTCAACGACATCGGCAAGGGCGATCTCGTGGTCAATCCGATCGTCGATCCGCCGCTCTACGCCGAATTCGTGGTGATCGAGCCGGCGCGGCGGCCCTTGAGCGTGCCGGCGCGGCTGTTCCTCGAGCGCTTCGAAGCCGAGATCGCCCACATCCAAGGGATCTGGGACCGGGTATTGGCGGCACCGGCGAATGCAGCCGGCCGCCAGCGCCGACGTCGTGGACGGGTGTAGCATTTGGACAAGCAACGGGAGTCATCATGCGGCAGTGGCTCGTCCCACTAGGGCTTGCTGGCAAGCACGATGTTGTACCCATTGCCGAAGACGAAGACCTTGGACGTGCGCCAAATGATCCGTTCCAAGTCGACCATCGTTCGCATCTTCAGCCGGAACTTCCACAACAGCAGGTGCTGGATGAAGTTCCATGTCATGCCCCAGGCCCAGAACGGCAGCTGGCGGTAGCGGATCGGCTTGAAGCCGAGCCGGCGCAGCTTGAAAACGAGCAGATTGGCGCCAAGAAAGTTGTACCGCCAATTCTCGAAGAAGGCGGTGACGTTGCGGTAGTCCTGCTCCCGCCGACAAGTATCCAGCGACCCTGGCGAACGGATCAGCAGACGCCCGCCAGGCTTGAGCGATCGCCAGCAGCGTGCCAGCCAAGCATCCAGGTCCTTGGTGTAACCGATCGATTCGAGCGCGTAGATTGCATCAAAACTCTGCTCCGAGAGGTCGAGCTGGTCGAAATCCGCGACGATCACGCGTACGCGTCCGTCAAGCTTCTCGAATTTCCGACGGCAGATGTCCGCCTGCACGGAAGAATTGGTCACGCAGACGATCTCGACATTGCTCCGACTGGCAAGGTAGTAGGCCGCGGCGCCCGATCCGCACCCCAGGTCCAATAGGCGCATTCCATCCGCCGGCTCAAGCAGGACGGAATCGGCATAATAAGGATGCGTGAAAACCGTGGGCGGAAAAACGCACGAGCTGTAGTTGTCATGCTCGCCGCGATACCGACCGAACACGTCGTCGTATGTGCGACTCTCGTCGTCGTGTTTGAGAAAGTCGTCAGCCTTGGGTGCCCACTCGACAAGTTGTCGCCGTTCGAACTCATTCAACTCATGACCGATGCCGCCTGCGTCCTTCGGATGCGTGACGAGGAGAAAAAGGACATAGTGAAACAAGTTGTATGCCACGAACGCCCCGACGATGATCGCCGTTGCCACCAGGATTATCGAAACACTATCCACGAATTGCTCCGTCAACCGCCTCCACGCTCGGCCAAAAATCAGCTCGCATCCTGACCGGGATCGGCCTTGAGGCCGGCGGCCTCGATCGCGGCGATCGCGCAGGCCTCGTCCTTATCGGAGGTATCGCCGGAAATGCCGACCGCGCCGATGACGTCGCCCACCGCGGTTCTGATCAGCACGCCACCGGGATTGGTAACCATGCGCCCCTCGCTCGCGGCGGCCAGCATGGTGAAGAATTGCGGTGTCTTGGCGGCGCGGGCGGCTAGCGTGCGCGAGCCGAAGCCCATGCCGAGCGCGCCCCAGGCTTTGCCGAAGGCGATGTCGAACCGCAACAGCCCCGACTTGTCTTCGCGCTTGAACGCGACCAGATGTCCGCCGGCGTCGAGCACGGCGACGGTAAGCGGCGCGCAGTTGGTGTCGCGGCCTTTCTTGAGCGCGGCGTCGACGATGGTGGAAGCTTGCGCAAGCGTCACGACCGACATGGTGGCTCCAAGGTTTACCGGTTCAGAGGATCGGTTGCAGATCACGAATTGGCGCGGTTCGCCCAATAGACCGATACCGCCGACACTTCCGCCGCGCCCGAGACCTTTCGTTTGGTCTCCTCGTAGCAGGCGAGCGTTTTTTCGACCAGCGGCAGTTCGAGGCCGCGCGCCTTGCCCTCGGCCAGCATGGTGCGCAGGTCCTTGACCGCGCTGTCGATGTCGAAGGTCACCGGTCCGCCATCGCCGCCCTTGAGCATCTGCGCCACTCCCGCTCCGCGCACCTTGAGCACGTTCGGGCCGCCCGACGTATCCGACAGCAGATCCATGATCCGCGCCGGATCGAGGCCGAGCGGGCGACAGAGGGCGAGCGCCTCGCCGAGCGCCTGCCAATAGATCATCAGCGGCATGTTGATCGTCAGCTTCATCACCGCGCCGGAGCCGACTGGCCCGCAATGCTCCAGGCGGCGGCAGAGCTGCTCCAGGAGGGGCTTCGCTCGCGCGGCGTCGGCGGGCTCGGCGCCCATCAGCCCGATCAGCTTGCCTTGCCGCGCCGGACCGGTCGAGCCGCCGACCGGGCACTCCACCAGGGCCGCGCCCCGCGCGCGCACCGTTGCGGCGAGCGCGACTTCAGTCTGCGGCTGCACGGTGCTCATCTCGATGAACAGTTTGCCGCGCACGTCGGGAGCAAGCAGCCCGGCTGCACCGCCGTAGACCGCGTCGATGGCGGCGGCATCGGTCAGGATGGTGATGACGGCCTCGGCGTGCTTGGCGAGCTCGGCCGGCGTCGCGGCAACCGCCGCGCCGGCAGCGGCAACCGGTTTCAGTTTGTCGGCGGAGCGATTCCACACGGTTACCGTGTGTCCGACCTCGATCAGCCGTTGCGCGATGGCCGCGCCCATTTTGCCGATTCCGGCGACTCCGATGTGCATGCAGTTCTCCCAGCAGCCACGGCCGCTACGGCGTCATAGCCCACTCCCGGCAGCGACGATATGGGATTAGGCACGCGTGAGAAAGGCGGCTATTTGGAGGACGCCGATCGTCCCATGGAACTTGAATGCGGCGCGAGCGGCTGTATAGCGTCCACCATTGGAATTGATCGCAGCACGGAGGTTTGGGAATGGCGAAAGGCAAGGTCGGCGTCATCGGCCTCGGCATCATGGGAGGCGCATTCGCGAAAAACCTCGTGGCCGCCGGCTGGCGCGTCATCGGCTACGACGTCGATCCGGCGCGCCGCCGGGCGATGGCGCGATCGGGCGTCGAGATCGCGGAGGATGCGAAGACGCTCGCGGCCGAGGCCCCGACCATCATCACCAGCCTGCCCAAGCCCGCCGCGCTCGATGCGACGGTAAAGGCCATCCGCGATGCCCGCGTGCCTCCGCGGGTCATCGTCGAAGCCAGCACCTTTACCATCGACGACAAGCTCAAGGCCGAGCGCGCGCTGCGCAAGGCCGGCCATGTCATGCTGGATTGCCCGATCAGCGGCACCGGCGCGCAGGCCAAGGTCAAGGACCTCGTGGTCTATGCCAGCGGCGACCGCCAATCGATCCGCAAGCTGCGCCCGCTGTTCGCGGGGTTCGCGCGCGCGGTGCACGACCTCGGAGAGTTCGGCAATGGCAGCCGCATGAAATACGTCGCGAACCTGCTGGTCGCCATCAACAACGTCGCCAGCGCCGAGGCGATGGTGCTCGGCCTCAAGGCCGGTCTCGACGCGCAGACCGTGTTCGAGATGGTCGCATCCGGCGCCGGCAATTCGCGAGTTTTCGAACTGCGTGCGCCGATGATGGTGAAGAGCCGTTACGACGAACCCACCATGAAAGTGTCGGTCTGGCAGAAGGACATGGCGGTAATCGGCGGGTTCGCGCACAAGCTCGCCTGCCCGACCCCGCTGTTCGACGCCACGATCCCGGTATACGCGAAGGCGATGAAGACCGGCCACGCCGAGCACGACACCGCGGCAGTCTGCGCGGTACTGGAGGCGATGGCGGGCGTGAAGCGGGGGCAAAAAAAGAGGCGACGGCGGCGCGCAAAACAACGTTAGGGACAGGGGGGTCGCCATTCTTCGCCGTCATTGCCTGGCTTGACACCGCAAGTCGGATTTATCCGACTTGCCGCGCTTGAAATTGCGGAACTCGAGCAAGCTCGAGTTCCGGGCAATCCATCTCGTTCGCAAGAAGCTTTTTGCATTTTGGATGGATGCGCGGATCAAGCCCGCGCATGACGAGGATAGAACTGGGCTCACTCCCGCAGGAAATCGAGCACCGCGGTTTCCGCCAGAACCGCTTCGGGAATGCTGTGGCGCCGGGACCGCGCGCGCTCCTCGGCGGTCTGGGTCGCCTGGAGATAGGCGCCGAGATGGCGCGCGCGCTCGATGATGCGCTGTCCGACCGGCAGCCGCGCCGTCTCGAAACTGCGGAGCGCCGGCGCCACCTCGCCCGCCTCCAGTGCCGCCACCAGCGCCGCCGCATCGTCCGCCGCCTTGGCCACGCCGGCCGCGACATGTGGCCGTGCGACGAAGGCCGCATCGCCGATGATTGCAACCCGGCCGAAAGCCATGCGCGGTGTTTCGAGATCGTAGATCGGTTGTAGGATCGGCTCGTCGATCATGCGCACGACCTCGCGGAATTGCGGCGCCAGCAATCGCTCGGCGGCGGCGCGCATGTGGGCGATCGCCTCGCGCCGGATGAGCGGCGGCGGGATCGAGATCGTGTAGGTCGTGCCGCTCTCGTCGGTCAGCAGCTGCTGCAGCTCGGTGCCTTCGTCCGCCGGACGGTACCACACGACGTTGTAGCGGCGGTGACCGGGTCGCAGATCGTTGTCGGGGCCGGCGACCGGATAGCCCAGGCATTGCTCGCCCGGGGGCAGGCAGAACGTCATGGTATCGAACAACTCGCGATGGATCGCCGGTGCAAACGCCGCCTCCGCAATGAGCGCACGCCAGGCCACGTAGCCGGCGTAAAGCGGCGCCAGCTGCGGCAGGCATTGCTGACGGACGGTGGAGCGAAGCCCGTCCGCGCCCACGAGCAGCTCGCCCTCGGCCGTGCCGCCGTCGTTGAAATGCGCGACCACCGACCTGTCGGTCTGCTCGAACGCCCTGACGCCTCGGCCGCGGTGGTAACGCTGCGGTGGAAACGCGTCGCGCAGCACCCGATAGACGCGCTCCCAGGCGGTGAGAACCTGCGGACATGCGCACTGGCCGGCCAGGCGTCCGGATGCATCCAGGATCTGCCGGGTGGTGATCGCGACCCCCAGATCGGTCGGATCGATCCCGATCCGGCGCAGTGTCTTGATCAGGTCCGGCTGCGCGACGATGCCGGCGCCGCGGCCCGCGAGCTCGCTTTCGACCCGCTCGAAGATATCGACATCCCAACCGGCACGCCGCAACAGCAGCCCGGCCAACAGGCCGCTCATGGAGCCGCCGACGACCAGCGCTCGCCGCTTGCTCACCATGGGCAATGCGCTCGATCCCGCCATTTCCCGCCGCGCAAAAGTGCTATATATCGGACCAAACCTGGAGGAATGCCATGGCTCTGACGATGCTGGACAAGCAGGCCGAGAGTTCGGTGAAGGCGGCGTGGCCGCCGGAGATCGCCGCCGAGTTCGAGCGGGAAAGGAAAAATCCCAATCCGTGCGTGGGCAGCACGCTGCTCTCGGAGACCGACCGGGTGCGGGTTTGGATCATCCGCCTCGCGCCCGGCGAGCGGATCGGCTTCCACCGCCACGTGCTCGATTATTTCTGGACTTCGGTCACGGGCGGCCGCGGACGCCAGCACGTGCACGACGGCACCACCGTCGAATACACCTACGCGCCCGGCGAGACGCGGCACGAGACCTATGGCTCCGGCCAGTTCAAGGTCCACGACCTCGAAAATCTCGGCGACCGCGAGATGGTGTTCATGACCATCGAATTCCTGCAGAGCGCCAACAAGCCGATGCCGCTGCCCGAAGGCGTGCGGCAGCAGGCAGCGGCATGAGCGTGCGCTGAGCTGGTTCGGCGGCGGTAGGTTGTTGCGGGATTGCAAGGCCCCGGCGATGGCGGAGCAAGGCGCTTCGACGTGGCGGCGTCGGGGCGTTCCCGTCGCAGTGGTCATCGGCATCTGGTTCTGCGTGACGTGCACAATGGCCGCGGACGGGTTGATCACCATAGCCAGCAGCTTCGATCCGGACGAGACCGCGGACCGACTGGAGTCCGAGATCGCCGCCCGCGGCATGACGGTGTTCGCCCGCGTCGATCACGCGGCGGGCGCCGGGCAAGTCGGCATGTCGCTGCGGCCGACGCAGCTGCTGATTTTCGGCAACGCCAAGGGTGGCACGCCGCTCATGCAGTCCGACCAGACCGTCGGCATCGATCTGCCGTTGAAAGCGCTGGTTTGGGAGGATGCCACCGGCAAGACCTGGCTGTCCTACAACGACCCGCAATGGATTGCGAAACGCCACGGGCTTGCGGGCGACAGCAATCGCGTGATCGACGCCTTGGCCGCAACCCTGGCCGCCGTCGCGCGGGCAGCGACCGAGCGCCGATGATGTTGCGGCCGGCACTTGGACAAGGCCCCGGGCGTGCATGACCAGGACTAGCCAAGGCGGGACCCTTCCTGCACACTGGCCGCCAAACAAAGAGGCTCGTCCCGGCGAACGCGGACGCGTTGCCGGAAACCGGGCTTGGGGGGAATTAGGTGGGCCTTAGCTTCGACCTGCTGATCAACGCCGTGATCGCCGGTATTCTGCTCGGCGGCTTCTATGCCGCCGTGACGATCGGGGTCTCGATCTCGTTCGGCATCCTCGACATCGTCAACATCGCGCACCCCGCCTTCATCATTCTCGGCTCCTACATCGCCTATATCGTCAACACGCGCCTCGGCATCGATCCGATCGTGATCAGCATCGTGATGATGCCGGTGTTCTACCTGCTGGGCGCCGGCATCTACCAGGTCTATTACGAATCGTTCGAGCGGCACGGACAGGAGTCGCTGCGCGGCCTCTCGTTCTTCTTCGGCCTGCTGTTCGTCACCGAGGTGATGCTCATCCTCGTCTTCGGCGTCGACTACCGCTACGTCGAGGCGTGGTATATCGGGCCGAGCTGGCACCTCGGCGTGATGGATTTTCCGCTGCGCATGCTGGTACCGTGCCTCGCTGCGCTCGCCTTGTTCGCCGGGCTGCAGCTGTTTCTGTCGAACACATTCATCGGGCGTGCGATCTCCGCGGTGGCGCAAGACCAGCTGGCGTTGCGGCTGATGGGCGCCTCCCCGGTTCGCATCAAGCGCATCGCCTTCGGCATCTCGATCGCGACCACGTCGGTCGCCGGCGCGCTGCTGATCATCATCCAGCCGGTCGAGCCCTCGGTCGGGCGTGAATATATCGGCCGCGTGTTCGCGATCTGCGTGCTCGGGGGGCTCGGCAGCCTCCCCGGCACGGTGATCGGCGCGATGCTGCTCGGCATCCTCGAGAGCTTCACCGCCACCTTCTACGGGCCATCCTGGGCGCCGGCGGTGTCATTCGGCGTCCTCCTCCTCACCCTCGCGTTCCGGCCGGCGGGTCTTCTCGGACGATAGGACTCTCGATCGTGCGGACCCGGTTCTTCCTGCTGATCTCGATCGCGGTGGCGGCCTTCGTTTTCTTCGGCGCACGCTGGGTGAACAACGATTACGTGTTTTTCGCCGGCTATACCGTGCTGCAGTTCATCGTGCTGGCGACCGCCTGGAACATCCTCGGCGGCTACACCGGCTACGTCAATTTCGGCTCGGCGGCTTTTTTCGCGATGGGCGCCTATTCGACGGTGTTCGTGCACAAGTTCTATCCCCTGCCGATCCCGGTCCTGATCGTGATCGGCGGTATCGTCTCGGGCATCGTCGGCTTCGGCATGGGCTATCTGACGCTGCGGCTGCGCGGCGCATTCTTCGCCATCGCGACGCTCGCCCTCGCCGTCGTGCTGCAAACCCTCGTCGTCAACTGGGAGTATGTCGGCGGATCGCGCGGCGCCTACATCATCCGCCCGAATGACATCGCGCTGATCGGTCCCTATATCCAATACCTCTTTCTGCTGATGCTGGCCCTCGTGGTGATCGCGATCACCATCGCGCGCGGCATCGAGCGCTCGCAGCTCGGCTACGGATTCGCCACCATCCGCGACGACGAGCTCGCGGCGGAAGCCTCGGGAGTGCCGACGCTGCGCCTGAAACTCGTTGCCACGACGCTATCGGGCGCGATCATGGGCATGGCGGGAGCGCCCTTTCCCTATTACATCGGCTATCTCCAGCCCTCGTCCGCCTTCGGGCTCGAATACGCCGTCAACTCCATCGCCATGCCGATGATCGGCGGCACCACGAGCTGGGTCGGACCGCTGATCGGGGCGATCCTGCTCGGGTCGTTGCAGCAGATCGCGACCGTCACCATCTCCTCGGCGGTCAACCTTCTCATCGTCGGCCTGCTGCTGGTCAGCTTCGTCATCATCGCGCCGAACGGCATCGTCGGGTTGGTGCAGAACTGGGTGCGGGGGAGGACGAAGTGATGGCGGGCGCGCTGCTCGAAGTGACGGGTCTGAGCAAACGCTTCGGCGGTTTCGTCGCGCTCGACGGCATCGACCTCGCCGTCGCCGAGGGCGAGCGCGTCGGCCTGATCGGACCCAACGGCTCCGGCAAGTCGACCTTGGTCAACTGCATCTGCGGCACCCTTGCGAACGAGACCGGGACGGTGCGCTTCAACGGCGAGGCGATCGACGGCCTGCTCACCCATGAGCGCACGCGCCGCGGCATGGCGCGCAGCTTCCAGCTGCCGCGCCCGTTCTCCACCCTGACGGTGGCGGAGAACCTGCGGGTGCCGCTCCTCTACACCGTCAATGCGCGGCCGGGGCCTTCGCTGTCACCGGCCGAGCTCGATGCGCGCTGCGCCGAGCTGCTGCAGCTCGTTGCGCTTGCCGACAAGGCGGCGAAGCTTCCGCGCGATCTCACGCAAGTCGAGATGCGCAAGCTCGAACTCGCGCGCGCCATGGCGGCCGAGCCGAAGCTTCTGATCGCCGACGAGTCCATGGCCGGGCTGTCGCAATCGGAGGTCGACGACATCGTCGGCCTGCTCATCCGGCTCAACGAGCGCGGCATCACAATCATCCTGATCGAGCACATCATGCGCGCGGTGATGAAGTTCTCGCAGCGGCTGGTCGTGCTGGTCTCCGGCAAGAAGATCGCGGACGGCAAGCCCGACGCGGTCATTCGCGATCCCGAGGTGGAGAGGGCTTACCTTGGCCAATAGTCTCGCCATCGAGAGGATCGACGCCGCCTACGGTGCCGTGCGCGTGCTCGAGGACGTGTCGCTCAGCGTCAATAGCGGAGAGACCGTGGTGCTGCTCGGCACCAACGGCAACGGCAAGAGCACGCTGATGAAATGCGTGATGGGGATCGTGCGCCCGCGCGCCGGCCGCATCGTCGCCGAGATCGACGGCGAGAAGCACGAGCTCGTCGGCCGTACCACCGAGCAGATCGTCGACCTCGGCATCGCGCTGGTGCCGGAGGGCCGCCGCCTGTTTCCGCGCTTGACCGTGGAAGAAAATCTGCTGCTCGGCGCCTTCCGCCGCAAGGCCCGCGCGGCGCTGAAATCGAATCTCGGATTTCTGCTTCGAATGCTTCCCGCGGCTGGCCGAGCGCCGCGCCCAGCTCGCCGGCTCCATGAGCGGCGGCGAACAGCAGATGCTGGCGCTGGCGCGCGCGCTGATGCTCGCGCCCCGCATCCTCCTGATCGACGAGCCGTCGGTCGGCCTGGCGCCGGTGCTGGTCAGCCGCACCATCGACAAGATCAAGGAGCTCAAGGACCAGTACAAGCTGACCGTGCTGATGGCGGAGCAAAACTTCCCGCAGGCGCTGCGCATCGCCGACCGCGGCTACGTCATCGTCCACGGCCAGATCGCCTTCGAAGGCCGCTCGGCCGACGAGCTCAACAACAACGAGCTGATCCGCAAATTTTATCTGGGGCTGTAAGTCGGGTTAGCGCAGCCCGTGCTCCCGGGTCCTTGCTGCGATGCCAGTGCCGCGCCTTACCCAACATCTCCGCCCGTCACGGTGGGTTACGCGCGGAAGCGCGCCACGGCGAGAGCCGCCGCCTCGCGGGCCGCGCTAACCCAACCTACGAACTATCGGCTGCGGACTTACTTCGCCTTCTCGTACGGGTAGATCACCTTGCCGGATTCATATTCCGAAGGCGCCACCACGATCTGGGTCGACATGTCCTTGAACTGGCCGACGTCGTTGCCCTTGACGTTCTGGAACTGCACCTGCAGGACGCGCGATTGCGCCCACTCGCCGTCCTTGCCGAACTTCACGTCGCCGAGCACGGTCTTGAACGCGTTGGCGCGCAGGTAGTCGGCAAGTTTGTCGTCGTTGAGGCTCTTGGTCGCCGTGATCGCCTGCTGCAACACTTCGAGCTGGGCATAGCCCCACGGCCCGATGTAGTAGCCGAGCGGATCCACGCCCTCGGCGGCAGCTTTGGCCTGATATTTCTTCATGAAGTCGGCGACACCGGGAAAATTCATCTTCGGCACCGGCAGCCAGAAGTCGTAGTTGACGAAGCCGTTGAGCAGCGGTCCCAGCTGAGTCTTGATGGCGGTCGCCTGCAGGCCGACCATGCCGCCACCGATCATCTTCGGCTTGAAGCCGATTTCGTTGATCGCCTTCACCATGCCGACCGAGTCCGGCGGATACGAGCAGACGATCACGATATCCGGGTTGGTCGCCTGGATCGCGCGCACGATCGGGGCGAAGTCGGTGGTCGCTGGCGGATATCGCTTGTCGTACACGACGTTGAGGCCGGCCGCCTTGGCGTTCTCGCGCGCGCCGTCGGAGGCGTTGACCGAGAACTCCGCGTCGGCTGCGACGATCGCCACCGTTTGCGGCTTCGGGTTCTGCGCCATGGCGACGTCGAAGAAGCCCTTGGTGAAGGCCAGCTTCGGAAGAGGGCCGGACGGGATCATCGCGAAGTAATTGGGATAGTGGAACTCGCTGTTGACCGCGAGCCCGAACAGCCCGATCAGCATCTTCTTCTTCTGGATCACGACCGGCATCGCCGGCGCCAGCATGTTGGTGCCGTACCCGCCGATGATCAGATCGACTTTGTCGACGTCGAGCAGCTTGGTGTAGATGCCGGGCACGGTGGCCGGGTTGGTCTGATCATCGTAGTAGACGAGCTTGACCGGGCGGCCCAGCAGCCCGCCTTTGGCATTGATGTCCGCCTCCCAGATTTTCTGGGCGAGCAGCGCGGACTTGCCGTTGGGCGCGAGCCCTCCAGTCTGCGATATGCCGTAGCCGATCTTGATCGGCTCTCCCGCCTGCGCCCAAGCCGCGCCGGCAAACGCCGCCCACGCCATCAAGCTCGCGACCGCAGCGGCAACACAGGCCAATACCCGGTATTTTAGATGCAGCATCGTCATCCTCCCACTTCTCAACCGTTTGCCCGCATCTTATCGGCAAGCCGCACGGATCGGCTAGTGGGACGCTGCCCGCTAGCGGCCAGGATCGCCGCCTTCGACCATGATGGTCTCGACCTCGCCGGCGCCGTTGCGGCGGAACGCAGCAGCCCGGTCGTATTCCGGCGACGTGAAGCAGGCGACG
Source organism: uncultured Alphaproteobacteria bacterium (assembly GCA_963712565.1). Classification (GTDB taxonomy): domain Bacteria; phylum Pseudomonadota; class Alphaproteobacteria; order Rhizobiales; family Xanthobacteraceae; genus VAZQ01. The sequence goes on along the minus strand of CAVQIP010000055.1, from coordinate 459,621 downwards.
CCCTGCTCGAAGCTCGGAAACTCGATCACCACGAAGCGGTGGAACTTGTCCGGCCCTTCCATGATGCGATAGCGGCCGCCGCGCGCGAGCACCTTGCCGCCGAACTTGGCGATGATGCCCGGCACCAGATCGGTGTATTTCTTGTATTCGACCGGATCGTTGATCTTCGAGCGCGCAACCCAATAGGCCGGCATGGTGATATCCTTGTTCGCTTGGTGCGATACCTGACGCTGTCGTGCTCGCGCCGATCCCGGGTTTACCCCGCGATCGCCCGCGGACGGATGACGGCGGCGGAGACGCAGCAGGAGGAGAGCCTATCATGCCGCACACGCTGATCGACATTTCGGTGCCGCTGGAGAACGACGTCGCCGCCGATCCGCCGGGCTACGGCCCGAAGATCGACTATTTCACCCACCGGCAGACGGCGGCGGACGTGGTCAAGTTCTTTCCTGGCCTGAGCGAACAGGACTTGCCGGACGGCGAAGGCTGGGCGATCGAGTGGATCAGGCTCTCGACCCACAACACCACCCATCTCGACGCCCCGTGGCATTTCGCGTCCACCATGGATCGTGGCCGGCGCGCGATCACAATCGACGAGGTGCCGCTCGAATGGTGCTTTCAGCCCGCGATCAAGCTCGACTTCCGTCATTTCCCCGACGGCTATGTCGCGAGCGCGCGCGACGTGGCAAGCGAGCTCGAACGCATCGGGCACGAGCTAGCGCCGCTCGAGATCGTGCTCGTGAACACCAGCGCGGGCGCCGCCTATGGGCGCCCCGACTACGTCGCCAAGGGCTGCGGCATGGGGCGCGAGGCCACGCTCTATCTGCTCGAGCGCGGCGTGCGCGTCACCGGCACCGACGGCTGGAGCTGGGATGCGCCGTTCGTGCATACCAAGCAGCGATACCTCGCCACTCACGACGCCAGCCTGATCTGGGAAGGCCACAAGGCCGGCCGCGAGATCGGCTATTGCCACATCGAGAAGCTGCACAATCTCGAAGCGCTGCCGGCGACGGGATTCATGGTCAGCTGCTTTCCGGTCAAGGTGCGCGGCGGCTCCGCCGGCTGGACCCGCGCCGTCGCGATCCTCGAATGACGTTTTTGGCGAACGCCTGCCCCCGGATCTGAGCTGGGCACGGGAACCGGTTCGCTGCGGAAGACGCGTCAACATAGTGATGCGGGAGCGATTTCCGATTCCATGGCAACGCAAACCGCTGGAGTGATCGCGCGATGCCTTATGCCGCGGAGGCGCGAGGTTGACCCCCTGGGGTCCGCCTCCTAGCATCGCCGCCCACTCGACATCGGTGCGGTCACCAGCCCGGAACCATCCCCAGGGAGGACAGCGTGGACAGACGCAGCTTCATCATCGGCTCCGCCGCCGCGGCAGCCACCCTCAAGGCATCCTTCGCGCAAGACGCCTATCCGACCCACGCCATCACCATCATCAACCCGTTTCCGCCGGGCGGCGCGGTAGATGTCGTCATGCGTCCGCTCGCCGCGGTGCTCGAGCCGATGGTGCAGAAGCCGGTGGTGATCGAGACCAAGGCGGGCGCAGCCGGGCAGGTCGGCGCGCAGGTCGCCGCCAATGCCAAGCCGGACGGCTATACGCTCCTCTCCCATATCACCTCGATCTCCGGCTTCGCCGAGGTCGACCGGCTGTTCGGGCGGCAACCGAAATTCACCAACGCGGATTTCATTCCAATCGCGCGTTTCGTCGCCGATCCCTGCGTGCTCATCGTCAACGACCAGCAGCCGTACAAGACGCTGAAAGAGTTCATTGACGACGCCAAGAAGCGGCCGAACGAGATCATCTTCAGCTCCTCGGGACTCTACGGCGCGCTCCACATCCCCACGGCGCTGTTTGCCGCGGCCGCCGGCGGATTGAAGCTGCGGCATTTGCCGACCAATGGCGGCGGACCGGCATTGACCGCATTCCTCGGCAACAATTCGCAGGTACTGGTATCGTCGGTTTCGGCCAGCCTGTCGCAGATCAGGGCCGGCAAGGCGCGGCCGCTCGCCTTGTTCGGCGGCCAGCGCTCGAAGGCGCTACCCGATGTGGCCACCATGAAGGAGCTCGGCTACGACGTCGAATATTACCTCTGGGTCGGCGCGTTCGCGCCGAAGGGCACACCGGCAAACGTCATCTCCTATCTGCGCGACACCTTCAACAAGGCAGCGCATGCCGATCAGTTCAAGGCCGCGCTCGCCAATCTCGGGCAGGAACTCGCCTACATGGATCAGCCGGAATTCGCCAAGTTCTGGGAGGCCGACACGAGGCGGATCGAAGCGGCCATCCGCACCATCGGCAAGGTCGAGGGGTAACTCGAGCTCGATCGCTGTCGCTCCCTCGCCCTAGACCATCTTCTCGCCGTGTTGTCGTCTCCGCGCGAGCGGGGACCCGACGCTGAAATATGGGTCGCCGCCTTCGCCGGGGCGACAGGGTATGATACTGGCGAGCGCGCGCCCCAATCCCACGATGACGGATCAAGCCTGCGAGCCAATGGCATGACTCTCCGCACCGACCACATCGCCGGCGGCGTCTTTGTTGCCTTCGGCTTTGTCGTGTTTGCGTTGAGCGGCGATCTGCCGGTCGGCACGCTGTCGTTCCCCGGCGCCGGCATGATGCCGAAGCTCGTCGCCGGGTTGCTGATCGCGTTTGGTCTGCTGCTCGTGCTGCGCGCGGGCGAGAGCGGGCCGCTCGCCACCGTCGCATGGGGAGATCTGCCGCACGCGGCGCGCATCGTCGCGATCACCGCCGTCGCCATCGCGCTCTACCAGCCTCTGGGCTTCCTCATCACAATGGCGCTGCTGCTGTTTGCGCTGACCTTCGGCGCCGAGCGCCGCCACCCGCTTGCCGCTGCCGCTTTCAGCGCCGGCGTGGTGGCGCTGACCTATCTGTTGTTTGCCGTGGTGCTCAAGACGCCGCTCGAGCGCGGCATTCTCGGATTCTAGCGATGGCGACGGTTGAAAGCCTGCTGCTCGGCTTCTCGGTGGCGCTGCAGCCCGAGGTGTTGTGGTACGCCTTTCTCGGATGCCTGGTTGGCACCGTCGTCGGCGTGTTGCCCGGCATCGGCCCGCTCTCCGGCATCAGCATTCTTCTGCCCGCGACCTTCGGGCTCGACACCACCAAATCCGTCGTGATGCTCGCCGGCATCTATTACGGCTCGCAATACGGCGGCTCGACCACCTCCATCCTGATGCGGATTCCGGGCGAAGCCTCCTCGGTGATGACCTGCATCGACGGCTATGCCATGGCGCAGAAGGGACGCGCGGGCGCGGCGTTGTGCATCGCCGCCGTCGGCTCATGGATCGCGGGCACATTCGGAGTGATCATGCTGACGCTGATCGCGCCGCCGCTCGCCACATTCGCGCTGCGCTTCGGGCCCCCCGAATACACCGCTCTGCTCGTGCTCGGCCTCGTTTTCCTCGCCTATATGTCCTCGACCTCGCTGCCGCGCACGCTGCTGATGGCGTGCGTGGGACTCCTGCTCGGTACCATCGGCATCGACAACATGACCGGGCATTTCCGCTACTCCTTCGATATCGCCGAGCTCGGCGACGGCATCGGCATCGTGCCGGTCGCGGTCGGCCTGTTCGGCCTCGGGGAAATCCTCTCGACGCCGTCCGCCGACGCCGTCCGCAAGGTCATCGCGCCCAAGCTGCGCGAGCTCCTGCCCAGCCGGCGAGAATGGCGGCAATCGGCCATGCCGATTGCCCGCGGTTCCCTTCTCGGCTTTCTGATCGGGCTCACCCCCGGCTCCGCCCACATCATTTCGAGCTTCCTCTCTTATGCGCTCGAGCGGCGGCTCTCCAAGCATCCGGAGGAGTTCGGCAAGGGCGCGGTCGCCGGCGTGGCGGGACCTGAATCGGCGAACAACGCAGCCTCGACCGGCGCCTTCGTGCCGATGCTGGCGCTCGGCCTTCCCACCGGCCCGGTCACCGCGGTGCTGATCGCCGCGCTGATGATTCACGGCGTCTCGCCCGGGCCGACGCTGGTGAACGAGCATCCCAACATCTTTTGGGGCTTCGTCGCCTCGATGTATGTCGGCAACCTGATGTTGCTCGCGCTCAATTTGCCCCTGGTCGGCATCTTCGTGAACGTGCTGCGGATTCCCTATGCCTATCTCTACCCGCTCGTGATCATGTTTTGCGTGATCGGCGTCTACGAGGTGAACCACTCGATCGTCGACGTATGGATTATGCTGATCATGGGCGTCCTCGGCTACGGCTTGCGCAAGTTCGGGCTCGATCCGGCGCCGCTCGTGCTCGGCCTGGTGATCGCGCCGACCTTCGAGATGTCGCTGCGCCAATCGCTGATCATGTCGAACGGCAACTGGACGATCTTCTTCCAGCGCCCGATCGCGTTCGCGCTTCTCGCCGTCTGCGCCGGGCTCTTGGCGCTCGCTGCGCTATCGCTCGTTCGCAGCCGCAAGGATTGGCGCAGCAGGCTGGCCGAGGCGGAAGCCGGCGAAAGTCAATAGCTCGCGCCACCATGGGCTCGGAGCGAAATCGCGCTTCGAGAGGAAGCGATTCGGTTGTCGGTGCGTCTCGGCGCCCAGCGCCAATGTCGTCAGACCACGAGATCGAACTGATGGAAGATCGCGGAGAAGTCGTAGGGATGCTGGGCGATCCCACTGCTGTCCGGTGACGCATAGTGGGCGCCGGCGCTGTTGCCGTTGTCCCGCGCCACCGACCACATCGACAGCCGCACGACGTTGCTGTCGGTCCGGGCATAGTTGAGGAGCGCCTGCGCGTCTTGCAGCGTGAATACCTCTGAGGCGATGTCGTTGACGCCGATCATCGGCGTGATGCCGATCTTGGCCGATAAACCCAAGTCGCTGATCTGCTTCTCGGTGGCGATCGCCGCGTTGATGGCGTCGAGCCCCATCTGGCCGTTGTTGTCGACCGATGTCCCGTAGTCCATGGCCATGATGTTGACCACGTCGACCTCCAGCCCGTCATGCTTGGCGCTGGCGAGGACGTTGAGACCGCTCGCGGTCAAACCGGTCGGCAACACCGGGAGCGTGAAGGAGATGGTCAGGTCGGGATTGGCGGCTTTCAGTCCGACGAGCGCCTGATCGCGCAGCGTGATCGAATGCTGATCTGCCACCGCCGCCCCTTCGATGTCGAAATCGAGCGAGGTGACGTGATAGCGGTCGACCACCGACTGGTACTCCGCCTGCAGGCTGGCCGCGCTGGTCGCGGTCAGCGCTGCCTCCTGGCCGGCGGCGCCGCCGAAGGAGATTGTGACGTGGCCACCGGCGGCCTGGATCGCCTGCACCTGCGATAGGATGGTCGTGCCGTTGGCGAGCGTGTCGTCGGTGATCGCGCCAGCGCCTTGCCACCCGATGCCCCTCTCGGAGCTCAGGACGAAGGCGAGCGTAAAATTTTGGATTCCGGAGGCCGCGGAGATGGCGGGCAGATCGTCGGCCACCGCCATGGCCATGTCGACATACGGGCTGAATTCGTGCGCATGGCTGGCGGTGCCGGGGTCGCCGGTCGGGACTGCGGCGGTGTGCACCGAGATCGGGTTGGCCTGCGCCGACGAGCCAGCCGCATCGAGGGCCGCCACCGAGAACGTGTAGGTCGTGTCCGCCGCCAGGTTGGCGACGGTATAGCTGGTGCCGGTGACGGTCGCGATCTGGTGATCGTTTTCGAAGATCGCGTAGCCGGTGACGGCGCCGGTGCCGGGTACGGTCGCTGCGTTCCAACTCAGGATCGCGGCATTGCTGGAGGTTGCGGCGGCGACCAGGCCGGTCGGCACGGTCGGAACGCTATGCGACGGATCGACCGGTCCGACGAGGGTCCATGGCTGCCCGGGCCCGCTGCTGTAGTGAGCGGGATCGTTGCCCTGCGTCCACCAATTGGCTCGATAGATCACGCCGTCTTCGATCGCGGTCATGCCCGTCGTGTAGACGCTGTCCGCCGACCAAGCGGCCGGATCGCCGGAAATGGCGCCGGCGATGGCGGTCCAGGGTTGTCCGCTGCCGACGACGCCGTTGTGGTGAGCCGGATCGGTGCCCTGCGTCCACCAGTTCGCTTTGTAGGTCACGCCGTTTTCCGTCACGGTCATGCCGGCGGTGTAGGCGCTGCTCGCCGACCACGTGTTCGCCTCGCCGCCGGGAGAGACCACCGGAGGATCGGGCGGCAGCGGAGGCGGAGACGGGGGCGGCACCGGCGCGGTCACCGGCGCGCTGTCCAGCACGCCTGCCCATTCGGTGATCGCCGAGGTATCCCTGGCGACGATGTTGGACAGATGCAGGTCGTTCAGCGTCGTGTGCTGAAGCGTGTAGGTCTGATGATTGGACGGGATCGCAACGACCACCGTCCCGTTGACCTCGTTGATCGTGAACTGATCGGCCTGAAACCAGCCGAAATCGAGTATGTCGGTAACCGCGTTGAACTCGATGTTTGTGCTAGTTCCCCAATTCCACGTGATCTGGGTCGTTGCCACGGGGCGCCTTCCTGGTCGATGGAGTTTGGCCGCCCCGCCAAAATCTCTGTCAGCTTGGTGATTTTACTTATTGCGGTCAACGGCGCCAAAGCCATGGGAGCGGCATTGCGCCGCGGTCTGGTCCTGGCGCGACGCGGCCTTGGACAGGTGCTAGCGCCCGGGGGTTTACGGATTCCGCTTTGCCGGAAAACACTCTAGTCTCCGCCGCGATTTGCAACGCCGATTCGATTCCGTCAGATGACCGGGTGGCTCATCGGTAAATGCCAGCGCTGCGGCGCCGCCGTCTCCTATTTCGCTCGCGCGTGCCCGAACTGCCATGCGCCCAACTGGCCCAATCCCGTTGCAGCGATCGCGGCGCTGGCGGCGGCGGCGGCGGTTCTCGCCGGCGGGGCGATCGTGCTCGCGTTGCCGAGCTTTCGCAGCAACGAGGCGGAGGAGAGTCCGGCGCCAGCAGCGAACGCGCCCTCGGCCGCTGCTCCGTCCACCGAGGCGGCGGCGGACTATGGCTGGATCGTGCAGGCGATGGCCGAGTGCGATGAGGAGGCCAAGCACAGGTCCGACCGAGTGAATTTTTTGATCGTGCCGGTGGCAGCGACCGGAGTGTCCCTGCCGGGCTGGTCGCCCACTCCGATCGGCACCGTCGGCAATGCCGTCGCGCTGTTGCACTCGACGGATACATTGATCGGCCTCAGGAACCGTGTGCTGGTGCTGTATGAAAAGCCGATGACGTTTGCGGTGTCCGATCCGGCGACGAACAGCGTGTACAAGTGGAAGCCGGCCGTCGGCGTCACGGCGTTCACGACGCAACAGACCGACTGGGCGAGGCTCACGCTCGGATTTCAAATTCCGGACGTGGCCGGAGAGATCGAATGGGGACCCACGATCGAGCTGAACAAGGGGACCTGCTACTGGGTCAATCCGCTCGTGCGCGCCGGGGCCCGCGGCCCGTAGATCGGGCTAGTCGCTACGCCCAGAGCCGCTCCTGCTCGAGTCCTTTGTAGAGATCGGCGACGTAGTCGCCGTAGCCGTTGAAGATGAGCGTCGGCCGGCGCTCGTTGAGCCCGATCAGCTCCTCCGTCGCCTGGCTCCAGCGCGGATGCGGCACTTGCGGGTTGACATTGGCCCAGAAGCCGTATTCGGACGCCTGCAATGCTTCCCAGTAGCTCTTCGGCCGCTGATCGGTGAAGTGGAAGCGCACGATCGACTTGATCGACTTGAAGCCGTATTTCCACGGCACCGCGAGGCGCAGCGGCGCGCCCTGCACTTTCGATACCGGCTTGCCATAGGCGCCGGTGACGAGGAAGGCGAGCTCGTTGGTTGCCTCGGCGATGGTCAGACCCTCGACATAGGGCCAGGGATACCAGCTCTGCCTCTGTCCAGGCGCGATCGACTTGTCGAGGAAGGTCTCCATCCGCACGTATTTCGCCGACGACAGCGGCTTGGCCAGCTCGACCAGCTTGGCGAAGGGAAAGCCGGCCCACGGAATCGCCATCGACCATGCCTCGACGCAACGGTGGCGATAGAGCCGCTCCTCCAGCGGCATCCTGCGGATGAGATCGTCGATGCCGATCTCCTGCTCCTTCTCCACCATGCCGTCGAGCTTGACCGTCCACGGCCGCAGCTTGAGCGCCTGCGCCGCCTTGGCGACGTTCTTGCTCGAGCCGAATTCGTAGAAATTGTTGTAGCTGGTGTTGATCTTCTCGTCGGTGACGGGCCGGTCGAGTGCGTATTTTTCGTTGCGCTTGACCGGATAGAGATCCTTGGTCGGGTCCGGCAGGTCGCTGATGCGCTGGGCGTGCGCCGCCTTCGGCGACAGTGGCCATGAGAATGCCACTGCCCCGGCCGCGGCCAGGAAGGCGCGGCGGTCGACGAACAGGTGCTCGGGGGTGGCGAGGCGTTCCGGGATTTCCCATCCACGGCGGCGAATGACGTGCATGGCGACCGTCCTCCGGAGCTCAGGGGGTGATCCTCGATACGCCGGCTGGCGATCACGGGCAAGTCACGGCTGCGGCAGCCCCCGGTGATTGCGCGCGTCGGGCACCGGCACGGAACCGGCGCGGGCGAGCCGGCGTTCTCAGTGCATTGGACAGCAACGCGGGCGGGTCCTTGATGCGCGAGCAAGACAGTCGCAGTTATCCCGTACGCGAGGATTCGCGACCGACATCGAACGATGGAAAGCAGCGGAACGAAGACAACGGACGCACGACGGAAACGGGTCGACCGATGCTCATCGGTCGTGGCCGTTAGTCCTTCGTCGTTCGATTACGCCGCCGCCGCCTTGCGCGCCGCCACGATCTGATCGGCGGTGCGGCCGACGAGCTCGGCCATGTGATCGAACTTGAAAGTGAAGCTGCCGACGCCGGCGGTGGCCGAGCGCACCTCCACGATCAGATCGCCGATCTCGGTTTCCGGCATCTGCACGCGCACCACATCCCAGCCGGGCCAGCCCTCGCGGGTGTCGAAGCCGAGAATCTGGCCGCGCCGTCCAGACATCAGCGCGTTCATCTTGGCGGTCGCCTCCGAAGGACAGACGATCTCCACCTGGTAGATCGGCTCGAGCAGCACCGGCTGGCACTGCGGCAGTCCGTCGTGGATGGCGAGCCGACCGGCGAGCTGGAACGCCATGTCGGACGAGTCGACGGTGTGATAGGAGCCATCGACCAGCTTGGCCGCGATGTCGACCACCGGGAAGCCGAGCGGCCCGTGCTTGAGCGCGTCGATGACGCCCTCCTCCACCGACGGAATATAGTTGCGCGGCACCACGCCGCCCTTGATTTCCTCGGTGAAGGTGAAGCCCGAGCCGCGCGGCAGCGGTTTGATGTCGAGCACGACGTCGCCGTATTGGCCGTGTCCGCCGGATTGTTTCTTGTGGCGTCCGCGTTGCACGATGCCCCGCTTGATGGTCTCGCGATAGCCGACCGTCGGCTTGTGCGAGACCGTGGCAATGCCAAAGCGGTCGGCCAGCCGCTCGGTGGCCACGCGCAGCTGCATCTCGCCCTGCCCCCACAACACCACTTCGTGCGCCTCGGCGTTATGCACGACGGTGATCGAAGGGTCCTCTTCGAGCAGCTTCGCGAGCGCTTGACCCAGCTTGACGTCGTCCTTGCGTTCCTTGGCGACGACCGCGACCGACAGCACTGGCGCATGCGGGGAGAGCTTGGCGAGCGGCGGATGCGCCTGCTGGCCGTCGGTCAAAGTATCACCGGTTTTGGCATGATCGAGCTTGCCGAGCGCGACCGTATCGCCGGCTTCGGCGGGACCGCGCTTCTCGCTGTGCTGGCCCATCAGCTTGAAAACCGCGGCGACACGTCCCGCCTCTCCGTCCGGGCCGACGAGATTGGTGCCGTCGCCGATTTTGCCGGCGAGCACGCGCGCCACCGACATCTTGCCGCCGTGCGCGGTATTGATCGTCTTCAACACGTACGCAACCGGATGGCTGCCCGGCCGCAAGCCGACCCGCTTTACGGTGTCCGCGATGCCGGGGAACTCGTGGCGCAACGCCTTCATCAGGCGCAGCACGCCGTTGGTGCGCGAGGCCGAGCCGAACAGCACGGGACAGACCAGGCCCTCGCGCAATTCCCTGGAAAGATCGTCGAAGACCTTGTCGCGCGGCGGCTGAATGTCTTCGAGCAGTTGCTCCATCAGCTCGTCGTCGTGATCGGCCAGCGTCTCCAGCATGGAGAACCGCGCGGTCTTTTCGCGGTCGAGCGAATCGCCTTCGAGCGGAATGACTTCCGAGGGTGCATGCTCCTTGTAGACGAACGCGCGTTCGAGCGCGAGATCGACGAACCCGGTGATGAGGTCGCCGGAAAACGTGGGTATCTGGCGCAGCAGCAGCTTGTTGCGCGACGCCGGCTGCAAGACACCGAGCACCTCGTGGATGCTGGCATCCGCCTTGTCGATCTTGTTGAGAAACAGGAAGCGAGGAATCTTCTGATCTTCGAGCTCGCGCAGAATGAGCTGAAGCTGCGGTACCTTCTTCTCGTCGAGCTCGCACACCACGACGGCGGCGTCGACTGCGGGCAGCGCTGCGCGCATGTCGTGGACGAATTCGACCGAGCCCGGGCAATCCACGAAGATATAATCGTCGCCCATGAAATTGGTGCTGGCGACCGAGATCTCGACGCTCATCTTGTGATGACGCGCCTCCTTGCTGGCGTCGCCGACGGTACTGCCCGCGTCGACCGTGCCCTGGCGCTGGATCGCGCCGGTCCGGGCGAGCATCGCCTCCAGCAATGTCGTCTTGCCGCTCTGGAACGGGCCCACCAGCGCGATGCACCGGGGACCCGTGGCTCGTGTGCCGTTCTGTGCCATATCCGCCTCCCATATCGACCCGAGATGCGGCCTTCTTGGAGACCGTTGCAACCATCGTTTCAAACCGGAGGGGGACTTGGCAAGAGGCGCCGGCGTCCGGGCACGGCCGCGGAACCGGGACCGTTCCGCGCGCCCAGACGAAAACGGCCGCCCTCGCGGGGGCGGCCGTTCACGCGCTGCGCGCGGCGCTGCGATCGTCAGGGACCTGAACGCAGGTGAAGCTCAGCCACGCCGAGGGCGAAATTGAGCCCGACGGTGGTGTCCACCGACAGCGGCTGCAGCGCGACGGTACGACTGGAACCGCCGACGAGAACGTTGGCGCCTAGGCCGGCGGCAACCGTCACTTGGCCGCTCGCGCCGAAATAATCGCCGGCGAGAAAACCGGCGCCGGGAGGGGCGACGCTGTCCGTGAACACTGCCCATACCATCACTCCGCCGCCAGTGGCGCCGATATCGAGCCCGAACTTGCTGATCGAGCCGGTGTAGACCTGTTGCGGACCCGGCGGCTCCGGCGCGAACGTGCAGGCGACCGTCTTCTGCGACCCGATGATGAAGCCCATGCCAGCCGAGATGTCGCAGGTGAGGACACCGGCCCTCACCCGCTGGGCGCCGGCGGGATCGCCAGCGATCGTGATCAGTGCGAGAGCGGCAGCCGTGATGGCGTAACGCAACATTATGTGACCCTCCTCATGGATAACCGCGCAACCCCGACCCGGGTTGCGCGTGTTGAAGCGATCTTACGCAAGAACCGGCGCGGTGTCGCATCTCTCGGCCAGCCGGGGCAAGCAACGTCATTTCAGGTTCCCGCAGAAACGTTGGATGCGCCGGCAGGCCTCTTCCACGTCCTCGGTCTTGGTGGCGTAGGAAATACGGAACGCAGGACCGAAACCGAACGGCGTGCCCTGCACCACCGCCACGCCCTCGGCCTCCAACAGTTCGGTGACGAAATCCTCGTCGGTGACCAGCTTGTTGCCGGTCGGCGCGGTCCGGCCGATGGTGCCGGCGCACGACGGATAGACGTAGAACGCGCCCTCGGGCTTCGGGCAATGGATGCCGCGCGCCTGGTTGAGCATCGAGACGCACAGGTCGCGGCGCTCCTTGAAGATGGCGTTGTGCTTAGCGATGAAATCCTGCGGCCCGTCGAGCGCCTCGAGCGCTGCCCATTGCGCCACCGCGGTCGGGTTCGAGGTCGATTGCGATTGGATCATCGCCATCGCCTTGATCAGCGGCTCGGGGCCGCCGGCATAGCCGATGCGCCACCCGGTCATGCAATAGGTCTTGGAGACGCCGTTCACCGTCAGCGTGCGCTCGTACAGTCGGGGCTCGACCTGCGCCGGGGTGGTGAATTCGAAATCGTCGTAGACGAGATGCTCGTACATGTCGTCGGTCATCACGTAGACCTGCGGATGCCTGACCAGCACGTCGGTCAGCCGCTTGAGCTCGGCGCGGGCATAGGCCGCGCCGGTCGGGTTCGACGGCGAGTTGAGCAGCACCCACTTGGTCTTCGGCGTGATCGCCCGCTCGAGCGCCTCCGCCGTCATCTTGAACCCGGACTCGAGCGTGGTCGGCACGGCGACCGGCTCCCCGCGCGCGAGCATGACCATGTCGGGATAGCTCACCCAATACGGCGCGGCGATGATCACCTCGTCGCCGGGGTCGAGCGTCGCCATGAAGGCGTTGTAGAGCACCTGCTTGCCGCCGGTTCCGACGATGATCTGGCTCGGCTTGTAGTCGAGGCCGTTCTCGCGCTTGAACTTGCGGGCGATCGCGGCCTTGAGTTCCGGGATGCCGTCGACCGCCGTGTACTTCGCCGCCTTGCCGCCCTCGATCGCCTTGATCGCGGCGCGCTTGATGTTCTCGGGCGTGTCGAAGTCCGGTTCCCCCGCCCCCAACCCGATTACGTCCCGCCCCGCGGCTTTGAGCGCACGCGCCTTGTCCGTCACCGCGATGGTGGCAGAGGGCTTGATGCGCTTGAGGGATTCGGCGAGGAGGGCCATGACAAGCTCCACTTGCCCGTATCGGGCGCGAGCTTCCTAATGGCCCAAGCCGCCGACGGCAAGCCTCAATCGCGGGTGCACACAGCGGCGTGATCGCGAAAAGGTCACGCCCCCGGCGATCGCCGCGCTATTGAAATATTTCGGCAAATCGCGCCTTGAGTTCCCGCCCCCGCTCCTCGATCAGGTCGAGGTCGACCGGGATGAATTTCATGTCGCTCAGCGCCGGCTGGCCGGGGGGCGGCGGGATATCAATGCGCGCGGCGTGAATCCCGCCCTGCGCGATCATCGTCTGCGCCGGCCGCGAGATCATGAACTGCGCGAACAGTTTTGCCGCGTTGGGATTGCGCGCGCCCTTGATCACCGCGGTGGGCGACGACACGATGAACACGCCTTCGGTCGGGTAAACCAGCTTCTGGTTGGGAACGTCGTGCCCGCCCGCGAAGCTGCGCGGATCGGCGCCCTCGGCGCCGATCACCCGCTCGCCCTGCTGCATCGTGCTGAACACCTGCTGATGGCCCTGCACGATCATGGTCTCGTTTGCGCGCAAGGCCCTGTAGAAGTCCCAGCCGAGGGTGTGCGAGAGCATGCCGACCACGACCAGCTGGATCGCGGTGAACGAAGGGTCCGGCATCACCATGAGACCCTTGTATTTCGGATGCTTGAGGTCGGACCAGGTCGCGGGGACGTCCTTGACCCTGTCGCTGCGGACCGGGATGCCGATGATCGAAAGCCGCTGAGCGATCCAGCGGCCGTCGCGATCGCGTGCGTCGCTCACCACCTGGGCGAAGCCTGCCGGCCGGAACGGCTCGAACAGGCCTTGTTTCGCCAGCGCGTTGGCGGCGCCGGCGTCCGACATCGTCATCACGTCGGCGCCGGGGCGGCCGGCGCTGATTTCCTGCTGCAGGCGACGCAGCACCGCCTGGCCGCCGGTGCGCAGCAGCTGGACCTTGATCCCGGTCTGCTGCTGGAAGGCGTCGGCGAGCTGCTGGGCGAGCGCGACCGGCGTTGACGTGTACCAGCTCACGTTGCCTTCGGTGCGCGCGGCCGCGGCGTCCGCCACGTCAGGCGTCTGCGCGCAGGCCGGCAAATTGGCCCACAGTATCGAAACCAAGAGCGCGCCCGACGCCACGGCAAATCTCGTCCGCGCCCGCATCGTTGCTTCTCCCGTCCGGTGGAACCGAAATCTCCCAGCCGCCGCCGAAGCCGCATGGTCCGCCGCCGGGCGCGAAAAGGCAATCAGCCTTCCCTCCCGTCGGCACCGGTGCCGCGCTTGATCGTCGCCGCGGCGCTTCCCCGTTCGTGCCAAGCGCGTGATTTTCGCGCCGCGGCAGGTTACACTGTTCGCGATAATCAAACGGCGCCATCGTCCCCGGGAGGACGTCATGAAGCTCACGCCCGAGCAAATCGAGACCTTCGACGAGCAGGGTTACGTATTTTTCCCGAACTGCTTTGCCGAGGAAGAGGTCGCGCTGCTGCGCAGCGAAGCCGACAGCATTCTCAGAAGCAAGCGCCAGGAGGTCTGGCGCGAGAAGACCGGCGCGCCGCGCACCGCCTTCGCCGCCCACACTTACAACGAAGCTTTCCGCCTGATGGCGCATCATCCGCGGCTGGTCGAGCCGCTGCAGCAACTGTTCGGCGAGGGCGTCTACGTCCACCAATTCAAGATCAACGCCAAGGCGGCGTTCGAGGGCGATGTCTGGCAATGGCACCAGGACTACGGCACCTGGGCGCGCGACGACGGCATGCCCGAAGCGCGGGCGATGAACATTTCGATCTTTCTCGACGAGGTCCTGCCGATCAACGGCCCGCTGATGGTGATCCCGAAGAGCCACAAGCACGGCACGCTCGCCGCCGGTCACGACGTGAGCACCACCTCGTATCCGCTGTGGACGCTGGATCCGGAAACGGTGACGCGGCTCTGCGCCGAGGCGGCGCCGCCCGGCGGCATCGGCATCGTCGCACCCACCGGCAAGCCGGGTTCGGTGCTGATGTTCCACGGCAACCTGGTGCATGCGTCGCCGCCCAACATCACGCCCTATCCGCGCAAGATCGTGTACCTCACGCTGTGCGCGGTTTCCAACCACATCACCAAGTTCACCCGTGCCGAGTGGATCGCGCACCGTGACTTCGCGCCGATCGTGCCGGTGGAGGATGACGCCCTCATCACCTATGCGCGCGCGCATCGCGTGGCGGCGGAATGACCGGCCGAAATAATTTTCTGCATAACGGCGGCGCGGCAGCAGGCAACGACTGCGGCCGGTCGGTGTGGTAGTCCGCGACCATCCGATCCGCCCGGAGTGCGTCATGACATTGCCGTCGTGACGGCCTAAGAACCTGGACGAACAGCGGCGGACCGCCGGCAGAGGGAAGGCGATGTATACGCTCTATTCCATGCAGCGATCAGGCAACAGCTACAAGGTGCGCTTGGCGCTCGCCCAGCTCGGCATTCCCTATCGCCTAGTCGAGATCGATATCCTCAAGGGCGAGAGCCGCACGCCCGAGTTCTTGGCCAAGAATCCCAACGGCCAGGTGCCGTTGCTCGAAGCCGCGCCCGGCCGTTATCTCGCCGAATCGAATGCGATCCTCTGGCATCTGGTCAGCGGCACGCCGCTGCGGCCGGAGAACCGCATCGATCGCGCCGAGGCGCTGCAATGGATGTTCTTCGAGCAACACAGCATCGAACCCAATATCGGCGCCGCCTATTTCTGGCTCGCGCTGGTCAAGGGCGGCCGCGAGCTGCAGCAGCACGCGCTCGAGGACTGGATGGAAGAAGGCTACCGCTCGCTCGCGGTGATGGAGAATCACCTCAAAGATCATCGCTACTTCGTGGCTGATCGCTACGGCGTGGCCGACATCGCGCTCTATGCCTACACCCACCTCGCGCACCAGTGCGACTACGATCTCATGACCTTTCCGGAGATTCGCGCCTGGCTCGATCGCGTGGCCGCCGAACCTGAGCATGTGCCGATGGATTGGCAGCCCGCGAACATCGTGGCTGCGGAATGACGCGCGCGGCGCCCTAGCCGCGATCCCGCCTTGGGCGAAGCGACGAACTAGCCATAGTTGACGGCCGCCAGGAGTCTCAGAAGCTGCTGACGTCGCAGCGCGCCGAATTTTTTCGCGACGTGGCCCTCGTGCTCGGCGGCAAGCTCCTTCACTTTGCGCAGAAAAATTCGTCCGTCAGGCGTGAGATGCATGGCATGGCTGCGGCGATCGGAGCCCGATCGTGCGCGCTGCAGCAGGTTTCGGCCTTCAAGGCTGTCGAGGACGTGCACGAGGCGTGCGCGCTCGATGCCGAGGGCGCGAGCGAGAGCCATCTGTGAAAGCCCGGGATTTGCATCGATGACGGCCAGTACGGAGTACTGGGCAGGCCGAATTTCAAGCGCGGCGAGCGTTTTGTTGAAGTCTTGGAATATCCACAGCTGAGCTCGTCGCAATAGATAACCGAGGTGGCCGCTCAAGCCGTCCAGGTCGATGCTCGGCGCGGCAGTGTTGCGATTTGAGCGCCTGCGTCGGGAGTCGCCGACCGCGGATTTCTCGACTTTGCCACGGCTGTGACCTGGCCGGATCCGATCGACTTGCTCAGTCACGTCAACTCTCCGCCCTAATGACCGCTCGCGACGCGCCGGCTGGATACCGGGCGACAACGCCACGACGCAGCGATCGATGCAATCGTGATAACGTTGTCATCGACAACAATTAACGTCAAGGCGGGAACGGCGCGCGGACGCTGGCTGCGGAACGGCGGGCGGCGTTAACCCTTCATTAACCTAAAACATAAAATTGCCCTTCTTCGCCAAAGCCTTCGCCCTAGTCCGGCCGAACCGCCGCCGGCATCCGCCCCGACAAATTGCAGGCCTGATTCGCGGAGATTTGACATGCCCAAGAGATTGATCGCGCGCGCCGCAGCCGAGCAGGAGCCCCGCCCGGCTTGCGCGCCCAAGCAGCGCTCCATCGCGTTGGTCGAATTGATCACTACCGCAGCGCTCGCCGTGTCGACCGCCATCGCCGTCACTGCCGTGTCGATCGGCATCGCCCGCGCCGAGGGGGTCGTCGCCGTGACCATGGGCGACGGCACGCCGTGGACGGTCGCGCTGTCCATGGTCCTGTTGCTGGCAGCCATGGGCGGGGTCACCGCCGTCGTCGTGGCGGCTCCGGACTACGATTGATCTTCCGCCGTTTCGGGCGGCCGGTCGGGGGACCCACTGCCGCGCGTCAGCCGACGCGCGGCAGTGACGTTGTGGGACTCGTCATTACTGTTTGGTGTTGGCCGCCTTGATGATCGGCCACCACTTCTCGATCTCGGCCTGGTGGTGGGCGGCGAGCGCCGCCGGCGTCTGTTCTTCGCGCGTCGCGATCACGTGGCCGAGATCGGTCAGCCGCTGCCGCACGGTCGGGTCCGCCAGGCTGTCGACGATGGCGGCATCGAGCTTGGAGACCACGTCCGCGGGGGTGCCCTTCGGCGCCCACATGCCGTTCCAAAACGAAATGTACATGCCCGGCGCACCCACCTCATCCATGGTCGGAACGTCGGGCGCCGACGGCCAGCGCTCTTTCGACATCACGGCGAAGGCCTTGATCGTGCCGCTGCGCAGGAACGACAGCGTCTGCGACGCCTCGGCGCAGAACAGATCGATCTGCCCCGCTACCAAGTCCTGCATGATCGGTGCGCCGCCGCGATAAGGCACGAGCTGGAAGCTGGTGCCCGTCTTCTGCTGGAAGTAGAGCAAGCAGACGTGCGCACCGCTGCCGGACCCTACGGTTGCCGCCGACGCCTTGCCCGGGTTGTCCTTGAGCCACGCGACCAGCTCCTTGGCGTTCTTCGGCGGCAGCGCGTTCTTGCCGATGATCATCAACGGCGTGGCGCTTATGCGCGCTATCGGCTGCATCTCCAACAGCGCGTCGTGCACGGCCGGATACATCGGACCCGCCCCGACGTGGCTGGTCCAGTTGCCGAGATTGATCGTGTAGCCGTCGGGCGCGGCTTGCGCCGCGCGGGCCACGCCGATGCTCGCGCCAGCGCCGGTGACGTTCTCGACGATCACCGGCTGCCCGAGCGATACCCGCATGCGCTCGCTCAAGATGCGCGCGAGGGTATCGGTCGGCCCGCCGGCGGGAAACGGCACGATTATCGTAACGGGATGCGACGGAAAGGCTTGCGCCTGCGCCTCGCCGAGGCAACCGACCGCGACGGCAAGCGCCGCCGCGGCGACGTGTATCAGCTTCATGGGTTCCTCGTCTGTCGTCTGCCGGATTTTCATGATCCCACAGGGCCCTGCGAGGCGAAAAGTCAGCATTGCTGTCACACTGATGTGACCCGGCGGGTGCTTGCTGGAACATCGGCGCCAACGCATCGTTGTCGCAGCGCCGCGCAGGAGTCGCGCGCGCAGGAGAGTTTGCATGAGATTATCGGCAATGCTGTGCGCAGCCGTCGCGCTGGTCGCTATCGGCTGCGCGCCCTGCGACGCGCAAGTGCTGCGTTCCGCCGCCGGCAATGTCGTGGTGGAGCCTGTGGCAAAAGGCCTCGATCATCCCTGGTCGCTCGCCTTCCTGCCGGACGGTCGCATGCTGGTCACCGAACGTCCGGGGCGGGTGCGAATCGTGTCCAAGGACGGCAAGCTCTCGCCGGCGCTCGCCGGCGTGCCGAAAGTCTTCGCGGTAAACCAGGGCGGCTTGCATGACGTCGCGCTCGACCGCGCCTTCGCGCACAACCGGACGATTTACCTCTGCTACGCCGAGCCGGAAGGGGCCGGCGGACGCACCGCGCTCGCCCGCGCCCGGCTGGCGGAGGACGGTGCGCCGCGGCTCGATGAGGTCCAGGTGATCTTCCACCAGCAAGGCCCGCTCTCCAGCGGCGGTCATTTCGGCTGTCGCATCGTGCAGACGCCGGACGATAATCTGTTCCTAACCCTGGGCGAGCATTTCACCACCCGCGACCAGGCGCAGAATCTCGGCAATCACCTCGGCAAGATCATCCGCATCCGGCCGGACGGATCGGCGCCGCCCGACAATCCGTTCGTCGGCAAATCCGGCGCCAAGCCGGAAATCTGGAGCTACGGTCACCGCAATCCGCAGGGGCTCGCACTCCATCCCACGACCGGAAAGCTGTGGGAGCAGGAGCATGGGCCGCGCGGCGGCGACGAGATCAACATCATCGAGCCCGGCAAGAATTACGGCTGGCCGGTGATCGGCTTCGGCATCGACTACAGCGGGGCCAAGATCCACGCCAGCACGCACAAAAACGGCATGGAGCAGCCGATCTGGTACTGGGTCCCCTCGATCGCGCCGTCCGGCATGGCGTTCTACACCGGCAGCCTGTTTCCCGCCTGGCGCGGCAACATGTTCGTCGGGGCGCTGGCCGGTCGGTTGCTGGCGCGGCTCGAGCTCGACGGCGACAAGGTGGTCAAGGAAGAGCGGCTGTTGCAGCAGCTGGGCGAGCGCATTCGCGACGTACGCCAGGGGCCGGACGAGGCGCTGTGGCTGGTGACCGACAACTCCGCCGGTCGCATCCTGCGCCTCGCGCCGTCAAAATGAAAACCGGCAGGCTCGACGCCACGCTGGGCGCCCAGCACGTTGGGGGCAGCGCTGTGGCGCAAAGGCAACAGCGGCAAGACATGGGGTTCACCGGCCCCGACGTCATAGTCCCGACACGAAGCTTCGCTACCCGCCCGCATCCGATCCGATAACAGCAATGCGGGGTCGCACCGCTGCACGGCGCCACGGCTGGCGCCGGCGAGCGGTCGCGGTCCGTTTTTCGAGCCGGTGCCATGTTTACCCGTTTCGAGCGGCTGTTGAAGCCGACCGATCTCCCGGAGCAGGCGGAGCCCCCGCCCGGCTTCGTCGCCTTCTTCTGGCATTTCGCCCGCCAGGCGAAAGGCCTGTTCGCGGCTTTGTTCGCGGCCGGCCTGGTGGTGGCGCTGCTCGATTCGACCATCCCGGTGTTCATGGGACGCATCGTCACGTTGATCACGGCGACCCCGCCGGACGAGCTGTTCGCACGATTTTGGCCGCACCTCGCCGGCATGGCGGTGGTGCTGCTGATCGCGCGGCCGCTGGCGCTGACCACGCAGAACCTGATCGCGAACCAGGCGATCTCGGCCAACGTGTCGAATCGCATCCGCTGGCAGAACCACTGGTACGTGGTGCGCCAATCCTGGGCGTTCTTCCAGAACGACTTCGCCGGCCGCATCGCCAACCGGGTGATGCAGACCGGGCCGGCGATTCGCGAGACGCTGGTCGCGCTGATCACCAGCGTCTGGTACATCCTGGTCTACGGCACCAGCGCGCTCATCCTGCTCGGTTCCGCCGATCCGGTGCTGACGGTTCCGGTGGTGCTGTGGTTCCTGGGCTATCTGGTGATGCTGCGCGTGCTCGTGCCGCGCATGCGCGACCGTTCCAAGGCGGTGTCGGAAGGGCGCTCGATGCTCACCGGGCGCATCGTCGACAGCTACACCAACATCCTGACGGTGAAGCTGTTCGCGCGCGCGCGCGAAGAGGACGCCTATGTGCGCGACGCCATCGATCAACACACCGATCTGTTCTATCGCTCGCTGCGACTGAACACGCTGTTCAGCTTCTGCCTGTCCTCGCTCAACGCGATGATGGTCACCGGCACCGGCGCGCTCGCGCTCGTGCTGTGGACGCAAGGCAAGGTCGAAGTCGGGACGGTGGCGATGGCGCTGCCGCTCGCCTGGCAGATCGTGAACGTCGCCGGCTGGGTCGCCCTGCAGATCACGTCGATCTTCGAGAATATCGGCGTCATCCAGGAGGGCATGATGACCATCGCACGGCCGATCATGCTCACGGACCGGCCCGACGCGGCGGCGCTCGCGGTGACGCGCGGCGAGATCCGATTCGAGGACGTGCGCTTCGGCTATGGCCGCGACAGCGGCGTCATCGACGGCCTGACCTTGACCGTCGAGCCCGGCGAGAAGATCGGGTTGATCGGCCGTTCCGGCGCCGGCAAGTCCACGGTGGTCAATCTGTTGCTGCGCTTCTTCGATCTTGAAGGCGGGCGCATCCTGATCGACGGCCAGGACATCGCCGCGGTCACGCAGGAGAGCCTGCGCGCGCAAATCTCGGTGGTGACGCAGGACACATCGCTGCTGCACCGCTCGATCGGCGACAACATCCGCTACGGCCGGCCGCAGGCAACCGATGCGGAGATCGTCGCGGCGGCCAAGCTCGCCCATGCCCACGAGTTCATTCTCGAGCTCGAGGACTGGAAGCAGCGCCGCGGCTACGCCGCGCAGGTCGGCGAGCGCGGGGTGAAGTTGTCCGGCGGGCAACGCCAGCGCGTCGCCATTGCGCGCGTGATCCTCAAGGATGCGCCGATCCTGGTGCTCGACGAGGCCACCTCCGCGCTCGACAGCGAGGTGGAGGCCGCGATCCAATCGAGCCTGGGCACGCTGATGGCCGGCAAGACCGTGATCGCCATCGCGCACCGGCTCTCGACCATCGCACGCATGGACCGGCTGATCGTGCTCGATCGCGGCCGCATCGTCGAGCAGGGCACGCACGAGGAGTTGTTGCGCCAGCGCGGCCATTACGCCGCACTGTGGCGGCGCCAGTCCGGCGGTTTCATCGACGCCGGCGGCATGCAGGCGGCGGAGTAATCGCCCGGCGCCTGTGTGCTCGGCTGCCGCCAAGACTGCGATTTCCTGCTAAACCGGCCCCCTCGTTGCTGTGTCGGGAATAAAATCGGCGGATGGCCGATCTCTTTCCGCATGGCCGCAGCGTGCGCATGGACGATGAGGAGCGTGAGCAGCGACGAAGACCGGGCGCGCTTCGCCAGCGTGGTGCTGCCGCACCTCGCCGATGCCTATGCGCTCGCGCGCTGGCTCACCGGCGATCGCGCCGATGCCGAGGACGTGGTGCAGGAGGCCTGTTTGCGAGCTTTCCGCGGGATCGGCGGTTTTGCCGGGGTCAACCCCCGCGCCTGGCTGCTCACCATCGTGCGCCATGCCGCCTATAGCTGGCTGGGCAAGAATCGCTCGGCGTCGCTGCTGATGGTCGACGATCTGGAAGCCGTCGAGCAGGAGCGGGCAAGCAGCGCGTTCGCGCCGGCGCCGCAAACGCCGGAGGCGGCGCTCATCGCCAAGGCCGACGCGGTGCGCCTGGAAGCCGCGATCGCGGCGCTGCCGGTGCCGTTCCGGGAAACGCTGGTGCTGCGTGACGTGCAGGGCCTGGACTATCGGGAAATCGCCGAAGTGACCAAGGTCCCCATCGGCACCGTGATGTCGCGGCTCGCGCGCGCGCGCCGGCGGCTGATCGCCGGCCTCGGAACGGACGAACCAAGGAACGAATCAAGGGACCGCGCATGACCGCTTCGCCGAACGACCCGAGCTTGCTCGTTCACGCCTATCTCGACGGCGAGCTCGACCCCGCGCATGCCCTCGAGATCGAGGCTCGCTTCGCCAGCGATCCCGCGTTGGCGGCCGAACGCGACCGCGTGGCGGCGCTGCGGCGCGTGGTGCGGGAGCAACTCCCGCGCGAAGCCGCGCCACCGGAGCTGGTGCGCCGGATCGAAACCGCGGTCGGCCTGCGTCGGGCGCCTGCGCGTGCGGCGGCGCAGCCGTCCTGGCGCGCGCTCGCGGCCTCGGTCGCGCTTGCCGCCGTCGTCGCGAGCGGCGCGACCTGGTTTGCCGTGCAGCCTGGCCCGGCCGATGCGACCGCGGACATGGTCGTCGCCAGTCACATGCGTGGGCTGATGGCGCCGCAGCCCATCGATATCGCCTCGTCTGACCGACACACCGTCAAGCCCTGGTTCAACGGCCGCATTCCCGACTCCCCGCGCGTCGTCGATCTCGCGAATGAAGGCTTTCCCCTGATCGGCGGCCGCGTCGACGTGATCGGCCGCGTCCCGGCGCCGACCCTGATCTACGGCTACCGCCGGCATCTGATCAGCCTCACCGCGGTTCCCGGCGGCGGCGCCTTGGCGCGCGAGCATGCGCAGATCGCCGGCTACAACATTCTGTCCTGGGTCGAGGACGGCATCGCCTACTGGGCGGTCTCCGACCTCGCGCTGCCCGATCTCAACGCCTTTGCCAAGGCGTTTCGCACCGCCAGCCAGGAGCGGTAGACCGGATTTGCCTCGCCGGCACACCGAACACCGCTGATACCGAATCCGGACGGGCGATCCCGTGGCTGTCATCCTCGCGCAAGCGAGGATCCATAACCACCGACTCTGGAATATGGGTCCCCGCTTGCGCGGGGACGACGACACGCTGACTTGTGCCCATTACGTCTTGCAATGAACAGCGTTGCCGCGGGCTCGGTTCGCCCCTCCGCCGGCATGCGGGCAGAGGTCGAGCCCGCGACACGCCATGTCACCACGTCTTGCAATTCATTTTGGCAGAAACGGCGCTAGGCCTGCTGCAGCAACCCCGCCATCGGTTTCACCGCGGCGCTGTCGGGAAACACCTTGGTCGCGAGCACGGTGCCATCGACGCGCAGATGATCCTTGAGCAGGCCCTTGAGCACGGCGCGCAGGTCGGTGGTCGGCTTGAGGTCGCGGCCATCGTGGAGTTTGGCGGGCTTCAGCCCGGGCCAGTCGGCGACCACGCGGCCGCCCTTGAGCGCGCCGCCGGCGAGCAGCGCCACCGTCGCGGTGCCGTGGTCGGTGCCGTCGGTGCCGTTGATGCGGGCGGTGCGGCCGAACTCGGTGATGACGGCGACCACGGTCTCGCGCCAGGCGTCCCTCATCTCGCTCTCGATCGCGGCAAGGGCGCCGTCCAGCGCGCCGAGCAAGGTCGCCAGCCGGCCGCTGGTTGCGCCTTCCGCGGCGTGGGTGTCCCAGCCGTCGAACGCGAGCGCGCCGATGCGCGGCCCATCCGGCCGCGCCATAAACTTCGCAGCCGTACCGGCGGATTCGGCGAAATAGGCGCGC
The DNA here is from genome assembly GCA_963712565.1 of uncultured Alphaproteobacteria bacterium. Classification (GTDB taxonomy): domain Bacteria; phylum Pseudomonadota; class Alphaproteobacteria; order Rhizobiales; family Xanthobacteraceae; genus VAZQ01. The sequence continues at coordinate 435,971 of CAVQIP010000055.1, read as the reverse complement.
ACTTGTCCGGCGCCGGCGGCGCGCGGCTGTTCGCCGTCCATGCCGCCGGCACGCGCGATGGTCGCAAGTCCCATGCGCTCCTCCAGCACCCGGGCGAGCGCGGGGTCGGTGTGGCGGTAGAGGTCCATGAGCCGCATCAGCGTGTCGTCGCTCGCCGGCGGCAGCCGCCGCGGCGTCCACGACAGGACCGGCGCCGGTCCACGCACCACCAACGGCGCGATGGGCCCGAGCGCGAAGGCATCGCGCGAGCCGGCGCGTCCGGCCGGTTGCAGCGAGAGCAGCGCGCGGTTGAGCCAGCCGGTGTCGGTCGCGCCCGGCTTGCCGAGGCCGCTTTCCAGGACGTCCTGGCCGTCGAAATGTGAGCGCTCGCGGTAGGGCGTGGCGGTGGCGTGCACGATGGTCGCCGCGCCGGATTTGTAGAGACGGTGCAGGTTCGGCATCGCGCCGTTGAGCGCGAAGAAGGAATCGAGCGGCAGCGCCGGAGGCTTGCCGTCGAGCGTGAGCGCCTTGTCGCCGCGCAAGCCGACCCAATCGGGATCGCCCACCGGTGCGACCGCCGCGAGCCCGTCGAGCGCGCCGCGCAACACGATCACCAGCAGGCGCGGATCGCGGCCCTCCGCGCGCGCCACCTTCGGCAGATACGCCCAGGCGAACAGCGTGCCGGAGGCCAGCAGCAGTTCGCGGCGGCTCGGAGCGTGCAGGCTCATGATCACCTCCGTTGAAACTCTGGCGCCATGAACAGCAGCGCGAGCGCCTGCGGGCGGCTGTCGGCGCGGGTGACGGCTTGCCGCGTCTCGGTCGAGGCGAGCGGTGCCAGCGCCTCCTCGAACACCTCTCTCGGATCCGCTTCTCCGCCCGCCCGTCGCGCGAGCTGATTGGCGATGTCGAGGCGCTGCGCCAGACCGTCGAGCCAGGGCGCGCTCTCGTCGGTGAAACCCTTGGGAGCCGACGGCCGCCACAGCGGCTCCCCCAAGAGGTTCTGCGCCTGCATCACCGGCCTGATATCGGGCGCCGTGACGCCCACCGCGCGCAGCGCTCCGATCACCCATTCGCCCGGACGCTTGAGCTTGGCGCGTGGCGCTTCCCAGGCCTCCGGCGCAGTCAGCAGCATCTTCGCCACCTCCTTGAGATCGCCTTGCGTGGCGAGAAAGCGCTTGGCCAGCCGTTCGACCAGCGCCGGCGGCGGCTCGTCGGCGACGAAGTGGCGCGCGAGCTTGCCGGCAACATGCTTGGCGGTGGCGGGATGACGCGCCAGCGCGGCGAGCACGGCGCGGCCTTGCTCGAAACCGGCGTCGGCATAGCTCTTCCCGATCACGGTCTGGCTGCCGGGCTGGTGCGTGCGCGGATTGAACTCGAACTCGCCGCCGCGGGTAGGTTCGCGGCGAAACGGCACGAAGGTCCAGCCGGTGATCACGTTGGCGAAGCGCGTGACGTCCTCCTGTGTGTAGACGCTGCGCACGCCGAGCGTATGCAGCTCGAGGATCTCGCGCGCGAGATTTTCATTGAGCCCGCGCTTCTGCCTGACGCCGGCGATCGAGTCGGGGCCGATCGAGCGCGCATTGTCGAGATAGATCAGCATCGCCGGATGGGATTCAGCCGCCAGCAGCATGTCGCCGAAACGGCCGAGCACGTTGGCACGGATGGCTTCGCGCTCGTAGGCGCCGCAGATCTGGCGCACGTTACCCTTGTCCGCCGACACGCAGAAATGATTCGACCAGAACCAGACCAGCCGCTCGGCCAGGCCGATCTCGGCACCGAGCGCGGCAGCGATGCGCGCCTTGGCTTCGTCGAGATAAATCTGCTGCGGCACGCCGGGACCGGGATTGCGCTGCGGCGGCGGCGCCGGTTGCTCGCCCGGTTTCATCTCCGCCGGCGAACCGGCGGCGCCTTGCGCATTGGTCTGCTGCGCAGCCCGCTCCGCCTGCCGCGCCGCCCGCTGCGCCTGCTGGAAGGCGAACGCGCCGCGCGCGGCGGTCCCGCCGGTGAGCAGATCCGGATCGGCGAGGCGGCCCGCGTCGGTTCGATCCAACTCGGCGAGCAGCGCGCCGCGCGGGTCGGACGCGATCGCGGCGATCGACCCGGGACGCGGACCGAGACCGAACCGATGCAAGGCGAGCGCGGCTTGCGCTTTCGGATCAAGGGCCATGCGTCATTGTCCTTTTTCGATCGCGGCCCGCCGCCACCCCGATGGCGGCATCGTCCGCGCCGGCGATGTCGAGATTGCGGCGTGCGACCTTTCGCCAGCATGAACGCGACATGAAAAATCCGAAGGGTGATCGCAAACGGTTACAAGGCGACCCAGCGATTGCACGACGCAAGACAACGCTTGCCGGCGCGTCGCACTGCGCGCGCCGAGCAGGCGCGGCAAGGCAAATCTTTGCGACCGCAATACCGCGTAGGTCGCGCCGAAGATCGCCACTGCCGCAATCAGGGTCGGGTCGGGCATTCCGGGGCTTTGTCCACAGTTGCGCAAGCCGCGTCACGCCCCTGTAACATGTCACCGCTAGATCTGCCGCGGTCCGAAACGCCACCGTATTTTTACCGTAAATTGTAGCGTCTGCGTTCGTCCTCGACTGGGCGGTTCCAGCTCGCGTTTGCCCCGCGACTGGAACCGCTTCTTCTCGCCGCCTTCACGCCGACGCTGGCAGGCACCGCGTCGCGTCCCGGGCAGCGATTGCCCTGCGACCGCGCATCGATCCATTGCGCGCCCACGGTCGCCCGCTGCGACGACGCCGGCGTATGATCCGAAAGCCGCCCGGGTTTCGGACGGGATCATGCGGCCAAACAAGTGGTTAGAGCGAAATCGATTCGACCGGGGGCTTTCGCCCTGGCCCCCGGCCATTGCATTCGTGACGAGCGGCCGGTTCGGGTGCCGAAACCACGGCGCCGAGACCCGCTTTTGCTGCCGTAGAGCGGACGTAATCCCGGCGCTATGATGATGGCTCGAACCTGGGAGAAATCGCGATGCGGCACTCACGCCTGCTCTCGACCAATTTCATTGCGGCTGTATTCGTGATCGCCGCACTCGCGCCGATCTCGGTCATGGCGCAGGCGCAGCCGCCGGCGCAAGCGCCGGCACCGGCCCCGGGGCCGTACAAGCCGGTTGCCATCACGCTGCCGCCGGCGCTGAACGATCCAAGCTTCGGCGCGTTCCGCCAGCAGCTCGCCGAGATCGCCAAGAAGAAGGATCGCGCCGCGCTCGCACGGCTGGTCGCGGCCAACTTTTTCTGGGTTCCCGACGAGAAGGACATCGCCGACAAGCGCAAATCCCCGATCGACAACCTTGCCAAGGCGATCAGCCTCGACGGCACCGACGGATTCGGCTGGGAAGCGCTCACCGCCTACGCCGCCGAGACGACCGTCATGCCGGACCCCCAGCGCAAGGGCGTATTCTGCGCGCCGGCGGAGCCGATCTTCGACGAAAAGGCGGCCGATCAGCTTGCCAACGCGACCCATACCGAGGCCTCGGACTGGGCCTTCCCGATCCGCGACGGCATCGAGGTGCGCGCGGCGGCAAAGCAGGACGCCCCGGTGGTCGACAAGCTTGGGCTCTACCTGGTGCGCGTTCTCTCCGACGACTCGCCCGCCAACGCCGTGCTCGCCACCTTCCTCAAGGTGATGACGGCGTCCGGCAAGGTCGGCTACGTGCCGGTCGACGCCGTGCTGCCGATCGGCGGCGAGCAGCTGTGCTACATCAAGGACGCGAGCGGCTGGAAGATCACCGGCTTCCTCGGCGGCGAGGCGAACCAGTAGCAAGCTGACAAGGTAACACCGTCCATTGGACCGCAATCCGTCGACCTCCCGCCGGCTGATCTGCGCGCGCTGCGGCGCCGCGTTCGATTGCGGGCGCAGCCGTGATTGCTGGTGTGCCGAGCATGCACGCCTGCCCATGCCGGAGCCGGGATCGACGGAGGATTGTCTCTGCCCCGCCTGCCTGCGCGCGGCGGCGAGCTGCCGGCCCTGATTGCGCGCCCTTGCTTGCGCGCTTGTTCCGACAAGCTTGTCACGCCCCGCACTTTGTCCTAGGCGATACTTCGGCTAGTCCCGCGCGATGGCGGGAGCATCGGAGCTGAATCCATGATCATCGAAAATCAAAAGGACGTCACGACCGCGGTGCTGTCCGAGCTGCAACGGGCACCGGATGCCAGGTTCCGCGAGATCATGTCCGCCTTCGTGCGCCACCTGCACGACTTCGCACGCGAGGTGAAGCTGACCGAGGAGGAGTTCCACGCCGCCGTCGCCCACGTCATCGCGCTCGGCAAGCACAGCAATGAGTCCCACAACGAGGCGGTGCTGATGGCGGGTTCGCTCGGACTGTCGGCGCTGATCTGTCTGATCAACAACGGCAACCAGGGGACGACGGAAACCGACCACAACATGCTCGGGCCGTTCTGGCGCATGCATTCGCCGGTGACGCCAAACGGCGGCTCGATCGTGCGCTCGCCCACGCCGGGACCGGCCCTGTTCGTCGACGCCTTCTTCCGCGACGCCAAGGGCAACCCCGTCGTCGGCGCGGAGGTCGATATCTGGCACTCCTCGCCCGAGGGCTTCTACGAGAACCAGGATCCCCTCCAGGCCGACATGAACCTGCGCGGCAAGTTCTTCACCGACGGCGACGGCCGTATCAGCTTCCGCAGCGTCAAACCCGCCGGCTATCCGATTCCCATCGACGGGCCGACCGGCGAGCTGTTGCGCGCGCAAGGCCGGCACAATATGCGGCCGGCGCACCTGCATTTCCTCGCCAGCAAGGACGGCTTCAAGACGCTGATCTCGCAGCTCTACGTCCCCGACGACAAGTTCCTCGAGACCGACGTGCAGTTCGGCGTCACCCGCCACCTGATCGGCAACTATGTGCGCCACGACGACGGCAAGGCGCCCGCTCCCGACGTGAAGGGCCCGTGGTATTCGCTCGAACATACATTCGTGATGGAAGCGGGCCGTGCCAAGCTGCCGCGCCCGCCGATCAGCGGCAAAGCAAGCGGCGAACGGCCGAAGATTCCGCACCTGGCGTGAGGCCGGACGCGCGATTGAAGCGAGGAGAATTCGTTCAGCGGATTTGAAATCTGCGATGTGGTCCGCGCGCGTGCCGCGGGCTCCACCTCCCCCGCTTGCGGGGGAGGTCGGCGAGCAACGCGAGCCGGGAGGGGGCAGGCATCAAGATTTGCGCGAGGCGTTCCCCCTCCCCAACCCTCCCCCGCATGCGGGGGAGGGAGCGCACCGAGTTCGTAGCTTGAGCTACCCCGCCTGCGCGGCGGCGCGTGCGACCGACGCCGCGGTCTGGCCAAACAGGATCGCGCGCTCTTCCGGCGTGCGGATGCCGCCCGCATTCGGGTTGACCGCCTTCGCCTTCTCGTAGGCGCGCTCGACCGCAGGCCGCGCGCGGATCGCTTCGAACCAGCGCTTGAGATGCGGAAAATCCTCGAGCTTTTGGCCCTGGCGCTCGTACGGCACGATCCAGGGATAGATCGCCATGTCGGCGATGGAATAATCGCCGGCAACGAAGCTGCGATCGGCGAGCCGCTTGTTCAGCACGCCGTAGAGCCGGTTGACCTCGTTGCGGTAGCGATCCATGGCATAGGGGATCTTCTCCACCGCGTAGTTGCTGAAGTGATTGTTCTGGCCGGCCATCGGTCCGAGATTGCCCATCTGCCAGAACAGCCACTGGATCGCGTCGGTGCGCGTGCGCGGATCGCGCGCCAGGAACCGGCCGGTCTTGTCCGCGAGATAGAGCAGGATGGCACCGGATTCGAACACCGCGATCGGCTTGCCGCCATCGGCCGGCGCATGATCGATCAGGGCCGGGATGCGGTTGTTCGGAGACACCGCCAGGAAGTCGGCCTTGAACTGCTCGCCCTTGCCGATATTCACCGGCTTGATGTTGTAGGCGAGCCCCGCCTCCTCGAGAAAGATCGTGATCTTGTGGCCATTGGGCGTGGTCCAATAGTAGACGTCGAGCATTGCCATGTTCCCTTGCGCTGCGATCAATCGGATACTCCGTAGCATAACCGCGAATGGAGAAGGCACCTATGCACCGGCGGATCAAATCCTGGCCGCGCATAGCTCCCTTGCCGACCGAGCATTCGCCGCATGCCCGTTAGCCCTGTTGCATTCGGCCGGAATTGGCGGCACGTTCGCCCCCGCCCCGCCATGACCGTCCGCCCTCTCCTCTTCGCGCTCGTCGCAACCTGCCTGATCACGACAGCCGGGCGGGCGCAGTTCGGCGCGCCGTTCGAGCTGCGCGACACGACGCCGACCGTCGAAGACGCGGCGCCGGGACGCGAGCCGGCGCCGGAAGCCAAGGTCGTGCCCGAGATCTACCGCCGCCAGCCGGTGTTCTACCGCACCAGCGAGGCGCCGGGCACCATCATCATCGACACGCCGCGGCGCTTTCTCTACCTGATCCAGTCCAACAATGTCGCGCTGCGCTACGGCGTCGGCGTCGGGCGCGACGGCTTCCAGTGGAACGGGCTCCTAAAGATCACGCGCAAGGCGGAATGGCCGGATTGGACGCCGCCGGCGGAAATGATCGCGCGGCAGCCCTACCTGCCGCGCTTCATGGCGGGCGGCCCGGGCAATCCCATGGGCGCGCGCGCGCTCTATCTCGGCGGCACGGTCTATCGCATCCACGGCACCAACGCGCCGGAGACCATCGGCCACGCGGTGTCGTCCGGATGCTTCCGGCTGGTGAACGAGCAGGTCATGGACCTCTACGACCGGGTGCCGGTCGGGACCAAGGTGATCGTGCAGCAGTAGCTCGGCGCGGCATTGCGCGTCTTCGTGCCCCCGCCGGCACGGGGCGTCATCGCCCGAACAGGCGCGCGGGGGTGTCGACCAGGATGAGCCGGCGGTGGCCCGGATCGGGCGTCCACGCATTGAACAGATCGACGAGATGGCCGTCGTCGGGCATGACCGCGGCCGCGATCTGGGGATGCGGCCAGTCGGAGCCCCACAGCAGGCGTTCGGGATTGGCGCGCACGAGCGCGGCGTGGAAGGCGCGCGCGTCCGGATAGTCGGGAAATGTCCCGGACAAGCGGTAGGGTGCCGACAGCTTGCCGTACAGGACACCGTCGCCGACCAGCCGCAACAGCGTCTGGAACGCGGCGTCGGCGATGCCGCGCGCCGCCGGAATATTCAGCATGTGGTCGATGACCATGGGCATTTCGGCCGAGATCTCGCGCAGCTTGCCGGCCACGTCGGGCAACGCCCGCCAGTCGCACCACACCTGCATGATCCAGCCGAGCTCGCGCATCATCGGCCGGAATGCCTCGAACGCGTCGAGGCCGACACCGCGCACGTAGCCCGGCCTGCCGGCGGCGGAGAACAGGTGAAACCGCAGCCCGCGCATGCCGAGCCGATCCCACTCTCGCAACGTCTGCGGCGCAACGCGCGTATCGGTGATGGCGACGCCGCGCAGGCGGCCGCCATGGCGCGCGAGCGCATCGAGCACGACGCGATTGTCGTAGCCGTGGGCATTGCCCTGCACCACCACGCCGTGGGCGAAGCCGAGGCGATCGAGCAACGCGACATAGGTCTCGGCGGGTGCCGGCGGCGGCGTGTAGCCGCGGCCGGGGGCAAACGGGAATTTTTCCGGCGGACCGAATACATGCGCGTGCGTGTCCCATGCGCCGGGCGGCGGCGGCAGCGCGGGGCGGCGCGGATTGGCGACCGGGCCCGCGATCAGCGGCGGTTCGTGATCAGGCTGCATGATCGAGCTTTGAATCGTGGGCAAAGGCGCGCTCATGCCCCTGAGGTCGCGACCGTCGATGCGCGCGGTTCACCCCAGCCTGATATTGGCCTCGCGCACCACGCCGCCCCACTTGGCCATTTCCGCCGCCACGAAGGCGCGAAACTCCTCCGGCGTGTTCTCGCGAAACTCGACGTTGAGCTGCTCAAGGCGCGCCCGCACGTCGGGCTGTCGCAGCACCGCATTCAAGCCGGCATTGAGCTTGGCGGCGATCTCCGGCGCCGTCCCCGCGGGCACGAACACCCCGTTCCATTCATAGGCCTCGAAGCCGGGAAGCGTTTCCGCCACCGCCGGGACGTCGGGCAGCGTCGCGAGCCGTCCCTTGCCGGTATGCGCGATGCATTTGAGCGTTCCCGACCGCACGTGACCGATCGAGGCAGCGGCATTCGAGAAATAGAACTTCACCTGCCCGCCGATCAGATCGTTGAGCACCGGGCCGCCGCCGCGATAGGGGATGTGATTGAGCTTGATGCCAGCGCGGTGCTTGAACATTTCGAGCGCCAGGTGCTGCACCGTGCCGTTGCCCGACGAGGCCCAATCGAGGCCGCCGGGCGTCGCCTTGGCGAGCGCGATCACGTCGGCGACGCTGTTGGCTTCCACCGATTTGTTGACCACGAGTAGGTTGGTGACCAGCGCGGCCAGGAAAATCGGCTGGAAATCCTTGACCGTGTCGTAGGGCAGATTGGCGTAGAGCGATGGATTCACCGAATGGGCGGTAGCGTCGTAGAGGATGGTGTAGCCGTCGCGCTCCGCTTTGGCGGCGACCGCCGCGCCGATCGTGCCGCCGGCGCCGCCGCGGTTGTCGATGACGAATTGCTGGCCCCACATCTCGCCGAGCTTGTGGAACAGGATGCGGCCCACCGTGTCGGCGCCGCCGGCCGGCGGATAGGGGATCACCACCTTGACCGGGCGCGCCGGATAAGCGGCCTGCGCCGACGCGCGGCCGGTGCCGGTCATGAGCGCCAGCGCGCCCGCCGAAGCCTGCAATGCCTGCCGCCGCGTCAGCCCGCCGGTGTGGTCCACGGTTTCCTCCTGTTTGCGGCCGTCGTCGCCGGCCTCGATGCGTGCTTTTCGACAGACGATGGATGCGCGGGCCGCGCCCCACACATGATTCACGGCGCGGAACCGTGTTTCGCCCTTTTCCGATCATAGACGAGCCGCCATATTTCGGCGATGGCGAAAGCTCCCGAGCACCCGAACGCGCCGAAGGGCAAGCCCACGCGCGATCCGGCCAAGCATTCGAAGAAGGATCCGGCGAAGCCGACGCGCGCCAAGGCGTCGCGGCCGGACCTGCCGCCGACCGAGCCGACGCTCGCCGACTTGCTCAATCCCGGCATCGGCCAGGGGACCGCGGGGCCGGGCTCGCAGACCGGGTTGAAGCCGCCGGCGGACAATTCCTTCGACCGGCGCGCCGATTTCTCCGCCGCGCACCGGGCGCGCAAGTCGACCGCGCAGGGGTTCAACGAGGCGCCGCAGCGCGGCTACGTCGCCAAGGCCGCGCTCGGTCCGCTCGATCCCGATCTGGCGAAGGCTTGGGGTATCGAGGGTGAGGAGGGCGAGGCCCCTCATCCCACCGCTCTCCCCGTGAAGAGCGAGGAGGGCGAGCGGACCGCGCGGGCGGTGAAAGGCTCGGACATCACCAGCTTTCGCGGCGTCACCGGGGCGTCCGCCACCGTGCGTGCGCTGGAGACGCTGCTGCGCGAGGGCCGCCCGGAATTCAGCGAGCGGCCGTGGATGCCGCACCGGCCGCCGCGGCCGGAAAAATCCGAAGGCGGCCAGCGGCTGGTGATCAAATCGGATTTCGATCCCAAGGGCGATCAGCCGCAGGCGATCGCCGACATCGTCGAGGGGGTCAAGCGCCAGGACCGCACCCAGGTGCTGCTGGGGGTCACCGGATCGGGCAAGACCTTCACCATGGCGAAGGTGATCGAACAGACCCAGCGGCCGGCGCTGGTGCTCGCGCCCAACAAGACGCTGGCGGCTCAGCTCTACGGCGAGTTCAAGTCGTTCTTTCCGGACAATGCGGTCGAATATTTCGTCAGCTATTACGACTACTACCAGCCCGAGGCCTATGTGCCGCGCACCGACACCTATATCGAGAAGGAATCCTCCATCAACGAGCAGATCGACCGCATGCGCCACAGCGCGACGCGCGCATTGCTCGAGCGCGACGACGTCATCATCGTAGCCTCGGTCTCGTGCATCTACGGCATCGGCTCGGTCGAGACCTATTCCGCCATGACGTTCACGCTCAAGCAGGGCGAGCGCATCGATCAGCGCCAGCTCATCGCCGACCTGGTGGCGCTGCAGTACAAGCGCTCAGCCGGCGACTTCTACCGCGGCTCGTTCCGCGTGCGCGGCGACCTGATCGAGATCTTCCCCGCGCACTACGAGGATCGCGCCTGGCGGGTCTCCCTGTTCGGGGACGAGATCGAATCGATCCACGAATTCGATCCGCTCACCGGAGGCAAGACCGACGAGCTCGAATTCGTCAAGGTCTACGCCAATTCGCACTATGTCACGCCGCGCCCGACCTTGCTGCAGGCGATCGCCGGCATCAAGCAGGAGCTGCGCTGGCGTCTCGATCAGCTCAACGCCGCCGGCCGGCTGCTGGAGGCGCAGCGGCTCGAGCAGCGCACGCTCTACGACCTCGAAATGATGGAGGCGACCGGCAGCTGCGCCGGGATCGAGAACTATTCGCGCTATCTCACCGGCCGCAAGGCCGGCGAGCCGCCGCCTACCCTGTTCGAATACGTGCCGGACAACGCGCTGGTGTTCGTCGACGAGAGCCACGTCACCATCCCGCAGCTCGGCGGCATGTTCCGCGGCGACTTCCGGCGCAAGGCGACCCTGGCGGAATACGGTTTCCGCCTGCCGTCGTGCATGGACAACCGGCCGCTGCGCTTCGAGGAGTGGGACGCCATGCGTCCGCAGACCATCGGCGTGTCGGCGACGCCGGGCCCGTGGGAGATCGAGCAGGCGCACGGCATCTTCGCCGAGCAGGTGATCCGCCCCACCGGGCTGATCGATCCGCCGGTCGACGTGCGCCCGGCGCGCACCCAGGTCGACGACCTCGTGGGCGAGGTGCGCCAGGTGGCGCAACACGGCTATCGTTCGCTGGTCACCGTGCTGACCAAGCGCATGGCCGAGGATCTGACGGAATATCTGCACGAGCAGGGCATCCGCGTGCGCTACATGCACTCCGACATCGACACGATCGAGCGCATCGAGATCATCCGCGATCTCCGCCTCGGCGCCTTCGACGCGCTGGTCGGCATCAACCTCTTGCGCGAAGGCCTCGACATTCCGGAATGCGCGCTGGTCGCGATCCTCGACGCCGACAAGGAAGGCTTCCTGCGCAGCGAGACTTCGCTGATCCAGACCATCGGCCGCGCCGCGCGCAACATCGACGGCCGCGTGATCCTCTATGCCGACAGCCTGACCGGCTCGATGGAGCGCGCGATCGCCGAGACCAACCGGCGGCGCGAGAAGCAGGGGGCATTCAACGTGGCGAACGGCATCACGCCGGAGAGCGTGCGCAAGGGCATCGCCGATATCCTGGAGTCGGTATACGAGCGCGACCACGTGCTGATCTCGACCGGCGGCGGGCTTGCCGGCATCGGCGACGAGGACGCCGCCGCCACCATCGGGCACAATTTCGAGGCCGTGATCGCCGACCTGGAGACCCGCATGCGGGAAGCCGCCGCCGACCTCGACTTCGAGGAGGCGGCCCGGCTGCGCGACGAGATCAAGCGCCTGCGCGCGACCGAGCTCGCGGTCATCGACGACCCCACCGCCAAGGCGATCGCGATCTCGCGCGGCGGACAGACTGCCGGTGCGCGCAGCAAAGTGCACAAGCCCGCGCTCGACGAAATGGGAATCGCGCTCTACCACGAGAGCGTGCCGCGCCGCCCGGGCGCGAAACGTGGCGCGACAGACACAGAGCGCGACGCGCCGCGCAAGCCCACGCTCGACGAGATGGGTCCGGGCCCCGATCGGGAATCCAAGCCCTATCGCCCCGGCCCGCGCTCGACCACCGGCCGGCCGGGCATGCGCGGCGGCTGGCGGCCGCGCGGGCGGCGGTAATCGGCGCCGAAAACAATCGGGCTGTCGTCCTCGTGAAGGCGGGGACCCATATTCCAGAGGACGGAGTGTGTGGCACGATGGGTCCCCGACGCATGTCGGCTATAGCCGACATGCGCACTTAAGGAGCCGATCTCGGGTTTACCCGAGATCGGACGCGCGGGGACGACAACAGGAGAGCATGATGCGCTCCGACGAGTGGAGGAGGTGAGCCATGCCCCGCGTCGTCGGCATCGACCATCTGGTGCTCAGCGTCGGCGATTTCGCGCGCTCGAAGGCGTTCTACCGCAAGCTGCTCGGCTTCCTCGGCTTCAAGCTCAAGCACGACTATTCCGACATGGCCGGCTGGAGCAACGGCAAGACCCTGTTCTGGATCGCCGCCGCCGACGCCAAGGGGCGAAAGCGCAAGTACCGCAAGGGCGACATCGGCTTCCACCACTACGCCTTCGAGTTCGCGAGCCGCAACGATGTGGACGCGCTCGGCGCCTTTCTCGAAAAACACGGCATGACCGTGGTCGATCCGCCCGGCGAGTATTACGAGCCCTCGTATTACGCGGTGTATTTCACCGATCCCGACGGCATGAAGCTCGAGGGCATGGTGTACAAGCCGCCGCCGAAGAAACGGCGGGCGAAGAAGAACAAATAGGTTGCGAGCCCATACTAATGGAATCATCCCAGCGGCGGCCGGCATTGACTCGGCCGTCGTCATTGCCGGGCATGACGAGACGAGAAACGCTCTGGACTAGGCCGCGACCCGCTTCTTCTCCAGCGGATAATCCGGGCTCTTCTTCTCCAGCGGATAATCCGGGCTCTCGTACAGTTCGCGGATGTCCTGATGGCCGAGCCGCGTCTCGCCGATCTCGATGAAGGCGCCGAGCAGAAGCGGCGCCGGCAATTCTTCCATCGCGAACCGGATGGCATCCGCCGCCCGGTCGAAACGGCGGTACTTCACCAGTTGCTTGATCTTGCGGTTGCGCGAGGGAAACAGCTCCGCCGGCGCGCTGTAATCGAATTTGGCCATGCGCTTCTCCAAAACAACCTGAACACAGCATTTGAAAGCTCAAGGTCCTATATATATGGGGGATTGAGTGCGATTAATCGAGGGGGCGCGGGCTTCAATTTGCCCCCGAGTTTGCATGGCGCGCAAAGCTCGGGCCGGCCGGGTGGGGACGCCAGGGGCGCTGCTTGCACGCTGCCCGGACGATTTTCCGCCGGCGCGAAGGCGCGCGGTGCTACTCTTACTCGAGGAGTCGTCATGGCCACCTACTTCATGTTCGGCGCGGTCGGCCAGTGCCCAGCCTGCGCGGATCACCGCTTTTCGGGCCCGGCCATGCTGGCGCCGGAGACAAGCCTGACGTGTCACCAATGCGGCCACGTCTGTACCGTGGCGGTCGCGGTTGCGACCGCGCTCGCGTCGGGCGCCGTGAAGAAGCTGAGCGATCATCGCGTAGTGCAGGGACGTTGAAATCGGATCGTGGAGTCGTAGACTGCGCCATCGATCAAGCAGGAGGACGCCATGGCAAAAGGTCAAATGCGAAGCAACAAGGAAAAGAAGAAGCCGAAGCAGGACAAGAACAAGAAGCAGAAGGGGACTCCCGCGCCCTCGCCGTTCGCGCTGGGGCAAGGCCAGGCTGGCTTCAACCCGTACGGCAAGAAGGGTTAGCGGACGCGCGCAGTGCGCGGGCGCACCTTCCTCCCTGCCAGACACAGCAGGCCAGTCTACGCAGCCTGCGCCAGCGTACAAAAACGCCGCGCGGGGCTGCGTTCCGAGCCGAGAGGCGCCAGCTGAATGCACGGTGCGCGGAGCGGCGTGACGGCACGGATCGCCGCGCTGGGGTTCGTGCTGGTCGCGCTGTGCGATGCGGCGAGCCCGCTGGAGGATGACACGCTACCCGAGCGCGTCAGCTTTCCGAGCGCCGACGGGCGCTCCACGCTCGTCGGCTACGTCTCCAAGCCCCGCCATATCAGCGACACCCGCACGCCGGCGGTGGTGATGCTGCACGGCCGCGGCGGCGCCTATTCGAGCCTGGCGCATGGCCGCTACGACGCGACCACCTTGTCACAGCGCCATCGGATGTGGGGCCTGTTGTGGGCGGCGCAGGGCTATGTCGCGGTACTGGTCGACGGCTTCGGTCCGCGTGGCCAGCCGCAAGGCTTCGCCCGCGGCACCTACAAGGACCGCCCCGCCGCGATCGACGAGGTGACGGTGCGGCCGCTCGACGCCTATGGCGCGCTCGCCTATCTGCGCACGCGCGCAGACGTCGCGGCCGACCGCGTCGGGCTGCAGGGCTGGTCGAACGGCGGCAGCGCCGCGCTCGCGGCCATGGCGCCCGATGCGCCGGGCATCACCGAGCACACCCCGGCGGCGGGCTTCCGCGCCGCGCTGGTGTTCTACCCCGGTTGCGGCTTGAAGCACCGGTTCGACGACGGATTTGCGCCTTACGCGCCGGTGCGCATCTTTCAGGGCACCGCCGACGAGGAGGTGTGGCCGCGATTGTGCCAGCGGCTCGCCGCCCGCAGCCGCGCGCGGCACGGCGACATCGCGCTTACGCTCTATCCCGGCGCCACCCACGACTTCGACGATCCCGGCCGCCGGCGCCAGCGCTCTGACGCCAATGCCAGCGCCAAGACCGACGCCACCGCGGCCGCGGTGAAATTCTTCGCGCAGCAGCTCGGGGAACGGGCCGGCGCGCAGTAATCATTCGGCGGCTATCAGTCTGCCTGCCGCCGAATGGTGCGCGTAGGTCTTCCACGTCGGCTGGTAACCCTCGTCGGCCTGATTGCCCCAGGTGGCCCAGCCCTTGCGCGTGCCGCGGGCGAACAGTTCGAGATAGGGTCCAGGGCTGCACGCTTCGATGATCTCGTACTGCTCATCGGGCTTGCGCGAGTGTTCGCGCTTGCGCGTGGCCAGGAGATTTACCTGCCGCCGCCCGGGCGCCAGCGTACGGGCGTTCTTGCCGCGCACGCCGAACAAAATCAGCTCGGTCACGTTGCGGAAATAGAAGCCGACGCCGCGTCCATCCGAGCCGCCGTCCTTGCGCACCTTGTGCCAGACGATGTTCGATTTGTAAGTGAACCCCCACGCCTTCATGACTGCGAGGCCATCGGGCAAGATGGCGTTGGGACACCAGAGATAAAGGTGCGCCGTCGGCGCCGCGAGTTGTTCGACCGGCAGCGCCACGATCTCGCCGAGCGTCATCGTGCCGTAGCGAGACAATCGCCGGTGCTCGGGCGCGACCTTGCCGGTCTTGTTGGTGAATTGCCAGGGCGGATCGGCCAGGATGGTGGCGAACCGGCGACGGCCGACGGAGCCAAGCAGGTTGCATTCGATGGTGTCCATGCAATGCAATTCCTGACGCGTTCCGGGGGCGTCGTCGTCCTCGTCGATTTGCACCATTATATCAACTGCCGCCAACCATGACTGGCTCGGCGCCGATACCTAACTCATCGTCGGTCTAACCGTCACTGCCCAGCCCACCGCTTCTGGTCAGGCCGCTGATCACCCCGCCCTTTCATCCGTCAAGAACCCCACCGGCTCGGCGCGGCTGTCGTCGAACGCCGCCGCGGTGAGCGGGCCGCCGATCACCGCGGCGGTGTCGAGGTTGAGACGGCGCCGCCGCAGGTCGGGCGTGCCGGTGCGCAGCGGGGTGTGGCCGTGCACGATGAAGCGGCCGCAATCGACCGCGTCGCAATTGCTCAGGAACGGCTCGCGCATCCACAGCATCACCTCGGGCGACTGGCGGTCGAGCGGGACGGTCAGATCGATGCCGGCGTGCACGTAGAAGCGCCGGCCGTCGTCATGACAGAACGGCAGCGCGGCGAGCCAGGCGAGATGGGCGTCCTCGATGCGGCCGCCGGTCCGCCGGTAATTACGCAGGGTGCTGGCGCCGCTGTTCGCCAGCCACAGCGGCATGGCGCGCTCGTCGGCGTGCGCGTCGATCGCCATCTGCTCGTGGTTGCCGCGCAGGCAGACGACCGTGTCCGGCCGCGCCTGTTGCCGCCGCATCAAGAGTTCGACCACGCCGCGGCTGTCGGACCCGCGATCGATGTAGTCTCCCAGAAACACGTAACGCGCGTCCCGCCCGCCGGCCTCGGCCTCGCAGGCCGCGAGTAGGCGGCGCAGCTTGTCGAGACAGCCGTGGATGTCGCCGATCGCGAAGGTGAGCATGGCGTCAGACCGGATCCCGGGGGCGGCAGCCCGCGGCGCGGCGGCGCTCCCGCTGCATCACCACCATTTTACAACCTCCGTACCGGGCTTCGCCTACGATGGCGCGGCCAGCACTGGTGCCGCGCTCCCTCGCCCGGATCGGACGAGGCGGGCGCGGCGATACAAAGGGGGAGACATCATGACCATCCGTACCTGCGTCACCATTGCCTCCGTCGCCGGGACACTGGCGGCACTCGCCGTCATCGTTCCCGTGCGCGCCGGCGGCGACAAGGTCGCCTTTCCCGCGGACTACGCCGCGGGCGAGCTGTTCACCACCGTCGATCGCGCCGACAACAAGCAGTACCGCGAATTCTACACCAGCGCGGCGGCGCTCGCCGCGGCGAAGAAGGGCGAGCCGCTGCCGAACGGCACCGTGATCACCATGCTGCAATACGCTGCCAAGCTCGACGCCCAGGGCAACCCGGAAAAGGACACCAACGGCCGCTTCATCAAGGGCAATCTCGTCGCCTACGCGGTGATGGAGAAGCGCACGGGCTGGGGCGCCGAATATCCCGACAACGTGCGCAACGGCGAATGGGAGTACCAGGTGTTCAAGGCGGACAAGACGCCCAACGCCGCGGCCAATCTCGCCGCCTGCTTCAACTGCCACAAACCGTACGACAAGCAGGATTTCGTCTTCCTCTACGACAAGATGAAAGCGGCGGCGAAATAGTCCCGGGCCGGGTACGCGCATCCGCCCTCATTGCCCGAGTCGATCCCGCAAGTCGGGCCCGACTTGCGGCGCTGCATGCGACGCGCTTTTTTCGAGGGATGCCCGGGTCAAGCACGGGCATGACGAGCGGACACGTTTACGTCTGGGCCGGCGGTCGGGCAAAGCCGCGGCGCGGGCTCGGTTCGGCCCCGAAGTCGTCACATTCTCGTGCGGCAATCGGACCGGTGGAGCTATGCCCGCGAGGGCCGCTGAACGGGGGTATCAAACATGAGCTTTCTCAAGACGCGTGAGCCTGCCGAACTCGACACGCCGGCCGAGACGGAAGTGGAAGGGGAAATCCGCGAATTCGTCCGCCGCGACGTGGCCTCGAGCCTGCGGCGACCGCCGGAGAGCGAGAGCGAAATGGTAGCGAGCAATATCAACTCCCTGCTGCAGCGGGTGGCGGGCACCTCGGTGCAGGAGATCGACAAGCTCATCACCGAGCTGCAGACGTTGCGCGACATGCTGCACAACGAAGCTGCGCGCGTGCAACGCGAGATCGTCGAATACGCCACCTTGAGCCAAGCGGCCATGCAGTCGACGAAGATCATCGCCGAGAGCCTGACGCACTGGAAAAAGGTGCCGGACGCGCCGAGCCTGCGCGACTAGCGTCGCGGCTCCGCTCATAAGACCGAAATGCTGGCACGCCGGCCCTCGCGGCCGGCGCGCTGCTTTGCGCCGGCGCGAGAAAAAGGCCCCGCCAGCGCAGGCCGGCGGGGCCAAGTCGAGGGAGGAAACGCCCAAGAGGGCGATGGCAGGAACCTGCCACCGTCACCGATCGCTCGGTGACCCCGGCACAATAGGCGACATCCGGCCCACGCAGGTGTGAGGTAGTTCACACTGGGACGCGATCTGCGCGGCGCAGGCGGCTCCAAGCTGTTGAGAGCCCGCGAGCGCTCACCCCGCCCCCTTCCCACGCAAGTCGGGCTTGCCCGACTTGCGCGAAATTAAAGACGCGACCCGGGCAAGCCCGGGGCGCGTGGGAGCGGGAGCAGACCCGATTCGTGGCTCGGCCGCAGGCCGCCTCAACGCAGGGCCGCCGATCAGACCTTGATCTTCTCGTCGGCGACGACGCGTTGAACCGCCGGACGCGCGAGCATCCGGTCCTTGAGCGCGGTGTAGTGCTTGAGCTCGGCCATCGGCAGCTCGCGGCGCACGCCCCAGGTGTAGAAGACGAAGCCGTAGGGATCGAGCACGGAGTACTGGTCGGCGAACCATTCCCGTCCCGCCAGCCGGCCGTCGATCTGCTGCAAGTAGCCGTGAAAGGTCTTGAGGCCGGTTTCCTTGAGCGTGGCATGGGCGGAGGGGTCGGCGGCGTAGCGCTCGGGCCGGCCGACATGGGCGTGGGCGGGATGCACGCTCGCCGCGAAGAAGCCGATCAGCGACAGCGCCTTGGCTTCCGCGGTCGGGTCGGTCGGCCACATCCCGAACCGCTTGCCGAGATACGGCAGGATGGCGGTGTTCTCCGCCAACGGCTCGCCGCTGTCGAGCCGCAGCACCGGCACCCGCCCCTGCGGGTTGATCTTGAGATAGGCTTCCGTGCGCTGCTCGCCGCCGGCGAGGTCGACCTTTTGCGGCTGATATTTCTCGCCGCTCTCTTCCAGCACGATGTGGGCAGCCATCGAGCACGCACCCGGCGCGTAGTACAAGGTCAGCATTCCGCACTCTCCCTACCTTTGGTCCGCGGTGGAGGGGCGACATTAGCGCACCTTTCGGCGGAATTGCATGACATCCCCGCGGGGCTCCTCTTCCGGTTTGGTGAGGGGGTGCAGCGGGCACGTGGCGTCTGCCGTCAGCCGATTTATTCAATCGCAGGATCGCCCGAAAACTCCGCAACCCCGCGGGGATCAGGTCGATCTTCAAGTCGCTGTTCGGCAAGTCGTTCGCGCCGTCGCGCTGATGAGCCGGAGCGAAGCTGAAGGAGGCGGATGCCGTGCGAACCAGCGTGGACGGCGAGAACAGCGAGAGCTAGGGGAGGAGCTTGTAGCGTGGGATCATCGCCACCACCAGGCGGCTCGCCGGCTCGACCACGACGATCCGGTCGTCGAACTTCACGAATTTGTGGCCCTGCACCAGCGGGATGTCGCGCATGACGCCCGCGGGTAAATCCTGCATCGGCACTTCGCTCGGCACGGCATCCGCGACGGCGGGCGCCGGTACCTGGGCGATCGGCGTATCCGGCATGCGCATCACACCGTCGTAGATGCGACCGCGTTGCTCGTCACTCAGTGCAAGTTCGGCCGTCGAGCGCTTGGGGGAACCGACGACGCTGCCGGTGGTCTCGTCCATCACAGAGGCATCCGTGCCGCCATTGCGCTGGCCGAAGCCGGTCTGCGCCGCGGCCAAGCCGACGCATCCAGCCAGCGTGGTCGCAATCACCCCATGACGCAAGGAGGGCCACATCACACGCTCCTCTGAAGCCTGCGCTCCAAGGCTAGGATCGGCCCCCCTCCCAGCGACTTAACGCACAAGCCCGGCCCCGCGTTTCATCGCTCGGTGTTGCCGGAAATCCCCACAATGCCGACCGGCGTTTTTGCGCAACCGCAATGTTTTCAATAGATTGGCGGGGCATCGCCGTTAACCATCAGCGAACTCACCAAGGACTGCCGGGGTGCTCGGAGTCGTTCTCGCCGCGCTGTCCGCGGCCACGTTTGCCTTCAACAATGCCAGCGCGCGCCGCGGCGTGCTGACCGGATCGGTGGCGCAGGCGCTCGCGATCACGGTTCCAATCGGCGTGCCGATATTCCTTGCCGCCGCGCTTGCGACCGGCACGCTCGGCACCGTGTCGCGCTTTTCCGGCGAGGCGATCGGCTTGCTGGCGCTGGCGGGCGTGCTGCACTTCGTGGTCGGACGCTACGGCAATTTCCGCGCCGCCCAGGCGATCGGCGCCAATCTCGCCGGACCCGTGATCCAGCTCAGCCTTGCGGTCACGCTCGTGCTGGCGGTGCTGGTGCTGAAAGAGCCGCTGACTGCGCTGCGGCTCACGGGAATCGCGCTGCTGGCGCTGGCCCCCGTGCTCATGCGCAATGCGGCGGCCGACGCGAGTCAAGCGCCGGCAACGCGGGCGGGCTCGCCGAAGTTCCAGCCGCGCTACGCCGAGGGCTACGTGTTCGCGCTGGTGGCGGCTCTCCTCTACGGCGTGACGCCGCTGTTGATCCGGCTGGCGGTGATCGGCGGCGGCCTCGGCAGCGGGCTTACCGGCGGCCTGATATCCTACACCGCCGCGACCGCGGCGGTCGCCCTCGTGATGCTGTGGCCCGGCCAGCTGCGCCACGCCCGCGCGATCGCGCCGGAAGCCTTGAAGTGGTTCAGCTATTCCGGCGTCTCCGTCTGCATCGCGCAGATGTTCATCTACATGGCCTATGCGGTCGCGCCGGTCTCCGTCGTGACGCCGGTGCTGCAGCTGCACCACGCGCTGCGTCTGCTGTTCGCGCGCCTGCTCAACCCACACCACGAGATCTTCGGCGGTAGGATGATCCTGGGGACCGCGCTATCGCTGCTCGGCGCGGTCGCGCTATCGCTCGATACCGAGTTCGTGTTGGCGCGCGTGCCGCTGCCAGACTTTCTGGCTGCCGCCGCGCGCTGGCACTGGCCGTGAGCCTTCGCCCGCGGCGGTAACGACGACGGCGCCATTGTGGCCGCACCGGGCCGAAGCGGCGATCAGGTCGGCGTCGGCGCAAAAATTTCGGTCAACAAAATGCCCAGCCGATGGTGTTGGCTCGAGCCGAGGATCTGAAGGGGCTGGTAAATATGCATCCGACCCGGCTGCTGCTCGTGTGTGCCTTGCCCATGGCGCTGGTCTTGCTTGCGCCCTTGGCGCGCGGGCAGGAGCGGGACGCCTCCGAGGAGGCACCGCTCGCGCTGCCGGCCGACGAGCCGCTCGACCTGTCGACCCCCGAGCCGGAGGACGCAAGCGCGAACGGCGCGCATCCGTTCGCGGGCAAGCCCGCCGCGTCCGATTGGAGCAGCCGGGTCGGCATCGACTACCGCAAGCCCTCCATTCCCGGCGCGGATTTCCAGCCCGGCCCGCTCGCGGCCGGTGCTATCCCCGATCAATCGAGCGGCGTGGCCTGGGCGACCGTGACCGCGCCCGGGCTCACCTCCGCGCTCGGCTTGGACAAGGCCGCGGTCGAGACGCGGCTCGATCCGTCGCAGGAAGAGGGCAAGGTCGGTACCACGCTGAGCCGTTCCGTTCCGGTCGGCGACGAGGTCTCGGTGACGTTGCAGAACGGCGTCTCGATGACGCGCACGCTTCCGACGGTACCGGCGCCAAGCCACAGCTGGGCGAGCAGCCAGGCGCTGCGTTTCAACATTCTGCCGACCGATACCAGCGTCGCGGTGGGCGCCGACCTCTCGAGCACGGACGATAAATGGCTGCGCAACCTCAGCGCCGAGCAGAAGCTGTTCGGCGGACCGTTCAACGTCACGGGCGCGGTGAGCGAGACCGCGGAGGGCAATCTCTCCAAGAGCCTCAAAGCCGGCTTCAAGCGGACGTGGTGAGACTCAAGGCTTCCCGCCGGCTTGGCCCGCCCCTACCGTGCCTGCTTGGCCCGCGCCGTCGGTGAAAACGCCCACGACCACCCGTGTCGGCGACGACACCAGCAGCACGCGATCGTTGGCCACCGCGTAACGGTAATCCTTGGTTTGCGGCACGCGGGCGGCGACCTCGTTCGGCACCGGACGCAACTCGATCGAGGCCGGCAGCTCGACGCCGACATCCGCGTTGAAGCCCTGCCCGGCCGGCTGACCCTTGAGCGCATCGTAGATCGCGCGGCGCTGCTCGTCTGTGAGCAGCTTGAAGGTATAGGCAAGCGTGATCAGCTTGTCGTCGGCCGCATTCTTGGCGGAGAATTTCGCCGGCACCGTATCGGTGTTGGCCGGCGCGCCCGGAACCGCCAAGGCGCCGTTGACGAACACGGCATCGGGCGCCGGCGCCGCGCTCGGCGCGTGCGAGCCCGGCTCCTCCTTGCCCATCTGGCCGGACGGGGTGTGCATCGCCTTGTCCTGCTGTATCTGTTGTTGCGGCTCGCCCTGGGGCGGCGGCTGCTGCTGGGCGGCGGCAAGGCCGACGCTGCCGAGAAATGCCAGCGCAAGCGAGCTGGTTCGCAAGAGATCGCGTCGCATGACCGTGTTCCTTTCATCCGGCGGCTTGGCTACACCGCGCCGCGTCGCACGGCTTCAATTCGCAGCGTAGAAATGATCGGCCGCGCTCTGCATGGAGCGCGACACAGGTTCTCCTCCGGCAAGTAGTCCGCAGACATAACTGCCGGAGAAGGGTTTGGTTTCATCCGCGCGGTGGTTTCATCCGCGCGGCGTTGCCGTTACTCGCTGACGTCGGCCACGACATAGCCGGTCGCCGGGTCGACCAGCAGCAAGCGGTTGTTGATGACCATGTACCGGTAGGAGCGTAAGGCCGGCACCGTATGGGGACCTCCTGCCTCAGGCTGGGCGAAACGCTGGATCAACGCCGCGGGCGGCGGCAACGTTCCGGCGGCACCACTCGTCAGCAATCGGCCGACCGAGGTTCCCTCGGCGCCCCCGCTGTCACCCGGACAGCACAGCTGGCGGATTTCTGCCGCAGCGCGGGCCGCGTCGCGAATTTTCGGCTTTGCGTGCGCACCGCGGTCGGTCAGATTTCCCATGAGTTAGAGGACGATTCGATGTTACTCGCACCGCTCGCCGCGGCGGCGCTGGTCGTCAGCATCGCGACCGGCCCCAATGTCGACCCGCGCGCCTTGCCGACCTTGTCGGTGCAGCAAAAGAGCGCGGCGGTGCAGCCATTGCTGCGCTCGGCGACCGAATGCATCGCCCGGACCGTCAGCGCCGATCCGCGCCTCGGCCAGCGCGGCGTCGATCTCGGTGATCTGATCGTCGATTCGATGTCGAACTGCACCGCGCAGGTGCGCGCCATGATCGACGCCTATGACCGCTATTTCGGCCCCGGCCAAGGCGAAGCCTTCTTCATCGGGCCCTATCTCGACGTGCTGCCCACCGCCGTGAGCAAATGGGTCAGAGACGCGGTGAGGCAGTAACCGGAGCGGAGCCGCCGCAAAAATGGCCCCGATCGGGGGCCACTTGCCAAAATACGACTGGGCGCCGCGCCAATCCCGTCCTCCCTCGATTGCTCGCAATGGAAGGCGAAAGTGGAACATTCCATGCTTCATGCCCGTTGCATGTCCGTACCAAGCCCAAAGAGGAACTCCCACATGATGAAGATCGCTTTCGCTGTGGCGGTAGCTGCAGCTGCAGCGGTGCTGACGACAGCCCCGCTCGCCACTCCGGCCGAGGCCCAAAGCCTAAAAATGGCCCAAGGCGTCGATGTTCAGATCGGGCCGGGACGCGACGACAGGGACCGTCGCCGGCGGAACGACTCCGACGCCACCATCGGCATCGGCCCAGGCGGCGTAACCGTCGGCCCACGGCAAAACTGCCGCACGGTGACGACCACGGTTGAACGGGCCGACGGCCGCACGATCACGCGCAAGGAGCGCCGTTGCGACTAAACGGCGCGCAACAAGAAACTTTCGCGAGATCGTGCGCTCTCAGACCGGGCGCGGCGCCAGCGCCGGCTTGAGCATGAGCGAGAGCGGCAGCGTGAGCAGGACAATCGCGGCGACCACGCGCAATGCCGGCGGGACGCCGAGCGCGTCGCCCAGGAGGCCGTAGATCGCCGGCGCGACGGCACCCGCCCCGATGGTGCCGGTATAGAACACGCTGAACGCGCGGGCCCGACGCGCGGGCGTCACCAGGTCGGGGACCGAGCCGTAGAGCACCGACGAGGTGCCGTTGAGCGCGATCCCGATGATCGGCAGCAGCAGCAACGCGGCTTCGAGCGGAAGCGGCAGCAGCGCCACAATCGCCACCGCGGTCAATCCTTCGGTGAGCCAGACGGTCACAATCGCTCCGAAGCGCGCGCCGATAAAGGCGCAAACCAGCTTGCCCGCCGCGCCGCCGGCGAAAACGAGCGTCAGCGCAATTCCGACCGTCGGCAGACTCGCGCCCTTGGCCGTGAGCACGAACGGCAGGAACAGCAGGAATCCCATCCGGGTCGCGCTGTCGAGCATGCCGATCGCGAGCAGCACCGGGAAGGCAAAGCGCGGCCGCGCGCCATGCACGCTGCCGACCGCATCCAGTTTGGCATGCTCCGATGCGATCTCGGCGCCATAGCGCGGCGTGAGCACGAAGATCGCCGCGGCGGCAACAACGCCGAGCGCGCCGAGCAGCGCCAGCGCCGGTCGCCACGACATGACCACCAGCAACAGCGAGGCCGCGGCCGGCACGGTCATCTTGCCGATGTCGCCGGCGAAATTGTAAGTGCCGAGCGCCTTCATCGAGCGCGGGCCGGCGAAGGCGCGCGCCATCAGCGACGAGCCGAGCGGATGCTGGGCGCTGGCGCCGAGCCCGCCCACGAACAGCGCCACGGCGAGGAGGCCGACGCCAGCGCTGGCGCCAGCCAGGCAATACCCGGCGCCGGCAAGCGCGGTGCCGAACGCCAGCACCGCAGCCGCGCCCAGGCGCTCGGCGATGAGCCCGGTGGGAATTTGGAAACCCGCCATGGTGCCGGAGAAGAGGCCTCGCAGCAGCCCCAACTCGGCATAGCCGAGCCCGAACTCCTTCTGCCAGATCGGCAGCATGACGTAGATCAGGTCGGTATAGCCGTCGTGCAGCGCATGCGCGCCGCAGGCGACGCCGGCGGCGCGACGCTCGTCGCGCTTGGCGGCAACGGCCTGCGCATCGAGCACCGGCTCGCTGGCGACACTCATTTCGCGACCCTCATGGCGCCTGCTGTTCTCCGCTCCTGCGCTCGACGAACGCGCTGCTGACGAACGAGATCACGGTCTCGCCGTGCTGGTTCGTCCCGATATTGCGTACGAAGATCATGCCCCAGCCCGGGCGGCTGTTCAAAGGCCGGGTCTCCACCACCTCGGTGCCATAGGAGATCGTGTCGCCGACATAGACCGGCTTATGCCATTTGAGGTCGCGGAAGCCGGGCGAAGGCCCGAGCTGCGCCACCGCGTCCCCGCGCGCACGCCGCTCGTCGTCCTCGCGCCGGCGGTAGTCGATCAACAGCCGCATCCAGACGCAGGCGGTGTGCCAGCCCGAGGCGCACAGCCCGCCGAAATGCGAGCGCGCGCCGGCCGCCTCGTCGAGGTGGAACGGCTGCGGATCGAAACGTGCGGCGAAGGTCTTGATGTCTTCGGCCGTGAAAGTGTGGCGGCCGATCTCGCTGGTCTCGCCGACGCGGATGTCCTCCAAGAACTTCATGACCGCCGCGGCGCCTTCCGCTCCGCGGCCGGCGTCGCGTCGGCAGAGCGGCGCCCGAACATCGGGCTCACGATCAAAGTCATCACCGGCTGGTCGGCGGCGTCGGTGAGCTCGAACCGGAATTTGACGAAGCCGACCTCGGGCCGGCTGCGCGAGGGGCGGGTCTCGAGCACGGTCGCCCGCGCTTTGATCCGCTCGCCCGGGCGCAGCGGCGCCAGCCACTTCACCTCCTCGACGCCCGGCGCGCCCATGAAGCTGGCCTCGGCGAGAAAGCCGTCGGTCAGCATGCGCATCAGGATACAGCAGCTATGCCAGCCGGAGGCGACCAGACCGCCGAGCAGCGTGGCGCGCGCGGCCTGCTCGTCGAGATGCATGGGCTGCGGATCGTACTCGGCGGCAAAAGCGACGATTTCGGCGCGGGTGATGAGCCGCGAGCCGCAGTCGGTGACTTGGCCCGGACTGAAGTCTTCCCAATGGAGGCGGGGCACGGCGATCCCTGCGCAATCAGCATGTCCGCTCGGCACGCAAGCGCGCCGGGCCGCCGTTCCGTAGACGCCGCGTCCGACGAGGTCAACCAGCCGGTACCGTGGTGCCGCCGCGCGCGTTAAGCCGACCTTAACCCCGAACGGCGGACAAGTCGGTTTGACCATCGGGATGCCGCAGTGCGGTGTTGACATGCCGGCGGCGAGGACCGAACGACGCGGCGGCGCAGCCGATTCCTGCGGGAACTGCGAACAAGCGAAGTCGGCTGCGCGAACTGCACTCAGCGGCGTCACCCCTGCGACGGGAGGAGGACCCCATGTTCGATTTTCGCGACTTGTTCCAGTGGGAACGCTTCATCACGCCTTCGATCATCAAGATCTTCTATTGGCTCGCGGTCGGCATCGCCGTCCTGTTTTGCCTCTCCGGGATCGTCTCGGGCCTGACATTGATGGCGCTGAGCCCGCTCGGCGGCCTGTTCTGGATCATCGGCAGCCTGATCGGGATGGCGATCAGCGTGCTCTTCGCCCGCATCATCTCCGAGTTCGTGCTGATCATGTTCCGCATCAACGAGCATCTCGGCGCGATCCGTCAGCGCGGGCAGATGTGAGCCCTCCGTCGTCTGTCGGAGCGTTCTAACTTGGACCGATGCAACATCCACCAGCGTCACCCGCGGGCTTGACCCGCGGGTCCATCGATTTCGCAACAAAGCTTTTTACGAAGTATGATGGATTGCACCGTAACTCGGGCTTGCCCGAGTTACGCAATATTGAGGGCCGCAGGTCGAGGTAACCCCGACTTGCGGTGTCAAACCCGGCAATGACGACCCAGTGCCGGATCAAATGCGCTACGTCGCAAACCTGAAATGCATGACGTCGCCGTCGGCGACCACGTAGTTCTTGCCCTCGAGCCGCATCTTGCCCGCTTGTTGCGCGCCGGTCTCGCCGCCGAGTGAGACATAGTCGTCGTAGGCGATGGTCTCGGCACGGATGAAGCCGCGCTCGAAGTCGGAATGGATGACCGCCGCCGCCTGCGGCGCGCGGGTCCCCCGCGTGATGGTCCAGGCCGCCGCCTCCTTGGGGCCGGCGGTGAAATAGGTGATCAGGTTGAGCAGCGCGTAGCCGGCGCGGATCAGTCGGTCGAGGCCCGGCTCCTCGAGCCCGATCGCGGCGAGATATTCGGCGCGCTCGTGCGCGGGCAGGATCGCGATCTCCGCTTCGATCTTGGCCGAGATGATGACACAGGCCGCGCCTTCCTCTTTCGCGCGCGCCTCGACACGGCGCGAAAATTCGTTGCCGGTGGCGGCGGAGGCCTCGTCGACGTTGCAGACATAGAGCATCGGTATCGAGGTCAACAGGCCGAGCATGCGAAACGCCCGCTCCTCCTCCGGTTTGCGTTCGACCAGACGCGCCGGCTTGCCGGCGCGCAACAGCGCCAGCGCGCGCTCGACCAGGTCGAGCGTCTCCCTGGCCTCGTTGGCATCCTTGTCGCTGCCCTTGGCCTTCTTGGCGAGCCCCTCGACGCGCCGCTCCAGGCTGTCGAGATCGGCGAGCATCAGTTCGGTCTCGATGGTATCGATGTCGGCCAGCGGGTCGATCGCGCCGGCGACATGGGCAATGTCGGGATCGACGAAACAACGCACCACGTGGGCGATGGCGTCGACTTCGCGGACGTGAGCGAGGAACTGGTTGCCGAGGCCCTCGCCCCTGGAAGCGCCGCTGACGAGACCGGCGATATCGACGAAGCTGAGCCGCGTCGGCTTGATCTTCGCCGACTTCGCGAGTTTGGCGAGCACCTCGAGCCGCGGATCGGGCACCATGACCTCGCCCACGTTCGGCTCGATCGTGCTGAACGGGTAGTTCGACGCCTGCGCCGCCGCGGTCGCGGTCAGCGCGTTGAAGACCGTCGACTTGCCGACATTGGACAGGCCGAGGATGCCGCACTTGAATCCCATGAAGTCTCTCGTATCGATTTGCGGTCGCGGAGACGATCAGTCGTCGACTTGATCCGTCTGCCCGTCGAAGAAGCCTTTCGCCTGCATGCCGAGATGCACTTTGTTCTGGAAGCTCGCATCCTTGCCTTTGGCCAGGAGTTCGGCATTGTCGGCGATGATCCCGCACAAGGCCTCGACCCCCGGCCGCTCGTCCTTGGCGAAGTCGTTGAGCACGTGGGCGTGCACCAGGTCCTTGACGCCGGGATGCCCAACGCCGATGCGCACGCGCCGGTAATCGTTGCCGATATGCGCCGAGATCGAGCGCAGTCCGTTATGGCCGGCGACGCCGCCGCCACTCTTGACGCGGACCTTGCCGGGCGCGAGGTCGATCTCGTCGTGGAACACCACGATGTGCGGGAGTTCGAGCTTGTAGAAGTGCGCGGCTTCCGCCACCGCGCGGCCCGACTCGTTCATGTAGGTGCCGGGCAGCAGCAGCAGCACGCGCTCGCCGCCGAGCGGCCCCTCCGCCGCCACGCCGTGAAAGCGCCGTCGCCAGGGCCCGATGCCATGGCGCTTGGCGATCGCGTCGACCACCATGAAACCGATATTGTGTCGGTTGCCGGCGTGGCGCGAACCGGGATTGCCGAGCCCGACGAAAAGCAACATGGGGGAGTTATCCGTGCTGTCATGCCCGCGAAAGCGGGCATCCAGTAATCTGCGATCACGCGATCAACGCCAGGAGTCCGTCCCGAGTCCGTCCCGAGTCGCCGGTGATTACTGGATCGCCCGCCTGCGCGGGCGATGACGGTAGAGAGAGGCCCTTACTTCTTCTCCTTCTCCGCCGCCGGAGCAGCGGCGGCGGGAGCGGCGGGAGCGCCAGGGGCCGGCGCCGCGCCGGGCGCTGCGGTCGGAGCCGCGCCTTCGGGCGGAACGCCGGCTTCGGCGGCGGCCGCCGCGGCGGCAGCCGCAGCGGCGGCAGCTTCGGCCGCCGCTTTCATCTCTTCCGCGTAGCCCGACGGAGGCACGATCGTGACCAGAGTCTGATCGACCCGGCCGACCACCCGCACATTCGGCGGCAGCGCGACCTCGCTCAGGTGCTTCGAATAATTGATCTCGAGGCCGGAGATATCGACGTCGATCGATTCCGGGATGTGCTCGGGCGAACACACCACCTCGACCGCGTGGGTGACGATGTTGATGGTGCCGCCGCGTTTCACGCCCGGCGACTGATCCGCATTCATCACGTGCACCGGAATGCGCACCCGGATCTGCGCGCCTTCGCCGAGCCGCAGGAAATCCACGTGCACGGGCAGGTCCTTTACCGGATCGAGTTGGAAGTCGCGCGGGATGACGCGGTGCTTGGCGCCGTCGACCTCGAGCTCGTAGATGGTGGTCAGGAAGCGCCCGGCATAGATGCGCTGCTTGAGCTCGGCGTGATCGACCGAGACGTTGAGCGGCGGCTTGCCATCGCCGTAGATCACGCCAGGCACGCGGCCGGCTCGGCGCTCGGCGCGGGCGGCCCCCTTGCCGGCCCGTGCACGTGTCGCCGCCTTCATCTGTTGGACGGTCGCCATGGTGCAAATCCTCTTGCGCAACAAAACGGCCGCCAAGATCTGCGGCCCATCCTCGCCGCGGCATGCCTCCAGGGGTGTCGGAGCCGCGACTTTCGTCGACGCAGGCGATATCGGCGTGCCCGCGGTTCGGCGCGCTTATAACCACCGCGATGGGGAAAGACAAGAAACCCGCAGCGGCCCCGATCGACGGTCAAAACGACGGCCGCGCAAGCGCTTACGGAGTGCCGCCGTGGCCGAGCTTGGCTTCCAGCGCGGCGATGCGCGCCTTCAAGGCCTCGTTCTCCTCGCGCGCCAGCCGCGCCATGTCCTTGACCGCCTCGAACTCCTCCCGCTTGACCACGTCAAGGTCGCGCAGGATGCGGTCGGCCTGATTGCGGACCACCGTTTCGAACTCGCGCCGCACCCCCGAGGCGACGCCGGCGGCGTCGTTCATCAGCCGCGCCATCTCGTCGAACAAGCGGTTGCTGGTCTGGGTCATGGCGTTCGCCTCCGGCCAATTCAGACGATGTGCGAACAATGGTGACGGTTTGTTGCTGCCGCAAGGGCTATTATCGTGCGCGGGCTCGCGCTGCCTGCCGCGATCCGGGTTCCTCGATGGCGACGCTTCCGGGATTTTTCGAAGCCACCGAAATGCCGTCCGCCGGCTGGTGGGAGGCGCTGTGGCCCGACCCGGCCAAGGTCCTTACCTCGGTCGGGATCACCGCCGGGATGAACGTGGTCGATCTGTGCTGCGGTGACGGCTGGTTCACCTTGCAAATCGCCAAGCTGGCGCGCCACGTCACCGCGATCGACATCGATCGCCGATTGCTCGAAGTGGCCAGCTTCCGTCTGGCCGAAGGCGGCGTCACCAACTGCGATTTGGTCGAAGGCGATGCTTATGAGGTGGCCGAATTGGTATCGCATCCCATCGACTTTGTTTTCTTGGCCAATGTGTTTCACGGGGTTCCCGACCGGCCGCGATTATCCCGCGCGGTACGCTCGGTGCTCGCGCCGGCCGGCCGCTTTGCGATCGTCAACTGGCACCGGCGCGAGCGCGAACAGACCACGATTTTGGGCGAACCGCGAGGACCCCGGACCGAGCTGAGGATGACTCCGGAACAGACGATCGGGGCGGTGGAACCGGCGGGGCTGAGACTCGTCCAGGTGGTCGAACTCCCGCCCTATCACTATGCCGCGATCTTCCGGCGCGCCCCTTCCACAACACGGCATTCGTTGCGAGAAACGGAACGTGATGACGCCTCCCATTCTCGACAATAAGACCCCTGCTGCACCTTCGGTGTTCGCGCCGCAGGCGCTGTTGCGGGAGGCGCGACGGCAAAAGCGCCTTGCGGCCATCGACGTGCCGGCGCTCTGCATCCTCGACCCTGACGGCGACATCGTGCGCAAACTCCGAGACACAGGCGAGGCGCAGGCTTTCCCGGCCTGGCCTTGCTATCACACCACGCTCAACACATTCGCCTTGGGCGGGCAGGTCGTGGGGATCATCGGCTGCGCGGTCGGTGCACCCTTCGCCGTCCTGGTGGCAGAACAACTGTTTGCCAGCGGCTGCCGCCTGCTCGTGAGCGTGACCTCGGCGGGTCAGATCGTGCCGGCCGGACGGCCGCCCTATTTCGTCATCATCGACCGGGCGCTGCGCGACGAAGGAACCAGCTACCACTACGCGGCGCCCGCGGAGTTTGCACCGGCGGATGCGCACCTGGTAGCGGCCGCCGCTCGAGCGCTCGCAGAGCGCGGCCTGCATGCTGTCGTGGGCGCGAGTTGGACCACGGATGCGCCATTCCGTGAAACCGCAGCCGCCATCGAATGGGCGCGCGCGAAAGGCGTGCTGGCGGTCGAGATGGAAGCCGCCGCGCTCTACACGTTCGCGCGTGCCGCTCAAGTAGCGGTCCTCTGCCTCGCGCACGTCACCAACACCATGGGCCAGGCGGATCAAGATTTCGAAAAAGGGAGTGAAGCCGGCGTCACTGACGCCTTGGCGGTGCTTGCGGCCATTGCCGCCCACCGCCCCGACTTGATCCCTGCGTCCCGCGCCGGGCCGGCTTGACTTCACGGGCGGCCTGCCCGCATCACCCCGCTGGAGGGGTGCGAATCCCGACTCGCGCGAATCGCCCGATGCCGCTTTACGCCATCCCGTTCCCGGCCTTCGACCCGGTGCTCGTGAGCTTCGGGCCCATCGCTATCCGCTGGTATGCGCTCGCCTATATCGTCGGCATCCTGCTGGGCTGGCTCTATGCGCGCGCCGTCATCCGCCGCGCGGAGCTGTGGGGCGGCAAGGCGCCGATGACTGTCACCGACTACGACGACTTCGTGCTGTGGGTGACGCTCGGCATCATCCTCGGCGGACGGATCGGCTACGTGCTGTTCTACAACCCAAGCTATTTCGCCGCGCATCCGCTGGAGAGCCTGCAGCTCTGGAAGGGCGGCATGTCGTTCCACGGCGGCTTTCTCGGCTGCGTGCTCGCGGTCGTGTTGTTCGCGCGCCATCGCGGCCTGTCGATCCTTTCGCTCGGCGACCTCACCTGCGCGGCCGGGACGATCGGAATTTTTCTCGGCCGCCTCGCCAATTTCGTCAACGGCGAGCTGTGGGGCCGCCCGACCGACGTGCCCTGGGCTATGGTGTTTCCGACCGGCGGCCCGCAGCCGCGCCACCCGAGCCAGCTCTACGAGGCCGGGCTCGAAGGGCTTCTCCTGTTCGTGGTGCTCGCGGCCTTGATCCGCGCTGGCGCGCTCAGGCGGCCGGGCTTCATCCTCGGCGCCTTCGCATTCGGCTATGGCGTCGCGCGCTCGATCGGCGAACACTTTCGCGAGCCCGATCCGCAGCTCGGCTTCCTGTGGGGCGGGTTGACCATGGGGACGCTGCTGTCGCTGCCATTGATGCTCGCCGGCATCGCCCTGATGGCGGCGGCAATGCGAAGGGAGCCGGCACGGCCGGCATGACGATGGAGATTGCCTCGCTCGAGGCGGAGATTCGGCGGCGCATCGCGGCCGGCGGTCCGATCGCGGTGGCGCAATATATGGAACTCTGCCTCACCCATCCCGAGCGTGGCTACTACACCACCCGCGACCCGCTCGGCCGAGCCGGCGATTTCGTCACCGCCCCCGAGATCAGCCAGATGTTCGGCGAGCTCATCGGGCTGTGGGCGGCCGCCACCTGGCGGGCGATGGATTCGCCCGCGCGCATCCGGCTGGTCGAGCTCGGGCCGGGCCGCGGCACCATGATGGTGGATGCGCTGCGGGCTGCACGGGTGATGCCCGACTTCCGCGCCGCCATAGCCGTGCACATGGTCGAGATCAGCCCGGCGCTGGAGCGCCTGCAGCGCCAGGCCTTGAGCGCCAGCGACGTGCCGGCGTCGTGGCATCGATCGATCGAGGAGGTGCCGGACGGCGCGCTGATCGTGCTTGCCAACGAGTTCTTCGACGCGCTGCCGATCCATCAGGCCGTCATGTGCGCCGACGGCTGGCACGAGCGCGTGGTCAAGATCGGCGACGACGGCGACTTGCAATTCGGGATCGATCGCGATCCGATCCCGCTGTTCGAGAAGCTTCTGCCGAGCACGCTGCGCGCGGCCAGGATCGGCGAGATCTTCGAGTGGCGCGCCGACAGCATCGCGCTCGAGATCGGCCGCCGCGTCGTGCGTTTCGGCGGCGCCGCGCTGATCCTCGACTACGGCCACGTGAAGAGCGCTATCGGCGATACGCTACAAGCCGTCGGCCGACATGATTTCGCCGAGCCGCTGCGGGCACCGGGCTTGGTCGACCTGACCGCGCATGTGGACTTTCAGGCGCTGGCGCAGGCGGCCGAAGGAATGGGCGCTCGGCTACACGGGCCGCTGCCGCAGGGCCAGCTCCTGCGCCGGCTCGGGATCGAGCAGCGCGCGGCAGCGCTCAAGGCGGGCGCGCCGCCGGACTACGCCGCAACGATCGAGGCCGCGCTCGTGCGCCTCACCTCGGCCGATCGCACCGGCATGGGCCGCTTGATCAAGGCCATTGCCTTGTCGGGCCCGGACCTCGATATCCTGCCCGGTTTCGAAACATGAGCGAGGGCGCGAGCGGACGCGCGTCCTGCCCGGGAGAAAATCGCGCCCGCAAGCAAGCCGGGCGTGGCACAATGGCGAACATGCTGCAGGCTTCTTCGCTCTCCGCGCTCGCCGGCATCCGGCACGCCTTCTTCACGCGCGCCGGCGGCGTGTCCGAGGGCATCTATGCGAGCCTTAACGGCGGACCGGGCTCCGACGATGTTCCCTCCAAGGTCGCCGAGAACCGCGCGCGCATGGCGGCGGCGCTCGGGGTGCGGCCGGATTGCCTGCTCACCGCCTACCAGATTCATTCGCCCGACGTGGTCACGATCGACCGGCCCTGGGCAGCGCGGGAGCGTCCGCGCGCCGACGCGATCGTGACGGCGGTCCCCGGGATCGCTATTGGCGTCACCACCGCCGATTGCGGTCCGGTCCTGTTCGCCGACGACCGGGCCGGCGTGATCGGGGTGGCCCATGCCGGCTGGCGCGGCGCCGCCACCGGCGTCCTCGAAGCGACAGTCGCCGCCATGGAACGCTGCGGGGCCGAACGCGCCCGCATCGTGGCCGCGCTCGGGCCGACGATCCGCCAGCCGAATTACGAGGTCGGGCCCGAATTCGTCACGCGCTTCAACGCTGACGAGGAGGCCAACGCGCGGTTCTTCCAACCTTCTTCGCGGTCGGGCCATGCGCTGTTCGATCTTCCCGGCTATATCGGCGCCCGCCTCGCGGCGGCGGGCATCGGGATGGAAGATCTTGGCCACTGCACCTACGCCGATCCGGCGCGGTTCTTCAGCTACCGCCGGGCCGCCCACCGCAATGAGCGCGACTACGGGCGTCACATCAATGCCATAGCGCTGGCAAATTGACGCCGCGGCCGGTTCGAGGTCTGGACCCCGGGACCGAACTCATATTCGATGGTTTCGGGGCACTTGGCGGTCGCGAGCCCATGCCGGCTCGGCTGATAAGCCGCAACGAAGGCCGCCGAGCCCGCGGGGAAGCGATGCAGAGCGGATGGGGCCGGCCCGGCGCAAGCGCGCAGCCGGTGGGCATTGATCGGCGTTGCGGCAGGCTCGGCATCCTGTTGCTTGGGCTGACCTTGTCGGCTTGCGTCAACAGCGGGCAGATTGGGAATCTCACCGAGGCTGGCCGCGCCACGGTGGCCTTCGAATCGGTCGGCGGGCCGCCGCCGGCCGTTGTCCACAAGTTTATGAAAAGCCTCGAGGAAGAAGCGGCGGCCCGCCGCATCGCCGTGGTGGCGCCGCGCGCGGCCGATTATCGGTTGCGGGCCTATCTGGCCACGCATAATGACGGCGCGGCGACCTCGATCACGTCGATCACTTGGGCCCTGGACGTTTATGGCGCCGACCAACACCGCGCCATTCGCCTGAGCGGCGAGGAAACGGCCGCTGGCCGCGCGTGGGCGGCAGCCGACGATGAGGTCCTGCACCGCATCGCCAATGCCGGCATGGAGCGGTTCGCGGCGTTCCTGGCCGCCGCCCGGCCGCGATCGGGCCCCGCCGTCGGCGCGCTGCCCGCGCCGCCGCAAGCCACGGCACTCGGCTGGCTGGATGACTGGACACCGGAGGCCGCCGGCATTTTCCGCATCCTGCGCGGCGAGCCGACGAGGACCGAAATCGCGGCCAATGCGGGCGGCCCGGTCCAGCCCGACGGGGTCCCGCTCCCGCGCAACCGGCCGGCGGCCGGCGCAAGATCGGGCGCCGCGTTCGCCTTCGCGCGGGAAGACTAGAACGCGTCCCTTGGCCCTGATGCCGAGCGCTGCCGCGCCCAGGGCGTGCTCTCCTGCTTCGTCGAGCGCGTGCGCGGCCCGCTGCCGGCGCGCGAATCGGCTGAATCCTCGGGACAAAATTCGCGCCGGCCGGCGGTCGTATTGCCAGCCTTGCCGCCTCCTTGTTATCAGGGCGCCGCGAGCGCGCAGGAAGGCACCTCGCCAGGAGGCAGCGATGCGGCCCAATAACGGAGCGATCAAGCTCGTTGCCGGCAACTCCAATCCCGCGCTGGCCGACGCGATCGCCGCCTACCTCGCCACGCCGCTGACCAAGGCGGTGGTACGGCGCTTCGCCGACATGGAGATTTTCGTCGAGATCCAGGAAAACGTGCGCGGTACCGACGTTTTCGTCATCCAGTCCACATCGTTTCCGGCCAACGACCACCTGATGGAATTGCTGATCATCATCGACGCGCTGCGCCGGGCGTCGGGCCGGCGCATTACCGCGGTCATTCCCTATTTCGGCTACGCCCGCCAGGACCGCAAACCCGGGCCACGCACGCCGATCTCCGCCAAGCTGGTGTCCAACCTGATCACCCGCGCGGGCGCCGACCGCGTGATGACGCTCGACCTGCATGCCGGCCAGATCCAGGGCTTCTTCGACATCCCGACCGACAACCTCTATGCCGCGCCGATGATGGTGCGCGACATCAAGGAGCGCTTCGACATCGACAAGGTGATGGTGGTGTCGCCCGACGTCGGCGGCGTTGGCCGCGCGCGCGGACTGGCCAAGCGCATCAACGCGCCGCTCGCCATCGTCGACAAGCGGCGGGAGCGCGCGGGCGAATCGGAAGTGATGAACGTGATCGGCGAGGTCGACGGCTATACCTGCATCCTGGTCGACGACATCATCGATTCCGGAGGCACGGTGGTCAACGCCGCCGATGCGCTGCTGGACCAGGGCGCGACCGAGGTCTACGCCTACATCACCCACGGCGTGTTGTCCGGCGGCGCGGTCGCGCGCATCAGCGCGTCGCGGCTCAAGGAGCTGGTCATCACCGACTCGATCCAGCCCACTCAGGCCGTCAAAGTCGCGCGCAATATCCGCACTTTGTCGGTCGCCAGCCTGATCGGCGAGGCCATCGGCCGCACCGCCGCCGAGGAGTCGGTTTCGAGCCTGTTCGACTGACCGGCCGACGCACGACAACGGTAAGTTCCAGCGCCGGCGCCCCCTGCCCGCGATCTTGCGTCGACGGGCCTGTGGAGAAGCGACTCGGCCGGGCGAGATATCCACCAATCGTTCATCGTAAGCTCGCCCGATTGTGCTTTAGCCACGGGAATCAAAGAGGTTATATTCGACTCGCCAAGTGATTCGCCCCGGCGCAGTAATCAACTCCCGCGGGGACCGCGGCAAAGCGGCGTGGCGTGCGTGCGGTCGAGTGCGCATCCCATTCCGAGCGGCAGGTGGAGACAATCATGTCCCTGATCGACATCAGCGGTCAGCCTCATGCCAATCCTCTCGAGGTCGTCGAGCGGGTCGCCGCCACGAACGGCTGGTCGTTCGAGCGCGCGGGCGACGACGAGATCACGATCCTGGTGACGGGGAAATGGACCGACTATCAGGTCTCCTATACCTGGATGTTCGACATCGAGGCGCTGCATCTCGCCTGCGCCTTCGAACTCAAAGTGCCGGAGCGCTGCCGCGGCGAGGTGCAGCAGCTGATCTCGCTGATCAACGAGCAGATGTGGGTCGGGCATTTCGACCTCTGGATCCAGGACGGCCTCATCATGTATCGCCACGCGCTGGTGCTGGCCGGCGGTGTCGAGGCTTCGAGCCGCCAATGCGAAGCGCTGCTCGGAACCGCGCTCGACGCCTGCGAGCGCTACTTCCCCGCCTTCCAGTTCGTGGTATGGGCGGGCAAGCCGGCGCGCGAAGCGCTCGACGCCGCCATGTTCGACACCCAAGGGCAGGCGTAAGGCCGCCTCACTTCGGTAGTCATTCCGGGGCGCCGCGAAGCGGCGAGCCCGGAATCCATAACCACAGAGCTTGCCATGTTTCCTCGACCGTGCCTCATTCAGAGGCCGGTGATTACGGATTCCGGCCCTCGCTTCGCACGCAGCCAAGCCTGCACACGCTGCGTATACGTGCTTGCGTGCTCGCTCGGCCGGAATGACGGCCCGGGTTGTTTCACCTTATTAGGACTGGGGTGGACGAGAGGGAGGACTGCCGCCCATGACGACAACAGCGACGCACGGTCCACTCGTCAATCTGCCGGGAACCATCCTGCTCGCCGGCGCCGGCAAGATGGGAAGCGCCCTGCTGGAAGGGTGGCTGGCGCTCGGGCTTGCCCCGCGCAATGTCGCCGTGCTCGAGCCGCAGCCCATGCCCGAGTTGACGGCGCTGACGGCGCGAGGCCTGCGCCTCAATCCGTCCGCCGACGCAGTGGGCGAGGTCGCGGCGGTGGTGGTCGCGGTCAAGCCGCAAGTCGCGCCGGAGGTCACGCTGGCGCTCGCCTCGTTCGTGGGTGCCGCCACCGTGGTCGTATCCATCATGGCCGGCCGCACGCTCAAGTTCCTCGCCGACGCCCTGCCACGGGCCGCGCTGGTTCGCGCCATGCCCAACACGCCGGCCGCGATCGGGCGCGGCATCACGGTCGCGGTCGCCAACGCGCGCGTCACGGAGCAGCAGCATGCGCTCGTCGACGCGCTGCTCTCCGCGGTCGGCGCCGTGGAGTGGGTAACCGACGAGCGGCTGCTGGACGCCGTGACCGCGCTCTCGGGCTCGGGACCAGCCTATGTGTTCCTGCTGGCCGAAGCGATGGCCCGGGCAGGCGCCGCGGCCGGTCTGCCGCCCGCGCTGGCCGCGACGCTGGCACGCGCGACCGTGGCAGGCGCGGGCGAGCTGCTCAATCGCTCGCCGCTCGATGCCGCAACGCTGCGCCAACACGTCACCTCGCCGGGCGGCACCACCGCCGCCGCGCTCGAGGTGCTGATGGCGAGGGATGGCCTCGAGCCGCTGATGACCAGGGCCATCGCTGCCGCCACCAAGCGCTCGCGCGATTTGGCGGAGTGACTCGGATTCGTATCCGGGATGCGGTGCGGCGCGGAGCGCTGCCCGCGCATCCGGGATCCGCTGCAACCAGCCTGCAGCGCAGCGTTGCGCTTCGCGTCACGCCGTGACCCTGGAATGATCCACGTAACGGGCCTACATTGATCGCGCGGAGAGACGAGTCCGGAGTTCCGTCATGGCCCGCAAAGGCACGCGTAAATCAGCCCGGCGTCCTGCGCCGAGCGGCGACGGATCCGAACGCGAGCGCATTATCGACGCCTTCACGACGCTGCTTGCCGAAAGGCCGATCGAACGGATCGGCTTTGCCGACATCGCCAGGGAGGCCGGCGTTTCGCTCTCCGATCTGCGCGCCGCATTCGGCTCAACGCTCGCGATCCTCGCCGCGCACATGAAAGCGGTCGACCGCGCCGTTCTCGCCGGCGGCGATGACGACATGGCCGCGGAGCCGCCGCGCGAGCGTCTATTTGACGTGTTGATGCGCCGGCTCGAAGTGCTGGCGCCGCACAAGGCCGCGGTGCGCTCGCTGCTGCGTTCGGCCACGCGCAATCCCCCCCTCGCCCTCGCCCTGAACGGGCTCGCCGTGCGTTCACAGCAATGGATGCTGACCGCCGCCGACATCGACGCCGCCGGTCCGCGCGGCATGGTACGCGCGCAGGGGCTCGCGCTGCTGTTCGCGCAGGTCTTGCGCAGTTGGGTGCACGATGACGATCCCGGCCTCGCCCGCACCATGGCCGCGCTCGACCGCGCGCTGGCGCGCGGGCAACGCTGGTCGGGCTTTCTCGACGACCTCTGCCGAATTCCGGCGGCTGCCTGCCGCCTGCGTCCGCGCCGGCGCCGGCGCGGGGACGACGAGGAGACGGTGGAGGCTTAGACTAGACCGGCACGCGCACGGTCGCGCGCAGCCCACCCAACGGGCTATCCGACAACCTGATGTCGCCGCCGTGCAAGCGGGCGATGTCGCGCGCGATCGCGAGCCCGAGACCGGTGCCGCCTTCGTCCTGGTTGCGCGCGTCGTCGAGCCGCATGAACGGCTTGAACACTTCCTCGCGCAGATGCGGGGCGATGCCGGGACCGTCGTCGTCCACGGTGACGGTGAGCCAGCGGTGGTCGCGGTGGCCGGTGATCGAGATCGAAGGCGCATGTCGCGCCGCGTTCGAGACCAGATTGGCGAGGCAGCGCTTGAACGCCGCCGGCCGCACGGTGACGATCGGATGGCCGTGGAAATGCACGCTCGACTTGTGGCCGTTGCGCTCGGCATCGGTCTTGAGCTCCTCGAGGAAGGCGCCCATGTCGGTGGGCGCCGACTGCTCGCCCGAATCCCCGCGCGCAAAGGCGAGATAGGCCTCCAGCATCCGGCCCATCTCGTCGACGTCCTTCTTCATCGCCTCGACCTCGGGGCTGTCACCGATCAGCGCGAGCTCGAGCTTGAAGCGGGTGAGGATGGTGCGCAGATCGTGGGACACTCCCGCCAGCATGGCGGTGCGCTGCTCCATCGTGCGCTCGATGCGGCTCTTCATCTCGATGAAGGCCTGCGCCGCGCGGCGAACCTCGCGCGCGCCGCGCGGTCGGAAATCCGGGACCTCGCGGCCCTTGCCGAAGCTTTCGGCGGCGTCCGCCAGCCGCAGGATCGGCCGGATCTGGTTGCGCAGGAACAGCACCGCGACGGTGATCAGCACCAGCGAAGTGCCCACCATCCAGGCCAGGAAGATGTGGGAGTTGGAGACATAGGCGGCGTTGCGCGGCGCAAACACGCGCATCACCGCATTGTCGAGCTTGATGCGGATCTCGACCAGCGCCGAGCGTCCGACGGTGTCGATCCAGAACGGCCGGGCGATCTGCTTCCTGACCTCCTCCGACAGCGCCTGATCCACCAGCGAGAAGAACGGTTTCGGCCCCGGCGGCGGCAACTCGTTCACCGGCAGGAAATCGACCACCAGGCCGAGCTTCTCCTGCGCGATCCGGCGCAGCTGCGCATGGCCGGCATCCTGCGGATAGACTTTGTAGACCTCGATCAGGGTCGCGATGTCCTGCACCACGCCGGCAGACAGCCGCTGCGTCACCAGATTGTAGTGCCGCTCCATGAACATGAAGGCGACGACCGACTGCAGCACCACCATGGGCGCGATGATGATCAGGAGGGCGCGCGCATAGAGGCCCTTCGGCATGACGCCTTTCAGCGTGATGCTGGCGCGGTCATAGAGGTCGTAGAAGCGGCTCCCGGCCGAGCGCAGCGCCGCCAACCCGGTGGCGGCCGGACCCCGCAGCGCCGGCAGGCGGTCAGCAGCCGTGCGCAGCGCCGTCAGCCCGGCGGCAGCCGGACGCCGCGGATCGGGCAGGCGGCTGGCGGCCGAGCGCAGCGCCGTCAGCCCGGCGGCGACCTGGCGCCGCAGGACAGTCAGGCGGCCGGCGGCGGAGCGCAGCGCGGCGATGCCGACGTCGAGCGTGGTCATGGCGTCGTCACCAGCCGGTATCCGATGCCGCGCACGGTCTG
Organism: uncultured Alphaproteobacteria bacterium; assembly: GCA_963712565.1. Classification (GTDB taxonomy): domain Bacteria; phylum Pseudomonadota; class Alphaproteobacteria; order Rhizobiales; family Xanthobacteraceae; genus VAZQ01. Next base: position 395,670 of record CAVQIP010000055.1, on the reverse strand, counting down.
CACCAGCAGCGGATTGCCGGGATCGTGCTCGAGCTTGCGGCGCAGGCGGTTGACCTGCACGTCGACGGCGCGCTCGCCGATCGAGCCGCCGGTGCCGGCGAGCGCCTGCCGCGGCACGGTCTCGCCAGGCGTCGCGGCGAGCAGGCGCAACATGTCGCGCTCGCGATCCGTGAGCCGAATGGTTTGCTCGCCGCGCTTGAGCTCCCCGCGCGGGATGTGGAAGCGGAAGTCCCCGAAGCGCACCGATTCCACCGCCGGCCCCGCCGCCGGGCGGGCGCGCCGCAGGATGCTGGCGATGCGCAGCGAAAGTTCTCTGGGCTCGAACGGCTTGCTCACATAGTCGTCGGCGCCGATCGTGAGACCCTCGATCCGGCTCTTCGCTTCGTCGCGGGCGGTCAGCATGATGATCGGTACGCTCGAGGACGAGCGCAGATCGCGGGCGAGGTCGAAGCCGGTCTCGCCCGGCATCATGACATCCAGGATCAAGAGATCGAAGCGCAGCCCCTCGAGTTTGGCGCGCGCATCGGCGGCCGTCTCCGCCGTGGTGACGCGGTAGCCTTCGGCGAACAAGAAGCGAGAGAGCAGATCGCGGATGCGGCGGTCGTCGTCGACCACAAGCAGATGCGGAGCATCGTCGGGGAGAGCGGCGGATACCGTGTTCATGGCCCGCATTTCGCTTGCGCTCAGCCGCGCGTTCGCCGCGCCCGGTCCGCCCGCGCGATGAACCGCAGCACGGAGTCGCGGTGGTCGCCATTGATCATGGCGGTGAGAAATCGGCAGGCCGCCTCGTGCCCATTCGGGCCGAGCTCGGAGAGCGCGCGCGCGATGCGGGCGGTCTGCAGTCCCGCCAGCTTCATCGCCAGGGTCTCGCCTTTCGGCGTGACGTAGAGCAGGCGCTGGCGCCGGTCGTTGGCGCCTTCCTTCTGCACCACGTAGCCCTGATCGATGAGCTGCTTGAGCACGCGGCCGAGCGACTGCTTGGTGATCTTGAGAATGTCGAGCAACTCGGCAACCTTCATGCCGGGATTGCGATTGATGAAATGCAGCACCCGGTGATGGGCGCGCCCGAAGCCGAATTTCGCCAGCACCTCGTCGGGATCACCGATGAAGTCGCGGTAGGCGAAGAACAGGAGCTCGATGACGTCCCAGATCGGGTCGTTGGCGCGTGCCGCCCGGTCGGCGCCCGAGAACGACCGATCGGTTGCGAGTGGGACAGTTAGGTCAGCCATATTGACATATTTCGGTCAGATTGCTATCCCAGCATCGGACACCACGAGAGGGGCCACGACCGAATCGTGCCCGCGGCCCCGCCCGTAGCCGATTGCGCCGCAGGCGCAGGCGCGCTCTCATGGGTGGGCCGAAACATACCGGGTGTCGGCCCGCGACGCAAAAGCATAAGGACAGTGGGGCGATCCCACGCCCGCATCCGCCGCACTGCGAGGAGGAAGCGCCATGGCTGAAAAACCGTATGACCGCCTCGACGGCGTCATCTGGTACGACGGCAAGCTCGTGCCGTGGGGCGACGCAACCCTGCACGTGCTCTCCCATGGCCTGCACTATGCCAGTTCCGTATTCGAGGGCGAGCGCGCTTACGGCGGCGAAATCTTCAAATGCACGGAGCATTCGGAGCGGCTGAAGCGCTCGGCCGAGCTGCTCGACTTCGAAATCCCCTACTCCGTCGCCGAGATCGATGCGGCCAAGCGCCTGGTGCTGGAAAAGAACGCGCAGACCGACGCCTATGTGCGGCCGGTGGCCTGGCGCGGCTCGGAGATGATGGGCGTTTCAGCGCAGAGCAACACCATCCATCTCGCCATCGCCACCTGGCAGTGGCCGAGCTATTTCGATCCGGTGCAGCGGCTGAAAGGCATCCGGCTCGACCTCGCCGACTACCGGCGCCCGGATCCGGCGACCGCGCCGGCGCGGGCGAAGGCGGCGGGCCTCTACATGATCTGCACCATTTCCAAGCACAAGGCGGAGCGCAAAGGCTATGCCGACGCCATGATGCTGGACTGGCAGGGCCGCGTGGCGGAATGCACCGGCGCCAATATTTTCTTCATCCGGGACGGCCGGATCCACACCCCGATCGCCGATTGCTTCCTCGATGGCATCACCCGGCGCACCGTAATCGAATTGGCGAAGAAGCGCGGCATCGAAGTGACCGAGCGCCGCATCATGCCGGACGAACTCACGCAATTCTCCGAGTGCTTCATCACCGGCAGCGCGGCCGAGGTCACGGCGGTGTCCGAGATCGCGCAGTGGAAATTCACCCCCGGCGCGATCACCCAGCAGCTCATGGCGGACTACACCGCCGAGGTGCAGCCCAAGGGCAAGCGAGCGGCGGCGTGAGCGCGCCCATCGGTTGATTCGCCCGATCCGGCGGCCCACGCGCAAACGGGGACGACGCCAACTCGAGCGCTCAATCCGCTGGGATGAGCGAGCCGCGCTCATGGCCGCGCTCGAAGAGGCGTCGAGTTCCCCGGGGGCGTGCCGATCTTGCACGCACGTGAGATCCGCGCGCGTGCCGGACGGCGTTCCCTTTGAGGACACCCGTCCGGCCGCCGTTTTTCAATAACGCGCCTCGAACGTCGTCATCTTCGTCATGTCGGGATAGAGCACGCCGACCGCGCCCTTGAGCGCCGAGCGCGGGTTGTACCAGATGGCGCCTTCGCGGGTGATCTCGATCTTCGGGATGTCGCCGCGCTGAACCGCCGGGTAGAACGTGAACTTCTCCGTCTTCTGATCGAACTTGATGATCGCGCCGCCCATGGCGCCGTCGGCGATCCACATATTGTTGTCCTTATCGGCCCAGATGTCGTAGGGCTCGGCGAACGCCACCGGCATCTTGTATTCGACCATCTTGCCGGTTGCGGGATCGAGCTTGCCGATCTTGCCGTTGCTGAACACGCCGTACCAGACCGTGCCGTTCTTATCGACGCTGCCGCGCCGGATCAGGCAGAACGGATCCTCATAGGCGGTGAGCACCGGGTATTCGGTGAACTCTTCTTCCTTGGGGTCGAACTTCGCCATCCGGCATTGGGTGAACTGCGAGATCCAGATGTTGCCGGCCTTATCCTTGTCGACGCCATAGGGATACGAGTTCGGTGTCGGCGGTTCGAACAGCGAGATTTTTCCGCTCTTGGCATCGAACTTGGCGAGCCGGTTGCCGTTGATCACGGCCAGCCAGATGTTGTCTTCGGCGTCGACGATCGGATCGTGGCCGCGGCCCTTGAGGTAACCGCGCGGATCGATGGGATAGCGCTCCATCTTTCCGGTCTTGGGATCGAGCCGACCGAATTTGAACCCGACGGTCTCGCCCCACCACACGATGCCTTTGGAATCGACGGTGATGCCGTGCGGGATACCCCGCTCCGGTAACGGGTAGAATTCGAACTTCACCGTGCGCGGATCGAGCTTGACGATGCCATTGGGAGTGCCGCGATCGGTCATCCACACATTGCCGTCGTTGTCGAAATACGGATTCTGCCCGATCGGACGCGCGTTCGGCACGTTGGCCTTTGGCATCTCGTATTCGATGTACATCGCCTTGCCGAGTGCCTCCTCGTCGAGAGGCATGTCGGTATCGATGGCAAGCGCCCGCTTCTTCGAATTGGCGCCGAAGTTGGCTGCGAGATAGTCGAGCAGGAGTTGACGATCCTTCGGCGACATCTTGCCGGGCGGAACGGATGTATCCATCCCGTTCACCCGCTTGCTCATCGTATTGATGGCAGCATCCCACGCGGCGCGATCCAACTGCCGAACCGAGTAGAAGTTTACCCCGTGGCACGACATGCACACCCGCTCGAGCACCTGGCGCCCGGGGCCGGGCGGATAAACCTTGTCGTAGTCGGTGAAGAACTCGACGTCCTTGTCGGTAATCGTCGCACGGCCGGGGTAGCCGACGACCGTCGAAGGGCCGTTGACCCCGGGCTGCGGGGTTGGGTCAGCGTCCTTCAAGACGAAGTTGACCGTGGTCGTGGCCCCTGGTTTTACGGTGATCTTCTGCGGATCGGATGCGAAACCCCGGCGCGCAACCGTCACCTCATAGTCGCCCGGCACCACATTGATCGCCTGATAGTTGCCGCCGCTGGTGTAGACCATGAAAGTGACCGGCTTTTCGGCGTGGCGCAGATAGACCTGCGCCGCCGTAAACGGCTTTCCTGCGCTCACCGTCCCGCTGACAGCGCCGGTTCCGGCGATTGTCGATTCCGCAGCAACGCTCGCTGCGGACGCCACGCAGCAACCAAAGACCAGCGCAAGCCATTTCAGGATCTTGAATTTCAATTGGTCGAGCATGGCACGATCCTCCCGGGATGCACCTTAAGGGCTACGGCCGTCGGATCACCGAGATGGACCGTCGGCCGGCCGACGCCGAGGCAGCGGCTCTTGCTTTTGGTGGTTGCCCCTGCGGCTGTCAGCTTGCGCCTTTTCAAAATCCGCGGCAACGGCGCATTGCAAGAGGCTGCATTGCAGAGACGCTCGATGCACGGGATGCGCCGATCCGCAAGTGCACGGCACGACGAATCGGTGGAGGCAGCGGCCGCGCGCGGGCGTCAATCCCGGATCACCACCAGGCGGTCCGTCCCCGACTCGCCGCCCCAGGCCTCGCCCGGCCGGCCGAGCATCTGGCGCACGTTCGCGTTCCTCTTGTCGCTCGGGAACGTTTCGTAGCTCTCGGTCTTGGGATCGAAGCGCTGGATGGCATTGGCCGTCCAATCAGTCGCCCACACCCGATCCTTGTCGTCGACATAGATCGAATAGCAGCCGGATGTGCTCTTGGGCAGCGGATAAGTCTTCCACGCCTTGGCGGCGGGATCGTAGCGGCCGATCGCGCCTGCGTTCCAGAAGCTCACCCACAGGATGCCTTTGGAGTCCGACCAGATGCGGCGCGGCCCGACGCCCTTGCGCGGCGGGTCGATCACCGTCGCCTCGCCGGTCGAGGTGTTGATCTTGGCAATGTGGTCGCCGGCAAGCGATGCGTACCAAATGTCACCCGAAGGCGTCGCCGCCATGCCGTAGGGCCCCACGCCTTTCGGCGCTTTCCAGGCATCGACCCTTGCGGTCTTGGGATCGACGCGTCCGTAGACGCCGTTCTGACCGGTGAACCAGACGACACCGTTATTATCGAAGGCCAAGGTGTTGAGGTTGGCGTTCGCAAAGTCCTTCGGCAGGGGGAACAGCTTGACCGCTTTGGTCTTGGCGTCGACGCGTGCGATGGCGTTCTGCCCGCCTTCGGTCAGCCAGGCATTGCCGTCGGGCCCGACGATCACGCCGTGGGGCGCCGCGCCGGACCCGAGTGGAATCTTCTCGAGCTGGCCGGTCTTCGGATCGAAGCGGCCGGCAAATCCTTGGTGCTGACCGCTGAACCAAACCGTGCCGTCCGCAGCCGGCGCCACGTCGTGCGGAAACGAGCCGGACGGCAGCTGGTAGAACCTCATCTCCGCCGCTTGCGCCGCGATGCTGGGCGCCATCGCCAGCGCGGCAGCGGCGATCACAATGCGGATCATGACGTTGCCTCCATCAGCGTGCAGGTTCGGCCGAGCCCTGTTGCCAAACCCAACCTGACAAGCATGTTCGCGCGGTCCGGGTGAAGAACTCGACCCGACCCGCGCTTTACGGCGGTCATTCCGCGGCCTCGCGTCGCCGGCCCGGAGGCGTCCAGCGATCGGCGAGCGCGTCGTCGGACTGCTTGGCATCGACCCAACTCGCTCCGGTCGGCATATTCGACCTGTTTCCAGAACGGCGCGCGCGTCTTGAGATAGTCCATCAGGAACTCGGCGGCGGCGAAGGCATCCTGCCGGTGCGCCGCCGCGGTGACGACGAGGACGATGTCCTCGCCCGGTGCGAGACGGCCGTAGCGGTGGATGACGGTGACGCCGAGCAGCGGCCAGCGCTGCCGCGCCGCCTCCACGTGACGCGCGACCTCGGCCTCGGCCATCCCCGGATAGTGCTCGAGCGTCATGGCGACGAGCTTTGCCCCGGCCTCGTCGGCGCGGCAGATGCCGGTGAAGGTGACGACCGCGCCGATATCCGTGCGGCCGCGGGTGAGCTTCGCCGCCTCGGTCGCGGCGTCGAACGGCTCGCGCTGCAGACGGACGGTGGCGGTCATGGTTGCGACTCCGGCGTTCCGCCGCGGGGAAGCTAGCCCCCCGTCATCGGCGGGAAGAAGGCGATCTCGCGCGCGCCCGCAATCGCCGTGTCGGCCCTGACATGAGCGCGGTCGACGGCGGCGCGGATCACCTTCGGATTCTCGAACGCGTGGGCGTATTCCTCGCCGCGCCGGCTGAGCCAGTTCATGAGATCGGCGACCGTCGCGATGCCCGCCGGCGGCTCGACCTCCTCCTCCGGCTTGCCGATGCGCTCGCGCACCCAGGCGAAATAGCGCAGCTTCACAGCTCAATCCTTGATCAGATGGCGCACGCCGGCGCGGAAATAGTCCCAGCCAGTGTACAGCGTCAGCAAGGCCGAGAGCCAGAGCAGGGTGAGCCCGATCGGCGTCACCACCGGCAGGATCGCATCGCCGGCCTTGCCGGCAATCAGGAACCCGACGGCGACCAGCTGCAGCGTCGTCTTCCATTTCGCGAGCTGCGTCACCGGCACGCTCACGCGCAACTCGGCGAGATATTCGCGCAGCCCGGAGACCAGGATCTCGCGGCAGAGAATGACGATCGCGGCCCACAGCGACCAGCCGCGGATGGTGCCGTCGGCCGCGAGCATGAGCAGGCACGACGCCACCAGCAGCTTGTCGGCGATCGGGTCGAGCATGCGGCCGAACGCCGACTGCTCGCCCCATTTGCGCGCGAAATAACCGTCGAGCACGTCGGTCACGCCCGCGCTGATGAAGAGGACGAGCGCGACCCAGCGCAGCCACAGGCCGCCTTGCAGGATGTCCTGCCAATACAGGCAGGCGACCACCGCCGGCACCGCGACGATGCGGGCATAGGTGAGCAGATTCGGCAGCGCGAGCGGCCGCGCCGGAAGCTGTCTCGACGTGACGGTGTCCATGGACCGAAGGAATACCCTTCCCGCGCCCGCGTCAAACGGGATGCCGGCGCCATCCCCATCGTCCTTGGCCGGGGGGATTCGACGCGAGGCACCGGCACGCATTACGACCCGTTCCATTCATAAATATGACGCCGTCCGGGAATTGCGACCGGCCTGGCGGTTCCATCGATCCCGGTTTGACGCCAGCAGGTTACCGTCGTGGCGCATTCGTCGCTGCGCGCATGCCGGCGGATCACCGCCGGTCGCTTGCGCGGCAATGGCGAATGCGCGTCATCCCGCACGCTCGTGGAAGAAATCATAGATCCGGCGCGCGGTCTCCGCGCTGATCCCGGGCACCTTGGCGAGATCGGAAAGCGCCGCGCGCTCGATCGCCTTGAGCGTCCCGAAATGGTGAAGCAGCGCGCGCTTGCGGGTCGGACCGATGCCGGGGATTTCCTGCAGTCCGGCCTCGCGGATATCGCGCCGGCGCCGGATGCGGTGCGAGCCGACCGCGAAACGATGCGCCTCGTCGCGCAGCCGCTGCACGAAATAGAGCACGGGATCGCGCGGCTTGAGCTTGAACGGCTCGCGTGCGGGCAGGAAGAAGGTCTCCAGTCCGGCATCACGATCCGGCCCCTTGGCGACGGCGACGAGCGGCAGGTCGGTGATGCCGAGCGCCGCCAGCGTCTCCTGCGCGGCGGTGAGCTGGCCGCGGCCGCCGTCGATGACGACGAGATCGGGCCAAGGTGAATCGCCTTCTCCCTCGCCGTCGATGACGACGGGCGCGCCGTGTTGCGCCGGCGCGTCAGCCAGCGCCGCCATCACCGCCGACGTCGGCGCCGCGCGCGGCGCCTCGCTGATCAAGCGCTTGAAACGTCGGCTCAGGACCTCCCGCATCATGCCGAAGTCGTCGCCGGGCGCCAGATCGGCGGAGCGGATGTTGAACTTGCGGTACTGATTCTTCTGAAAGCCCTCCGGACCGGCGACGATCATGGCGCCGACCGCGTTGCGTGCCCTGGATGTGGCTGTTGTCGTAGACCTCGATGCGCCGCGGCATTCGCGGCAGCGCGAAGGTCTCGGCCAGCGCTGCAGCAGCTTGCGCTGCGAGGAGGTCTCGGCGAGCTTGCGCGCCAGCGCCTCGCGCGCATTGGCGAGCGCGTGATCGACCAGATCCTTCTTCTCGCCGCGCTGGGGCACACTCACCTCGACCTTGTAGCCGCTCTTGGCGGTCAAGCGCTTCCGCGAGCAGCGCGCGCTCCTCGATCGCGTGCGAGATGAAGATGCAGCGCGGGCACGGCTTGTCGTCGTAGAACTGGGCGAGAAACGCGCCCAGCACCTCGCCCGCCGCGAGCGAGCGGTCGGCCTTGGGGAAATAGGCGCGATTGCCCCAGTTCTGGCCGGTGCGGAAGAAGAACACCTCGACGCAGCTGAAGCCGCCGGCCTGATGGACGGCGAACACGTCGGCCTCCTCGACCCCGCGCGGATTGATGCCCTGATGCGACTGCACCGCCGAGAGCGCGGCCAGACGGTCGCGGTAGATCGCGGCGCGCTCGAAATCGAGCGCGGCCGACGCCTTCTCCATCTCGGCCGCCAGCTCGTCCTTCACCGCCTGGCTCTTGCCCGACAGGAACGCGTTCGCCTCGCGCACGAGCTCGCGGTATTCGGCGAAATCGATCTCGCCGGTGCAGGGACCGGAGCAGCGCTTGATCTGGTAGAGCAGGCACGGCCGCGTGCGGCTCTCGAAGAAGCCGTCGGAGCAGGAGCGCAGCAGAAAGGCGCGCTGCAGCGCGGTGATGGTGCGGTTGACCGCCCAGACCGAGGCGAACGGACCGTAATAGTTGCCCGTCGCGGTTGCGCGCGCCGCGATGCTTGAGGATCTGCGGCGCCCAGTGGTCGGCGGTGATCAGGATATAGGGAAACGACTTGTCGTCGCGCAGCAGCACGTTGAAGCGCGGGCGCAGCCGCTTGATCAGGTTGGCTTCGAGCAGCAGCGCCTCGGTCTCGGTCGCGGTCGAGACGAATTCGAGCGACGCGGTCGCCGCGATCATGCGCTCGATGCGGGGGTCGTAGCCGGTCGGGCGGGTATAGGCGACGATCCGTTTGCGGATGTTCTTGGCCTTGCCGACATAGAGCACGTCGCCGCCGGCATCGATCATGCGGTAGACGCCGGGCGAGGGCGGCGCGAGCTTGGCGTGACGCGCGATCACCGCGCGACCGAGGGCGAGCGGGCCGGCGCCGGCCATCAGCTCGATGGCGGCGTCCTGCTCCGGCTCGGGCAGCGCTTGGTCCTCGTCCTCCTCGACGAGCTCGGTGGTGGGATCGATGTCTTTCTTGGGGCCGTTCATGCCGTCAACGTAAGGTCTCGCCGCGGCAGGAGCCACCGCGGCGAACGCGGTCGCGGGAAACGGCATTTTGAATTTCGGCCGATCGCCGACGCCGACCGCGGCAATGCCGACGTCCAAATCATGCCGGACAGGTTCGGGGGGCGGCTTTGTCGTCGGCCTTCCGGGCCGCCGGCGGGTCGTTAAGTTTTCATTCACCATTCGACATGGATTGAAAGTATTCATTAACGCTACGCAAGGCTATATCCTAAGTTTAGTGTTGCGCGAATATTTCGAATTTGAATGTGTCTCTCTTGCACTAGACTCTTTTAAATTTAGCAATACTCTGCGGCCCAAGCGATGCAAACGGAGGATACGGTAATGAAGCGTGTCGTTATTGCTTGTCTCGGCCTGCTGGCGTTGGCGGGCGGTTCGGCCACTGCCGCCGATCTGCCGCGTTACGGGCCGGTGCCGCAGGCCCCGGGCTACAGTCCGATCTACAACTGGACCGGCTTCTATCTCGGCATCAACGGCGGCGGCGGCTGGGGTCAGTCGCAGTGGGACGGCGTCGGTACATTCGACGTCTCCGGCGGCGTCATCGGCGGCACCATCGGCTACAACTGGCAGGTCAATCAGATCGTGGTCGGCGCCGAAGGCGACATCGATTGGTCGGGGATCAAAGGCACCACCACGGTGCTGTGCCCTCCCGGCTGCGAGACCCGCAACAAGTGGCTCGCCACCGTGCGCGGCCGCCTCGGCTACGCCTTCGACCGGTTCCTGCCCTACATCACCGGCGGTCTCGCGGTCGGCGACATCAACGCGACCGTGCCGGTCTTGCCGGGCGGCAGCATCAGCAATGCGGGCTGGACCATCGGCGCCGGTCTCGAAGTCGGCGTCGTCAGCAATGTGAGCCTCAAGGCCGAATACCTCTACCTCGATCTCGGCAACTTCAACTGCGGGCTCAACTGCGGTCTCGCGCCGGGCGGCAACGTGTCGTTCAACGCCAACCTCGTGCGCGGCGGTCTCAACGTCCGGTTCTGACCTGACTGCGATGCGGCACCGCGACCAAAGCCCCGGACCCCGGTCCGGGGCTTTGTCATTCTGCGGGGCTCCGCGAGGTTCAGGACGGCGGCGGCGCGGTGGCGGCGAAGGCCGGCACGCGCGGGCGAAGCCATCGAGCCAGGCGACCAGGCGCGGATGATCCTTGCGCCAGCCGTCGCCGAAGCGGAAATCGCGATAGCCGAGCGCGCAGGCGAGCGCGATCTGGCCGACATTGGGCGTCGCATCGAGGCCGGGCGGCGCGGCCTCGAGCGCCGCAAGCGCGCGGGTGACCTTGCCGGTCTGCAGCTCGACCCATTTCGGCTCGTGCCGCTCCGGCGGCCGCCAGCGTCCCTCGTAGACCAGCAGCATCGAGGCATCCATGATGCCGTCGGCGAGCGCCTGCAGGCGCAGCGCGGCGAAACGCGCGCTCGCATTCTTGGGAATGATCCGGCCGCCGCCGGCGCGGTGATCGAGATATTCCAGGATCACCCGGGAATTGAACAACACCGTGCCGTCCTCGAGCAGCAGCGCCGGAATCTTGCCGAGCGGATTCTGCTGCCGGATCGGTATCGTCCGGATTCATCGTGTCGGCACGGCTCGATGGCGATCTCGCCATCGAGGCCGAGCACGCTCGCGGCGATTCTGACCTTGCGGACGAAGGCGAGGATGGCGAGTGACGGAGGGTGAGCATGGCAGGCATGGCGATCGATGACCATTCGCCGCCGCGCGCCGCGGCAACGATGCCGCCGGAGGAATGGCGGCGACGGAATTCGGCGGACGAGGTCAGCCCGTGACGACGAGATTGACTGCCTTGGGACCCTTGCCTTTTTTGTCGGGCTCGACGTCGAAGGAGATGCGCTGTCCTTCCGTCAGCGACTTGAGCCCGGCGCGCTCGACCGCGGTGACGTGCACGAACACGTCGCGCCCGCCGTCGTCCGGCTTGATGAAGCCGTAGCCGCGCTCGGCGTTGAAGAACTTGACCGTACCTGCCATGGCCATCGGGAAACTCCTTTCCCCGTGGTTGCCCCGCCGCCGGCCCCCACGGCGCGGCGGCTCGGCCGGACATTCACGAACGGGGAAAGCAGGCGGCCTTCTCGGCCTCCGTCACTCCGCCGGCCCCCACAGGAGGCGGAACGTCAAAGCCAGCGCGCTAAAAATAGGCTAATCCAGGGCTGTGGAAAAGTGGTGAAACTACTTTTCGCCGGCGAGCCAATCGAGGCGGTGGGCGCCGCCGCCCGCGCTCGCCAGGATTGCGGCGAGCTCCGGCAGCAGGATTTGCAGTTCGCCCGCGAGCGGCCACGGCGGATTGACCACGATCAGGCCGCAGGCGCCGAGGCGCTGGCTGTGCTGCGGCACGGTGACGCTGAGCTCAGCCCGCAACATCTTGGCGATGCCGGTGCGCCGCAACCGCCGCGCCAGCGCATCCGGCTCGGTCCGCTCCTTGATCGGGTACCACAGGAGATAGATGCCGCTCGCCCATTTGCGATGCGCGGCCGCGAGCGCATGCACGAGCCGCGAAAAATCGCCAGGGTCCTCGAAGGACGGATCGACCAGGACCAGCCCGCGCCGCTCCTTCGGCGGCACATAGGCGTTGAGCGCGGTCCAGCCGTCGATCGCGACCGCCTTGCTGCGCCGGTCGCGCGCGAGATGGCGCGCGAGCGCGGCCGCCGCGTTCGGCTCGAGCTCGCAAGCGAGCAGGCGATCCTGCGCGCGCAGCAACTCGCGCACGAGCGCCGGCGATCCCGGATAGGTGGTGAGCGTCGCGCTGCTGTTGAGCGCGCCAACGGTAGCGAGATAAGGCGCCAGCAGCGCGCGCGCCTGCGCGCCGATCGGCGCGGTGACGAGCCGGCCGATGCCGTCGCGCCATTCCCCGCTGCGCGCGGCCTCGGGCCCGGCCAAGTCGTAGACGCCGGCGCCGGCATGCGTATCGATGACCCGGAACGGGGCCGGCTTCGCGCGCAGATGGACGAGAATGCGAACGAGCACGGCGTGCTTGACGACATCGGCGAAATTGCCGGCGTGAAACGCGTGGCGATAGTTCATGGCCGCAATTCATGGCGGCAAATTCAGGCCTGTAAAGGCAGCGCCGCCCCTGGCGCGTGATGCCGAACCCGGACTGGGTGTTGTTGCACCAACGGACGAACTCGAAATTTGGGAAGCAATAGGCCCAATCAAGACGGAACACTAACTCTGCGCCGCGCGACGCCGGTGAGCCCTGTCTCGCGGACTTATCGCGCTCCGGCCAATATCGAGAAGAGCCGACTTTGAAAATACTTGTTCACCTCATCGACAGATTCATACACGGCCCAAGAGAAATGTTGGTCCATCTCGGCGCCCGTGATGGCGAATGGCTTCGGTATAGAACATTTGCCGTAGAAAAATATGAAATGACTGAACACGCCGTTGGGGTCATAGCCGCGCTGCTTCGCATAGTGCTTCAGCAGGACCTGTATGCAAAGCGCGTCTTTCAGCATAGAACGTCGTTTGCCGGAGTTGTGTAATCCGGCTCCTCGCTTGACTTCATATGCGCCTAGTGTGCCCGTATTCTTGTTAAAGACGACAGCATCAACCTGCAACGTGCGCTGACCATCAGAGTACGGGTAGTCTGTGCCGATTAGTTTGGTTGGCTCGGCAATCGAGCCATCAACTATGTGCTCGACGGCAGAGGGAACTTGAAATGCCGGGTCGTTCCAGACCTCAAAATGAGGACACAGCCGCAACGACTCTAGGATTGCGCGTTCAAGGATGTATCCGTGCCGCTTGTAAGCGGAGCTCATCACGCTGGTTATTTTGGAAAAATGCGGTCCGGCAATTGGGTCGGGTTCAAAGTTTTTCGAATCTAGCCCCTTAATCGTCTTCTCGATTTCAGGCTTCAGCAGGTCGAGGACAAGTCCCATCTACCCCCTCGTAAAAAGATCTGCCTCCTTTCTCATCGGAATGATGGTTGCAGGAGTTTGAAATTTCGGCATACGCGGCGCTTGCTGGTAATCACCCTCCCGCTCGAGCGTCTTGCGACAGGCCGGTATCCAAACAAGTTCAGTGCGACCGTTGAGTTGGTCTTTCTGCCATACGAGCCAAGCGTATCCCGTCGCGGTTGATGCCTTCTTATCAATTCGCCCTTTGACCATTGGAACACGTTCAGTGAATTGTGCAACCCGTGACGGCGGGTTCGCCTTAAACAGGCGCTCATGTCGGCCGACGCTCTCGATAAACACGGTGCGTGCAAGCATCGCCACCCCGCAGCGGGCAATTCTCATCGACCGTTCGATGAATTCTTCGCCGAGGCGAAACGGCGGATTGGTAATGACCCAGTCAAACGACCGCTCAGGGTGCTTGCTTTTCAGGAAATCGGCCGTTCTGCCAAAGCCGTAGTCGAAGACGTCGAAAGATGTGACCTCGCGAAAATAAGGAGCAAGCGCCACCGACATGTGCCCGCGACCGCAGGCGGGCTCAAGACATGTCATCGGACTGAGGGCGCTTTTGCCGACGACGACATGCTCTATGAGAGCCCGCGTCGCCCAAGGCGGCGTGGGAAAGTCATCGAGGCTATTCTTTAGCTCGGCCCTCTGCGCCATCACGGCGTGCGACGTGTTTTGCATGTGCAGTCAGTGATTTGCGAATAGGTGTTCTATGTCTGTTCTATTTGGTCTGATTCGGCCAGCTTTGACAATGGTCTGATTCGGAAACGGACCAGAGCTGTCTCTCGAACTTGTCAACAGCGCGGAGCGACCTGCTCCCTATTCGCTTGGCTTGGCGCTTTGGGTTGCAGGGCCTGAACAAGCGCAACCGAAGACGTATTAGCTCGGCGCAGCTAGCCGTCGGCCTAGCGCGTGAGCGCGGCGCCTCCGCCGCGCACCGGCGGCATGACCAGCTCCTCGCGGCGGCAGGCGCGCGCGTCGATGTCGGGGCAGCCGCGGAAGCTGAAATCCTTGCCCAGACAAATGCGCACCTCGCCCAATCGCCTGCTGTCGCAGGTCACCGCAATGCCATCGCGGGGGAGACCGGGATTGGCCTGCACGAACGCCTCCTCGACCGCGTCCGGCGTCACCATCAGCGGCTCGGCCAGCTCGATATAGGCGTCCGGGATTTTCACCAGCGCGCGCGCCTTGCGCACGTTCTCGAAATAGGCATTCGGGCTCAAGCCCGAGCAGGTGCCGTGCTTGTCCCATTCGTTGAAGATCAGGCGCGGCGCCGGCATCAGATCGAGCATGGAGGAGACGATGTTGCGGTTGAGCCGCGGTGCCGGCTGCTGGCAGAATTCCGGAAAGCCCTTCTCATATTGCGGCCACAGCCCATGCACGACGAACGAATAGGGACGCGCGGCGCATTGCTGCTGCGGCGGCGTCCCGCGTTCGCCGGCCGCCTCGCAGAACGACGGCGACCACGACAGCGCCAGCACGTAGAAGTCGAATTGGCCGGGCTGGTTCTGGCGCCGATCCTGTGCCGGGGCGATCCCGGCGGTACCGATGAGGAGCCACAGCGTGACTGCGGCCAACGCCGCGCGACCGACATTGCGAACCATGGAACACTCCCAACGCATCGCACGAGGACGCGTGACGATAGCACCGGACTTAGAACATTTCAAGAACAAAACGGAAATGAAAGCGGCTCCGGGCGCGCCGAGCCGGCCCGCGCAACAGCGGGGGCTACGGCCGCGCCATCTTGCAGGCCGGGTTGTACGACCAGTTGCGGTCGAGCCCGACCACGCACCATTCGACCCCCCAATAGGCGCCGATCATGCCGGTGTCCTCGCCGATCGAGTAATGGATGGTGTGGCGGCGGCCGTCGGTGACCTCGACGATGCCGCTGCAGAACCGGCGTGGGATGGTATTGGCGGCCCAGGGGCGGAACTCGGTCTCGCGGATCTTGTCGAAACCGACGATCTGGAGATCGGTGTTCCAGTACATGTTTTCCTTCTGATTGAAGCGCGAGGCGATCTTGTTCAGCGCGGCCGGATAATCGCACGGCGGCAGCACGCCGTCGTAGCGCGGGCCGGACAGATAGAAATTCATTTCCAGCCAGCTCGCGGCGCGGGCCGTCCCCGCCGGCAGCGCGAGCGCTGCGGCAAATGCGCAGGCGACCAATAGCAGGCGGCGGCCGGGCATGATCGGCTCCTCGTACAGGTGCTTGCGGCGACGGTGACCGCCGACCCCGGCGGAATCAAGATGTCCACCGGCCATGACGACAAGAAAGCGCCGACTGTGGCGCCGCGGCCACGCCTCAGCTTTCATCGGCGCGGCGGCTTTGCAGCGGCCAGCGCGGCGTCTAAGCTTCGCCGGCGATGGGAGGCGTGAATGGTGCGCGCGACGTTGCTGTCCGTGTTCGCCCTTGTGCTGTCGGCGGCCGGCGCCCAGGCGCAGGTCTATCACGGCAACGACACCGGCGGCATCATCTCGTGGTCGTGCGAGGCCGAGGCCACGGCCCACCTGGTCGCCGGAGAATTTTGCGCCCGCTGGAACAAATACCACCGCATCACCAGCGTGCACCGGCAATACGGCGACTTCATCGCCTTCGACTGCCTGTGGTCGCCGTACATCAACCCCTATGCCATCCCGGCGGTGCGGACGCGATCAAGCTGCGTCTACGATCGCCTGCGGCCGGTGATCAACATCTACAAATGATTGGGCGCCGATGGCGCGGCGTGTGCCGCGGCCTGGCAGGCCTAGCGGATTCGTAACCCTCGTCGTCCGACCTCTCCCCACAAGCGGGGAGAGGTATTCATCGTCAACCCCACTTCACGTCATGGCGCGTCGAGCACTTCGCGCACCGCATCGACCAATTTGTCTTCGGGCACCGCGAATTGCGCCGGACGGCTCGCGCGCCATTCCTGGTTGGAGGCGATCGCGGCGGCGGCCTTGGCGCCTTCGATCAGATCCTTGATCTGCACCTCGCCTTTCGCCTTCTCGTCGCCGCCCTGGATCACCACGCAGGGCGAGCCACGCTTGTCGGCGTATTTGAGTCTGCGGGCCCATCTTGCCGCGCCGAGATAGAGCTCGGCGCGGATGCCGGCGTTGCGCAGCGTCGCGACCATCTTTTGGTAGTCGGCGATGCGCTCCTTGTCGAACACCGTCACGACCACCGGCCCAGGCTCGTGCTTGGTGTCGATCTTGCCGAGATGCTGCAGCGCCGCCATCAACCGCGACACGCCGATGGAGAACCCGGTCGCCGGCACCGGCTCGCCGCGAAAGCGCGCGATCAACCCGTCGTAACGTCCGCCGCCGCCGACCGATCCGAAACGGACCGGATGCCCGTGCTTGTCTTTGCTATCGAGCAGGAGCTCTACTTCGTAGACAGGACCTGTGTAATATTCCAATCCGCGGACGACAGACGGAGCAATCTCGACCCGATCGACATATTTTGACGCTTGGAGCAAGCTCGCAATCTCACGAAGCTCTTCGATCCCACGCTGACCTATATTGCTCTCTTCCACCTGTTCCGCGAGTGAACTCAGATAAAGCTCATAATCTTGAACGAGATAATGTTCGCCATCACGGAGATAAGTCACTGTCGGATAAACATATCGAATGTTCGATTCCGTTGTGAAGAAGTCGATGACATGCTCTGATTGTTCCTTTGAAAGACCGGCACCTATTGTGAAATCTCCGCTCTCATCCTTTCGACCTTCACGCAACAGTTGACGGACGCCCTCGAACCCGAGCCGATCAAACTTGTCGATCGCGCGCAGCACGGTGAGGCGTTTGTCTTCGTTCGCCTCGCCTCCAAGCCCGATCGACTCCAAGACACCATCTAGCACTTTCCGGTTATTCACCTTGACCACATAGCTGCCGCGCGGGATGCCGAGCGCCTCCATCGTGTCCGCCGCCATCATGCACATCTCGGCGTCGGCAGCCATCGAAGCGGAGCCCACGGTGTCGGCGTCGAACTGCATGAACTGGCGAAAGCGTCCCGGTCCCGGCTTCTCGTTGCGGAATACCCAGCCGTAACGATAGCTGCGGTAGGGCTTGGGCAAGGAATCGAAATTCTCCGCGACATAGCGCGCGAGCGGCGCGGTGAGGTCGTAGCGCAGCGACAGCCATTGCTCGTCGTCGTCCTGGAACGAGAACACGCCCTCGTTCGGGCGGTCCTGGTCGGGCAGGAATTTTCCCAGCGCGTCGGTATATTCGATCGCCGGCGTCTCCACCGGCTCGAAGCCGTAGCGCTCGTAGACTTCGCGAATCTTGTCGAGCATGCGACGCGTGGCGGCGATTTCGGCCGGGGCGCGATCGGCGAGCCCGCGCGGCAGGCGCGCTCTGAGCTTGTTGGTTTTGTCGGGCTTGTCGGCCATGATTGCCCACCATTCGCGGCCCGCGGTTGGTAGCAGCCGCCTCGCGCAGCGGCAAGGGACGCAGGCCTGACGACGTAGCGCGGGCGCATCGGAGAGAAGCAGCGAGGGAGCAGCCATGCCGTCGGCACCAGCGCAGCGAACGACCGCCGTTCCCAACGACCTCGAAGCCTACTGGCTGCCGTTCACGCCCAACCGCGCGTTCAAGGCCGCGCCGCGATTGATCGCGCGCGCCAAGGACATGCATTACTACACCCCCGACGGCCGCGCCGTGCTCGACGGCACCGCCGGGCTGTGGTGCACCAATGCCGGGCACAACCGCGATCCGATCGTGGCGGCGATCCGCGCGCAGGCGGCCGAGCTCGACTACGCGCCGGCGTTCCAGTTCTCCCACCCCAAGGCGTTCGAGCTGGCGAGCCGCGTCGCCGCGCTCGCGCCCGGCGACCTCGACCACGTGTTCTTCTGCAATTCCGGCTCGGAGGCGGTCGACACCGCGCTCAAGATCGCGCTCGCCTGCCACCACGTGCGCGGCGAAGGCGCGCGCACCCGCCTGATCGGGCGCGAGCGCGGCTATCACGGCGTCGGCTTCGGCGGCATCTCGGTCGGCGGCATCGTCAACAACCGCAAATTCTTCGGCGCGCTGCTCGCCGGCGTCGACCACCTGCCGTCGACCTACAGCCGCGAGCACCAGGCCTTCAGCAAGGGCGAGCCGGACTGGGGCGCGCATCTGGCCGACGAGCTCGAGCGCATCGTGGCGCTGCACGACGCCTCGACCATCGCCGCGGTCATCGTCGAGCCGATGGCGGGCTCGACCGGCGTGCTGCCCGCGCCCAAGGGCTATCTGCCTCGGCTGCGCGCGATCTGCGACAAGCACGGCATCCTGCTGATCTTCGACGAGGTCATCACCGGCTTCGGCCGGCTCGGCCACGCCTTCGCCGCCGAGCGCTACGGCGTCGTGCCCGACATGATCACCTTCGCCAAGGGCATCACCTCGGGCTCGGTGCCGATGGGCGGCGTGATCGTGCGCAAGGGCATCTACGACGCCTTCATGCGCGGCCCCGCGCACGTGGTCGAGCTGTTTCACGGCTATACCTATTCCGCCCATCCGCTCGCCTGCGCGGCCGGGCTCGCCACGCTCGACCTCTACCGCGACGAGGGATTGTTCGAGCGCGCGAAAAAACTCGAGCCGCTGTGGGCCGACGCGGCGATGGGGCTCAAGGGCCTGCCCAACGTGCTCGACATCCGCTGCGTCGGCCTCACCGCCGGCATCGACCTCGCCTCGCGGCCGAACGAGGTCGGCAAGCGCGCCTACGACGCGATGGTGAAGGCGTTCGACGCGGAGAATTTGACCATCCGCATCACCGGCGAGACGCTCGCGCTCACGCCGCCGCTGATCGTGAGCGAGCGCGAGATCGAGGAGATCTTCGCCAGGGTCGCGCGCGTGATCCGCGCGGTGGCGTAACGGGGCCATTGCCGCGCGGACAGCGGACCGTCGGCTCTAGCGTCCCCTCCCCCGCTTGCGGGGGAGGGACAGGGTGGGGGCGCGCATCGAGCATTCCCCCTCCCCAACCCTCCCCCGCAAGCGGGGGAGGGAGCACACCGGGCTCGCGGCGCTGCCGGTGAATCTCGTTGCGACAATCTAAAGCGCGTTCGCCCGCGCGAACGCGGGCTGCGGGCGCAGGATCGCCCAGCCGACGGTGAGCACGCCATCGCCGCGCCGGAACGGCAGCGTGAACGGCGGCTGCACCTGGGCATCGCCGGCGATGCCGCGCAAGCGGAACGGCATGACCGCGGGATCGCCGCCGGTCCACACCACCACCGCGCCCTTGCTGCGCAGATCGCCGAGATCGATCCACGGCGCGCGCCGCGGGTCGCCGTCGATCAGCACCCGCGGCTGCTCGCGCGCGTAATGGGCGACGTTGCCGCCGTCCCACATGGTGCCGATGACATAGCGGAGCGGCGCCCCGGTGGCGGCGCGGAAGCGGCGGGCGAGCTCGTCGGCGAGCCGATCGCCGGGGTAGAACACCGCGCGGTAGCGGTGGTCGATGCCGGGAAGCAGCGAATAGTTGGCGACGAAGACGAGCGCCGACAGCACGAACACGGTGGCCCACAGCGCCACGATGCGGGCGAGGCGCGCCGGTTCGATGGCGTTGCGGGCGGCGAGCACGATCCAGAGCCCGAGAAACAGCCACAGCGGATAGCCCCACATCGCGATGGTGCCGCGTCCGCTCAGCGCCGACAGCGCGACCGTGGTCGCGGTCGGGCCGAATGCCAACAGCGTCACGATCCGGCGGTCGAAGGCATCGGCGCTCGCCGCGACCGGCGCCTTGGCCCGCGGCCAGATCAGCGCGGCGGCGATCAGCAGCGCCGGCAGCAGAAAGACCAATTGGCCGAGCGCGAACGCCACCGGATGCAGGACGTGGTCGATCAGGCCGCGCGCGGGCGCGGCGCGCGCGCTGGCATAGGCAAAGGGGAGAAAATCGTTTTGCACGAGCCAAACGAGGTGCGGCGCCATCACGACGAGCGCGAGCGCGATCGCGACCCAGGGGCCGGGCGTGAAGAGCGCCGCGCGCGCATCGCGGTCGATGAGCAGGAACAAAGCCAGCGGCGCCGCCAGCACCACCACGAAATATTTCGCCCACAGCGCCAAGCCGAGCGCGAGCCCGAGCAGGACCCAATGGAGCATGCGCCCGCGCCGCAGTCCGGCATGGAAGGCGTAGCCGGCGAGCGCCCACAGCGGCAACTGCAGGACGTCGTGATTGAACTTGGCGGCGGTGTAATGGAAGTAGTGCAGGCCATCGAGGATGAGCACGGCGACCAGCGCGCCGACCGCTCCGACCAGCGGACGCGCAGTCAACCAAACCGCGGCGAAGGCGCCGACTACCGCGAGCTGCGCCAGCGCGTAATACGCGGCCTCGATCCCCACCGCCTGGTGGACCAACTCGACCAGCCACCACGGCAGCGGCGGCAGCTTGTCGTAGCCGAGCTGCCATTCGCGGCCGTAGGTCAGGGCCTCGATGAGGTCGAGCGGCAGGTTGGGATAGAGCAGGGTCGGCAGCGCCGTCCAAACCAGAACATGCAGCGCGAGGAAGGCCGCAAACGCCGCCTGCGGACGGCGCTCGATGGTGGCGATCAGTCCCGACATCGATGCGCAACTGCCTAGATCGGAGGATTTGGGGTTGCCGCATGCCGGCGCGATGAGCCGCCGTTATAGCGGCAGCGGACGGCGCCCGGATAGGGCAAAGCCGCGCGCGGTTGACATCGCACGACCGAGGTCGGAAGACGGACGCCGCAACTCGATACCGGCCGCCCCGGCCTCCGCCGCCGTCCCCTGATCGCCATGTCCGTCGCGCTCTCCCCATTCACCCGTCACTTCGCCACGCTCGCCGCCGGCTACGACGTGGTGCTCTGCGACGTCTGGGGCGTCGTCCACAACGGCATCGCCGCCGCGCCGGAAGCCTGCGATGCGCTGGCGCGCTTTCGCGCCGGGGGCGGCACCGCGGTGCTCATCACCAATGCGCCGCGGCCGGGCGAGCGGGTGCGCGTCATCCTCGACCGGCTCGGCGTGCCGCGCGCGGCCTATGACGGCATCGTCAGCTCCGGCGACGTCACTCGCGCGCTGATCGTCGCGCGCGCCGGCCAGCGCGTATTCCATATCGGGCCGGAGCGCGATCTGCCGATGTTCGAGGGGCTCGACGCCCCGATGGCGGCGCTGGAGGACGCCGATTACGCGGTGTGCTCGGGGCTCACCGACGACACCGTCGAGACGCCGCAGGACTATCACGCGCTGATCGAGCGTATGCGGGCGCGCGCGCTGCCGATGATCTGCGCCAATCCCGACGTGGTGGTCGAGCGCGGCGACAAGCTGGTCTATTGCGCCGGCGCGATCGCCGATCTCTATGCCATCGCCGGCGGCGACGTGATCTATGCCGGCAAGCCCTATCGGCCGATCTACGAGGAGGCGCTGGCGATCGCACAAGCCGCGCGCGGGGCGCCGGTGGCGCGCGAGCGCGTGCTGGCGATCGGAGATTCGGTGCGCACCGATCTCAAGGGGGCCGCCGCCTTCGGCATCGATTGCCTGTTCGTGACCGCGGGCATCCACGCCGAGGAACTCGGCGCCCGCGACAATCCGGAGGCCGCCGCGCTGGCCGAGATTTTCGCCGCCGCCGGCGTCGCTCCGAAAGCGGTCATGCACCGGTTGCGGTGGTAGCGCCCGCCATGACCGACCGACCGCAACCGAGCCAGCCGTTCGTCGTGGTACGCGGCGAGGCGCCCGGCGACCGCGCGCTCGACGGCGCCGTCGTCGCCATCGGCAATTTCGACGGCGTGCACCGCGGCCACCGCGCCGTGATCGCGGCCGCGCGCGCGCGCGCCCAGACGCTCGGCCGGCCGGCGGCGGCGCTCACCTTCGAGCCGCATCCCCGCGGCTTCTTCCGGCCCGACGAGCCGCTGTTCCGCCTCACCGACGAGCGCGCGAAGCTGCGGCTCTTGGCCGCGACCGGGCTCGCCGGCGCGATCGTGCTGCGGTTCGACGCGGCGCTGGCGGGGCTTTCGGCCGAGGATTTCATCGCGCGCATCCTGGTCGGACGCTTCGCCGTCGCCGGCGTCGCCATCGGCTTCGATTTTCATTTCGGCCTCAACCGCGCGGGCTCGCCCAACTATCTGGCGGCGCAGGGCGCCAAGCTCGGCTTCACGGTCGACGTCGTGCCGCGGTTCGAGGACGCCGGACGGCCGGTCAGCTCCGGCCCGATTCGCGACGCGCTCGCCGCCGGCCGCGTGGCGGAGGCCAACGAGCTGCTCGGCTATCCCTGGTTCGTCAGCGCCGCGGTGGTGCACGGCGACAAGCGCGGGCGCGCGTTCGGCTATCCCACCGCCAATCTGCGCCTCGACCCCGCCTGCGGCCTCGCGCACGGCATCTATGCGGTGCGCGTGGGCGTGGGCGAGCGCCGCTACGACGGGGTCGCGAGCTTCGGACGGCGGCCGATGTTCGACCAGGGCACCGTGCTGCTGGAAGCGTTCCTGTTCGATTTTTCCGGCGATCTCTACGGCGAGGTCATCGACGTCGCCTTCATCGATTGGATCAGGCCCGAGCTCAAGCTCGACAGCGTCGAGGACCTGGTCCGCCGGATGGACGAGGATGCGCGTTTGGCGCGCGCGGCGCTGGCGCGCGCCCCCGATGCATTTCCGAAGCTGGGGCGCGTGCCCGCTTAGCTAGCTTTCCGACGCGGGCTCATCCTCATCATCGGCCGGGGGCTTGTCGCGGCCCAACCACTCGCTCGCCAGGCCGGCCGCGAGCAGCCCGACCGCAGCGAGCGACACAAGCTTGCGCCAGCCGATCGCCTGTCCGATTTGATAGCCGGTCGCGATCAGCTTGGGATCGAGCCAGTTGGCATTGCTGCGGGCCGCGAGCTCGAGGCGCGCGCGCTCCATGTTGCGGCGGCGGGTGATGACCAGCGCGACAACGGCGATGAGTGCGATGAGGGCAAAGACGCCGGCCAGAATCAGGCCGGCGGTCAGGCCGTCGTAGAGATCCGCCAGCCAGACGAAGGCGGCGGCCAACAGAAAGCCCGCCGCCACCACCGCGGCGATGACGGCGATGACCGCCCAAATCACGATCTGGGAACTAAAGCCGGTGCTGACTTGCGCCTTCAGCGTGAAATAACGGAGCCAGCCGCTCATTCGCTCAACTCATCACCCCGGAAAGGAGCAGGCCCCGTCGCCGCTTGCATCGCCGGGGCCGACGTCGCCGAGTCTGCACCAAACCCCTCACCAAGTCCGCCGCGACGTGCGGCGTCGCCACACTACCTGCGCCAGGTCGCCCCGAACAGGAATCCGATGCCGACCGCCAGCGCGAGCGTGGTGTAGGGCCGTCTCTTCAGCAACTCGTCGATGGCGTCGACCACGTTGTCGCCGACTTCGCGCACGGCGTCGACGGCTTCCTGGCCCTTGGCGGTGGCATCCGACATCACCCCCTCGATATTCGACTTGGCGCGGCTCCACGCCGCGTTGCCCTTGGAGGAAAAGATGTCGGTGACCTGCGATGCCAGCCGCGCCACGTCGCTGCGCAGCGCTTCGAGGTCGGCCTGGACATCGCCGCTCGCGGCGGACGCGGCCTTGCCGGTCTCGCGCACGGCATCCTTGGCGTCTCTCACGGTGTCGCGAACGGTATCCCTCATCGTGCCGGATGTGTTGGACATGAACGTGCTCCACTCTGAACGTGAAATATTCGCTGTCGCCCCAACTGGAGGCAAGCGAAAAAGTTCCCTCCGCCCGACGCGTCAGTCCGGAAGCTTGTCCTCATCAGGCGGGAAAAGGTGATGCAGGGTCACCAGACCCACCATCGTGAGCGGGACGGCGAGAAAAGCCCCCATCGGACCCCAAAGCCACGCCCAGAACGCGAGCGCCAGCAGAACCATGAGCGGATTGAGCGTGAGCCGATGGCCCAGCACGGTCGGCGTGATGAACTGGCCTTCGACCGTTGCCACGGCAACGAATGCCGCCGGGGGCACCAGGGCGAAGCCCAGCGACGGGAAAGTCACGAGCCCGATCCCGAACAGGATCAGCGTCATGCAGGCGGCGCCGATATACGGCAGGTAGTTCAGCACCATGGCCAACAGTCCGAGCAGAAACGGGCTAGGGAGGCCGAACAGCCACGCGCCGATCGCGACCACCACGCCCAGTCCAAAATTGATGACCGTCACTGTCGCGACATAGGAGGCCAGATGGTCCTCGATGTCGTTGCTGATGCGGATGAAGCGGAGCTTGGCGTCCCGGCTCGTGAAGAACGACACCATGAATCGGCGAAAATCAATTTGCGCGGCGAGAAAGAAGATCAACGTCACGAAGAACAGGGTGATCTGGGTCACCGCCGGTGTGACGTAGGCAACCACCGGCGTGACGATGCCCAATTGCGATTGCTCGACCGCGACCGCGTTTCCCTTCGACGGCAGCAGGACCTCCTGCAGCTCGCGCAGGGCTGCCAATGGCCGGTCGAGCACGTACAGCTTCTGCTTGATCGTGGCGCCGACTTCCGGCGCCTTGGTGATCCATTCGCTGACCGGCTGAGCGAGCAACGTCACCGCGATCCCGGCGGCCGTCACCAGCACGATCCCGAGCACGATGGCGGTGGCCCACGGCGGGATGCGGTGGCGCGCGGCGCCCTTGACGATGGGAGCGAGCGTCATGCCGATCACCAGCGCCGCCACCACCGGCAGCAGAATCGGCCGGCCGACGTAGAGGGCGGCCCCCAGCAACAGCACGAAAATCCCGACGGTCGCCATCTGCGCCGCCGGCGTCCAGATGTCCTCGATGGACGCGATCGGTTCGGGATCCTTGACCGTCAGTGCGTTGCGCCTTTCGCGTTGGGCACGGAGAAACTCCACTCTCACCTCCAGGAGACCGACGGGGGTTACACTCGGTCTTGCGCACCTCAACGCCACATCGTCGGGCCGGGTTCCGTGCCGCGGCCGCGCGCGCGACCCAAGAGCGCGGAAAATGCCTGTTCGCGGCGGGCCTTTTCGCCCGGCATACGATCTGCTAGGAAGCGCCCATGGCGCGCCTTTTTCTACTCGCAGCCGCTCTCGGGTCAGCCGCTCGGCGAATTATCGGCCCGGTTTCCGCTTGACCATTCGGTCGGCGGGACCGGGATCGCGTTGCCGAGCCTCATCCCAAGTAGACCGCCAGACCTTCAAGCGAGATCATGACCGACGCCGCCCGCGATTATAGCGAGACTCTATTTCTGCCCAAGACCGACTTTCCCATGCGCGCCGGGCTGCCCCGCAAGGAGCCCGAACTGCTGGCGCGCTGGCAGCAGCTCGGCCTGTACCAAAAGCTGCGCGCCGCCGCGCGCGGCCGCCCGAAATTCATCCTGCACGACGGGCCGCCCTACGCCAACGGTCACATCCACATCGGCACCGCGCTCGGCAAGATCCTCAAGGACATCGTCGTGCGATCGCAGCAGATGCTCGGCTACGACGCCAATTTCGTCCCGGGCTGGGACTGCCATGGCCTGCCGATCGAGTGGAAGGTCGAGGAGGAGTACCGCGCCAAGGGCAAGAACAAGGACCAGGTGCCGATCGTCGAATTCCGCGCCGAGTGCCGCGCCTTCGCCGAGCACTGGCTCGGCGTCCAGCGCGAGGAGTTCATGCGCCTCGGCGGCGTCGGCGACTGGGAGCACTACTACAGCACGATGAGCTACCCGGCGGAGGCGCAGATCGCCCGCGAGCTCATGAAATTCGTGCAGAACGGCACGCTCTACCGCGGCTCCAAGCCGGTGATGTGGTCGGTGGTCGAGCAGACTGCGCTGGCCGAAGCCGAGGTCGAGTACGAGGACTATGTCTCGGACCAGGTGTGGGTGAAATTTCCGCTGCGCGATGACGGGGCTGCAGGCGAAAGCCTGCGCGCTGCGGCAATCGTGATCTGGACCACGACACCGTGGACGATCCCGGGCAACCGCGCGATCAGCTTCTCGCCGCGCATCGAATACGGACTCTATGAAGTCGCCGAGGCACCCGCCGGCAATTGGGCGAAGCCGGGCGAGCACTTCGTGCTTGCCGACAAGCTCGCCGCGGATGTTTTTCAGCACGCGCGAGTGGCGAAATTCGAGAGATTGGAATCGGTTGATGCGGACCGGTTGGCAAGGCTCCTTTGCCAACACCCGCTCAAGGGCTTCGGCGGGGATTACGACTTTCCGGTCCCTTTGCTCGAAGGCGGCCACGTCACCGACGACGCCGGCACCGGCTTCGTCCACACCGCGCCCGGCCACGGCCGCGAAGACTTCGAGGTCTGGACCGCGAATGCGGCAGAGCTCGCCGGGCGCGGCATCAACACCACAATTCCCTACACCGTCGACGAAAACGGTGCATTCACCGATCACGCGCCGGGCTTCACCGGCAAGCGCGTGCTCACCGACGACGGCGAGAAGGGTAATGCCAACGACGCCGTGATCAAGGCGCTGACCGACGCCGGCATGCTGATCGCGCGCGGCCGGCTCAAGCACCAGTATCCGCATTCCTGGCGCTCGAAGAAGCCGGTGATCTTCCGCAACACGCCGCAATGGTTCATCGCGATGGACAAGCCGATCGCAGAGGCCGCGGGCAAGGCGAGACCGGGCGACACGCTGCGCAATCGCGCGCTTGCGGCGATCAAGGTGACCCGCTGGGTGCCGCCGCAGGGCGAGAACCGCATCACCGGCATGGTCGAGAGCCGGCCCGACTGGGTGGTCTCGCGCCAGCGCGCCTGGGGCGTGCCGATCACCGTGTTCGTGCGCGAGCGCGACGACGGCTCGGTCGAGATCCTCAACGACGCGCGGGTCAACCAGCGCATCGCCGACGCCTTCGAGCAGGAGGGCGCCGACGCCTGGTATGCGACCGGCGCCGCCGCGCGTTTCCTCAAGCCCGACTACGATTCGAACGAGTGGCGCAAGGTCGACGATACCCTGGACGTCTGGTTCGATTCCGGCAGCACCCACGCCTTCACCTTGGAGGCCCGCGACGATCTCAAGGTCCGCCGCAAGAAGGACGGCGGCGAAGACGTGGTGATGTATCTCGAAGGCTCCGACCAGCATCGCGGCTGGTTCCAGTCGTCGCTGCTCGAATTGTGCGGAACGCGGGGCGTCGCGCCCTACGATATCGTGCTCACCCACGGCTTCCTGCTCGACGAGAAGGGCGTCGACAAGATGTCGAAGTCGCTGGGCAACGTGATCTCGCCGATGGACGTGTTCCGCACGAACGGCGCCGACATATTGCGGCTATGGGCGGCCGCATCCGACTATGCCGACGACGTGCGCTTCGGTCCTGAAATTCTCAAGAACTTCGCCGAGACCTATCGCAAGCTGCGCAACACCATCCGCTGGATGCTGGGCTCGCTCGCGCATTTCCACGACGAGGACCGGGTCGCGCCCGCCAACATGCCGGAGCTCGAGCGGCTCATGCTGCACCGGCTCACCGAGCTCGATGGGCAGGTACGCCGGGGCTATGCCGATTTCGACTTCAAGCGCGTCTTCGCCGCGCTCAACGCGTTCCTGACCAGCGACCTGTCGGCGTTCTACTTCGACATCCGCAAGGACGCGCTGTACTGCGACCCGATCTCCTCGCCGACGCGCAAGGCCTGCCTGACCGTGCTCGATCAGCTGTTTCGCGCCACGGTCTGTTGGCTGGCGCCGATGCTGCCGTTCACCGCCGAGGAGGCGTGGCTGGCGCGTTTTCCGTCCGCCGACGGCTCCGTGCATCTCGAACTGTTCCCCGAGCTGCCCGCCTCCTGGCGCGACGACGCGCTGGCGGAGAAATGGCGTAAGGTGCGCAACGTGCGCCGCGTCGTCACCGGCGCGATCGAGATCGAGCGGGCGGGAAAACGCATCGGCTCCTCGCTCGAGGCCGCCCCCGTCGTCTATGTCGCCGACCCCGACCTCTTCGCCGCGCTGGTCGATATCGACCTCGCCGAGGTCGCGATCACCTCGGCCGCGACGCTGGTGCAAGGCGACGGCCCGCCCGAGGCGTTCCATCTCGACGACGTCAAGGGCGTGGCGGTCGAGGTGCGGCTCGCGCAAGGGAGAAAGTGCGCGCGCTCGTGGAAGATCCTGCCGAGCGTCGGCTCCGACCCGGCCTATCCCGACGTCTCGCCGCGCGACGCCCGGGCGTTGCGCGAGTGGGAGGCGATGCGCAAGGCGGCGGAGTGACTGTCGGGGCGAGGATGGAATGGCGCGATCTCTCGGATTTGATCACTTGATGGTTCGGTGGCTATGGGTCCCCGCAACGGGGTCCCCGCGACGCGAGCGTCGCGGGGTGCCCTGTGCGGGGACGACAATCGCATGAGCACGGATTCGAAAAACCTCCTCCCGGCCGACTCAGGTCGGGCTTCATCCCTGCTGTGGGGGCCGCTCACCCGTTTCGCGCTCGCGGTCGCGCTGGCGGCGGCGGCGATCGATCAGGCGATCAAGCTCTGGCTGCTGTTCGTCTTCGATCTGGGGGCGCGCGGCGTCGTGACCCTGACCCCGTTCCTCGACTTGCTGCTCACCTGGAACCCCGGCATCAGCTACGGCCTGTTCCGGCAGCAAGGACCGTGGGGGCAATGGGCGCTGCTGGGACTCAAGACCATCGCCGTCGCATTGCTGTGGATTTGGCTGTCGCGGACATCCTCGCGGCTAACCGCGCTGAGCCTCGGCCTGATCATCGGCGGGGCGATCGGCAATGCCATCGACCGCCTCGCCCACGGCGCGGTCGTCGATTTCGTGCTGTTTCACATCACGACGGCGAATTTCGACTTCAATTGGTACGTTTTTAACCTCGCCGACGTGGCCATCGTCGCCGGGGTGATCGGCCTGTTGTACGAGACCCTGCTCGCCGGCGACGCCGCAAAAGCGCCCTGATCCTGGCCACAATGGCCCTGGGGACCCGGCACATTCCGCCGGTGGTTGAAGGGGATAGCCATGCGGGACCGAAATCCGAAGAGGCGGCGGCGCGCCGCCGCGGCGGCCGTTACGTTGGTTTTGGCCTTGGCCTTGGCCTGGAGCGGCGGCAGCGCCTTTGCCGAGGACGAGGAAGACGTCCCGCTCGACACCAAGCTCATGCGCCAGTTCCTCAAGGACCTCGGCCTGCAGCGAAACGGCGAGGGCATCGATTACCGCGAGCGCGCGCCGCTGGTGGTGCCGCCGAGCCGCGACCTGCCACCGCCGCAGACCGAGGCGGCGGTCAGCGCCGATCCGGCTTGGCCGCGCGACCCCGACGTGAAGCGGCGCAAGGCCGCCGCCGTCAAGAAGAAGCAGCCCTACCAGACCGCGGCCGAAGCCATGGAGGCCGAGGGCAAGCCGATATCGCGCAGCGAACTCGATCGCGGCAAGGTGGCCGCGGGGACCGCCAGCAGCGGCTCCAACGGTCCCGAAGAGGGCGGGCGACCGCTGCGCCCCTCCGAGCTCGGCGGCAAGAACCTGTTCAGCGACATGTTCTCGACTTTCAGCGACAAGGGCGAGACCGGGACCTTCACCGGCGAGCCGGTGCGCGACAACCTGACCGCGCCGCCCACCGGTTACCAGACGCCGTCGCCGGACCAGCCCTACGGCATCGGCCCGAAGAACGAGAAAAAGAAGGCGCTCACCCTCGAGCAGCGCACCGCCGGCGAGACGCGTTGACGGCGGCTGCGTCGCCGCCGCCCATTGCGCGCTTGTGCTTTATCCTGTTGTGTTTATCTGTGTGCCGGTACCCGCGCCGGCGCCACCGCGCCGCCTGTGCGAGTATTACGGAACCGCAATGTTGCGCAAACGACTGACGACCCTCGCCGTGGTGGCAACCGCGTTTGCCGGCGCCATCGCGACGGCGGCAGCGAGCGCTCCCAAGATCAGCCATTTCACGCTGTCGAACGGCCTCGAGGTCGTGGTCATTCCCGATCACCGCGCGCCGGTGGTCACCCACATGGTCTGGTACCGGGTCGGCTCCGCCGACGAGACGGCGGGCAAGTCAGGGCTCGCGCATTTCCTCGAACATCTGATGTTCAAGGGCACCGCCAACAATCCCTCCGGACGCTTCTCCCAGGTGGTCGCGACCATCGGCGGGCAGGAGAACGCCTTCACCTCGGCCGACTACACCGGTTATTTCCAGCGCGTGCCGCGCGCTGAGCTCAAGACCATGATGGAATTCGAGGCCGACCGGATGACCGGCTTGGCGCTCACCGACGAAGTGGTACGGCCCGAGCTGCACGTCGTGCTGGAAGAGCAGAATATGCGGGTCGCCAACAACCCCTCCGCGCGGCTGGGCGAGCAGATGGACGCCGCGCTCTTTCTCAATCATCCCTACGGCCGGCCGGTGATCGGCTGGCGGCACGAGATCGAACAGCTCGACCGCGAGGGGGCGCTGGAGTTCTACCGGCGCTTCTACACGCCCAACAACGCCATTCTCGTGGTCGCGGGCGACGTGACGTCCGACGAGGTCCGCAAGCTCGCGGAAGAGACCTACGGCAAGGTCGCCCGCGTCGCCGAGGTCAAGCCGCGGCTTCGCCCGCAGGAACCGGTGCAGCAGGCGGCGCGCACCGTGACGCTGACCGATCCTCGCGTCACCCAGCCGAGTCTCAGCCGCTACTATCTCGTGCCCTCGAGCAAGAGCGCGCGGCCAGGCGAGAGCGAAGCGCTCGACCTGCTCGCCCATATCATGGGCCACGGCGCGAACAGCCGGCTCTATCGGAAACTGGTGGTCGACCAGGGCATCGCCGTGAACGCGGGCGCGAGCTACGACGGCACCTCGCTCGACAGCACGCGCTTGCACCTCTACGCAACTCCGAAGCCCGGAACGAGCCTGCCGCAGATCGAGGAGGCGCTCGACGCCGTCCTCGCCGACATCGTCGAGAACGGCGTGACTGCCGAGGAGCTGGAACGTTCCAAGAGCCGCATGATCGCCGATGCCGTCTATGCCAACGACAATCAGCGCATGATGGCGCAGTGGTACGGCGCGGCGCTGGCGACCGGTGCGACCGTCGAGCAGGTCCGCACCTGGCCCGACCGCATCCGCGTCATCACCGCCGATGCCGTGCACGAGGCCGCGCGCCGCTGGCTCGACAAGCGCCGCTCGGTCACCGGCTACCTGGTCAAGGACAACCGGCCCGAGGAGAA
Organism: uncultured Alphaproteobacteria bacterium; assembly: GCA_963712565.1. Classification (GTDB taxonomy): domain Bacteria; phylum Pseudomonadota; class Alphaproteobacteria; order Rhizobiales; family Xanthobacteraceae; genus VAZQ01. The sequence goes on along the minus strand of CAVQIP010000055.1, from coordinate 364,451 downwards.
ACGCTCGTGAGCGCTTCCGCAGTCGTCGACCGCACCGGCGGGCGCGCCCTGATCGCCCTCGCCGCCGCCGCGTTGCGCTGGCTCGCGGCGCCGGTGGCGATGCTGGTTCTGGCGGCCTCCCCCGCCGGGGCGATGACCATCCAGCGGGTGGTGAGCCCGGGCGGCATCGAAGCTTGGCTGGTGCACGACAGCGCGCTGCCCCTGATCGCCGTCGAATTCGCCTTCCTCGGCAGCGCCGACCAGGACCCCGCGGGCAAGCCCGGCGTCGCCAGCATGGCGACCAGCCTGCTCGACGAGGGCGCCGGACCCTTCGATGCCGCGGCGTTCCACGACCGGCTCGAACGCCGGGCGGTCGAGCTCAGCTTCCGCGCCGGACGCGACTATCTGCGCGGCACGTTGCGCACCCTCAAGGACCATCGCGACGAAGCGTTCGACTATCTGCGGCTCGCGCTGAGCGAACCGCGGTTCGACGCGGCGGACGTGGAGCGCATACGCGCGCAGATCGTCGCGCGGCTGCGGCGCGACAGCATGAGCCCCAACGACATGGCGAGCCGCCGTTGGTGGGCGACCGCGTTTCCCAATCACCCCTACGGGGAGCCGGTGAGCGGCACGCTGGAATCGCTGCCGCGCATCACCGTCGACGATCTGAAGGCCTACACCCGGCACGTGCTGGCGCGCGATACGCTCAAGATCGCCGTGGTCGGCGATATCGATGCCGAGACCGCCGGCAAGCTCCTCGATCGCACCTTCGGCGCGCTGCCGGCCAAGGCCGAGCTCACGCCGGTCGCGGCGGTCGTGCCGCAGGGTCTCGGCCACCGCATCGTGATCCATCTCGATGTACCGCAGGCGGTGGTGAATTTCGGCGGGCCGGGGATTGGCCGCAGCGATCCCGACTTCATGGCGGCCTATATCGTCAATCACATCCTCGGCGGCGGCTCGTTCTCCTCGCGGCTCTATCGCGAGGTGCGCGAGAAGCGGGGCCTCGCCTACGGCATCTCCGACAGCCTGGTCTGGCTCAACCGAACCGCGCTGCTGCTCGGCCACACCGCCACCCGCGCCGACGCCACCGGCCAGACCATCGAGATCGTCGAGCACGAGATCCGGCGGATCGCCGAGGAGGGACCGACCGAGGAGGAGTTCGTCAAGGCCAAGACCTATCTCAAGGGCTCGTTCGCGCTCGGCCTCGACACCTCGAACCGGATCGCCAGCCAGCTGGTGCAGATGCAGCTCGACAATCTCGGCATCGACTATATCGAGCGCCGTCCCGCCCTGATCGATGCCGTGACGCTCGCCGACGCCAAGCGCGTGGCCAAGCGCCTGCTCGACGAGGGTCTGCTCATGGTCGTCGTCGGCCGCCCGGAGGGCGTCGTTTCCACCGACGGCGGCGAGTTCGGCGCCTCGGCGGGTCAGCCCGCCAAGCCGCGCCAACCGGCCGCAGTGCGCGGGCCCTGAACCGCGGCCGTCAGTTTTCGGGACTCTCCGCGTTGCTGGGTAAGGGTGGCTGCGCCGACGCGACGGCGGTCGCCGCGGCGCGGCCATGACAGGTCGGCCATGATCCGCATCACTGCGGCGATCAGCATCGGCGAAAACGAGCTCGAGGAGCGCTTCATCCGCGCCTCCGGCCCCGGCGGGCAGAACGTCAACAAGCTCGCCAGCGCCGTGCAGCTGCGCTTCGACGTGCGCCGCTCGCCGAGCCTGCCCGAGGATGTGCGCGCGCGGCTCGAACGCCTCGCCGGCAAGCGGCTCACGCGCACGGGCGTGCTGGTGATCGCGGCGCAACGCCATCGCACCCAGGAGCGCAACCGGGCGGACGCGCTCGAGCGCCTCGTCGACTTGATCCGGCGCGCCGCGGTCGCGCCGGTCCCGCGCCGGGCGACCAGGCCGACCGCCGGCGCGCGCGAGCGCCGGCTGCAATCCAAGAAGCACCGTGCCTCGATCAAGGGCTTGCGCCAGCAAAAGCCGAGCGTCGAGTAGGCCCGCAGCCGCTCCTCGGCAGCTTCGCCCACGCCACCAGCTGCGACCGACGCAATCAGTCCCTAGTTTCGTGTCTCACCCGAAGGGTGCACTCCACAGCCGCGGCCATTGTAAACAACAAGGAAATAACAAGGGGCCGGCGCAGGAAAGGCCCGGTTTGCCTGCGTTTCGGCGCTGGGGCGACTGAAAATAACAACGAATAACAACGGAGCGGGGCGCGCCGCAGCGGTAGTGGCATTCGGAATCGTGCTCATCCGCGAGCCCCTGCGGCGCCGTCGCCGCTCGCGCGCTCCTTCGCGCGCAGTCGAAATCGGATTCATCCGGCTTCGGCCACCTCAAAGAGCGCCGCAACTCGGGCCACCCCGAGCTGCCGGGGCGCTACAGCCAATAAGGGCAGATTCGGCTCTTCTAGCATGACCACGTTACGTAGTCAATAGCGTAGTCAAGACGTAGGCAAAGCGTTCGATCCCTGCATCATCGGTTACCCCCAGCGTGGGCGGGCCCAGGCATACGACCAGAAGGGGTTGAACCGTCAACGTGCTCGCGCTCGGCGGATGGATCGCAATGCCGCGTTCCGAAACAACCAACCTCGGCTTTACAACGATCACGTGCGGGATCGGAGCAGTTCGTGCGCGGCAGCCACGCGCCAACGATCACCCCGGATTTTGACTCGGGCTCATGGGCTGAGAACCGCGCTCATCGACGACCGGATTGAGCACCAGGCGGTCGAGCCAGAGGTCGCGATCCGTCCGAAACGACTCGATGCCAACCACCATCCGCACCTGGCCGCCCGCGGGTTCGGCACGGTAGGTGCCGAACATTCGGTCCCACCAAGGCAGAACAAAGCCGAAGTTGCTATCGGTTTCGGCAATATGAATCGAGTGGTGGATGCGGTGCATGTCGGGAGTCACGACGAACCAGCGCAGCACGCGGTCCAGCGCAGCAGGAATCCTCACATTCCCGTGGTTGAACAGCGTAATCGCATGCGACAGGACTTCGAAGGTCAACACCGACAGTGCCGGGGGGCCCAGTAGCAAGATGACGATGGACTTGATGCTTACGGACAACATCATCTGGATCGGATGAAATCGCACCCCGGTGCTGACGTCGATGTCGAGGTCCGCGTGATGTACCCGGTGCACGCGCCACAGCGCCGGCACGGCGTGAAACAGCAGATGGAACAAGTAGATCGCCAGATCGAGCGCTAGCAGCGACCCGACAAACGCCAACAGGTACGGGATCGGGATGATGTTGAAGAGTCCGATGCCGCGTTCGCCGGCGTACACTGCGAGCGCTACCGCGGCCAACGGGAACAGCACCCGGACAAGGCCGATATTCATCGCGGCGAGCATCACATGGTTGGGCCAACGAACCGCCTTCGAGGTGCCCGGCATCCGCAATGGGGCAAGAACCTCCCACAGCGCCATGAGCGCGAATGTGCCGAGAAAGAACCCAAAACGGATCACCGATTCGTGACCGAGAAGAAATGTTTCCAATGACATGGCTGCCTCCGCCATTGCTAGGGCTATCGTCGGCAGCAGGCCTAGCCCCCTCGGAGACGGAGGTCTGTCACAAATGTTACGCGCGCCGTCGGCGCGCGGGCGCGGAGCAACGCGCCAGGAAAGCGATCACGATAGAAAAATGTCCTACTTGGCTTCGAAGAACCGCCTGAGGATCGCAAGGTCGCGGATGCCAATGAAGCGACGGTCCAAATCGATAGCGCCGGCCTCGGCGAGACTTGTCAGGCGTGGCGTTCTTGGAGGGTTCTGCGGAGGCTTCCAGAATTTTGGGTGCCTTGGGCAGCAGTGCGGAGGCTTCCAAAACTTTGGTTGCGGATTTGGCGGTGGCTGCGTCCCGCTTGGATTCCAGAATTTCGGATGTGCCGGTCAGCTTGGCGTGCACGTCCAATCGCTCGCGTTGCTTTCCGGGCGCCTCGGTTACGCAATGGATCGCACGCTTTTCTTCGTAAAGGGCGGTGCGGCGGTGGCGCACGACAAATACGTCGTCAATGTGCCGGGCGTGTTGTCGGCAACGCCCACCAGCACTCGATGGGGCTGGATCGTGGGTGGCGGCATCGAGTACGCACTGACCGCACACTGGTCGATCAAGGTCGAATATGACTACATCGATCTTGGGACTGAACGCCTCAACTTTGTCTCGCCGGGCGGTGTGGTGTTTACCTTCGATCAAATCCAGCAGGTTCAGCTCGCGAAGGGCGGCATCAACTATCGGTTTTGAAGCGTCGATGCGTACGGTCAGCGTGTGAAACGCCGTAGAGCATGATAAGCCCGCCGGCGATCACCACCGCGTCGAGAGAGAGCCTGCTGTCGGGGAGCGGGCGCAAAGGCGGGGCGCCGCGCCTGTGGCTCGGATCATCGCCATTCTGAAATCTTCCGTGGCATGGCATGACGGACACAGGTCGCACCGCGCGAGGCGGCGGCGGTGTAAACTTGATTTGGTAACCAGCCGATTCGGCCGCAAGGACCACGGATGCCCGTCCGCCAGCTCTCCGAAGGCGATCGTCAACCGCATCGCCGCGGGCGAGGTGGTCGAGCGGCCGGCGAGCGTGGTCAAGGAGCTGGTCGAGAACGCGCTCGACGCCGGCGCGCGCGCGCATCGAGGTCGTGACCGACGGCGGCGGGCGCCGGCTCATCCGCGTCAGCGACGACGGCGCCGGCATGACGCGCGACGACCTCGCGCTCGCGGTCGAGCGCCACGCCACCTCGAAGCTGCCGGACGACGACCTCCTCGACATCCGCACGCTCGGCTTCCGCGGCGAGGCGCTGCCGTCGATCGGCGCGGTGGCGCGGCTTTCGATCACCACGCGCCACGCCGAGCGAGCCGCACGCCTGGGCGATCGCGGTCGACGGCGGCGAGAAGTCGCGCGGTCAAGCCGGCGGCGCTCGGCGCGGGCACCCGGGTCGAGGTGCGCGACCTGTTCTACGCGACGCCGGCGCGGCTCAAGTTCCTCAAGAGCGACCGCAGCCGAGGGCGAGGCGATCCGCGAGGTGGTGCGCCGCCTCGCCATGAGCCGGCCCGACGTCGCCTTCACGCTCGCGGGCGAGGAGCGCGCGCCGGTGACCTGGGCGGCGGCGCTGCCCGGCGCGCCCGGGCGGCTGGCGCGGCTCGCCGACATTCTGGGCGCCGAGTTCCGCGCCAATGCGGTCGAGATGCGCGGCGGGCGCGACGGCGCTCGCGGTCGAGGGCTTCGCCGCGCTGCCGACGCTCACGCGCGCCAATTCGCTCGGCCAGTATCTCTTCGTCAACGGCCGGCCGGTGCGCGACAAGCTCCTGATCGGCGTGGTGCGCGCGCGCCTATGCCGACTACCTGCCGCGCGACCGCCATCCGATCGTGGCGCTGTTCGTCACGCTCGATCCGCGCGAGGTCGACGTCAACGTGCATCCGGCCAAGGCCGAGGTGCGCTTCCGCGATCCCGGCCTCGTGCGCGCGCTGCTGATCCGCGCGCTGCAGGAGGCGCTCGCGCGCGAGGGCCAGCGCGCCGCGACCACCGGCGGCAGCGCCACCATCGCGGCGTTCCGGCCCGTGCCGCGCCGCGGCGCGCGGCGGCTGGGACTGGCGGCGCTCGCCGGCGCGGCCGCGATCCGCGCGGCTTCGCCGATGCCGGCGCGGCAGCGCCGCGCCCGGCTTCGCCGAGGCCGCGCAGGCGGCCTTCGACGTCGGCGCGCCGTCCGCCGACGCGCGCGTCGACGTCGCCGAGCCGGCGCCCGACCTGCTCGACCGGCCGCTCGGCGCCGCGCGCGCGCAGGTGCACGAGACCTACATCGTGGCGCAGACCGCGCGACGGCATCGTCATCGTCGACCAGCACGCCGCGCACGAGCGCATCGTCTACGAGCGCCTGAAGGCGGCGCTCGACAGCGACCGGCGTCGCGCGCCAGATCCTGCTGATCCCCGAGATCGTCGAGCTCGACGAGGCCGACGTCGAGCGCCTCGCTCGCGCGCGCCGACGAGCTCGCGCGCTACGGGCTCGCGCTCGAGCCGTTCGGGCCGGGCGCGGTCGCGGTGCGCGAGACCCCGTCGCTGCTCGGCGAGATCGACGCCCGCGCGCTGGTGCGCGATCTCGCCGAGCACATGGCGGAATGGGACGAGGCGCTGCCGCTCGAGCGCCGCCTCGATGCACGTCGCCGCCACCATGGCCTGCCACGGCTCGGTGCGCGCCGGCCGCCGCCTCAAGCCCGAGGAGATGAACGCGCTGCTGCGCGAGATGGAGGCGACGCCCAATTCCGGCCAGTGCAACCACGGCCGGCCGACCTACGTGGAGCTCAAGCTCGCCGACATCGAGCGGCTGTTCGGACGGCGCTGACGATCGCGGCGGGAACTTGTCAACGGCTCTAATGTTTTGATCCGTCATCCTGAGGCGCGAGCACCGCAGGCAAGTTTACGCAGCCTGCGCAAGCTTGGCTGCGTGCGAGCCTCGAAGGATGAACGGCCCCCGCACTCGCAGCGACAGCCGGGCCGTCGCCCTTCGAGGGCCGCCTTCGGCGGCCACCTCAGGGTGACGGTCAGAGTAAGCCGGTCTGGGCCGCAGTTGGTATAGGCCGTTCGAATTGCCCCGGCAGGCGGATTGACGCGCGGCTATCGACCTCCATGTCGAATGCAGATGTATGCTCATTGTGCGAGTGAACCATGATCATCAGATCCTGATCGAGGATCCCTCCGGCAACCCGACCGAATTGTTCGAGCCGTCTCCGCGCGACCGCCGAGCCGAAGGGTAACCAGGCAGGGAAACTCATCCGGGGAATCCAGGTATAATCCACCGGCGATCCGGCGAAACGCGATCGCGATTCAGGGAGGATTTCATGTCGGATATCGGCTCGGTCACGCGACGCGCGGCGCTTGGCGGCGCGGCGCTCGGTGTCGGCGCGGCGGCGCTCGGCGGCAGCGACGCGCTGGCGCAAGCCGGCGCGCGCAAGACCTTCGTGCTCATTCACGGCGCCTATCATGGCGGCTGGTGCTGGCGGAAGGTCGTCGACATTTTGGAGCAGCGCGGCCACAAGGTCTACGCGCCGTCGCTGACCGGCCTCGCCGACCGCTCGCATCTTTTGAGCATGAACCTGAGGCTCGACACTCACATCGCCGACATCTCCAACCTGTTCAAATGGGAAGAGATCAAGGATGCCTGCCTGGTGCCGCATTCCTACGGCGGCTGGCCGGCGTCCGGCGCGCTGGAGCAGATCGGCGACCGGGTGGCGTCGATCGTCTGGCTCGACGCCTTCATCCCGAAGGACGGCGAGCGCAGCACCGACATGATATCGGAGTTTAGCCGTAAAGCATTGGTCGAAGCCATGGCCAAAGGCGAGCCCGGCCGCAAACCGCCCAAAGCGAGCCAGTACTCGATCAGCGAGAAAGACTACGAGTGGATGGACTCCAAGCTGACGGCGCAGCCGAACTCCATTACGGACAACGCCATCAAGCTGACCGGGGCACTGCAAAAGGTGGCAAAGAAGACCTTCATCCGCGCGCCGAAATATCCGCAAGCCTCGTTCGACAGAGCGTACGCGGAATGCAAGGCCGATCCGTCATGGACCACCTATGTGGTGGAGAACTCGCACCACGACGTGATGATCGATCAGCCGGAGTGGCTGGCCGACATCCTGATGAAGCGCTCCTGAGCAGCTATTGCGGTCGAGCGCCGGATGTCTTGACGGTCTCGACGCAACTGCGCGGCCGTCCTTGATGAAGCGCGCGAACTCGTCGGGCGTGCTCACCACCGGAACGAGCCCGCGCTCGATGAATGGCGTCCGATGTCGCAGTTGGGTCATTCACATCGTTTCGGCGATGTCCGCGTTACGTCCGTTCATCCTCCAATAGCGGCGGCAAAGCGGACGTGGCGGCACTTCTCATTCGTGCCACATTCGGACATTCGCGCCGACGATGTTCTCGCGCTGTTCAGCAAGCGATGCCCGTATCAATGGCCGGGGAAAAGAGCTGAACCGGTTCTGAAAATCCCTTCAGCTTTTCGGAGCCCGCTGGCGCAAACCTCAGATCGACACCAGCACACGCATCCCTGACCTCACGAGATACAAGGATCGCGTCTGCTTGGGCAATATCACAGATTCGCGCCGCCATTTGCACCGCCGAACCAAAAAGATCGTCGTTTTCCTCGACGGGTTCGCCGGCATGTATACCGATCCTTACACGGATCGGGGTCTCGCTGGCTTCGTTATATGATACGAGTTCCTCCTGAATCTCAATTGCACACGCGACGGAAGCCGGGGCATCGACAAACGACGCCATAATGCCGTCGCCCAGGTGTTTTACCTCGGAGCCGCGATGGTGTTCCAAACACCGCCGGATGATCGCGTCGTGAGCCCTGAGCAGTTCCACCGCCATCGTATCGCCGAGTTGCGCCGTCATCTCGGTCGAACCGACCATGTCCGTGAACATGATGGCGCGGAAGGCTGAATCGTCGATCGGCATCGTTTTTGCCGAGGGCGGATCCTGGATGCGACCGAGAAAAGCTTCGACGGCCGACAGATCCACGGCGATCATTTCGTTGGCCACGTGTCCGTGGGCCTCTGCATGGACCTTGTCGGCTGTCTCCTTGTCTGGTGCATCCACAAGACAGAATGTCGTTCGACGTTCAGCATCGTACCAATACGTCAAGAACTTCACTCCGTATTTGCCTTGGACTTCCAAGTCCTTGACGTGCAGTTTGGCAACTTCCTCCGCAGAAAATTCGACCACATCGTGGCGGTCCACGAAGATTGGCATCCGCGATCTTCCCATTAGTCCGGCAAAATCCTAGCACGGAATTGCTCAAGCTCTAACGCCAAAAGACGCCCAGTGAAGCGGTGAGGGGCCGGCGGTGAGACGCCGTGTTGTCAACCCGCAAAAAGACGCCGACGCCTCGGCTATCAGCACAGATACTTGCAGACGAAATTCTTCACCGTGGTGAGCGGGTTTTCAGAGTTTACTGAACTCTCGCGGCGCTCCACATTTTTCTCTTGTGCCGTGACCTTGCGGTCCTTCTTTTTCGGTGACTTGTCCGCGATCACCATCGCCCAGTACGTCTTGTAACGGGTCTGTTCGTTGCGGGCGACGGCGACTCCGACGCTGTCGGCACGGGCTTGCAACAGATTTGCATTGTGGCCCGGTGATTTCTGCCAGGAGCGGAACGTCTCGGCCCATGTCTTGGTGCCGGCCGCGATGTTCTCCGCTGCTCCGCCCGTGTGCGCGCCCGAGATACGGGACGAAAACGAGCCGGCTACGCTGTGATCCATGATGCCGGACTTGGCCATCGCCTTTGCCTGTCGCTCAGCGATCGCCGTGAGATGCGGGTCGGTCTTGACGGCAGACAGGCCGTGCTCGCGTCGGTACCGCGAGATCATCTCCGCCATGTCTTCTGCGTGCGCCAAGGTGGCCGTGATGGCCAGGACGACTCCAAGCGAGACCGCCTTCATCCACTCCCCCGTCTTCCCCGCGATGAAAAAAAAGTTCATCGGTCCCGGATAAGGCGAATATGAGGCATCGCATGACGACGAGCTTCTAACGCGTCGGGCGAGGCGCCCCGGCCAACAGCAGGTCGGGCGCTGCAAGGGGTGGAATGATGCGCGCGCCGTTGCGCGTCAGGCCAGCGTTTGACCGCAGCGGCGAAGGTCGCCTGGGCCAGCAAGAGATCGTTCACGCCACCGAGGTGCTCACGCGAAAGCCCGCGGGGTGAGGTTTGGTCGTCCGCGTAGTCTGACGTCGCATCAGCGGCAGGAGGCTATGCAGCGCCTCGCGGATGGCGAGGTGCAGGCCGATCTCGCGAGATCTTACGGCGTGAGCCAGTCAACCATCAGCCGGCTATCGAGTGACCGCCCTTTCGAGGCAGGCGCGGCCGCCGCCCAGTGAAGCGGTGAGGGGCCGAAGGCTTGCCGGGAGCGGGCCTAGTAGAAACCAAAATGTCCACCCGGTATAAGGTGACATAATGCTGACACCCACAGAACCTGACCCGACGGCAGCCCGGATCATGCTCACGTGCGTCTTCCTGATCGCATTGGTCGTCGCCGGCTTCGTCGTTGGGCTCGTCTGGTGGCCTGAATTGATGCCTTGGAGCCGCTGAAGCTGTTGAGAGCGTTCGCCCTGGTCGTTCGGCTGTTGGTCAGCCAACAATGAAGCGGCCCCAATGAAGCCCAATCATGAAGGTGTTGCCGCAGGCACCATTGGAGCCTGCTGCTGATGAAATCTGATCCTGAGTTGGTGTCGGTAGGTTGAAGAGGAGCCCCATGACAAAGACTTGGGACGATATCCGAGCATTTCGGTATATGCGACATGCGCTCACTTCGTCGGCAATGGCGAGCGGGGTGGGTGGAACTTCGAGGCCGAGGGCCTTCGCCGTCTTGAGGTTCACGCCGAGACTCGCGCGCTTCGTTATCCGCCTCGGTGGAACCCCGCACCCGAACAAGAATTGCTGGTCATCCGCCGCAATCATCAGATTGGCGAAGTGTCGCTCGACCCGTTGCCTGGGGCGTCATCCTGTATTGGTGAGCCCGGCCGAATTCGCTATTTATGTACCCGCCAAGCGTTGAACGGCCAAAGGTCAACTTTCACCGTAGTGCAGTAGATCCGTTCGATCGACTAGACCATCATGATGCGAAAGCTCTTGCAGCGAATTCGCAAAGGGACCCGAGGCGCTCGGAATTTGATGTCATTGACGCTCGATGACCTGAAAACCATCCTCAATTCCGCGGATATCGGTGAAGAGTGGAATGCGTGTTCGTCAAGACTCTCTGAGCTATGCCAGATTGAAGATGGCAAGACAGGCGGCGTAAATCCAGGGGACCGTAGGGCACTTTTCTATCTTGTTCAGGCCTTTCGGCCGGCGAGAGTGCTGGAAATCGGGACCCATGTCGGCGCGTCCACGGTTCATATCGGAGCAGCGCTCACAAGCGGCGCGCGGGGTCATTCCCGCTTGGTAACCGTGGATATTCAGGACGTAAATGACAGTCCCCATTCCTTTTGGAGGCAGGGGGGATTGGCGAAGTCTCCGAAACAGATGATCGATGAATTGAACGGAACAATTGAGGTCACTTTCGTTATGGACAATTCCAGACATTTTTTCGCGAGCAACAAAGAGACGTTCGATTTCATATTCATCGATGGTGATCACATTGCCAAAACGGTTTACGAAGAGATTATCAGCTCCTTGGATGTCATCAACGAGAATGGCTTGATCGTCCTCCATGACTATTTTCCAGACGGCCGCCCTCTTTGGTCGGACGGGTCAGTGATTTCCGGTCCGTTCATCGCTACCAAGAAACTGTATTCGACCGGCGTTGCTATCAAAGTCATTCCACTTGGACCGTTGCCTTGGCCGACGAAACTCGATTCCAATGTGACCTCGCTTGCAGTGATTGCGAAGCGATGTGACACTGAAACGCTTTAAACTACGGACCGGTGGCGCGCGACACCGCCTCTGCACAGGGTTCGTCTGCCTGTACGCCGCGACACGGCAATCATGCGATGATTAGGCGTAACCAGTGCATCGATGCGCTTTCCTTTCAACGCCACGATCTCACCTTCGTATGGCCTGTCGATGTAGTGAACCGCGTTGAGACTCAATCTCGTCGGTACTGAGATTTACGCCAGTCAGACTTGGTCTTCGGCGATGCCCGACTCAGGGTCAGAACCGGAAAGGCTCGACGCGAGCATAAGATTTCCGCTCTACCCTCTGTAAGCAGACATCAGAGCAGACGTACCGCAAGGTCGGCTTCGTGCCATAACCGGTCTCTTTGCGGTGCAACAACGGCATCTATATTCGATCCACCTCGTCGGGGCAGCTTGCCGGCGGGGGCGGCCGTCATATTGATCGTGGGTGTTGTGTCCGATCTTAAAACACAGCACTCTCCATGCCCGCAAGTCCACCGATCCGCCGCGCGCGGTAGCCAAATTTCGAGAACCAAAGCGTGCAAATACCTGAGCGCTTACGTTGCAACCATAGAATGATTTCTGCCGAGTCTGCTAATCAAATAGAGACCTCGATCCGAGCGAACTATCATAAGGGATGGAGATCAGAAACTACCTATTCCGTAGAGGGGTACAGAGCAGATCTTGCTGACCACCTTCACAATCGCCTGAACGATGACCGGGGTCGCATCATTCCCTGGCTTGATAATGCGCATTCCCTTCGTGGAGCGCGCATTTTGGAAATCGGATGTGGAACAGGGTCATCAACTGTTGCTCTTGCAGAGCAGGGAGCTATCGTCACTGGGATTGATATAGACGAAGGCGCACTAATAGTTGCGCGAGACCGGTGCACTGCCTACGGCCTCAAAGCGTCCTTTATGCCGCTGAACGGGCGGCAGCTAGCGGGAACCTTTCAGGCCAGATCGTTTGATCTGATTATCTTCTTTGCTTGCCTTGAGCACATGACAATTAAGGAACGATTAGAGTCGCTTCGGCAGGCATGGGATTTACTACCATCGAACGGCTTGCTTGCGATTATCGAAACACCCAACCGCCTTTGGTTCTACGATGAGCACACGTCCCGTCTCCCGCTACTTCACTGGTTACCGAATGAACTTGCTTTCTATTATTCCAAGATGAGTAAACGAGAAAACTTCCGTGAATTGTACCACGATTATTTTCCAGAAACGAAGCAACACTTTCTTCGCCGCGGGCGAGGCATGAGTTTCCACGAAATCGATCTTGCTATCGCTCCGGTCAGCACGCTCAACGTCATTAGCAGCCTAGAGGAGTTCGGAAAATATCCACGAGGAACTAGCGCGCTAGGGAGCGAGTTCAAGGCGATCATGCAACGGATTGTACCTGACATCCACACCGGATTTTTTGATGAATATCTGGACCTGATATTCAAGAAGGGGTGAGTGAGCGAATTAACTCCTGAGTCGCATAATTGGCGGGCACTCCGCTCCGTTCGCTTGGTGGGGATCATGGCCGCGCTTCGTTTCGGACCGCAATAAGCCGGGGAAGAGCATCTCGTCCTGACGGCGCCCAGCCGACAGCACAAACCGATACGGCAGCAGACCGCTGCACTGCGAGATTCCGAGCCGTCCCATGTCGGCTCCGGGTCTTGGTTGTGCGAAAACGCACTGGCTGCAGGACTAGCACGGAGCGATTTCAGCCGCGAGACTGGGGTTGGTCTGCTGATCAGAACAAGTGAGCTTAGACCGGTCGTGGAGGTATCAGATTCCTCCGCCTTCGAGCGACGATAGCGGGAGGCTAACCGCTGCTTCTAGTGGACGAGTTTGCCGGGTTAGCCGCTCAGGCGAATGCCGGGCTGCCCCTGGAACGGCAACCAAGGCATGCCCGCATCGCCACCAGGAGCTGTTGCACACCAATGATATTCATGACCCGCGTGAGATTGTAGGCGACTACGTGCAGGGCCATTTCGGTTGCGACTTTCGGCAAGCGCTTCATCAGAAAGTGGTTCGCCCCCATCCGCATCTTCAGTGTCGCGAAGGGATGCTCGACCGTCTCACGACGCTGGCGCATTGCTTGCGGATTGGCATCGAGACGCTGCTGCACGGCTTCGAGCAGGTGCTCGTGCTCCCATCGCGTGATGCGCCGTTCCCCTCCCGTCGTACACTGAGACTTGAGCGGGCAGCGTGGGCATGCCGTCGTCCAGTAGCGGCGTAGCATTTTGCCGTCTTCTTCGTTCGTATAACGATAGGTCAGCTTCTCGCCGGCGGGGCAGCGATAGACATCCTCAGCGGCGCTGTAGACGAAGTCCTGCTTGCCGAAGCGGCCGTCCGCCTTCGCACCCGAGGTCATCGGCTTCGGCAGCGTCACGGTAATGTTGGCTTGTTCGCAGGCCAGAATCTCGGGGCTGTTGTAGTAGCCGCGATCGGCGACCACCTCGAGATGCTCAGTGCCGAGAACCTCCTTGGCCTGCATCGCGATGTTGGCAAGTTGTGAGCGATCCGAGCCGGTATTCGTCACCTCGTGCGTGACGATCAGATGATGCTCGGTATCCACGGCCACCTGGACGTTGTAGCCGACAACGCCGGAGCCGCGGCCACTGGTGGCCATCGACCGTGAATCAGGATCGGTCAGCGAGATCCGTTGATCGGGCGAGGCCCATCATCTCCTTCTCGAGCGCTTTCAATCGCTCAACCTCGCTCGCAAGCTTGGCAATCTTCTCCTTCAGATGCGCCGTTTTGGCCGCCAGTGCTTCCGACGGCTCCTGCCGGTCGGCAGTGTCGAGCTGGCTCAGATACCGCGCCACGCTCTCCTCGATCTGCACCAGCCGGCGCTCCATCTTCGCTCGCGTGAAGTTCTTGTCGCGGGTGTTCACCGCCTTGAACTTGCTGCCATCGATGGAGACGCTCGCCGTCGCCAGCAGGCCAAGCTCCCGGCACAGCGCGACAAACCGCGCACACACCTTGCGGATCGCACGCCCGTTATCCTTGCGGAAATCAGCAATCGTCTTGTGGTCGGGAACCAGCCGGCCCGTCAGCCACATCACCTCGACATTGCGCCCGGCTTCACGCTCAAGCCGGCGGCTCGACTGAACCCGATTGAGGTAGCCGTAGATGTAGAGCTTCAGCAGTACCGATGGATGATATGCAGGCCGTCCGGTAGCCTCGGGATCGACCCCAGCGAACCCGAGCTCCGCAAGATCGAGCCCTTCGACAAAGACATCGACCGCGCGAACTGGATTATCCTCGCAAATCCAATCTTCCAGGCATTGAGGGAAGAGCGTGGCTTGCCCGCGATCCACCCCCTCAACGAAGCGCCTCATCCGATGCTCCCGCGAATCATTTTCGCGAGAATCGCACAGCGAGGCGTTTTCACACAGCCAGGGTCAGACTCGGTCATTCGGCGCTGTCTGCTCGATGTCCGCTTTGCCCGTGTGGGTTCAATCGGTCAGTGCAACACCGCTTGTAGTCTATCGGCTGGCGTTTCGAAGCCCAAGGTCTTTCGCGGACGTTGATTGAGTCGCAGGGCAATCGCATTCAGGTAACTCTGAGAGATGCGCGAGAAGTCGGTTCCTCTTGGGAAGTACTGACGCAGCAGGCCGTTGGTGTTCTCGTTTGAGCCGCGCTGCCAGGGGCTGCGCGGCTCACAGAAGTAGACCTGGACGTCGGTGGCAACCGTGAAGCGCTTATGGGCATGCATCTCTTTGCCTTGATCCCACGTCAGGGAGCGTCGCAGCTCCTTAGGTAGCTTGCGGATGTGCTTGGCAAGCATAGCAACAACAGTCGTCGTGTCCTTGCGGGGAATCCTGACGAGCATCGTGAAGCGCGTATTGCGCTCGACGAGAGTGGCTATGTGCGTGTCGTTCGCTCCGGTAAGAAGGTCTCCTTCCCAATGCCCCGGCACGGCGCGATCCTCAACCTCGGCAGGCCGCTCGCGGATGGAGACCATATCGACGATATGCCCCTGTCCACTCTTCGTGTTGTGGCTCTTGGGGCGACGCATCCGCCGCGCAGTACGCAAATGCGCCGCCAGCTCCTTCTTCAGCACACCGCGGGTCTGAATGAAGAGACTGCGATAGATCGCTTCGTGAGATATCTGCATGCCTTGGTCGGTTGGGAACTCCTGCTTCAGCCAGCCGGAGATCTGTTCCGGCGACCATTGCAGCGCGAGCTTCTGCGCCACGCGCCATCGTAGCTCCCTATGCAGCGCCAAACGACATGGCTTAGGGCGCAACGCTCGCTCCCAGGTACGCCGATCGGCCTGGTTTGCACGATAGCCCTGAATGCCGCCGTTGCGCCTGATCTCCCGACTTACTGTCGATGGCGCCCGTCCGAGGCCCTGGGCGATCCGCCGGATCGACCAGCTCGCCGCAATGCCACGGGAAATCTCTTCGCGTTCCTCAAGCCTTAGTGCTGCCAAGGCTCTCCGGCGCGGCGCCGGCGCGATCCCTCCATGGAGTACCACGATCCGTTCAACGCCGGTCTTGTTCCTCCTCTCCAGCGCCCGCGAGATGGCCGCAGCACTTTGCCCGTTCTTCCAGCGCTCCCAGAGCTCAGCCTTCTGCGCCACCGTGAACCATATCCGTGCATGCAACCCCATCGCACACCTCCCCATCCCGTAAGATTAGAAGATGTTGCATCGATCAGTTGAACTCACCCCGCGAAAGCGGCCGTAGAGCGGACATCGCTGGATGTCTCGAAAGTGCCAAGAGCGACCGAACGCACCGCAATAAACACGAGCCTACTCGATCACCTGGTCGGCGCGCACGAGGAGTTCGGGCGGCACGGTCAAACCGAGCGCCCTGGCGGTTTTGAGATTGATGACCAGTTCGAATATGGTTGGCTGCTCAACTGGGAGGTCTGCCGGCCGGGCGCCCTTCAGGATTTTGTCGACGTACAGGGCAGCCTTACGATACAGGTCGGCAAATCTCGCGGAGTACGACATCAGCCCGCCTTCCTCGGCGAACCACCGCGGCACTGAAACCGCCGGCACACGATGCTCGAGCGCCAGCTCGGCGGCGCGTTTGCTCGGCAGGCTGGGTTGAACGATCACGGCATCGGGCCGCTCCTTCTCCATCGCGGCGAAAGCCCCCTCGAACTCCTCTCTGCTACTGACCCTGACGGGGTTGATCGTAGTTCCGCTGGCTTCGCCGGCAAGTTGGATCTGTTCGAGGAAAGGTTTGGAGAAAGGATCGGTCGCATTGGCCAGAGCGGTCACGCGGCGGGCCGTGGGTAACATCTCCCGAATGAGTTCGATGCATTTGCCGGACAGTTCCGCGGTTACACCAGCGATCCCGGTGACGTTTCCGCCCGGCCGCGGAAGGCTCGCGACCAGGCCCGTGCCGACTGGATCTCCCGCGTCCGCCATGACGATTGGGATTTCGCGCGTCGCTTGCTTTGCCGCCTGAGTGGCGGGCGTGAACCAAGTAACGATGATATCGACTTTGAGACGGACCAGCTCGGCAGCCAATTCGGGAAGCCGGTTGATCTGTCCTTCCGCCGATCGAAACTCAAATCGAATGTTTTTCCCTTCGACGTACCCCAGATCTCGCAGCCCTTGCCGAAATACTCGCCAAAACTCTTCCGGATCGGCATTGCCAATAACCAGCGCGCCGATCGTCGGCACCTTCGGCGCATGCTGCGCCACGCTCGCAACAGGCGAGAGGACCGTCGCGCCGCCGAGCAGCGTGATGAACTCGCGTCGTTTCAGTTGATCCAGTTGCATTCGGTCCCCTGTCAGCCAGGGCCGAACTAGACGATACCGAATTGGCGCAGATTAGTCAGCGGGTATCGCGGGCATTTTGCAACCGATTAGCGGGGCCGAGGTCCCTTGTGAAGTCAAAACCGGTAAAGCTCAAGACGAGCCAATGTTTTCCGATTTCCCCGGAAAGCGGACCTCCGATCTGCGCGTTTACGAGTCCTCGCCTTAGGTTTTCTGATTGCGCATGTTCTATTCGGAAAACCGGAACGCCCTCAGGTGCCGCGCGGCGTGAATTGCCGCAAGTCGTGGATGCCGATCGCGCGTTCGAGCTGCGCCACCCGCTCGACCATCTTCTCGAAGCCGTCGTCGCCGAACAGCTGGTGCTCCTTGTTCTCGAAGTCCTCGGCCATGGCGTCGTACTCGTTCGCCGAGACCAGGCTCCTGAGCTTGGGGAACAGGTCGGTATCCTCGCGCGCGGCATGCGGCCGGTACATGACGACGAAGGAGCGCATGGCGGTGACGAGCCGGCGGCGATCGTCGCCGTCCTTGCGGCTGCCGGGCGCGGATTGCAGAATGGTGGCGGTGACGCGCCGGCCGGCCTGGTGCTGCGCCAGGAGGGTGTCGACCAGATCGACCATCTTTCCGGCTTGCCGGAAGCGGGGAAACACCTGCTCCTCTTCCGATTTCTCGTGATAGTTCTCGATGAAGTCGCGCACGATCTCGGCCGAGCGGGTGAGCACGGCGGGATCGAAGTCCTCGTTGGCGGAAAACTTCGCCATCCCCGCCTCGTAGATCAGCAACACGCGATCGAGCACGCCGTGCTCGCGCATCAAATCCTCGGGCGGCGTGACCTCCTCGTCCCTGTCGTCCTTGTCGTGCTTGTCGTCCTTATCGCGCCTGTCGTCCTTGTCGCCCTTGCGCTCCGCGGCAAGGACGGGAGCGCGCACGGCTATCAGGCCCGCGCCCAGCAAAACGAAACCGCCGGCAGTTCGTATCAGGCGGCGCCTTTCGGAATCGAGTGAACGGCTCATCGCTTTCTCCTGTTCGGTTTCATCGCCACGCGCTCTCGTTCTTCTGCTCGTAATCGCGAAACGCCTTGATCAGGCCGCCCAGCACCTCCGCCGCGGTCTCGAACATCGCCTTGAGCTGCGGCTCGTCGACCTTTTCGATGTCTGCGCGCAGGTGATCCTTGATCTCCTGCAGGCGCTTCTGCATTTTCTGGGTGTGATGGCGCGGGTCGCGCTCGGTGGTCGCGGTTGCCATGGCGCTCTCCTGTGCGAGGGGCTTCGACGCGCTTTCCGCGTCCCCCGGCGGACATCGCGCTCGGCGCGTTGCCGAAACAACCGATTGCCCTTAGCGTCGGTTCCCGCGGACAAACCGATCGAGGGAAAGTGAACAGTCCGGCGAGCGGAGCTCTGTCGATCTTGTCGCCCGTTACACGTTCCCGCCCGCGCGTCCAAGGGCAACGGCGTGCTTGACGCGCCGTTTACGCGTGACCTCGGCGGCCAGGACCGCCTCGTTTCGCCGGAAGCATCACGAGCAGCGCCACACTCCCGACCACGGCGAACACCGCGCCGTAGACAAACACGGCGCCATGGCCGACATGGTCCCATAGCAATCCAGCGGCGATGCTTGCCACCAGACCAAGCAGGCCGACGGTGGTGTTGTACCAGCCGACGCCGCTGGCGCGCAGGTGCTCGGGCACGAAATCCGTCGCCAAGGCCTTGCCGACGGTGCGGAATATCCCTTGGTACAAGCCGTAGAAAACGAACAGCGCCGCGATCAGGAGCACATCCCCGGTCAACGCAAATCCCAGATAGGCGATGAAGAAGATCACGAACGACGCGAGCAGGATGTTCCTTCGTCCCCAGCGGTCGGACAGAAATCCGGCCGGATACGAGATCAGCGCGGCCACCAGATTGAAGGCGGCATAGATGAGGATGGTCGTCTCCAGCGAGGCGCCGATGGCTTGCGTCTGCAGGATCAGGAACGCATTGCTGGAATTGCCGATCCCGAACAGCGCGGTCACCAGCAGATATTTCCAATAGCCCTCGGGAAACTGCCGCAGGCCGACGTCGAGCTTCGATTTCGCGGCGACCGCCACGGGCCGTTCTGTCACCAGCATGATCATGAGCACGGCGAGCAGCCCGGGGACGAGAGCCAGGTAGAAAATGACGCGCATGTCCAGCTGCCACACCATGAGCAGGCCCACCGCGAGCAGCGGTCCCAGAAACGCCCCCAGATTGTCGCCCATTCCCTCCAGCCCGAAGGCTTTGCCGCGATGTTCCTCATCCGCCGAAGATGCGACGAGGGCGTCGCGAGGAGCGGAGCGGGCGCCGGCGCCGAGCCGGTCGAGGAAACGCCCGCCCAACACGCCCGGCCACGACGTCGAAACTCCCATCAGCGGCTTGGCGATCGCCGCCAGGAGGTAGCCGGCAAGCGCGATCGGCTTGCGCTTCTGCAACCTGTCCGACAACCAGCCGGAAAAGCCCTGCACGATGTTCTGCGTTGCCTGGGCAACGCCGTCGATGAGGCCCACGACGCTGCCGCTCGCGTTCAATACTTGCGTCAGAAAAACCGGCAGGACCGGGTAGAGCATTTCGCTCGAAATATCGGCGAACAAGCTCGCGCAGGCCAGGAGGAACGTGTTCCTCGAGAGCCCGGCAAAGTATTGCTGTCTCGCCGGCTCAGCCATCGATGCGGCTTCTCCTGCGCCAGCCCGTCGGGCGAACTCCAGCCGGAACGGTGCAAGCCGCCATTTCCGGTCTTGTCCCGTGAGCCTGAGCTTGGCATGTCATGGCGGCACCAGCGTGTTCCGGGAGGCCAGCGTCAGGCATCGTGACGTGCCTTACTCCTTTTGACCCAGCATATCGACGTCAATGACCTTCCCGTCGGATCAACCGGGAATGAGCACGAAAGGCCAGCCATGACAGCGGCCGCAGATTCAAAGGCCCGACGCGGCTCGGCGTGGGAGGTTCTGCTCGTCTTCCTGCGGCTCGGACTCACGAGCTTCGGCGGTCCGATCGCGCACCTCGGCTACTTTCATGACGAGTTCGTCGTTCGGCGCCGATGGCTCGCGGAAAAGACCTACGCCGATCTCGTCGCGCTCTGCCAGTTCCTGCCCGGGCCGGCCAGCAGCCAAGTCGGGATCGCCATCGGCCTGTCGCGCGCCGGCTATCTCGGTTCGCTCGCGGCGTGGGCCGGGTTTACCCTGCCGTCCGCTATTGCCCTCGTCATCTTCGGCTACGGCGTCGAAGCGCTCGGCGGCGCCCTCGGCAGCGGTTGGCTGCACGGCCTCAAGGTCGTTGCCGTGGCGGTGGTGGCGCAGGCGGTGCTCTCGATGATGCGGTCGCTGGCGCCCGATCGCGAGCGTGCGACTCTCGCCGTTGTCGCTGCCGTGCTGGTGTTGGCGATCCCGTCCGCGTGGGGACAAATCGGTGCGATCGTCCTCGGCGCTGTTGCCGGCCTCGTCCTGCTTCGCCAAGCGGCACCGGTCGATCATGTGGCAATGCCGCATCCGATCAGCCAACCCGCCGGCGCGGCTGCGCTGGTTCTGTTCTTCGTGCTGCTGGTTGGGCTTCCATTGCTGGCAACGGCGGTTCCCAGCCAAGGCCTGACGATCTTCGATGCGTTCTATCGCGCGGGTTCGCTGGTCTTCGGCGGCGGCCACGTGGTGCTGCCGCTGTTGCAGGCTTCGGTGGTGCCGCCGGGCTGGGTCAGCAACGATGCGTTTCTCGCCGGCTACGGCGCCGCGCAGGCGGTGCCGGGACCGCTGTTCACCTTCGCCGCCTATCTCGGCACGGTGATGGGCCCGCAACCGAACGGCTGGCTCGGAGGACTCATCTGTCTGGTCGCGATCTTCCTGCCCTCGTTCCTCCTCGTCATCGGCGCGCTGCCGTTCTGGGAGCAGCTGCGCCGACGGCCGCTGGCGCAAGCCGCGTTGCGCGGCGTCAATGCCGCGGTGGTGGGGCTGCTGCTGGCCGCGCTCTACCAGCCGGTCTGGACCGTGGGCATCACCGACGCCGCGGATTTCGCGCTGGCGATCGCGGCATTCCTGCTGCTGTTCATGTGGCAGACGCCGCCCTGGCTGGTGGTCGTGCTCAGCGCCGTGGCCGGAGCGCTGATCTCCGCATTCTGAAAGCGAGGTAGGGTGGGCATTGCGCTCACAGAGGCTCTTGCATCCGCGCTTTGATGCGCGGCGCAATGCCCACGCGCGCTCGTCCGCGTGGGCAAAATCGCGCGCGCTACCCGCGCAAGCGACACTCGTGAGCCAGCGATTTTACCCACCCTACATCGTTGCATGGGAGCGCCGCCGCGACAAAGAAGGCCTTGATCGCGCGCGCGATGGGCGCGACTGTTCGGCGGACAAGGAGAACAGCATGCACCACAGGTTGATGGCCGCCGCGGCGGCGCTGATCGCGCTCGGCGGTAATGCCGCCGCACAGGACTGGCCGACCCGGCCGATGACGCTGATCGTCCCGTTCGCGGCCGGCGGCGGCATCGACGTGAGCGCGCGCATCCAGGCCCAGCGCATGAGCGAGCTGCTCGGGCAATCGATCGTGATCGAGAACGTCGGCGCGGCCGCCGGGATGGTCGGGGGCTCGCGGGTGGCGAAGGCGGAGCCTGACGGCTACACCTTCCTGATCGGCAATACCGGTACCCACGCCTACAACCAGAGCCTCTACAAGAAGCCGCTCTACAATGCCGCCACCGACTTCGCGCCGGTCGGGCTGGTTTCGGAATCGCCGCGCATCCTGATCGCGCGCAAGGATCTGCCGGCCAACGGCCTGCAAGGAGTTCATCGCCTACCTGAAAGCGCACGCGACAACCGCCCAGTTCGGCTCGGCCGGCGTCGGCTCCGGCACGCATCTGCCCTGCGTGCTGTTCAACCTGGCGATCGGCGCCAACGTCACCCACGTGCCCTACCGCGGCGAGGGACCGGTGATGCAGGACCTGATCGGCGGCCGCGTCGACTACATGTGCGCCACCATCCAGAGCGGCGCGGCGCAGGCCAAGCAGGGCGCGGTGAAAGGCATCGCGGTCATGGCGGAGAAGCGCGTGCCGATCATTCCCGATCTCGCGACCACCGGCGAGCAGGGCCTGCCCGGCGTCGAGGCGGCGTCTGGAACGCGTTCTTCCTGCCGAAGGGCACGCCGGCGCCGATCGTGGCCAAGCTCAACAAGGCGATGAGCGACACCCTCGACGATCCCGCCATCCGCAAGCGGCTGGAGGAGCTCGGCCTCGAGATCGTGCCGCCGGAACGTCGCACCAGCGAATATCTCGCCAAGTACCTGCCGCAGGAGATCGAGCGCTGGGCGAAGCCGATCCGCGAGGCCGGCATCAGCGCGGATTGAGTGGTTTACGTGACTGTCGTCAGCCGAAGTCGGCTTTAGCCGACTTCGGCCAGCATAAGCGGCCGAACTCGGGTAAACCCGAGTTCGGTTGCGTAAGCGGGGACCCATAACCACCGGCTCTGGAATATGGGTCCCCGCGTTCGCGGGGACGACAGCAGAAGACAGTGCGAAACCTGTAAGAAACCCGCGGGAGGAAGGCATGGTGAGGACGATCGTCGCGAGCGCGATCGCGTTTTTGCTGGTCGCGTCCGGAGCAGCGCAGGCGCAGGACTGGCCGGCGCGGCCGATCAACCTGATCGTGCCCTATGCCGCCGGCGGCCCGGTCGACACCATCGCGCGCATCCTGGCGGCGCGCTTGAGCGAAGTCCTGGGTCAGCAGGTCGTGGTCGAGAACGCCGGCGGCGCCGGCGGCATGACCGGCGCGAGCCGCGTCGCCAAGTCGCCGCCCGACGGCTACACCGTCCTGCTCTCCGGCAGCGCCGTGCTCGCCATCAACCAGACCCTCTACAAGAAGCCGCTCTACAACGCGGTGACCGACTTCGAGCACGTCGCCCTGTTCGCGGACTCCGCGCGGGTGCTGATCACGCGCAAGGATCTTCCGGCCAACACGCTGCCTGAATTCGTCGCCTATGCCAAAGCCAACCAGGCGAAGATGCAGTACGGCTCGGCCGGCGCCGGCTCCGGCATCCATGTCTGCTCCATCCTGCTCGACGTGGCCATGGGCACCAAGATCACGCACGTGCCCTATCGCGGCTCCGGCCCGGCGATGCAGGATTTGATCGGCGGCCGCATCGACTTCATCGCCGAGCAGATTTCGACGGCGCTCCCGCAGATTCAAGGCAACACCGTGAAGGCGATCGCCACGCTCGGGCTCGACCGCGCGCCCGGTCTCGACGACCTCCCGACCGCGCAGGAGCTCGGCCTCGCGGGGCTCGATTGCGGCAGCTGGGCTTCGCTGTCGTTTCCGAAGGGAACGCCGGCTGCGATCGTGCAGCGCCTGGCCAAGGCCTTGAACGAGGCGGTGGAGACGCCGGCGGTGCGCGAGCGCTACAAGAGCATCGGCGTGACCATCCCGGCGCCCGAGCGCCGGACCCCGGAATATCTCGCCAAGTTCGTGCCGAGCGAGATCGCGCGCTGGGCCGGCCCGATCAAGGCGAGCGGCGCGAGCGCGGATTGAGCAGTCTGCCTTAACGGGCTGTCGTCAGCCGAAGTCGGCTTTAGCCGACTTCGGCCAGCATAAGCGGCCGAACTCGGGTAAACCCGAGTTCGGTTGCGCAAGCGGGGACCCATAACCACCGGCTCTGGAATATGGGTCCCCGCGTTCGCGGGGACGACGGCGGAGAGATAGCGCGAAACCTGCAAGAGGCACGCCAAGCGCCCGCAAACCCTGGGAGGAGAGCATGGTGAGAACGCTCGTCGCCGCCGCGCTCGCGCTCGTGCTGGCATGCGCCCATCCGGTTGACGCGCAGGAGTGGCCCGCCCGCACCGTCACCATGGTGGTGCCCTTCCCGGCCGGCGGCCCGATCGACGTGGTCGCGCGGATACTGGCGCCGCCCATGGGCGAGGCGCTCGGCCAGCAGATCATCGTCGAGAACATCGGCGGCGCCGGCGGCTCCACCGGCGCGAGCCGCGTCGCCAAGGCGCCGCCCGACGGTTACCAGTTCCTGATCGGCAACAGCGGCACCCACACCTACAGCCAACTGCTCAGCAAGAAGCCGCCCTACGATGCGGTGGCCGACTTCACCCCGGTCGCGGTGTTCGTCGAGAACTCCAAGGTGCTGGTGACGCGCAACGACCTCGCCGCCGACACGCTCGCGCAGTTCATCGCCTACGCCAAGGCCAATCAGGCGAAGATGCAATACGGCTCGGCCGGCGCCGGCTCGGCGACCCACATGACCTGCGTGCTGCTCAACGCCGCGATCGGCATCGACGTCACCCACGTTCCCTATCGCGGCACCGGGCCGGCGATGCAGGACCTGATGGGCGGCCGCATCGACTACATCTGCGACGTGATCTCGACCGCGCTGCCGCTGATCCGCAGCCGATCGGTCAAGCCGATCGCGCTCCTTTCCCCGCAGCGCAGCGCGGTGCTGCCCGATCTCGCCACCGCCGACGAGCAGGGCCTGGCGGGCTTCGATGCCGACGCCTGGAACGCGTTCTTCCTGCCCCGCGGCACGCCCGAGCCGATCGTGCGCCGCCTCGCCAAGGCGGCGAGCGACGCGCTCGACCTGGCGTGGGTGCGCGAGCGGCTCGTCGGCCTCGGCCTCAACGTGCCGCCGCCGCAACGCCGCACCCCCGAATATCTGGCCAAGCTGGTCGCGAGCGAGCTGGTGAAATGGGCGGCGCCGGTCAAGGCGAGCGGCGCAAGCGCTGATTGACCATCTTCGCTCGCCGGGCCTGCGGCATCGCGCGTCTTTACATCGGCCGCACTCTCTGGCGACCTGACCGCAGGCGCGGACACCGTCGCCCAATCAAGCGCCGCCGAGCAGGGAGAGGGACATGCCGAGGATCCTCGTCGGTGCTTTGATCGCCTGCCTGCTCGCCGTCCCGGGCCACGCGCGCGCGGAGGACTGGCCGACCCGGCCGGTCACCATGGTGGTGCCGTTCGCGGCCGGCGGCCCGATCGACGTGGTCGCCCGCCTCATTTCGCCGCGGATGTCCGAGCTGCTGGGCCAGCAGGTCGTGATCGACAATATTCCCGGCGCCGGCGGCATGGTGGGCGCGAGCCGCGTCGCCAAGTCGGCCCCCGACGGCTACACCATGCTGGTCGGCAACCAGGCCACCCACACCTACAGCCAGTTCCTCTACACCAAGCCGCTCTACGACCCGGTCGCCGACTTCGCGCCCGGCGGCATGCTGCTCAGCAATTTCAAGGTGCTGGTGGTGCGCAAGGACCTTGCCGCCAACACGCTCGCCGAATTCATCGCCTAT
Organism: uncultured Alphaproteobacteria bacterium; assembly: GCA_963712565.1. Taxonomy (GTDB): domain Bacteria; phylum Pseudomonadota; class Alphaproteobacteria; order Rhizobiales; family Xanthobacteraceae; genus VAZQ01. The sequence continues at coordinate 339,106 of CAVQIP010000055.1, read as the reverse complement.
GCGAAGGCGAACCAGGAGACCATGCAATACGGCTCGGGCGGCGGCGGCTCGGCCACCCACATCGCCTGCCTGCTGCTGAACGCCAAGATGGGCACCAAGATCACCCACGTGCCCTATCGCGGCGCCGGACCCGCGATGCAGGACCTGGTGGCGGGCCGCATCGACTTCATGTGCGACGTGGTCTCGACCGCGCTCGCGCAGATCCGCGCCGGCACGGTGAAACCGCTCGCGATGCTCTCGAACGTCCGCGCCGCGGTGCTGCCGGAGCTGCCGACCGCGCGCGAGCAGGGCCTCGCCGACGTGGATGCCGACGGCTGGAACGCCCTGTTCTTCGCCAAGGAGACGCCGGCCGCGATCATCCGCCGCGTCAACGCCGCGGCCGGCGATACGCTGGACACGCCGGCGGTGCGCAAACGCATCGACGAGCTCGGCCTGTTCGCCGCCCCGGGCGCGGAACGCAGCCCCGAATTTCTGGCAAAGCTGGTGCTGCGCGAGCTCGACAAGTGGGGGCCGCCGATCAAGGCGTCCGGCGTGGCGGCGAAGTGAGCCCGATGATCTTGGAGTTTGACTCTCCCCTCGTCATTGCCGGGCTTGACCCGGCCATCCATCCACTTCGAAGAAGTGCTTTTTTCGATGGATGCGCGGGTCAAGCCCGCGCATGACGAGTTAAGGACGACGATCATTGGCATAAGCGCGGCCGGCTGGCTCAGGCGCGGTAGCGCAGCACGATGAGCACGGTGTCGTCGTAACGGCGGCGCTCGAGCTCATCGAAGCCTGCGGGCGCGACGAAATCGGCGTCCGCCGCCTCCTCCACCACCGCCAGCGCGCCGGGCGCGAGCCATCCGCCCGTCTGCGCGGCGGCGAGCGCCCGTTCGCCCAGGCCCTGCCGGTACGGCGGATCGAGAAAGACCAGCGAGAACGGCTCGACCGGATGCGCGGCGCCGAGCTCGGCGGCATCGCGCCGGAACACGCGGGTGACGCCGCCCAGGCCGAGCGCGGCGATATTTTCGCGCAGCAAGGCGCGCGCCTCGGCGCCCGCGTCGACGAACAGCGCAAACGCCGCGCCGCGCGAGAGCGCCTCGAGCCCGAGCGCGCCGGTGCCGGCGAAGAGATCGAGCACGCGCGCGCCGCTGACCGGGTCGCCGTAGGCATGGACGAGGATGTTGAACAGCGCCTCGCGCAGCCGGTCGGCGGTCGGCCTGACCGCCTGGGATTTCGGCGCCGCGAGCGCGCGGCCGCGCAGGCGACCGCCGACGATGCGCATCAACCCTTCCCCCCGCGGAACGGCCGGCGCCGGCGCCGTTTCTCCCGCCGCGCGAGCTCCGGCTGGCCGAGGCGGTCGGGATCGCCGCGGCGGCGCTTGCTTGTGGCGATCTGCGTGCGCGACAGCCGATGGCTCTCCTCGTGACCCTGCGAGGATGTGAACATTTTTGCCGTGCTGTCGTCCCCGCGCAGGCGGGGACCCATATTCCAGAGGCCGCGGTGCGGGGCACGATGGGTCCCCGCTTTCGCGGGGACGACAGACTTCGGGATGCGCGATTTGTGTGCCGCCTCACGCCCCCCTGGCTGCGCCTCGCGCTCGATGCGCGGACCGGCGAAGTCGGCGCCGGCCGAGGCGGCGACGCGCGCGCCGAGCTGATCGCGCAAGGTCCGCGTCTTGACCTCCTCGATCGCGCCGGGCGCGATCTCGCCGAGCTGGAACGGGCCGAACGACACCCGGATCAGGCGGTTCACCGCGAGGCCGAGGTGACCGAGCACGTTGCGCACCTCGCGGTTCTTGCCCTCGCGGATCGCGAAGGTGAGCCAGACATTGCTCCCCTGCGCGCGGTCGACCGTGGCCTCGATCGGTCCGTAGCGGATGCCGTCGATGGTGACGCCCGCGCGCAGCCGGTCGAGCTCGGCCTGGGCCACCCGGCCGTGCGCGCGTACGCGATAGCGCCGCAGCCAGCCGGTGGCCGGGAGCTCGAGCGTGCGCGCGAGCCCGCCGTCATTGGTCAGCAGCAAGAGTCCCTCGGTATTGAGGTCGAGGCGACCGACGCTGACCAGACGCGGCAGGCTTTTGGGCAGCAGCGCGAAGATGGTCGGGCGGCCGCCGGGATCGACGTGCGTGGTCAAGAGGCCGCGCGGCTTGTGATAGAGAAACAGCCGCGTGCGCTCGCGCGCGGGCAGCGGCTGGCCGTCGACGGTGATGCGGTCGCGCGCGGTCACATTGCGCGCGGGCGAAGCGATGACCTCGCCGTTGACCGCGACCCGCCCGGCCGCGATCCACGCCTCCGCCTCGCGGCGCGACGCCAGTCCCGCCCGCGCGATCACCTTGGCGACGCGCTCGCCCGACGCCGGTTGATGCTTTGGTTCGCTCATCTGCCTGATGGTGAGGCTCGCTGCGCTGCGCGCGGCGTGATAGCAGACTTGTAGCTGCGCGCGCCCGGGACACAAGAGCCGACAGGAGCCATGCCGACGGATAGCTTCATGGAGGCCGCGCTCGCCGAGGCGCGGGCGGCGGCGGCGGCCGGCGAGGTGCCGATCGGCTGCGTGATCGTCTGCGACGGCGATGTGATCGCGCAGGCCGGCAACCGCACGCTGGCCGACCGCGATCCGACCGCGCATGCCGAGATGGTGGCGATCCGGCGGGCGGCGGAGGCGCTCGGCAGCGAGCGGCTCACCGACTGCGACCTCTACGTGACGCTCGAGCCCTGCACGATGTGCGCGGCGGCGATCTCGTTCGCGCGCATCCGGCGGCTCTATTACGGCGCCGCCGACCCCAAGGGCGGCGCGGTCGAGAGCGGCGTGCGCTATTTCTCCGCCGCCACCTGCCTGCACCGGCCCGAGGTCTACGGCGGCATCGGCGAAAGCGAGGCTGCGGCCCTGCTGCGCGAATTCTTCGTCGCCCGCCGCTGAGCGGCGCGGGAGCGCGGGGGAACTTTTTCCCGGCTCGCGACTTCTATCCCCAATAACGAACCCTTCCAGGAGGCGATCATGGGCCGCGGAATTCTGCTTTGGCTGCTGGGTGTGCCAATTCCAATCATCCTGCTGCTGTTTTTCCTCTGGCACTAGTTACGCTGCGGACGTCGTCCGCCGCGATCGCGTGCGAGAAGCAGGCCCGGTGCGACGCGCCGGGCCTGTTCTTGCGCTCATGTTGTCGGTCGACCATCCGGACGCTCAAAACCAGATGACGTCGCGCGCGCGCCTCAATAATATTCGGTGCACGTCCGCCGCTGGGGCGGCTTGCATCGAGGAGGCTCGCGTGAAGACACCGTGCGCGCTCGCCGTCGCCCTGTTCGCCGCTGCCCTGTTCGCCGCTGCCCTGTTCGCCGCTGCCCTGTTCGCCGTGGCCGCGGCCCCGCCGGTACTCGCGCAGGAGCAGCAGTCGTTCAAGGCCATCGTCGGCAAGGGCTACGAGATCAAGAGCGTCACCTTCGCGCGCGGGGAGGCGACCGAGAACCGGGAAATCTTCCTGGTGACGCTGCAGAAGGACAAGTCGGTCGCGGTCTGCTATTTCGCCGCCGCCACCTGGATCAATCTCAGCCCCGCCGCGCTCGAGGATTCCAAGCGCTGCGACGTGCGGTAGGCAAAACGTTCTCAACTCAAACCACATGTTTGTCGTCATGGCCGGGCTTGTCACTGCAAGTCGGGCTTGCCCGACTTGCAGCATCTAAGACGACGGAGCTCGGGCAAGCCCGAGCTCCGATGCCATCCACGTCTTGGATGCCCTGCGGGCCCGAAGGACGTGGATGCCCGCGACGAGCGCGGGCATGACGGCGGGGAGGACGTTGCAACCAAGCCCATACCCTCGCTAGCCACCCAACAGCGCCGCGAGCTTCTCCTTCACCTCCGCCTTGACCGGCTCGGAGGCGCGCAGGATCGCGCTCGCCTGCAGGAAATCGAGCGCGCGGAAGGCGCCCACTCGCGGCCGGATGATGAGGTCGGGGGCGGCGTGCTTGACCTTCTCCGCGGTGATGGCGCTGCCCATGACCAGGACGGTGGTCAGCAGGCACTCCCACGGATTGGGGATGTCGCGCCGCGCCTCGCTCGGCTCGCCGGAAATATCCACCGCTACGATGACGTCGGCGCAGCCGCGCAGCTGATCGAACGGGAGCGGATTGATCGCACCGCCGTCGATCAGGATGCGGTCGGCGATCACGACCGGCCGCATCACCGTAGGGAGCGCGATCGAGGCGGCGAGCGCAGGCTTGAGCGGCCCCGACGAGAACACCGCCGGGCGGCGTCCGATAGAGGTCGGTCGCCACGACGCTGAGCGGGATCGCGAGCTCGCCGAAATCCTCCGGCACCTTGTCCGGCAGGAACTGCTGGCAGAATTTTTCCGCATCGACCAGGGTCGCGCTGCCGAAGCCCAGGTTGAACAGGTTGGCGAAGGTGCCGGCGCGGGTCGCGATCAGCCGGCGGAAGACCTCCGCGCGGTCGTGGGCGAGCGTGATGACGAAGCGGCGGATCTCCCGGCCCGACATCCCGGCCGCATAGGCCGCGCCGATGAGCGCGCCGATCGAGCTGCCGGCGATGGCGGCCGGCTTTTTGCCCATCTCGTCGAGCGCTTCCAGCACCGCGATATGGGCGAGCCCGCGCGCCCCGCCGCCGCCGAGCGCGAGCGCGAAGCTCTTCGCCGCTGCCGGGCGCTTGCTCATCGTGCCCCCGCCGCGCGCGCAAAATCCCAGGCCCTGGCGGCGAGCGGGCGCACCAGCGGCGCCATGGCGGCGGCGTTCTCGCTGGTGGCGGTGCCGTCGCGCACCCGGCCGACGATGCCCTGCAGGATCGCCGCCAGGCGAAAGAAATTGTAGGCGAGATAGACCGGCAGGTGCGGCCGCGGGTCGAGGCCGGTGCGCGCCACATAGGCGTCGACGTAATCGGCGCGCGCGGGAATGCCGAGGCGGCCGAGATCGTGGCCGAGCAGCGTGCCGACGCCGGCGCCGGTCTCCGACGGCGGCATGTCCCACTGCATGAGATGATAGGCGAGGTCGGCGAGCGGGTCGCCCAGGGTGGAGAGCTCCCAGTCGAGCACCGCGAGAATCTTCGGCTCGGAGGCGGACAGGATGATGTTGTCGAGGCGGTAGTCGCCGTGCACCAGGCGCACCGGCGCCGGCGGCGGCAGGTGCGCCGGCAGCCAGGCGATCAGCTGCTCCATCTCCGCGATGCTTTCGGTCTCGGAGGCGCGGTACTGCTTCGACCAGCGTTCGACCTGGCGCGCCACGTAGTTGTCGCCGCGGCCGAAGTCCGCAAGCCCGAGCGCGCGCGGATCGAACGAATGCAGCCGCGCCAGCGTGGCGTTCATGGCGTCGTAGACCGCGGCGCGCTCGGACGGCGCGGCCCCCGGCATGTGCGGCTCCCAGATCACGCGGCCCTCGACATGCGCCATCAGGTAGAACGGCGTGCCGGCGACATCGGCGTCGTCGCAGTAGACGAGCGGCGCGGCCACCGGGAAGCCTTGCGCGTGGAGCGCGGCGATCACCCGGTACTCGCGATCGACGGCGTGCGCGGACGGCAGCAGCTTGCCCGGCGGCTTGCGCCGCAGCACGTAGCGGCGCGCGGGCGTCGTCAAGAGATAGGTGGGATTGGACTGGCCGCCCTTGAACTGGCGCAGCTCGAGCGGGCCGTGGAAATCGGGCAGGCGCGCGGCGAGAAAGGCTTCGAGCCGCGCGGCATCGATGGCGAGCCCGGAGGCGACGTCCTTCGTGCCGGAAAATGCGGCCTGGCGATCGATCGGGGGCATGGCGACCGTGTGCGACGTGCCTTCAGGAATTAAAGGGGTTTCCGGTGGTGCAGGAACCATCGCTCGCCGCAATGCGACGGATGCTGCCACATCGTCCCCTCCCCCGCTTGCGGGGGAGGGACAGGGAGGGGGCGCCATACAGCAGGGCATTTCAAGCCACCCCCTCCCCAGCCCTCCCCCGCAAGCGGGGGAGGGAGCAGACCGAGCCTGTCGCTCTCGTTGATTTCCATGTCGCCGAAAACTGACTTTAAGCAAAGAACTCGATCAGCGCCGCGGCTGTCGCGTCGGGCGCCTCCTCGGCGAGATAATGCCCGCAGTCGAGCGGAAATCCGCGCACGTCGCTCGCCCATTCCCGCCAGGTCGCGAGCGGCCCTGCGGTCTCGGACGGGATGCCGCCGGCGCCGCCCCAGATCGCCAGCAGGGGACAGGTGATTTTGTCTCCGTTGGCGCGAGACTCTTCGTCGTGAGCGAGATCGGTGGTGCGGCCGGCGCGATAATCCTCGCAAGTGGCGTGGATGCGCAGCGGATCGTTGAAGAAGGCGTGATAGTGCGCGAGCGCGCGCGGGTCGAACGCGGCGAGGCTCTTGCTCTTGGTTCCGGCCGCGGCGCGCGTATCGAAATAGAACAGCGGATCCTTGCCGATCAGGGTCTCGGGAAACGGCGCCGGCAGCGCCAGGAACATCCAGTGCCAGGCGCGGTTGGCGAGGCGGGCATCCATGTTGTGCCACATCGCCCAGGTCGGCACGATGTCGAGCACGGCGAGGCGCTCGAGCCGCCCGGGATGATCGAGCGCCAGGCGATAGGCGACGCGGCCGCCGCGGTCGTGCCCGGCGAGGCGAAAGCGCGCGTGGCCGAGCGCCTCCATCACCGCGATCATCGCGTTGGCCATGGCGCGCTTGGTGTAGGGCGCGTGCTCGGCATCGGCTTGCGGCGCGTCGGACCAGCCGTAGCCGGGCAGATCCGGAATGATCAGGCTGAAGTGCCGCGCCAGCGCCGGCGCCACCCGGTGCCACATGACGTTGGTCTGCGGATAGCCGTGCAGCAGGAGGAGCGGCGGCCCCTCCCCGCCGGTGCGCGCGAACATGCGGCCGGCCGCGGTCGCGATCCAGCGCGAGGCGAAGCCGGGATAGAGGTCGGCGAGGTCGGGCATCGCTCAGACCTTGCGCTCCCGTTCGATCGCCCGAAACCCGATGTCGCGGCGGCAGAAGCCTTCGGGCCACTGGATGCGATCGACCGCGCGGTAGGCGCGCGCCTGCGCCTCGCCGACGGTCTTGCCGAGCGCCGAGATGTCGAGCACCCGCCCGCCATTGGCGAGAATGCGGCCGCCGTCGGCGCTGGTGCCGGCGTGGAAGATCTCGACGCCCTCGACCGCGGCCGCGGCCTCGAGCCCGTCGATCACCGAGCCCTTGGCGTAGCTGCCGGGATAGCCCTTGGCCGCCATCACCACGGTCAGCGCGGCGTCCGCGTACCAGCGCAGATCGAAGTTCTTGAGCATCCCGTCGCAGCACGCGAGCAAAGCCGGAACGAGGTCCGACATCAGGCGCAGCATCAGCACCTGGCATTCCGGATCGCCGAAGCGCACGTTGTATTCGATCAGCTTGGGGCCTTCGGCGGTGATCATCAGCCCGGCATAGAGCACGCCCTTGTAGGGCGCGCCCATCGCCTTCATGGCGCGCACGGTCGGCAGCACGATCTCGTCCATGGCGCGCCGCGACAGTGCCGGCGTCATCACCGGCGCCGGCGAATAGGCGCCCATGCCGCCGGTGTTGGGGCCTTGATCGCCGTCGAAGACGCGCTTGTGATCCTGCGCCGAGGCGAGCGGGATCGCGGTCTCGCCGTCGCACAGCGCGAAGAACGACGCCTCCTCGCCGTGCAGGAACTCTTCCACCACCACTTCGGCGCCGGCCTCGCCCAAGCCTCCGGCGAACATCATGTCGACCGCCGCTTCCGCCTCGGCGACGCTCGTCGCCACCACCACGCCCTTGCCGGCGGCGAGCCCGTCGGCCTTGACCACGATCGGCGCGCCCTCCGTGCGCAGATAGGCCTTCGCCGCCGCGGCGTCCGTGAAGCGCTCGTAGGCGGCGGTGGGGATCCCGTTCGCCTTGCACAGATCCTTGGTGAAGCCCTTGGAGCCCTCGAGCCGGGCGGCGACTTTGCTCGGGCCCGAAGGCCTTGATGCCGGCGGCGGCGAGATCATCGACGATGCCGGCGCAGAGCGGCGCTTCCGGTCCGACCACGACCAGATCGATCTTCTGCGCGCGGCAGAACGCGATCACCGCGGCATGGTCGGCGACATCGAGCGCGACGAGCTCGCATTCGCGGGCGATGCCGGCATTGCCCGGCGCGCAAACGAGGCGCTCGACCAGCGGGCTCGCCGCGATCTTCCAGGCGAGCGCGTGCTCGCGCCCGCCCGAGCCGAGGAGAAGGATGTTCATGCAATCGTCCGGTCGGACCGCTCGGATGGCCGTCGGCCGGTGGTGTAGCATGCTCCGGTCGCGTCGCAAGGGAGCGGCGCCGGCGAACGCCCGCGGCATCGCCGGCGGCCTTCTAGCGCCCGGCGATCGGTGCTAGGACCGAGAGCGAAGCGCACGGATGGATGGAGACTCGCCGCCATGGACATCAAGCCGCTGGGCTCCATGCCCTCACGCCGCACGCCGGCGGACTATTTCACCGGCACGGTGTGGCAGGACCCGATCATCGACGCGCCGGCGCCGGCGCGCATCCGCGGCGCCTGGGTCCGGTTCGAGCCGCGGGCGCGCACCGCCTGGCACACCCATCCGCTCGGCCAGACCTTGCACGTCGTCTCCGGCGTGGGACGGGTGGCGCTGTGGGGCGGCCCGGTGCGCGAAATCCGCGCCGGCGACACGGTGTGGATCGCGCCCGGCGAAAAGCACTGGCACGGCGCCGCGCCCGACTGCAACATGGTGCACCTCGCGCTGCAGGAGCATCTCGACGGCAACCATGTGCACTGGCTCGAGCACGTCACCGACGACCAATACGACGCCAAGATCGGCGGCTGACGTTGGCGCCTGCTCCGCGCCACGCCGCGGCGGGCAGCAAGGGACAATGGGCGATGAAATCCCCCGCAGCATGCTTCGCCGCCGCGATCGCGGTGCTGAGCGCGGCGCCGCCCGCGCCGGCTGCCGAAACCATCGCCACCTTCACCCGCAATCCGTCCAATCCGATCCTGCGCGGCGTGCGAATCGGCGGCGAGATCGCGGCGACGTCGCTCGGCGCCAAGGTCGTGCATTTCATCCCGCGCAGCGAGGCGCCGCCGGAGCAGCTCGGGCTGGTCGACGAGGTGCTGCGCAACAAGCCCGACGCGATCGTGCTGGCGCCGTTCGATCCCAAGGCCATGGTGCCCGCGGTCGACAAGCTCAACGCCGCCGGCATTCCCGTGACCAACGTCAACGAGCGGCTCGCCGGCGGCACCGTGGTGTCCTATGTCGGGACCGACGACTATCAGCTCGCGCTCACCACTGCCCGCCACCTCATCAAGGCCATGGGCGGAAAGGGCAACATCGTGATCCTTGAAGGCCCGGAGAACCTGCCGACCAGCATCGCCCGGGTGAAGGCCTACAAGGACGTGCTCAAGGAATTTCCCGAGGTGAAGCTGCTCGCCTCGAAGTCGGCAAACTACGCCCGCACCCCCGCGATCGACGTCATGAAGAGCTTTCTGCGGCTCTACCCGCAGATCGACGGCGTGCTCGCCGCCAATGATCCGATGGCGATCGGCGCCATCGAAGCGCTCAAGGCCGCCAACAAAAAGGCGCTGGTGGTCGGGATCAACGCCAGCAAGGAGGTGCTCGACTTCATCAAGTCGGGCGAGCTGCTCGGCAGCGGCGACTACAACGGCTTCCTGCAAGGTTGCCTCGGGGTCGAGATCGCGGTGCGCAATCTGCGCAAGCAGCCGGTGCCGAAGGAGGTCAACCTGAAGGCGGTGGTGGTCGACAAGACCAATTACCAGCCCTACGAGGCGCCGATGGAGCGGCGCACCTGTCCGGCGCTGGAGAGCATGGCGGCGAATTGAAGCACGGCGCTGTTTGCGCAACGCGCGAGCTGCACGAGGTTGACGCAGCGCCGATATGGTGATTCACCAATCCCGATGAACGAGCAGGCGCGCGTCAATGTCCCGGAATGGACCGTCTCCGAGCTGTCGGCGGCGCTGCGGAAGACCGTCGAGGACGCCTTCGGCTACGTGCGCGTGCGCGGTGAGATCTCCGGCTACAAGGGGCCGCACTCCTCCGGCCACTGCTATTTCGCGCTCAAGGACGAAGGCGCCAAGATCGAGGCGGTGATCTGGCGAACCGCGTTCGCCCGCCTGCGGCTGAAGCCCGAGGAAGGGCTCGAAGTGTTCGTCACCGGGCGGCTGACCACCTATCCCGGCAAGTCGACCTACCAGATCGTGATCGAGACGCTCGAGCCCGCCGGGCTCGGCGCGCTCATGGCGCTGGTCGAGGAGCGCAAGAAGAAGCTCGCCGCCGAAGGCCTGTTCGACGCGGCGAGAAAGCAGCTGCTGCCGTTCCTGCCGGAGCTGATCGGCGTCGTCACCTCGCCGACCGGCGCCGTCATCCGCGACATCCTGCATCGGCTCGCCGACCGTTTCCCGCGCCACGTGATCGTGTGGCCGGTGCGCGTGCAGGGCGACGGCTCCGCCGAGGAGGTCGCCGCCGCCATCCACGGCTTCAACGCGCTCGTCCGGCACGGGCCGATCCGCCGGCCCGACCTGCTCATCGTCGCGCGCGGCGGCGGCTCGCTCGAGGACTTGTGGTCGTTCAACGACGAGAGCGTGGTGCGGGCGGTGGCCGCGAGCATGATCCCGCTGATCGCCGCGGTCGGGCATGAGACCGACGTGACGCTCATCGACTTCGCCGCCGACGTGCGGGCGCCGACGCCGAGCGCGGCCGCCGAGCTGGCGGTGCCGGTGCGCCTGGAGCTGATCGCGCGCGTGGACGGGCTGACGCGGCGGTCGCTCGCCTGCTGGCACCGCGGCCACGAGGCGCGGCGCGCCGAGCTGCGCGCGGCGATCCGCGCCATGCCCACGGCCGATGAGCTCCTCGCGCTGCCGCGCCAGCGGCTCGATCACGCGCGCACGCGCCTGCCGCGCGCGCTGATCGCCAATGCGCAAATCCATCACCAGCAATTCTCGCGCGTCGCCGGCCGCCTCGGCCCGCAAATCCTGCGCGCGCGCATGGCGCGCTGCTGCGAGCTGGTCGCGGCGCTGGTGGAGCGCGCGCGGCGCGCGGACAACGTCGCACGGCTGCGCCGGCGGGAGCGGCTGACGACGGCGACCGTGCGGCTGGCGGCGAGCCTGCGGGCGAACGCCGACGCCCATCGCAACCGCATCGGGCGGCAGCGCGAGCGCGTGGCCGCGCTCGCCGAGCGCAGCGACCGCGCGGCGCGGCTATTGCTTCGCCAGCGCGCGACCTCGGTCGAGCGCTGCGGGCAGTTGCTCAACGCGCTCTCCCACCGCGGCGTGCTGGCGCGCGGTTTTGCGCTGGTGCGCGATCTCGCCGGCCGGCCGCTGCGGCAAGCGGCGGCGGTGAGCGCCGGGATGCGCCTCGATGTCGAGTTTTCCGACGGCCACGTGCGCGCGCTGGCGGAAGGGTCGTCGGTCGCAGCGGCGGACAAACCGCAGTCCGCCGCGACGGCGAGGCCGCGCACGCGCCGCGGCGGCGGCGATCCGGGTCAGGGCAGCCTGTTCGGCGCGTAAAGGCGGTTCGCGCGGGCCGGACGTAATGCAGTGGGTTACATCGGCACCGGCAAGCCACTATGTTACTGCCGGCCGCGGCCGTTGCCGGCCCAAGCCGCGGCGGAGGCATGACGTGCTGAACCGATCCGATCGCTCCTCGCCCATGACGGGAGAGGCCGAGGTCAAATATCTCGACGGCGACTTTCGTGTCGTGCGGCCGGGCGCATTCGTGCGCTGCGCCGTGACCGGCTTGCCGATCCCGCTCGAGGAATTGAAATACTGGAGCGTCGACCTGCAGGAGCCCTATGCCAACCCGGAAGCGGTGCTGCAGCGGCATTTCCCGGATCGGGTGAAGCGATAGCGGCTTCGCCGCGCGGGCGCGGCGCAGCACGGAGGCAAGCGTGGCGACGCGCTGCATCCGGCACCCGCATCAGCGCAGCGTCCGCGCGGCCGCGATCCGCTCCAGCAACAAGCGCCTTGAACCTCTCCTCCTCCTCGACGACGAGCTCGACCGGCAGCGCCCGCGCGCGCGCGGCGAGTTGGCCCGCCGCGTCATCGCCGGTGAGCCGCGCGAGATCCTTTTCGGTCGTGACCAGGACGAGGTCTTGGCGGTCGGCGTCCTCGCACAGGGCCTGTGCCTCACCGCGGGTGTAGCGGTGATGGTCGGGAAAGCTGCGCGTCGCGGCGACCGCGATGCCGGCCTCGGCCAGCGTGGCAAAGAATTTCGCCGGGGCGCCGATGCCGGCAAAGGCGAGCACCCGGCTGCCGCCGAGCGCGGCGAGGACGCCCGCGTCCGGTCGCAGCCGAGCCCGAAAGATCGCAAGGCCGCGCGCACGCGCGGCCTGCGCGACCTGCGAGCCGGGCGGCAATGTGCCGACCACGAGCAGCGCATGGGCGCGGGCAAGCTGGGCCGCGAGCGGCGCCCGCAGCGGACCGGCCGGAATCACCCGGCCGTTGCCGATGGCGCGCCGTCCCGTCGACCACCAGCACCGAGAAGTCCTTGGCCAGCGAGGGATTCTGGAAACCGTCGTCCATGACGATGACGCTCGCGCCGGCGGCGACCGCCATGGCGGCGCCCGCGACGCGGTCGCGCGCGACGATGGTCGGCGCCGCGCGCGCGAGCAGAAGCGGCTCGTCGCCCACGTCGCGGGCGTGGTGGCGCGCCGGCGCGACCTCGACCGGCCCGGCCAACGCCCCGCCGTAGCCGCGGCTCAGGAATACCGGTCGCTCGCCGGCCGCCGCGAGCATCCGCGCCACCGCCAGCGCGGTCGGCGTCTTGCCGGCGCCCCCGACGGTCAGATTTCCGATGCAGACCACCGGCGCGCCGGCGCGGCGGCCGCGCCGGTCGAGGCGCAGCTCCGCCACCGCGCCATAGACCGCCGCCAAGGGCGCGAGCAGCGCGGAAGCGATTCCGGCCTCGCGCCACCAGAATGACGGCTCACGCATCGCGGTCGCGGCGCTCGAGACGAATCTGCATGAGATAGGGTTCGAGCGCGGCGAGCGTGCGCTCGAGCGCGCCGCCGAGCGTGCCGACCGTTGCGCGCGCGGCCGCGATCACCGGCGCGCGCGCGTCGGCGTCCTTGAGCCAGGCAGCCGCGCGGGCGGCGAGCTTCGCTTACGTCGGTCACCGCTCGGCGCCGTGCGACTTGTCGAGCGCGGCGTAGATTTCGGCGAAGTTCCAGACGTGCGGGCCGTGCAGAATGGCGGCGCCGAGCTTGATCGGCTCGATCGGGTTCTGGCCGCCGTGGCTCGCCAGCGAGCCGCCGACGAAAACGATCGGCGCCAGCCGGTAGATCAACCCGAGCTCGCCCAGCGTGTCGGCGACATAGACGTCGGTGTCCGGCCGCGGCAGCTCTCCGCGCGAACGCAGCGCCGCCGTGAGCCCGGCCGCCCGCGCGATGTCGAGGATGCCGGGCCCGCGCTCGGGATGGCGCGGCGCAACGATCGTGAGCAGCCGCGGGAACGAGGCGCGCAGCCGCCGATGCGCCTCGACCAGCATGGTCTCCTCGTCGGCATGGGTCGAGGCCCCGGCGATGACGGTACGCCCGGCGATCGCCGCCTTCAGCGCCGCCAGGGTCTCGGGGTCGGCCGGCGGCTCCGGCACGTCGAATTTGAGGTTGCCGGTGGTGGTGACGTGCGGCGCGCCGAGATCGCGGTAGCGCTCGGCATGCGCGGGCGATTGCGCCAGGCAGAGATCGAAGCGGCGCAGCAGCGCGGCGATGGTCGCGGGGACGCGCCGCCAGCGGCCGAACGAGCGCTCGGACAGCCGGCCGTTGACCAGGATCAGAGGAATGCCGCGCTCCGCGCTGGCCATGATCAGGTTGGGCCACAGATCGGATTCGACGAACAGCGCGAGATCGGGACGCCAATGATCGAAGAAGCGTTTGACGAAGCGCGGCGTGTCGAGAATCACGAACTGGTGGATCACGCCCCGCGGCAGACGTTGCTCGGCGAGATTGGCCGAGGTGACGGTGCCGGACGTGCACAGCACGCCGAACTCCTTGTTGCGGATGCGCTCGATCAGCGGGATGACCGAGAGCAGCTCGCCGACGCTCGCGCCGTGGACCCATACCAGCGGGCCCGGCGGACGCGCGACCGTGCTCTCGCCGTAGCGTTCGTTGCGCCGCGCCGGCAGCTCCTTGCCGCGCTTGAGCCGATAGCGAGACGAGCGCGGGCGCAAGCGGCGTCGCGGCCGCCGTCAGCAGGCGATAGGCGTGCAGCGTGAGCGGCAGGCCCTCAGCCACGGCTGCCGCCCTCCCGCGGCCGATCGGCGATGGCATAGGCGCGCGCCGTCGCCGCATCGAGAGCAACCTCGAGTGCGCGGCGCGCCGCTTCGAGCGCCGGCGCGTCGGCATCCGCCGGCACGCGCACCGGCTCGCCGGCAACTCCGCCGCCCCGACCGAACGGCAGGTTGATCGCGGTGCGGTCCCAGTTCTTGAGCTCGACGCGTCGGCTGGTTGCGATCGCGATCGGATAGATCGGGCGGCCGGACGCGCTCGCAAGCTTGATGATGCCGAGGCCGGCGACGCGCGCGACCTTGGGAATGTCGGCGGTGAGCGCGACGTTGTAGCCTTCCGCCAGCGCGCTCAGCATCTCCTTGAAGGCGCTCACCCCGCCCTTGCCGATGAACCCGCCGCCGTGATGGCCGGAGCCGCGAATGGCGCCGACGCCGAGGCGTTCGGCGGCGAGCGCGTTGATCTCGCCGTCGCGGTGGCGCGAGACCAAGACCTTGGCGCGATCATCGGCACGCCTGATGAACGGAGCCAGGAAATGCTGGCCGTGCCACATGGCGATGATCACCGGCGCATCGCGGTCGACCCGCTCGTAGATGCCTTCCGGCTCGACCACGAACCGGGTTGTCTTCCATACCAGACGCAGATACTCGGCCGCCACGGCCCCGGTCGTCCGCTGGAACGCGGGCGAGGCCACGAGACGCTTGACCCACGACATCGGGGCGCAGACCGCGCGACGTCAGCGCCTGGCGCGCTGATCCGTGTCCGGATCGAGCAGCCGGTGCAGGTGCACGATGAAGTAGCGCATGTGGGCGTTGTCGACGGTCTGCTGCGCCTTCGCCTTCCAGGCGGCATAGGCGGTGGCGTAGTTGGGATAGATGCCGACAATGTCCAACTTCTCGAGATCCCTGAATTCGACGCTGTCCAAATCCGTGAGCTCGCCACCGAAGACCAGATGCAGCAATTGCCCGCCCCGCGCCCGCTCGGCCATGGCTGCGTCCCTCGATCACCCCGTCGATCCGGATCGCTCGCTCACGCGAACTCGGCGAGCCGTTCGCGAATGAGGCCCAGCAGCACCGCATGACGGGCGCGTCCGGCCGCCACCAGCGCGCCATGCGTCGGATCGGGCTGGTTGTAGATCAACGATCGCCCCGTCAAAGTGGAGATCAGCCCGCCGGCTTCGTGCACCAAAAGGTCGGCCGCCGCAAGGTCCCAATCGTGGCTGTTCGCGGCCGCGAAGGTGCCATCGAGCGCGCCGGTCGCGACGCGCGCGAGCCGCAGCGCGAGCGAGGGAACTCGCGGCATCGTCTCGATGCGCGGCTCGACCGCCGCGAGACTGGCGAGCCGGCGCTTGGCGCCGGAAAACTTCGCCCCCGCCAGCCGATCGCCGTCGCTGGCCTCGATCGGCATGCCGTTGCGCGTCGCGCCGCCGCCGGCGATGGACAGGAACAATTCGTCGGTCACCGGCGCGTAAAGCGCGGCGACGATCGGACGGCCCGCACGCACCAGCGCCGCGGAGATGACCCAGTCCGGGAGGCCCGCGAGATAGGCGCGGGTGCCGTCGATCGGATCGACGATCCACACCTCGGCGCGCTGCAATCGCGCACGGTCGTCCTCGGTCTCCTCCGACAGCCAGCCGGCGTCGCAAATCGCCAGCAGGCGTTCCCGCAGCAGCGCGTCGACGGCGAGATCGGCCTCGCTCACCGGCGAGGAGGAGCCCTTGGTCCAGCTCTTGAGCGTGCCGCGAAAGGTTTGCAGCGCCAGCGCACCGGCCTCGCGCACGGCGGTGGCGAGACGATCGCGCACGTCCGTGCGATCGATGCCGCGGCTATCGTCCGGCAACGGTCAGGCCCTCGACGCGCAGGGTCGGCGCATTGGTGCCGAAACGGAACTCGAGATCGTTGGCGGGCACGAGCGCCCGGAACATGTCGACGAGATTGCCGGCGATGGTGACCTCGCTCACCGGGTAGCTGCGCTTGCCGTGCTCGATCCAGAATCCGGACGCGCCGCGGCTATAGTCGCCGGTCACCTGGTTGACGCCCATGCCGATGAGGTCGGTGACGTAGAAGCCTTCCGCGATGTCGGCGATCAGCGCCTCCGGCGTGTCGCTGCCGGCGGAGAGATGGAGGTTGCTCGGTCCGGGCGTCGGCGTCGAGGACACGCCGCGCTGGGCATGGCCGGTGGTCGCGAATCCGAGTTCGCGCGCGGTTGCCGAGTCGAGGAACCAAGACCTCAGCACGCCATCCTCCACAACGGCGAGCCGCTTGGTCGCGACACCCTCGGCGTCGAACGGACGCGAGCGCAAGCCGCGCTTGCGGCGGGGATCGTCGATCACGTCGATGCCGGCCGTGAACAGCCGCTCGCCGAGCTTGTCCTTGAGGAAACTGGTCTTGCGCGCGATGGCGGCGCCGTTGATCGCGCCGGCCAGATGACCGACGAGCGAGCCCGCCACCCGCCGGTCGAACACCACCGGCACGCGCTTGGTCTCGACCTTGCGCGGATTGAGCCGCTCGACCGTGCGCTCGCCGGCCGTGCGCCCGACCTTCTCGGGGGAATCGAGGTCGGCGCCGTGCAGGGTGGAGGAATAATCGTAGTCGCGCTCCATGGCGGTGCCCTCACCGACGATCGCCGTCATCGATACGCTCTGCGCCGAATTGAGATAGGCGCCGCGAAAGCCGCCGCTGGTCACCAGCACCATGCCGCCGATCCCGGCCGAGGCCGAGGCGCCGCCCGACTTGGTCACGCCCTTGACGGCGAGCGCGGCGCTCTCGGCGCGTTTGGCACGCTCTTCCAACAACGCAACGGTCGGCAGATCCGGATCGAGCAGATCGAGGTCGGGAATGTCGCGGGCGAGCTGCGCGGGATCGGCAAGACCGGCGAACGGATCCTCGGGCGCCACCCGCGCCATCGCGACCGCGCGCTCGGCGAGCTGCGCGACATCGAGTTTCACGTCATTCGTCGACACCACCGCCTGCCGGCGCCCGACGAAGGCGCGCAATCCCACGTCGTCGCCCTCGGAGCGCTCGGATTCCTCGACCGCGCCCTCGCGCACTTCGACCGCCAGCGACACCGAGCGCAGCGCGATCGCGTCGGCGGCGTCGGCACCGGCCCGGCGAGCCGCCGTGACCAGCCGCTCGGCGAGGTCGGTGAGCGCGGATTGGTCGAGGAGCGAGGACATCGGAAAGGATCGCGCCTTATTTCGAGCTGCGACGCATTTTCACGGCCGAACAGCCCGTAAAGGGCTGCTCGCGGGCGCGCAGCAAGGTCTCGTCAAGCATGAGTGCATTCGATCTGGTGATACCGCAGGTTAACCAGGAACGTTAAGGGGATTCCGACCTGTTTGAGGCATGTTTACGGCACGATCGGGGGCGAACTCCGACGGGGCGAGAACAAGCCGGGGTTTACCTGGCAGGGAGATAGGCTTTGAGGCGTCAAGCAACAACTGGCGGGGTCATGCCCGCCGGGTCGAGCCGTGACGAGCGGCTCGACCCCTTTGCGCTTCCGCTGCGGTTCGAGGTCGCGGACCGGAGCGGAGACGAACGGGTGCAGCTGGTCGAGCTTCAGCGCGAGCGCGTGGTGCTGCGCCGCGCCTGGGGCGGCGCCAAGACGGTACTCGAGCTGCCGGTCGCAAGCTATCTCGGGGTGGCGATCCGGCTGGAGCCGCCGACGCGCACGACCGCGGGCGCGGTCGCGCTCGTGCTGGAACATCCCGATCCCCGATTGTCGCTGCCGCTTTGCCGCACGCACGACCTCACCGACATCATCGCCGAATGGCGGGCGTGGGGGCATGCGCTGCGGCTTCCGCTCCTCGTCGGCGAGGCCGACGGCGGCCTGCGCGCGCCGCTTGCGCCGCTGGGCGCTGTTGCCGCCGGCCTACCGATCGCGCGGCGCCGGCGACGTACCGCGCGCACGGCGCGGCGGACGGCGCGGCGACGGCGGAGCGGGGCCGCCACCGCGCCGGTCGTCCACCGCGGCGAACGCGAGATCATCGCCAGGACCTGACGCCGATCCCCCTCCCGGATCGGGCGCGCGGCCTCAGCGGCGCCGTTCCGGGATCTGGATCAGCTCCGCGAGCTCGCTCCTTGCTCAGCGGCGCGCCGATGAATTTGAAGCTGACGGCATCGGCCATCACCTCATCGATGCCGGAGATGCGATCGGGATCGACCGCGGCCGCCGGCAGAAATTCCCGCAAGGCGCGTTGGGCGGTCGCCTCCGACAGCTTCGCGAACGCCGCATAGGCTTTGAGCCCGTCCGGCGTCGAATAGATCCAGGCGAGCGAATCGCGGTAGCCGCGCATGAAGCGCACGAACACGTCCGGGCGCGCCTTGAGCTCGTTGGCATTGGCGATGATGACCCGGCTGGTCTGCTTGTCGAAGTCCGGCGCATCCGACGACTTCATGATCAGCCGGGTCTTGCCGGCTTCGAGCTCGGCGACGCCGAACGGCGCGCCGGCCCAGCCGACATCGACCTGGCCGCTCATGGTCGCGGTCAGGGTCGCCGCCGCATTGCCGGTCGGTGTCGGCTTGAAGTCGATGTTGTAATGCTTGCGTAGCGCAAGCACCCCGGCATGGGTGGAGGAGCCGTTGTTGGAATAGGCGACGGTCTTGCCCGCGAGCTCCTGCGGGCTGCGGATCGACGAGTTCGCCGGCACGTACCAGAACACTTGCGCGCCGCCGGTATACGAACCGCCGATGATCCGCACCGGCGCTCCCTTGGCGAACACGCCGATCGCACCCAGGAAGCCCGAGGCGATGCCGACCTGCGCGCTGTTCGAAATCACCGCCTGCTGGGTCTCGCCGCCGCCGTCGGTGTAGAAGATGTCGAGCGCGAGGTTGTGCTTGCCGAACAGGCCGGCTTTGTAGCCGACCTCGGTGACGAAGGTTTCGCCGATGCCGCGCCCGCCGACCGCGATCTTGAGCTGGTCCTCGGCATGACAGGCCGCGCCCGCCGCCCAAGTCATGACGGCCGCGAGCGCCGCAGCCGGAATCCTTGCAGGCCGCATGATTCCTCCCCGCGCGTGTCGTTCTCGTTCGCAAGCGGTAGCTAACACCTGCTGCGGCGGCCGCGCAACGCGGCGCGTCCGCGACATCATCGCACGGCATTCGCGCTTGCTGTCGGTCGCTTCGGAGCGCCTAAGCCGACTCGACAGAGCGCCGAGCAACACCGGCCAAGACCGACGCGCGATTGAATCATCCCGGGCGATTTGTCATCGTCGGCGCGGGAGGTGCGCACCATGGCAGAACAGCAATTGCTTGCAGGCCGCGTGGCCGTGGTCACGGGAGCGGCGAGCGGCATGGGGCGCGTGATGGCGCGCGCGCTCGCGGCGGCCGGCGCCAAGACCGCCGGCGTCGACATCGACGCGGCCGCTCTCGCCCGCCTCCAGGCCGAGCCGGTGTTCGCCGGCAAATGTCTCGGCATCGTCGCCGACGTGTCGAAGGCCGCAGACTGCCGCGGCGCGGTGCAACGCGCGCTGGAGACCTTCGGCGCGCTCGATGTCCTGATCAATTGCGCCGGCATCAGCATGTCCGCCGCGGCCGGGCACGGCGCGGCCCGCGTCAAGTTCTTCGAGGCCGATCCGGACGGCTGGCAGCGCATCCTCGCGATCAATTGCGTCGGCGCGTTCCTGATGACGCGGTTCGCGGCCGAACCGATGATCCGGCGGGGATGGGGACGCATCATCAACGTCACCACGAGCTTCGACACCATGCTGGCGGCCGGACTGTCCGCCTACGGCGCGTCCAAGGCCGCGTTGGAAGCAAGTTGCGTGAGCTTCGCCAAGGACCTCGAGGGCACCGGCGTGACGGTGAATATCCTGGTGCCGGGAGGACCGACCGACACGCCCGGTTTCTTCCCGGCCGGCAAGCCGCGCCCGGCCGCGCTGCTCGATCCCGAAATCATGGGCGCGCCGGTCGTGTGGCTGGCCTCGTCGCAATCCGACGGCATCAGCGGCTGCCGTTTCATCGCACGCGATTGGGACCGCAGCCTGCCACCGGCGGAAGCGGCCGCACGCGCGCGCGCCCCCGCCGCATGGCCTTCACTCGCTCAGGCCGCCACCGCCGCCCGCGGCTACGGGATGTAGGGCACGGGGTGGCTACCGCGACCCCGCCCCGCGGCCGTGCGCCCGATAATCGCGAGGGCTTGCGCCCATCAGGCGCCGGAAGCGGCGGTTGAACGTCGACAGGTCGTTGAAACCGGCATCAAAGGCGATGGTCGAGATCGCGGCACTGGACCGTCGCAGGCGGACGGCGGCGCGATGCAGCCGCGTGCGCAGCACGAATTGATGCGGCGTCATGCCCACCACTGCGCGAAACGTGCGCAGGAAGTGATATGGGCTCATCGCTGCCTCACGCGCGAGCTCGGCGAGCGCCAGGGGCTCGTGCGCCTGCGCCTCGATCCGGCGCAACGCGTCGGTGACGCGGCGCTCGTCGCGCCGGCTCGGCCGGTGCGGACCGTGGCGCATGCCGGTAAGCGCCGCGCCGACCGCGCCGGCAATGCGCAGCGCCAGATCTTCGAACTCCCCCTCGTCGCGCTCGTCGCGCGCGGCCTCCGCAACGGCGAGCAACGGCATGAGCGCGGGCAACGGCGGCAGGCGCGGGACGGCGAACGCGGTCCGCCGCGCACCCGGCAGCGCGGCCGCGACCGCTTCCAGATGGTCGGGCGCGAAGTGGAAGGCGAGGCAGCGGTCGCCGGCAGCGTGCTCATGGCGGCATTCGAAGCACGCTCCCTCGTTGCCGAGCAGCAGGGCGCCCGGGCCGAGCAGGGCCGAGCCTTGTCTCGATCGGTACTGGAATGTGCCGTGCGTCACGACCGCGATGCAGGCCGCGTGGTGCCGTTCTTCGAACGGCCGATCGTGCGGGCCGGCAGCGCAGACCACATCGCTGACGCTCCAGCCCGCGCCCGAGGCCAGGAGGCGCGAGTTCAATGCCATTACTCAAAATAGCAATTTTTCCCAAGCAGCGGAGGAGTGGAACGGCCTACGGGAGGCATCCCAGGCATGACGAAAGGCTTTGACCATGACTGCATCCGCCTCCCCTTTCATCGCCGCGCTTCATACCGATCGCCCGGCGCCCGACCGGGCGGAGAAAATGAGGCTTTACGGCTGGCTGATCGGGCGCTGGGAAATGGACGCAACGGTGTACGGCGACGACGGCACGAAGCACGCCGGCCGCGGCGAAATCCACTGCGGCTGGGTGCTCGAGGGCCGCGCCATTCAAGACGTTTGGATCCTGCCGGGTTTTTTCTACGGCACGACGCTGCGGGTCTACGATCCCGGTATCGATGCCTGGCACATTCTCTGGAGCGACCCGCTCAAGCAACTCTACCGGCGCCAGATCGGCCTCGCCCATGGCGACGACATCGTGCAGGAGGGGAAGGACGACTGCGGCGCCGCAGTGCGCTGGCGCTTCACCGAGATCACGCCCGATTCATTCCATTGGCTCGGCGAGCGCTCGCCCGACGGCGGCGCCCATTGGCGGCTGCAGGCCGAATTCTTCGCCCGCCGCGTCACGAGTTAGGCGTCGGACCGCCCCTGCGGGTACTGCGCCAAGCCATCGCAGAGCTCAATCCATTGCAATTTGTTGCTGGCATGCGTGTGGTCGCGCGGCGGCACGGTTTGGGGATGATCGAGGCTGCAGGTCGTGATGTCGATCTCGTCGGGATAGTCGTCGCCTTGAAAAGTCAGTTGGGTGCCGCAATGGGTACAGAAGCTTCGGGTGCCCTTGGGACTCGACCGGAAGTGCGAGGGATCGCCCGACAGCCATCGAAACTCGGACGGCCTGACGCTGAACCAGGCGACGAACGGCGCGCCGGTCGTCCGCCGGCAGATGGAGCAATGGCAATTTGTTTGGTGGAACGGAGCGCCCGTCACCTCGTAGCGAGTCCGGCCGCAAAAGCATCCGCCCTGCAACATCGCAATCTCCTCGGACAGGTGGGTCACGCCGCAATGCCGGCAACGTTTTCAAAGCGCGTGACCCGCGGCCGCATCGAGCGCCAATCCCGCGAACAGGATCAGCCCGGCATCGCGGTTCGACTTGAACACCACGAGGCAATTCACCGGATCGTCGATGTCGAGCCGGCGAATCTGCCAGGCCAGATGGGCGGCGAAGACGAGGAGTCCGAGCGCGAAGACGAGGCCCGCTCCTGCGGCGAGCCCCGCCAATGCGATCAGCGCCACCGCGAGCGCGTAGAACAACGCGAGCATGGGCTTGGTGCGCTCGCGGAACAGCAACGCCGTCGACTTGATGCCGATCAGCGCGTCGTCGTCGCGATCCTGATGGGCGTAGATGGTGTCATAGCCGATCACCCAGGCAATCGCGCCGCCGTAGAGCAGGACGGCGGGAAGATCGAGCCGCCCGAACGTCGCCGGCCATCCCATCAGCGCGCCCCAGGAGAAGGCAAGACCGAGCACGATCTGCGGCCAATAGGTGATCCGTTTCATGAAAGGATAGATCGCGATCACGAGGAGCGACGCCAAGCCGACATAGACCGTGAAGCGATTGAACTGCAGCAGAACCGCCAGCCCGAGCAACGCCTGCAACACCAGAAAGGCGGCGGCGGAGGCGACGGTGACCTGTCCGGACGGAATCGGCCGCGAGCGCGTGCGCTCGACCCGCGCGTCGAGATCGCGGTCGACGATGTCGTTCCAGGTGCAACCGGCCCCGCGCATGGCGAAGGCGCCGATGAAGAACAGGAGGACGTGCCAGAGATCGACGTTGGTGCCGGCCTTGACCGCGGCGAGCCCCACCGACCACCAGCACGGCATCAGCAGCAGCCATGAGCCGATCGGCCGATCGAGGCGCGCAAGCCGCAGATAGGGACGGGCCCAGGCGGGGGCGAAGCCGTCGACCCAATTGCCGGTCGAATCGGCGACGCGACCCGCGCCGCCGCTCATCGCGCCAGCGGACTACCGGAGAGCGTGTCGAAAGTGCCCGGCGCCTTCTTCGGCGCGGTCGAGGAATCCGGCACCATCGGCGTGGTGCCGAGGGCTTCGCTCAGGCTCGGGCCGCTCGGCCGCGGCCCTTGCGCTGCGACCTCGCAAATCTGCTTGCTCATCTGCGACGCCTTGGCGTGTCCGGCCTTGACCTGCTTGAGGACATCGGGCGTGGCGCCGCAAGTCGCGCCGTGGTCTTCCAGGCCCTTCACCATCTTGGTCTCGACCGCGAGGAACGCCTTGAACAGCTTGCACAATTCCTCGGGGGACGCCTTCTTCTGACTGGCCGCCTGCAGCGCCTGCCCGTGTTTCTGGGTCTCATCGCGATAGGCCAGGAGCTGCTGGCAGGCGGGCGGCGGCTGCGGCGGTGCTCCGAACTGCCCTCCCGGCATGCCCGGGGACATCCCGGGCGACCCGGGCATGCCCGGCATGCCGCCAAACTGCGCCGCGGCCGGCCCAAGCGGCAAAACGGCGAGCACGAGCACCCACGGCAGAGCCCGGCTGAGCGTCATGACTGGTTCCCCCGGCACACTCCGGCCGCCCCCGATTCGACCCTTGGGTCGATCCTGTGGCCGAGGTATTAACAGCCCCTTGAATCCGGCGATAACACGGCAAACCCCGGGATCGCGAGGGGGTCATGGGGGAACCGGAGGCAGGCGCGGGCCCCGGGGGCGGCAGGAGCCCGGATTCAGCCATCCTTCGCTTTCTGCTCTTTCAAGCCCTAGCATCGACAGCCCAGCATCGACCGCTTGATCCCGATCCCCGGGTTACCGACTGCTGAGCCCCCACCCCCCGGCCCCATGCCGCGCTACGAATTCCGCACCCCCCGGCTTTACGTCGATACCGCGCTCGCCGCGGGGGCCTGCGTCGCGCTCGACGCCGCGCAGGCCAACTATCTCGGCAACGTGTTGCGGCTGAAAGCCGGCGATTCCGTCCTGCTGTTCAACGGTCGCGACGGCGAATGGCGGGGCGTTCTCGTCGGCGCCGGAAGGCGCAAGCTCGCGCTCGAGATCGACGCCCGCACCCGGCCGCAGACCGCTGCGCTCGACCTGCACTACCTGTTCGCGCCGCTCAAGCATGCGCGCCTCGACTACATGGTGCAGAAGGCGGTCGAGATGGGCGCGTCGCGCCTGCAGCCGATCATCACCCGGCACGCCCAGGTCGCGCGCGTCAACCTCGACCGCATGCGCGCCAATGCGGTCGAGGCGGCCGAGCAGTGCGGCATCCTGACGCTGCCGGAAATTGCCGCGCCGCTGCGCCTGGACAGGATGATCGCCGAGCGCGATCCCGCCCGGCTTCTGGTCTTCTGCGACGAGGACGCGGAGGTAAAGGACCCGGTCGCCGCGCTGTCGCAGGCGCGCGGCGCCAACCGCCGCGCGCCGATCCCGCTCGCGGTGCTGATCGGTCCCGAAGGCGGCTTTGCGGCGGACGAGCGCGCCGCGCTGCTGCGGCTGCCGAACACGGTGCGCCTCGCGCTCGGCCCGCGCATCCTGCGCGCCGATACCGCCGCGGTGGCGGCGCTTGCGCTGGTGGGAGCGGTGCTCGGGGATTGGCGGTAAGGCGGCGGGGCCGCAAAAACGGGCAAAGCGCAGCGTTAACGCTTCTCCGGTTTGGCGTCGAATTCACCCCCCAAGCGTGCTAAATCGCCGCCGCCACCGGCTTGACCGATCGCCCCCGAGCGCCCGCCATGACGACTGCAACAATGACCGCGACGAGCGCCGCCGCAGACGCGCGCGGCGACGAGTTGCTGGCGTCGTTCGAGCGCGCGGGCTATGCGCGGGTCGCGCCGGCGATCCTGCAGCCGGCGGAGCCGTTCCTCGACCTCTCCGGCGAGGACATCCGCAAGCGCATGTTTCTCACCACCGATCCGGATGGGCGCGAACTGTGCCTGCGCCCCGATCTCACCATCCCGGTCTCGCGCGACTATCTCGCCTCGTCCGCGGCCGGACAGCCGCGGGGCTTTTGCTATCTCGGTCCGGTCTTCCGGCATCGCGCCGAAGGGCCGGGCGAGTTCCTGCAGGCCGGCATCGAATCCTTCGGCCGGGCGGACACGGCGGCGGCGGATGCGGAAATGCTCGCGCTCGGGCTCGACGCCACCGCGCACTATGGTCTGCGCGCGCCCGACATCCGGATCGGAGACGTCGGTCTGTTCTCGGCTTTGGTCGCCGCGCTCGACCTCGCGCCCGCGTGGAAGCGACGCCTGATCAAGGATTTCAACCACAAGACCTCGCTCGCGCACGATCTCGACCGGCTCAGCATCAACGCCGCGCGCGGACGATCGGAATACCAAGGCGTGCTCGCCGCGCTCGCCGGCTCCGACCCCAAGGCCGCGCACGCGCTGGTCACCGACCTGCTTTCGATCGCGGGCATCACCGCGGTCGGCGGGCGCTCGGTGGGCGAGATCGCGGACCGTTTCCTCGAGCAGGCGGCGCTCGGCGCGCAGACCTCGCTGCCGCGGGAAACCCGGGCGCTGATCGAGAAATTCCTCGCCATCAGCGGCGATCCCGACGACGCCGCGGCGGAGCTGCGCGCCTTTGCGCGCGACGCCAAGATCACGCTCGACCACACGCTCGACCTGTTCGAGCGCCGTACCGGCTTTCTTGCCGCGCGCGGCGTCGACGTCCGGCGCATCCGGTTCTCCACCGCCTTCGGCCGCGGGCTCGACTATTACACCGGCTTCGTGTTCGAGCTGCACGATCCCGGCGCGCCGGCTGCCGGGCAGCTGGTGGCCGGCGGGCGCTATGACGGGTTGCTCGCGCGGCTCGGCAGCACCGCCGCGATCGCCGCGGTCGGCTTCGCCGTTTGGATCGAGCGGCTGGCGGCATTGCGGAGCCGCGCATGAGCAGCCCGTTCGTCGTCGCCGTGCCGGCCAAGGGAAGGCTGCAGCAAAACGCGGAAACCTTCTTCGCCCGCGCCGGGCTCGAATTGATCAAGCCGCGCGGGGCGCGCGACTATCGCGGCGCCATCGCCGACCTTCCCGGCGTCGAGGTCGCCTACCTCTCGGCCGCCGAGATCGTCGACCTGCTGGCGCAGGGCGCCGTGCATTTGGGTCTCACCGGCGAGGACCTCGTGCGCGAGAAGATTCCCGACGCCGACCAGCGCGTCGTCTTCATCGCCGGCCTCGGCTTCGGCCACGCCAACGTGGCGGTGGCGGTGCCGCAGGCGTGGATCGACGTGCACAACATGGCCGACCTCGACGATGTCGCGACCGCGTTCCGCCTCAAGCACGAGCGCAAGATGCGGCTCGCCACCAAATACGTGAATCTCACGCGCAATTTCTTCTCCATCCACGGCGTCACCGACTACCGGATCGTGGAAAGCTCGGGCGCGACCGAAGGCGCGCCGGCGGCCGGCACCGCCGAGCTCATCGTCGACATCACGACGACGGGGGCGACGCTCGCGGCCAACGCGCTCAAGGTGATCGAGGACGGGGTGATCCTGCGCTCGCAAGCCAACCTGGTGGCGGCGCGCGCCGCCCACTGGGGCGCTGGCGAGCGCGCGTCCGCGCGCATCGTGCTCGACCGCATCGCGGCGCAGACGCGCGCGCGCGCATTCCGCGAAGTGCGCACGCGCTTTGCCGGCTGCGACGCTGCGCTGCTCGCCGAGGCGAAACGTCGCTACGGCCTCGAGACCCCGTTCGGCGGGCCGACCTCCTCGGGCATGCTGACGCTGCACTGTCCGCCCGAGCACGTGCACGCGCTGGCCACGCTGTTGCGCGACAAGGGCGCCGAGAACGTGGTGGTGGCGGATCTCGGCTATGTTTTTTCCCGCGCCAATCCGCTTTACGCCAGGCTCGAGGCCGGGCTGCAAGCCTGAGCGGCGATGTTCGGCCGCGGCCGGTGGCGCGGGCCTGCGCCGGCGCGCGGGGAGACCGGCGCGAGCCGGCTCATTCCGCCTTGATGTTCGCCGCCTTGATGATCGGCCACCACTTCTCGGTTTCGGCCTTGTGGTGCGCCGCCAGCGCTTCCGGCGTCTGCTGCTCGCGCGGCCAGATCTCCTGCCCGATATCGGCAAGCCGCCGCCGTACCGTCGGATCGGCCAGCGCATTGACCACCGCGCCATTGAGCTTGCCGATGACGTCCTTGGGCGTGCCCTTCGGCGCCCACAAGCCGTGCCAATAGGACACGTGGAGCGACGGCACACCGGCTTCGTCGATCGATGGAACGTTGGGCAATGCGGCCCACCGGTCCTTGGTGAGCACGGCATAGGCCTTGATCGCGCCGTTGCGAACCTGCCCGACGGCATTCGCGGCCTGGTCGAACATGATGTCCACCTGGCCGGAAACCAGATCCTGCATCGCCGGCGCGCCGCCGCGATAGGGCACGAACCCGAACCGGGTCCCGGTCGCCTGTTGGAAATACATGGCCGTGACCTGCGCGCCGCCGGCCGCGCCCACCGTCGCCGCGGTCGCCTTGTCCGGATTGGCCTTGAGCCAGTCGACCAATTCTTTGACGCTGTCCGCGGGAAAATTCTTCCTCGCGATGAGCAGTTGCGGCGTGATCGCGAGCAGCGCGACCGGCTCGAAATCGTGCAACACGTCGTACGGGAGCGAATACGTGATGGCGTTGACGACATGCGTCGACCATTGGCCGATGCCGATCGTGTAACCGTCGGGCGCCGCGCGCGCGAGCCGGCCGACGCCGATATTGCCGCCAGCGCCGGCGACGTTCTCGATCACCACGGCCTGACCGAGCGCGCTCCTGATCGGCTCGGCGAGAATGCGCGCGAGCGCGTCCGACGGGCCGCCGGCGGGGAACGGGGCGATGATGGTGATGGGACGCGACGGATAGGTCTGCGCCGCGGCGCGGTCGCTGCCGGCGGCCAGCACCGCAAGGGCGACGACCACGATGAGCTTTGGCATGGCTCTTCCCGCTTTCATGGGTCTCGAGATAAGCATCATAACGACGCGAAATCGATCGGCTTGCGACGGTCGAGCGTGCGCGCCACCGGCGGCATCGGATATTTGAGGCCGGTCGCACAATTGAACAGCACCACCTGCTCGTCGCTGCCAATGCGCCCGTCGGCGAGAGCCTGCTTCAGCGCCGCATAGGTCGCGGCGCCCTCCGGGCACATCAAGAATCCCTCCTCGCGCGCGACCTCCGCGACCGCCGCGGCGATCGCGTCGTCCGTCACCGCGACGGCGAAGCCGCCGCTCTCGCGCACCGCCTGCAAAATGAGAAAGTCGCCGACCGCCTGCGGCACGCGGATGCCGGCGGCGATCGTGTGCGCGTCCTCCCAGCGCGGCGCGTGCTCCGCGCCCGCTTCGTAGGCGCGCACCATGGGGGCGCAGCCCGCCGCCTGCACCGCCACCATGCGCGGCCGCTTCTTGCCGATGAAGCCGATCGCTTCGAGCTCGGCGAAAGTCTTCCACATCCCGATCAGCCCGGTGCCGCCGCCGGTCGGATAAAGCACGACATCCGGCACCTCCCAGCCGAGCTGCTCCACGAGCTCGAGCCCCATGGTCTTCTTGCCCTCGATGCGATAGGGCTCCTTCAGCGTCGAGGTGTCGAACCAGCCGACCTTCGCCTGGCCCTCGGCAACGATCTTGCCGCAATCGTCGATCAGGCCGTTGACCCGGTAGACGGTCGCACCCTGCAGCGCGATTTCGTTGACATTCACCTCCGGCGTGTCCTGCGGGCAAAAGATCGTGGTCTTGATCCCGGCGCGGCTGGCATAGGCGGCGAGCGCCGCGCCCGCGTTGCCGTTGGTCGGCAGCGCCATGTGGGTCACACCCAGCGCCTTCGCCATGCTGACCGCCATGCCGAGGCCGCGCGCCTTGAACGAGCCGGTCGGCAGCCGGCCTTCGTCCTTGACCAGAATTTCCGCCGCCGCCAGTTTCCTGGCGAGCTTCGGCATTGCCACGATCGGCGTAACCATCTCGCCCAGGCTGACGATGTCCTGCACGCGACGCACGGGCAAGAGCTCGCGATAGCGCCAGAGATCGCGCGGCCGGCGCGTCAGCGCCTCCTTGCTCAATGCTTTTTTGACGCCGTCGAGATCGTAGCGCACGAGCAAGGGCTTGCCGGCACGCGACAGATTATACAGCGCATCCGCCGCATGGCGCTCGCCGGTCACCGAACATTCGAGATGCGTGACGAAAGTCGGGCGCTCCGCGAGCAAGTTTTCGTCGTCGCGCATAGGTCGTTCGCGGCCTTCGCGCCCGATCATTCGACCGACCGTTGCGCCTGCCGTTCGCGCGACCGGAACACGACGAAGTGCGACAGCGAGAAATTGACCAGGAAGCTCGCGGCGATCGCCAGGAGCTTCGCCGCCGGAACGTGCACCCAGTGGGAGGCGATGACCAGCGTCACCGTATTGGTGATCAGGCCGGCGACGCCCGACGCCACGAACGCGCCGTAGGCGCGCCAGCGCAGCTGGCGTCCGGATTCGGGCGCAAACGTGATGAAGGAATTCATCACATATGAGCCGGAGACCGCGACGATCCAGGACACCACATTGGCCGGGACCAGCGGCAGGTTGAGCACGTAGTAGCCGGTGAGGAACACGCCGTAATCGATGAGCGTATTGACCACCCCGACCCCGGCGAAACTCGCCGCCTTGAGCGTAACCGCGCGTTCGTGCCAAGCCTGCGCCAGGCGGCGTCTGAGACGATGAAGTGGCGCTGGCAGCCGCATGGCGGGCCCCGCTTAGCACGTCCCGGCCGCCCCGCCGAGCCCGCCTGCGGCATGGCGGCCCAGCGCGCGACAGCCGCCCGCGGCTGGGCTATAACCGCGACGCTGCGGGCAAAACGGGGCGGAGCAAGGGCTCGAAAGGCGCGGTCGATGGCACCCGAGGCGATGACCCGAGCCGGCGGCACCGGCGCTCCGGCGCGGCCGCGCGGGAGCGCGGAAGCCGGCCTTTCGATCGTGGTCCCCCTGTTCAACGAGGCGGCCAACCTCCCGACCCTGCACGGGCGCCTCGTCGAAACCGCCCGCGACCTCAAGGCGGCGCGCGGCCTCGCGGTCGAGGTGGTCTATGTCGACGACGGCAGCCGCGATGCGACGCTCGCCGCCGCGCGCGAACTCGCGGCCGACAGTCTCGATGTCCAGGTCGTCGCGCTCTCGCGCAATTTCGGCAAGGAGGCGGCGCTGCTCGCCGGCCTCGATCATGCCCGCCTGGGCGCCGTGTTGTTCATGGACGGCGACGGACAGCATCCGCCCGCGCTGCTCGAGAAGCTCGTCGGCTATTGGCTCGACGACGGCTACGACGTTGTCTACACCGCCAAGGCGCATCGCGAGAGCGAGCCGTGGCTGCGCCGGCTCGGGGTCAAGGCGTTCTACACCCTGATCAACTGGGGCGCCCGGCAAAAAATCCCGGCGGACGCCGGCGATTTTCGCCTGCTCTCGCCGCGCGCGGCGGCCGCGCTCAAACAGCTTCCCGAACGCAACCGGTTCTTCAAGGGGCTCGCGAGCTGGATCGGATTCCGCCAAATCCGGGTCGACTACGAGCCCGAGGAGCGCATCCATGGCCGCACCAGCTGGAGCCTCCATTCGCTGGTCGGTCTGTCGATCGAAGGGCTCACCTCGTTCTCGGTTGCGCCGCTGCGGCTCGCGAGCCTGCTCGGCCTCCTGCTCGCGGCCGCCGCATTCATTTTCGGCGTGCAAATCCTGATCGAGACCGTCTTCCTCGGCGAATCGGTGCCCGGCTATCCTTCGGTGATCGTGGGCTTGATGGTGCTGGGCGGCGTGCAACTGATCATGATCGGGATCATGGGCGAATATATCGGCAAGATCCTGTCCGAGCTCAAAGCGCGGCCGGTCTATTTCGTGGCCGAGCACACGCTCAAGACCGCCGAGGACGCGGGCGCCGCCGCCGATTTGCCGGCGCGGTCGGCGGCGGAATGAGCGCAACGCTTGCGACTTAATTCATCGGCCGCGGCAATCCCAGGAACGATCGCTTCGGCTGGCAATGTTTCCGCGGGTGCGCGACGCAGTGCCCGCCGCGGCCGATGCCGCATTAGAGGGTGACCCGTGTTGGCCGACAAGCGAGATGGTTTGGGCGCGGGCGCGGTTCCCCACCGCCGCATCTGGCTGTGCGCCGACGACTTCGGCATTTCGAACGCGGTCAACACCGCGATCCGCGATCTCGTCGTGCGCGGGCGCCTCAATGCCACCTCGGTGCTGGTGGCGGCGCCGAGTTTTTGCCGCTCGGAAGCAATCGCGCTCGACGTGCTGAATTCGGCCGGGCCGCGGGTGGCGATCGGCTTGCACCTTGCGCTCACGGCGCCGTTTTGTCCCTTGAGCAGGAGCTTTACGCCGCTGAGGGATGGCGCCTTCCTGCCGCTCGCAGCGACGTTCGTCCATGCGATCATGCGCCGCTTCAGGCACGACGCGCTGGTGGCTGAAATCACGAGCCAGATGCAGAGCTTTTGCGATGCCTTCGGCCGCATGCCCGACTTCGTCGACGGGCATCGACACGTGCACCTGCTGCCGCAGATCGGCGACGCCTTGCTCGAGGTCGTGAAGCACACCGCGCCGCATGCGTGGGTGCGCCAATGCGGGCGCGTCGTTCCGATCGCCGCGCGACTGGCCGACCGCAAGGGAACCCTGCTCGACGTCTTGAGCTACGGGTTCCGGCGCCGCGCCGCAGCGCGCGGCGTGCGCACCAATCCGGCGTTTGCCGGCACCTATGATTTCGTGACCGCGGCAAATTTCGCGGGCCTGTTCGCGCGCTTCCTCGACCGGCTGCCCGATGGCGGCGTGGTCATGTGCCATCCGGGATTCGTCGATGCCGAGCTGCAGCGGCTCGATCCGCTGACCACGCTGCGCGAGCAGGAATACGCGTTCTTCGCCGGCGATTGCTTCCCGCAGCTGCTCGCGAGCCAGGGCGTGGCGCTAGTGTCCCGATTCCGAAGTTCGCATCATTAGGCGGCACCCTCGTTTGCGAACTTCGGAATCGAAGGACACTAGCAACATATTGACCTAGTGTGGCTTTGGTTCAGAAGTCCGCATTTCGGACTCGCCGCAAGAACGATGCGGACTTCTGAACCGCCACACTGGCGTGATCGCAGCCGTTCGTTCCATCGCCTTGGCCGGGCGAGGAAAAACGACCAAAGATCTTTTTGTTGCCGGCGGTCATTCCGGTGCCATCGGCGTTGCCTACATGACTCCTGTCGTCACAGCAGAAGGAGACGACCAATGACCCCAGAGGAACGCAATCTCGTCATCGAACTGTTCGACCGCCTGGCCACGCTGGAGGACGCCGCGCGCGATCCCGAGGCCGAACGCCTGATCCGGGACGGCCTGCGGCAGGCGCCCAACGCGCCCTACGCGCTGGTGCAGACCGTGCTGGTGCAGGACGAGGCGCTCAAGCGCGCGGACGCCCGCATCCGCGAGCTCGAAACCGGCTCGGGCGCAGAGAGCGCGGCGCGCGACACCAGTTTTCTCGGCGGCGTGCGCGAAAGTTTGTTCGGCCGACGCGAGGGGCGCGGCTCGGTGCCGTCGGTGCGGCCGGGCGAGACGGCGGCGGGCACGTCGCCGGCCTGGCACAGCGGCGCGCAGGCGATGCCGGCCGGGTTTGGACCAGGGTCGGCGCCACCGACGCCGGGCGGCTCGTTTCTCGGCACCGCGGCCGCAGCCGCGGCGGGCGTGATCGGGGGCTCGCTGCTGCTGGGCAGCATTCGCTCCATGATGGGTCACCCGCAGGGAGCGCACGCCGCCTTCGATCCGACTGCCGGCACGACCGGAGCATCGCCCTGGAGCGGCGGGTCGGGCGAACTTTCGCGTCAGGCCGGCGTCGACGACATCGGACGGCAGCCCTCCTCGCCGTCGGACGGCGACGACCGTCGTGGCCTGCTCGACGACAGCGGCGATGTTCAAGACGACGATCTAGCGCCCGACGACCTCGACGACGATGGCTTCGACTTCGACAGCGGCGACGACGACTGAGCGCAGGCGCGAACCGACACCGTTGGCAAAGGAAAAGGGCCGCCGTCGCCGGCGGCCCTTTGGATGTGGCCCGCAGGCCATCACTCAGATCACGACCACCTTGGCTCCGACCTTGACCCGGCTGTAGAGGTCGATGACGTCTTCGTTGCGCATGCGGATGCAGCCGGAAGACACCTGCGTGCCGATGGTCCAGGGCTCGTTCGAGCCGTGGATGCGGTAGAGCGTGGAGCCAAGATACATGGCGCGCGCGCCGAGCGGATTTTCGGGCCCGCCGACCATGTGGCGCGGCAGGTCCGGCCGGCGTCGCAGCATCTCGCCGGGCGGGGTCCAATCCGGCCATTCGCGTTTGTTGCTGATGTAGTGCACCCCCGACCAGGTGAAGCCGGGCCGACCCACGCCGATGCCATAGCGCAGGGCGCGGCCGCCGGCCTGCACCAGGTAGAGCAGCCGCTCGCGAGTATCGACGACGATCGTTCCCGGTGCTTCCCGGCCGTCGTAGCTGACCTCCTGCTTGAGGAAGCGCGGATCGCTCAGCCCGCGCCTGGCCTGGTCGGGCTCGCCCGGATACTGCCGATAATTGGCTTCGTACGGCGGCGGGCCGCCGAAGCCGCGGAACAGAAACCCGAGGAGGCCGCCGCCGTATTCGCCTTGCGCCGCGACGCGCACCGGCGCGGGAGACGGCTGGAACAGAGGACCGGCGAGAGCCGAGCCGGTCGCGGCCACGGCGATCGCGAGCGCGAGGGACAAGCGAGAGATGCGTTGCATGGATTGTGACCCGTATGCGGTGAATTCGAACGCGACGAAAAACGGACCAGTCCGATTCGTTGCGTTACACCGAATTAAATCCGCAACCGGCGTTGCAATGGTAAAGTCGGAGGTAGAATTTTAACGACGATTGCAAGAAACGCTTTATTCATCGTGTTATGGTTTCTTTTGCGTAAACAGCGCGACGTCGTGGTTAAGCATCGGTTACCGCGCGACACCCCCCGACGGTGACTGCGCGGCGGCGGGTCGGCGCATGGCGGCAAAGCCGATGAACGAGATCGCCGCAAAAGCCGCGACCGTGCCGAGCACCGCCGGATCGGATGCCCGCTCCGCCACGAAGGCGAGCGCCAGCGGCGCGATCGCCTGCATCGCCAGGTAGGGTCCGCCGATGCGGCCCATGAGATGGCCGTAGCCGGCCGCGCCGAACAGCGCGAGCGGCACCGCCCCGCGCGCGATGGTGAGGAGACCATTCGCCATCCCGAACATCACCACAAAACTCGCTGCCACCGGGATCGTGAGCCCGAACAGCGCCAGCAGCGCGAAGGCCGCGAGCAGCATTGCGACCGCGAAACGCGCGACGTCGAGCGGATGGACGCGACGCGCAAGCACGAATTCGCCGATACGCGCCGCGACCTGGGCGGGGCCGAACAACGCGCCGATCGCCACCACCATCGCCGCATCGATGCCGGCGCGGTCGAAGATCGCCAGCAGATGGGCGGAAAGGCCCGAAGGTACGAAGGCGTAGGCCGCAAACGCTGCCGCCACCAGGATGAACGGCCAGCCCTTCGGCGGCAGCACGACGGCGGGCACTTGCACCGGCGCGTCGGGCCGGATGGCCGGCTGGGCGCGCGGACGCGGCAAAGCGAAAGCAAGCAGCGGGGCGGCGACAAACGCGAGCAAGGCGGCGTAGACGAGATAGGTGCCGCGCCATCCGACGGCCTCGAGCAGCAGATGGGTGGTGGGCCAGCTCACCGTCGAGGCGAAGCCGCCGGCAAGCGTGAGCGCCGTGATCGGGCGTCGTGCCGCGGGGCCGAAGATGCGGCCGAGCGTGGCAAAGGCGGGATCATAGAGCGACGCGGCGGTGGCGACGCCGAGCAGCATCCACACCGCCAGATAGGCGACGGGATGATCGGCATGGACCAGCAGGACCAGACCGAGCGCGGCCGTGAGCGAGCCGAGCGGCATGACCCAATGTCCGCCGTGGCGGTCGATCAGCAGGCCGACGCGCGGCGACGCGAGCCCGGCGGTGAAGAGCGCGAGCGAGAAGCCGCCCATGGCGAATGTCATCGACCAGCCGCGCTCGGCCGCGATCAGCGGCACGGTCAGGACCGGCGGATAGAAGATCGCGCCCCAGGCGATGATCTGCGTGACGCCGAGTACCAGGACGGCGCGCCAGGGACCGGCGATGATTTCACGAAGCGTGGGCATGACGGTGCGCGGCGGGCGACAAGGGAATCGACCCTAACATGGCTCGCCGGCGAGCGAGGGGCGGGTAACGATGCGCTCGCGCGGTCCCGACCCTACACTTTCTTGACCATCACGGCCGCGCTCGCAGGGCAGAGCGCGGCGAACTGTCGGCTGGCGCGGACGGCCTCCGGCACGTCGGCGCGCGCGCAGGGCGCATAGCCCAGCCGGGCGAAAAAATCCTGCTCCGATTCGGTCAGGAGGTAGATCGCGTGACATTTGCGGGCGCACGCCTCGGTCTCGAGCGCGGCCACCATGGCCGCGCCCATGCCGAGCTGACGCAACGGCGGCAACGTCACCACCGAGCGCAGGAGCGCATCGCTGCCGTGGAATTCAAGTCCGCCGAACCCGACTGGAACGTCCTCGTGGGTCTCGAAGCGCCAGAACGACACCTGCGGATCGCCGACGTCGTCGGCCGGCAGCCCCGCCTTCACGAGCGCGGCCTTGAGGCCTTCGCGCTCCCACACCGCCAACGGCGTGACCAGCAGGCGGCGTGGCGCCACGATCGTTTCTCCATCACGCGCGGGAGCGGAGCGCGGGCGGCATGGTCACGCCCGCGGGGCGCAGCGCACGAAGAC
Source organism: uncultured Alphaproteobacteria bacterium (assembly GCA_963712565.1). Taxonomy (GTDB): domain Bacteria; phylum Pseudomonadota; class Alphaproteobacteria; order Rhizobiales; family Xanthobacteraceae; genus VAZQ01. Next base: position 303,337 of record CAVQIP010000055.1, on the reverse strand, counting down.
GCCGGTGCCGTAGCGTCCGTCGATCTCGGGATCGACGAACTTGAGCACCATCACGCGGCCGTCGAAGGAGACGATTTCGCGATCCTGCGGGCCGGGAGTCTGCCCGGCCGGGCCGATATAGTCCCGCCCGCTCGGGCTGCCCTTGAGGCGCAGCTCCTGCAGCTGGTTGGAATCGGCGAGATACATCATGACGCCGCCGTCGGTGCCTTGGCCGATCACAAAGGGCTGTTTGCACTGGCCGCGGGCGTTGGCCTCGGTGCGCGCGCGATCCTCCGCCTTATGATAGGCGGCGTAGCCCCAACGGCCGATGATCTCGGAGGCGCGCACGCGGGCCGGCATTTCGGGCTGGGGCGGCGGGGCAGCCTCGACCTGCGGGCTGGGTGTGGTGCTGCAGGCCGTGAGCGCCAGCGCCGAGAACGCGGCCGCGACCGCCGGCCGGCTGAAATTGAGCTTCCCCATCGGGTACCTCCCTAACTCCTGTCCGCAACGTCGGGAGCCGAAGACGCCAAGCCTGCGGACAGCGACCTATCCACTGCTATCAATCGCATGGTTAACGAGACGACAACCCCGCGGACCTCGTGAGCCGATCCGACCCCGTCCGGCCGCCCCGATCCAGGCGACTTTGGTGTCAGGATAGGGCCCGCGCAAGGCGGATATGAGGCAACTGGACGCGCGATCGGTTCCCGCCCTACCCCTTGCGCGGGTCCCGCAGCGGCGGGTCCAACTTGATGTTGAGGCGCTTCGCCGCCCTGGCGTCGAAGTCGGCGTCGGCGCGGAAGCCGCCGGCGTGGATGCCATCGATGGCGCAGAGGTCATCGACCTCGTTGACGTCGCCGGTGACGCCGAGCGCGCCCACGATCTCGCCCGCGCCGTCGCGGATCAGCTGGCCGCCGGCTTCGAGAAACAGCGGCCCGTCCGCGAGCTCGGCCAGCGACTGCATGAAGGCAGGCTTCTCCTTCGCCTTCTGCAGCACCTGGCGCGACGATCGATTGAGCGCGAGCGCCCCGAATGCCTTGCCGTAGGCGATCTCGAAGCGCATCAGCGAAGCACCGTCCTGTTTCTGGAAGGCCTTCACCCGGCCGCCGGCGTCGAGCACGATGGCGGCCAAGGCATGAGCCTTGCGCTTCCTGGCGGAGGCGAAAGTGCCGTCGATGATCTTGTTCGCCTCGGCAAGGGAAATCGCGCGCATTCCTGTCTCCACGTCGCCCCGACTTTGGGCTAGGATAAACGGTTCGAGGCATCGGTCCAAATCAACGCCGTGAACTTTCGTCCCATGTCACTGTTCGCTCGCGCCGCTAGCCGCGCAGTGGCGACCGCCATCGCGCTGATCGCGGTGAGCGCCGTCGCCGCCGAGCCGATTTATTCCTTCGACGCAACGCCGGGCAAGCTGCCGAAGACGGTCGTTCCCAGGCACTACGCCATCGAGCTCGCGCCCGACCTCGACCGCCTCACGCTCGCGGGCGCGGAGGTCGTGGACATCGACGTGCGCGAGCCGACCGCGCGGATCGTGCTCAACGCGGTGAACATGACGCTCGCCGCGGCCAGCATCGACGACGAGGCGCAAAGCGCCGAGATCGCGCTCGATGCGGCGGCCGAGACCGCAACGCTGACATTCCCGCAGCCGCTCGCGGCGGGTCCGCACCGGCTGCGCATCGGCTTCACCGCGCAGATCAACAAGTTCGGGCGCGGGCTGTTCTCGATCGATTATCCGACCGGCAACGGCAGCAAGCGGATGCTGTCGAGCCATCTCGAGCCCGCCGATGCCCGCCGCATCTTTCCGTGCTGGGACGAGCCCGCGTTCAAGGCGACATTCGCGCTCACGGTGACGGTGCCGCGCGCCTTTCTCGCGGTCAGCAACATGCCGGTCGCGCAGGAGGAGCCGGTCACGCCCGACTTGAAGCAGGTCTCGTTCCTGCCGACTCCGAAAATGTCGAGCTACCTGTTCGTGCTCACCGCCGGCGAGCTCGAGCGGCTCTCCGCGCAAGCGGACGGCGTCGCGATCGGCGTCGTCACCACCGCGGGCAAGCGCGAGCAGGGCCGCTTCGCGCTCGACAGCGCGGCCGGTCTGCTGCGTTATTTCAACGATTATTTCGGGGTGAAATATCCGCTGCCCAAGCTCGACCTGATCGCGCTTCCCGGCGGGTACGGCGGCGCCATGGAGAACTGGGGCGGCATCACCTTCTTCGAGAGCCGGCTGCTGTTCGACCCGGCGGCGAGCGCAGCCACCGCCCGGCGCGGCATCTTCATCGTGCTCGCCCACGAGATGGCGCATCAATGGTTCGGCAATCTCGTCACCATGGCCTGGTGGGACAATCTCTGGCTCAACGAGGGCTTCGCCAGCTGGATGGAAGCCAAGGCCGCCGAGCACTTCCATCCGCGCTGGCAGACCTGGCTCAACGGCAACGGCCAGAAGCAGTTCGCCATGAATCTCGACGCGCGGCGCACCGCGCACCCGATCCAGCAGCCGGTCGCCAACGAGACCGAAGCGATGGCGGCGTTCGACGGCATCACCTACAGCAAGGGGCAGGCGCTGATCCGCATGCTGGAAAACTATCTCGGCGAAGACGTGTTTCGCGCCGGCATCCGCAGCTACATGGCCGATCACGCCTACGGCAACACCACCACCGCCGACCTGTGGCGGGCGCTGGAGCTCGCCTCCGGCAAGCCGGTGGCGACGATTGCCGCCGCCTTCACCGAGCAGGCGGGCGTGCCGCTCATCGTCGCGGAGGCGACCTGCGCCGGCGAGCAGCGCATTCGCCTGCGGCAGGAGCGCTTCAGCGTCAACGATCCCGCTTCCACCCCGCCCTCCCCTGCAAGCACGGGGCGGGGATGGCAGGTGCCGATCGCCCTCGGGCCGCTGCGCGCCACGCAGCCCGTCCGCCACCGTGCTGCTGCAGGGGCCGGACGAGATCGCGGCGGGGCGCTGCGGCGAGCCGGTCAAGCTCAATCTCGGCGACATCGGCTACTACCGGGTCGAGTACGACGCCGCGAGCGCGCGCTGCGCTGGCGAAATCGCTGGCGCTGATGGCGCCGGCGGACCGGGTGAATCTGATCGCCGACAGCTGGGCGCTGCTGGAAGCCGGCCGCGCCGAGCCGCAATCCTATCTCGACCTGATCGAGCAGATCGGCAACGACGACAATCGGGCGGTGTGGGAGCGCGTGATCCGCGCCTTCGACCGGCTCGATCAGCTCGCGCGCAACCGCCCGGAGCGGCCGGCGTTGCAGAGCTACGCGCGCGCAAAGCTGCGCCCGGTCTTCGACCGGCTCGGCTGGGACGCGGCCGGCCAGGACGACGACGACCGCGCGCTGCTGCGCGCACGGCTGATCCGGGTGCTCGGCGAGTTCGGCGACGAGCAGATTTTGGCCGAGGCCAAGCGGCGGTTCGCCGCCTTCCTGCAGAACCCGGCGACGCTGCCGCCGGCGCTGCGCGAGCCGGTCACCCATCTGGTCGGCATCACCGCCGATCGCGCGAGCTATGACACCCTGCGCGCGCTCGCCCGCGCCGCCACGGACGCGAACGAGCGGGGGCGATACTATTCCGCGGCCGCGAGCGCGCGCGACCCCGCGCTCGCGCGCGAGACGCTCGCGCTCACATTGACCGACGAACTGCCGACCACGCTGGTAGGGCGCGTGATCAATGCGGTCGCGGCCGCCGGCGAGCAACCCGATCTCGCCTGGGCTTTCGTGCAAGCGAATTTTTCGGCGCTGTCGGCCAAGCAGGGGCCGCTTTTCCGCAACTATTTCGCTTCCAACTTCATGATGAACTTCAGCGACGCCGCCCGCGCCACCGAGCTGGCGAACTTCGCGCCGGTCAACGCCACCTCGGGCGGACGGATCGTCGCCGCGCGGGCGCAAGAGGCGATCATGCTCGGCGCGGAGTTCAAGGCGCGCGCGCTGCCGGCGATCGCAACCTGGATCAAGCGGCGCGACGCGCGCGACGACGGCAGCCCGGCGCCGCGGAACACCGCGCTAGTGTGGCGGTTCAGAAGTCCGCATCATTCTTGCGGCGAGTCGAAATGCGGACTTCTGAGCCAAAGCCACACTAGATCAATAAGTTGCTAGTGTCCTTCGATTCCGAAGTTCGCAAACGAAGGCGCCGCACAATGATGCGAACTTCGAATCGGGACACTAGCGGCGGCGCGCCTGCCAGACCGCCAACGGAGGATTTCATGGCTTGCTTTGCCCAGCCCATCGCGGCGGCCGGCATTCGAACCTGGTCTATCGCGCTGGCGTGCGCGCTGACGCTCGCGGCCGGCGCCGGCCGCGCGGCTGAGCCGACGCTGCTGCGGGTCAACGCCTTTCCCAACGCCAAGGCGCTGCCGCTGCATGCCGGCATCGCCAACGGCATCTTCGAGCAACGCGGACTCAAGGTCGAGCTCACCCTGACGCCGAATTCGCGCAGCCAGCGCGACGGCCTCGCCGCCGGCACGTTCGACGTCGTGCATTCCGCGGTCGACAACGCGCTCGCCATGATCGAGATCGGGAAGCACGACGTGGTGATCGTAACCGGCGGCGACAGCGGAATGAACGAGTTCTTCGTGCAGGCGGAGATCAATTCCTTCGCCGATCTGCGCGGCCGCACGCTGGTGGTCGACGCGCCCGACACCGCCTACGCGCTGCTGGCGAAAAAAATCCTGGCGCAGCACGGGCTCAAGGACGGGAAGGACTACACGGTCAAGCCGGTCGGCGCCGGCGTCTTCCGCCTCAAGGCGATGGCGGAGAGCAAGGACAATACCGCCGCCATTCTCAATCTGCCGTTCACCGTGCAGGCGGAAGAGCTCGGCATGAAGAGTCTCGGGCGCACCATCGACCTGCTCGGCCCCTACCAGGCGAGCGGCGCGTTCCTCATGCGCGCCTGGGCGCGCGCGCACGCGGCGGACGCTGGAGCGCTACATCGCCGCCTATATCGAGGCGCTGCGGTTCGTGCGCGATCCCATGAACCGGGCGCAGAGCGTCGCGCTGCTGAAGGAAAAGCTCAAGATCGCGGACAAGGAGGCGGAGCGTACCTACGACCTGCTCATGGATCCCCGGTTCGGCTTCACCCCCGACGCCAAGTTCGACCTCGCCGGCTTCAACAACGTGCTGGCGCTGCGCGCGGAGATCGAAGGCGGCCAACCGGCCGCGCCCGAGCGCTACATCGATCTCGGCTATTACCAGCGGGCGGTCGCACTGTTGGGACGGTGATCGGGCGGCCGCGGCGGCGCCGTTTTGGCCGCGTCCGATCGCCGTATCCGGCGCGGCCGGGCGCGCTTGACAGCTTCCAGGCCAGCCCCTATCTCCCGGCCAGCTGCTGGCACTCGCATGCATGGAGTGCTAACAGCCGTCAAGATCGACCTTCTCGATCAAACACTTAGACGCAGTCAGAGCGCCCTTGTGAGGACCCATATGGCCAAGACCAAGTTCCGTCCCCTGCACGACCGCGTGGTCGTGAAACGTATCGATGCCGAGGAGAAGATCGAAGGGCGGCATCATCATTCCCGACACCGCCAAGGAGAAGCCCTCGCAGGGCGAAGTCGTCGCAGTCGGCCCCGGCGGCCGCGACGAGAGCGGCAAGATCGTCACGCCGGACGTCAAGGCCGGCGACCGGGTGCTGTTCGGCAAGTGGTCGGGCACCGAGGTCAAGCTCGACGGCGAGGAGCTCCTGATCATGAAGGAGTCCGACATCATGGGCGTGATCGCCTGACGTCGAGGGCACGCACATCACGGGCCTCATCCTTCGAGGCGCGCCTCCGGCGCTCCTCAGGACGAGGATCACATACAGCAGAGACGAATGGAGTGACTTGAAATGGCTGCGAAAGACGTACGATTTGGCGGCGATGCGCGCGACAGGATGCTGCGCGGCGTCGACATCCTGGCCAACGCCGTGAAGGTGACGCTCGGCCCCAAGGGCCGCAACGTCGTGCTCGACAAGAGCTTCGGCGCGCCCCGCATCACCAAGGACGGCGTGACCGTCGCCAAGGAGATCGAGCTCGAGGACAAGTTCGAGAACATGGGCGCCCAGATGGTGCGCGAGGTCGCCCAGAAGACCAACGACACCGCCGGTGACGGCACCACCACCGCGACCGTGCTCGCCCAGGCGATCGTCAAGGAAGGCGCCAAGTCGGTCGCCGCCGGCATGAACCCGATGGATCTCAAGCGCGGCATCGACATCGCGGTGACGGCGGTGGTGAAGGACATCGAGAAGCGGGCGAAGAAGGTCGGCTCGTCGTCCGAAGTCGCCCAGGTCGGCACCATCTCGTCGAACGGCGACAGCAAGATCGGCAAGATGATCGCCGACGCCATGCAGAAGGTCGGCAACGAGGGCGTGATCACGGTCGAAGAGGCCAAGGCGCTCGACACCGAGGTCGAGATCGTCGAGGGCATGCAGTTCGACCGCGGCTATCTGTCGCCCTACTTCATCACCAACGCCGAGAAGATGGTGGCCGAGCTCGAGGACGCCTTCGTCCTCCTGCACGAGAAGAAGCTCTCGGGCCTGCAGGCGATGCTGCCGGTGCTCGAGTCGGTCGTGCAGGCCGGCAAGCCGCTGCTGATCGTCGCCGAGGACGTCGAAGGCGAAGCGCTCGCCACCCTCGTCGTCAACAAGCTGCGCGGCGGGCTCAAGGTCGCCGCCGTCAAGGCGCCCGGCTTCGGCGACCGCCGCAAGGCCATGCTCGAGGACATCGCCATCCTCACCGGCGGCCAGCTGATCTCGGAAGACCTCGGCATCAAGCTCGAGAACGTGACCACCGCGATGCTCGGGCGCGCCAAGAAGGTCATCATCGAGAAGGAGAAGACCACGATCGTCGACGGCGCCGGCAAGAAGAAGGACATCGAAGCCCGCGTCGGCCAGATCAAGGCGCAGATCGAGGAGACCACCTCGGACTACGACCGCGAAAAGCTGCAGGAGCGGCTGGCCAAGCTCGCCGGCGGCGTGGCGGTGATCCGCGTCGGCGGCGCCACCGAGATCGAGGTGAAGGAGAAGAAGGACCGGGTCGAGGACGCGCTCAACGCCACCCGCGCCGCGGTCGAGGAAGGCATCGTGGCGGGCGGCGGCGTCGCGCTGCTGCGCGCCAAGAAGGCGGTCGGGCGCATCACCAACGACAATCCCGACGTGCAGGCCGGCATCAACATCGTGCTCAAGGCGCTGGAATCGCCGGCGCGGCAGATCGCCGAGAACGCCGGCGTCGAGGGCTCGATCGTGGTCGGCAAGATCATGGAGCACAAGTCCGAGACCTACGGCTTCGACGCCCAGAGCGAGGACTATGTCGACATGGTCGACAAGGGCATCATCGACCCGGCCAAAGTTGTCCGCACAGCGCTGCAGGACGCGGCCTCGGTCGCGGGCCTGCTGGTGATGACCGAAGCCATGGTCGCCGAGGCGCCGAAGAAGCACGCTGCTCCTCCGGCCATGCCGGGCGGTGGCGGCATGGGTGGGATGGACTTCTAGGCCCGCTCGAGCAGACGGCAGCAAATCGGAAGGGCGCGGCGCAAGCCGCGCCCTTCGCGTTTCTGGGACCGCATGCGAGAGCCATGGTCCCCTGGTGGCGCGGGCGCGCAAGCGCGCGCCGAGGCCGGGACCTGGCGGTCTTGGCAGCAATGACGAGAGCGAGCATTGTAGCCGCCGAAAACCGGTCGTACCCCAAGGACGAGGCGAAAGCTTCGGAGCGCCCCATGATCAACGTCAAGCGGATCAGCCACGCCACCTTCGAGACGCCGGACCTCGATCGGCAGATCGACTATTTCACCGAGATCGCCGGCCTCGCGCTGGTGGAGCGGGAGAACGGCCGCGCCTTCCTCGCGACCAAGCTCGGCGACCTCGCGGTGCAGCTCGAGAAGGGCGAGCAGGCGCGCTGCGCGCGACTGGCGTTCCAGGTCGCGCCCGACACCGAATTCGACGATATCCAGCGCGGCATCGAGGCCGAGGGCCTGCGCTGCCATACGCGCAACGATGCAACTCCCGGCATCCCCAGGATGCTGGCGTTCGAAGATCCCAAAGGGACGGTGTGCGAGCTGTTCGCCGCGCAGACGCCGATCGGCAGGAACCGGCAGGTCGCCGGCATCGGGCCGATCAAGCTCGGCCATCTCGCCTTCGTCGTGCCGGAACCCAAGCAGTATGCCGACTTCTACGCCCGCGTGCTCGGATTCCGCGTATCGGACTGGATCGGGGACTGGTTCGTATTCATGCGCTGCGGCCCGGATCATCACACCGTGAACTTCGTGCGCGGCAAGCGCACCCAGATGCACCACATCGCCTTCGAGCTGAAGGATTGGGCGCAGGTCCAGGCCGCCTGCGACTTCCTCGGCGGCAAGAACATCCCGATCATCTGGGGACCGGGCCGACACGGACCCGGCCACAACGTCTATACCTATCACCGCAATCCTGACGACCAGATCGTCGAAATGTTCACCGAGCTGGACAAGATGCTGGACGAGTCGCTCGGCTACTTCGATCCGCGGCCGTGGCACCGCGACCGGCCGCAGAAGCCGAAGGTGTGGACCTATCCGACCGACATCTGGGGGCCGCCGCCGACGCCGGAATATCTGCGCCAGCGGGAGTGAACGGCGCGACATCATGCGCAATGGCCTCGCCGCCCGCGGCAGGCCGACCATGTTCGGCTTGTGGGAGAACGTGCAATGACCAGGCCAATTCTCGGCGCGCTCGCCGTCCTCGCCGCGCTCACCGGCGCGGCGGCGGCGCAGGATTATCCCAACCGCCCGATCAAGTTCATGCACGGCTTCCCGCCGGGCGGGAACGTCGACATCATCGCCCGGCTGCTGGGCAACGAGATGTCGAAAACGCTCGGGCAATCGATCATCGTCGAGGCCAAGCCTGGCGTGGCCGGCAGCCTCGCCGCCGAGGCGGTGGCGCGCAGCGATCCGGACGGCTACACGCTGCTGGTCGTTCCCAGCGCGCACCCCGCGCACGGCGCGCTGTCGAAGAACGTGAACTACAAGGTCGTCGACGACTTCGAGTGGATTTCGGTCGCGAGCTTCTATCCGTTCCTGATCTGCGTGCGCAAGGACTCCCGCTTCCGGACGCTCACCGACCTGATCGACGCGGCGCGCAAGGATCCCGGCAACCTGAAATACGGTTCCGCCGGCGTGGGCTCGATCCTGCACACCACGGTCGAGCTCATGGCCAACGACACCAAGACCAAGTTCCTGCACATTCCGTATCGCGGCGAGGCGCCGGCGATGACCGCCCTGCTGCAGGGGGACATCGATTTCATCGCGGCGACGTCGGGGCCGATCAGCGCGCGCATCCGCTCGGGCGAGTTCCGCGCGCTCGCGGTCACGGCCAAGACGCGCTGGCGCGACTTCCCCGACGTGCCGACGGTCGCGGAGCAGGGCATTCCCGGATTCGAGGTCATCTCCTGGACCGGGCTCGCCGGCCCCGCCAAGCTGCCCAAGCCCATCGTCGACAAGCTCAATGCCGAGCTGCGCCGCGCCATTGCCGTCCCCGACGTGAAGGGCAAGCTCGAGGCCATGGGCGGCGACCCGCGCGCCACCACGCCCGCCGAGATGCGCGCGCTGGTGGCGAGCCAGTTGGCGAGCTGGACCCGGCTCGCCAAGGAGGCGAACATCTCGATCGATTAGCTCGGGGCGAGCTCGCGCACCGCGCGCGCCGCCTGGTCGATGGCGAGGTGGGCGTAGGCGTCGCCGCCGGCGTCGGAATTGGCGATGGCGACGCGGCCGCATGTCTGCCGCGCGCGCTCGAGCACGCGCTCGTAGTCCTCCGGATCATAGAGCGAGTTCGCCACGTAGCCGTAGCCGTGCGGCCAACGGTTGACGGTGATCGCCGCGATATCGCGCGCAGCGGAAAAGCCGCCGGGACCCAGCATGCGATCGAGCTCGTCGCGGATCTTCTCCTCGAAATCGGCAAAGGTCATGGCGAGCAGCTTGCCCTGGCCGATGCGGAACTGCGCGCGCGCGTCGAGCCCGCGGTTGGGCGCGCCCGGAACGTGGACGAGATGCAGGCAGATGGGTTCGGCCGGATCGCGCGAATGCCGATAGCCGCCGAGGCTCACCGGGAAGTCGAGCTTGACCCGGCTGTGGAACGACATCGGCGCGGAAATGTCGTGCACGCCGAGCCGCATCCACGGATGCCAGTCGCGCACCAGCACGTTGGTGTAGACCAGCGGGGTCTTGACGTTGGCCGCGAGCGCGGCCCGCTGCTCGACGGCGAGCTCCGGCATGAGGTAGGGGATCATCATGTGGAAGCAGGCGAGCACCGCATGCTTGCCCGCGACCCGGTGCGTCTTGCCGGCGCGCACATAGCCCACGAGCACGCCTTCGCCGTCGTTGCGCACGTCGACGCAGGTCGAGTCGAGCCGGATGCGGACGGCGGCATCGTCGCGGTCGAGCTTGCCGTAGTCGAAGGCGGCGAGCACCACGTCGTCCATGCCGTCGCCGGCGGCGACGGCAGGCACCAGCGAACGCACGAGCAGCCGCGCCAGCGAGGCGTTGCCGTCGGGAAAATGATAGATATAGGGCTCGCGCGCGCCACGGCGCGCCGGCAGGCCGAGGCCGTCGAAGCCGGGATAGCCGAGCTCGCGGGCATCGGCGGCCGGCACCGCGTCGCAGCCGAGCCCGAAGAAGCCGAGGGTGCGGCCCTGAAAGCAGTTCGCCGCCTCCTCGCTCAAGCCGCAGAGCTTCGTGAGATAGTCGCGGTAGCTCGTGCGTTTGAGGAGCTTGATCTTGTCCTCGACGCTGCGGCCGGCGAGCGGATCGCGCGCGCCGTCGTAGAGCGCGAGCAGCTGGGCCTTGCTCGCCTGCGAGACCGGGAAGGCCGCCACGAATTCGGCGAGCGGCTTGGCATTGGCGAGGCGCCGGGCGACCTCGTCGGTGCCCCCCGCCGGCGGCTCGCCCGCCACCAGCAGGTCGCGTCCGAAGGCCTCGCGCGCGAAGAAGGTGCCGCGCGATAGCCCGAGCGAGGAATAGAGCGTGCGCTCGAAGGCGGTCTCGAAGCGCTCCACCCTGACGCCGAGATCACGCAGCAGACCTTGCGCGATTTCGCTGTATTGCGTGTTGGGGGAATCGATCGACTCGCTGCCGCCGTAGCCGATCACCAGGCGGCCGTCGAGCAGGAACTCGTTGCGCTTGGCGTGGCCGCCGAAATCATCGTGGTTGTCGAGCACGAGGATGCGCGCGGATGGCCCGGCGGCGCGGCGATAGAACCAGGCGGCCGCCAGTCCGCTGATGCCGGCGCCAATGACGACGAGGTCGTAGCGCTCCTCGACCGGCAAGCCGTCGAGCGCAAAGCGGGCACCCGCGCGCGCCTGCGCGTGCGCGGTCTCGAACGAGCCGGCGTGCTGGCCGCGCAAGCCGGTGAGCGCCGGCGGATAGCGTGCGGGCTCGGCCGCGATTTGTGCCGCCGGCGTGAGCCCGGCGGCGATGGTCAGGGCCGCCCCGTTGAGGAAGTCGCGGCGCGAAATCGAGGACATGGGGGAGCCGAGTTCAAAAAAACCGCGAGCCTGAGGGCGCACGCGCGCACGCGCGCGATGCAGCCGCGATGTTGCCAACAACCTGCGACGAAACCAAGGCGCCGCGCTTGCACCGGGCAGGCAGCGCCGCCGCTTGCGGCCTGCTCACCCCACCTCGCGGCGCGGAGCCACGCCGGCGGATGCGCGCCGCGGCACGATGAGCTTCGCAATGAGCACCTGCACCACCTCGTCACGCTGGTTGCGCGTCTCGCTGCGGACCTTGACCATGCCGCGGTCCGGCCGCGAGCGTGACGGAGCGACCTCCTCGATTTCGCTCACCACGTGAAGGACGTCGCCCGGCCGCGTCGGCTGCGGCCAGCTGATCTCGCCTCCCGCTCCGATGATCCCGCCCATGAGCGGCAGCCCGGTCTCGACCAACAGCCGCATGGTGATCGCCATCGTGTGCCAGCCGCTCGCCGCCAGACCGCCGAGCAGGGTGCCCTTCGCCGCCTCGTCATCGAGGTGAAAGGGCTGCGGGTCGAACTGCGCGGCAAACGCCTTGATCTGCACCGCGTCGATGGCATGGGTGCCGCTGGTGAAGCGCTGTCCGACGCGGAGGTCGTCGAGATAGAGCCGCGCATCGGATTCGCCCGGATTCGGCATGGGGACGCCTCGCGAATTAGCTACTTGCATGATGATAGTGACTGGCCTAAGGTCCGTCAATGCAACGCAAGAGCTTCGGCGACATGCCCTGCCCGATCGCCCGCAGCCTGGAGCGCGTGGGCGAGTGGTGGAGCATCCTCATCCTGCGCGACGCCCTGCACGGGTTCACGCGCTTCGACGAGTTCCAGAAAAGTCTCGGCATCGCGCCCAACATGCTGGCGCGGCGGCTCACCGCCCTGGTGGAGGCGGGCCTGCTCGAGCGCCGCCGCTACAGCGAACATCCCCCGCGCGACGAATACCTGCCGACCGCGCGCGGGCGCGATTTCCGCCCCGTCCTGCTCGCGCTGCTCGCCTGGGGCAACAAGCACTTCGCGCCCGAGGGCGCGAGCGTGCACCTCATCGACACCAAGACCGGCGCGGCCGTGGACCCGATCCTGGTCGATCCCGCCACCGGCCGTCCGATCAAGGCACCCGACTATGTGCTTGCGGCAGGTCCCGCGGCGCCGGAGCGCACCCGCCGAAGGTACGCGACCGTGCGTCGCGCGGCGGTGTCGGAAAGCCCGCGCGCGTTTGCGCCCAAGGGCGCGCGCAAGCGGAGCGCGAAATGAGCGTCGCGCTCACCGGGCTCGATGTTCGCGCCATGGACGCTGGCGCAATCTCCTCGATCGAGTTTGGTCCGCGCACGCGGAAGCTGCTACACGGACCGATCGTACCGACATTGCTGGGGATGGCGTGGCCGAACGTGCTGGTCATGCTGGCGCAGGCGGCGACGGGCTTGGTCGAAACCTGGTTCGTATCGAAGCTCGGTACCGATGCCCTGGCGGGCATGGCGCTGGTCTTTCCGGGCGTCATGCTGATGCAGATGATCTCGGCCGGCGCCATGGGCGGCGGCATCTCGTCGGCGATCGCGCGCGCGCTCGGCGCGGGCCGACGTGACCAAGCCGATGCGCTGGTGCTGCACGCACTCATCGTCAACGTGGCGCTCGGCGCCTCGTTCTCGGTCATCATGCTGGCATTCGGCCGACCGATCTACCGCGCGCTCGGTGGCGAAGGCGGTCAGCTCGACGCCGCGCTCAGCTATTCGAACGTGGTGTTTGCCGGCAGCGTGCTGCTCTGGGCGCTCAACGGCTTGGCCAACGTCATCCGCGGCACCGGCAACATGCTGGTGCCGGCCTCGGTGATCTGCGTCGGCGTGGTCGTCCTGCTGCCGCTGTCGCCGCTGCTCATCTTCGGCATCGGCCCGTTCCCCGCGCTGGGCATCGCCGGCGGCGGCGTGGCCCTGATCGCGTTCTACGCCGCAGGCACCGCCGTGCTCGCCTGGTATGTCCTGTCCGGACGCAACCTCGCGCGCTTGCGGCCGGCGCGCCTGCGCTGGCCGTTGTTCCGCGAGATTCTCCGGGTCGGAGTCGTCGCATCCGTCACCTCCGTGCAGACGAATGTGATCATCGCGCTCGCCACCGCATTGGTTGCCACCGCCGCCGGCCCCGCTGCCGCCGCCGGATACGGCACCGGCGCGCGGTTGGAATATCTGCTGGTGCCGCTGGTGTTCGGGCTCGGCGCGCCGCTGGTGGCGATGGTGGGGACGAATATCGGCGCAGGCCAGCGGGAACGGGCGCTGCGCGTCGCCTTCGTGGGCGGTGCCATCGCCTTCGCGATCACCGAGGCGATCGGCATCGCCGCGGCGCTCTGGCCAAACGCCTGGATCAGCCTGTTCAGCGCCGATCCGCGCGTGATCGCGGCCGCAACCGGCTATCTGCGCGTCGTCGGACCGTTCTATGGATTCTTCGGGCTCGCGCTCGCGCTCTATTTCGCCTCGCAGGGCGCGGGCCGGTTGTTCTGGCCGCTCACCGCCGGCTTCCTGCGCATGCTGGTCGCCATCGGCGGCGGCTGGCTGGCGCTGCGCTTGAGCGGCTCGCTGACCTGGCTGTTCGCCGCGCTCGCGCTCGGCCTGCTGCTGCAGGGGCTCACGCTGGCCGCGGCCATCGGCGCCGGCGCATGGTTTCGCGGGGCGGTGCGCTGAGGATTCTTGCCCCGCGGCTAGAGCTTGGGGAGATCCAGCCAACCGCCGACGGCGCTGAGCACCATGCTGACCGCCAACGCCGCCAGCAGCATCCCCATGACCCGGCTGATGACGCTCACCCCCGCGGTGCCGATCAGCCGCGAGATCGGCCCGGATGCCAGCAGAATGAAAAACGTGATCGCGAGCACGCCGGCCAGCACGCCGACGGTGAGCATTTGTCCGGTCAGATTGAAGCGATCGTCATCGGTAAGCAGGACCACCGTGAGCATGGCGCCGGGTCCGGCGATCTTGGGGATCGCCAGCGGATAGACCGCGAGCGCGAGCGCGCCCTGTCGTGCCAGCTGGGCGTTGGTGTAGGCCTCGCCGCGCAGCATCTCGAGCGCGACCAGGAACAGCAGGATGCCGCCGGAGATTTGGAAGGCGCGGATCGAGATGCCCATCTGCTCCAGCAGGAAGGCGCCGGCAAACACGAAGAAGACCAGCACGACGAACGAGATCACAACCGCGTCGAGGGCGAGCTTGCGCTGGGCGCGGGGATTGAGCTTGCCGGCCAGCGACAGGAAAACCGGCAGCACGCCGAACGGATTGATGACCAGGAACAGGGTCACGAACTCGCTGACGTGGCGCTGCCACCACATGGTCCCTCCAAATCGCTTCGAATCGCCGAGCCGCGAAAGTGTCCAGTCCCTCCGCGCGGCTGGCAAGGGAATACGCCGGGCGGCGGCGTGTTATAGTGCGTTCGGAACACCAGGGAGAAAGACACGTGGACCAGAACATCATCAATCTCTACGACCGCTTCACCCATGGCGGGATGACCCGGCGCGAATTTCTCGACCGCCTGGCCAAGCTTGCGGGCTCGACGGCGGCGGCCGCCGCGCTGTTGCCGCTGCTGCAGAACGACTACGCGCGGGCGGCGATCGTGGCGCCCGACGACGGCCGGCTCGCCGCCGAGCGCGTCTCCTACGATTCGCCCAAGGGGCGGATCAACGGCTATCTCGTGCGCGCCAAGGCGACCGGCGCGCAAGGCTTGGGCAAGCGTCCCACCGTCATCGTCATTCACGAGAATCGCGGCCTCAACCCGCATATCGAGGATGTGGCGCGCCGACTCGCGGTCGAGGGCTATCTCGCCTTCGCGCCCGACCTCCTATCGGTGAACGGCGGCACGCCGCCCGAGGAGGACAAGGCGCGCGAGCTTCACACCAAGACCGCGCGCGAGGACATGATCGCCGCCGCGCTCGCGGCCATCCCGTTCATGCAAAAGCATGTGGAATCGACCGGCAAGGTGGGCGCGGTCGGCTTCTGCTTCGGCGGCGGCGTGGTCAACCGGATGGCGGCGGGCAGTCCCGAGCTTGCCGCCGCGGTGCCCTATTACGGGCTGCAGGTCCCGGCCGAGATGGTGCCGGCGATCAAGGCGCCGCTGCTGCTGCAATATGCCGAGACCGACGAGAACATCAACAAAGGCATCGCCGCCTACGAGGCGGCGCTGAAAGCCAACAACAAGAAATACACGCTCCACGTCTATCCCGGCACCCAGCACGCCTTCAACAACGACACCGGTGCCGCGCGCTACAACAAGGCGGCGGCCGATCTCGCCTGGAGCCGGACGCTGGCCTTCTTCGCGGAGAACCTGGGCGCGCCGCCGAAGGCGGCGTAGGCCGGGATCGGTCGAGGAATCGCGATCTCGCTCAGCCGCGGGCGCGGGAACGGCGCGCGCTTTTCTTGCTAGGAGCGAGCATGTCGATCAGTGCTGTGGCCGTGCGCAGCAGACGCGCGTCGCGGCCGGGGGCGCCGACGAGCTGCACGCCGAGCGGAAGCCCGCCCGCGCCCGCGAGCAACGGCAGCGCGAGCGACGGCAGACCGGTCAACGTCCACAGGGTGCAGAACGCGGGATCGCCGGTGGCGGCGAGCCCCTTCGGGGCGATGCCCGGGGCTGCGGGCGTGAGGATCGCGTCGTACTCATCGAAAATGTCGGCAAGGCTCGCGCCGTAGCGCGGCGCCTTCGCAAGCGCGCCGAGATAGTCGACCGCATTGACGCCCCGGCCGTGGGCCAGCAGCTGGCGCAGCGTTTCGCTCGGTTCGCCGCGCGCAACCAAAGCGGCAAGGTTGTGCGCCATGTCGGTCGCCATGATGGTGCGATGCGTCTCCCAGGCCTCGGCGAGCGACTGCGGAAGGTCGACTGGAGCGATCGAGGAGCCGAGCGCCGCCACCAGCTCCTCGAACGCCGCCTTGGTGTCGGCATCGGCCTTGTCCCAGACCGGCGTGCGCACGAAGGCGAAGCGTGGCGGCAACGGTGGCTTCTCGCTCTGCACCGCGCGGAAATCGGGAGCGGCGAACGGCCGCGTGTCCGGGTCGGCCGGATCGTGGCCGGCGATCACGTCGAGGATGAGCGCGAGGTCGGGGAGCGAGCGCGCGAAGGCGCCGACATGGTCGAGCGTGCGCGACAGCAGCAGCACGCCCGCGCGCGAAACAAGCCCGTGGCTGGGCTTGACCGCGAACGCGCCGCAGAACGCGGCCGGCCGGATCACCGATCCGTTGGTCTGCGTGCCGAGCGCGAGCGGCACCATGCGGGCGGCAACCGCCGCCGCCGATCCCGACGACGAGCCGCCGGGCGTGCGCGTGGGATCGTGCGGGTTGCGGGTCGGGCCGGGATGAAAGTAGGCGAACTCGGTCGTCACCGTCTTGCCGAGGATGACGGCGCCGGCGGCGCGCAGCTTCGCGACCACGGTGGCGTCGTGCCATGGCCGGCGGCCGGCGCCGATCGGCGAGCCGAGCTCGGTCGGATAGTCCGCGGTGTCGATGACGTCCTTGATCGCCACGGGAATGCCGTGCAGCGGCCCGATCGGCCGGCCCTGCGCGCGGCTCTCATCGAGCGCGCGCGCCTGGGTGAGCACGTGGTCGCGGTCGAGATGGGCGAATGCTCTGATCTCGCCCTCGACCGCATCGATGCGGTCGAGGCAGGCGCGGGCATAATCCTCCGCCGACACCGCGCCGCGGGCGATCTCCGCGGCAGCCTCGCTCGCGGTCAGCGTCACCAGGGCGTCGTCGGCCAAAGCTGCGCTCCTCGTCGAACACGCTTCATCTTGTCGCCTGCACTTTGGGCGAAATCTATACGACCATCGGCGCGATGCGGACAATTCTCACGGCTGTGGCGACGGCGGCGTGGTTCGCGTGCAATGGGCTGCTCTGGTTCGTGCGCCCGCCCGATGTCCTTTGGCTGCTCGGCTCGGCGCTCCTGGGCGTGCTCTTCTTCGCCGTCTTCCTGCTGTATCTGATCGCGCGCGATGATCCGCTGGGCGGAGCATGACGCCGGCGTCATTCACGACGCGGCAACGAGGCTGAGCACGCCGGACAAGGTCATCGTGAACGACAGCGCCACGCCCGCAGCATATGGCAACGCTGATATAGGGCTCCCATTCGGTACCGACCCAGCGGTGCCGCTTGCCGCCGCGCGGCAGCAAAGCCCAGAAGACAGCGGCGGTCACAAGGAAGACCGCGATGCCGGAAATCAGCAGATACATCCTTTCCCTCCGATCCGACTCCGAACGGGTAGACGTCAGCGGTAGACTTGGGTCGGCAACCACAGGCCGATCTGCGGGAAGGTGTAGAGCATGATCATCGATATGATGACGATGATCATGAACGGCATCACGCCGCGGAAGATGTCGTTGATGTTGACCCAGCTCGGGCGCCACGCCCTTGAGATAGAACGGCGCCATGGCGACCGGCGGCGACAGGAACGAGGTCTGGATATTGAGCGCGACCAGGAGCCCGAAGAACAGCGGATCGACGTTGAAGGTCTTCAACAGCGGCAGGAAGATCGGCATGAAGATGACGATGATCTCGGTCCATTCCAGCGGCCAGCCCAGCACGAAGATGATGAATTGGGCCAGCACCATGAAGCCGGTGGTCGACAGGTTCATGGCCAGCATGAATTTCTCGATCGGCTCGTGGCCGCCGAGATAGGCAAACACCGCCGAGAACGTGAACGAGCCGATGAACAGCCAGCACACCATCGCCGTGGTGCGCGCGGTCAGAAAAACCGACTCCTTGAGCTGACCGAATGTGAATGAGGTTCCCGGCAGCAACGCTATCCCCACAAAAAGCGTCGCGAACAACGCGGCGGTGACGACGCGGCGATCGACGTTCAGCTGCGGTGAACCCGCACACGATCAGGTAGACGAAGAACGCGGCAGCCAGCAGTGCCGAAGATCTGGACCAGGATGACGTTCCATCGCCGCTTATAGTCCGCGCCGTAGCCGACCGCGAGGATGAGCGCGCCGAGCGAGCCCATGGCGGCCGCCTCCGACGGCGTGGCAAGCCCGAAGATGATCGAGCCGAGCGCTGCGCCGATCAGGCCGGCCAAGCGGCGCAAACGACGTCACCAGCGCCCAAAGCACGGTCGCGACGGGCACGTTGCGCTCTTCCGGCGGCAGCCTCGGCGCCAGCTTCGGATTGAGCAGCGTCATGATCATGACGTAGAGCATGTAGAGCCCGGCCAGCATGATGCCGGGAAAGAAGGCGCCGGCGTAGAGCTTGACCACCGAAACGCCGGCGGTGGCACCGTAGAGAATGAGCATGACGCTGGGCGGAATGAGAATGCCGAGGCAGCCGCCGGCGCAAACCACACCCGCGGCAATTTTCACGTCGTAGCCCGCGCGCAGCATCGCCGGGAATGCCAGCAGCCCCATCAGCGTGACGCAGGCGCCGACGATGCCGGTTGCGGTCGCGAAGATCGCGCAGGTCGCCAGCGTGGCGAGCGCGAGCGCGCCCGGCACCGGGCCGGCCGCGAGCTGCAACGAACGGAACAGGCGGTCGAGGATATTGGCGCGCTCGATGATGTAGCCCATGAAGACGAACAACGGAATCGAGATCAGCACGTCGTTCGTCATCACCGAATAGGTGCGCTGGACGAGCAGGTTGAAGATGAGATCGCCCATCGCGAAGTAGCCGAAGAACACGCCGAGCGCCATCAGCGTGAACGCGATCGGGAAGCCGAACATGATGAAAACGACGAACATCCCGAGCATGATCACGCCCAGCTCGGGATTGCCGATACCGAACATCAGATATCGCCCTTGCGCAGCCCGATCTCCTCGAGCTCCTTCACCACCTGGTAGTCGCCGTGCTCGGCCTTCTCGAGCATGATCTTGTCGAGCTCCTCGACGTCGTGCAGGCGCTTGGGCCATTCGCCGGTGCGGATGCACATGATGCAGCGGATGACCTCGACGATGCCCTGCATCACCATGAGCACGCCGACGATCGGAATCAGCGACTTGAAGTGGTAGACCGGCGGCCCGAAGGGACTGGCCGACGAGTGTTCATGCATCATCCACGACAGCTTGGCGTAGCCGTAGCCGGCATAGACGAAGGCCAACATGCCGGGGAAGAAGAACAGGAAATAGAGCACCAAGTCCCATTTGGCCTGGGTGCGAGGCGACCAGGAGCGATAGATGAAGTCGCCGCGCACGTGGCCGTTGCGCGAGAGCGTATAGGCGCCGGCCAGCATGAACAGCGTGCCGTAGAGCATGTAGCTGGCGTCGAACGCCCACTCGGTCGGCGCCAGGAACAGGTAGCGCATGAACACTTCGTAGCTGGTGGTGAAGGTGAGAATGACGATGCACCACCCCGCGGTCTTGCCGACCCAGGTGCTGATCTCGTCCACGATGAGCAAAACGCGGTTCATGGCTCCCCCCGAGCCCCCCGCCGAATCCAATTCTCGAGGAATGAGAGAGGCGGCTAGTCCGAGATGAGGCCCGCGCGCAAATTCCTGCGCGGGCCTCGCTTGTTGCGTGTCAGCCGTAGAAGTGCTTGTAGGCCTTCTGCAGATCCACTGTGGTCAGATTGTTGCTGTGGAAGTATGGGGCGGTGCGCTTCACCCACGCCTTCTGCGAATTGAGGACCTTCTGGAAGAATGGATCCTGGTTCGCCGCGATCACCTTATCCCATGCCTTCAGCTGCGCCTCGAGCACGTTGTCCGGCGTCTTGAGCACCTGCACGCCGCGCTTCTTGATCTCCTCGAGATCCTTCGAATAGCGGTCGTGCGCCATGGCGAACTGGTCGGCGGTGGCGGCGAAGGCCGCGTACCTCAGGATCGCCTTGAGCTCCGCCGGCAGCGCGTTGTACTTCGCCTTGTTGAAGCTGAGCTCGAACGACTCCTGCTGCTGATGGTGGCTGCCCAGCATGAACACCTTGGAGACGTCCGGGAAGCCGAGCAGAAGGTCGGAGGACGGGTTGTTGAACTCGGCGGCGTCGAGCAGGCCGCGGTCCATTGCCGGAACGATTTCGCCGCCGGGAAGGATGGTGACCGCAGCGCCCATTTCCTTGAACAGGTCGGCTGAGAGCCCGACGGTTCGATATTTCAGGTTCTTGAAATCGTCCGGCGAGGTGACCGGCTTCTTGAACCAGCCGAGCGGCTGGGTCGGCATCGGGAAGTAGAGAAGTCCGACGAGCGTTGAGCTTGAGGATGTCATTGATCAGCTCGTTGTAGAGCGCTTCGCCGCCGCCGTAATAGAACCAGGCGAGCATACCGTGCGCGTCCCAGCCCATCGACGGCGGGGTGCCGAACAGCGAGGCCGCCTTGTTCTTGCCATACCAGTAGACGGTGACGCCGTGGCCGCCGTCGAACACGCCTGAACTGACGGCGTCCTGCACCTGGAAGGCGCCCACCACGGCGCCGGCGGCGAGCACGTCGAGCTTGAGGCGGCCGCCCGACATGTCGTTGACCTTCTTGGCGTAGTCGACGGCGAACTCGTGGAAAATATCCTTGGTCGGCCAGGTCGACTGGTACTTCCAGGTCACGGTCTGCGCGCGCGACACCTGCGGCATGGCGACCGCGGCGGCGCCGGTGATGGCGGCGCCGGCGAGGAATTTGCGCCGGGTCGCGGATTTGGACGTGCGGACTTGCTCTTTGCTCATGTGCATTTCCCTCCTTGGGCTTTCTCGAGCTTCCTCGCGGCGTTCTGGGGCCGCTTGGGGCTATGAACCGTTCAGACGGGCTGTCTATTCCGGTAGGGCAGGTTTTAGGGGGTGACATCGCCGCGCACAAGGCTCGAATTGTCTCGCCCCCTGCGGCGGAGCGCGCGCGCGGGAGGCTGGAAATGACGGCTTGACAGCACGCAAGGGCCGGCCGCAAGCCGGCATTCGCCGCCACCGTGAGCCTCCTCCGTCCCGCCTTATGCTAAAGTCGAACCTGGCGGGCGCGACAAGGTCAAAGGCACGGCTCCCAGTGCCGTGACGCCGATTATCAGCCCCAATTCGGGCTCAAGCCATCCGCTCAGCCACCGTCCACAACCGTAGTTTCCGATCCGTTGCCGGCAGACAGGAGAACCCCCGTGTCACGCCTCGTCTCGACGCTCGTCACCATCTGGCGGCTTGCCCGTCCGTATTTCTTCTCCGAGGACCGCTGGGCCGGCCGCCTTCTGCTCGGCACCGTGATCGCCATCGAGCTCTCGACCGTCGCCATCAACGTCATGCTCAATCAGTGGTACAACCGCTTCTACAACGCGTTGCAGGAGCGCAATTGGGACAGCTTCGTCTGGGAGCTGATGTTCTTCTGTGCCCTGGCGACAGCCTACATCGTGCTCGCCGTCTATCAGCTCTATCTCAATCAATGGCTGCAGATCCGCTGGCGGCGCTGGATGACGCGGCAATATCTCGACCATTGGCTCGCGGGCGCCAACCATTATCGCATGCAGCTGCTCGGCGACGCCGCCGACAACCCCGACCAGCGCATTGCCGAAGACATCAACCTGTTCGTCGACCGCACGCTTTCTCTCAGCATTGGATTGCTCAGCGCGATCGTCACGCTGTTTTCTTTCGTGGTGATCCTGTGGACGCTCTCGGCAGCCGCCCCGCTCCATCTGTTCGGCGCGACCTTCGTCATTCCGGGCTATCTGGTGTGGGCGGCGCTGCTCTACGCGCTGGTCGGAACCACCCTCACTCACCTCGTGGGCTGGCCGCTCGTCTCTCTCAATTTTCGGCAACAGCGGTTCGAGGCCGACTTCCGCTTCAACCTGGTCCGGGTGCGGGAGAATTCCGAACAAATTGCGTTGCTCAAAGGAGAAACCGCCGAACGCGAGCGGTTGCTCGATCGCTTCAATCACGTGGTCGGCAACTACCTGCAGATCATGCAGCGCACCAAGCGGCTGACCTTTCTGACCGCGGGCTACGCGCAGGTTTCGACGGTCTTTCCCTTCATCGTGATCAGCCCGGCGTATTTCGCCGGCGCGGTTCAGCTCGGCGGACTGATGCAGACCGCGTCCGCGTTCACCAGCGTGCAGACCGCGCTCTCGTTCTTCGTCAACGCCTATCGACAGCTGGCGGAGTGGCGGGCGGTGATCGCGCGGCTCGACGGTTTCAACGTCGCGGTCGAGACGGCGCAGGCCGCGGCGACGACCGAGCCGGCGATCGCGATCGCACCGCGCGCGGGCAAGGATCGCGTCGAGATCGACGACCTCCTGATACGGCTGCCGCAGGGCACGCCGCTGGTCGCCGCCGACGACATTACCGTGGCGGCGGGCGAGCGCGTGCTGGTCACCGGCCCGTCCGGCGCCGGCAAGTCGACGCTGTTCCGGGCGATCGCGGGCACCTGGCCGTTCGGCGCCGGCAGCATCCTGGTGCCCAAGGGCGCGAAGATCATGGTGCTGCCGCAGCGGCCCTATTTTCCGATCGGCACGCTGGCGGCCGCGGTCACCTATCCGGCCGAGCCCGGAACCTTCGGCGACGAGGCGCTCGCCGAGATCATCGCGGCGGTCGGCCTGCCCGCGCTGGCCGACCGGATCAGCGAGGAAGCGCATTGGAACCGGATGCTCTCGCTCGGCGAGCAGCAGCGGCTCGGCATTGCCCGCGCCATCCTGCAGGCGCCGGACTATCTGTTCCTCGACGAGGCGACCGCCTCGCTCGATGAGCCGGCGGAGGCGGCGCTCTACCGCCTGCTCGAAGCGCGGCTCAAAGGCACGACGCTCGTGTCGATCGGTCACCGTTCGACGCTGTCGGCGTTTCACCGCCGCGGTCTTGCGCTGGTGCGCGAGGAGCAAGTGCATCGCGTGCGCGAAGCCGCGCTCGAACCGGCGGAGTAGCTTCAGCACCACCCGCCGCGGCCACGAGCTTCCGCGGAAGAGGCTGTGCTAGACGAAGGCGAAGGCCGCGAGCAGCTCGAACATCCCTTTGCCGGTGACCCCAGACCACGCTTTCGTTTGGACCAAAAGGAGCGGGCGGCGGCCGAGAGCAGCCGCCGCCCGCAGCTCGTGCCGATATCGGCCTACTTCAGATTGGCCAGGGCCGTCAGGTCGAACCTGCCGGTCACCACGAAGCTCGCGCCGCACCAGCTCGAGCCGAACCCGCCGGGATTGATCGGGGTGACGTCACCCGTGAACCGCGCGGTCTGGTCGCTGGTGAAGGCGTTGCAGTCACCCTTGTTCAGGTCGGTGTCGTAGTAGCGGAAATCGAGCGAGAACACGCTCTTGGTGATGCCGATGCCGACATTCCAGGTGGTGTAGCTCTTGTAGGGAATGCCGTTCGGGTACCCCACGACCGCGTAGAAGTTGTCGCTCGTGCCCAGCCACCAGTGGCCGGCCTCGCCCGAAAGGTACAGTCCCCAGCCCTCCGGCATGGCCGCGCTCGGCGCCGTGAACTTCGCGCCGCCGGACGCGTAGGTGCCGTTGGCGCCGGAATTGAGCACCGACGGCGAATAATACGCGGCGCCAGCGAGTGAGATCTGATCGTTCACCGTGTAGGTGCCCTTGGCGTACGCCTCCCAGAAGGTCAGGTCCTTCTTGATGACGTTGCCGTTGACCGGCAGGAAGCTGTTCTCGAGGCAGTCCGTGCCGAATACCGGGGCGGTGCTGCCGTTGAAGCAGCTTCCGCCCGGATACCAGTAGACGATGCCGCCGAAATCGAGGGCGAGCGGGCCGAAGGTCGGCCGGATACCGGCGTAGCCGTCGATCTCGGCAGCTGCGCGGTTCGGGAACGAGATGCTCGAGCCGGCGACACCGACGTAGTACTGGAGGTACGGGGTCGCATTGTATCGTGGCTCGAAGGAGGCGTTCACCGACGGATTGTGGTTGGACTGGGTGATGCCGCGGAAGATGTAATCGCTGGTGATTCCGGCGCCGAAGGCGATATCCCACGGACTCGGCGGAGCAGGCGGCGGCGGCGCCTTCACCCTCATGTCGGCCGCGAGTGCCGGCGTCGCCAGCGCGACGGCAGCAACCATAGATAAAAGTAGCTTTTTCATTTGATGTCCCCCGTTCAGTCTCACGCCACCCCGGCGCTAAAGCTCTTGCTCAAACCGACAACGACTGTGTTTTGCCCCGCAGTCGCGTCCCCAGCAGCCGGCCAGACCTAACAACACAACCGCAAACGTGAGAAGGAGATTACCGCGGCAATTGCCGCCTTTTTAGGCGAATCCGGATTTTCGCGATTGAAAGAGTCCAAGTGTTGCGGCGGCAACACAAACACGCCCTGCAACAAGCCGCAGAAATGCCGCAGATCTCTCGCCGGCAAATGAATTTTCCACCGCGCTTGGTCGCCGACGGCGGAGATATGGCAGCGCCACTGGCCTTTCCGGCCGCGCAAATACGCGCCGCGGTCCGCGGCGATGGCGGCCGAACTTTACGCGGTTTTCACGCGGCGGCGGCCTTCTTGCGGTTGGCCTCGAGCCGGGCATCGACCAACGCCACCGTCGCATCGATGACGGCGTTGCGCAGGCCTTTCTGCGCCGCAATCAACTGCACCAGCTTGTCCGCGCGCTCGATATTGGGCACGCCGTTGTTGAGCGCGCGCGCCGCCGACGACGGGCGCGTGAGCGACTGCGCCGCGGCGGCGTATTTCTCGAACGGCACCAGATCATCGCGCTTGGCGCCGAGCTTGACGCACAGGTCGACCACGAAATTGTAGACCGCGCGCGACGCCTCGACGTCGCCATGCACCGCGTCCTTGATGTTGATGGCGCCGTCCTTGGTCACGCAACGGTAATTGCCGGTCAGCAGCATCGCCCACTTGGCGAGCGGCACGAAGATGGAGTCGTGCACCTTGAGCTTCACCGGCAATTCGATCTTGCCGTCGCCGGTATCGAAGCGGATCGCCTCGATGTCATCCTGCAGCCGCCGCAGGATGGCGGTGTGCTTGTCGGAGTCGAAACGCGCGACCTTGAAATTGGTCGGCAGGGTGACCTGCAGCACGTTGACCTTTTCTTCCGGCGGCCGGATCGCCTGCGGGTCCGGGCTGCACAGCGTCAACAGCGCGGGATCGAAGCTGTCCCAAACGCTGGGATCGGTGTAGGCGGCCTTCAGAGCGTCGGTGTTGAGGCCGGGGATTCGCTTGATGTAGGGCAGCGGCGGCATGTTCATGATCGACATGCAGGGCACTTTTGACCTGGCCACGGCATCGAGCAGTTGGCGTACGCCGGCGGAACGATACTGCGGCTCCTGCATCGCGAGGCCGACGAGATCATAATCGGCCGGGCTGACGTCGCCCGGGCCGGCGGCCGACACCTTGCCCGGCAGCTTGCGCGAATCGATCTCGATCGGATCCTTGCGGCCTTTGACCGGCAGCCGCACGCGGAAGCCTTCCGCGTTGATCAAGTCCGCCTCGGCAGGCAGACATACCAGCTTCACCTCGTGACCGCCGAACAGCAGCTTGGAGGCCAGCAGCGATCCATAGGACGCGCCCATGATCAGAATGTTGTACGTCGCCGGCATGGCGAACCTCCGCTGTTGGGGTGAAGAAGGGGAGCGTTCCGGCCCATCCTTCTCGCATCGGCGATGCTATTCGGCTCGCCATCCCGATGCAATCCGGCTCGCGCCGCGAGGCCGACGCTGCGCGCACCAAAGCGAAAGTCCCATTCTCGATGTCCGGCCAGCCGGCGGCACCGGGTGGACGCCTGCTTCCATTCGTCGCCGCGGGTCGCGAAGCGCGCAAGCCGAAGCGCTGCCGCGACGGAGCGTGACAGCCCACGGTCAAACCCGTTGCCGCAGTGGCGATGAAGCGGTCGCGCAAAGGCCCGCGCTGCAAGCGCGGGCCTTTGGATCTCGCGGCCGACTAGGAGGAGCTGCCGCCCTCCGAACCACCGCCGCTCGAGGGCGTGTGCCAGCTGCCCAGCGTCGGTGATGAATACGAGGGCGCCGGGCTCGGGGCGGGAGCCGGAGCGGGCTTCGGGGCCGCGGCTTTCCGCGGGGCGGCCTTGGCCTTCGGCTTCGCCTTCCTGGCCGATTTCTTCGCTGCGCCTTTCCTTGCGACTGCGCCCTTCTTCTTCCTGCGCGCCGGGGCGGCCTTTCTCCCCTTCCTTCCTTTCTTGGTCTTCGACTTCGCTTTCTTCGCTTTCTTCGCCATGATCGCCTCCCGATCGTTGCGGCTCAGGATCTTGATAAGTTCGACAACGCTACTGTCACCTCGCTCCCGCGACGGTCTCTCCCGCCACGTTGGAAACCCCCGTCACGGCGAGCGCCTCGGGCGGGGGGCCGCCGGTCGCCCAGTCGATCAACTCGACGGTGTGGACGACCGGGATCAGCGTGCCCGCCGCGATCTGCGTCATGCAGCCGATATTGCCGGCAGCGATCACGTCAGGCTTGAGCTTTTCGATATTTCCGACTTTACGCGCGCGCAACCTCCCCGCAAGTTCCGGCTGGAGAATGTTGTAGGTGCCGGCGGAACCGCAGCACAGATGTCCCTCCGCTACATCTTTCACCACGAAACCGATCTTGCAAAGTAATTCTTTCGGCGCGCGTACGATTTTCTGACCGTGCTGCAGCGAGCAGGCCGAGTGATAGGCGACCGTAAGCTCGGTCCGGCTCGCGCTCGGACGCGAGTTCGAGCCCGCTCAGATATTCGCTGATGTCCATGGCAAGCCGCGCCACGCGGGCGGCCTTGTCGGCATAGGCCCGATCCGTGCGCAGCACGAAGCCATAGTCCTTGATCGTGGTGCCGCAGCCCGAGGCCGTGACCACGATGGCGTCGAGGCCCGCCCCCTCGATCTCGGCGGTCCAGGCGTCGATCTGGCGGCGGGCGGCGGCCAAGGCCTCGTGCTCGCGGCCCATATGGTGGGCGAGCGAACCGCAGCAGCCGGCGTCCGCCACCACCACCTCGATGCCGTGGCGGGTGAGCAGGCGGATGGCGGCCGCGCTGATCGCCGGTGCGATCACCGGCCCGACGCACCCCGTCAGCAGCGCCACCCGGCCGCGCCGCGGCCCGGCCGCGGGGAACAGGCGGCGGCCCTCGCCGGCGAAGGGGGCGGGCAGCCGGGCCGGGGCCAGCCGCAGCATGGCCGCGACCGGTGCGAGCCCAAGGGCAGCGAAGGCGCCCGCGAACGGCTTCGCCAGCCGCGCGGCGCCGAGCGCCCGGCGAAAGCGGCCGTTATACGGCAGTACCCGGGCAAGCACGGCGCGGAGCAAACGGTCGAGCAGGGGCCGCGTATAGGTGTTCTCGATATGGGCGCGCGCGTGGTCGACGAGGTGCATGTAGTGCACGCCCGAGGGGCAGGTGGTCATGCAGGCCAGGCACGACAGGCAGCGGTCGATATGCTTGACCACCTCGGCGGTCGCCGGCCGTTCGTGCTCCAGCATGTCCTTGATCAGATAGATGCGCCCGCGCGGCGAATCGAGTTCGTCGCCGAGCAGCACGTAGGTCGGGCAGGTCGCGGTGCAGAAGCCGCAATGCACGCAGGCGCGCAGGATGTGGTCGGCTTCCGCGGTCCGCGGGTCGGCGAGCTGGGCGAGGCTAAAGTGCGTTTGCATCCGATCACACCCCGGCCCACATCCGCCCGGGATTGAGCACGCCCTTGGGATCGAAGCTCTCCTTGACCCGCTTGGTCAATGCCGCGAGCGGCGGCATCCTGCGGCGCGAACACGTCGAGCGCCGCGCGCGCCGCGGCTGGCGCGCGGATGAGAGTCGCGTGCCCGCCGGTGGCGGCAACGGCCTGACGCACGAGCGCCGCACCGGCGTCGTCGCAAGTCGCCGAGCGCCAGCCAGATGAGGCCGCCCGCCCAATCGTAGAGCACCTGCGCCGGCGCCCGCTCGGCGATCATTGCGACCAATTCCGCGCCGCGGCTCGGCGCTGTCGAGATGCGCCAGAGCGGCAGCTCGACGGCGTCCCGGCGGGCGGCAAAGGGCGCAACGTCGCGCACGGCCTGCCAGAGCGTGCGCGAGGCCGGCTCGCCGACCGTCACCAGATCGCCGAACGGTCGCATCAGTGCTTCGAGCATGCGCCGGCGATGGGCGACCGACGGGGCAAAGCCCTCGAGCCGCAGCGCCGTGATCGCGCCGCCGGCGCCCGCGATCTCGCCCGCCGGGATGGACGCAGCGACCTCGGCCGGCAGATGCGCCGCGCCCGACACGTCGCAGCTGGAGCCCATGGCGGCGGTCATCGCCGCGATCGCCCGCGCCGGCTCGAGGCCACGGACCAACACCGTCGCCTCGGTCTCCGGCCGGGGCAGCACCTTGATCGTCACCTCGGTCAGGACGGCGAGCGTGCCCCAGGAACCCGCCATCAGCTTGCAGAGGTCGTAGCCGGTGACGTTCTTCACCACCCGGCCGCCGGACTTGAAGATTTCGCCGCGGCCGGACACCGCGGCGAAGCCGAGGAAGTGGTCGCGTGCGGCGCCGGCCTTGATCCGGCGCGGGCCGGACAGGTTCGCCGCCAGCGCGCCGCCGATGGTGCCGCGGCCGCCGCGGCCGCCGAGGATGGCGCCATAGTCCATCGGCTCGAAGGCGAGCTGCTGGCCCTGGGCGGCGACGAGCGCCTCGATCTCGGCGAGGGGCGTACCGGCGTTCGCCGCGAGCACCAGCTCCGCGGGCTCATAGAGCGTGACGCCGGTGAGCGCGGAGAGGTCGAACGTCAGATCGGTTTGCGCCGGCCGGCCGATCGCGCGCTTCGAGCCATGGCCGACGATCTCGAGCGGTCTTGCCCTCCGCCAGCGCCCATTGCACCGCTTGCTCGACGGTTTTCGGGTGATGGAGTTTGAGCGTATCGGTCATCGCGGGGCATCCGACCTTCGCGCGCCCGGCGGGGGCCGGCAAAGCAACGCGCGCGGCAGTTTCGGCGCACCTGTCATGGGAGGCGAATTCAAAACCTCGGCAGATTCGGGAACGGAACCCGGCCGGCATGGACGTGCATGCGGCCAGAGCTCGGCGCAGCGGTGCAGCGTCGGGAACACCTTGCCGGGATTGAGCAGGCCCTTGGCGTCGAACGCGCATTTGAGCCGCTGCTGCTGCTCGAGATCGGCGGCGGAGAACATCACCGGCATCAGGTCGCGTTTCTCCACGCCGACGCCATGCTCGCCGGTGAGCACGCCGCCGACTTCGACGCAGAGCCTGCAGAATGTCCGCGCCGAACGCTTCCGTCCGCTCGAGCTCGCCCGGCTTGTTGGCGTCGTACAGAATGAGCGGATGAAGATTGCCGTCGCCGGCATGGAAGACGTTGGCGACACGCAGCCCATAGTGCGCCGACAGCTCGCGCATGCGCGCGAGCACCTGCGGCAGCCGCGCCCGCGGGATGGTGCCGTCCATGCAGTAGTAGTCGGGCGAGATGCGGCCGACCGCCGGGAACGCCGCCTTGCGCCCGGCCCAGAACAACAGCCGCTCCTCCTCGGAACCGGAAACCCGGCAGGTCACGGCGCGGCAGGATTTGGCGATCGTCTCGACGCGGGCGATCAGGTGATCGACCTCGGCGCGCGGACCGTCGACTTCGACGATCAGCAACGCCTCGACGTCGAGCGGATATCCCGCATGCACGAATTCCTCGACGGCATGGATCGCCGGAGCGTCCATCATCTCCATGCCGCCGGGGATGATGCCGGCGCCGATGATCTTGCTCACGCATTCGCCGGCGTCTTCGGAGGAGGCAAAACCGACCAGCACCGCGCGCGCGCATTCCGGCTTCTTCAGGATGCGCACAGTGACCTCGGTGACGACGCCGAGAAGGCCCTCCGAGCCGGTGATGACGCCGAGGAGATCGTAGCCGCCGGCGTCGAGATGCTTGCCGCCGACGCGGACGATCTCGCCCGTCATCAGCACCAGCTCGCAGCCGATCAGATTGTTGGTGGTCATGCCGTATTTCAGGCAATGCACGCCGCCGGAATTCTCCGCCACGTTGCCGCCGATGGTGCAGGCGATCTGCGAGGACGGATCGGGCGCGTAGTAGAAGCCCGCATGCTCGACTGCCTCCGTCACGGCAAGATTGGTGACGCCCGGCTCGACCACGGCCACACGGTTGGCGAAGTCGATCTCGCGGATGCGGTTGAATTTGGCCATGCCGAGCAGCACGCCGTCGGCCAGCGGCAGCGCGCCGCCGGAGAGCGAAGTGCCGGCCCCGCGCGGCACCACCTTGATGCCCTCGGCGTGACAGAACCGGAGCACCCGGCTCACCTGTTCCGTGGTCTCCGGCAGCACGACGACCATGGGCAGCTGGCGATAGGCGGTCAGGCCGTCGGACTCGTAGGGGCGCATCTCGCGCTCGGCGGCGATCACCCCCTCGCCCGGCACGATGGCGCGCAAGCGCCGCCACGATGCGGTCGCGGCGGGCGAGCACCGCTTCGTCCTGCGCGGGCATTGCGACCGACACGGGTGCGCTCCTTTGCGCGCTGCGGGGGCCGACGGGTCCTCGCCGGTTACGTCATGTTTATAGCCTCAACGCGGCACGAAATCGCGCTATCATTCCAAAAAAGCAGCGGCCGCCGCGGCGGGGAAAGAATTGTCCCGTCCAGGCGTTGACACTGCAAGCGCGAGCCGCCATTCGAACGGCGGGGGCGGTTGCAATCGCAAGGCGGATGGAGCCGGCTCGCGCCCGTTGACGATCCGATCCCGGGTAGGCTCGAGATCGGTGGGCGCCGGGCCGGGCGCGAAATCCGATCGGACTGAAGGGAGAAAATGATGAGGACATGGGTGATTGCCGGGATTGCTTTGGCAGCTTCGACAGGGACGACTTTGGCGCAGGATGCCGCCGCCGGCGAGCAGGTGTTCAAGCGCTTGTGCTCGCCCTGCCACGACATCGGGAGCACGGCGAAAATCAAGCTCGGCCCGCCGCTCAACGGGGTCGAAGGCCGCAAGGCGGGCACTTACGAGGGGTTCAACTATTCGCCCGCCAACAAGAATTCCGGCATCACCTGGAGTCACGACGCGTTCGTCAAATATATCCACGCGCCGATGCAAGAGATGCCCGGCACCCGAATGGCATTCGTCGGCATCAAGAACGACAAGGACATCGCGGACCTCTGGGCCTACCTCGCGCAATTCGGGCCCGACGGCCAAAAGAAGTGAACGCCGCGCGGGCGCGAGGAATGGCGTGCGTCCGCAATCGCCTTCGTCTGGTCCGTGAAGTCCGCCTCGGACGGCTTGCTGCGGGCCCGCCGCGTCATCAGGAGGCCGAGCCATGCTCAAGGATGTCGTCGTCAATCTTTCGGGCCGGGCCCCGCAGGACTTCGCGGCCGACTATGCGATCTCGGTTGCCGCAACCTTCGGCGCCCAAGCCGTCGGCATCGCCTTCCTGTACGAGCCGGTGATTCCGGACGGCACGCTCGGCGGCGTTCCCATCGACCTGATCGAGCTGCAGCGCGAGGAAAACAGCAAGGCCGCCGAGGCTGCGGTCAGCCGGTTCGCGGCGGGGGCGAAAAAGGCCGGGATTTCGGCGCAAACACGCATCCTCGACGCCACCTTCGGCGGCGCCGCCACCCAGTTCGCCCAGATTGCGCGGCGCTTCGATCTCGCCATCGTCGGCCAGGCGCAGCGCGAGCACGGAGCGTCCGAGGAACTGATGATCGAGGGAGCGCTGTTCGAATCCGGGCGTCCGGTCATCGTCGTGCCCTATATCCAGAAGGCCGGATTGACGCTCGAGCGCGTGCTCGCGTGCTGGGACGGCGGGCGCACGGCCGCGCGCGCCATCGGCGACGCCATGCCGTTCCTCGAACGCGCCAAGGCGGTCGACCTCGTGATCGTCGCCGAGGAACGCAAGAACGACGAGATCTCTGGCGCCGCCATGAGCGAGCATCTTGCGCGCCGCGGCGTCGCGGTCGATGTCAAGCGCATGAGCACGGGCGACATCGCGATCGAAGACGTGATCCTGTCCTACGCCGCCGACAGCGGCGCCGACTTCATGGTGATGGGCGGCTACGGGCATTCGCGCCTGCGCGAGTTCGTGCTCGGCGGCGTCACCCGCGGCATTCTGGCTTCGATGACGGTGCCGGTGCTGATGTCGCATTGAGGCCGTCACAAGTCATTGACGGCACGATTATTTTCGTGGAGAGGAACCTGGCTTTGCCGGCGGCGTTATCCGGCCGCCTCTCCCCTGTTGTTGTGCTCGACCCGTGTCAACCGCTGAATGCCCGGTGGTCAGCTCAATGGACTACGCCGCCGCCGCAAGATCGAAGCAGCAAGGTCCACGGATGACCGGCGAATTCACGTTCGGAATCGAAGAAGAATATTTCCTGGTCGACGCGCAGACGAAGTCCGTCGTCCACGACACGCCGCCGGCGTTCTTCGACGCCGCCAAGGCCGCAGCCGCCGGCCGCATCTCGCCGGAATTCCTGCAGCCGCAGATCGAGGTGGTGTCCTCGCCCCACCTGAGCATGGCGGACGCGCGCGCGGAACTGCGGCACCTGCGCCAAACGGTCTCGGCGGTGGCGGCCGCGCACGGCCTCGCCATTCTCGCCGCCGGTACGCATCCGACCGCGGTCTGGCGCAACGCGCAGCAGACCAACAAGGAGCGCTACGACACCGTGATGCACGACCTGCAGATGATCGGCCAGCGCGATCTCCTGTGCGGGCTGCACGTGCATGTCGAATTGCCCGATCCCGACGCGCGCATCGACGTGATGTATCGAATGCTGCCGTACCTGCCGCTGTTCCTCGCGCTCTCGACCTCGTCGCCGTTCTGGCAATCGCGCCGCACCGGACTAAAGGGCTACCGGCTCGCCGCCTATGATGAATTGCCCCGCACCGGCGTGCCGGAGCTGTTCCGCACGCGCGAGGAATTCAACGCCTATGTGAGCGCGCTGGTGCGCGCCGGCGTGATACAGGATTCCAGCTACATCTGGTGGGCGATCCGGCCGTCGCTCAACAACCCGACGCTGGAGCTGCGCGCGCCCGATTCGTGCACGCTGGTCGAGGATTCGATCGCCATCGCCGCGCTCTATCGCACGCTGACCCGCCATCTCTACGTCAATCGTTGGCGCAATTCCGATCTCGACGCGGTCGCTCGCGCGATCATCGTCGAGAACAAGTGGCGGGCGCAGCGCTATGGGGTGCACGGTACCTTCGTCACCGAGCAGGGCGCCGTGACGGTCGCGGAAATGCTCGAGCGGGTGATGGCCGAAACCGCCGCCGACGCCGCGGCGCTCGGCTGCAGCGCCGAGATCAAGCGCTGCCGCGCCATCGTCGACGCCGGCACCTCGGCCGACGCCCAGCTCGCCGTGTTCGAGGCGCAGAGCACGGGCGGCAGCCGCGATGCCGCCCTGCGCGCGGTGACCGAGTGGATCGCGGCCGCCACCCTGCAATGAGCTCGGCGGGCGGGGTTTGCAGAACGCCGGCGTTTCTGCTACACGTTGTAGCGCTACTGCAACCTATCCAACCGGGCGACACACCATGGATGAGAATCTGCCGGATCTGGGCGACCTCGAGCGCGAGGTGATGCAGTTGGTCTGGGCCAACGGCGGGGTCACGGCCGAATTGGTGCGCGAACAGTTGGATCGCCGGCTCAAGGAGTCGACGGTTCGAACCGTGCTGCGGCGGTTGGAAGACAAGGGTTACGTCGGCCACACGGTCGACGGCCGCACCTATGTGTACCACGCGACGCAGCCGCGCGGACGCGTCGCGGCCAAGGCCGTGCAACGCATCGTAGACTGGTTCTGCAACGGTTCGATCGACGAGGTCCTGGTCGGCATGGTGGACAGCGCGATGCTCGACCAACGGCAGTTGCGGATGCTTGCGGACAAGATCGCGGAGGCAAAGCGAGGAAAGAAGTGATGTTGGGGCTGCTGCTGGAATTGGCGCTGCGGTTGCTCGCTCTCGGCGGCATCGTGTGGCTCGGTCTCAAGCTTTTTCGCGTGCGGAACCCGCACGTGCAGATGACCGCGTGGACGGTCGTGCTGCTGGCCTCGCTGTCGATGCCGCTGCTGATGCGCTGCGTGACGGTGACAATTCCGGCGCCCTCACCGCCGGCCCAGTGGGCGAAGATCGTGTCGGCGGCGCCGAGCCTTCCGTTCGAGGCGATACGCTCGTTGGAGGCGATGCGTGCCTGGCCGACACCGTCCGCCGTGGCACAGCCCCCGTCCTCGCAGCCAAACATCACTCATCCCGATCCGGAACCGATGACCGATGCGATCGATTACCGGGAGCTGGCAACGGGCATCTACCTCGTCGTTGCCGGTGTGCTGCTGCTCAGGCTGCTCACCGGCCTGGCATTGACTTGGCGGCTCGCACACAGAGCGCGGCCGGTCTGCGACGCCTGGGCGGCCGGCGCGGACGTGCGCGTGAGTGACGCCATCGCCGTGCCGGTGACGTTCGGATCGACCGTCCTGCTGCCCCCCGAATACGTCGAATGGAGCCCGGCGAAGCGCCAGGCGGTACTCTCGCACGAAGGCGCGCACGTCGCGCACGGCGATTTCTATGTGCTGCTGCTGGCTGTTCTCAACCGCGCCGTGTTCTGGTTCAGCCCGTTCGCGTGGTGGCAGCTCTCGCGGCTGGCCAATCTGGCGGAAGTCATCAGCGACGACGCGGCGATCGAGGTTCTGAAGGACCGCCCATCCTACGCGGGCATCCTGCTGGACGTTGCGAGCAACCTGCATCCGGCCCCGGAGGGGATCGCCATGGCGCGACCTTGTACCGTGCGCCGGCGGGTGGAACGCATCCTGGGTGCGAGCGCGGTGCCGGCAAGCGTGGGCTGGCGACCACGCGTGTTGGTCGCAATCATGCTCCTCCCCCTGATCGCGGTTTCCGCCGCCACGATCGCGCGCAGCACCTCGACGGCGCAGCCACTCGCGGGCGCGATCGCGTTGGCCGAGTCGCCGCTGCCGAGCGCGCCTGGCGCCGATGCGCAAGCACTGCCTGCTGCGGGGCGAAACGAGGGTGCGGCCGACGCGCAGCGCGTCGATGACTATGTCGGCTATTATCAGTTGAATCCGAGAGCCGTGTTTACCGTCACACGGAGCGGCGGCCGGCTGTTTGCCCAGCTCACCGGACAGCGCACGCTGCCGCTGCGGCCGGCGGGGAATGGCGAGTACATCTACGGATCGGCCGCGCTCCGCATGGCCTTCGTCAATGACGGTCAAGGAACGACGCTGGTGCTTCACCAGTATGGCCAGAAATGGCCGTCAGTGCGCGTCGACGAGGCCCGGGCGGCTGCAGTCGAGAGCATGTTCGTACGGCAGATCGCGGCAGCCCCTGATCGCTTTCGCGAGCAGTCGCCCGCGCCGGGCAGCAGGGAGGCGGTGCTCCGAGGCATCGAAGAGCTGCAACGTGGCGCGCCAGACTACGACCGAATGAGCCCGCCGCTGGCCGATCATCTGCGCCGCCAGGCGGTGCAGCTTCACGCCATGTTGACCGCACTTGGCGCCGCGCAATCGGTTTTTTTCCGCGGGGTCGGTCCCGGCGGCTACGACATTTACGGCGTGGAATTCGCCAATGGCTTTGCGGAATTCAGGCTCCTGATGGGTGCGAACGACACGATCGAAGACCTCGCATTTCGTCCCGACGGCGATGACACCCCGGGCGGAGTCGCGGCCTGTGCGCAAGAGGCTTCGTTGAAATCCTCGCGGGATATGGCGCCGATCAGGTTGCTGCTGTTCAACGGCACCGGGGCCGACATTCACCTCTACAGCGTGGACGCCGAAGGGCACCGCACGCACCACGGCACCATCGGCAGCGACAGATCGGGCTCGATCCTCACTTACGTGGCGCGCCCGTGGATCGTCACCGACGCGGCGGGGACATGCCTCGAAATCGTGTGGCCCGGCCGGCGCACGCGCTTCCTCGCCGTGCGTCCTCGCCACGAGGGCGACCAGCCGCAGCGAGCGACAATACGCGGAATGCCAACCGCCGGAAGCGAGGACGCGTTGCATCGATATATCGACGGGCTCAAGCACGGCCAATTGAATTACGATCAGATGACCTCCGAAGTGGCCGGAGAGACGCGGCGGAATTTGCTGCTGCATCAGGCGATACTGGCGAAGCTCGGCGCCTTGCGCACGATGTCCTTCCGCGGGGTCTCACCGCTGGGCAGCGACGTGTACACGGTGCATTTCGCCAACGGTTCGGCGGAATGGAGGATCGGGTTCGTCGACAGCGGCAAGATCGGCCGCATCGCGCTCGGCCCTCAGTACTAGGCCAGCGCACGCCCCGCTCCCACCGGAACGGGGCGATGCTCAAGCGGCCCATTCCCACCCTGGCGCGCTGCATTCGCCGAACGCTCGAATGATCTTTCCTGGCCTCGGGTCGGATTGCGCCGCGTTTCGCGGCGAACACCCTCGTCCGCTTTAAATTGCGGGACGCTCAAGAGCCTTGTCTTCAGCCTTGTCTTCGGCCACCGGATATGCTACGTACTGTAGCGTTACTTTCAGTAGCGTCGTACAAGCGGCGCTCACGGAGGTTTCGCCGATGGTGCCAATGAAATTCAATCGGCGGCAAGCTCTTGTTGCCACCGCAGCAGGCATTTGTGGCTTCGCGCGCGGCGCTCGCAGCGCGCGCGCGCAGGCGGCGAATGGTCAACCAGAGAAGAGCGCATCAAATGGGGCCCGGGCGCTCATTCCGCGCCGGCTTCTGTTCGGCGACCTCGGAAAATCCACCGTGCGCATCAGTCCGGACGGGCAGCGCGTCGCTTTCCTGGCACCCATGGATGGTGTGTTGAACCTCTGGGTTGGCCAAATCGATGATATTGGGAATGCGCGGCCGTTTACCCGGGTGACCGATCGCGACCTGGGGTCCTGGCTCCAATGGCTGCACAACAGCCGCCACGTCGTATTCTTCCGGGAGCGGGGCGGCGACGAGAACTGGCAGGCCCATCGGGTCGACGTCGAGTCCGGCGACATCCTCGCGCTCACACCCGCGCCGGGAGTGCGAAGCTTCATCCATCAGACCTCGCATCATTTCCCCGACGAGCTGCTGATCGCCCATAACCAGCGTGACAAGCGATTTTTTGAGATCTACCGCGTGAACGTCGTGACGGGCACGAGCACGCTCATTCAAGCAAACGATCGTTTCGCAGGTTTTTTCACCGATCCAAACTTCCGGGTCCGTTTCGCGGTGCGCTCCACCGATGATGGCGGCTACGAGTATCTCCAGCGCGGCGCCGGCACCGAATGGGAGACGTTCGCGCGGGTCGAGGCGGTGGACGCCATGACAACGCGTCCGATCGAGTTCAGTGACGACGGCAGGGAGCTCTACTGGCTCGATTCACGGGGGCGCGACAAGACCGCCGTTGTCGCCCAGGACATGACGACCGGCGCGACGCGGGTGCTTGCCGAGGACGCGAAGGCCGATGTCGTGGAGATGACGCTCGAGCCGCTGACCTATCGGCCGATTGCTGGAGCTTCGATGTTCACGCGCCGGACTTGGCACGTGATCGATCGGGACTATGCCGACGATTTCGCCTATCTGGCCAAGCTCTCCGACGGCGATCTGCGTGCCGTCAGTCTGTCGGACGACAAGCGTCACGCGGTCGTCCACTACGAGCGCGACTCGGCACCTGGACGGTTCTTCCACTACAACCGCGCCGAAAAGAGAGCGCGATTCCTGTTCAGCGCGCGACCGGCGCTGGAGAACGCGCCTCTGGTTCCGATGGAACCGCTGGTCTTGCGCACCCGCGATGGCCTCCAGCTCGTGAGCTACCTGTCACGGCCACGCGACTGGCAAAGGGGCAAGCCGCTGCCAATGGTGCTTTATGTGCACGGCGGCCCATGGGCGCGTGACGTTTGGGGTCTCTACCCGACGCATCAATGGCTCGCCGATCGCGGTTATGCGGCGCTCAGCGTCAACTATCGGGGCTCGACCGGCTTCGGCAAGGCCTTCGTGAATGCCGCCAATCTCGAATGGGGCGGCAAGATGCACGACGACCTGATCGAGGCGGTCGACTGGGCCGTCGCCCGCGGCATCGCCGACGAAAAGCGCATTGCCATTTACGGCGGCAGCTACGGCGGCTACTCCGCGCTGGTCGCCGCCACCTTCACGCCGGAGAAGTTCGCCTGCGCGATCGACCTGTTCGGCATTTCCAATCTGATCACGTTCATGGAGACGATTCCGGATTACTGGAAGCCCTGGCAGACGATCTGGAAGACGCGGATGGGCGACTACACCACCGAGGCCGGCCGCAAGCTCCTGCAGGAGCGCTCGCCGCTCAATCGTGTCGACAGGATCGTGCGCCCGCTGCTGATCGGGCAAGGCGGCAACGACGTGCGGGTCAAGGCATCCGAATCCGAGCAAATCGTGACGGCCATGCAAGCGCGCAATATCCCGGTGACCTACGTCTACTATTCGGACGAGGGACATGGTTTCCGGCGGCCGGAGAATCGTCGCTCCTTCACCGCGGTCGCCGAGATGTTTCTCGCCAAGCATCTGGGCGGCCGGATCGAGCCGGTGAGTGATGATTTCGCCGGCTCGACGATCGAGTTCAAGGCCGGGCGCGAGTTGATTCCCGGTCTCGACTAGGATCGCGTCATGTTGGCCGTTTGCGATGTTGTCGTGTCACGCAAGTGCCCGCCGGGCAACCGCCTCCGCAGCTAGTTCCATTGGTGATGCGCCATGACCGATGATTTCAGACGAAACGCCGCGCTTGCGCTGCACCGGTTCGGCCTGGGACCTCGTCCGGGCTCGATCGCGGCAATCGCATCCGATCCGCGCGGTGCGCTGCTCGCCGAGCTGGAGCGTCCCGGCATCGGCCGCATCGACGATCCGCGACTCCCGACCAGCGCCCAGGCCGCACGCGCCGCTTTTGAAGCGCGCGCCGCGCGACGCGCTCAGCAAATCGTCGCAGAACGCGAGCGGAAGGAGGCCGAACGGCTGCGGGGCAGCGGTCAGAACATGAGCAACGACACCGCTCAGGGTGCCGACCCGGCGAAGCCCGCGCCGCCGCAGGCCGACGAGGCCACCTCCACGGAACGCCAGACCGTTCTCAAAGAGATCAAAGCCAAGCTCGATGCCGCGCTCGCCGCCGAGATCGGCTTTGCCGAGCGCCTCGTCTGGTTCTGGTCGAACCATTTCTGCGTGTCCGCGCAGAGGGTACCGAACATGGCGGGTGGCTATGAGCGCGAAGCGATCAGGCCGCACATCCTCGGGCGCTACGTCGACATGCTGCTCGCGGTCGAGGGCCACCCTGCCATGCTGGTCTACCTCGACAATTTCATTTCCATCGGGCCCAACTCGGTGGCCGGCATCAATCGCACCCGCGGCCTCAACGAGAATCTCGCGCGTGAGATCCTGGAGCTGCACACGCTCGGTGTGCGCACCGGCTACAGCCAGGACGACGTCACGCGTTTCGCCAAGGTGCTCACGGGATGGACGATCATCTCGGCCAATGACAATCCCGAGCACGGCGCCGAGTTCATTTTCAACCGCCGTCTGCACGAGCCCGGACCTCAGCAGATCATCGACAAGACCTATGCCGATACCGGCGTCGAACAGGGGCGCGCGGTGCTCAGGGATCTCGCCCGCCATCCGGCCACGGCGACCCACATCGCCACCAAGCTGGCGCGCCATTTCGTCGCCGACGAACCGTCGCCGGCGCTGGTCGAGCGGCTGGATGCGGATCTTTCGCGACACCGACGGCGATCTCAAGGAGGTCGCCAAGGGCCTGGTAACCGCGCCGGAGGCGTGGGAGCCGACGCAGGCCAAGCTCAAGCGGCCGAGCGAGTGGGCGGTGGCGATGATCCGCGCAAGCGGATTGCGCGGCGATCCCGAGCGCTTTGCGCGCGGTCAGGCCTTCCTCGGCGAGCCGATGTGGCGGCCGCCGTCGCCCAAGGGCTTTGCCGACGACGAAGGAGCCTGGATCGACACCATGGGACAGCGGCTCGACGTCGCCAACAATTTCGCCGAGCGCGTCGCCGAGCGTGTCGATCCCAACGCCGTGCTCGAGACCGCGCTCGGACCGCTCGCTTCGGCCGCAACGCGCCAGGCCGTCGCCCGCGCCGAGAGCCGGCAACAAGGGCTCACCCTGGCGTTCATGTCGCCAGAATTTCAACGGAGGTGATCATGGCACTCCTGCATCTACCCACCCGGCGCGCCATGCTGGTCGGCTCAGGCGCGCTGTTCGCCTGGGCCTACGCGCCGAAACTGGCGCGGGCCGAGGGCCGCGATCCGCGCCTGCTCGTCATCGTGCTGCGTGGCGCCCTCGACGGGCTCGCCATGGTTGCGCCCACCGGCGATCCCGACTGGGTCGGCCTGCGCGGCGACCGGGCGCTCGTGCTCGACGGCCAGACCCCGGCATTGCCGCTCGACTCGTTCTTTGCCCTCAATCCGGCGATGCCGAACCTTCACCGGCTCTACCGGGCGCAGCAAGCAACCATCGTTCATGCGACGGCGACTCCCTATCGCGAGCGCTCGCATTTCGACGGCCAGGACGTTCTCGAAAGCGGGCTCAGCAAGCCTGCACCCACGGACAGCGGCTGGCTCAATCGAGCGCTGTCGTCGCTGGCGGCGGATGGACGGGTCAACCCGAAGGGGAGCAGGGCCTTTGCCGTCGGGCCGGTGACGCCGCTGGTGGTGCGGGGGCCCGCTCCCGTGATGTCATGGGTGCCGCAGCAACTGCTGCCCGCGAGCGACGACACCCAGATGCGCCTGCTCGATCTTTACCGTCACACCGATGGCAAACTTGCCCGCGCGCTCGAGGGGCGTCGCGACCTGGTGAACCTGGCGCGCGACGGCGCAATGAGCCCGACCTCGCCCGCAGGCGGACCGGGGCCCGCCACCATGGCGCGGGTGCGTGAATACGTCGCCAATACCGCGGGCGCGGCCGCGAAATATCTCGCGCAACCCGATGGTCCACGCGTGGGTGCCGCGGGCTTCGTCGGCTGGGACACGCACATCAACGAAGGCGCCACAGGCGGACAGCTGGCCACGCTGCTCGGCGCGCTCGACGAGGCGATCGCCGCGATCGAGAAAGCCATGGGCAACGCGTGGAGCGAGACCGTCGTTGCGATCGTCACCGAGTTCGGCCGCACTGCGCGCATCAACGGGACCGACGGCACCGACCACGGCACCGCCACGGTGGCCGTGCTGGTGGGCGGGGCATTGCGGGGCGGACGGGTCATCGCCGACTGGCCCGGTCTCAAGCCAGCCGATCTCCATGAGGGCCGCGATCTCAAGCCCACGCTCGACCTGCGCGCGGTTCTCAAGGGCGTGCTGAAGGATCATCTG
Organism: uncultured Alphaproteobacteria bacterium; assembly: GCA_963712565.1. GTDB lineage: Bacteria > Pseudomonadota > Alphaproteobacteria > Rhizobiales > Xanthobacteraceae > VAZQ01. The sequence goes on along the minus strand of CAVQIP010000055.1, from coordinate 261,925 downwards.
CGGGTCGATGAGAGAGCGCTCGCTGCGACCATCTTTCCCGGCAGCGACGACGTGAAATCGATGACGGGATTGTGCGCCTGACCCGCTGCGGACATGGCACAAGTGCTGCCCGGCAGTTCCGCCGTCTCCCACGTCGTGCGCCGTGCATCCAAGCGGCACGACAGTTCCGCCATCTCCCACGTCGTGCGCCGTGCATCGTAACGAACCACTGGCGGGACGTTCGCTCCCGCGGTCGCGAACATGGACGAGCGGCCGAACGGCTTCGCGCAGTTCGAGATCGACAAGGAGGGCAAGCTCGGCGTGCTGCGCCTCTCCTTCGATGACGGGCAGCGCTACGACTTCCGGCGCGACTAGCGCCGGGGGCACCGCCCCGGGGCTGCGTCCTTACTCCGGCTCCGGCACCACCGTCTGCACGACGAGACCGCGGGCGCGGGCATCGAGGACGCCGAGGCCGCGCAGCGCGAACAAGGTGAGCATCTGCACCCGCGCGCGCGCCTTGACCGGATCGTCCGGGGCGGCGGGCGCGAACGGGCCGATAAGGCCCTCGATTAACGCGCCGAGCAGCGCCGCCGCTGCGAGCGCCGCGTCCTGATCCGGGAGATGCCCGGCATCGACCGCCGTACGGATCAGCGTTTCGAATGCGGCGACCAGGGCCTGCCGGTAGCGGGCGCGCGCGGCGTCGATCTCGGGCTCGACCGGTTCGGCGATCAGCGCGCAGGCGAGCCGCCGCCGGGCGAGGGCGCGGGCCGAGAACGTCGCCACCGCCGCTGCCAGCGCCGAGAGCGGCCCCGGCGCCGCTTTCGCCGCTTGTGCGAGCGCGATCATCTCGCGCTCGCAGAGCGACGCGACCAGCGCGGCGACAAGCTCGGTCTTGGAGGGGAAATAGCGATAGACCGTGCCGGCGGCGATGCCGGCACGCGCGGCAACCGGCACGATCTGAACGGCCGCCATGCCGCCCGCCGCCGCCGCATCGCCGGCCGCCGCCAGGATCGCGTCGCGGCGGGCGGCAAGCTTGCGGACCACATTTTGCGTCTGGCGATACGCCATGGCGAATCAGGGGCGGGTCAAGGACGGACCGCGGCAAAAAATGAAGCATGATTCATAACGATGCAACCGCCACGGCCGTGGGCGGGCCGAGGCCGTTAATGCTATCGTCACGACACAACGCCGAAAGCCGAGGGAGGGAACATGCGCGCATTGCAGTGGCTGCTGACCTGCACCGTCCTGTTCGCCGCCGGGGCGGCGCAAGGCGCCGAGCCGGTGAAAATACGCGCGAGCTGGATCGTAGCGCCGTCCGACTGGACACCGCTGCTTCCGGAGAAGCCGGACCTGATGACGCACAACGGCAAGAGCTACGTATTCGAACCGATGCGCTTCCAAGGCACCCCTGCGGTAATCACGGCGCTGGCGAACAACGAGCTCGAACTCGGCAATCTTGCCTTTTCCTCGCTCGCGCTCGCGATCCAGAACGCCGGGCTGGAGGATTTGCGCATCGTCGGCGACCAGTTCAAGGACGGGACCGAAGGCCACTACAGCAACCAGTTCTTCGTGCTCAAGGACAGCCCGGTGCACAAGGTCGAGGATCTCAAAGGCAAGATCGTCGCCACCAACGCGGCCGGCAGCGCCGTCGACATCGCCATGCGCGCGATGCTGCGCAAGCACGGCCTCGAGGACAAGCGCGATTACACCGTGGTGGAGGCGCCGTTCCCCACCATGAAAGCCATGCTGGCGCAGAAGAAAGCCGACCTCGCCACCTTCGTGGCACCGTTCTCGTTCGATCCGGAGCTCAGGCAGATCGGCAGGCCGCTGTTCAGCCAGCGCGACGCCCTCGGCCCGACGCAGATGATCGTGTGGGTGGCGCGTTCCGGCTTCCTGGAGAAGAACCGCGCCGCCATGCTCGATTTCATGGAGGACGCGGTGCGGGTCGTGCGTTGGTACCTCGATCCGAACAATCACGACGCGGCCGTGCAGATCGCGGCGCGCATCACCAAGCTGCGCCCGGAACTGTTCGCCGGTTGGCTCTTTACCAACAAGGAATATGCCCGCAGCCCGGATCTGCTGCCCGATCTGGCCGCGCTGCAGTCCAACATCGACGTGCAGCGCGACCTCGGATTCCTCAAGGGACCGATCGACGTGCGGAAATACGCCGATCTAAGCATCGTCAAGGAGGCGGCGCAGCGGGTGAAGTGACCATTCGGTAGCCTCTCTCCGCGTCATTGCCGGGCTTGACCCGGCAATCCATCTTTTTCGCAAGAAGATGGATGCGCGGGTCGAGCCCGCACATGACAGTGTCAAGCCGGGTGGCTGCTCGGCATCAATTTCCGAGGAGACGAAAATGAACCCCGTCGCATCCGCCGTCAGCCGGGCCGCCAAGCGAAACATCGCGCCCGCCGAATGGGAGCAGCGCGTCAATCTCGCGGCGTGCTACCGGCTGGTCGAGCATTTCGGCTGGACCGATCTGATCTATACCCACATCTCGGCGCGGGTGCCCGGCGAGCACGGGCATTTCCTGCTCAACCGCTTCGGGCTGTTGTTCGACGAGGTGACGGCCTCGAACCTGATCAAGGTCGACCTCGACGGCAATCTGATCGAGGAGCCCGACGCCCCCATGCACAAGGCCGGCTTCGTCATTCACAGCGCGATCCACGGCGGTCGCGACGACGTCGACTGCGTCATCCACACCCATTCCAAGGCCGGCGTCGCGGTCGCGGCCATGAAGGACGGGCTGCTCCCGCTCAGCCAGCACGCGCAGCTGTTTTACGGACGCGTGAGCTATCACGACTACGAGGGACTCGCGATCGACATCGACGAGCGGGCGCGGCTGGTGCGCGACCTCGGCGACAATCCCGTCATGATCCTGCGCAACCACGGCCTGCTCGCGGTCGGAACGAGCATCCCGCTGGCGTTCAGCAATCTGTTCAACCTTCAGTTCGCGTGCGAGACGCAGGTACTGGCGATGGCGGGCAACGCCGCGCTCAACCTGCCGGCGCCCGGCGTCGCCGCGCACACCGCGGCGCTCGCAGTCGCGCCGGAGGCGCCGTTCGGCACGGAATGGCCGGGCCTGCTGCGCAAGCTCGACCGGCTGGATCCGTCGTATCGGACGTGAGGCTTTCTCCGGTCGACGGCGAAGGCGCAGGCTTCGAGCCGCAGCTCCTTGCGGGGAGGGTACGCGAGAGCACGGAGCGCGGCGATCAGCCGCCGGCCTGCGCCTTCTCGCGGGTGGCGGTGAGCGACATCGTCGGCGTGAGCGCCTCGGGATCGACCTTGAGGTGCAGGATCGCGGGCTTGCCGGATTGCCGCGCGGCGTCGAAGGCGGGAAAGAACTCGGCGGTCTTCTCCACCGTCGCGCCGTAGCCGCCGAACGCGCGGGCGTAGGCGGCAAAATCCGGATTGGTCAAAGCGGTCGCCATCACCCGGCCGGGATAATGCCGCTCCTGGTGCATGCGGATGGTGCCGTACATGCCGTTGTCCACGACCACGACGATGATCGGTAGCTCGTACTGCACGGCGGTGGCGAATTCCTGGCCGGTCATCAAGAAGTCGCCGTCGCCGGCGAAGGCGATGACCGTGCGCTCCGGCGCCAATCGCTGCATGCCGATCGCGGCCGGCACGCCATAGCCCATGGAGCCCGAGATCGGCGCCAGTTCGGTGCCGTAGCGGCGGTAGCGCGTGTAACGATGCACCCAGATGGAGAAATTGCCGGCGCCGTTGCAGATGACGGCATCGGCGGGCAGCCGGTCGCGCAGGCCGGCAACGATCTCGCCGAGATTGACCGCGCCGGGAACCGGGGTCGGCTTGTCGGTCCAGGCCAGGAAGTCGGCGTGCGCGGCCGCGGCTTCGCCTTGCCAGCGCAATTCGCCGGGCGGCTGCAGACCCTCGAGCGCGGCGGCGAAGGCGGTCGGCGCAGCGTTGATGGCGAGATGCGGCCGGTAAACGCGGCCGAGCTCTTCGACGCCGGGAAAGACGTGCACCAGGGTCTGGCGCGGCCCTGGAATGTCGAGGAGCGTGTAACTCTGCGAGGGCATCTCGCCCAGCCGGCCGCCCACGAGCAGGATCAGGTCGGCGCCCTTCACGCGCGCGAGCAGCTTGGGATTGGGTCCGATGCCGAGATCGCCCGCGTAGCAGGGATGCGCCGGGTCGAACAGATGGGCGCGGCGGAAGGTGGTGGCGACCGGGAGCGCGAAACGTTGCGCGAAACGCGCGACCGCGGCGCACGCGGCCTCCGACCAGCGGCTGCCGCCGAGCAGCGCGATCGGGCGCTCGGCCGCCCAGAGAAGCTTCTGCAGCCGGCTCATGTCGGTCGCGCCAGGCCAAGTCTCGACCGGCTCGAAGGCGGGCGCGTCGGGTACGGCGATGCGCTCGACCAGCATGTCCTCCGGCAGCGCGATGACCACCGGACCCGGCCGCCCGCTGGTCGCGGTGTAGAAGGCGCGCGAGACGAGCTCGGGGACGCGGGCGGGATCGTCGATCTCGGTCGCCCATTTTGCGATCGAGCCGAATACGGCGCGGTAATCGAGCTCCTGGAAGGCCTCGCGCTCGCGCATTTCACGGGCGATCTGGCCGACGAACAGGATCAGCGGGGTGGAGTCCTGGCGCGCGATGTGCAGCCCGGCCGCGGCATTGGTGGCGCCGGGGCCGCGGGTGACGAAGCAGATGCCGGGCCGCCCGGTCGCCTTGCCTTGGGCTTCGGCCATGATCGCGGCCCCGCTCTCGTGCCGGCAGACGGTGATCGCGATGTCGCGATCGTGGAAGGCGTCGAGCGCCGCGATGTAGCTCTCGCCCGGCACGCAGAACGCGTGACGCGCGCCGTGGATGACGAGCTGATCGATCAGAACCTCGGCGGCCGTGCGGGTGCCGTCATTGGCGCGCATGACATGTCTCCTCATCTGCCGCAGGTTATAGCAGCGGCCGTCAGCCGTTGCTCGTCATGCCCGCGCCCGGGCACCCGTCGAAGTCGAAAAGTTGGAATCCCGGATCTGGCCCGGCAATGACGCACGGGAGAATTGGGTTCAGCGTTTGATCGGGCAGAACTTGGTCGGGATCATCAGCGAGGTCTTCTGCTCGACCAGGTATCCGGATTCGTTGAGCTTCTGAATATAGCCCAGCCATTCGGGATCGGCCCACATGTTCGCGCGCCGGCGCATGCGATCCGCCGCGTCCTCGTAGGCCCACTGGTGCACGATGGTATTGATGTCCCCGCTCTCCGCGAACATGTACGCGATCGGAGGACCAAGATGCCTGGTCTGCGCGGCGAGCCCGTGTTTCTCGTAGATATCCAGATGCGCTTGGGTCATGCCGGGTTTGATGCGGTAAGTTCGATGATCGACGAGCACATTGTCCTCCTCGCAAAGCGGCGCAATCGCCGCGCAGGAGGATTCTTTCGGCCCTTCCCGGCCGGGGTCAATAGCGCGTCCTCGGGTTCCGCAACGGCTCTGCGCCCGGCAAGTCTTCAGGTCGCCGGCTCGACCGAGACCACCTGGAAGGTATGCATCTCACCGTCCTCGCCGCGGATCGACACGTACTCGCCGTTGCGGAAGGCATGGTTGCCGAAGCGATAGCCGGCCTCGTCATCCTCCTCCGTCGTCTCGTCGTAATCGAATACCCAGCGCGCATGCTCCGCGCTGCCCGGCTTGTGCGCGAGGCGGCCGACCTCGTCGTCCTCACCGTCCCAGAACCGGCGTACGCCGCAATGCTCGCGATATTTCCGCCACAGCTCGGGATCGATGTGGCCGTCCGCGTCGAGCGGGGCGACGAATTCATAGCCGTGCTTGGCCGATCCCGTCGGGAACTCCTTGGAGCGGGCGAGATTGAGCCGGATGCGCTTGAGCACGTGCGGCAGTCGGGTCATGACGAGGCCTCTTCGATGGAGCCAGAGCCGTGGCAAACACGCTAGCATAATGAACGGTTCGGGGTACGCGACGTTGACATGGCTCAATGCCGCCCAGGGTCGAAATCGACAGCTGCGGCGGCGAAGGGTTGCAACACGGATGAACGACCGCGAGACCCAGGAGCCGGTCTTCGCCTTGCTGGCCGACCCCGCGACCCATGGCGGCCAAGCGGTCAAGCGCATCGACACCCATGCCGCCTCGGTGTTTCTTGCCGGCCCGCGCGCCTTCAAGGTCAAGCGCGCGGTGCGCTTTCCGTTCCTGGACTATTCGACGCTCGCCAAGCGCAAGCGCGCCTGCGAGGCGGAGCTCAGCATCAACCGGCCGTTCGCGCCCGAGATCTACCGCGGTGTGACACCGATCACGCGCGAGCCGGACGGCCGGCTCGCGCTGGCGGGCGTCGGCACTCCGGTGGAATGGGCGGTCGAAATGTGCCGCTTCGACGAGAATGCGACCCTCGACCGGCTGGCGGAGGCAGGCAGGGTCGATGCGACCCTTGCCGACACGCTCGGCCGCGTGGTGGCGAGGGCTCATGCCGCCGCGTCCGCGGTCGAAGCCGAGCCGTGGATCCGGGCGCTCGCCGACTATATCGAGCAGAACGATGCCGCCTTCCGCGAGCAGCCCCGGCTTTTTCCGGGCGCGCAGGCGGACGCGCTCGCGAAGGCAAGCCGCGCCGCGCACACGCGCCTGCGCCCTCTCCTGCTCGAGCGCGGACAGCGCGGCTTGATCCGCCGCGGACATGGCGACCTTCACCTCGGCAACATCGCGCTCGTCGACGGCCGCCCGGTGCTGTTCGACGCCGTCGAATTCAGTCCATTGGTGGCATCCGGGGACGTGCTGTACGATCTCGCCTTCCTGCTGATGGACCTCGTGGAGCGCGGCCTCGAGCAGGCCGCCAACATCGTCTTCAACCGCTACCTCGTGGAGACCAAGCGGGCCGAGGATCTGGACGCGCTCGCGAGCCTGCCGCTGTTCCTGTCGGTGCGCGCCGCGATCCGCGCCAAGGTCACGGCCGCGCGGCTGGCGCAGGTCGGGCCCGAGAGCAGCGCCGCCATCGCGGCCAGCGCGCGCAAATATTTCGATTTCGCCTGCCGCTTCATCCAACCGATGCCGCCGGCGCTGGTCGCGATCGGCGGGCTCTCCGGCACCGGCAAATCGGCGCTCGCGCGTGCGCTCGCTCCCGGCCTGCAACCGGCGCCCGGCGCCGTGGTGCTGCGCTCCGACGTCGAACGCAAGCTGCTGTTCGGCAAGCAAGAGCACGACAAGCTGACCGAGGAGGCCTATGCGCCCGAGGCGACGGCGCGCGTCTATGCCACCATCGCCGACAAGGCGCGCCGCGCGCTCGCGGCCGGCCACACCGCCATCGTCGATGCGGTTTTTGCAAGGCCGCGAGAACGCGTCGTGGCGGAGACGTCAGCCGAAATACTCGGCGTGCCCTTCCACGGCCTGTTCCTCGACGCCAATCTCGACACCCGGCTTGCGCGCGTGGGCGGGCGCGGCCGCGACGCTTCCGACGCCGACGCGGCGGTCGCGCGTGCGCAGGAAAGCTACGACCTCGGCGCGCTCGACTGGACCCGCGTGGACGCCTCCGGGACGCCGGAGGAGACGCTTGAGCGCGCGCGGGCCGCGATCAGCCGGTGAGACTTCTGCGACGGTTGGTGCCGCAGCGTCCCTCCCCGCTTGCGGGAAAGAGCAGACCGAGGTCGCGGCACCTCCGGTGACCGCAACAGCGCCCAAGGCTCGGTAACGGGCTAGACTGCATCCATGGTCGTCGATACCCGCAAAATCGCCGTCGCCACCGCCGGCTTCTGCACGTTCCTCAACCTTTATTCGCCGCAGGCGCTGCTGCCGGCGCTGGCGCGCGAGTTCGGCGTCGGTGTCGCCGAGATCAGCAGCATCATGACCGCGAGCGCGCTCGCCATCGCCTTGACCGCGCCGTTCACCGGCGCCATCGCCGACGTGCTAGGCCGAAAGCGCGTCATCACCGCGGCCATGCTGGCGGTGGTCGTCCCCATGGCGGGGGCGGCGCTCGCGCCGGACGTGCCGGCGCTGATCGCCTGGCGCTTCTTTCAGGGCCTGCTGCTGCCGCCGATCTTCGCGGTGACCGTCGCCTATATCGGCGACGAGTGGCCGCCGCCAGAGGTGGCGGGCGTCGCCGGCGTCTACATCGCGGGGTCGAGCCTCGGCGGCTTCTGCGGCCGTTTCGTTCCCGGCGTGCTCGCCGACGTCGTGGGCTGGCGCACCGCCTTCCTCGCGCTCGCGGGCTTGTCCTTGCTCGGCGCCGTCGCGGTCGCGCTATTGCTGCCACGGGAAAAAAGCTTCGTTCGCTCCGAAGGGCTTGGCGCCTCGGCGCGGCAGATGCTGCGGCATCTGAGGAATCCGCAGCTTGTCGCCACCTATGCGATCGGCTTCGGCGTGCTGTTCAACTTCATCGCGGTATTCACCTACGTGAGCTTCCACCTTGCCGCCGCGCCCTACTATTTTTCCCCGACCCTGCTGGGCGCGATTTTCGTGACCTATCTCGTCGGCACCGTGATCGCACCGATGACCGGTTGGATGATGGCGAGGCTCGGACGCCGGCGCTTCATCCTCGCGGTCATCGCCGCGTGGGCGTGCGGGGCGGCGCTCATGCTCGCCCCGCCAGTTGCGGCGATCATCGCGGGGCTCATCCTTTGCGCCGGCTGCGGCATGTTGTGCCAGACGATCTCGACCGGCTACGTCACCGAAATCGCGAAGGCAGGGCGCTCGTCCGCCGTCGGCCTGTACGTGACCTCGTTCTATATCGGCGGCAGCATGGGCGCGTTCCTGCCCGGTCTGGCGTGGAACGTGGGCGGATGGCCGGCCTGCATCGCCATGGTCATGGCCATGCTCGCCGCCATGGCATTGATTGCGACCCTCGCCTATGGCCGCGTCACGGCTTAGTGTCCTCGGCATCACACGGCGGCAAACACGGGGGAACGAATGACGGCGCTGACCCAAAGCCATTTCGAGTTTCTGCAATCGATCGACACGCCCACCGTGTGCAACTTGGTGGAGATCGTGGCGCCCGAGCGCCGCGGCTTCGGCTACACCGTCAAGCACCTGCACTGCCCGTTTCCAGAGCTTCCGCCCATCGTCGGCTTCGCCAAGACCGTGACGTTCAAGGCCAAGGACGCCGTTCCCCTCGGCCAAGCCGGCTACATGCAGAAGCGACTCGATTACCTCGATTACGTCGCCGGCTCGCCGCGGCCCAGCATCATGGTGATGGAGGACCTCGACGGCGAGCATGTCGGCTATGGCGCGTTCTGGGGCGAGGTGCAGTCGAACGTGCACAAGGCACTCGGCTGTCTCGGCGTGGTTACCAACGGCTCGATCCGGGACATCCCGATGATCGCGCCGGGCTTCCAGATGCTGGCCGGCTCGATCGTTCCGTCCCACGCCTATGTCCATGTCGTCGACTTCGGCCTCGACGTGACGGTGCACGGGATGGCGGTGAAGAGCGGCGACCTCGTGCACGCCGACCGCCACGGCGCCATCGTGGTGCCGGCCGACAAGATCGACGCCATGAAAGCCGCGCTCGAGGGGCTGGCCGCGCGCGAGGCGAAGATCATCGCGGCGGCGAAGGCCGGCGGCGATGTCGCCGCCATCAAGGCGGCGATGAAGGGCTAGCGATGGCCCCCGGCAGCCGGCAAAAGGACCGACGTGAAACCAATCCGGCCTTCAGCACCCGCAGGCTGAAGCTCGGGACCTTCCAGACCAATCTCGACAGCGGCTGCGTGATGTCGGACCTCGACGGCCGGCTCGACATCACCTGGCCCAACACCGTCGCGCTCGCCAAGCTCGCCGAGGAGATGGAATTCGAGGCGCTGGTCCCGGTCGCCCGCTGGCACGGATTCGGCGGCGCCACCAATCCCCAAGGCCCGGGCTTCGAAGCTTACACCTGGGCCGCCGGCATGGCGGCCTCGACCAGCAAGCCCGCCGTCTTCGCCACCTCGCACATATCGCTCAATCATCCGATCGTTGCCGCCAAGCAATCCACCGTGATCGATCATATTTCCGGCGGCCGTTACGCCCTCAATATCGTGACCGGATGGAACCAGCCGGAGATCGACATGTTCGGCAGCCCGATGATGGGGCACGCCGAGCGATATGCCTGCGCCGAGGAGTGGCTCGCGATCGTCAAGCGGCTGTGGACCGAGGACGACGCGTTCGACCACCACGGCAAGTTCTACAAGATCACCAAGGGCTACCTGCAGCCCAAGCCGATCCAAAGCCCCTATCCCGCGGTCATGAGCGCCGGCGCGTCCGAGCGCGGCCGCCACTTCGCGACGAAATATGCCGATCTGGTGTTCACGGTGATCCGGACCGGCGGCCTCGACGAGTGCCGCGCGCATGTGCAGGCCTACCACGCCCTCGCCCGCCAATACGGGCGCGAGGTCAGGGTCTGGACCGTCGCCAACCTCGTGCAGGGCGAGACCGAGAAAGCGGCGCGCGACTTCTATCGCTACTACGTGCACGAAAAGGGCGACTGGGAGGCCGCCAAGAACATGATCGCGACGTTCTCGCTGGAGATCAACGCCCGCACGATTCCGCCGGAACGGCTGAAAGCCTATCAAGAGGCCTTCATTGCCGGCTGGGGCGGGTTCCCGCTGATCGGCACCAAAGAGCAGATCGTCGATGGGTTGCGGGCTCTGTCGGGCGCCGGTCTCGACGGCGTTCTGCTGTGCTGGCCGCGCTTCGAACAGGGCATGCGCGAATTCCGCGACGTAACCTACCCGCTGCTGCAACAGGCGGGATTGCGGGACTTCGGCTAGTGCGGCGGAACTGAAGTTCCTACCATTGGAGCCGTAGTCGCCTGGGAACTTCGATCCAAGACGCACGGCTCGCCGGCTCATTCACCATCCGAGCGGAGGATCGGCCCGGACAGCAATACGAGGTGCAACATGGACACTCAGCACGAGCTCAGCCTTTGGCACGCGGTCTATCACCTCGAAACGAGATATTGGCACGAGGTCGATTGCAACGGCGGGCGCAACGCCCATGAATTCTACCTGCCCGACGGCCTGATGGTGGTTGGTCACAACCGCTTTCAAGGACGGGAGAAAATTCGAGAATTCTACGAGTGGCGCGAGCGCCATGCGGCCACCGCCATCAGCAGCGTCAAGACCACGCGTCATCTGGTCAACAATTTATTCGTCGAGTCGAGCGACGGCCGCCGCGCCAAGGTCCTGGGCATCATCAGCTTCTACGGAGCGGTCGTCCGACCGCCGGCGCCGCAGTCCAAGCCCCCGATGCTGGTCGCCGATCTGGTCAACGAATGCGTGCTGGACGGGGACAACAAGTGGCAATTCAAGTCCCATGTGCTGCAGCCGGTGTTCATGAGTCACGAGGCACCACCGTCGCTGGCGATCGATACGCGTCGCTAGGCTTTCCGCAAGACGCTGATTTAGCCCGGCCCGTCACTGCCGCGCCTGACCCAGGAATCGGTCGCTTACGACGGGGCCGCGAGCTCTTGCGGTAGGATGGAGGCGCGGAGTTAAGCCCGACGGAGAGCCGCTATCGCGATGGTATTGGCTTGAGGATCAGGATCGAGAAATTGCCGTCGGGCGTGTAGTCGGCTTTCCTGATCTCGAACCGCGTCTCGCTGAGCTTCCTCGCATCGTCGCCGCAGAAGCTGACGAGGTTTTCGGCCGCGCCCTTGTCGACCACGAGGCGGAACTGCTTGATCGGCCCCGACCAGTTGGCGCCGGTCTTGAGAATGTAGTCGATGCGCTCCTCGGCGAACGGAGCGCCGAGCTTGCTGTTGGCGGCCTTGCGCGCGCGCTCGACCGCGGCAAGGAATTCATAGTTGAAGCAATACTTCTCCTTGTACTCGTCGTACCAGGACTCCCTGGCCGCGTCGGGAGAGCCGAGCGAAGTCTGCACCGACCGGCCCACGCTGGGCTTGTACCGGTGCTCGATCGTCGTTTCGGCCCTGGCCGGGAAAGTCTGCTCCCAGTAATAGGTCGTCTGCAGCATCCAGCGCGCGGCGAGGTGCGTTTTCATGCCGTGGCCGGTGTCATAGTCTTCGATCTCCGCCAGTCCGACACGCAACAGTTCCTCCCACTTGTCCGGCGGCAAGCGGTCGAGCGCGGCGTTGGTGCTGGCCAGGTGCGGGGCGAGAGGGACACCGAGCCTGCGCAGCAATTGCGTGCGGTCGAGACCGGCGGCGATCACGCGCTGCTCGACCTCGGTCGTGACCGGCGTGCCGTTCACGCTGGTGGTAAAGCCGAGCAAGTTGACGGGGTCTTCGGTCGGCACCGAGATCGGCTCGTCCGACCCTTCGACATGGACGTCGGGCATGGGAAAGGCGACGAGCACGGTGACGTCCCGATCCGACTTGTTGAAGAAGCGGTAGCGGACGCTGACCTCCGTCACCGAGATGGCGAGCTCCTCCGACTGCATCTCGACGTTCTCGTTGCTCACGAAAATCAGCCCGCCGGTGGAGAGCTCGGCGCTGGTGTCGTTGGCGAGCGCCGGAACGGCGGCGATCGTCGCGGCGGCCAGAACGATCGCGGATGTCCGCATGCGAACTCGCCCGTTCCCTACTGGCTATCGAGGTAGGACACCGGCCGGACGGCGATCGGCCGCGCGCCCGCGGATTGCAGCACGAAACCGGAGGCGCGCGCCGCGCTCGCGACTTGGCGGCGCGCCTCGGCGACCAGGGTCGGCTTCTCGTCGTGGCCATAGACGTCGTCGCGGAAATGGACCGCATTGTCGCGCGTGGCCCAGCCGGTGAGATAAACCCACGCGACCGGCACCTTGTGGGCGAGACGAATGTCGGTGCGTTCGCCCTTGGCGATGCCGGCATCGATCTCGCGGCGGCCCCAGCCGGGATTGTCAGCCAGCAGCCAAGCGGCGAAAGCGCGCGGATCTTCGACACGGGTGCAGCCCGAAGACTGGAAGCGGTAGTCCCCGCTGAACAACTCCTTGTGGCTGGTGTCGTGCATGTAGACCGAATACGGATTGGGCATGTCGATGCGCACCGACCCGAGCGCGTTCCAATTGCCGGAATCCTGGCGGATGGTGAAATTGGGCGCGCGGTCGGAGCTCCAGTCGATGGATTTCGCATCGAGCTCGTGGCCCTGCACGTCGAGCATGTGCATGCGCTCGACGTAGCCCGGATCCCTGCGCATCTTGGTGATGATGTCCTTCTTCATGATCGACAGCGGCACCGTCCAGGTCGGGTTGAGGTTGACCGCGGTGATGTGGGTCGTCAGCGTCGGCGACGGCCGGTCCGGCTTGCCCACGACGACGACGTATCGGCGCACGACCTTGTCGCCCTCGATCGCCTCGGCGGACGCGGCCGGAAGATTCACCACCACGTAACGCTGGCCAAAATTGAAATCCATGGCGGCGAGGCGGTCGAGCGAGGCCGCGAGTTGGCGCAGCCGCCGACCCACCGGCACGTTGAGCGCGGCCAGCGTCTTCGGACCCACGCTGCCGGTCTCGGCAAGACCGTGACGGGCCTGGAAGCGCCGCACCGCCGCGGCGAGCGCATCGTCGTAGCCATCGCCGCTTTCGTGCTCGGCCGAGAGATCCTCGGTGATGGCGAGCCGGCGACGCAGCAGTGCCACATCGGGACCGCTCGCACCGGGAGCGAGCTTGCTGCTGGCGGGAAGCATCGGCCAGCCGCCCTGTACTTCGAGCGCGCTGTAGCTGAGCATGGCGGCGGCGATGCGCTGGATGGTGCCTTCGTCGAAGGTCGGATCGGGCGACTGCGATACCCGCGCCGTCGCGGCCGGCGCCGGGGGGCGCGCGACGGCGGGCTTGAGGGTCGGCTTGGGCCCCGCCTGCGCAAGTGCCGGCGTCGCGATGAGCGCCGTCATCGCGGCAATCAGGATCGATTTGTGCATTGGGTCGCCCCTCCTGCCGGCATCCAAGCTCAGCGGTATGGCGGTATTTGGACGATGCTGGTAAGCCGTGTTGCATCGCAACGCGCCTTGGACTCCGATGGGATGAACGACGCCCGCGGCCTTGCCGTGACCGCCGACGATGCAGCCGCCGTGGCGGCGGCGGACGACTTCGCCGCGCGCCTGCTGCGCCTCGATCAGGGGGTCGAGGCCATTCTCGCCGCCGCCGAGCGCTGGCCCGCAACGCCGATCGTTCAACTCTACGCCGCGACGTTCTGGCTCTACGGCCAGACCGGCGCCGCCGTCGACAACGCCGCCGCGCGACTGCGCGCCTGCGCGGCGCTCGCGATGAACCCGCGGGAGCGCGCGCTCTACCGCGCGCTCACGCTCTGGCACGCCAACGACAACCTCCATGCCGTGGAGGCGATGGAGGCGGTCACCGCGCAATGGCCGCGTGACCTCTTCACCGCGAAGCTCGCCGAGTTCCTCTATTACGTGCTCGGGCAGCAATACATGGGGCCGCGGTTTCGCGCCCACATGACCCGGCTCCAGCACATGCATGCGCAAGACCCGGATTTCCTCGCGATGGCGGCCTTCGCCCACGAGCTGTGCGGCGACTACGCTGCGGCCGAGGCGGGCGGCGAACGCGCGCTCGGCATCGAGCCGCGAAACCCGTGGGCCCAGCACGCGCTCTCGCACGTTCTCATCCACCAAGGCCGCGTGCGCGAGGGTCTTGCGCGCATGCAATCCTTCCTCCCGCTGCTTGCGACCTGCGGGCGGCCGATCCATTCGCACGATGCCTGGCATCTTGCGCTGCTCTATCTCGAGGAGCTGGACGCCCCGGCAACGATGCGCGTTTTTCGCGACCATATCTGGGGCATCACCCCGGATTTCGTGGTCGAGCAACTCGACGCGATCGCGTTGCTATGGCGCATCGAGATGGCCGGCACCCCGATGGATGCGCAATGGCCGTCCATCGCCGAGCATGTCGCGCCCCGCGCCACCGAAACGTTCATGCCGTTCATGAACGCGCACTACGTTTATGCGCTCGCGCGCGCCGGCCGCCCCGATGCGCTGGCGGCGGCACTCGCCAGCGTGCGCAGGCGCAGCGCAGCAGACGACGAGGAGGCAAAGCGCGTATGGGCCCCGGTCGGGGCGCGCGGTGGTCGAAGCGGCGGCCGCGTTCGGCGCAGGCGACCGCGCGCGCGCCGCCCAACTGCTCGATCCGGTGATGCCGATGATGACGTCGATCGGCGGCAGCGACGCCCAGGATGACCTGTTCCGCCAGGCCTATCTGCGCAGCCTGCAGGCGGCTGGCCGGCGCGCCGATGCCGCGGCGTATTTCGAGCGCATCACCACCGGCAAGGCGCTGACGCCGCTCGACCGCGCGCTGGCGAATTGATCGGGCGCCGCGCCAGTTCGGCATGGTCTCTCATCCCCGCGCAAGCGAGGATCGATTTTCCAGAAGACCGGGGATTGGGGAGCGATGGGTCCCCGCTTGCGCGGGGACGACCGCGCATTACGCCTGCGGCTGCGGCTCGAGGCCGCCGGTTTCCGGGCGCGGGCGCGGCTTGCCGGCGGGCGGCACCGCCGAACCGCGCGGCGTCGCCGGCTCGATCACGGATTCGCGCGTCGGCCGCTTGCCGGCGAGCAGGTCCTTGATCTCGTCGCCGCTCAGCGTCTCGAATTCGAGCAAGCCCTTGGCCAGCGTTTCGAGATCGGCGCGCTTGTCCTCGAGGATGTGCTGGGCCTCGGCGTAGCCGCTCTCGACCAGCCGCTTGATCTCGGCGTCGATCTTGCGGCTCGTTTCCTCGGAGACGTTCTGCTGGCGGGCGACCTGGTAGCCCAGGAACACCTCGTCCTGGTTCTCGCCGTAGGCGACGGTGCCGAGCGTCTCGGACAGGCCCCAGCGCGTCACCATCATGCGCGCGAGCTTGGTGGCCTGCTCGATATCCGACGCCGCGCCCGAAGTGACCTTCTCCTTGCCGAAGACCAGCTCCTCGGCGACGCGCCCGCCCATCATGATGGCGAGCCGCGAGGTCATCTGCTCGAGGCTCATGGAGAGCTTGTCGCGCTCGGGCAGCTGCATGACCATGCCGAGCGCGCGGCCGCGCGGGATGATGGTGGCCTTGTGCACGGGGTCGGTGGCCTTGACGTTGAGCGCGACGATGGCATGGCCGCCCTCGTGATAGGCGGTCAGGAGCTTTTCCTCCTCCGTCATCACCAGCGACTTGCGCTCGGCGCCCATCATCACCTTGTCCTTGGCGTCCTCGAACTCGATCTGCGTGACCATGCGCTTGTTGCGCCGGGCCGCCATCAAGGCGGCCTCGTTCACGAGATTCATGAGATCGGCGCCGGAAAAGCCGGGCGTTCCGCGCGCGATGGTCTTGAGATTGACGTCGGGCGCCAGCGGAACCTTGCGCACGTGGACCTTGAGGATCTGCTCGCGGCCGACCACATCCGGATTGGGCACGATCACCTGGCGGTCGAAGCGGCCGGGTCGCAGCAGCGCGGGGTCGAGCACGTCCGGCCGGTTGGTGGCGGCGATCAGGATGATGCCTTCGTTGGCCTCGAAGCCGTCCATCTCGACCAGCAGCTGATTGAGCGTCTGCTCGCGCTCGTCATTGCCGCCGCCGAGACCGGCACCGCGGTGGCGGCCCACCGCGTCGATCTCGTCGATGAAGATGATGCAGGGCGCGTTCTTCTTCGCCTGCTCGAACATGTCGCGCACGCGCGAGGCGCCGACGCCCACGAACATCTCGACGAAGTCGGAGCCGGAAATCGTGAAGAACGGCACGTTCGCCTCGCCCGCGATCGCGCGCGCAAGCAGCGTCTTGCCGGTGCCGGGCGGACCGACCAGCAGCACGCCGCGCGGGATGCGTCCGCCCAGCCGCTGGAACTTGCCGGGATCGCGCAGGAACTCGACGATCTCCTGCAGGTCCTGCTTGGCCTCGTCGACGCCGGCCACGTCCTCGAAGGTGACGCGGCCATGGGCTTCGGTCAAAAGCTTGGCGCGACTCTTGCCGAAGCCGAGCGCCTTGCCGCCCGCTCCCTGCATTTGCCGCGACAGGAATATCCACACGCCGATGAGCGCGATGAACGGAAGCCACGAGACCAACAGCGACACGAACCACGGCACGTCATTCTGCTGCGGACGGGCGGTGATCGACACGCCCTTGCCGTAGAGCCGCTGGATCAGGCTGGGATCGTTGGGCGCATAGGTCTGGAAGCTGCGGCCGTCGGTGAAGGTGCCGTGGATTTCGGGACCCTGGATCAAAACGTCGCGCACCCGGCCCTGATCGACCTCGTTCAAGAGCTGCGAGAAGGAGATGTCCTGCGACGTGGTGCGCTGTCCCGGATTCTGGAACAGCGTGAACAGCGCGAGCAGCAGGAGAACGATGATCACCCAAAGGGCGAAGTTGCGCAGGTTGGCGTTCATCCCGTGTCCTCATGGCTGCCGGGGGTTCCGCCAGCCCGTTGGTGTGCCCGCAACCTGCAGGCCGATTCCACGTCGGTCAGGGCTACAATCTAAGTGCCGAGGGTGCTTCTGCCAAGGGAACTGCCGCAATTCCTTTGCCGTTTACCGCTGTCGTTTACCATCGTTCGAAGCCGTCGCGCCCGCCACATTTGCCCGCGATTGAGGCAGAACGTGCGCCGCGGATCGTTCGGGCCGGTGCGCGCTCCACCACCAGCCTGCGCCCGCTCAGGGTCACCATCGCTCCCGCCAAGGTGCGCCGCCAACGCGGCGTTCCGCCGGCATTGGCCGCCGCCAGCGCCTCGTACAGGGTCTCGAGTTTGCCGAGCTGGATCGGCCCCTCGTCGCCGGCGCGTGCGATCGCCCGGCCGAGCAGGCGCAGTGCCACTTCGGCGGGCAGGCGGGCGAATTTTTCCATGTCGAGCACGACCGGGCCGCCAGCGGGCCAAGGGCTCTGCGACGACGACGCCATCGCGGCGGCGACCGCCGCTTCGATCGCGGCCTCCGCCCGCCGCAGCCGGCGCGCCAACAGCGCGAGCCGGCGCGCATCGAGGCCCTCGCGCGCGAGCGCGGGCATCACCTGGCGCAGTCGTGCGCGGGTGAAGCGTGGATCGCGATTGGATGCATCGTCGGCGAATGCGATCCCGGCGCGCTCGAGCGTCGCGACGAGGCGCGCCTTCGGAACGTCGAGCAGCGGCCGCACGAGCATGATCTCCGGCGGCCCGCCGGCGGGCAGAGGCGCTACACGGGCCATGGCGCCGAGGCCGGTGACGCCGCTGCCGCGGCTCATGCGAATGAGCACGGTTTCGGCCTGATCGTCGAGCGTGTGCGCGGTAAGCACGGTGTCGGCCTTTGCCCGTCTGGCGGCAGCCGCCAGCAGCCGGTAGCGCGCCGCCCGCGCCGCCCGCTGCAACCCGCTCGCCGGCTTCCTGCCCTGCCAGCGCAGGATGCGATGGGCCACACCGAGGCGGCGCGCCAGGCGCTTGACCGCGCGGGCCTCGGCGGCGGAGCCGCGCCGCAGGCCATGATCGACCGTGACCGCGAGCAATTTGGGGCCGCGCTTACGCGCGCGTCGCCAGCGCGCCGCCAGCACGAGCAATGCCGTCGAATCGGGACCGCCGGAGACGGCCAGCACGAGCGCGGGAGCATGGGCGAGCGGATCGAACAACGCCTTCGCCTCGGCGGCGGAGACGGGCGCCGCGTCGTCAGCAGTGGGCACGCTTTTGTTCTCGCTCGACACCCTGCTTCACGCCCGCCGACGCGCGCGGGAACTTGCGCAGGACTTCGCCGAGCGATGCACAGGCCGCCTCCTTTTCGCCGAGGGCGGCGAGCGATTGCCCGAGACGCAGCAGCGCGTCGGGTGCCTTCGCGGTCGTTTCGTATTTGGTCGAGACGTTGAGGAAGGCTTCCGCGGCGTCGCGGAAGCGCTGGCGCTGGAACAGGCTTTCGCCGAACCAATAGGTGGCGTCGCCGGCGAGCCGATCGTCGGGATATCTGCTCAGGAAGCCGCGGAAGGCGTCTTCCGCCAGCGCGTAGTCCTTGCGCAGCACATAGCCATAGGCGAGGTCGTATTCGTCGCGCGGCGTCTGCGACGGCGGCAGCGTGGCCGCCAGCGCCCCGCCGGCGGCTGGGCCGCGCGGCGGCTGTCCCGGCATCGGGCCGTTCGGCGGCCCCATGGTGGCGAGGTCGAGCGGGGCGCCGGCGGTGCGTCCGCCGGGTGCGCCGATCGGCTCGCCCGCGTCCGCGCCCATGGGAGGCGACGTCGGCGGCTGGCCGCCGGCAGTGACCGAACCGAGCGTGTGCGGCACGCCGGGCGCGTTCGGATTCTGCGCGGGATCGAACGCATCGCCGCGCCTGCCGGGCGCGGGCGCGGCGGGGGGGACCGCCGGCGCGGGCAGGGTTTGCGTGCGCGGCTGCGCCGGGCGCGAGCCGCCCTTCGAACCGAGCTCCTGCAACCGGTACTCGTTGTCCTCCTGCATGCGGCGGACTTGCGCCTCCAGCTGCTGGTTGCGGAATTGCAGCTGCTCGATCACCCCGGTGAGCTGTCGGATCTGGGCTTCGAGGCGATCGAGGCGCACCAAGAGGTCGGGCGCCGACATCTGCGCCGTGCGGTCGGGACCGGCGGACGGATCGCCGCGCTCGTTGCCGCCGCCGTTGAAACGCTCGCTGCCGTTGAAGATGCGGTCGAGCAGTCCGAACGGCCGTTCAGCCTCCTGCGCCCAGACCAAAGCCGGGCACGCAACCGTCAGGTAGAGCACGGATGCCGTCGTCACACGGAGCGCGAAGCGTGCCATGGGTATCTTGGTGTGGTTGGAGCCCTCGAATACCATACGAATTCCTGCGTCCAAATTGTGACTGATGCACCGTTAACAAATTCCGCAAATGCTCCGGCATTCTGGCGCCGGTCGCGGCGCCGGCGTGCCGGCCGCGGATGCGCCGCGATCGAAAGTGGAAGCCGCTTGGCGCCACAAAACACAACCGGCGCCCGAAGGCGCCGGCTGTCCCCTTCCCCCGTATCCCCTGCTCAAGAACTGGTATTGAGCACCGTCACCGCGCGACGGTTCTGCGACCAGCACGAAATGTCGTTGCACACCGCGACCGGGCGCTCCTTGCCGTAGGAAATCGTGCGCATGCGCTGGGTCTGCACGCCGCGCGAGGCGAGATAGTCGCGCACCGTCTGCGCGCGCCGGGCCCCGAGCGCGATATTGTACTCGCGCGTGCCGCGCTCATCGGCATGACCCTCGATCGTGAAGGTGTATTGGTTGTAGATCTGCAGCCACTGCGCCTGCTTCTCCAGCGTCGCGATCGATTGCGACGAGAGTTCCGAAGAATTGGATTCGAAGAACACCCGATCGCCGACATTGACGACGAAATCCTGCTGGCTGCCGGGCGGCGCGCTGGCGCCGCCGGCGCTCGGGTCGTTGGGCCTGTTCGCGCAGCCGGCCGCGGCCAGCGCCAAGGCCAAGAAGCCCGCGAGCTTTGCAGCGCGGATGACACGCACAACGCCATTCGTCATCCCGGTGCCTCCATTGTCGCGTCGTTACCGGACAGGCGGCAGGTCTAGCAGGTGCGTGGTTAAGCGAAGGTTCTTGTCAACCTTGATCAGGTGTTGCCCCCATCCCCCACATTCGAAGAAAAGCGGAAACCGCTTTGGGTGGTTAATGAGCGGTGAATGCGGCGCCTTATGGGCTTCGCAAATTCCATTGCGCGATTCGCACCGCGCTGTCGTCCTACTGCAACAGCGGCGACCAGGCCGGATCGGAGGCGTAGCTCGGCGTCTTCAACGGCTGCTCGTTGCGGCCGGTCACGTCCACCGTGTAGAGCATGGGCCCGCCGTTGCCGCCGGGGTCGCGGAAGAACATGATCACGCGGCCGTTCGGCGACCAGGTCGGGCCTTCATTGTGATAGCCCTCGGTAAGAATGCGCTCGCCGGATCCGTCCGCGCGCATGATGCCGATGGCGAACTTGCCCGGGGTCTGCTTGGTGAAGGCGATGTAGTCGCCGCGCGGCGACCAAACCGGAGTCGAATAGGCGCCGTCGCCGAAGCTGATGCGCTGCGCCTGGCCGCCGTTCGCCGCCATGATGTAGATCTGCTGCTTGCCGCCGCGGTCGGACTCGAAGCTGATGCGGGTGCCATCGGGCGAATACGACGGCGCGGTGTCGATCACCTGCGTGTCGGTCAAGCGCATCGTCGCCTTCGAGCGCAAGTCCATCACGAACAGATTGGAATTGCCGCCGCGTTGCAGGCTGAAGATCACGCGCTGGCCGTCGGGCGAGAAGCGCGGGCTGAAGCTCATGCCGGGAAAATTGCTGACGATCTCGCGCTGCCCGGTCTCGATGTTCATGAGATAGACCTTGGGATCGCCCTGACTGTAGGACATGTAGGTTATGGTGTCGGCCGAGGACGAGAAGCGCGGCGTGAGCACGAGGTCGTCGCCGCGGGTGAGATAGCGCACGTTGGCGCCGTCCTGATCCATGAGCGCCAGCCGCTTGATCCGCCGCTCCTTCGGACCGGATTCGTCGACGAAGACGATGCGGCTGTCGAAATAGCCTTTCTCGCCGGTGATGCCGCTCGTAGATGGCGTCCGAAATGATGTGGGCGATGCGGCGCCAGTTGTCGGCGGTGGTGTTGTACTGCTCGCCGCGCAGCTGCTGGCCGGCGAACACGTCCCACAGCCGAAACTCGGCCTTGAGGCGGCCGTCGGACTGCGTGACGCGGCCGGTGACCAGCGCCTGGGCGTTGATCTGCCGCCAGTCGGGAAAGCGCGGCAGCGTGTCGATGGTCGAGATCTTCTCGATATAGGCCGCCGGATCGATCGGTGCGAACAAGCCGGAGCGCTGCAGGTTGGAGGCGATGATCTGGCTCACGTTGCGGCCGGCCGCGGGGTCCTGGGTCGCGACCCCGACGAAATCCGGAATCGCGATCGGCACCGGCTGGACGTTGCCTTGGGTGACGTCGAGCTTGAGCACCGCCGCCGCCCGCTGCGGCGACAGACCCGCGAGCGCGCCAGCGGCGGCGCCCGCGCCCAGCATCATCAGTCGGCGGCGGCTCAACGCGCTGGCGGTCGGATAGGACCAGGTCATGGTCGGTCTTCTTGCACGACGGCGGTCGGCGTTATCCGCGGATCATGTCGCGCGGATCGAAAGTGATCTCGATGTCTTTCCATTGCTCGTAGTGCTCAGGCTTGAGCATGTCGAAGGGCTGGCCGCGGAACAGCGCGCGAATTGCGCTGTCGCGGGCGGCGACGAATAGCGGAGTTTTGCCGCTGGTGAGCACCATCGGCGGCGCGGCGAGCATGCCGTCGGGCTTGAGCTTGACCCTGACCAGCACGATCAGCTCCTGCGGATCCTTTGCGCCGGCCGGAATGCTCCAGAGCTGGGCGAGCCGCTGGCGCAACGCGTCAAGCTCGCTCAGCGAAATCTGCGCCGCTTGACCGCTCGACACGCCGAGCGAGACCGAATTGTTGAGGGTCTCGCCGGCGGCGGCCATCCTGGTCGCATCCTGCTTGTTGAGCAGCGCCGAGACCTGCTTGGGGTCGAACTTGGGCGCCGGCGGCGCCGGCTTCTTGCGCGGCATCGGCGGCGTGGCGTCCGCAGTTTTCGGCTCCGACTTCTTTTCGTCCTTGGCGAGCGCGTCGGCGATCGGGTCGGGCGGCGTCTCGGCCTGCTGCTTCTCCGGCTTGGCCTCGACCGGCTTGGTTTCCGGCGCCGGCGGCGGCTCGCGCGCGGCCTTGACCTCTTTCTTCTCCACGACCTTGGCGGCGGGGTCCTCGACCGGCTTTGCCTCGTCGACCTTCTCGACCAGCGGCTTCTGCGGCTCGACCTTGGGGGCGCTCTTGTCGCCCGCCGTCATCTGGGTGAGTTCGGAGACGGTGACGAGGCGACCGGCATAGCTTCGGCGGGCGGAACGGGAAGTGGGTTGGCCGCAAAGCGACCACACGCCCCACAGCAGAACGACTGCGTGACCGATCGCCGATATGACGTATGCCTTGCGCATGACCGCTAAAGTCGACCTATCAATTCGGCCCTGCTCGATGTCGGTGACAAGCGCCACGTGGCTGAAGCCCGCTTCGATCAAACGGCCGAGAACACGCATCGCGACGCCATACCGAAATCCTTGTCGCCCCGCAAGACGATTGCCTCGCTCATTCCGCCTCGGGCCTCGGTGATGGCCTTGAGCTTCGTCACCAATTCATCGATGTTGAGCTGCGAGTTCTGAAGGAAGATCTGGCCCTGGACGTCGACCGTAACGATCAGCGGCTCCTTGTCCTGGGTCGAGGCTCTTAGCTCGGCTCTGCGGCAGATCGACCGCGACCCCTACCGTCATCAGCGGCGCCGAGACCATGAAGATGATGAGCAGGACCAGCATGACGTCGACCATCGGCGTCACGTTGATCTCGGACATGACCGGGCGGCGACGGTGCCGCCGCCTGCCGGCGACCGCGGCAGTGCCGCCGTTCATCGCCATTTGCGACCCCTATCCCCGTTCGTCGATCTGCCGCGACAGAATGGCGGCAAATTCGTCGGCGAACCCCTCCAGGCGCTGAGCCTGTTTGTTCACGTCGGAGACGAACTTGTTATAGAAAATGGTCGCCGGTATGGCGGCGATGAGGCCGATTGCGGTAGCGAACAGGGCCTCCGCGATGCCCGGCGCGACCACCGCCAGAGAGGTGGTTTGCTGGCCGGCGATCGCCCGAAAGCTCGTCATGATGCCCCAAACGGTCCCGAACAGCCCGACAAAGGGGCCGGCCGAACCGACCGTCGCCAGCACCAGCAGGTAGCGCTCCAGGCGCGCGATCTCGCGCTGGATGGTCACGTCCATGACCTTTTCGATGCGCATCTGCAGGCCGGCAAACGAGCGCGGCTGGCCCTCCAGGCTGCGCTTCCATTCCCGCATCGCCGCCACGAACAGCGCCGCCATCGAGTGCGTCGGCCGGGACGCCAGAGCGCGGTAGAGCTCCTCCAAGGACTGGCCGGACCAGAACGCCTGCTCGAAGCCGTCCATGGCCCGGCGCGTGCGCGAATAGAGGATCACCTTGTCGATCGCGATCGCCCACACCGCAATCGACGCAATCAGCAGCCCGATCATCACCAGTTTGACGACCAAATCCGCGTGCTGGAACAAATCCCAGATCGAGAGCGGCGCGGCGGACGGCATGGCAACTCCTTCCCGGCGGTCCAAGTCCTGCGATCAAGATCGGGGCGGAAGGCGATCGCGTCGACCAGAACGGCACGCCAGGCAGCGTCATTTGCGCCGCCGCAGACCCGAAATTGCGCGAAAAGTCCGGCCCCCACCGGCAGAAGTACCGATTCCCCGCGCAAAGGTGACCAAACTAGGGCGCACCAAACCTCGACGGCAGCTAGCTGGGGCCGGTCAGGTTAACTCCGGGTTACCGCAACGGAGCGAATGTCGCGGCAAGGAGAACGCCAGCGGACGCAGATCGCCGCGACCGACCGGCACGACACGATCCGGCGCCGCGACGACTGGCCGCGGACGATAGTTGGCAAGGCGATGGGCGTGCAGCGAGCGCAAGCGCCGTTCGGAGACTGGCATGCGAGTCGAGCCGCCCACCGCGGGTGGACGGCTCGCGCAAACTCCGACCGAGAGGTTTGGTCTAGCTTTGCGGCGACGAGGACGCGCCCGTGCGCGTGCGACGCTCGGCCATGAACTGGTCGAACTCGGCCTTGTCCTTCGCCATGCGCAGGCGAGCGAGAAAATCCTTGAATTCGCGCTGCTCCTCCTCCAGACGCCGCAAGGTCTCTTCGCGATAGTCGTCGAAGGCCCGGTTGCCGCTCGTGCGCAACGGCTGCCACCAAGTGCCGGCCTGACGCATCTGGTCGGCGGCGCCCTGCCAGCGGCTCATGCTACCGCCTTTCCAACAGCTCATCCGTCCGCTCCCAATGATGAATGCCAAGGTGGCAAGACCGATCGGCCACCAGACGACGAAGCCTAGGATCATGAGCGCGATCCAGGCCGGTTTTCCCAACTCGTCGAGTTTTGCAACGATAGGCATGCGGGCCTCGCCAGTGAATGTTAATCACATTTACATAGCTAGCGGCGTGCCGGAGAATTGTCAAGCAGGGCTGCGCGGGGGGCTGCTCGGAGGCACGGCAAGGCCCAGACCGCGCAGATAAACCAGCACCGCGGCCTCCAACAAATCGTCCGGCGACATCGGCAGCGAGCGCCGGGCGGCATCGCCGCGGCCGAACAGCGACGCGATGCCGTGCGACATGGCCCAGACGTGCAACGCCATCATCAGCACCGGTGGACGGTTCTGCGCCGGCATGGTGGCGACGAGCCGTTCGGTGGCGGTTCGCAGCACCGCGAAGGCGCGCTCGCCCGCCTCCCGCAGTTCGGGGCTTGCTTCCAATGGGATGCCGGCCTCGAACATCGCGGAATAGTAGGCCGGCTCGCTCCTGGCGAATTGAAGATAGGCCTTGCCGACACGATCGAAGGCCGCGAAGGCATCGGGACGGCCGTCGTCCCACGCGCGCGCGAGCGCGGCCTCGAATTGATCGAAGCCGCGCCGCGCGACATCGGCCAACAACTCGTCACGGTCGCGGAAATGCCGATAGGGCGCCGCCGGACTGACGCCCGCCCAGCGCGCCGCCTCCGCGAAGGTGAAGCCGGCGGGTCCCTTCTGCGCGATCAATTCCAGCGCCGCGCGGATCAGCGCCTCTTTCAGGTTGCCATGGTGATAACCGCGGGGACCCGACCGGCCGCCGTGCCTGGACCAGCTCATGTGAAGGGTCTTTACATGACTCGGGGCGAGGCGTCGACACCGGCGGACGACCGGCGTCGGCTATCGCTCAATCGCCGATAAGGTCGCGATCGGCGCGCATGGCGGTGCGCAGCGCCTTGGGGATCGGGCGCGCCCGCCCGCCGCAGACGAAGGCCACGCGCACACGCGCCTCGACCAGGAGTTCATCCGCCCGCAGGATACGCTGGTGCAGCGTGATCGAGGCGCCCTTCACCTCCTCCGGCGCCGTCTCCACCGCGAGCACGTCGTCCATGCGGGCGGGCTTGAGGAACTCGATCTGCATCGAGCGCACCACGAAGGCAAAGCCCGGCGCCTGCGCGCTCGCCTCTTCGAACAACGCGCGATGGCCGGCGCCGAGCAGGCGCAGATGATTGGTGCGGCCGCGCTCCATGAAGCGCAGATAGCTGGCGTGGTAGACGACGCCGGAAAAGTCGGTGTCCTCGTAATAGACGCGCACCACCATGACGTGGCGGCCGGAATGGATGGCGCCGTCGAGATTCGTCGAGGTCGTCAATGTGCTATCGCCACGGGACGCGCTGCTGTATCGCCGCCTCCCAGTTCCTCCCGTCGAACGCTTTCGGCGCGACGGCGGCGAGGTCGATGTCGTCGAGGCAGCGCACGTTGACATCGATCTTGTCCGGATCGGAGCGCGGAACATAGAACGGATGGACGCCGCAGTGCCGGCAGAACGTATGCTTGGCCGTTCCGGTATTGAAGCGATAGGTCGTGAGATCATTCCCGCCGCCGAGAAGCTCGAATCGCTCGGGCGGCACGATCAGATGCAGAAACCCCTTCTTGGTGCAGATCGAGCAATTGCATTCGGTCACGCGCGCAAGATCGGCGGTAACGCGGAAGCGCACACGTCCGCAATGACACCCGCCTTCCATGGTCTTGAGCATCGGCGGCTCCCTCGCGGCGGCGGCCCGCGCCCGCCGTGCGGTCGGCGACCTTAGTCGTCCTCTCCCTGCCCGAACAGCCCGAATTGCGCCGGGTCGCGCGCGGGCTCGGCGAGACCGAGATGGCGGAAGGCGTGCGAGGTGAGCAGCCGTCCGCGCGGGGTACGCTGGACGAAACCCTTCTGGATCAGGAACGGCTCGATGATGTCCTCGATGGCGTCGCGCGGCTCGGACAGCGCCGCCGCGATGGTCTCGATCCCGACCGGCCCGCCGCCATAGTTCTCCGCGATATTGGCGAGGTAACGCCGGTCCATGGCGTCGAGGCCGGCGGCATCGACCTCGAGCTCGACCAGCGCGCGGTCGGCGCCGGCACGGTCGACCGTGGTTTTGCCCGCGACCAGCGCGAAGTCGCGCACGCGGCGCAACAGCCGCCCGGCGATGCGCGGCGTGCCGCGGGCGCGGCGCGCGATTTCGTTGGCGCCGTCGGCGGTCATGCCGATGCCGAGCACGCGTGCGCCGCGATTGACGATCTCTTCGAGCTCGGACTCGGAATAGAAGTTGAGCCGCACCGGGATGCCGAAGCGGTCGCGCAGCGGATTGGTGAGCAGGCCGGCGCGGGTGGTGGCGCCGATCAGCGTGAACTTGGCGAGATCGATCTTGACCGAGCGTGCGGCCGGCCCCTCGCCGATGATGAGGTCGAGCTGGAAATCCTCCATGGCGGGATAGAGAATTTCCTCGACCGCCGGGTTGAGCCGGTGGATCTCGTCGATGAACAGCACGTCGCGCTCTTCGAGATTGGTGAGCAACGCCGCGAGGTCGCCGGCCTTGGCGATCACCGGCCCCGAGGTGGCGCGAAAATTCACGCCGAGCTCGCGCGCCACGATCTGCGCCAGCGTGGTCTTGCCGAGGCCGGGCGGGCCGACGAACAGGACATGATCGAGGGCCTCGCGCCGCGCCCGCGCGGCCTCGATGAACACCGACGAGATTCGAGCGCGCCTGCTGCTGGCCGATGAATTCGCCGAGCCGCTGCGGGCGCAGCGAAGCGTCGGCGGCGTCTTCGTCGCGGCGTTCGGCCGTCACCAAGCGGCG
Source organism: uncultured Alphaproteobacteria bacterium (assembly GCA_963712565.1). GTDB lineage: Bacteria > Pseudomonadota > Alphaproteobacteria > Rhizobiales > Xanthobacteraceae > VAZQ01. The sequence goes on along the minus strand of CAVQIP010000055.1, from coordinate 234,448 downwards.
GGGGGAGAGCTCAATGATCCATCCTCACAGCGTGCGCTCGCGACTGTATTTGTTCGGCAGCAGCTCGCCGATGGCGGCGATGGCCGGACCATCGGCACCCGGCACGATGACGCGGGCGTTGCGGTCGTAGTCCCAGATCAGCTCGCGGCAGCTCCCGCACGGCGACACCACCACGATCGCGCGACCGCTCTCGGCCGGCTCGGGATGGCGCACCGCCACGATGGTGTCGATTCCGGTCTCGCCGGTCTCGGTCACCGCCCGGCCGAGCGCCACCGCCTCGGCGCACACCGCCATGCGGCCCAGATAGGCGTCGAGATTGACCCCGGTATAGATGCGTCCGTCGCGCGTGCGCAGCGCAGCGCCCACCTCCTGCCAGTCGTTGCGATAGCGCCGCTTGATCGCGTCGCTCGCGGCGGCGATCAGTTCGTGGTCACGAGCGCTCAGCATCGGACAAGGTCCGCGTCGGTCATTTCGCGAGCTCCTGCAATCCGAGCCGGATCAGCCTCGCCGTGTCGGCCCCCTCGCCGGCGTTGCGCCAGGCGGCGGCAATGGCGGCGGCGGCCTGCGGCTGACCGTAACCGAGATTGACCAGCGCCGAGACCGCGTCGGCGACCGGCTGCGGCGCGCGTTTGTCCGCGACCGCGCCGGAGAGGCGGATCACCGCCGGGTCGAGGTCGGCATAGGCCGGCGCCTTGTCCTTCAGTTCCGTGACGATGCGCTCGGCCACCTTGGGTCCGACCCCGGGCGTGCGCGCAACCATGGCCTTGTCGCGCATGGCGATGGCGGAGGCGAGATCGGCGGGCTTGAGCGTGCCGAGCACGGAGAGCGCAACCTTGGCGCCGACGCCCTGCACGGTCTGCAACAGGCGGAACCATTCGCGCTCCACGTCGGTGAGGAAGCCGAACAGCCTGATCTGATCCTCGCGCACATAGGTCTCGATCGACAGCGTCGCCGGCTCCCCGGTGCCCGGCAATTCCTGCAGCGTGCGCGCCGAGCAATGCACGAGATAGCCGACGCCGTTGACATCGAGGACGATGAAATCCTCGCCGTAGCTGTCGATGATGCCCTTGAGCTTGCCGATCATGCGCCAAGCCTATCTGGTCGCCGCCATCGCCGCTGCGCCCGCCAGCACGCCGCCGCCGGCGCGACCAGGGCGGCGATACCGGGCGCCGCAACGCCGCGGCCGCGAGCAACGGGCAGGCGAAGAGAAGAAGCGCAGAAAGCTCCATCGGCGACATCCCGAACACCAACGCCGCAATCTAATCAACCGCGGCCGGCGGCAACAGCACCGCCGCAACCCACCGTCCGCCGCGGCTCGCCCGCATCCCGGCGGCTCAGCGCGCCGCCACCTTGAGCACGGCGCGCTGGCGATGGTGCGCATGGCACACCGCGATCGCGAGCGCGTCGGCCGCGTCGTCCGAACGCGGATCGGCCTTCGGCAGCAGCACGCCGATCATCATGCGGATCTGCGCCTTCTCGCTGTGGCCGGCGCCGACGATTGTCTTCTTCACCAGATTGGGAGCGTATTCGGCGACCGGCAAGCCGGCGATCGCCGGCACCAGCATGGCGATGCCGCGCGCCTGGCCGAGCTTGAGTGTCGCCGATGCGTCCTTGTTGACGAAGGTTGCCTCCACCGCCGCCTCGTCCGGGGCGTGCTCCTCGACCACGCGCCGCAAGCCGTCGTGGATGGCGAGCAAGCGTGTCGCCAACTCCGCCTGGTCATCGGTCGCCAGCGACCCGCAGGCGAGGAAGCTCAGGCGGTTCCCTTCGATCGCCACCACGCCCCAGCCGGTGCGGCGGAGCCCGGGGTCGATGCCGAGGATGCGAATCGGACGGCGCATGGTCGTCCGTTGATAGCCCCGGCGGCGATTCGCGCCTAGGCCGATATCATGCCATCGCACCGGCTGGCCGTGCGGAGGCCGGGCGGTTAAGTTCGCGCGGCGTCAATGTCCGGGTGATCCGCCATGGCAGCCTCGTTCCGCCGCCGCGGCCGGCGCGCCGTCATCATCGGCGGCTCGATGTCCGGCCTGTTCAGCGCGGCGTTCCTGCGCCGGATCGGCTGGGACGTCGACGTGTTCGAACGCTCGCCGGTCGAGCTCGTGGGCCGCGGCGCCGGGATCACCACCCATCCCGAACTGCTGGACGCCCTGGAACAGAGCGGCGCCGGCACGCACGATCTCGGCATCGAGGTGCTGAAACGCATCACGATCGACCGTCAAGGGCGCGTGATCGCCGAACGCCCGTTGCGGCAAATCCTGACCTCGTGGGACCGCCTGCAGCGCCTGCTCCGCAAAACCATCGATCCCGCGCACTACCACCTCGGTCACACCTTCCAGCGCCTCGAGCCGGAGCGGCATGGGGTGCGCGTGCATTTCGCCGAGGGTCGCGTCGAGCACGCCGACCTGCTGGTGGGCGGCGACGGCATCCGCTCCGGCGTCCGCGCGCAGGTCGCGCCCGACGCGCAGCCGATCTATTCCGGCTACTATATCTGGCGCGGCGCGCCCGAACGAGGCCGATCTCGCCCCACAGACGCTCGCGAGCATCTTTCCCTACTTCGTGTTCTTCCTGCCCGAGCGCCAACAGGTCATCGGTTACCCGATCTCCGGATTCGACGACGACCAGCGGCCCGGCCACCGGCGCTACAATTTCATCTGGTACCGCGTCGGCGACGCGCAGACGTTGAAGGAGATGTGCGTCGACGAGCGCGGCCATCAACACGAATACTCGGTGCCGCCGCCGCTCATCCGCAAGGACCTCATCGCGCGCATGCGCGCCGAGGCCGAAACCATCATGCCGCCGGCGTTTCTCGATTGTCTGCGCAATATCGAGCGGCCGTTCTTCACCCCGATCTACGACTTCTGCGCACCGCGCATCGTGTTCGGACGGGTCGCGCTGGTGGGCGACGCCGGATCATCCGCGCGCCCGCATATGGGCTTCGGTGTCGCCAAGGCCGGCGGCGACGCGCAGGCGCTCGCCGGAGCGCTCGCCGCCCACGACGACATCGACACAGCGCTCGCCGCCTACGACGCCGCCCGTCAGCCGATCGGGGAGCGTATCATGCTGCACGGCCGCAGGCTCGGCACCCACCTGGGCGTCGACCTCAAGACCGACGAGGATCGCAGGATGTGGAAGCTGCTGCAGGACTGCGAAGCCATGATGGACTGGATCGCGGTGCCGAACTTTCTCGCCGCCTATCGATGAGCGTCGAGCTGCCGACGCCCGACTACGCGCGCAACATGCGCCTCGTCGGCTATTGCGATCAGGGCGGCCGGCCCGATGGCGTCCAGATCATGGTGCACCGCGGCTACGCCTATATCGGCCACATGTTTTCGAAAGGGTTCAGCATCGTCGACGTGCGCGACCCCAAAAATCCGCACGCGGTCGGCTATCTCGCCGCCCCGCCCGGAACCTGGAACATCCATCTGCAGACCCATGACGACCTGCTCCTGGTCATCAACGCCAAGGACATGTTCGCGGCGGCCGAGTTCGCCGACGAGCACGCCTACTACCGTGGTCAGCTCGGCACCGTCGTGGGCACCGCCCAGCCGACGAGCGCGGCCCGCGACTGGACGGCCGGGCTCGCGATCTATGACATTTCGCAACCGGCGAGGCCGCGCCGCATCGGCTTCATGCCGGTCGACGGCGGCGGCATTCATCGCATCTGGTATGTCGGCGGCCGCTGGGCCTATGTCTCGGCGCTGCTCGACGGCTTCACCGACTATATCTTCCTGACCGTCGACATGGCCGATCCGCAACAGCCGCGCGCGGCCGGCCGCTACTGGATCCCCGGAATGAACCTCGCGGCCGGCGAGACGCCGAGTTGGCCGGTTGGCAGCCGGTACGGATTGCACCATGCCATCGTGGACGGCGATACCGCCTATGCCGCCTGGCGCGACGCCGGCATGGTCGTGATCGACGTCGCCGACCGCGAACACCCGAAGCTCGTCGTCCATCGCAACTGGTGCCCGCCGTTCGGCGGCGGAACGCACAATTGCCTGCCGCTGCCGGATCGCCAGCTGCTGGTCGTTCTCGACGAGGCGGTGCTCGACCACCAGGAGGACGGACTCAAACTGATCTGGGTTTTCGATAACCGCGATCGCGCCAACCCGGTGAGCATTGCGACCTTGCCGACGCCGGCGGAGGCGGACTATGTCGCCAAAGGCGGCCATTTCGGGCCGCACAATATCCACGAAAACCGACCGGGCAGCTTGGTGAGCTCCGAGCTGATCTTCGCGACCTACCAGAACGCCGGGGTGCGGGTGTTCGACATTGGCGACCAGTACCGGCCGAACCAAGTCGGAGCCTGGGTGCCGCCGGCGCCGGCGCGCATGATGGATCGCCGGCCGGGCCGCGCCCGCGTCATCCAATCGGCGGACGTGTTCGTGGACAAGAACGGCCTGGTCTACAGCACCGACTACAATGCCGGGCTGTTCATCCTGGAATACGGCGGCTGACGATGGTCACGCCCCCAGCTTCTGCAGCAATGCGTCCGATACTTCGAAATTGGCGTAGACATTCTGCACGTCGTCATGCTCGTTGAGCGTCTCGATCAGCTTGAACAGCTTCTCGCCCTGCTCGTCGTTGACCGTGACGGTGTTCTGCGGTTTCCACACCAGCGCCGCCTTGCGCGGTTCGCCGAATTTCGCCTCCAGCGCCTTCGCCACGTCGCGCAGCGCGTCCGGCGCGGTGTAGATTTCGTGGCCGCTCTCGTTCGAAATTACATCGTCGGCGCCGGCGTCGATCGCGGCCTCCAATATGGCATCCGCGCTGGCGGCCTTGGCGTCGTATTCGACCACGCCGACATGGTCGAACATGAACGAGACCGCGCCGGTTTCGGCGAGGTTGCCGCCGGATTTCGTGAAGGTCGCGCGCACCTCGCCGGCGGTGCGATTGCGGTTGTCGGTCAAGACCTCGACGATGACGGCGACGCCGCCCGGCCCATAGCCCTCGTATCGGATCTCGTCATAGCTCTCCGCGTCGCCGCCAGCCGCCTTCTTGATCGCGCGGTCGATGTTGTCCTTCGGCATGTTCTCCGCGCGCGCCGCCAGCACCGCCGCGCGCAAGCGCGGATTCATGGCGGGGTCGGGCAAGCCGAGCTTGGCCGAAACGGTAATTTCCCGCGCTAGTTTTCCGAACAGCTTGGACTTGACCTTATCCTGCCGCCCCTTGCGGTGCATGATGTTCTTGAACTGGGAATGGCCGGCCATGCCTTGCTCCTCGATGGCCCGCTCCGCGCAGGATCAGGCGCGATCGGCGAGCCGTGGATAATGGATTGATGTCGCCGCGTTATAGGATGCGTCTTGCGGAAAATCCAGAACCTGCGCGGGGCCGCAACGGCCCCGCCCAGGTTCACACGGTCAGCGCACGCCGCCAGTATTGCGGATCGGACCGACCGCCGCTTCGAACTGCTTGCGCAGCGCGGCGAGCAGGCGATCGTCGGTCACGAAATCCCGGTAATTGTTGGCCGTGGCGTGGGAGAACAGCGGCTTGAGTCCCGCCGGCGGCGGCACGTCGCCGCGCGGCGAGAATGATCCGATACGGCGCTGCTGCTCAGGAGCCAGCATCCAGGTCAGATAGAGCTTGGCGACGTTGGCGTGCGGCGCATCCTTGAAGATGCCGGCGGTGGAATAATAGATCGGGATCGGATCGACCTCGGAGAAGACGAAGTCGATCGGCTGCCCGGCCTTCTTGAGATTGAGGACGGTCGAGGTCGTGGCATCGAGCGTGATGAGATTCGTGCCGGCGGCGACCGAGCGCGAAACGCTGAGATGGCCCTGCACCCAGTTGGGCTGGTTCGCCAGATATTTGTCGATGTAGTCCGCGCCGTATTTCTGGGCGAGCGTGTGAAACAGATAGAGCGTCGCGTCGTCGTCGTGCGGGTAGCAGGCGATCATCTTGCCGCGAAATTCAGGCTTGAGGAAATCGAGCGCCGATTTTGGAGCGTTCTCCGGCTTCACCTGCTGCGTGTTGTAGGCATATGAGAGCGTGCCGACGTACCAGACGATGAACGCTCCGTCCGGATCCTTGAACGATTTGTCGATGGCGTCGGAGCCTTCGGGCTTGAAGGCGAGCATCTTGCCTTGCCGCTTCCAGCGCACGAAGTCCTGCGCCGTCTGGAACAGCACCATATCGGCTGCGAGCTTGCCGTCCTTGAACTGCTGTTCGATCTTCTGGTTCAACACATTGCTGAAACCGCCTTCGATGGAGACCGTCAGGCCGGGAAACTTTTGCTCGAATTCGCGCGCCAACGGCTCGTAGTTCGATATCGGGCCGCCGGCATAGATCACCAGCGACTTCTCGTCCTTGGCCTTGGCGTAGAGCGCATCCAGCGTCTCGGCATGGGCGGACGCGTCGAGCAGGACGAGCGCAGCACAGAGAGCCGTTTGCCCGCACCAGGCGCGGCGTGAGATTGCGACGACCATTTCCTCCTCCCGAGAAATTGTGGCAGCGATCCTGCAGCGAAAGATCAGCTCAATTGCAACCCGGTTGCCCGAGGCGGCTGTGCCAACCCAAATACCCAAGGGTCGTCTGCCCGCAACAAGCTTAGTCCAAAGCAGGGGCGCGTTCACGCCGCACCATTGCCGGGCGAGCAGACCGGAGTCTCATTTCCAGAATGTCGGCTGCGCCTGTTCCAGACGGCCGCCGAGCCGCACGGCGGCGACGCGCCGCGCCAGCCCGGTGGCGTCATCGGTCTCGACCGCGAGCGCGCACAGTGTCGCTTCGCCGGTGGCCGGCTCGAAGCGGGCGGCCGCAATCTTGCGCAGGAACCGCGCCACCGGCTCGTCCTTGTCCATGCCGATCACCGAATTGTAGTCGCCGGTCATGCCGACGTCGGAGACGAACGCGGTCCCGTGCGGCAGGATCTGATGGTCGGCGGTCGGCGCGTGGGTGTGGGTGCCGACGACAAGGCTCACGCGGCCGTCGCAGAAATGGCCCATCGCCTGTTTCTCGCTCGTCGCCTCGCCGTGGATGTCGACGATGATGGCGTCGGCCGACTGCTTCAGCGGACAGGCCAAAAGTTCGCGCTCGACCGCGGCGAAAGGATCATCGAGCGGGTCCATGAAGATGCGGCCCATGGCGTTGACGATCAGCACGCGCGCACCGTTTCGGGCTTCGATCAGCGCGACACCGCGCCCGGGCGTGCCGGTGGGATAGTTGATCGGGCGAAGCAGCTTGGGCGCCCGCTCGATGAAGACCAGCGCCTCCTTCTGGTCCCAGGAATGATTGCCGCCGGTAACGGCGTCGACGCCGGCATCGATGAATTCCTGGTAGATCGCTTCGGTGATACCGAAGCCGCCGGCGGCGTTCTCACCATTGACGGCGATGAAATCGAGCCGCCAGTCCCGCACCAGCCCGGGCAGCCGCTCGAGCAAGGCGATGCGCCCGCTGCGGCCCACGATGTCGCCGATGAAGAGGATGCGCATGCGCTAAGGCTTCCGGCAGTCGATGACCTCGCGCTCGGTTAGCACGAGATCGAGGCGCGCGTCGCGCGGGGTCGTCGGCACGCTCGCGATCTCCTGCGCGGCGAAGGCGATCCCGAGGGCGACCACGGTCTTGCGCGCGCGCAAGGCCGCGATGGTCATGTCGTAGTAGCCGGCGCCGTAGCCGATGCGTTGCCCGCTGCGGTCGAAGGCGAGCAGTGGCACGAGCATAATGTCGGGAAGGACCTCGGGCGCGCCGCGCTTCGGTTCACGGATGCCCCAGACCCCGGCGCCCAGCGTATCGCCAAACGCAAAGGCGCGCATGGTCAGGGGCTTTCCCCGACCCGCGACCACCGGCAGCGCGAGTTGCGTGCCCGCCTCCGCGAGCTTGTGCATCAGCAGCACGGCATTGATCTCGCTCTTGAGCGGCATGAAGCCGGAGACGATCGCGCCGGGCGGCACCGTCACCGGAAACGGCCGCGCCGCGATGGTCTGCGCCGCGGCGGCGCGGATGTCGGCCGGCAGCGCATCGCGGCGCGCGCGGGCTTCGCGACGGATGGCGGCTTTGGCATCTTCGACCGAGGTGGAATGCGCCATCGAGCGGGACACGCACCAGATGTTCGGCGTCATAGCCGGGGTGTCCCGGCCATCCGCATCTTCAATGTGCCGCAGGCCCCGACAAGACGTGGATGCCCGCGACGAGCGCGGGCATGACGGCAGAGCGGGTAATTCAACCCAACCGAAACCTGCTCTAGAAGTGCGGAGCCGCGATGGCCGTTGGAGCGTCGATCCCGGGTTCCCTACGAAAGTAGGTGGGCGCCATATGTCCGAGCCCACGAGCCCGGTCAGGGACAGCTCCCTTTAGGATCGATAAGGCCCCGGGGATATGGCTCCTGACGCGCCTCGCAGCCCCGCCCGCCCAATGTAGTGCGGATACGGCCGTGGCACCACCCACGAGCTCGTCACCCCATGGGGACGCCGGCGTCGCCGACCGTCTGGTTGAGCCGCTTGGTGAGGTTCTCGATGCGCTCGGCCGCGGCATTGAGCGCGGCGATGACCGCCGCCTGCGTCGCCTGCGCTCGATCGGACGAGACCACGCTCGCGTCCTGCAGGGTCGCGAGCTCCGGCTCGATCCGCTGCAGCTTCTCTTTCACCTCCGACAGCTCGTCGGCGAGCGTGAGGGCCGCCATGACCGTGAGCCGGGTATCGCCGATCTCGCCGAAGCGCGCGCGCAGCCGGACGATGCGCGCATCGAGATCCTCGGCCAGACGCATGACACGCGCCTCTTCGCCTTCCTCGCAAGCCATGCGGAACTGGCGCCCGTTGATGGTGACAGTGACCTGCGGCATGGCCTTCCCACGTCAGGTTGAAAGTTCAGCGCTCGTTCGCCGCGAGCACGGAGCGGATGACGTCGATGGCGGCATCCAGGCGCTCCGCGACCTCCCGGTTGGTGGTTTCCAGCACCCGCGCGCGGGCGGTGACGGCGTCGAGCTCGGAGGCGAGCCGCGAGCGATCAGTCCCGAGCGCGTGCAGCTGGGCGTCCAGCGTCTCCTCGCCGCGGTCGGCCTCGTGCCGGCGCTCGACCGCGGCCGCGAGCGCGTCGAGCGCAAGCGCGAGACGCCTGCTGGCTGCGTCGATGGCGCTGGGCTCGGTCAATTCTCAGCACCCCCCAGCGCGGCCAATACAGGCTGGATTCGTCAGCCTTGTGGCCGCGAAAATCTTTTGCGTCCGCAACCGGTTAGAGAAAGAACCTTACGTTTTTCGACGGCTTTGCGTCAACGGTGAGGGCAACGTTCTCCCCGCTCCTGTGAATGGCGCGCGACGCCCCCGCCGGCATTCTTTGACTCCCCTCGCGCGCATGCTAGAGCCTCGCCCGAGCAACCCGTTTGGCCCCGGCTATGACCAACTCCTTCCTCGCTGCAGCGGCCGTGCCCGCCGCGCAAGCGATGACCGCCCGCCGCGGCCAGCGGGCGCCGGCGACGCGCGCCCAGCACGATCGCATGGCGAACGCCATTCGCGCGCTCGCGATGGATGCGGTCGAACAGGCGAAGTCCGGCCATCCCGGGCCTGCCGATGGGCGCCGCCGACGTCGCGACCGTGCTGTTCACGCGGTTCCTGAAGTTCGATCCGGCCGATCCCGCGTGGCCCGATCGCGACCGCTTCGTGCTGTCGGCCGGCCACGGCTCGATGCTGATCTATGCGCTGCTGCATCTGCTCGGCTACGAGCGGATGACGATCGAGGAGATCAAGCGCTTCCGCCAATTGGGCTCGATCACGCCCGGCCACCCCGAGAGCTTTCTCACCCCGGGGGTGGAGACGACGACGGGGCCGCTCGGCCAGGGGCTCGGCAACGCCGTCGGCATGGCGATCGCCGAGCGCCACCTCGCGGCCGCGTTCGGACCCGAGATCGTGGACCACCGCACCTACGTGCTCGCCTCCGACGGCGATCTGATGGAGGGCATCAGCCAGGAGGCGATCGCGCTCGCCGGCCATCTCAGGCTCAACAAGCTGATCGTGCTGTTCGACGACAACAGCATTTCGATCGACGGGCCGCTGTCGCTTTCCGATTCCGTCGACCAGGTTAAGCGCTTCGAGGCCGCGCGCTGGCTGGCGACCCGCATCGACGGCCATGATCCCGAGGCGATCGCCGCCGCCCTCGAGAACGCCCAGCTCGCCGACCGGCCGTCGCTGATCGCCTGCCGCACCACCATCGGCTTCGGCGCGCCGACCAAGGCGGGCACGGAGAAGTGCCACGGCTCGGCGCTCGGCGCCGACGAAATCAAGGGCGCGCGCGAGCGGTTGGGCTGGATGGAGCCCGCCTTCGTCATTCCCGCGGAGGTCCGCGACCTGTGGCGCAGCGCCGCGCTTGCCGGCAAGGAGGCCCGTGAGGCCTGGAGCCAACGTCTCAAAGCGGTACCGCCTGCCCGCCGTGCCGAGTTCGAGCGCCGCCTGCGCGGCGAACTGCCGAAGGACAAGCTCGCCGGCGCCGTGCGCGAGCTCAAGGAAAGGCTCGCCGCAACCCCGAAAGAGATAGCGACTCGCATCGCATCCGAGAATGCGCTGGAAGCGCTGACCGCGGCGGTGCCGGAGATGATCGGCGGCTCGGCCGACCTCACCGGCTCCAACAACACCAAGCCCAAGGGCATGACCGTCCTCTCCGCCGCCGATTATTGCGGTCGCTTCATCCATTACGGCGTGCGCGAGCACGGCATGGCGGCGGCCATGACCGGCATGGCATTGCACGGCGGGATCATCCCCTATTCCGGCACGTTCCTGGTCTTCTCCGATTATTGCCGGCCGGCGATACGCCTGGCCGCGCTCGCGGGCCAGCGGGTGATCTACGTGATGACCCATGATTCGATCGGGCTCGGCGAGGACGGCCCCACCCACCAGCCGATCGAGCAACTCGCGGCGTTGCGCGCGATCCCCGACCTCTACGTCTTCCGCCCGTGCGACCCGGTCGAGACGCTGGAGTGCTGGCAGCTCGCGCTCGAAAATTCGCACGCGCCGAGCGTGCTTGCGCTCACGCGCCAGAATCTGCCGCAGTTGCGGCGCGGATACGAGCCGACGAACAGCTGCGCCGCCGGCGCCTACGAGATCGAGCCGGCCGAGACGGGCGCCGCCGACGTCTCGCTGTTCGCCACCGGATCGGAAGTTTCGATCGCGGTCGCGGCGCGCAAGCTCCTGCGCGAGCGCGGCGTGTCTGCGCGCGTCGTCTCGGTGCCGTGCTTCGAGCTGTTCCGCCGCCGTCCCGCCGTCGAGCGCGCGAGGGTCATCGGCGCGGCCAAGGTCAAGGTCGCGGTCGAGGCCGCGGTGCGGCAAGGCTGGGATGAGATCATCGGCTCGGACGGCGCCTTCATCGGCATGACGACGTTCGGCGCGAGTGCGCCCTACAAGGACCTCTACCAGCAGTTCGGCATCACGCCGGAGAAGGTCGCCGAGGCGGCGCTGGGCAAACTCGGCAAGGTTTAACTACGCGGAACAGTCATTATTTAGTGTGTCATGCCCGTGCGGGCAGGAGCGAAGGGACGGGAGCGGAGGAGCCGAGAATGTCAGTTCGCGTCGCCATCAACGGATTTGGCCGCATCGGCCGCAACGTATTGCGCGCGATCGCCGAAGCCGACCGCAAGGACATCGAGGTCGTCGCCCTCAACGACCTCGCCCCGGTGGCGACCAATGCGCATCTCCTGCGCTTCGACAGCGTGCACGGCCGCTTTCCCGGCGAGGTGAAGGTCGCGGGCGACGCCATCAGCGTCGGCAACGGCATGATCAAGGTGACCGCTATCAAGGACCCGGCGGCGCTGCCGTGGAGGGAACTCGGCATCGACATCGCGCTCGAATGCACGGGCATCTTCACCTCGAAGGACAAGGCCGCCGCGCACCTCGCCGCCGGCGCCAAGCGGGTCATCGTCTCGGCGCCGGCCGACGGCGTCGACCTCACCGTGGTGTACGGCGTCAATCACGACAAGCTCACGAAGGAGCACAAGGTCGTCTCCAACGCCTCCTGCACCACCAATTGCCTGGCGCCGGTCGCCAAGGTGCTCAACGACGCCATCGGCATCGACAAAGGCTTCATGACCACGGTGCATTCCTACACCAATGACCAGCCCTCGCTCGATCAGGTGCACAAGGACCTCTACCGGGCGCGCGCCGCGGCGATCAACATGATCCCGACCTCGACCGGTGCCGCCAAAGCCGTCGGGCTCGTGCTGCCCGAGCTCGCCGGCAAGCTCGACGGCGTCGCCATTCGTGTGCCGACGCCGAACGTGTCGGTCGTCGATTTCAAGTTCGTCGCCAAGCGCGCGACCACGAAGGACGAGATCAACGGCGCCGTGAAGCGCGCCGCCGAGCAGCAGCTCAAGGGCATCCTCGGCTACACCGAGGCGCCCAACGTCTCCAGCGATTTCAACCATGATGCGCACTCGTCCGTGTTCGCCATGGACCAGACCAAGGTGTTGGACGGCACGCTGGTGCGGGTGATGTCGTGGTACGACAACGAATGGGGCTTCTCCAACCGCATGATCGATACCGCGGTTGCGATGGGCAAGCTGATCTGACCCGTCGGCGCGGCAACTGAGGGATGCCGACTTCGCGCGCAGGCCGATAGCCATGTTCCGCACGCTCGACGACGCCGACGTGAAGGGCAAGCGGGTGCTCGTGCGCGTCGATCTCAACGTGCCGGTGGAGCACGGCAAGGTCGCGGACGCGACCCGCATCGAGCGCGTGGCTCCGACCATCCGGGAGATCGCCGACCGCGGCGGCAAGGTGATCCTGATCTCCCATTTCGGACGCCCGAAGGGACCCGATCCGACGCAATCCCTCGGCCTCCTCGTCCCCGCGATCGCGCAGGTGCTCGGGCGGCCGGTGGCGTTCGCCGAGGATTGCATCGGCGAAAAGGCGCAGGCGGCCGTGAACGCCATGCGCCCGGGCGAGGTTCTGTGCCTGGAGAACACCCGTTTTCACAAAGGCGAGGAGCGCAACGACCCCGCTTTCACCGCTGCGCTCGCCGCGCTCGGCGACATCTTCGTCAACGACGCCTTCTCGGTGGCGCACCGAGCCCACGCCTCGGTCGAAGGCTTGGGCCGGAAACTGCCGAGCTATGCCGGACGCACCATGCAGGAGGAGCTCGAGGCGCTCAGCAAGGTGCTGGAGACGCCGACCCGTCCGCTGGCGGCGATCGTCGGCGGCGCCAAGGTGTCGACCAAGCTCGACCTGCTCGGCAGCCTGCTCAAGAAGGTCGACATTCTCGTCATCGGCGGCGGCATGGCCAACACGTTTCTGGCCGCGCTCGGCCATTCCGTGGGCAAATCGCTGTGCGAGCATGAACTCCTGCCCACCGCGCGCGAGATCATGGCCAGGCAAGGCCAACGGCCGCGAAATCGTGCTGCCGGTCGATGCCGTGGTCGCCAAGACCTTCGCGGCGAACGCGCCCTCGCGCGTGGTCGGGGTGGACAGCGTGGCTGCCGACGAGATGATCCTGGACATCGGCCCGCGCAGCATCGAGCATGTCTGCTCCGTGCTCGCCCGCGTGAAAACGCTGGTCTGGAACGGGCCGTTCGGAGCCTTCGAACTCGAGCCGTTCGACATCGGCACGGTCGAGGTCGCGGAGGCGGCGGCGGAACTCACGGCCGCCGGCAAGATTGTAACGGTCGCCGGCGGCGGCGACACGGTGGCGGCGCTCAATGCCGCCGGGGTGACCGAGCGGTTGACCTATGTCTCCACCGCCGGCGGGGCCTTCCTCGAATGGCTGGAGGGCAAGACGCTCCCGGGGGTGGAGGTCCTCAAGGTGGGATGATCGTGGATAGCGCGCGTGCAGCCATCCGCCCTTTGCCAACGGCGTCAAGAGACGGCAAAATCACGGACGAGTTCCAAACACGACGGAAGGAGGTTGCGATGAACCTCGCTGAACTCAACAAGGTCGCCGAGGCCATGACCGCGCCCGGCCGCGGCATTCTTGCCGCCGACGAATCGTCGGGCACCATCAAGAAGCGTTTCGATGCGATCGGAGTGGAATCGACCGCCGACGCTCGCCGCGACTACCGCGAAATGCTGTTTCGCTCGTCCGATGCGATGTCGAAATTCATTTCCGGCGTCATCCTCTACGATGAGACCATCCGGCAGAACGCCAAGGATGGCACCCCGCTGGTTAAGCTGATCGAGAAGGCGGGCGCGCTCCCCGGCATCAAGGTCGACAAGGGCACCAAGCCCTTGCCGTTCTGTCCCGGCGAGCTGATCACGGAGGGCCTGGACGGGTTGCGCGAGCGCCTGGTCGAGTATCGCGGGCTCGGCGCCAAATTCGCCAAATGGCGAGCGGTGATCGACATCGGTCCCGGCATCCCGAGCTACACCGCGATCATCACCAACGCGCACGCGCTCGCGCGCTATGCCGCGATCTGCCAGGACGAGGGCATCGTTCCGATCGTCGAGCCGGAAGTGCTGATGGACGGCGATCACGACGCCGACGCCTGTTACCCGGTTACGGAATGGCTGCTCAAGACCGTGTTCGAGCAGCTCTATTATCAGAAGGTCGCGCTCGAGGGCATGGTGCTCAAGCCCAACATGGTGATCGCCGGCAAGAAGGCGAAGAATCGCGCCGGCGTCGAGGAGGTCGCGGAGAAGACCGTCAAGCTGCTGAAAGCCTGCGTGCCCGCCGCGGTGCCCGGCATCGCCTTCCTCTCCGGCGGCCAGTCGGACGAGGAGGCGACCGCCCACCTCGACGCCATGAACCGGATCGGAGGCCTGCCGTGGCGGCTCACCTTCAGCTATGGCCGCGCGCTGCAGGCCGCGCCGCAGAAGGCGTGGTCGGGCAAGAGCGAGAATGTCGCCGCCGCCCAGCGCGCCTTCTCCCATCGCGCCATGATGAACAGCCTCGCCGCGCGCGGTCAGTGGAAGCAGGATCTGGAGAAGAAGGCCGCGTAACCGACGGCACCGATCCGCAGGACGAGTTTCACGCGGCGCCGCGATTGCGGCGCAAGGACGATCGTGTGAATGTTGGTTTCCGCTTGGCGGGAGCCAACATGACGATATTCAGTTCGGTCCTTCGAGCCCGCTTCGCCGTTACGCGCGCCGGCCGTGTCGCGCGCGCAGGACGCGATGCGCCGTCACGGTCGTTGGGGTGCGGCGGCGTTTTTTGCGTGCTGGCGCTGGTCGCGCTGCAACCGCACGCGCAAGCTTTGGCCGACAATTACCCGACCCGGCCCATCACCATCATCGTGTCCTTGGCTCCCGGCACCGGAATGGACACGCTGGTGCGCCTCTACGGCGAGCAGCTGTCGCGGAGCCTCGGCCAGCCGGTCGTGATCGACAACCGGCCGGGCGGGGCCGGCGTCGTCGCCGGCGAGGCCATCGCCAAGGGCGCCGCCGACGGCTACACGCTCGCGGTGGCGACCAGCGCCGTGATGGCGATCAGGCCCACGCTGTTCAAGCAGCGGCCGTTCGACCCGCTCGCCGACTTCGTGCCGATCTCGCATTACGTCAAATCGCCGTTCGTGTTCATCGTCAATCCTTCGCTGCCGGTTCGCTCGGTTCCGGAGTTCATCACCTACGCCAAGGAGCGGCCGGGCCAGCTCAGCTACAGCTCGTCCGGGATCGGCGGGGCCCCGCACCTGACCGCGGAGCTCTTGAAGCAAAAATTCGGATTCGACATGGCCCACGTGCCGTATCGCAACAGTCCGCAATCCATCGCCGACGTCGCCGCCGGCCACGTGGCCGCGTCGATCGCCGAGGCCGGGGCGTCGTTGCCGCTGATCAAGGACGGAAAGCTGCGCGCGCTCGCGGTGACGTCGGCGACCCCCTTCCCGACGCTGCCCGACGTTCCGCCGATCGCGGAGGCGGTCGGAATGCCCGACCTGGAGGCGGTGTCCTGGCATGTGATCTTTGCCCGCCACGACACGCCGCGCGAAATCGTGAACCGGCTGCACGACGAGATGAAGCGCATCATGGCGACAGCCGAGATGCGGCAAAAGATCATGAACATCGGACTGATCCCGTACGACTCCCCCTCGGTCGAAGGGCATTCAGCGCTACATCAAATCCGAGACGGAGAAGTGGGGCGCGCTGGTTCGGCAGTTGGGATTGCAAGGCTCGCAGTAACGCCCCGCGATCACGCCTAAGCGCTCGGACCCGCGATGCGCGGCGACGGCCGCGCCGCGGGCGAGGGCCGGCGCCGGCGGCATGCCGGGCCCGATCGCGCGCTCGCGAGCCTTTACCGTCTCGTAGGGTTGCAGGCGTATGAACGCCCCCAAACCGCCCGATTGCGGGGGCAATCGCTGTCCATGGCGTCCCGAGCGAAACCGTCCGAACCGCGGCGCCCCGCCCCGCGCCTTTATCTCGTGACCCCGCAGGACCCTGCCGGGCTCGCGCAGCGGCTCGCGCCAGCGCTCGAGGCAGCCGATGTCGCCGCCGTGCTGCTGCGCATGCCCGCGGCCGACGAGCGCACCCAGATCAACCATGCCAAGGCGCTGGCGCCGACCGTACAGGCCAAGGGTGCGGCGCTCCTGCTCGACGGACATGCCGATCTCGCGGCACGCGTGGGCGCCGACGGCGCCCATCTCAGCGGGATCGAAGCGCTCTCGGCGGCGCTCGCGACGCTCAAGCCCGCGCGCATTGCCGGCTGCGGCGGGCTCGCGAGCCGGCACGACGCCATGCTCGCTGCCGAAGCCGGGGCCGACTACGTCATGTTCGGCGAACCGGAGGCGAGCGGCCGCCGGCCCTCCTTCGGCGCGATCGTGGAGCGGGTGGCGTGGTGGGCGGAGGTGTTTGAAATTCCCTGCGTCGGATTCGCCGGCTCGCTGGACGAAGTGGAGCCGCTGGCGGCGGCCGGCGCCGATTTCATCGCGCTCGGCGATTGCGTCTTCGCTGACGGACGCGGAGACTCCGCGGCGGTCGCCGACGCGGCGCGGCGGCTCGCGGAGACGGTGGCATGAGAACGGTATCTCACGCCGTGGCCTGTGCACTGGCCGCCGCCATGTCGGCCGGCTTGATCGCGTCCGCCGCGGCGCAGGCGCCGACCCAACTCACCCCCCCTGCCCCGCCGGCAGCCAAACCAGCCGCGAAACCGGCAGTGCGCAAGCCCGCTGCGACGCCGGCCGCGCCGGCCGCGGCGCCGGCGCCGGCGCCAACCGCATCGCGGCAAGAACCCGACCTCGCCTACGGCGCCTACCAGCGCGGCTCCTACATCACCGCCTTTGCGATCGCGACCCGGCGGGCGGACGAGCAGAAAGACGTGAAGGCGATGGCGCTGCTTGGCGAACTCTATGCCAACGGCCTGGGCATCGACCGCGACGACAAGAAGGCCGCCGAATGGTACGGGCTGGCCGCCGAACGGGGCGATCGCGCGGCGATGTTCGCGCTCGCCATGCTCCACTTCAGCGGGCGCACGGGCGCCGGCCACCGCGAACAGGGGGCCAAGCTGCTGGCGGCGGCCGCCAAGCTCGGACATCCGGCGGCCGCCTACGATCTCGGCCTGCTTTACCTCGAAGGCCAATTGTTCCCGCAGGATTTTGCGCGCGCCGCCGAACTGTTCCGCGGCGCCGCGCAGGCCGGGGTCCCGGAAGCCCAGTACGCGCTCGCCACCCTCTACAAGGAAGGCCGCGGCGTGCCGAAGGATCTGGTGGAGGCGGGACGGCTTCTCGCCGCCGCCGCGCGCGCCGACAACACCGATGCCCAGGTCGAATATGCCATCGCGCTGTTCAATGGCTCGGGTGTCGCGAAAAACGAGCAACTGGCGGCGATTTTGCTGGCGCGGGCAGCGCGCAAGGGCAATCCCGTTGCGCAAAACCGTCTTGCCAACGTTCTCGCGGTCGGGCGGGGCGTGCAGGTCAATCTGGTGGAGGCGATCAAGTGGCATATCATCGCCAAGGCCGGCGGCGTGACCGATATTCCGCTCGACGCATTCGCGGAGAGGCAGGCCCCGGAGATCCGCGCCGCCGCCGAGAAAGCAGCCAAGCCCTGGCTCGACGCGCTCAAGGAGGCGCGCGAGTCACGCTCTTGACGTGACCATCCCCAGCGGGCAGACCGCACGCTCATGCCCGCGCAAGCCGGCACCCCCGAAACACCGCGGAGTCCGCGGTCTCCGCCGCGCCGCCGACCATGCTTCGCTCCGCCCTCCTCAACGTGATGATCAAGGCCGCGCGCAAGGCGAGCCGCACGCTCAAGCGCGATTTCGGGGAGATCGAGCACCTGCAGGTCTCGCTCAAGGGACCGGCGAATTTCGTCACCGCCGCCGACCGGCATGCCGAGGAAATCCTGCGCGCCGAGCTCGAGCAGGCGCGTCCGGGTTACGGCTTCATCGGCGAAGAAGGCGGCGAGCGCGCGGGCAGCGACAAGACCCACCGCTGGATCGTCGATCCGCTGGACGGCACGCTGAACTTTTTGCACGGCATTCCGCACTTCGCGATCTCGATCGCGCTCGAGCGCGAGGGCACCGTCGTCGCCGGCCTGGTCTACAATCCGGCCAACGACGAGCTTTTCACCGCCGAGCGCGGTAAGGGCGCCTTCCTCAACGATCAGCGGCTGCGGGTGGCGGCGCGCAAGCGGCTTGCCGAGGCGGTCGTCGCCTGCGCGCTGCCGCATCCTAGCCGCGGCAACGCCGAGCTGACGCGGTGCGAGCATCTCGCGGTGCAGGACACAGTCGCGGGGCTGCGCCGTTTCGGGGCGGCCGCGCTCGACCTCGCCTGGGTCGCGGCCGGCCGCCTCGACGCCTATTGGGAGCGCAATCTCTCGCCCTGGGACATGGCCGCCGGCATCGCGCTGGTGCGCGAGGCCGGCGGCTTCATCACCGATCTCGACGGCCGCGACGACATGCTCAAGACCGGCGGCATCCTCGCGGGCAACGAGGACATCCATCGCGAGCTGCTGCGGACGCTGAAGGAAGCGCGCAAGGCGTCAGCGATCGCGCGCTCCGCCTCGGCATGAGGCCGGGACGTCGGCGGCGCTCGTCTGGTCGGATTTCGCGCTCGCAGCCGCAAAATCGCTGGCGATCGAATCGCGATTCCGCTTCGCCTTGGGTCGCATGATATTACCGGAACGACGGCAACTGTCCCGGCATCACGCGCTGGCCGAACCAGGGTTCGCTCGCGAGCGGCGTCCGGGCGAGCCGCGACGTCGTGCCCGCAGCGTCATACCGTTTGACCCTCAGCAATCGGGGCTCCGTGCCAGCCGGACGCCTCCCGCGGCTTGGTCCCGGGAACCAGGGCCGCTCGGGACCGGCCGGCGAACGTGCCGCCGGGCACTCCTGGTTCTTCCTTCCGCCGCGCCGGTGCCTTATTCTGAGGCGAGTTAGGGGCGCTCATCACCATGGCGCAAGACATCGATCCATTTAAGCTGTCCTCGCCCCGGATCTTTCTCGTCCGGATGGTCGTATTCCTGACCCTGTGCGCGCTCGTCGTGCTCGTGCTCTACCGCCAGATCTGGACCGCGTTTCTCGCCAATCCCGGCCTCAACGCATTGATCATCGGTGTGCTCGGCATCGGCATCGCGCTCGCCTTCCGGCAGGTCCTGCGCCTGTTCCCCGAAATCGATTGGGTGAACGGATTCCGGCTCGCCGACCCCGGCCTGGCGGTCGAACGTCCGCCGGTCCTGCTCGCGCCCATGGCCGTGCTCCTGCGTGATCGCATCGGCCGCATGGCGATCTCGGCGCAGATGATGCGCGGCATCCTCGATTCGATTGCCGCCCGGTTGGACGAGGCGCGCGACACGTCGCGCTACATGACCGGCCTGCTCGTCTTCCTCGGCCTGCTTGGGACGTTCTGGGGCCTGATCGAGACCATGGGCTCGGTTGGCAGCGTGATCAACAACCTCAAGCCGGGCGGCGATGCCGCCGCCATATTCGAGTCGCTCAAGGAAGGACTCGCCGCTCCGCTCAGCGGCATCGGAATCTCGTTCTCGGCGTCGCTGTTCGGACTCGCCGGCTCGCTCATCCTCGGCTTCCTCGACCTGCAGACCAGTCAGGCGCAGAATCGTTTCTATACCGAGCTGGAAGACTGGCTCTCCACCACCGTGCGCGATCTCGGCGTCGGCGGCGATGCAACGGCGGTGGCCATGCCGGGATCGGGCGCGCTGTCGGGCGATTTGCGACTGGCCATCGAGCGCCTGCGCGAGGCGATCACCGACAGCGGGTCGAACCGGGCGACAACCACCGCGATGGCCAATCTCGCGGAAGCGATTCAGGGGCTGGTCCACCACATGCGCACCGAGCAGCAAATGATCCGCGACTGGGTCGACTCACAGGCCCAGCAGCATCGCGACGTCCGTCGCCTGCTCGAAATTCTCGTGCGCGAAAACGTGAGCAAGTAGGACCTCAGGCAGAGGCTCGGTAGGACCCCATGGCTCTTGCACGCGCACGCCGCGATGGCGGCATGAACTACTGGCCCGGATTCGTCGACGCGCTGTCGACGCTGATCCTCGGCATCATCTTCCTGCTGACCGTGTTCGTGCTCGTGCAGTTCTATCTGACGCAGGAAGTCGCCGGCAAAGACACCGCGCTCAACCGTCTCAACGCGCAGATTGCGCAGCTCACGGAACTGCTCTCGCTGGAGAAGACCGGCAAGCTCAGCCTCGAGGAGCAGCTCAGCGCGTTGCGCTCGAGCCTGGCCACCACCGAAAGCGAACGCGACCGCTACAAGGGACTCTACGACGGCGTCGGCAGCGGTGCCGCCGACGCGCAAGGCAGGGTCAAAGAGCTCAGCGGCCAACTCGATGCCGAAAAGCGTATTACCGCCCGCGCGCTGGCGCAGGTCGAGGTGCTCAACCAGCAGATCGCGGCGCTGCGCCGCCAGCTCTCCGCGCTCGAAGAGGCGCTCGACGCATCGGAGAAAAAGGACAAGGAATCGCAGACCCGCATCGCCGACCTGGGACAACGGCTGAACGTGGCGTTGGCCCAGCGGGTGCAGGAATTGTCGCGCTACCGTTCCGACTTCTTCGGCCGGTTGCGCGCTATCCTCGGTAATCGGTCCGACATCCGCATCGTCGGCGACCGCTTCGTGTTCCAGTCGGAAGTATTCTTCGACACCGGCAAGGCCACACTCGACAAGCCCGAGGGCCTCGCCGAGCTCGACGGGCTCGCCAGCGCGCTGCTGGAGCTCGAAAAGAAAATCCCGGGCGAAATCGCCTGGGTGCTGCGAGTCGACGGCCATACCGACGTGCGGCCGATCAACAGCCCGCAATTCAAGAACAATTGGGAGCTTTCGGTCGCGCGCGCGATCTCGGTCGTGCAATATCTCATCGCCAAGGGTGTGTCGCCGCAACGCCTCGTCGCCGCGGGCTTCGGGGAATTTCAGCCGATCGACCCCGACAAGACCGACGAAGCCTTCAACCGCAACCGCCGCATCGAGCTGAAGCTGACGGAGCGGTGAGCGGGCCTGCTTTCACGCTACGGCCCTACGCGGCCGGGGACGAGGACGCCGCGATCGAGTTGTGGCGGCGCACCTGGCAGCTCGCCTATCCCCGGATCGATTTCAACGCCCGGCTCGACTGGTGGCGGCAACGCTGGCGCGACCAGCTGGTGCCGGTGGCGACGATCACGGTGGCGGAAGCGGACGACAAGGTGGTCGGCTTCGTCACCGTCGATCCGCTCACCCTCGATCTCGATCAGATGGTGGTGGCGCCGGAAGCATGGGGAATAGGGGTGGCCTCGGCGCTCATTGCGCAAGCCAAGCGAATTTCTCCCGCCGGCCTCGATCTGCACGTCAACACCGACAATGCGCGCGCCATTCGGTTCTATGAAAAGCACGGCTTCGTCATTTCCGGCGCGGCGCTGAACTGGCGCTCGGGCGCACCGGTCCACAAGATGAGCTGGCGACCCTCGCGCTCGTCGTGAGCTGCCGTCAGTTCTGGAATTGCAACCGCGCCAGCCGTGCGTAGAGGCCGCCGGCGAGGGCGAGCCGCTCGTGCGTTCCTTCC
Source organism: uncultured Alphaproteobacteria bacterium (assembly GCA_963712565.1). Classification (GTDB taxonomy): domain Bacteria; phylum Pseudomonadota; class Alphaproteobacteria; order Rhizobiales; family Xanthobacteraceae; genus VAZQ01. The sequence continues at coordinate 212,627 of CAVQIP010000055.1, read as the reverse complement.
TCGACGATGCGGCCCGCCTCCATCACCAGAATACGGTCGCAGGAAAGCACGGTCGCCAGCCGATGCGCGATGACAAGGGTCGTGCGGCCCCGCATCAGGCGCTCGAGCGCCGCCTTCACCAGGGTCTCGCTCTCGGCGTCGAGCGAGGAGGTCGCTTCGTCGAGCAGCAGCAGCGGCGCCTCGCGCAAGATGGCGCGCGCGATGGCGATCCGCTGGCGCTGCCCGCCCGACAGCGTCACCCCGCGCTCGCCGACCGGCGTGTCGAACTTTTGCGGCAGGACGCTGATGAACTCGAGGGCATGGGCCAGCTCGGCCGCGCGCCGGACGTCCGCCTCGCTCGCGTCCGGCCGGCCGAAACGGATGTTGTCGCCGATGGAGGCGGCAAAGATGACGGCGTCCTGCGGCACCAGCGCGATGCGCCGGCGCAAGGCGAGCGGATCGACCTCGACGAGCGGGACGCCGTCGAATGCGACCTGACCGGAGCTGGGGTCGTAGAACCGCAGAATGAGGTGAAAGATCGTGCTCTTGCCGGCTCCCGAGGGTCCGACGATCGCGACTTTCTCCCCCGGCCGCACGCCGAACGACACGCCGTCGAGCACCGGGCTGGCCGGCCGGGTCGGATAGAAAAAACGGACATCCGCGAAAACCACCTCGCCGCGCGACGGCTCGGGCAGCGCGACGGGCCGAACCGGCGGCACGATCGCCGGCCGCACGTTCAAGATCTCGAACAGGCGTTCGGCCGCCCCGGAGGCCTGCGACACCTCGCCCCACACCTCGGAGAGCTGGCCAAGCCCGGCGGCGGCGAACACGGCATAGAGCACGAACTGCGACAGCCGGCCCGGGCTCATGCGGCCGGTGAGCACGTCCTGGGCGCCGACCCACAACACCACGACCACGCTCGCGAACACCAGAAAGATGGCGATCGCGGTGAGGACGGCGCGCGCCCGGATCGAATCGCGCGCGGCAAGGAAGGCGCGCTCGACCGCGGCAGCGAACCGGCCCCTGGCCAGCGTCTCGTTGGTGAAAGCCTGCAGCACGCGCACCGCACCGATCAGCTCGGACGCATAGGCGGAGGCATCGGCGAGCGTATCCTGCGCCGCGCGCGAGCGCCGACGCACGGCGCGGCCGAAACCGTAGAGCGGCAGCACGATCACGGGTATGGCGCCGAGCACGAAGGCGGAGAGCCGCGGGCTCGTCACCATCATCATGACGGTAGCGCCGACGAACAGGACGACGTTGCGCAAAGCGATGGAAACCGAGGCGCCGACCGCAGCCTTGATCTGGGTTGTGTCGGCGGTGAGCCGCGAGATCAGTTCCCCGGTCTTGGCCTCATCGAAGTAGGCGGACGAGAGCGAGACGAGATGGCTGAACACCCCCTCGCGCAAATCGGCGACGATACGCTCGCCCAGGGTGGTGACGAGATAAAAGCGGGCCGCGCTCGACAGCGCGAGCATGGCGACGATTCCGATCATCACGGTGAAATAGCTGTCGATGAGGCTTGCGCTCTCGCGTGAGAACCCGAAATCGATCATGCGCCGGACCGCGATCGGCACGACCAGCGTCGTGATCGCCGCCACCAGCAGCGCGATCAGCGCTGCGATCGCGCGCCAGCGATAGCGCGCGACATACGGCATGAGCGCCAGCAGCGGCCGCAGCTTGCGGCTCCGCGCCGCCGCAGCCGCCGGTGCGGCCGGCTTGTCGGGTTGCTCGACCGCGGTCTCATCCGCGCGCGCCGCGTTTCGCTCGACGACGTTCATCTCACCGCGCCTTTGCAACTTCGGCCGCAGCCGGGCCGAGGCCGGCGCGACAATGCCCCGGCGATGGCCAAGTGGCAATCGCCGCATCCGAGCGGGCTTGGCACGCTCGAAACGCAACGCGGCGGTGACCAGATGCGCCGCAGCCATCCGCGCCGGCGCTTGTTTCCGATGCCGGCCTGCGCTATAGAGCCGCGACTTTTCATCGACTGCAGCGGCATTTCCGCGCAACGTCACGCAGGATCAGTTCCATGAAGCCCGATACCCATCCGGACTATCACACCATAAAAGTGGTGATGACCGACGGCACCGAGTTCACCACCCGCACCACCTGGGGCAAGCCAGGCGATACGCTGCACCTCGACATCGACCCGAGGTCGCACCCGGCCTGGACCGGCGGCCAGCAGCAATTGGTCGACCGCGGCGGGCGGCTCTCGCGCTTCCAGAAGAAGTTCGCCGGTCTCGGGCTCAAGAAATAACTCTGCGCGGCGATCGATACGGCAACAAAACCCCCGCTTGCGAGCGGGGGTTTTGTTTAAATTCGCGAGCTATTCGCTGAACGCGCAACATCCGCGAGCCGCCTCCGCGCGAACCGCGGACTTGGTGCTGCGCTCAGCACCGCCATGCCGGAAGGAACAAGCGCGGAGTTGGCCACCGATCTCCACGCGCGCAATGATGAAGGCCAGTCCTACTCCTGCTCGAAGGCGGCCTTGAGCAGGCCGAGCTGCCGCTCGACCGGATTGCCGCGGTCGCCGCGGGCCGGACTGGCGTGCATGGTCGCATCGAGGCGACGCACTGCGCCGTGCAGCACCTTGGAGCGCTGGATCAGTGCGCGCAGACGCTCGGGCAGGAGCTTGATGTTCTGCTCGTCGCTGTGCTCGCCGGCCGAGAGCTTGACCTTGGCCTTCTCCCTGTTGGCCTGCGCGAGCGACATCTCGCCCTCCTTCACCGCGCGATGGAGCAGCAGCCAGGAGGCGAGCTGCATCAGCCGCGTGGTGAGCCGCATGCTTTCGGTGGCATAGGCGAGCGCACCGTTGCGGGCGAGCTTTTTCGATTCCTGCCGGCCGGGCCCGTCGAGATAGGCCGCGGTTTCCTCCACCAGGGCCATGCCGTCGCGGAAAAGATCGGCAAAAGCCTGTGAGCCCGCCAATCTCTCGCCGAACGAAACCGCCCCGTTGACCGATTTCTCGGACATCGTTTACGCCTCACACCACGCATACCGTTTTGCTTTTGCGCCAGCCCTTGGCGAGTACCGCAACCATTGCGCAGTCGGGGACGACCTGTCCAGCGCCGGCAAAATAAAGCTCGCGACATAGTTGCTGCGGTAAGATGGTACCGACCAGGCGCCCGCGCGCTCCCCATTGGGGACGGGCCAGCACGACCGAGGGCCGGCCCGCGGGCCGGAATTGGGGCGAACGCCGCGTGCGAAACGCGTGCGAAAAAAGAGCCGCCGTAGCCGGCGGCTCGAAGTCTAAACAGGGAGGCGTCAAACAGAGTGGACAGGAGCCACTCAATGTCCAGAAGATGGACGCATCCAGTAATGATCGCGAAAGCTTAACAAGGTCTTAAGATTTTCAACAATTCGGCGGCTTTCGCCGGCGGCGGCGAAAGCCGCGAGCGCTTCGGAACGACATGCCAACCGGCATCCCTATTTCTTGAAGAACTGATCGGCCACGCTGCGCGAGCCTTGCTTGCTGGCGATCGCCGCTTGCAGCCGGGCGATCTCCTCGTTCAGCAGCGCGATGCGCTCCTGCAGCTCCTTGATCGAGAGCAGCGCGAGATCCTGCCCGATCTCGTGCGTGATCTTCTTCTTCGGGCGGTCATCGTCGTCCATTGCCGGCATCGCTCGTCTCCGCTCGGGCGCGGTGAAAATAGCCGCGAGCGCTGCCATTGTCACATCTGCCGCGCGGAACTAAAGAAACGCCTTGCGCCGCGCGCGCGAAGGATCTCTGCAATGCCCTCGTTGCCCGCTCAGATGACCGTGATTTCGATCCGCGCGCCCGGCGGGCCGGACATGCTCGTGCCCGAACAGCGTCCGCTGCCGCGGCCCGCCGAAGGCGAGGTGCTGGTGAAAGTCGCCGCCGCCGGCGTCAACCGGCCGGACGTGATGCAGCGGCAAGGCCTTTATCCGCCGCCCAAGGGCGCAACCGACATTCCCGGCCTGGAAATTGCGGGCGAGGTGGTTGCGCTCGGCGCCGGCGTGCAGCGATGGCAGCTCGGCGATCGAGTCATGGCGCTCGTGGTCGGCGGCGGCTACGCCGAATATTGCCCGGCGCATGAAAGTCATGCTTTGCCGCTGCCGCGCGGGATCGCGCCGATCGAGGCCGCCGCGATTCCCGAGACCTTCTTCACGGTCTGGCACAACGCCTTCGAGCGCGGCCGTCTGCGCGCAGGCGAGACGCTGCTCGTGCATGGCGGCTCATCCGGCATCGGCACGACCGCGATCCAGCTCGCCAAAGCGTTCGGCGCAAGCGTGATCACCACCGCCGGATCGGCGGAGAAATGCGAGGCCTGCCGTCGGCTCGGCGCCGATGTCGCGGTTAACTATAAGACCGAAGATTTCGTCGCCGCGACCAAGGCCGCGACCGGCGGCAAGGGCGCCGACGTCGTTCTCGACATGGTCGGCGGCGACTATATCGAGCGCAACTACGAAGCCGCGGCGGTCGATGGGCGGGTGGTGCAGATCGCCTTTCAGGGCAGCCCGAAGGCCACGGTCGATTTCCGCCGCATCATGCTCAAGCGCCTGACGCACACCGGCTCGACCCTGCGCGCGCGCTCGGTCCTCGACAAGGGCGCAATCGCGCGCGCCGTCGAGCAGCACGTCCTGCCGCTGATCGCGACGGGCAAGGTCAGACCGGTGATCGACAGCACGTTCCCGCTCGCGCAAGCTTCTGCCGCCCACGCCCGCATGGAGGCGAGCGCGCATATCGGCAAGATCGTGCTCACCGTTGCAATCGTTTGAAATCTCTGCTGTTTCGGCCTCGCCCCGGTACCGATCGCGGCCGGGCCTCGGCCCGGCCCGGCTCGCGCGGGCCGCGAAATCGACGTAAAGTTGGCTAGCGTAACCGGCTCGCGGAATGCGTCGTCCGGCGAAGCTCGGCGAAAGGGGTCGACAGGGGTGACGCTGGGAGGACGTCGGTTGGATTTCGTCCGCGCCTGCGCAATGGCGATGCTGACGGTGGTCGTGGTCGGCCTCGCGCCCGCGCGCGCGGTCGAGGCGATCAACGTGCGCACCGACGCGCAGGCGATCGATCTCACCGACGCCGTCGAGCGCCATCGCACCGAGGGCGACCGCCTGCTCGTTTCGGCCGCCCCCGGACCCGACGGCATCATCCGGCGCATGGACGTGCGGGCGCGCGAAGGCAACACCAATTGGGCGGTGTTCGCGCTCGCCAATTCCGGCGACGAACAAATCGAGCGGCTGATCGTCGTGCCGCATTACCGCATGGTCGGCTCGGGCGTGTTCTGGCCCGATCTCGGCCGCTCGCGCGTGGCCAGCATCACCTCGAGCGGCGAACGCCCGGACCGTCAGGACAGCGCCACCGCCGATATCTTCCGCATCACGCTCGATCCCGGCAGCGTGATGACCTATGTGCTCGAGCTGCGCACGGACAAGCTCAACCAGCTCTATCTGTGGGAGCCCGGAGCCTACAAGGACAAGGTCAACAGCATCACGCTCTACTATGGCATCGTCATCGGAATCGCGGGACTGCTGGCGCTGTTCCTGACCATCCTTTTCGTGGTCAAGGGCTCGATCATGTTCCCCGCCGCCGCCGCGCTCGGCTGGGCGGTGCTGGTCTATATCGGCATCGACTTCGGCTTCTGGGGCAAGGTGTTCGCGCTGTCGCCCGACTCCGAGCAGATCTGGCGTGCATCGGGCGAGGCGATCCTGGCGGCAACGCTGGTCGTGTTCCTGTTCGCCTATCTCAATCTCAACCGCTGGCACGTACGCTACGCCCATATCACTCTCGCCTGGCTCGCCTTTCTCGGCGCGCTCGTCGCGCTCGCCTTGTACGAGCCGCCGATCGCCTCCGGCATCGCGCGCGTCTCGCTGTTCGCCGTCGCGTTGCTCGGCTTCGGCCTCGTTGTCTATCTTTCGTTCCACGGCTTCGACCGTGCCGTTCTGCTGATCCCGACCTGGCTGCTGCTCGTGGTATGGGTGATCACGGCGGCGCTTGCCGTCATGGCGGTGATCACCAACGACATCGTCGGGCCTGCGCTGCTCGGCGGCCTCGTCCTGATCGTGATGCTGATCGGCTTCACCGTGATGCAGCACGCCTTTGCCGGCGGCGTGACGACCGGCATCGTCTCCGACGTCGAGCGCCGGGCGCTCGCGCTCACCGGCGCCGGGGACATGATCTGGGATTGGGACGTGTCGGCCGACAAGGTCTTCACCAGCCCGGAGACGGAGGCGCTGCTCGGCCTCAAGCGCGGCGCGCTCGAAGGGCCGGCGGCGGGCTGGCTCGAGGTGCTGCATCCGCTCGACCGCGACCGCTTCCGCGCCGTGCTCGACAGCGTGCTGGAGCAGCGTCGCGGCCGGTTGAGCCAGGATTTTCGGCTGCGCACGCTGGACGGCCACTATCTATGGTTCGCGCTCAAGGCGCGGCCGGTGGTGGGATCGGACGGCGAGGTGGTGCGGCTGGTGGGCACGCTCACCGACGTGACCGAGTTCAAGAACGCGGAGGAGCGGCTCCTGCACGATGCGGTGCACGACAACCTGACCGGGCTGCCCAACCGCGAACTGTTTCTCGACCGCCTGGAGGGCGTGCTCGCCTTCGCCAAGGCGGATCCTGCGATCAAGCCGACCGTGATGGTGATCGATCTCGACCGGTTCAAGCAGGTCAACGATTCGGTGGGCATCGCGGTCGGCGACTCCATCCTGTTGACGCTGGCGCGACGGCTCGGGCGGCTGTTGAAGCCGCAGGATACGCTCGCCCGGCTCTCGGGCGACCAGTTCGCGCTCATCCTGCTCTCGGAGCGCGAGTCCGAACGCATCATCGCTTTCGCCGAGACGCTGCGCAAAGGGCTGCGCGCACCCATCACGTTCAACGACCGCGAGCTCTTTCTCACCGCTTCGATGGGGATTGCGCTCAGCGACGGGCAGGCGCATCGCACCGAGGAAGTGCTCAAGGATGCCGAGCTTGCGATGTATCACGCCAAGCGCATCGGCGGGGACCGCATCGAGGTGTTCAAGCCGTCGATGCGAGCGCGCAAGACCGACCGCGTGGCGCTCGAATCGGAACTGCGCCGGGCGCTCGAGCGCGAGGAGATCATGATCCTCTACCAGCCGATCGTGCGGCTCGAAGACCGCTCGGTCGCCGGCTTCGAGGCGCTACCGCGCTGGGATCACCCCAAAATGGGCCGCACCTCGCCCTCCGAGTTCATCGCCATGGCCGAGGAAATCGGCCTGACCGTCGATCTCGGCATGTACGTGCTGGAGCGCACCGCCCGGCAGCTGAGCACCTGGCAGCGCAGCCTGCGACAGCGCGAGCCGGTCTTCGCCAGCGTCAACGTATCGTCGCGGCAACTGCTGCGGCAGGATCTCATTCACGATCTGCGCACCGTGATCGCGCGCGCGGGGCTCGCGCGCGGCACGCTCAAGCTGGAGCTCACGGAATCGCTGGTGATGGAGAACCCCGAGCACGCCGCGCAGATGCTACAGCGCCTCCGCGACCTCGGCGCCGGTCTGGTGCTCGATGACTTCGGCAATGGCCACGCCTCGCTCGCCTATCTGCAGCGGTTCCCGTTCGACACTATCAAGATCGATCAGTCCTTCGTGCGCGCGAACGGCAAGGGGGCACGTCCCGTGATCCTGCGCTCGATCATCTCGCTGGCGCACGATCTCGGCATGGAAGTGGTGGCCGAGGGCGCGGAAACCGATTCCGACGCGGTGGAGCTCTATCAACTCGGCTGCGAATACGCGCAGGGCGTTCATTTCGGCGAGCCGATGAGCGCGGACGACGCCAAAGAGCTGTTACAGGCCGACAGCCCGGTCGAGCAAAGCAGCGACCCCGCCCCGCGCCGGCGAATCGTGCAGTAACCGCCGGATCCGTTGCGACGACGACGCCTCTTTAGTTCGGCGGCTCGAAACCGGCGGCCTTCCAGCGTTCCGCCATCGCCGGGCCGGTGAGCGCGGCGATAAAAGCGCGCGCCGCAGCCGGATCGGTGCTGCTCGCCGGGATAGCGGCGGCATAGACAGCATAGAGTTGCAACGCTTGCGGCAGCGGAGCGGCCAATCTGACGCCTTTGACTGCCACGATCTCGCTCACGATGGTGACCGCGATGTCGGCCTCGCCTTGTGCGACCTTTTCCACCGCCGCCCGGCCGCCGTTGGCGAGCACCGTCTTGTTCGCGACCGCCTCGGAAATGCCGAAACGCTCCAGCAGGCCGACGAAGTAAACGCCGGATGCTCCGCCCTCGCGCGGATCACTGTAGGCGACCGAACGCGCATCGAGGAGCGTCTGCTTGAACGCCTCGGGCGTCGACACGTCGGGCGCGGATGCCCGCTCGCGGACCGCGACGCCGATGCCGACGCGTCCGAGATCGGCGCGGCTTCCCGCCTGCATTTTTCCGGATTTTTCAAGCTCCGTCATCAGCGCCGCCGAAGCAATGATCAGATCGGCCGGCTCGCCGGAGGCGATGATCGTGCGCAGTTGGCCGGTGGTCCCGACTTTGAAGTCGAACTTGTGTCCGGTCTGGCGCGAATAGTCGGCGATGATTCCCGCGATCAGGCCGCGCACCGCGCCGGCGGATATCACCTTGATGTCCGCTGCCCGTACGGGCGGCGCGGACAGCGTCACCATGATCGCAACCGCGAAGCCAAAAACACGATGCATCGCAAATTATTCCCAGCGGCGACCGCGTGGCCGCCGCATCCTCGCAGATTGCGATGATATTGCGGGTTTGGAAAGGTCCGGATCGGCGCCCCCACGGCCTCCCGGACCTACGTCAGGCGTGGCCGGCCTCGCTCGAGAGCATGCCGAGATCGATGCCGATCTTCCTCAGCGCCCGCTCGTATTTGCCGCCGGTGTCCTGGCCGAAGATCAACTCGGGATCGGCCGGACAATGCAGCCAGCCGTTGTGTTGGATCTCGGCCTCGAGTTGCCCCGGCGCCCAGCCGGCATAGCCGAGTGCCAGGATCGCGCTCTGCGGACCGTCGCCGCGCGCGATCGCCTTGAGGATATCGAGGGTTGCCGTGAGACAGATGCCCTCGTCGATCGGCAGCGTCGAGTTCTCGATGAAGAAGTCGCTCGAATGCAGGACGAAACCGCGCTGGGTGTCGACCGGTCCGCCCTTGAGCACCTTGACGCCCTCCGCACGGGTCGGAAGCTGGATCAGGTCCGCCGCCGGAATGACGTCGAGCTGCACCAGAAGGTCGGAGAAGCTGATATGCGCCGCCGGCTGGTTGACGATGATGCCCATGGCACCTTCGGTCGAATGGGCACAGACATAGATCACGCTGCGGGCGAAACGGTCATCGCCCATGGACGGCATCGCGATCAGCATCTGCCCGTCGAGATAGCCGCGCTTCAACGGCGCGCGCCGCTGCGGCTTGGACTTGGCTGCCTTGCCCGGGGCGACGGAGCCGGAGCCAGGGACTTCGGGATCGCCGTCGCGCGCCGGCGCTCCGCCGTCGTCTTGCATGCCGGTCTTGCGGCTGAACTTCATGTGGAAATGCTACCCGATTGAGCGTCGATTGCAAACGACGGGCGCCCCCGCGCCGAACCGCCATGCATCCTTCGTGCCACAATTCATCACCGATGCGATGCAAGGTAACATATGTGTCTTTTTCATGTAGCTTCCGGGACGAAGCGCGCCGATCACGCGCCGGCTCACGATGAATTCAGTGGTATGCGAAAAGTTTCCCCCCTAGACCCGCCTATTATGCTCACCGGTTTTGATCGGCTGCGACGGACCGCCGCGCCGCGTACCATCGGCATTTGCGCGATGAGCCTTATCGCCGCAAACGCTGCGGCTGCCGACGACGCTTCGCGTTGGGACGGCGATGGGCGCAGCGCCGTACGGCTGATCGCGGGCTCCTCGCCGGCCGGCGCGAGCGCACCGGTGCGTGCCGGCCTCGAGATCAGGCTCAAGCCGGGCTGGCATACCTATTGGCGCTATCCCGGCGACGCCGGCGTACCGCCGCGCTTCGACTTTGCGGGGTCGCAGAACGTCAAGGCGATCGAGGTGCTGTGGCCGGCGCCGCAGCAGATGGTCGAACAGGACTTGATCGTGATTGGATATGGCGGCGACGTGATCCTGCCGCTTGCGGTCGTGCCGCAGGATAGGGCGAAGCCGGTGACGCTGCGTCTCAAGCTCGGCTATGCGGTATGCGAGAAGCTGTGCGTGCCGGCCGAAGGCACGGTCGAGTTGGTGCTCACCGGCAAACCCTCGTCCCAGGACGTCGCGCTCGCCGCGGCCGAGGCGCGGGTACCGAGAAAGGCCACGCTGGGCGAAGGCTCGATGCTTGCGATCAAATCGGTCCGGCGCGAGGCCGCACCGGACCGGCCGCGGGTCGTCGTCGATGTGGCAGCGCCCGCCGGCGCCGCCGTTGCGCTGTTCGCCGAGGGACCGACGCCGGATTGGGCACTGCCGGTGCCGAAGGCGGTCGACGGCGCGCCGGCCGGATTGCGGCGCTTCGCCTTCGCGCTCGATGGCGCACCCGCGGGCGCCGGATACGAGGGCGCTCTCGTCACTCTGACCGCGGTCGCGGGCGATGGCGCGATCGAGGTCGTGACCCGTCTCGACTAATTCGCTAGGCGCGCTAATTTGGGGCCGGCGAGCCCGTGCGATCGGACCTCCGAGCGGCGGGGGCGAGGCTAGCGCATGTTCCGGAAAAGTGGGAACCGGTTTTCCGAACAGAACATGCGCAAAATCAAAGAATCTAGGGCGCTTCAACCCAATCGGGATGCGCCTCCAAGGCAAGGCTCAACATCAGCGAGAGGATGACCATCATGCCCATCAAGGTCGGCGATCGGCTGCCGGAGGCGAAGTTTCGCGTGATGACGCCGGAAGGGCCGGCGTGGAAGACTACCGATGACATCTTCAAGGGCAAGAAGGTCGCCCTGTTCGCGGTGCCGGGCGCCTTCACCGGCACCTGCCACAAGATGCACGTTCCCTCGATCGCGCAGAACGCCGATGCCATCAAGGCGAAGGGGGTCAACACCATCGCCGTCACCGCCGTCAACGACGTTTTCGTCATGGACGCCTGGAAGAAGGCGAGCGCCGCCGACAAGATGGAGTTCCTGGCCGACGGCAACGGCGAGTTCGCCAAGGCGATCGACCTGACCTTCGACGGGTCGGGCAACGGGCTCGGCACGCGCTCGAAGCGCTATGCCATGCTGGTCGAGGACGGCGTGGTGAAGAAGCTCAACATCGAGGAAGCGCCGGGCAAGGTCGAGGTGTCCGGCGGCGATGCCCTTCTCAAGCAACTTTGATTGCTTGGGTCGAGACGCACACTTCGACCGGTCATGGCCGGGCTCGCTCCCGGCCATCCACGTCTTGGCCACAGCACGAAAGACGTGGATGCCCGGAACAAGTCCGGGCATGACGAAGAGAGCGCCTGTCATCACGTCAACTACGCGGCGCTCGTCCGGGTGAGCTCCTCCACCCGCTTCTGGTGCGCGATGGCGGCTTTTGCGCCGTCGGTCTTGGTGAGGAGGTCGAGGGTCTCCTCGTCATCCTCCCGCACCGGCGTGAGCGCCTGGTCCATGTAGCGATGCCGGTTCGGGTCGCGCTCGATGCGGCGCTTGAGCCGGAACATCCACCAGATGGTCGCCGCCAGTTTCAAATTGTTGGCGATCAAGGTCGCGATATTGCGCGGATAGAAGGCGAGCACGGATTCCGCCGGCAATCCGGGCCGGCGCTCCGCGATATGCTTGAGCCGGAACAGTCCGCTTTGCAGCGGGTGCACCTTTTCAACCTGCATCATGGTCGTGAATTGCACCAGCACCTTGAGGAAGCTCAGCAACGGGATATTGGTGACCAATGCCCGTCGCAGCAGCGTCTCGATGTGCTGCGGCGTGTAATAGAGCGACCACGCCTCCTGGTAGATCGCCTCCAGCTGCGCCCGCGTCATTTTCGGATGGTCGGTGACGGCGTGCTCGAGGTCGTATTTGTTGAGATCGGCATCCATGGCGATGCCCTTGTTCCACAGCACTTTGTGATCTTCGGAGCCGGGAAGCGGGGTCAGGATATTGAACTCGAGCATGTCGAGCGGAAGTTCGCGCTGGATGATGGAGATGTCGCGCCGGATCGATTCCGGCGTGTCGCCGGGAAAGCCGAGAATATAGCCGGCATAGGTGAAGATGCCCTGCGCCTTCCAGGCCAGCAGCATCTTGCGATATTCGGTGATCTTGTTCTGCTTCTTCTTGGCGGCGACCAGATTGTCCGGGTTGACGTTTTCGAGTCCGATGAAGACGCGGGTGACGCCCGCACGCTTCGACTTCTCCACGAAGTTCGGGATTTTGTGGCACATCGTGTCCACTTGAATCATGAGGCCGAGCGGAATCTTGTCGACCTCGCGTAACTGGGCGAGCCGATCGTAGATCGCCTCCCATTCCCGGTTGCGAGCGAAATTGTCGTCGGTGATGAAGAAGCGTGAGATGCCCTGGGCCCAGTTGTCGCGCACGATCTTTTCGATATCGTCGGGGGAGCGGTAGCGCGACTTGCGACCCTGCACGTTGATGATCGTGCAGAACGAGCATTGGAACGGGCAGCCGCGGCCGGCATCGAAGCTGGTATTGGTACCGGCGGTGCGCCGCACGAATTGATGCGGCAGGAACGGTATCGGCGTGCCGCCGATCGACGGTAAATCCTTCATGAAATTGTAGAGCGGCTGCATGCGGCCCTGCGCGGCGTCCTGGAGCACGATTTCGAGCCGCTCCTCGGCTTCGCCGGCAAAGATGGAGATGCCGAGCTCCCGCGCGAGATCGAGGTCGATGGCGGTGCCGTCGAGCATCGACAGGCAGCCGGAGACGTGGAAGCCGCCGAGCGCGATCGGAATGCCGGCCGCGCGGAAAGGGCGCGCGATATCGAGCGCGCGCGGGTATTGATTGGACTGCACGCCGACCAGGGCCAGCAGCCCGAAGCGGCCGTGTTTCCGAAAGCGTTGGATCAGCTTCGGAATATTGACGCGCGTGTTGGTTTCGTCGATGAGCTCGATGTCGAGTTCGACGTCCGGGCCGAGCACCTGCCGCTGCGCGCAGTCGAGCGCGAGACCATAGACCGAGGCGAGCGAATTGGACGGGATCAGCGCGCGCCACCAGCGGATGACGTATCCATCATCGTGGTAATGCGACGGCTTGATCAGGACGAGTTGAAAGCGGCGCTTTGCCACCTTGGTTGTACCCCCGCATCGACATTCCCAGGCAGGAGCCCACCGCGGGCATCCGCCGCCGGCGGACGGACTTCAGATAGTGCATTTGGCTGCTATCGTCCATAGCATCCGAGTGTATTCTACTTGTGATTTTACTCGTATTTCCCTGACGAGGACTAGTTTTTACGCCCTTCATTCTTACATATCCGGATAATTTAAATGTCTTCGTTCAAGTGATAATTCATCTTCATTTTGGAGCTGCTTACATGGCGAATGTAGCTTCAATTCAACCGCGCCAAAACGGCGGTGGCGGAACCGGACAGGCAGATCGTTCGATGACTCGTCCCCCCTTACAGAAATGACGTGAGATGTGGATCGCCCTGTTCGCCATCGCAATCGCGATTGCCGTCTGCCTTGGCGTAGCAGCGGTCGTCATGCAACGAGCCGGACGTCACACACAAACCTTGAGCCGCGGACTCGGCGGATGAAGCATTTCGAATACTTGGACGCGGCGGAACTCTTTTCGATCGGAAGTTGGAAGTCCGGGGGAGGACGCGTGAGATACCGACGATTTGCGGCTGCGGCTGAAGCCATTCGATTTGCGATCGAGGAGCTTGGACGAGAGCATCCTGCGGGCATCTATCTGCAAATTGGGGAGCAACGATTCGACAGCGCCGGCATGGGCGTCCTGTACCATCGCGACGACTTTCCCCTGGTTCGACGTTCTGCAGCTCCGATCCCATGATCACGCGTACGCGCCGGAAAACGATGAAGTTCGTTCATCCTTTTTTCCTGAAGGGAGTGGATCGCGTATTGCCGCCGGGGGAGTATCAAGTGGTCACGGACGAAGAGTTGATCGACGGACTGTCGTTTCCCGTCTACCGCAGAGTTTCGACCATGATCTTCGTGCCGGCGCAATCTCATCGCGCGCTCGAGATGGTGACGGTTGATCCTTTCGACCTGCAAGCGGCGCAGGTCCAAGACGCCGAAGCGGATCGATAGCTTGCGGCGGGGCAAAGCCGTCATTTCTTTGCAAGCCGGTGAAAGAGACCTGCCGATGCCGGTTCTCGCCGACCACGCCACCGTTGCCTGCAAGAATTGTTTAGTTCTGAAGCTGAAACGGGTGTATACTTATCAAATTATCGGCATGCGAAGACATCGTGATGACGGACGCGGGCGCCGATGACCGAGAGACAGTCGCGCTCCCGCCTGCAACGCAAGGAGAGCGCGGTGTCCACAAGCCAGTTATCCAAGGTATCGGCACATCGCCGCCACGCGGCCGCATGTGGCTTTTTCGCTGCGAACGCCAGATCGGCGGCGGATCGCGAGTTGCTGCTGCGCATGCAGCGATCGTTGCTCGATCGCGCCCGCCACGACGACTGGCTTGACGGACTGCCTCCCATACCGCCGGCGCGGTCGGCTGCGCTTGCCGTGCCGCGACGCTCCTGATCATGCCGCTGAGTTTCCCGAATCAAAGCCGCTCGTACGACGCGACGCGGCGGGCCGTGCGATTTTGGGGGCACGATAGCGCGATGGAGGCATCGTTTTTCGTGACTGAAGACGCGTTGAAGCGGGTTCATCCCAGCATGCGGGCCGACGCGGCTGGACTGCTCAGCGCCTTTGATGCGAACCGCGACTTGATCCACGCCATCGCGGCCAAAGTCTATGCCCGTGGCCGCAAGGGCTCTTACGATCTGGACAGCAACGACTTCTGAACCGATCGCCTGCGGTCGCGCTGGCGCTCAAAAGAATGTCGTGTAGTTGAACACCCAGAGAAATGCGACAAAGAGGGCAAGCACCAAAGCGCCAAATGCGTGCAGCCCGTAAGGACCGACCACAATTCTTGAAATGACTTCTGGTGTCATACTTCGCGTGTCCCATCAATTGCTCGAAACGATACCTGACATGTGCACGCTCGCAGAATATCGCACTCAATACAATCTAAATCGCATATCGCATCGAACGATGAGCTACGCCCCGGTTTGATCACCGTCTACGTCGGCCCGAATCGGTGAGCGCAACGAGGAAGGCGATCCACGCTTCCTCTTTTGCTTCGATATTGCCATCGCGGATCGCCTTGGCGCGCGATGCTCGCCATTTTGCCGCTTCCTCGGGGCGCGCGTGACGGACCTGGATGTTCGCCATGCCGTCCCACAACGGCAGGCCGCCGGTCGCCAGCACCATGAGGTCATCGCGAAAGACGCGGTCGCGCACGAGCCGTTCGGCCTCTGGCCCGCTATCTGCTTGGAAAGCGGCAACGCCCCTGCCGTTGATGTCGGCAACGTAAACCGTCATGCGCTTGCACCCTTCCGGGTCGAAACAAATCGCTCGCTCGAACTCGAGCTCGAAGTATCATGAGAGAGTTGCGGGAATGTCGAGGACGAAGAACTTCGACCGGTTCGGGGCATTTCGACGCGGACGGGTTGCGGGGGGAAGACCGATCTCGCCATCGACAGCGGCGGTAAAAGAGTGCACCATGTCAGCCACCGAAACGCCAGCTCAAAGCGGCCGGCCCTTCAATTCAACTTGTCGACCGGAACCCATCCGGGTGTCCGTTGTCCTCGCACCGAATGATGTCGGGCGAAAGGAACTCGCATGCAGTTACCTTCCATTCTGCAAGGCGAATCACTCACGCGTCTCTTGCAGGGAGCCTTCGTCGGCTTTGTCGCAACCGTGGTCATCGGCTTCGGTTGGGGCGGGTGGACGCTCGGAAGCACCGCAAAACAAATGGCCGAGAAAAATGCCAGTGCGGCCCTGGTGGCAGTTCTTGCGCCCATGTGTGCCGACAAATTCCGCGGTGGCCCCGATGCCGCACAGAACATGGCGGAGTTTAAGAAAGTCAGCTCCTGGATGCAGGACTCCTACATCCAGAAGGGCGGCTGGGCGACATTCCCCGGCATGACCTCACCCGACCTCGCCATCGCCCAGGCTTGCGCCAAGTTATTGACCGCCTAGAGCGGAATCGCTTCGGATCACATCGCGATTTTGCTGGCACTTGTTTGGTCGCATGATCTTCTTCGAAAAGTCTGCGGCTTTCCGGCATCACGCTCCGTCTAGCGCTCGTTGCCGCCGTCGATCGGCTTGGTCGTCGACGAACGTTCCGTCCGTTCCCGCGCCCGGTTGCCTGCTCGGGCCTCCTGCAGGCCGTCGCGCGCAAGCTGATCGGCCCGCTCGTTGAGGGCGTGGCCGGCATGGCCCCTGAGCCAGTGCCAGCGCACGCGATGCCGCGACAACAGCGCATCGAGCCGCTGCCACAGGTCGATATTCTTGACCGGCTTCCTGTCGGCGGTGCGCCAGCCGTTGCGTTTCCATTGGTTGATCCACGACATCACGCCGTTGCGCAGATATTGGCTGTCGGTGTGGAGGTCGACGAGACACGGCCGCTTGAGCGCTTCGAGCGCCGCGATCGCCGCCATCAACTCCATGCGGTTGTTGGTGGTGTGGGCCTCGCCGCCCTTCAATTCCCGCTCATGATCGCCAAAGGCGAGGATCGCGCCCCAACCGCCGGGGCCCGGATTGCCCGAGCAGGCGCCATCGGTGTGGACGACGACGTGCGGCTCGCTCATCCCTCGATCCCGTAGTCGCGCACGCTCCCGACCGCCTGGTGGAAGCGCAGCTTGCGGTAATATTCGAGCGGATCCTTGGGCCGCACCAGCGCCCCCGGCGGCACGTCGAGCCAGTCGACCAGGCGGGTCAGGAGAAAGCGCAAGGCGGCGCCGCGGGCGAGCAGCGGTAATGCGTCGCGCTCCTCCTCCGTCAGCGGCCGCACCTGGGCGTAGGCTTGCAGCAGGCTCTTGCCCTTGGTCACGTTGTAGGAGTGATCGGTCTCGAAGCACCAGGCATTGAGGCATATCGCGACGTCATAGGCGAGCGCGTCGGTGCACGCGAAATAGAAGTCGATCAATCCGGACAGCTTGTTGCCGAGGAAAAACACGTTGTCGGGAAAGAGATCGGCGTGGATCACGCCGTCTGGCAGGTTTCGCGGCCACGCGGTCTCGAGGTGCGCAAGCTCGGCGGCGAGAAATTGCGTCAGGTCGCGCCGCACCTCGTCCGCCCGCCGGCTGCAAGTCTCGTACAGCGGGCGCCAGCCTTTGACCGACAGCGCGTTGGCGCGGCGGCAGTTGAAATCGAGGCCGGCAAGATGCAGTTGCGCCAACGCCGCGCCGAGCGCGGCGCAATGGCCCGGCGACGGCCGGCGGATCCACATGCCGTCGAGGAATGTGATGATCGCTGCCGGGCGGCCGGCGACGTGACCCAGCACCTCGCCGCGCTTGTTCTTGACCGGCTGCGGACAGGTGATGCCGCGCGCGTGCAGGTGCTCCATCAAGCCTAGAAAGAACGGCAGGTCGGTCGCCGCCACGCGCCTCTCGTAGAGGGTGAGGATGAAATAGCCGCGACTGGTATGGACGAGGAAATTCGAGTTCTCGACCCCTTCGGCGATGCCCTTGTAGGCGAGCAGCTCTCCGATGTCGTAACCGGCGAGAAAGGCCGCGAGGTCTTCCGCCACCACATCGGTGTAGACCGCCATGATTACTCCGCCGCCTCGGTACCTCGCAGCACTCGCGGCAACGGAAAAAACATGTCTTCGTCGGCAGTGGTAATGGTCTCCACGCTCACGGCATAGCGCTTGGCGAAGGCGCCGATGACCTCCTCGACCAGGACCTCCGGCGCCGAAGCGCCGGCGGTGATGCCGAGGCTCGAGATCGAACCGAACACCGACCAATCGATCTCCTCGGCGCGCTGCACCAGGGCCGCGCGCGGGCAGCCGGCGCGCTCGGCCACCTCTTTGAGGCGCTGGGTATTGGAGGAATTGGGCGATCCGACCACGACCATGGCCTCGACCATGGGCGCCACCTTCTTGACCACCTCCTGGCGGTTGGTGGTGGCGTAGCAGATGTCTTCCTTGTGCGGCCCATGGATGTGCGGAAAGCGCGCCCGCAGCGCCGCCACGATGTCGGCGGTATCGTCGACCGAGAGCGTGGTCTGCGTCACATAGGCGAGGCGGCCGGGATCGCGCGGCACGAAATTCGCGACCTCGTCGACCGACTGGAGCAGCGTGATGGCCCCCGCCGGCAACTGCCCGACCGTGCCGACCACTTCGGGATGATCGGCATGGCCGATCAGCACGATCTCGCGTCCGCGCTTGTGGTGGATCTCGGCCTCGCGGTGGACCTTGGTGACCAGCGGACAGGTGGCGTCGAGCGCGAAGAAGTTGCGCCTTTGCGCCTCGGCCGGGATCGACTTCGGAACTCCATGCGCGGAGAAAATCACCGGCGCGCCGGTGTCGGGAATCTCGTCGAGCTCTTCCACGAACACGGCGCCCTTGGCCTTGAGGCTTTCGACCACGTAGCGGTTGTGCACGATCTCATGGCGCACATAGACCGGCGCGCCGTAGCGCGCGAGCGCCCGCTCGACCGTGTCGATGGCGCGCACGACCCCGGCGCAGAAGCCGCGCGGAGAGCACAGCAGCACCTTCAGCGGGGGCTTGCGGTCGGTTTCAGGGGCGGGCGACGCGGTCATCAGGGCCTCGCGTGGGCGCTTTGGCGGCGCACCCGACATGGGGCTTGTGCCCCACTTCTGTCAAGCGAGGGTCCTGGCCTGACCTTCCCACGGGTTCCGGCTACGTCCCGCGCAACCACGCCTCGTAGCGGGCGTAGAGCTGGGCGGTGTGCGCGGCGCCGTCGCAATGCACGACCGGCGCAAGTTCGCGGCCGGCGGCGACGAGCCGCGCGGCCATGTAGCGGTAGGCCTCGGGATAGACCGAGAGGTCGCTCGCCGCGAACAATTTGTCGAACGCCTCAGACGGCTCGACCGGATCGAGCCGGTCGCGCTCGTAGACGGAGGCGCGCTCGCGTATCGCCCAGCGGCCGTCCCTGCGTTCCACCCGGTCGAGGAAGCGCGCATAGGACGTCATGTCGGCGAGCACGCCGCCGATCTTCTGGCGCACCAGGATGACGACGTTGGTCTCCGCCAGCGCGCGGTCACCGGCGACGCGCACGGTTGAAGGAAAGATCTGGTGCTTGGAGCGCTGCCCCGCCTCGAAGCTCCGCCGGCAACGCTCGACGAATTCGCGAAAGCTGCCGCTGAACCAGGAGACCGCGATCTCGCCCTCCGGCACGAAGGTGGCCAGGAGCTGCGGCCACTTGCCCTGGTCGCGGTAGAGACCCCAGGCCTGGATCAGCTCGGCGCAGGCATATTTGTCGTTCAGGTCCATGTGGCTCCGCCCCTCGGTGCAAGGCATCAGCATGCGGCCCTCCAACGGCCCGCGCAATCGGGTGTTTGCAACAATGCTTGCACTGTTATCGCCGCGACGCTTTATTGGCGCGGGCCCCGGAATGACGGCCCGGCGAATGGAACGAAGCGGTCCAGAATCGCAATACCGGTATCGAAACCGACTTCGGAGAGTCTCTGATGAACGTTATCCGTGCGCCGGCAATCCTGGCCTTTGCCGTCCTCACCGCCCTTTCCGCATTCGCCCAGAGCTACCCGTCCAAACCGCTCAAGGTTATCGTCTCGACCTCGGCCGGCGGTATCACCGATCTCGCCGCCCGCATTCTCGGCGCCCATATCACCGGCGCGACCGGCCAGCCGGTGGTGGTCGACAACCGTCCGGGCGCGAGCGGCAACATCGCCATGGACGCGGTCGCCAAGGCCGCGCCGGACGGCTACACCCTCGGCGTCGCCAACACCGGCAACATCGTCATCAATCCCCAGCTGATGCGGCACATGCCCTACGACCCGTTGCACGACCTCGTGCCGGTCGGGGCGATCGGGACGGTCCCGCTGTTTCTCGTCATGAACAGCAATGTGCCCGTGACGACGCTGCAGGAGTTCATCGCCTACGCCAAGGCGCAGCCGGATAAAGTGAGCTACGCATCGGCGGGCGTGGGCACGACGCCCGACCTCGCGGCGCACGAATTCAACCGCCGCTCCGGATTGCGGCTGGTGTTCGTGCCGTTCCGCGGGACTGCGCCCGCGGTCGCGGCCGTGCTGGGCGGCGACGTGCAGGTGACGTTCGTGTCGATGGGACCCCACATCGAATTCGTCCGCCAGGGCAAGCTGCGTATCCTCGGGGCCGCGACGCCCCGCCGCGCGCCCTATCTGCCCGACGTGCCGACCTTCGCCGAGCAGGGATTTCCCGGCTTCGAGACCTCGACCTGGTTCGCGCTGTTCGCTCCCCGCGGAACCCCTGGGGAGATCGTCGAGCAGCTCAACGGCTATGTGCGCGATCTCGCCCGCGATGCGGACGCCAGCAAGCGGCTCACGGCCAACTTCATCGATCCTGCCACGATGACCGCGTCCGAATTCGCCGATCTGGTCAAAGCCGACGCGGCCAAATGGGAGCGCATCGTGCGCGACGCCGGCATCAAGATCGATTGACATCAATCCAACCAGCTTTCGCGTGCGTTGCGACGCGCGCCGCCCGCCGAGACCGTTTCGGTCCGCGGCGGGCCACGCTCAGCGGCGCACCGCTTGTGAAGCCAAAGGGACCCGCATGAAAGCAATCGTCATCCACCGCTACGGCCCGCCGGAGGTTCTGGCTTATGAGGACGTGCCGGATCCCGAGCCGCGCGCGGGCGAAATTCGCATCCGCATTCATGCCGCCACGGTCAACCGCGTGCTCGACGTGAGCCTGCGCGCGGGCAAAGAGACGGCGCGCGGACCGACGCTGCCGCTCATTCCCGGGGTCGATTGTGCGGGGGTGATCGATGCGGTCGGAGCCGGGGTCACACGCTGGCGCAGGGGAATGCGCGTCGCCGCCGCCGGCGTCATGCCGCTCGACGTTTGCCCCGAGGACGATGCGGGCTATCGCGGCCCCACCGGCATGATGGGCATCAAGCGCCCTGGCGGCTTCGCCGAACTGGTCGCAGTGCCGGCCTGCGCCGCGATCGAGCTTCCCGACCGGCTCGATTTTCATCATGCCGCGGTGGTGATGCGTCACGTGCCAACCGCCTGGAATCTGCTGTTCAACGTCGCCGAACTCAAGGCCGGCGAGACCGTGCTGGTCATGGGCGCCGGCGGCAATCTCGGCTCGATCGGCATCCAAATCGCCAAGAACGTGATCGGCGCCAAGGTGATCGCCGCCGCCGGTTCCGACGCGCGCGCAAAAATCGGGCGCGAGCTCGGCGCCGATTGCGCCATCAATTACAACGCGCGCGATCTCTATGCCGAAGTGATGGCGTTCACCGACGGCAAAGGCGTCGACGTGCTCTACGACAACATCGCCAACCCGAAGGTGCTGCCCGCGGCTTTTCGCGCCATCGGTTTCGACGGTCGTTTGGTGACCGCCGGCGCCCACGCCGGGCCGAACGTCACCATCGACTTTTCCCACCTCTACCACAAGCGCATCACCATCAAGGGCAGACCGGGCTATCACCCGCCCGACGTGCCGAAATGCTTCGCCGCCGCTGCCGAAGGCAAGATCCACACGCAGATCGAGCGGATTCTGCCGCTGTCGCGCGCCGCCGAGGCGCATCGGCTGGTCGAATCGGGTGAATCGCCGGGGAAGATCGTGCTCGATCCGACGCTGGGATAGAGGCTCAACTCTTTCCGCGGGCATTCCGGGGAATGACAGTTCACGCTGGCCTGCCCCATTGCGCCGGGCCGGCAGGAATGCCTATATTCCCGCCACTTCCGTCATCACCGATGACATCCAAGCTTCGCCTCCGAGGGCGGGCGGAGCGCAGAGGAGATTTACCATGGTAGCAGCACCGCTGATGCCCAAAGCGACCGCCGTGTGGCTGGTCGAGAACACCGCGCTCTCGTTCGATCAGGTCGCCGACTTCTGCAAGCTTCACCCGCTCGAGGTGAAGGCGATCGCCGACGGCGATGCGGCGCAGGGCATCAAGGGGCTCGATCCGGTGCTGACCGGCCAGCTCAGCCGCGAGGAGATCGACAAGGCGGTCGCCGATCCGGACTACCGGCTCAAGCTGCTCGACCCCAAGGTCCGTTTGCCAGAGGCCAAGAAGAAGAAAGGCCCGCGCTACACGCCGGTCTCGCGCCGCCAGGACCGGCCGAATGCGATCCTCTGGCTGGTGCGCAATCATCCCGAGCTCAAGGACAGCCAGATCATGCGGCTGGTGGGCACCACCAAGTCGACCATTCAGGCGATCCGCGAGCGCACGCATTGGAACGCGCCGAATCTGCAGCCGATGGATCCAGTCACGTTGGGCTTGTGCTCGCAGATCGACCTCGACCTCGAGGTGCACCGCGCCGCCAAGGAAAAGCCCGTCGACGCCGAGGACCAGGGCGCCACGCTGCTGCCGGCGTCGGAGACCACCATTCGCCGCGAGCCCGAGCCCGAGGAGAAGAAGCCGGCCGACGAGCTCAACGTCGACGCCGTGTTCGCCAAGCTCAAGCAGATCGGCGGCAAGCAGGAATAGGTACGCGCTTGCGCCCGGCGGCCGGCTGGAGCGGATGACCTATCGGCAAATTCGGTCGCCTCCCCCTCCCATAGAGAGGGAGATCACGAATGTGCCGACAGGTTCATTCTTCAACGCCCTTCACCCTACATCCGCCCGCCGTCATCCTGGCCGATCGCCGTCTTGACCCGCGCAACGAGGTCGGGCGAGGCGGAAGCGATCGTGTCCACCAGCGCGTGGGTCTTGGCGGCGTTGCGGGGATGGATTTCGAGCTTGCGTTTCCTGGCGTCGGCCAGAAATTGCGGATCGGCCATGAGCGCGTCGAACGCCGCGCGCAGCGCGGCGACGCGGTCCGCGGGCACGCGCGGCCCCACCGCCATGGCGCGCGCGATCGGCGTGCCCGAGGTGATGAATTGCGCTACGTCCTTCTTGTCGGGCGGGGCCAGCTCGATCAGGGTGGGCACGTCCGGCAACTCGGCTTGCCGCTCGAGCGTGAACTGGACCAGCAGATTCACTTTCTTCTCCGCCAGCCATTGCGGCCGGGTGCCGACGAGATTTTCCCACGAGGCGGTCCAGCCGTCGATTTCGCCGCGCTCCATTGCCAAGTTGAGGTCGTTGCCCCCGCGATAACCGGTGATGACCTTGTAGTTCGCGTTGAGCACGGTCTTTAGCAGCATCGCCCATTGGTAGGTGAGGTGGGTGTTGTTGAACGAGCCGATGACCAGGTCCTTGGTCCTGAGCTCGTCGACGGTCTTGGCCGCCGCGGCGTGCCAGAGCGTCATCGTCTGCGCGATGGCGTCGTAGGCGCCGAGCCATTGAAACTTCCGGGTCTCGAAACGGATCTTGTCGCTCGACTGCAGCTTCTCCACCAGCGGCAAGGCGTGCGAGAGCAGAATCTTGCTGCCGTCCTGCGGCGCCACGCTGTAGATGTGGTTGCCGGCGATGACGCCGCCCGCGCCCGGCATGTGCTCGACGATGATGGTGGGATGGCCGGGAATATGCCGCCCGAGATGCTCGGCGATGGTGCGGCCGTAGAGATCGTAGCTGCCGCCCGGCCCGGTCCCCATCAGGATCGCGATCGTCTTGTCCTTGTAGAACTCGGCCACGCCCTCCGCGGCGGCGGGAACGACGAGCATGGTCGAGGTCGCCGCGAGCACGCCGACGAAAACGCCGAGACGACGGGGATGCGACATGTGGAAGCCTCCATGCTCGGACGGCCGTGACGCCGGCGTGACGGTTCGACCCTCACTTTCGTCGAGCGCGATGATCAAGGCCAGCGCCCGGCGCCGTGTCGTTTCAGCGCAGCCCGGCGCGCATTACCCCAACTCGAACGTCGTGACACCGAACACCCGATCGAGCCGCAGCGGGCGGATCGCGCCAGTATACATGCGCGCGGTCTCGAACACCGGCGCGAGCTTTAGGTCTTCGGCGAGCGCGACCGCCGCGTGATTGACGCTGGGAACGTCGAGAAAAACCTCGCCGGCGCCCACCGCACCCAGCAGCGCCGCGAGCACGGTCTCGGCCGCGGCACGGTCGTCGGCGACGAGCGGGCCGATCTTGCAGCCCGTCCGGCACGGCCGGATCACGCCCCAGGCGGCGAGCCTGCCGTCGCGCATGAGCGCGCGTCCGAGGTGTCCCGGAGCGTCGATCCAGGCGCGCAAGAAGGCCGCGCGCGGCGCCGGGAAGACCGTGGCGTCGTCCGCCTCGACGGCAGCGAACGGGATTTGGGCCAGCGGGACCACGCCGGCCGGCGGCGCAGAGGGAGCGGCGATGATGCCGCCGTAGCGCACATTGGCGTAGGCGAGGCGGAAGCCGGATTTCCTGTAGTTGTCCTGCTGCGCCACCACGCCGTCGAGGCCGATCACGCGCGCTCCCGCATGCGCGATGGCCGCATTCCAGATGCGCAAGCCATAGCCGCGTCCGCGCAGGTCTCCCCGCACGATGTAGAAGCCGAGGAAAGAAAAGCGCGCGTCGTAGTTGACGCAGGAGATGGTCGCGGCCGGAGCGCCGTCGAGCTCGCCGATGAAGAAGCCTTCCGCGTCCACGGTGGCGAAGCAGGCGGCATCGGCGAGCCCCGGATTCCAGCCTTCGGCCGCTGCCCAGTCGCCGGCAATGGCGATCTCGTCGGGGCGCATCGCGCGGATGCGAAAGTCGCTCTGCTCGGTCACGTGGCTCCCTTCGTCATGGGATGGTCCCCTTGCCCCTCAACGCGGCGCCGATTTCCTTCCCATATCACCGGATTGTCGATCCTGGGGAGAGGCGAGCGCCCTGCGCTCGCGACTGGCTGAGGTGTCCCCGTGCGGCGAAGTGACCACGTCGCCGCGCTGAAGAATACATTCGACTTTGGCCTCGAATGAGTGCTTCATGACGGCGCCCCGAAACGCCAGCTCAAAGCGGCCGGGCCTTGCAACCAACTTATCGACCGGGACCCATCCGGGTGTCCGTTGTTCTCGCGGCAAGACCAGCCGGTGCAAGGGAAACGCCATGTCACAATTGTCGATATTGGACGACGACTCGCTCAAGCGGATTCTACTGGGCGCCGCGATCGGAGCGGTAGTCACCGTGGTCGTGGGATTTCACTCTCTCGGATGGATGCGCGAAGGCACGGCGAAAGAGATGGCCAAGCAAAGCGCCGCCGCGGCCGTGGTCGAGGCGCTCGCGCCCATCTGCGTGGACAAGTTCCGGCACGCGGCAGATGCGGAGAAGAACAAGGTCGAGTTGATGAAAGCCAGTTCGTCGAACCAGGCCGTGTTCATCGAGAAGGGCGGTTGGGCAACGTTGCCGGGCGGCAGCTCGGCCAGCAATGCGGCAGTGGCGCAGGCGTGCGTTAAACTGCTCACCGCCAAGTAGGGCTCGCGTCCCACCGACCGTGTGACTGCTGGATGCTCCCCCGGCACCTGCTCCCGACCCGCCCGGGGGCGGGCATGGCAGCCCGGACTAGGCCCCCACACCCTTGCCCTTCAGCGCGCTGCCGATCTCGTCGAGGATCGCCGGATCGTCGATCGTGGCCGGCATGGTCCAGGGCTCGCCGTCGGCGATCTTCTTCATGGTGCCGCGCAGGATCTTGCCCGAGCGCGTCTTCGGCAGCCTCCCGACCGTGATCGCCAGCTTGAAAGCCGCGACCGGCCCGATTTTCTCCCGCACCAGCGCGACGCATTCGGTTTCGATCTCGGTGGGCAGTCGGTTCACGCCGGCTTTGAGCACGACGAAGCCGCATGGGATCTCGCCCTTGAGGCTGTCCTTGATGCCGATCACCGCGCATTCGGCGACGTCCTGGTGGCCGCTGAGCACCTCCTCCATGCCGCCGGTCGAGAGCCGGTGCCCCGCGACGTTGATGATGTCGTCGGTGCGGCTCATCACGTAGATGTAGCCGTCCTCGTCCTTGAAGCCGGCGTCGGCGGTCTTGTAGTAGCCGGGGAACTCGGCGAGGTAGCTCTGCTTGAACCAGTCGTCCTGCTGCCACAGCGTCGGCAGGCACGCCGGCGGCAGCGGCAATTTGACGACGATCGAGCCCATGGTGTTCGCCGGCACTTCCTTGCAGGTCTCGTCGACTACGCGCAGGTCGTAGCCGGGCATCGCCACCGTCGGCGAGCCGTGCTTCACCGGCAGCGGCCCGAGGCCGACCGGATTGCCGGCAATCGCCCAGCCGGTCTCGGTCTGCCACCAATGGTCGATCACCGGCTTCTTCAAGAGGTTCTCCGCCCAGGCCAGCGTGTCCGGATCCGCGCGCTCGCCGGCGAGGAAGAGCGTGCGGAATTTCGTGAGGTCGTAGCGCGCGAAGAATTTGCCCTGCGGGTCCTCCTTCTTGATGGCGCGGAAGGCGGTCGGCGCGGTGAACATGGCGGCGCAGCCGTGCTCCGAAATGACCCGCCAGAACGCGCCGGCGTCGGGAGTGCCGACCGGCTTGCCCTCGTACAGGATCGAGGTGCAGCCGTGGAACAGCGGCGCGTAGACGATGTAGCTGTGCCCGACCACCCAGCCCACGTCGGAGGCCGCCCAATACACCTCACCCGGCTCGACGCCGTAGAGGTTCCGCATCGACCATTTCAGCGCGACCATGTGGCCGCCGTTGTCGCGCACCACGCCTTTGGGTCTGCCGGTGGTGCCCGAGGTGTAGAGGATGTAGAGCGGATCGGTGGCGGCGACCGGCACGCAATCGTAGACCGAGCGCGCGAACACGATGGCCTCGTCGCGCAGCTTCGCCCAGTCGTGGTCGCGGCCGGCGACCAGCGTTGCCTCCTCCTGCGGGCGCTGCAGGATGAGGCACGCGTCGGGCTTGTGGCTGGCGAGCCGGATCGCCTCGTCGAGCAGGGGCTTGTATTTGACGATGCGGCCTACCTCGAGGCCGCAGCTCGCGGACAGGATCACCTTCGGCTTGGCGTCGTCGATGCGGGTGGCGAGCTCGTTCGCCGCGAAGCCGCCGAACACCACCGAATGCACCGCGCCGATGCGCGCGCAGGCGAGCATGGCGATCACCGCCTCCGGCACCATCGGCATATAGAGGACCACGCGATCACCCTTCTCGACGCCGAAATTGCGCAGGATCGCGGCGAGCACCTGGGTCTCGACCTGCAAACGGTGATAGCTGATCGTGTGCTTGCGGCCGGCGAGCGGGGAATCGTAGATGATCGCCGCCTGCTCGCCGCGGCCCGCCATCACGTGGCGGTCGACCGCGTTCCAGCAGGTGTTGCAGACGCCGCCCACAAACCAGCGCCCATAGACCCCGGCGTTCGGGTCGAACACCTGCTTGGGCGGCTCGATCCAGTCGATGTCCTGGGCGGCCTCGCCCCAGAAGCCCTGCGGGTCGCGCTGCCAGCGGGCATAGATCTCGTGATAGCGGCTGGTGCGGGCATCCATGGCGCTCTGCTCCCGTCGGATGATCGCGCCGACCCAAGAACGGCGGTCGACCCGATCTCTTTCGTGAGCGGCCATTGTGAAGCCGCGCGAGGCGTTTGCAAGCCGCGCCGGATCGGCAATTCGGCCATGCGGCAAAATGCTGGCGCGCGGCGCGCGCCTGCGCTTTGATCGCCCGCTCCGGGTGCTTCACCCAATTCCTGCCCTCACGCAACCTGGCAACCGTGATCGCCGATCCCCTGTTCTATCTGCTCGCCGTCGTCGCGGTGGTCCTGCTCGGCCTCTCCAAGGGCGGCTTCTTCGGCCTCGGCGTGATGGCGCTGCCGCTGATGTCGCTCGAGGTCCCGCCGTTGCAGGCAGCCGCGATCATTCTGCCCACGGTGCTGGCGCAGGACGCGCTCACGGTGTGGACCTATCGGCGCGACTGGAGTGCGTGGAACCTGAAGATCATGATTCCGAGCATGGCCGCGGGCATCGCCGTCGCCGGATTGTTCGCGGCCTCGCTCACCGCCGCCCATGTCCGGCTGGCGATCGGGCTCATCGCCGGCGCCTTCGTGCTGCGCCACTGGCTCGGCACGCGCTTCGATCGCCTGGCGCCCCGGCCGGGCGCGCTGACCGGCGTCGTGTTCGGCGTCGTCGGCGGCTTCACCACCATGCTGGCCAATGCCGGCGGCCCGGCCTGGCAGATGCATCTGCTGCCGCAGCGGCTCGACAAGTTCACCTATGTCGGCACCTTCACGATCCTGTTTGCCGCCAGCAACTTGATGAAAATTCCGGCCTATGGCGCGCTCGGTCAGCTCACCGGCGAAAATCTCGCCATCGGCGCAATCCTGCTGCCGCTGGCGGTGATCGCGAACTATGCCGGCATCTGGCTCGTGCGGCGGACGCCGACCGACCTGTTCTTCCGCATCGCCTATGTGCTGATGTTCCTGATCGCGGTCGAGCTGATCCGCGGCGGGCTGACAGAGATGCTGCGCGCGTGAGCGATCGCGATGCCGCCCTGCGCAAAAACCCCTAGTGCAGACGCCAACCCCTTGCAGCCCGCATGACCATCATCGCCGATCCCTTGTTCTACCTGCTTTGCATTCCCGCCATCGTCGCGCTGGGCCTCGGCAAGGGCGGCTTCGCCGGCGTCGGCATGATCTCGACGCCGCTGCTCGCGCTGTCGGTGCCGCCGCTGCAGGCGGCGGCGATTCTGCTGCCGATCCTCTTGTGCCAGGACGCGATTTCGGCGTGGGCGTA
Source organism: uncultured Alphaproteobacteria bacterium (assembly GCA_963712565.1). GTDB lineage: Bacteria > Pseudomonadota > Alphaproteobacteria > Rhizobiales > Xanthobacteraceae > VAZQ01. The sequence continues at coordinate 184,098 of CAVQIP010000055.1, read as the reverse complement.
TCGCCGGGAATGGAGCGCATGGAATCTCAAGGTGCTGCTGCCCGGCGCCGTCGTCGGCGTCGGCGCCGCCTGGCTGTTCGCCGCCCATGTATCCAACGCCTATGTCGAGATCGTCGTCGGCGTGACCGGGATCTGCTTCGTGCTCTATATGTTTTTGGCCCATGTGCCGGCGCAACCGCGGCGGCCGAGCGTCGGGGCGGGGATGTTCTGGGGCGCGCTCGCCGGCTTCACCTCGACCATCATCCAGGTCGGCGCCCCGCCCTACCAGGTGCACATCCTGCCGCAGCGGCTCGACAAGCTCACCCTGATCGGCACCACCATCATCTTCTTCGCGCTGGTGAACGTGATGAAGCTCGTGCCCTATGTCGCGCTCGGCCAGTTCTCGCCGCGAACGCTGGCGACCTCGGCGGTGCTGCTGCCGTTCGCCGTGGCCAGCAACTTCCTCGGGCTGTGGCTGGCGCGCCGGACGCCGACCGAGCTGTTCTACAAGGTCACCTATCTGTTGATGCTCGTCATCTCGCTGGCCTTGATCTGGCAAGGCATCGCCGCCGTGCGCGCGGGTTAAAGCGCCGCGCGTTCCAGCCGCTCGCGCGCATTGATCGCCCGGCTTGCCGTTCGTAAGCTCACCCCGGCAGGGCCGCCATGACAGCCTACGACATCGACCTCGACCGCAATCCCGCGAACTTCCAGCCGCTCACCCCGCTGTCGTTCCTGGAACGGGCGGCCGCCGTATTTCCCGCTCACACCGCGATCATCCACGGGCCGCTGCGGCGCAGCTACGCCGAGTTCTACGCGCGCGCCCGCCGGCTTGCGTCGGCGCTGGCGCGGCGCGGCATCAAGCGCGGCGATACCGTCTCGGCGCTGCTCGCCAACACGCCGGCGATGCTCGAATGCCACTACGGCGTGCCGATGAGCGGCGCGGTGCTCAACACCATCAACACCCGGCTCGATGCCGCCGTCGTCGCGTTCCAGCTCGATCACGCCGAATCGAAGGTGCTGATCGCCGACCGCGAGTTCTCCAAGCTCGCCAAGGAGGCGCTCGCGCTCGCCAAGGGCAGGCCGCTGGTGATCGACTATGACGACCCCGAGTTCACCGGCGCGGGCGAGCGGCTCAGCCCGATCGAATACGAGGATTTCATCGCGGCGGGCGAGGCCGACTTTGCGTGGAAGATGCCCGACGACGAATGGGACGCGATCTCGCTCAACTATACCTCGGGCACCACCGGCGATCCCAAGGGCGTGGTCTACCACCACCGCGGCGCTTACCTGCTTGCGGTCGGCAACGTGCTCACCGGCAGCCTGGGCAAGCACTGCGTCTATCTCTGGACCTTGCCGATGTTCCACTGCAACGGCTGGTGCTTCCCGTGGACGATCTCGGTGGTCGCCGGCACCCATGTCTGCCTGCGCCAGGTGCGCGCGCCGGCGATGTACGACGCCATTGCCGGCCACAAGGTCACCCATCTGTGCGGCGCGCCGATCGTGATGGCGACCTTGCTCAACGCGCCGGCCGCGGAGAAGAAGCCGCTGCCGCACGTGGTCGAGTTCTTCACCGCCGCGGCGCCGCCGCCCGAAGCCGTGCTGGCGGCGATGAAGGCGGCGGGCTTCAACGTCACCCATCTCTATGGGCTGACCGAGACCTACGGCCCCGCCACCGTCAACGAATGGCACCGCGGCTGGGACGCGCTTTCGCCGGCGGAGCAGGCCGCCAAGAAGGCGCGCCAGGGCGTGCGCTACGTGCCGCTGGAGGCGCTCGACGTGCGCGATCCTGAAACTATGGCACCGGTGCCGTGGGACGGCGAGAGCATGGGCGAGGTGATGTTCCGCGGCAACGTGGTGATGAAGGGTTACCTCAAGAACCGGCCGGCGACCGAGAAGGCCTTCGCCGGCGGCTGGTTTCATTCCGGCGATCTCGGCGTGATGCATCCCGACGGCTACATCCAGCTCAAGGACCGCTCCAAGGACATCATCATCTCCGGCGGCGAGAACATCTCCTCGATCGAAGTGGAAGACGCGCTCTACAAGCACCCGGCGGTGCAGGCCGCCGCCGTGGTGGCGAAGCCCGATGACAAATGGGGCGAAACCCCCTGCGCCTTCGTCGAGCTCAAGCCGGGCGAGAGCGCGACGACGGACGACCTCGTCGCCTGGTGCCGCAAGCACCTCGCCAGCTACAAATGCCCGCGCTTCGTCGTGTTCGCGGAATTGCCGAAGACCTCGACGGGCAAGATCCAGAAGTTCAAGCTGCGCGAGATGGCGAAGGAGGTGTGACGGCCGAACGCGCCCTCGCCGCCCGGGTAAGCCTCAGCGTGGCAGCGTCAGCGCGAGCAGGCGCGATGCATCCGCGCTGCGCTCCAGCGTCCAGATCGCCTCGATCAGCGGCGCCGCGTCGTAGCCGGAGCGCCAGCCCGCGGCGGCCGCGCGCAGCTTGTCCTCGAGATCGCGGTCGCTCATCGGGTTGGTCGGGCTGCCGCGTCCCGCTGACGTCGACAGGCCGTGCCTGCGGCCATCCGCCGTCCATAGCTCGACCTCCGCCGCAATGGTCGCGACCGCGGGGTCGCGCACCACCTCCACCTTGCGCCGCATGTCGATCACCGACGGATCGCGCGCGCAGGCGTCGGTGAACTGGTCGAGCCCCGCCGTTCCGAATATCAGCGCGGCGGCGATGGCGTGCTGCACGCTGACCTGCGCCTCGCGCCCGGTCGCAATGTCGGGCCGGTCGGTGCGGTCGCTGAGCAGGGGGTGCCCGCGCAGGACGACGCGCTCGACCGCGTCGGTCGGGTGCGCGCGCCGCCAGTCCAGCACGCAATCGAGGAACGGATGGATCACGAAGCCGCAGGGATACGGCTTGATCGAGTTTTGCCCGATCTCCCACGTGGCCCCGAGACCTTCGGTCAGGGACGACCACTCCGGCGGCTCCGCCATCGCATTGAGAAAACCCTGCACCCCGGCGATCGGCTCCGGCGGGCCTTCGAATCCTTTCTCCGCCAGCAGCGCCGACCACAAGCCGTTGCGCGCGGCATTGCCGACGCCGATGCTCTTGGCCGCCCAGCCCAGGCATTCGCACAGCCCCGACGACTGGGTGGCGGCGTTTGCGAGCGCCCAGACCATGCGCTCGGGGTCGAGCCCGAGGAGCTTGCCGGCGCCGGTTGCGGCACCGAACACGCCGCAGGTGGCCGTGATGTGCCAGCCCTTGGCGTAATGGCCGGGCGAAATGGCGCGGCCGATCCTGCATTCGATCTCGACCCCGAGGATGAACGCCAGCAGCAGGTCGGCGCCGCTCACGCGCCGCAGCTCGGCCAGCGCGAAGAGCGCCGGCACGACCGGCGCGGTCGGATGAATGACGGTCGCAACGTGGGTGTCGTCGAAATCGAGGACGTTGGCGCTTGCCGCGTTCAGGAACGCCGCGCTCAACGCATCGATCCGCTCGCTTCGCCCGATCACGGTCGCCGGCCTGCCCGCCGAGAACTCGGCAAGAGACTTCAGGGCGATCTCCACCGGAGCGGCGCGGCAACCCGCCAACGCCACGGCAAAGAAATTGAGCAGCGCCCGCTTGGCCTGGTGGCGGACCGGCTCTGGAATGTCGGCCCAGCGGGCTTCGACGGCGAAGCGGGCGAGGTTTTGCGTAACGCCGGGTCTATGCAGCATGGCGCGATCCCGAAGTGTTGCGACCGAGCGGACCTACCGCTCCGTTTAGCCGTGCTTTGCATCCGCGTCGATGTGCAATCCGGAGTGCCCGCGGATGGACGAAGCCCCTCCCCGTTCGATCCGCCACATGCCAATCGCGCGCCGTGCCGCGCGACATCCGGCCGCCGCCGAGTTGTCCGCGGGTCAGGGATGACTTAGCCTTCTCGACCTGTTCGACCATGCGGCCGCGGAGATTTCCCGATGCGTCCCACGACCCACATTCTCGCCGGCCTGAGCGGGCTCGCCGCCGCTGCGACGCTAGCGCTGGCGTCCGCCTCCGCCGCCGACTACTTCGCCGGCAAAAGCATCGATCTCCTGATCGGGGCGCCGCCCGGCGGCGGCTACGACATCTATGCGCGCGCGCTCGCGCGCCACTTTGCCAACCACATCCCCGGTCAGCCGACCATCGTATCGAAGAACATGCCGGGCGCCGGCAGCGCGCGGGCGGCAGGCTTCATCAGCACGGTCGCACCCAAGGACGGCACCGCCGTCGCCGCCATCATGCCGGGCGCGATCATGGGACCACTGCTCGACGAAAAGGCCGAGGCCCTGTTCGATCCGACCAAGGTGCTTTATCTCGGCACCGCCAACAACGGCACGCGCGTGTGCGTGTCTCGAGCGGAATCCAAGATCAGGACTTTCGACGACCTGCTCACGCAGAAGGCGGTCTTCGGCGGCGTCTCGACCAACGATTCCACCCGCGAATACGGTTACCTGCACAAGCACACCGCGGGCGCACAATACGACGTGGTGTCGGGCTACAGGGGCACGGCCGAAATCGCGCTCGCGATGGAGCGCGGCGAGATCGACGGCGCCTGCGGCTGGGACTGGTCGAGCCTCAAGTCGCAACGGCCCGACTGGATTCGAGACCACAAGGTCAATGTGCTGCTGCAGGTCGCGCTCGAGCCGAACGCCGAGCTCACGCGCATGGGCGTCCCCTCGGTGTTCAAATACGTCAAGAGCGAGGACGATCGCAAAGTGGTAGAGCTGGTGATCAGCCAGCAGGTTTTCCAGCGCTCCTATATCGCGCCGCCGGGTCTGCCGGCGGAGCATCTCGCGACGTTGCGCTCCGCCTTCGACGCCACGATGAGCGACCAGGCGTTCCTGGACGACGCCGCCAAGATCCGCATCGACATCTCGCCTTTGCCCGGCGCCAAGGTGCAGGAGCTGGTGCAGAAGCTCTACGCGGCGCCGAAGGACGTGGTCGCGCGGGCGCGGCAGGCGATCACGCCATAGGGGCCGATGGTGCAGGCAAAACCGACGTGGAGGGAATTGTTGGCGCGCGGCGAGCCGCTGCTGCTGCCGTGCGCGCATGACGCGCTCTCGGCGCGCCTGATCGAGCGCGCCGGCTTTGCCGCCTATGCCGTCGGCGGCTACGCTCTGGTCGGCGCCCGGCATGCGCTGCCCGATATCGGACTCGTGGGCTTCGGCGAGATGAGCGCCGGCATCCGCGACATCATGGCCGCAACGAGTCTCCCGGTCCTGGTCGATTGCGATGACGGCTATGGCGACGTCAAGAATGTCGCCCGCACCATCGCCGGCTACGAGGCGATGGGCGTCTCCGCCATCTTCATGGAGGATCAGCGCGCGCCGAAACGCTGCGGCCATATGGCGGGCAAGGATGTCATCGACGCCGACGCGATGGCGGCCAAGTTGCGCGCCGCGGCGGCGGCCCGGCGCGGCACCGATCTGTTCATCATCGCCCGCACCGACGCCCGCGCGGTCCACGGGCTCGACGAGGCGCTGCGTCGCGCTGAAATCTATCTCAAGGCCGGCGCCGACGGCCTGTTCGTCGAAGCGCCGCAATCGATCGAGGAGCTCGAGCGCGTGGGTCGGACTTTTCAAGGCGTGCCGCAGCTCGCGAACATGGTCGAGGGCGGCGGACGCACCCCGGTGCTGCCGCCGCAGGAACTCTACCGCCTCGGCTTCGCGATGGTGGCCTATCCGACGTCGCTGATCTTCCGCGTCGCGCGCACGATCGAGAAGGCACTCGCTGATCTCAAGGCCGGCCGGCTGGCGATCGAGAGCGAGGGCGTCGACTTCGAGGCGTTCAAGGACATCGCCGGGCTCGCGCGTTGGGCCGCGGCCGAGCAAAGCGCCGGCGGCACGAAGTCGACGAGGTAAGACAAAACCCCGACAGGAAGGGATGGCCAAGCCCGCACGAGCCGTTCCTGGCCAAGGCCCCCTCCCCCCACCCGGTTGAAAGATATATCTTGCGTTACATCTTATAAAGCTGTATCTAGAGATATATCGTAATTAACGAAGGAGGCCGACATGTTCGGCATGAGACATTCCCGCGGATCGCCGTTCGAGGGTCGATGGGCCGCCCGCCGGGGCTGGCGCGGCCATTTCGGTCCCGGCCACGGCTGGGGCGGGCGTCACGGCATGGGCGGCGGCGGCGACATGGTACGCGCCGGCCGCCTGCTGGCGCACGGCGATTTGCGCCTGATCGCGCTCGCCCTGATCGCCGAGCAGCCGCGCCACGGCTACGAGATCATCAAGGTGCTCGAGGACAAGACCGCCGGCTGGTACTCGCCGAGCCCGGGCATCGTCTACCCGACGCTCACTTATCTCGAAGAGGCGGGTTACCTCACCGCGGCGACCGAGGGCGCCAAGCGGCTCTACTCCATCACCGATGCGGGCCGCGCCCATCTCGCGGACAACCGGGATTTCGTTGACGCCGTACTCGAACGGCTCGGCGCCATCGGCGAGAAGGTGGCTCGCATGCGCCGCCGCTTCGGCGCCGACGAGGATGAGCGCGGCGGCCCCGGCGTGCCGCCTTTGGTGCGCGCAGCGATCGAGAACCTGCGCGAGGTCGCGGCCAAGCGGCTCGACGAGGATGCGGAGGCGGAAGCGCGCGTGGTGGAGGTGCTGGCCCGCGCGGCGGCGGAGCTGAAGAAGAGCTAGCGATTCGCCTAAGTTCAGGACCCCGCCAGGGATCGCAGCCGATTCGCGCGCCGAGCCGATCGGCGAGAGGGTTTGATTGCCGGAATTATTGCAGATTTTGGGACTCGCATTGTTGGCGATCGTCGCCGGCGTAAGCGTTGTCGTTCAGCAGGCCTTGAACGCCAATCTGCGAGCAAGCCTGGGCTCGCCGTCATGGGCGGCATTCATCAGCTATCTCGTGGGCGCGCTCACCATGTTCGGCGTTTTGTTCGCGACGCGGGAACCATGGTTGTCGACGGCGGCAATCGCGAAAAGCCCGCCGTGGTCTTGGACCGGCGGGATCTTCGGCACGATCTATATCGTCGTCTCCATCTTGCTGTTGCCGCACCTGGGCGCCGCAACCGTCGTGGCACTGCTGGTGACGGGACAGATGCTGGGCGCGATGGCCTTCGATCACTACGGTCTGTTCGGCCTCACCCAACAGCCATTCGACCTTTTCCGTCTGACCGGCGCGTTGCTGCTGATCGTCGGCGTCGTTCTCATACGACATTGAGACCGGGCGACGTCCGAACGGCAAAGGAGGGCCTTACGGAAAGGACGTGATGGGCACTCGCGGCCAGGCGGGCCCGCGACAAAGCAGCTCATTCCACTTTGAGATTGAGCTTGCGCACCAGCGTCCCCCACTTCGTTTCTTCGCGGTCGATGTCCTTGGCGTATTCCTCCGGCGTCGAGGTCAGGGGGTCGCCGCCCTCGGCCAGTATGCGCTGCTTGACCTCGTTGGTCTCCACCAGCGCGCGCAGCGCGGTGTTGAGGTGCTCGATGATCGGCCGCGGCGTGCCCGCCGGCGCCAGCAGTCCGTAGTGGAGCACGGATTCGAACCCGGGCAGGCCGGACTCGGCTGCCGTCGGCACGTCGGGAAGCAGGCTGAAGCGCGTGGGGCTGAGCACCGCAATCGCCCGCAGCGTGCCGGCCTGCAGATTGCCCAGCGCCGGCGGCAGCACCCCGAACGCGATCGGCACGTGATTGCCGAGCAAGTCGTTCATCACCTGGCCGGTGCCCTTGTACGGGATGATGGCGGCGTCGATACCGGTGATCGACTTGAACAGTTCGGCGGAGAGATAGCTCCCGGTGCCGACCGCCGAGGTTCCGATATTGAATTTGGCTCCCTCTTTCCTCGCGATCGCGACCGTCTCGGCGATCGTCTTGCCCGGGAACGAGGGATGCGCGAGCAGCGCGACCGGCATTGACGCGATCAACCCGACCGGCGCGAAGTCTCTGCGCGGATCGAAGCCGGCATTGGCGTAGAGGCTCGGATTGATCGCAATCGATCCGGTGTGGCCGAGGAACAGCGTGTGACCGTCGGGCGGGCTCTTGATGAAAATTCGGGTGCCCACGAGGCCCGAGCCGCCGGCGCGGTTCTCGACCACGACCTGTTGGCCGAGCGCGCCCGTGAGTTTCTCCGCCACCACCCGCGCCATGGCGTCGACGCCGCCGCCGGGCGGATAGGGCACGATCAGGCTGATGGTGCGGGTCGGGTAGTCCTGCGCGAACGCGCTGGCGCAAATAATTAACGCGACCGCAGCGATTGCTGCGGCCCTCGGCGAACTGCGCAAGGTCTCCTCCCCGTCGTCTCTCTTAGCCGGCTACGACCGCCGCCCTCGCGGAGCGGCGGCCGATCGGCAACTCGACTACAAAAGTTGGCGCAACCCTCAGTGAACCAAACTGTCCACCCGCAGCCGCGCGATTTCGTCCTTTACCAGCAACTTGCGACGCTTCAACTCCACGACCTGAAGATCGTCGATCGACGGATGGGCGCGGGCTTCGGCAATTTCCGCTTCCAGGGCCCGGTGCCGTCTTTCCAGTTCCGCAAGATGCGCTTCTATGGACATGTTGGGGGGTTCTCCTGACGTCAGATTGTTGCCTGACCTTTAAATTATATACCTTTACGGCCGGTTTTCGAAGCGGGTTTTGCTTGTGCGGCGCAGCAATCCCCACGGCGTTACCGCTCCGTGCGCCGCAGCTTGAACGCGAGCGGGCAAAAAGGGATACTTTCCGGGCTTATTGGCGCAGCGCGCTTTCGGGCGCCGATTTCGGGGGCTTACCGGAGATCGGCGGCGCAACCCGGCATTATTTCTGGCTGAAGGCGCGCGGCGGCGGCCCAGGTCTCGAATCAGCGGTGGCGATGAGCACAGACGAGGAACGCGAGTTGCGGGAGCAACTGGCGCGCTTGCAGCAGGAGCACCGCGATCTCGATGCTGCGATCTCCGCCTTGCAGCACTCGCCGGGCTCCGACCTGCTGCAAGTCCAGCGGCTCAAGAAGCGCAAGCTCTACCTGCGCGACCGCATCTCCCACATCGAGGACCAGCTCACGCCCGACATCATCGCGTGAGCTTCGACCAACCGCCGTGCCGGGCATGCCGTGCTGGTTGCGGCATTCATCCCCGCGCCGCGCAGCGATGCCCCGGTCATTGCGGCTGGATGCCGGCGTCACGAATGACTTTGCTCCAGCGTTCGGTTTCCTCCTTCTTCAGCTTCGCCATGTCCTGCGGGCTGCCGCCGACCGGGGTGAGGTTGAGCGCGCGGAAGCGAGCCTTGGTATCCGGCTCGTTGATGATGTCGTTCACCGCCCGGTTGAGCTTGGCGATGATGGGAGCCGGCGTCTTGGGCGGCGCGCTGAGCGCGTTCCAGGTGTCGGAAATGAAGTTCGGCACGCCCGCCTCGATCAATGTCGGCACCCCGGGCAGGAGGTCCAGCCGCTTGTCGGTGGCGACCGCGAGGATTCTCGCCTTGCCGCCCTGATGCAATTTATAGGCGGCCGACAGCTCCATGAAGATCAGATCGACATGGCCGGCGACGAGATCGTTGAGCGCCGGTCCGGTGCCGCGGTACGGCACGTGCACGAGCTTGGTGCCGGCCAGGGTGTTGAACAGTTCGGCGGTGAGATGGGAGGTCGTTCCGACCCCCTGCGAGGCGTAATTCACCTTGCCGGGATTGGCCTTCACGTAAGCGATGAACTCCTGCACCGTCTTTGCCGGGAAATCCTGCCGCACCAAAAGCACGTTCGGAAATTTCGACATGACGGCGACCGGCTCGAGCGCGGTCGGATCGAAGTTGAGCTTCTTGTAAAGGGCGATGTTGCTGGTGATCGGCGCAGGCTGGGTGGCGAGCAGGGTGTAGCCGTCGGGGTCGGCGGTATACGCCGCTTCAGCGCCGATATTGCCGCCGCCGCCGCCGCGGTTCTCGATCACGAACGGCTGCCCCAGCCGGTCCTGCAGCCGCGCCGCGAATATCCTGGTCACGCTGTCGACGCCGCCGCCCGCCGGCACGCTCACGATGATCTTCACCGCACGGTTGGGATAGTCGGCCGCGGGATCCGGCTGGCCGAGCGCCACCGACATCGCGAACAGCGCCGCTGCGGCCGCAACCAAGGCGGGATATCTGAACATTCATGTCTCCTTCAGCCGGACGAATGCCACGCATTCGAAATGCTTTCGCTGCTGGGAATGTCGCATATGGCGGCGCCTTCGGTAAATGCGGCGCGAGGTATCAACGGAACTCCCGCCCATCACAAATGCCCTCGCCTTTCCCGTGTCGGGCGCGGTAGCATTTGCCGAACCAGCTTGAACGCGTTCGCAACCAGCGTCCGCTTTCGCACAACCCTGGCTGCAAGGGTGAGGGGCATGACACGAGCCGTGCTCGGCCTGGCGTTCGGTTTCGTCCTCGCCGCGGTCCACGCGGCGCCCGCGCAGTCGCCTGCCGACGATTATCCGCAACGCACCGTGACCTTCCTTTGCCCGTTTCCCGCCGGCGGCGGCACCGACATCCTCACCCGCATCCTGGCGCAGGAGCTGCAAGACAAGCTCAAGCGTCCGGTCATCGTCGAGAATCGTCCGGGCGCCGGCACGATCGTCGCCGCCCAGGCGGCGGCGCGCGCCGCTCCCGACGGCCACACGATTTTGCTGGCGCCGGTGACGACGCTGGCGATGGGTCCGAGCGTCCACAAATCGCTGCCCTACGACACCGTGAAGGATTTCGCGCCGGTCGGCCTGGTCGGGTCGGCGCAGTTCGCGCTGGTCGCCAATCCCAAGCTCGGTGTCAACACGCTTCCTGAGCTGATCGCCTTCATCAAGAGCCGGAACGGCGAGCTGAGCTATGCCTCCTCGGGCGCCGCGACCCCGCACCACCTGTTCATGGAGATGTTCCTGAAGATGATCGGCGCGAGGGCGCTGCACGTACCTTACCGCGGCAGCGTTGCCGCCCTGACCGACGTGATCTCCGGGCACATTCCGTTCATGATTGTCGATCTGGCGGTCGCCATTCCCGCAATCGACGAGGGCAAGGTGAAGGTTTTCGGGTTGACGTCACCGACCCGGATCAAGGCGCTGCCGGATCTTCCCACCATCGCCGAGGCCGGCGTGCCGGGCTATGGCGCCACCGGCTGGTTCTCCGTGGTGGCGCCTGCCGGAACGCCGCGGCCGATCATCGATAAGCTCAACGGGCTGCTCATGGCGTTCATCAATCGGCCCGAGACCCAGGCCAAGATGAATGCGCTCGCCATCACCCCTCGGACCAGCACCCCGGACGAGCTCGCGCAATTCATCCCGACCGAAATCAAGAAATGGGCGCAGGTGGTGAAGGACGCGGGCATCACGCCGGAGTGATGCGTCAGGCGCGGTGAACGCTCGCGCCTTGCGCGGCACCCATTCTCGCGTGCGCTCCGGATGCGGGGGAGGAAAGCCGCTCGCCGCGCTACGCCCGCCCGAAGGCCGGCATCCGCCGCCGCAGCGCCGCCGCCCAGCGCAGCCGGCGCTCGCGCAGGTTCTCGATCGCCATCAGCGCCGCCGGCGTCACGATCAGCGTGAGCACGGTCGCAAAACCCAGTCCGAAGACGATCGCGGTCGAAAGGTTGATCCACCATTGCGTCGCCGGCGCGCCGACCGTGATCTCGCGGGAGAGAAATTCGATATTCATGCCGAAGGCGATCGGCAGCACGCCCAGGATCGCGGTCACCGCGGTGAGCACCACCGGGCGCGCGCGTTCGCGGCAGGTCTCGAGGATGGCGTCGTAAGCGGCGACGCCTTCGCGCCGCAGCCGGTCATAGGTGTCGATCAGCACGATATTGTTGTTCACGATGACGCCCGCATTGGCGATCACGCCGATTCCGGTCATCACCACGCCGAACGGCTGGCCCATGACCAGGAGCCCGAGCAGCACGCCGAAGGTCGAGAGCACGACCGCCGTCAGCACCAGCCCCACCGAGGTCAGTTTGTTGAATTGCGCGAGCAGGATCGCGAAGATGAGGAAAATCGCGGTGCCGAACGCCTTGAGCAGGAACGCCGACGCCTTGGCGCGCTCCTCGTCCTCGCCCTTGAGCTTGAAAGTCACGCCCGCCCCGAGATCGGCCCGGGCGAGCTCGGCCGCGATCTCCTGCTGCACCTTGGCGGTCTGCACGCCCTCGGCGACATTGGCGGACACCGTCATCACCCGATTGCCGTTGACGCGATTGATGTAGCCGACGCGCGGCGCCGGCACCCGCTGCACGAAGTTGCCGATCGGCACGTGCCCGATCTGGGTCTGCACCCGCAGGTCGTCGATCTGGTCGAGGCTGCGGCGGTCGGGCGGGAATCGCACCAGGATATCCACCGACTTGTCGCTGTCGACCGGCCGGTATTCGGTCGCCTTCAGGCCATTGGTCACGAGCTGCACCGCGCTGCCGACGGTATTGATGCCGGCGCCGTATTTCGCCGCCTCCGATTTGTCGACCTCGATCTTCCAGTCGATGCCGGGAAGCGGCTGGCCGTCATCGAGATCGCGGATGTCGCCGCGCGCGCCAACAATGGCGGCGACCTTGTTGGCGGCGGCCGGCAGCAGCGCCGGATCGAGGGCGCCGATCTGCACCTGGATCGGCTTGCCGGTCGGCGGGCCCGCGCGCGGCGCCGTCACCTCGGTGAGGATGCCCGGAATGTCGGCGGTCTTGGCGCGGATGGCGTCCATGATCGCGTGCGCCGGGGGTCGGCTGCGCCAGTCCGCGAACTCGAACTGGATGACGCCGATCGTGTCCTCGGTCAATTCGCTCATCCCGCGCGGCTGCTCGCCGATGCGGGTGTAGACGGTCTTGAGGCCGTCGAACGCGAGCACGCGCTTCTCGACCTCGCCGACCAGGCGGTTCTTCTCGTCGAGCGCGAGGTTGCCGCGGGCATGCACGATGACCTGGCCGTAATCAGGCTCCACGGTGGGGAAGAACTCGACCCCGCGGCCGAACTTTCCGTACGCCGTCTGCACCGCGACCAGCAGCAGCGCGGCCAGCGCCAGCGTCATGCCGGGGCGGCGCAGCGCGAGGCGCACGGTGCGCATATAGGGCCCGCGATCCTTGGCCCGCTCGCCGTGGGACACCGGCGCGGCCTTGCCGAGCAACGCGCCGAGCGTAGGCGTGAAGAACAGCGCGACCGCCAGCGAGGCCGACAGCGTCGCGATCAGCGTGATCGGCAGATATTTCATGAACTGGCCGACCACGCCCGGCCAGAACAGCAGCGGCGAGAACGCGGCGATGCGGGTCGCGGTCGCGGCGATCACCGGCCCCGACATGCGCTTGGCCGCGAGCGCGTAGGCTTCCTTCGGCGGCATGCCTTCCGACATGCGGCGTTCGGCGAATTCCGACACGATGATGGCGTCGTCGACCAGCATGCCGACAGCAAGGATGAGCGAGAACAGAACGACGATGTTGACGGTCAGCCCGGCGAGCTGCAGCCCGAGCACGCCGGCCAGGAACGAGGCTGGGATCGCAATACCGATGAACAATGAGGCGCGAAAGCCGAGGGCGAACAGGATCACCACCGCCACCAGCAGCACGCCGGTGGCGACCGAGTTCTGCAGGTCGCCGAGCATCTGCCGGATCACCTTCGATTTGTCCTGGGTGAAGGTGACGTGCACCGCTTCCGGCCAGGTCTTCTGCAACGCCTCGACCGTGACCTTCACCGCGTCGACGGTCTCGATCAGGTTGGCGCCGGTACGCTTCGACACTTCGATGGTCATGGCGGGACGGCCGTTCACCCGCGTGACCGAGGTGGCGTCCTTGAAGGTCGGCTTGACCTGCGCGATGTCGAGCAAGGTCACCGACGCCTTCGGCGAAGCCACGATTGGGATCTTCAAGATGTCCTGCGGCTTCTCGAACAGCGAGGGCACCTTGACCGCGAAGCGACCGGTCTCGCCTTCGAGCGCGCCGGCAGCGATGAGAGTGTTGAAGGATTGGGTGATCGAGCCGAGCTGGTCGAGCGAGAGCCCGTAGCTCGCCAACAGCGTGGGATCGAGGATGATCTCGACCGCCTCGTCGCGGCGCGCCGCGCAGCTCCGCCGACAGCACGCCCGGGCGCCTGCTCGATGGCGTTCTTGGCGGCGCGGGCGATGCGCAAGAGCGTGCGCTCGGGCACGTCGCCGGAGAGCCCGACCACCAGCACCGGATAGAGCGAGAGATTGACCTCGAGCACCTGCGGCTCGTCGACGTCGCGCGGCAGGTCGTGCTTGGCCTGGTCGACCTTGGCGCGCACGTCCGCAAGCGCGGACTTGGAGTCGAAGCCGGCCTCGAATTCGAGCAGCACGAATCCGCCGCCCTCGAACGCGGTGGAGCGCATCTCCTTCACGTTGCCGACCGATTTGAGCTGGGTCTCGACCGGCCGCAGCAACAGCCGCTCGGAATCCTCCGGGCTGATGCCGCGCTGGGAGAGCTGGACGTAGATGATCGGGATCTTGACGTCGGGCTCGGCCTCCTTCGGGATCGTCACATAGGCAACGAGACCCGCGCTCAGCAGGAACAGCAGCGTCGCGATGGTGAGCCGCGCGTGACCGATGGCGTAGTCGATGAACCTGGACATCACACCGTTCGCCCTTGGGCCTGTGCAAAACGCGGCCCGCCCTTAGTCCTCATGCGTCTGACCTAGCCGCCCGGTGGCAGGAGGCCGCAGATCGCTACTTCGCGATCGCCGTCAGCGCCTGTGCCGACGCCAGCACGGCATCGACCTTCTGGCCTTCGCGCACGAAATCCTGCCCCTGCACGATCACCCGGCTGGCGTCGGCGATGCCGCCGACCCACATGAAGCTCTGCTCATCCTCGATGACCGTGATGGGAACGAATTCGACCGCTTCGTCGGCGCCGACCACGCGCACGCCAAGATTGCCGGTCGAGGAAAAGGTGAGCGCCGAACGCGGCACCCGCGTCGCTGGTACCGGCGACAACGGCAGCGAAACCTCAGCGGTGATGCCGTCGGGGATGTTGCCGTCGGCGTTCGGCAATTCGATCTCGACCCGATAGGTGCGCGTGGTCTGGCTCGCCGTCTTGGCGACGAAGCGGATTTTCCCAGTCGCGGTCTCGCCGGTCACCAGCCGCACCTCGGCGGTGTCGCCGACCTTGATGCCGGCGAGCTTGCGCTCCGCCACTTCGACCACCGCCAGCATGGGGTCGAGCGCGACCAGGGTCGCGATCTCGCGGCCGGCGAAGGAGAACGCGGCCTGGCCGACCTCGACCGCCACGTCGTGCACCACGCCCGACCAGGGCGCGCGCACCACGCCGCGGGCACTCTCGGCTTCGGCGGCGGCCAGCGCTGCTTCCGCGGATTTGAGCTGCGCCTCGAGGTCGACGAGCTGGAGCCGCGGCAGCGTGCCGTTCATGATCAGCGTCCGCTTGGCGTCGAGCTCGGTGCGCCTCTGCGTCACCACCGCCTGCGCTTGCGTGACCTGAGCCTCGCGCGCCTCATCCGAGAGGACGGCGAGGACCTCGCCTTTCTTGACCCACATTCCGCGCTTGACCCTGAGCTCGGTGAGGACGCCGCCGGTGCGCGCGGTGACGGTCACGCGCTTGTCCGCCTCGGTGCGGCCGGCGACCACGAGCTTGCGCGCGTGCGGCATCACGCTCGTTCCGAGCACCGCGACGCGGAACAGCTGCTTTGCCTCGCCCTCGCCGGCGCGCATGGCGGCGCTGCTCTCCGCTGTTTCGCGCGGAAGAAAGTGCCCGGATGCGATCCAGAGCCCGGCGGCGGCGACAAGGCCGATCGCAGTGAGGCGGCTCGCTTTCATCGGGTACTCTCCTTGATGCTCGACACGCTCTGCTGCTGGTCGATCAGATTGCGGGGACGGGCGCGCAGCATGTGACGCGTGATGTCCATGAAGATCGGAAGCACGGCTTCGGGATCGAAATCGGGATCGAGCGCGCGCCGCCACCACACCCCGTCGGCGATGATCATCAGCAGGGTGACCACGCCGTCCAGATCGATGTCGCCAGGGATATCGCCGCGCGCGGCCGCGGCGCGCAGCAGGTCCCCCAGCCACTTCCTCACGTCGGCGTCGAAGGCGGCGGAAATGCGCGCGATGTCCGGGTGCCGGCGCGACTCGGCCATCACCTCGGTGCACAACAGGACCTGTTCGCGCGGTCGCACCGCGAAGTGATGATGGGCCAGCCCTTCGAGCACCGCGAACAGCCCGCGGGACAGGTCGGCGCGGGCGAATTGCTGCGCCACCTCGGCACGATCGCGCTCGGCGATGCCGGCGATGAGCGCTTCTTTCGAGGGGAAGTAGCGGTAGAGGTTGCCCGGGCTCATCCCGGCTTCGGCGCAAATGTCCTGCATGGACGCGCCGTGAAAGCCCGAGCGCACGAAGCAACGCTGCGCCGCCGCCAAAATCTCGGCGCGACGATCGGATTGGAGCTGGGCGTTGGCCCGGCGCATGACAGAGATCCCCCGACCCCTCTCGTGCTGCAGCGTGCTGCAGCGCAGTAAAGCAGAACGAACATTCGCTCACATAATCGGCAAAACTGAGGCTTGGAGAGTCCCCCTTTCCCGGCCCAGTTCCAATCCCCAAGAAATGCACTCCAATTGGCTTATTTTTGAGGCACAAATCAGTGTTACGGGTAGAAAGCCACGGGATTTCGCAAGTCTTGCCACCTCGAAGGTCGCCCGTATAATCGCCGGCTTCGTTTTGGGGGGTCGAGGTGTCGATGGCGGGGAAGCCGGTCGCGATCATCATGGGGAGCCAGTCCGACTGGCAGACCATGAAGCATGCCGCCGATACGCTCGACGAGCTCGGCATCGGCCACGAGGCGAAGATCATCTCGGCGCACCGCACGCCCGAGCGGCATCTTGCCTTCGCCAAAGGGGCCAAGGCCCAGGGGTTCAAGATCATCATCGCCGGCGCGGGCGGCGCCGCGCACCTGCCGGGCGTGACGGCGGCATTGACCACGCTTCCGGTGTTCGGGGTGCCGATGGAATCGAAGGCGTTATCGGGCGTCGATTCGCTCTATTCGATCGTGCAGATGCCGGCTGGCGTCCCGGTCGGGACGTTGGCCATCGGGCGCGCCGGCGCCGTCAACGCGGCGCTGCTCGCCGCGAGCGTGCTTGCGCTCGCGGATGACGAGCTGGCGCAGCGGCTGGAAGCCTGGCGACGGCGCCAGAGCGAGGCAATCGCGGAGCGACCCGTCGACCGCAAGCCGTGACCGCGGCACCGAGGGTGCAGTCCGGCCATGCGGCGTGCTCGCGAGATAGTCGCGGCCGAGCCGCAACGGACCGTGCGCTGCCGGTTGGGAGCTCGCGTGCGTTTTGTCGCAGCCGCATGACCCACATTTAATGTTTCATTGCCGAAACGACGAAACATTGCCGCCTCCGGGACGTTCTCCCTCCGGAACCATGATTCGTATGGGAGCATGCTCATGAAGCGAACTTTGTTAGCGATCGGAACGGCTCTTGCCTTGGTCGCGGCTCTGCCGGCATCGGCGAGTGCCCAGCGTGCCGCAGACGGCGGACCTGCGGGAGGCGGCGGTGGCGGTGGCGGTGCTGCCGCAGCCGGTGGCGGTGGGGGCGGCGGAGGTGGCGGAGGTGGCGGAGGTGGGGGTGGCGGCGCAATCGGCGGCGGTGGGCGCGGTGGCGGCGCCCCTGCAGCTAGGGCTCCCCGCGGTGGCGGGTCGATCGACCTGGGAAGAGGCGGCGCGCCCGGCGGCAATTTTGCGGCGCGCGGCGGAGGCGGTGGCCAGTGGCAAGGCGGCCGCAACTGGCAAGGCGGCAATTGGCAGCACAGCCGTCGTCACGTCCGCGGCCCCTTTGTGACCTACGGCTTCGCGGCGCCCTACTACTATGACTATGCTACGCCCTATTACGACGAGAGCTGCTATGAGCTCCGCTTCATCCGCGGAGCTTATCGCCGCGTCTGGGTCTGCGAGTAATCCGCCCGGCGTGAATGTGCCCGCCGGACGCTCGCCCGGCGGGCCGACGCCGCGGAGGCGATCAGCTCAGATCGAGGGAAGCGCTATTCATTCGCGCGCTGGCCGGCCACCTGGCACAAGGCTCATGCGAGGTGATCACCGACTTCTGACTGCCGATCCCTGACAAGCGATGGACTCTGCAAGCTGATTCTGCTACAGGCGCGGCCAATGGGGAGCCCGCGCGATCGCGCCTTGGCGGATCGGCGGGCTCCGGCACATCCAGGACCATTGAGGAACCACAGCAAAAGGAACGACGCGTGCAGGTTCTCGTCCGTGACAACAATGTCGACCAGGCCCTCAAGGCGCTGAAGAAGAAGATGCAGCGCGAGGGCATTTTCCGCGAGATGAAGCTCCGCGGTCACTACGAAAAACCCTCCGAAAAGAAAGCCCGGGAGAAGGCGGAAGCGATCCGCCGGGCCCGCAAGCTCGCCCGCAAGCGCATGCAGCGCGAGGGCCTCTTGCCGATGAAGCCCCGGCCCACCACCGGTCCCGGCGCCGGCCCCGCGCGCGGTCCCCGCCGTCCCACTTTCTGATCGCTTCGGCGCCGGCCGGCGCCCGGAGCCGTATGACATCAATGCAGCGCGGGCCCTCCGGGGCCCGCGCTGTTGTTTTCGGGCACCCAGGCGGTACCCTGCTCTCGGCGTCATTGAGCCAGCGCCAGGATTGGCGAGCGGTCCGGGGAGGAACAG
Organism: uncultured Alphaproteobacteria bacterium; assembly: GCA_963712565.1. Lineage (GTDB taxonomy): Bacteria > Pseudomonadota > Alphaproteobacteria > Rhizobiales > Xanthobacteraceae > VAZQ01. The sequence goes on along the minus strand of CAVQIP010000055.1, from coordinate 165,603 downwards.
GATGAAACGCAGCACGGATCGAATCCTCACCACCCACGTCGGCAGCCTCATCCGGCCCGCGGCATTGCGTGAGTTCCTCAGCGCCAAGGAGGCCGGCAAACCCTTCGACCGCGCTGCCTATGCGAAGTGCCTGAGCGCCTCCGTCGCCGAGGTGGTGCGCCAGCAGGCCGACATCGGCATCGACGTCATCAGCGATGGCGAGTTCGGAAAGGCGATCAGCTGGGCGCAATACGCGCTGTTTCGCCTCGGCGGCTTCGAGCGCCGGCCGTTCAGGGTCGGCGCCAATCCCTTTACCCGCGGCGTCGACCGCACGCGGTTTGCGGAGTTCTACGCCGATCTGGATTCCCGCGACAAAGTCGAAACCGTGATGGACTCGGTCGCGGTAGCGCCGATCACCTATACCGGCCAGTCCGAGCTGCAGCAGGACATCGACAATTTCAAGCGCGCGTTGCGCGGCGTCGACGTGGCGGAAGGATTCCTGCCCGTAGCCGCGCCGACAAGCGTCATTCCCGATCGCAAGAACGAGTACTACGCCAGCGACGACGACCTGCAGCAGGCGGTCGGCGAGGCGATGCACACGGAATACAAGATGATCATCGACGCCGGCCTGCTGGTGCAGCTCGACGATGCGCGCGCCGCAGTGAGCTACGACCGCATGGTGCCGCCCAAGAGCCTGAAGGATTATCGCGCCTGGCTCGCCAAACAGGTCGAGATCACCAACCACGCCATCAAGGGGCTCCCGCGCGACAGGATCCGCTACCACGTCTGCTGGGGGAGCTGGCCGGGACCGCACTCTTCCGATGTTCCGTTCAAGGACATCGCGGACCTCGTCTTGAAGGTGCGTGCCGGCGCGTATTCCATCGAGCTCGCCAATCCGCGCCACGAGCACGAGTGGCGGCTGTGGCAAGAGCTCAAGCTGCCCAAGGACACGCTGATGATTCCCGGCGTGATCAGCCACGCCACCAACATCGTCGAGCATCCGGAGCTGGTGGCCGAGCGCATCGTTCGTTTGGCCCGCCTGGTCGGGCGTGAGAACGTGATCGCGAGCACGGATTGCGGTTTCGCGCAGGTGACGTATTTCGCGCGCGTGCATCCGCAGATCATGTGGGCGAAGCTGCAGGCGCTGGTGGACGGGGCGCGCCTCGCCAGCAAGGAGCTGTGGCGGCGACCCGTCAAGCGGCGGGCGGCCCCGCGCGCGAGCGCGAAACGCGGGGCTAAACGGCGCGCGGCCTGAAATGGATAAGCCCGAGCCCGCGGGCTCCGAGTTCGCGCTTGATCTGCGCCCGGCCGGGGTGATGCATTCGCCCTGGCCGTTGCCGCTGTCAGGATTCGAAGGCAGACTCGCCGGCCGCATCATATGGGAGGAAACGATGAGATTCTGTCATCTTCGCCTTGGCGCTGCTCGGCGCCGCAACAACGGCGGCGCGCGCCCAGGACGCGATCCCCGATCTCAAGGGCACCTGGACGGGAAAGGGCAAGTCGATCGTCTTCGGCAGCCATCCCCATCATCCCGGTACGCAAGCTCCCACCGATCCGCCGCGCGTGCGCGACATCGAGGCGACTTACGTCGTCGAGGGCCAGGACGGACGGCTCGCCTGGGGCCGTTCCTCGTCCGCCGTCGCCGACACCAAGGAACCGTTCGCCTGGGCGATCGCGAGCGACAACAAGACGATCGTCGGCGCCGACATGGACGGCTATTTCCGCATCACCCTGGTTTCCCCCGACCGCATCGAGAAGTGCTACACCCACAACGGCATCAGCCCGACGCATTCGATTGTCGCCACCTGCCACATGATGGATCGGGTGAAACGGTAGCCGACGTTTCGACCGCATCTAACACCAGGAGCGGATTCTCCCGCTCCGCCCACGCGAGATGCTGGAACGTCCCCGGCTCGCCGCGCTCATCTCCGCCCAGCGCATGGCCGCAACGGGCCGTGTAGGCGCATGAATAGGCGAAGCAAGCACCGCACAGCTGCCGCTCCGCGGCCGAAAAGGAGGCGCCGCGCTCCGCTTCGTAATCGCCGATGAAGGCGCGCGCCTCCGCGAGCGTCGGAGCTTGCGGCGGATGCCGGCGGACCTCACGTTTTGGCCGGTTCGCGGCTGCCCTGCGGCCGATCCTCTTTTGGCGGATTGAGGCCGGTTCAAATCGGGCGTAATTTACTCGCCACATCACGCGGCCGCGCATCGTGAGACGACGGCCTGCACAGGGCCCTCATGGGTGCGAGCTCGCTCATCGCATGGAGGCCGTATCATGACCATTGCACCGACGCTCCAGCGACATCTGGACCGCAATGTCACCTATGAGCTGATCACGCATGAAGCCACGACGTCGTCGACACGTACCGCCCAGGCCTGCCACGTCTCGGGCGACTGTCTCGCGAAAGGCATCGTGCTGCGCCACAACGGCGGCTATATGCTTGCCGTCCTGCCGGCTTCGCGCCATCTCCGCCTGCCGGATCTGCAGCTTGAAATCGGCGCTGACGTCGACTTGGCCGATGAGGGGGAGATCGAGCGGCTGTTCCCGGACTGCGCGCCGGGCGCGATTCCTCCCATCGGCGAGTGCTACGACCTGGACGTTATCGTCGATGACAGCATCCAGCAGCCGCCTGAAATCTACCTCGAGGGCGGGGATCACACGACGCTGGTCCATCTCAGCCAGGCGCAGTTCACCCGGCTGATGTCGGGCGCCCGGCACGGGCGCTTCAGCATCCATGCCTGAGGGCGAAGTCCCTCAGGGCGGCGTCTCCGCCAGAAACTGCTTCGCCGCCTCGACCGCTCCATGGGCGCCGAGATCGTTGTGCCCGGCGGGGAACCGGACCAGGCGTTTGGGCGCGGTGATCAGACCGTAGAGCCGCTCGCCGAGCGCCAGCGGCACGACATTGTCGCGGTCGCCGTGCAATACCAGCACCGGCGCCGTGACCTTGCCTATGCGCAAATCGGAGCGGAACTGGTCTTTCATCAACAGCCGCACCGGCACGAACCAATATCTTTGCGCTCCGACGTCGGCGGCCGACGTGAACGGGGACTCGAGCACGATGTGTCCGACCGGCTTCACTGCCGCGAGCGCGACCGCGACGCCCGAGCCGAGCGACTCGCCCCAGAGCACGATACGCTGCGCCGGGTAGCGCGCGGCGGCGAATGCATAGGCCGCCGCCGCATCGTTGACCAGGCCCGCCTCGGTTGGCCGGCCGGTCGAGCCGCCGTAACCGCGGTAGCTGACCGCCACCAGCCCGGTGCCGTCGGCGGTCAGCGCGCGGAAGCGATCGACCCGCCAGCGCAGCGAGCCGCCGTTGCCGTGGAAATAGAGCACGACTGGCTTTTCGCCGCGCGGCGACAGATGCCATGCGATCAGCCGCTCGCCGTCGGCGGTGTCGAGCACGACCTCTTCCGCCTCCGGCAGGCCCGCGGCGGTAGGAGCGGTACGAAAGCTCTCCGGAAAATACTGCATCGCGCGCTGCGCGACATAGAGCAGTGCGACTAGCCCGGCATAGCCGAGAAGCGCAAAGATCAGGAGCCATTTCAGGCTGGTCATGAGCTTTGATACCACAGCGCCTTTGACACGCACCGCCAAACCCTACAGTCGCCGCCGGGATTGGCCTATCAGGAAGCCGACGAAGTCCACGCAGGCGCTCCGACGGATCGCCGCCGGCACGATCGGCCGCGGCGACGCTCACCTTCGTGACCATCCTGTCATTCGCGAGACTTACCGCGCGCCGTTCGTGGCCGGACGTTGCGGCACGGCGGCGGCTTACGGGTGACGCGCGCCAACGGCGGCGCCCGCTTGATCAAAGCCGCAAGGCTGCCTCCGGCGGCGTGAATTTGAGCTTCAGCGCTCCCGCGACCGCGCGGTGGGTGATCTTCCCTTCGTAGACATTGAGCCCGTTGCGCAGATGCGGGTCTTCGCCGAGCGCCCGCCGGTAGCCCTTGTCGGCGAGCGCGAGGACGAACGGCAGCGTCACGTTGTTGAGCGCGAAGGTCGAGGTGCGCGCGACCGCGCCCGGCATGTTCGTGACGCAGTAGTGCACGACATCGTCGATGATGTAGGTCGGCGCCGAATGCGTCGTGGGCCGCGACGTCTCGGCACAGCCGCCTTGATCGATCGCGATGTCGACGATGACGGAGCCCCCCTTCATGGCTTTGACGGTGCCGGCGGTGATCAGTTTCGGGGTTGCGGCGCCTGGGATCAGCACCGATGCAATCACCAGATCGGCCCGCCGGCACAGCGTCTCGATGGCATCGCTGGTGGAAAACACCGTACGCACCCGCGCGCCGAGCTGGTTGGAGAGGCGGCGCAGCGCTTCCGGGTTACGATCGATGACTGTTACCGTCGCACCCATGCCGGCGCTGATCAGGGCGGCGTGACTGCCGGCGACGCCGCCGCCGAGGATCACGACGTCCGCCGGCGGGACGCCGGGAACGCCGCCGAGCAGCACCCCGCGGCCGCCGTTTTCCTTCTCCAGGCAGCGGGCGCCGACATGCGGCGCCATGCGTCCCGCCACTTCCGACATCGGCATCAGCAGCGGCAGTGTGCCCTGCGGGCTGGTCACTGTCTCGTAGGCGATGGCGATGACGCCGCTGGCCATGAGATCGGCGGTCAGTTGTGGATCCGCCGCCAGATGCAGATAGGCGAACAGAACTTGCCCGGATCTGAGCCTTTTGCGCTCCGGCGCGAGCGGCTCCTTGATCTTCACGATCAGTTCGCCCCGCGCGTAGAGCTCACTGGCGTCGCCGACGATCTCGGCGCCGACCGCGCGGTAGTCGGCATCGGCGAGGCCCGCGCCCTGTCCGGCGTTGCTCTCGACGACGACGTGATGGCCGTTCCGGATCAGCTCGCGCACCGTCGAAGGAATAAGCCCCACGCGGTATTCGCTGTCCTTGATTTCCTTCGGCACGCCCACGAGCATGAAAGCGATCCCGATGTCACCCGCCGTCGCGCGCCGGAACATCGAGTTCCGGGCGGCGAATTCTATGTCGCAACGGGGCTCGTTACCACCTGGATACCTGCGCGGTGCACATCGACACAGGCGCCAAACTCGCCATCGGGCCGAACGTCTCGCTGTTCGCGAGCTTCGGCGGCGAATCCGCAGCCTATGGCATACTGGCAAAGGCGGCGTCACGATCGCTTGGTAGCGTAACGCGAACCGCGTTTCGGCGAATGGACGGTGCGTCTCACTCGTCGTAGACCAAATCCCCGAAGCGCACCCAGCGCTGGCCGTCAAACCGCATCAGCTGCAACTGCTGCACCGGATAATAGTCGGTCGGACTGGTGTTGACCTTGACCCCCGGCAGCAGCATTGGAAGCTCGAGGTCGCGCAGGTTCGTCGCCTGGCGCATGATATTCTCGCGCGACAGATCGCTGCCGGCCTGTTTGAGCACCTGCACCATGGTGGCCGCAGAGTTGTAGCCGTTGACGAAGGCCGGCCGGCGCACATCCTCACCCGGCAGATACTTGCTCATCCAGGCGCGCCAATCTTTCATCGCCGCGTCATTCTCGAAAGTAGGATCAAGCGGGTCCTTGGCAAAGGCCGAGGACAACAAACCGATGCTGCCGTCGAGCCCGGCCGGCCAGAGGACAATGGGCACCGAGGCTGAGACAGTGCTTATGAAAAACATCGGCTTCCAGCCGAGGGCGCGGACCTTGCTGATCGCCTGCACGCCTAGCGGCGGGAGGGTGGCGGCGATCAGCGCATGGCAGCCGGTGGCCTTGAGCTCGACGATCTGCCGGTCGATCGAGGTATCCGTGAACGTGTAGGTCGCTTCCTTCACCGTCGCGGCATATTTGGCGCCCAGCACGTCGCGCACGCCGGCCGTATAGTCGCGACCGAAGTCATTGTCCTCGTAGAGGATACAGATTTTTGCATTTGGATTTTCTCGGAGAATATGTCGGGCATAAAGGCGCGCTCCCAGTCGGTAGCTCGGGCGCACGCCGCCGATCGTGTAGGGCGTCTCCCTGTAATTGCCCCAGCGGTAAGCGCCGCTCTCGATGAACAGCTGCGGAATTTTTCGCTCGTTGAGGTATTTTGCGACCGAGAGCTGAGTGGGCGTCCCAATCGAACCAAAAGTAAAGGCGACCTGCTCCACTTCGATCAGTCTGCGCGTCTCGTTCCCGGTTCGCCATGGCAGGTAGCCGTCGTCGGCGCTGATCAGGTTGATCTTGCGACCATTGATGCCGCCCTGATCATTGATCATTTGCATGTAGGCTTTCTCGGCCAGACCGGGAGCCGAGAGCCAGGCGCCCGGACCGGTATGAGGCATTGTCTGGCCGATCTTGATCTCGCGATCGGTCACCCCCGGCGCGTTCTGGTCGGCCGCGGCCGCTGACATCGCCATTGCGCCGCTGAGGAGCAAGCAGCCGAACAAAAGCCGAAACATCCCGCGCCCGCCTTTGGTTCGAAAGCCCTAGCCGTGTCAGCACAACATTATCATCGTAGATGCGTATTCTTCCACCCTTGCGCTCGGCCCTTCACACGAAAACACGCGAAAGCAATTCCGATGTCGCCCGCCGTCGCGCGCCGGAACATCGAAATCGACCGGGCGAATTCGTCGCCACCTGGACGCATGCGCGGCCCGCCGCGACCGGCTCTGCTTGATTTCCGCCACCACCTCGCGTTCCTTACCGGCTGCGAGAGAGCCAACAGGAGCGCCACGTGAGCGAGGATCCCTACGCTGTCCTGGGCGTGAAGCCGGAGGCGACGCAGGACGAGATCCGCAAGGCCTATCGTCAACTGGCGAAAAAGCTGCACCCGGACCTCAATCCCGGCGATCGGCAAGCGGAGGAGAAATTCAAGCAGGTCTCGGTGGCCTACGACCTCGTAGGCGATCCGGAGAAGCGCGCGCGCTTCGACAAAGGCGAGATCGATGCCGCCGGCAATGAACGGCCGCGCGAGCGCTACTACCGCGACTTCCACGGCGCCGGCGCGCAGTCGCACCCCTACAGCGACGCCAGCGGCTATGCCGATTTCATGGATTCGGAGGACATCCTCAAGGAGATGTTCGGCCGGCGCGGCGGGGCGCAGTTTCGCATGCGCGGGCAGGACGCGCTCTACCGGCTACCGGTCGCGTTCCTGGACGCCCTGAACGGCACCACCAAACGCATCACGCTGCCCGACGGCGGCACCCTCGACGTGGTCATTCCGGCGGGCACCAAGGATCAGCAGGTGCTGCGGCTGCGCGGCAAGGGCGGCCCCGGAATCGGCGGCGGGCCGCCGGGCGACGCGTTGGTCGAAATCGAGGTCGAGCCGCACAAGTTCTTCAAGCGCGAGGGCGACGACATCCATCTGGAATTGCCGATCAGCCTGCCGGAGGCGGTGCTGGGAGCAAAGCTCGACGTGCCGACCCCGACCGGGCCGGTGCGCATGACCGTGCCCAAGGGCGCGAATACCGGCACGGTGCTGCGCCTTAAGGGCAAGGGCGCGCCGCGCAGCGACAAGAGCCACGGCGACGAATACGTGACCCTGAAGATCGTCCTGCCGGAGCGACCTGATCCGGCAATCGAGGAATTCGCGCAGCGCTGGCAAGCGGGCAAGGAGCACAATCCACGCCAGCACCTGGAGGCTTGAATGATCACCATTCGGGAATTCTTGATCCGTGCGCGTCTGGAGCACCGATCCCTGGAGGACTGGATCGCCGCGGGTTGGATCGTTCCGCCGCAAACCGATCCCGAGCTCATGTTCTCCGACGTCGACCTGGCGCGCGCGCAACTCATCCGCGATCTGCGTGAGGACTTCGGCGTCAATGACGAGGGGGTCTCGGTCATCCTGCACCTCATCGATCAGATGCACGGCCTGCGCCGGAGCATGCATGGCCTGCTCGACGAGCTGCGCGCCGGCAGGCAGCCGGGCCGATGACCAAGGTCAAAGCGCCTTGACGATCTCTTCCGTCATCTTCTTGGCGTCGCCGAACAACATCATGGTGTTGTCGCGGTAGAACAGCGTGTTGTCGATGCCGGCATAGCCCGACGACAGCGAGCGCTTGGAGAACATCACCGTGCCCGCCTTCCAGACCTCGAGCACCGGCATGCCGTAGATCGGCGAGGACGGATCCTCCTTGGCCGCCGGGTTGGTCACGTCGTTGGCGCCGATGACGAAGGCAACGTCGGCCTGGGCGAATTCCGAATTGATGTCGTCGAGCTCGAACACCTCGTCGTAGGGAACGTTCGCCTCAGCGAGCAGCACGTTCATGTGGCCGGGCATACGGCCGGCCACGGGATGGATGGCGTATTTCACCTCGACGCCTTCCTTCTTGAGCCGGTCCGCCATCTCGCGCAAGGCGTGCTGGGCCTGCGCCACCGCCATGCCGTAACCCGGCACGATGATCACCTTGCCGGCGTTCTTGAGCACGAAGGCGGCGTCCTCGGCGGAGCCTTGCTTCACCGGCCGCTGCTCCTTGCCCGCCGCCGGTCCCGCGACCTCGCCGCCGAATCCGCCCAGGATGACGGAGATGAAGCTGCGGTTCATGCCCTTGCACATGATGTAGGACAGGATCGCGCCGGACGAGCCGACCAGCGCGCCGGTGACGATGAGCGCGGAATTCCCCAGCGTGAAGCCGATGCCGGCAGCGGCCCAGCCGGAATAGGAATTGAGCATCGAGATCACCACCGGCATGTCGGCGCCGCCGATCGGAACGATGATCAACACGCCGAAGGTAAACGCCGCCAAGGATAACAGCCAGAAGGCGGGATGGCTTTCGGCGCGCACGAACCAGAAAATCAGCGCGACGATTCCGGCCGCGAGCGCGATGTTGATGACGTGGCGCGCGGGCAGGATGATCGGCGCGCCGCTCATGCGGCCCGAAAGCTTCAAGAACGCGATCACCGAGCCGGTGAAGGTGACGGCGCCGATGGCGGCGCCGAGCGACATTTCGACCAGGTTCGGCTTGGGGATCGCGCCGGGGGTGCCGATGTCGAAGGCGGTGGGCGCATAGAGCGCGCCGGCCGCCACCAGCACCGCCGCCATGCCGACCAGCGAATGGAAGGCGGCGACCAGTTCCGGCATCGCGGTCATCGGCACGCGGCGCGCGATCACCGCCCCGGTGCCGCCGCCGATGCAAAAGCCAAGGAGAACGAGCGCCCAGGCGCTGACGCCGGCGGGCGGATGCGAGGCGAGCGTGGTGATGATGGCGATCGCCATGCCGACCATGCCGAACAAGTTGCCTTGCCGGCTGGTCTCCGGGCTCGAGAGCCCGCGCAGCGCCAGGATGAAGAGAACGGCGGCGACGAGATAGAGCAGCGCGGCGAGATCAGCGCTCATCGGCCGGCTCCGGCGCTTGAACGTCTCTCCGTCATGCGCGGGCTTGACCCGCGCATCCATCTCTCTTCGCCAAAATTGCTTTTCACGAAGATCATGGCTTGCCGGGTCAAGCCCGGCAATGACGCAAAGGAAAGACTGAGCGCGCTCATAGCCGTCACTTCTTCTTCTGGTACATACCGAGCATGCGTTGCGTCACCAGGAAGCCGCCGAAGATGTTGACCGAAGCAAAGCCCAACGCGACGAAGCCGAGCGCGCGCGCCCAGATCGGCCCCGCTCCGTCGGCCGCCAGCGGAACGCCGACGGCGAGCAGCGCACCGACCACGATCACCGACGAGATCGCGTTGGTCACCGACATCAGCGGCGTGTGCAAAGCGGGCGTCACCGACCACACCACGTAATAGCCCACGAAGATCGCCAGCACGAAGATCGAGAAGCGGAACACGAACGGATCGATCGTCCCGCTGGTCGCGGCATGCATGGCGCCGCCGCTCGCCGCCGCGATGATGTCGAGTTGGGCGAGGACGATATCGGGGGCGGCATCCCGGGCTGCGGGAGCCGCCAGGGTTGCGAGCTGGCCGGCTGGGATCACGGTGAGCATGAAGGGTCTCCGTCGGAGGCGTCGCGCGTGGCGCTCTCACGCCGCGTTCTTGGGCGCGAAGTTCGGATGGATCACGGCGCCGTCGCGGGTGAGCGCGGTGGCCTGCACGATCTCGTCGTCCCATTTGATCGCCAGCCCCTTCTTGTCCTTGTCCACGAGAATCTCGAGGAAGGCGAACAGGTTCCTGGCGTACAGGCTCGAAGCCGAGGCGGCGATGCGGCTCGGCACGTTGAGATGGCCGACGATCTTGACGCCGCCCACGTCCGCGACCTCGCCGCGTCTGCTGAGTTCGCAATTGCCGCCGCGATCGACCGCGAGATCGACGATCACCGAGCCGGGACGCATCGAGGCCACCATCTCTTTCGAAATGAGCCGCGGGGCCGGACGGCCTGGAATCAGCGCGGTCGTGACCACAATGTCCTGCTTCTTGATGTGCTCGGCGACGAGGGCCGCTTGCTTGGCCTGATAGTCTTTCGACATTTCCTTGGCGTAGCCGCCCGCGGTCTCCGCCTGCTTGAATTCCTCGTTCTCGACCGCGATGAACTTGGCACCCAGGCTTTCCACCTGCTCCTTGGCGGCCGGGCGCACGTCGGTGGCGGTGACGATGGCGCCGAGGCGGCGCGCGGTCGCGATCGCCTGCAGGCCGGCGACCCCCGCGCCCATGACGAAGACCTTCGCCGCCGGCACCGTGCCGGCGGCGGTCATCATCATCGGCAGCGCGCGGCCGTATTCGGCGGCGGCATCGATCACCGCACGATAGCCGGCGAGGTTGGCCTGGCTCGACAGCACGTCCATGACCTGGGCGCGGGTGACGCGCGGCATCAGCTCCATGGCGAAGGCAGTGACGCCGGCCTCGGCCATGGTCTTGAGCGCGGCGTCCTCGCCATAGGGATCCATGATGGCGATGACCAGGGCGCCCCGCTTGTAGCCTGCAAGCTCGGAGGCGGCCGGCCGGCGCACCTTGAGCACCACGTCGGCGTTCCTGACCGCGCCCTCGAGCACGGTTGCACCCGCGGCGGCGAATTCGGCATCGGGAATTCCGGACTTCGTGCCGGCGCCCGGCTCGACGGCGACGTCGGCGCCGAGCCCTTTCATCTTCTTCACCGTTTCCGGCGTCGCGGCGACCCGACCTTCCATCGGGTCGACCTCACGCGCGACCGCAATGCGCATTCACCCGCCTCCTCGTGACCGGCGACCTTTCAGAGCCCGGCGTCAGCCACCAGAGGTGAGCGCGAGCGCGATCAGCGCGACCACCACCATCACCATGCTCGGCAGTCTTGCGCCGGTTGCAAAGCCGTGGATGGCCACGCCAGTCGCAATCAACATGACTGCGAAGGCGACCAGCCAGTGACTCGCGACGGCGCCGATCGCCAATCCCAGGACGATGTTGGTGACATGGGCACCGCCGACGACGACCAAATGAACGAACCGGTCATACATCGCCACGTGTGCCGGAAGGTCGTTGCCCTCCGCGGTGGCGTATTCGACATGCCCGTGGTCGGCCATTCGATCCTCCAATGTCGCGTCCTGTCCGGCAGGCGGGGGATTAGCGCAATTACTCCGAGAGGGCAACGGCGCCGACGGACTTCGGCGCCAGCATGGCTGCGATATCGTCGCCGCCATCTTTTTCGGTCCCGGCGCGGACCGACGGCTCGAGCCGACCGTCATCGCGCTCGCGGCGCGCCGCTGGTCAACGTCCGGGCGCGGGCTGGTCGAGGCCAACGGCCGCGAGCGCTGCATTCTGCCGGTCGGTGACGCGGCGAATCGAAAACTCCTCGATTGCCGCGTTGAACAGCTTGTGGAAATTGAGCTCGGCGCGCAGGTGGAGAAACACCGCGCCGAGACCGATCGCCGCGCGGTCCATGAATACGAACTCGCGCGGTACCGTCACCGGGCCTCTCCGCTTGAGCGCCTGATGCACTCGGAACGCTTCGCGCCTGCCGTATTCCGACGGCTTGACGCCGTCGGCGAGACTGCGCACCCGGTCGTCCAGCAGGGGTCCGTAGATGAACCGCGCCCAGATATTGAGCACGTCAATCAACTCGCGATCGAGCCGTTTGAAGCCCCAGGTCTGGTAGGCATGAACGATGAGATCATGGTCTCCGCGCAGCAGGCCATGATAGAGATCGACGACACCGCCGGCGAATCTCGGCGGGAAGATACGGATGCAGCCGTAGTCCAGGAGATTGATGCCGGCGGGCCGGCCGGCCACGTCGAACACGGTGTAATTGCCGAGATGTGGGTCGCCGTGGATCACGCCGTAGCGGCTGAACGACCACCACCAAGCCGCGAACATCGCGGTCCCGAGCCGGTTGCGGGTGGCGAGGTCGGCCTTCGTGTGTTCGAGCAAACGGCGCCCTGCGAGCCAGTCGAGGGTGAGGAGCCGGCCGGTGGAGAGTTCCGGCCACACCCGCGGTACGCGGATCTGCTCGATCCCTTCCAGCATGAGCCGGTACAGCATGACGTGCTTGGCTTCGCGCCGATAATCGAGCTCCTCGCGGATGCGCGCGCCGATTTCCTTGGCGATTTCGGTAGTGTCGATCACCGGGTCCATGCGCCGGTGGATGGCGAAGATCAGCTGCAATTGTCGCAAATCCGCCTCTACCGCCGACTGCATGTCGGGATATTGCAGCTTGCAGGCAAGCTCGGCGCCGTCGTGGGCGCGTGCGCGGTGCACCTGCCCGAGCGAGGCGGCGGCGGCGGGATGATGCTCGAAGCTGGCGAATTTCTTCTGCCAGTCAGCGCCGAGCTCGGCGCCCATGCGGCGCTTGACGAAGGCCCAGCCCATGGGCGGCGCCTCGCTTTGCAGCTTCATCAACTCGGCCGCGTATTCCGGCGGCAGGGCATCGGGAATGGTGGCCATGAGCTGTGCCACCTTCATGATCGGCCCCTTGAGGCCGCCGAGCGCCAGTGCGAGCTCGGTCGCGTTCCTGCCGCGATCGAGCGCCAGGCCAAGGAAGCGCGCACCCGCGATGCGCGCGGCGACGCCGCTCATATTGGCCCCGACCCGGGCGTAGCGCGCGGCGCGGGCGGAGAAACGATTGGCTTCGCGGTCGGTCATGATCGCCATTCTGCGCCGAGCAAGGCGACGCTCACATCACATCTAGGATCGATCGACGGAATCGAAAGAGCGCGCGCCACCAAGCTTCGGTTGGATAGAATGCGGAGCGCCCGTGGATATTCCGCCGCAGGTGCGCCACGACTACCTGGGCGCGGCAGGATCGCCGACCGGCGTCGCCGGCAGCCAGTCGGCAAAATGCCGGGACTGGCTCGCGGTCCCGGCCCTCGTCGCACGCGGGAACAGCCGATCGAGCACCGCGATTTGCTCCCGCATCCGGGGGAATTCGGCCGGATCGAGTTTTGCAAAGTCGTCGCGGCGATCGAACAGCCCATAGGCGGCATGATAGCCCAAGGCTCGATAGGCTTCGAACTGCTCCTCGCTGAACATCTGATCGATGGTGGTCTCGTGCGGAAAGTCGGAATAGCGTTTCCGATAGTGGAAGACGTAGTCGTTCTCGTCCCCGGTCAATGAGGATTTGATGTAGACGAGGATGCCCTTGCGGCCGGAGGGATAGCTGATCTCGCCGATCGCGCAATGCGGCCCCTTCAATTTGGGGCAGTCGCCGTCCTCGTCCATGGCCTGCCTGGTGGCCCGGCTCACATCGGTGATCTGCTGCCACGGCAGCTCGATCTCCAACCCAAAATCGATGCGGGCATAGCGGACGAGGGTGTTGAACGAACCGAACGCCATCTCCCAATCGGCTTCGGCGTCAACGGCGATGATCACGCGACAGCGGCGCTTGAGCAGCTCATAGAGGCCGAGGTTCTCGATATGGCCGCCGTCGGTCAGATAAACCGATTTTCTGCGCTCGTTGAGCAGGCCGAGAAGCTCCAGCAGAAAATAGAAATTCGTCCAGATGTTGCGCGCCCCACCCTTGGCCACGCGCAGCGGATTTCGCAACCAGAAGCCCAGCCGGACGTTCATCAGCGCCAAGGTCGGCGTCAACGGCTTGATGCTTTGGGCTCCCATGTTGGAGGAGGCGGCCGCCCCGGAGATTGCCATTGCGGCGGCAAGGTCGAGCCCGGTCTGGATCTTCTCCATATCCTGGGTCGCCACGTAGCATGTAGTCTCGCTGCCGACGAAATTCTGGCTCAATAGAAAGAAGTCCGCGTTTCGACCGCGCTTGTTGGCGGTCTTGGAGTTCTGAATGTTGAGCGCGGTATTGATCAGATGATAAGGCCCGTGTCGACCGGATACCTGGCTCAGGTGCATCCCCGACGGCTTGAGTTCATCCCTGTTTTTCCGGAGTGCAGCTTGCGGCTCGAACAGAAACGCCTTTCCGAGCCGGTCGCGATAGAGCGGATGCAGGGAATTTGCATTCGGTCGCAGGAACAGCGTCAAGACGAAAAAGACGGCGGCAACGAGCAGATAAAGACCTGCGGCGGGGCGTGTGCCGAACAAACCATGGCGCGCGAGCGTTTCGAGCCACGCGGGAGCGCACCCGGGCGTCTGCGCATCGATGCAAAGTCCCCAATACGTGATGTTGAGATAGACCGCCCACAGCACCAGCGGAACGGCCATCGCGGCAATGTAGATCGCCGCCTTCGCGGCGTAGCCCGCGATCTTGGCCCGTGTGCGCGGAGATTCCGTGGCGCTCTTGACGAATTCACCAAGCTTGCCGCCGAGTAATGCGAGCACCGCGGCGAGCGGCGCGAGCGTTGCGGCGATCGTGTTGATCGATTTTGACAACGCGGCGAAGAACGATCCCGCCTGCTGCTCGAACATTCCACTCAGCACGAACGGCTGTAATTCACAAAATGCGGAGAGCAGGACTACCAGAACCGCCAGTCCGACGAATGTGGTCGGCCCGCTCGGGACCTCGGATCGGTTTTGAAACCTGCGGGTCGAACGCAGCAAGCTCCAGCCGACAGCCAACAGCAGCAGGATCAAGCTGAGATAGATCGTGATGGCGAAGTGCGGAAGGCCGAACGGATTCCACACTGGTACGCCGAACAGATTCGTCGTGTGCTCTGTGTCGGGTGCGGTATACGAAACGATCGTCAACACCGCTCCCACGAGCAGAAACGGCATGATCAGCATGAAATTCGCCACCAGGCCCCGCACATAGATCGAGGCATTGTGCAAGACGTCGACGGCACCGCTGGGAAAAAGATAGTTCGAATAGTCGCGCAGGTGTTGCACCGAAGCGGTTTCGTCCTCCACCACCCGACTTTCGAACGGAAACTTCCCGTGCGTCGTTTCCAAACCGGCGGACAACGAACAACCGATATAGCCGCCGCCCGACACGGTCGAAAGATAATCCACCTTTTTGAGGACGCCGGCCTCGTTCAGTGCCTGCAGCGCACCGAGACAGAACGCGGCCGAGCGGATCCCTCCGCCCGAAAGCGCCAGGCCCACGACATTGGCGTCCTCGTTCGGACCCAGCACCGGCTCCCCCACGCCGTCATCCGCGTCGGTCTGAAGAACGACCGGCTCGCGCGCCGGTTGTTCGCGCGCACGCCGTTCATTGATGACCGAGATTTCGCTGCGAAAGACGTCGTTGAAATTGAAGACCTGGCCGGAAGACATGGCTGATTCTCCCGTTCGTTTAGCGGGCAGCCTATCAGGCGCGGCGGCCGGCTTCAACTCCTGATTGCAGTAGAGATTATTTTCGCGCGCCTACTGGCTGTCCAGTGTTTCCAGCTCCCCGATCATCCGCTCGATCACGCCGAGCCCGCCCTGCCAAAAGGCGGGATCGCTGGCATCGAGCCCAAAAGGCGCCAGCAGCTCGGAATGGTGCTTGGTGCCGCCGGCCGCCAGCATGTCCAGATAACGCTCGGCAAACCCTTCGGCGGAGCGCTCGTAGACCGCATAGAGCGAGTTCACCAGGCAATCTCCGAAGGCATAAGCATAGACGTAGAACGGCGAGTGCACGAAATGCGGGATATAGGCCCAGAACGTCTCGTAGCCGGGCTTGAGCTCGATCGCGGGTCCGAGGCTTTCGTGCTGCACTTCGAGCCAGAGCGCGTTGAGGCGCTCCGCGGTGAGTTCGCCGCTCCTGCGTTCGGTATGGACCTTGCGCTCGAACGTATAGAACGCGATCTGACGCACGACCGTATTGATCATGTCCTCGACCTTGGCGGCCAGCATGGCCTTGCGCTGCTTGCGGTCGGCATTGGCGAGCAGCTTCTTGAACGTCAGCATCTCGCCGAAAACGCTCGCGGTCTCCGCGAGCGTAAGCGGCGTCGGCGCCATCAGCGCGCCGTTGGGCGCCGCCAGCACCTGATGCACGCCGTGGCCCAGTTCGTGGGCGAGCGTCATCACGTCGCGCGGTTTTCCCTGATAGTTGAGCAGCACATAGGGATGCACCGAGGGCACGGTGGGATGCGCGAAGGCACCCGGCGCCTTGCCGGGGCGCACCGGCGCATCGATCCAGTTGTTCTTGAAGAAGCGTTCCGCGATCGCCGCCATGTCGGATGAGAACGCCCCGTAGGCGGTGAGCACGGTCGCCTGCGCCTCGGTCCAGCCGATCGCGCGCGTCGGGACCTTGGGCAACGGTGCGTTGCGGTCCCAATGCGGCAGCCGCTTCTTGCCGAACCAGCGCGCCTTGAGCGCGTAGTAGCGGTGGGATAGCCGGGGATAGGCCGCGCGCACCGCCTTGACCAGCGCCTCGACCACTTCGGGCTCGACACGATTTGACAAGTGTCGGGCATCGGCCACGTCGGCGAAGCCGCGCCAACGATCGGAGATTTCCTTGTCCTTGGCGAGGATGTTGGTGATCAGCGCGAACGTTCGCAGGTTCTCCTTGAACGTCTTGGCAAGCGCTTGCGCCGCCGCCTTGCGCGTCGCTGCGCTCGCATCCTGCATGAGATTGAGCGTCGGCTCGATCGCGAGCGACTTCGAGCCGACCTTGAAGCGCAGGCTGGCGATGGTCTCGTCGAACAGCCGGTTCCAGGCCGAATAGGCCGTCACTGACTTCTCGTGAAAGAGCTGCTCGACGCGATCC
Organism: uncultured Alphaproteobacteria bacterium; assembly: GCA_963712565.1. Lineage (GTDB taxonomy): Bacteria > Pseudomonadota > Alphaproteobacteria > Rhizobiales > Xanthobacteraceae > VAZQ01. Next base: position 148,750 of record CAVQIP010000055.1, on the reverse strand, counting down.
TCGAGCTGGTAGGGCTTGTCCTTGCGGACGTCTTCCAGCCACGGCCGGTAGTGGGCGAGCGAGCGGTCTTGCATCGCCACTTCGAGTTTGGCGTCGTCGAGGCGATTGAGCTCGAGCACGAAAAACAACAAATGCGTGGAGGCGGCGGTGATGCGCTCCTGCACGTCGGCGTAGAATTTGGCGCGCGCAGGATCGATCGTGTTGCCGGCATGGACGAGGCCGGCATAGGAAATGAGCCGGCCGAGCAGTTCGTCGAGCGCCTCGTAGCGCCTCACCGCCTGAGCCAGCGCCGGCCCGGCCTCAGGCCCGTTGGCGAGTGCGCTCAGTTTGCCTTTGTAGGCGTCCTCGAATGCCAGGCTCTCGGCATCGGCGCGATCGAGATCGCGCGTCACTTGCGGATCGTCCATTCCGCCGTAGAGATCGGCAAGATTCCATTCCGGCAGCGAACCGAGGCGGGTCTCCGCACCGGACTTGGTTACGCGTTGAGCGGAGGCGCGGTTCGTTGGTGCAGGCATGACGATCGCGAATGACCGGTGATCTCGGGCGGCGACGTCGCCGTAAGGCAAGGCTCGTAACGCAGGGGACGAGAGCGTGCACGCTGCACAGGGTCAACGCCCGCCGCCGCGCAATCGCTAAAACAGTCATCAAGCGTTACCTAAAATCATGAGCGACATCAACTCAATATGACCTCGCATTTTACCGCTCGCGACCGCAACGCCTCGCCTTCGCGAGTCCGTGCCAGATCGGGCGCACAGCGCGGGCGGGGAAATTTCTCGACTGCAACCGGCGCCAATCATGCAAATGCGGCGAGCTGCGGCGCCACGTGAGTGAGCAGCTCCTCGCTTTCACCCATGACGACCTCGAGCTTCTCTTCGAAGGTCGCGCGCACCGCGCACCAGATGAGCGCGGCGCGGGCGACGATCTGCGCTTTCTTTTTCCGCAGGACCGAGGTCGCCTGCTCGGCCAGTACGACCAGGCTGTTGTGCTCGAACAGTACTTGGCCGGCCCCGTCTTCCAACACATAGACGCGGCCGAGGCGCGAGATGCACAGGATGCACTCGTCGTGCGGCGGCGGGCCGAGCAGGTAGAATTGCGGGTCGCCGATCTCGGTCACCCCCACATCCCAGCCACCCGAATGTCCGCTGCCGAGCGGGGGCGTCAAACTTTGCACGATGGTCTCGAGCTCGGCCGCCCGCCATCCGCCGTCGCGCCCGACACGTCGCCCGGCGGGACCAGGAAGAAACGCGATCACCGTCATGCCTTCACCTCGAACAGCAGTCGATGGAGCTCCGGATCGTAGAACGAGAGCAATTGGCGCGCGAAGGTCGGCGGGTCAGCGCCGAGCGCCCGCGCCCAGGCTTCCATGCTCTCGGTCGGCACCCGCCCAAAGCCGTTCTCCACCTGGGAAACGAAGGTGTAGTATTTGAGGTTCAGCCGCTCGGCGAGTTGAAGCTGCGACAATCCCGCGCGACCCCTCAATTCCTTGAGCCAAGCGCCGGCTTGCCGGCGCAATTCTTTGGCCGCCGGTGCTGCCTTTGCGAACTGCATCCGTGCTCCCGCCCGTGGAACTGAACTTGCCATTGCTGCGTTTCAGAGTTACTAAACTAGTATACATTAATCGAAGATCGCCAAACGCATAATAGCACAATTCAAGATCGCGAAAAGAGGCCTGAATGAGGAGCCCTGCCGCGGCCTGCCGGCGGCCGCAGGGGCCAGAACATGCGGAGGAGCGACATGGCAATCACCCACTCGGTCAAAGATTTCGCACGTCGGAGCGGTCCTTGGATGCTCGGCCCGCCGGTCACGTTCGCCGTCGTTCTCCTGATCGCCTTTGCTGTCTTGGTGGTGTCCACCACCATGCTGCCAAGTGACTTGGTATTCCCGTTGACCAGCACGCTGCTCTTCGTTCTCGCAGGCTTGGTCGCGCTCGTGGCGTGGAGCCGGGGACGCCCATCCGAGCAGGCTCCAGGGACTGACCAAGCAACTCCCCAAGTGACCTACTGGGATGTCGCCGGCGCGCTCACCTTCATCGGGATTTGCGCCACCTCGCTGATCGATCCCGATCAGATGGTGCGGCTGATGGAAGGAACGCACCGCGAGAACTGAGCCAGCGCGCATGCTGGGCGATATCCGTCCGAACGCCGACGGAGGCCGCCTGTCGTTGCGAAATCCGATGAGCACATGAGGATTGCATCGTGAACCTGCATCAAAAGCCGTCAGCCCAAGTGCCGTTGGATATCGAGAAGCCGCACGCCCCGCGTTCCGCGATTCGAGACGGCGCCGTGCTGGCCGAAAGCCTTCTGATCGCCCCCCATCGCGCGCCGGCGCAAGCGGTGGTCTCGGCGCTGGGCTCCGACATTGCACGCGGCTTGAGCCGAACCGAGGCGCAGCGACGCCTTGGGCGATACGGTCCGAACCAGCTCAAGAGCGCCCCGGAAACACCCTGGTGGACACGGCTGATCGAGCAATTCCAGAACTTCCTGGTGATCATCCTGCTCGTCGCCACCGTCATCTCGATGCTCGAATGGCTGCTGCAGGACCCGCGCGAGACCGCCCTGCCCTACGAGGCCATCGTCATCTTGCTCATCGTCGTGCTGAACGCCCTGCTCGGCTTCTTCCAGGAATTGCGCGCCGAACGCTCGGTTCGGGCGCTGATGGCCCTTGCCGCACCCGAATCGACAGTGATTCGCGACGGCGAGCGCCAGCGCATCGCCGCCCATGACGTCGTGCCGGGCGACATCGTCATGGTCGAGGCCGGCGACAAGATCCCGGCCGATGCCCGCGTCATCGAGAGCGCCAATCTGCACACCGACGAGGCGCCCCTGACCGGCGAGAGCATGCCGGTCACCAAGGAAACGCAGCCGATCGACGCCGACGTCGGCATCGGCGACCGCCGCAACATGCTGTTCTCCAGCACGGTCGCCACCTATGGCCGCGGCCGCGCCCTGGTGGTCGCCACCGGCATGTCGACCGAGATCGGGCCGCATCGCGGGCCTGCTCGAAGCCGCCGAAAAAGAGCCGACGCCGCTGCAGCAGGAGCTCGACCGCACCGGCAAGCGGCTGAGCATCATCATGCTCGGAATTTGCGCCGTCGTCTTCGCGACCGGGCTCATCACCAGTCCAGTGATGAACCTCACCGCCGTTCTGAGCCTGTTCCTGTTCGCCGTGGCGTTGGCGGTCGCCGCGATCCCCGAGGCGCTGCCGGCGATCGTGACCGTCGGACTGAGCCTCGGCGTACGGCGGATGGCGGCGGCGAACGCGATCGTGCGCAAGCTGCCGGCGGTCGAGACGCTCGGCGCCGCGACCGTGATCTGCTCGGACAAGACCGGCACGCTGACGCGGAACGAGATGACGGTGCGCGCGATCGCCACGTCCGGCGCGCTGGTCGAGGTCGGCGGCAGCGGCTACATCCCCGAAGGCGACTTCACTGTCGAGGGAGCGCCGCTCGCCGAGGCGTCGCCGGTTCGCGACGCCGTTGCGGAAACGCTGCGCGCGGCGGCGCTCGCCAACGACGCGGCGCTTACCAACAGCGAGGGACGCTGGCGCGTGCAGGGCGACCCGACCGAAGGCGCGCTGATCGTCGCGGCGCGCAAGTTCGGCGTCGCCGAGGACGAGCTTGCGGCCTTGCCTCGAATTGCAGAAATCCCCTTCACTTCCGAACGCAAGCGCCATACCACGGTCCACCGTCGATCGCGAGAAGCCCGGCGAATTGCGCGTCTTCGTCAAGGGCGCGCCCGAGATTCTGCTCGCGAAATGCCCGTTACCTGCTGGCGGACGGCAAGGTGGTCCCGCTTGACGAGGACCGCCGCGCCGAGCTTGCGCGACGCAACGATGCGCTCGCCGGCCAGGCGCTGCGCGTGCTGGCCATCGCGACGCGCACGGTGTCGGCCGCATCGCTTGGTCTCGACTCGCGGGCCGGCAGCGCCGATGGCATGGCGACGATCGAGCTGCCGGACAGCATCGAGCACGACCTCGTCCTGCTCGGCCTGGTCGGCATGATCGACCCGCCGCGAGCGGAGGCGAAGGTCGCCGTCGCCACCGCCAAGCGCGCGCATATCCGCTCGGTGATGATCACCGGCGACCACCCGGCGACCGCCGAGGCGATCGCCCGCGAGCTCGACATTTTCGAGCCGGGCGCGCGGCTGGTGACCGGCTCCGAACTGCGCAATTTGGCGGACGCCGAGCTCGACACGGTCATCGAGCAGGTGCGCGTTTTCGCCCGCGTCGATCCCGAGCAGAAGCTGCGTATCGTCGAGGCGCTGCAGCGCAAAGGCCACATCGTCGCCATGACCGGCGACGGCATCAACGATGCCCCCGCCCTCAGGACCGCCAATATCGGCGTCGCCATGGGCATCACCGGCACCGACGTGTCCAAGGAGGCTGCCGACATGGTGCTGACCGACGACAATTTCGCCAGCATCGTCAAAGCCATCGAGGAAGGCCGCGGCGTTTACGACAACATCCAGAAATATCTGATCTATCTCCTGTCCACGAACGCCGGCGAATTGCTTACGATGTTCGTCGGCGTGATGCTCGCGGGAATGCTCGGCCTCGTCTCGGCGGACATCGGGTTGTTCCTGCCGCTGCTCGCCGCCCAGCTCTTGTGGATCAACCTCATCACCGACGGGCCGCCCGCGCTCGCGCTCGGCGTCGATCCCAAGGACCGCGACATCATGACGCGGCCGCCGCGCCGGCACGGCTCCGGCGTGCTCTGGACCGAGGACTGGATCCGCCTCGCCTGCATCGGCCTGCTGATGATGGTCGGCACGGTCGCGGTGCTCGACGCCTACTATCCCGGCGGCTTGATCACGCTGTTCGCGACCGGCACGGGACCGAATGCCGACGACGAAGCGCACGCCCGCACCATGGCTTTTACGACACTGATGATGTTCCAGTTGTTCGATGTCTACAATTGCCGTTCGCGACGGCGCAGCGCGTTCCGAGGTTTCTTCGAGAACAAATGGCTGCTCGTCGCAGTCGTCGTTTCGCTGGGTACGCACATGCTGGTGATCTATCTGCCGGCGTTGCAGACCGCATTCCACACGGTGTCGCTGTCACTCACGGACTGGCTGATCGCGACAGCCGTGTCCGCCAGCCTGTTGCTCGCCATGGAGGTGGCCAAGATATTCCTGCGCACGCGCGATCAGCGCGCATCCGCGCATGCTGCGTCCGCTCGGACCGCACTCGGGGCCTCGCCAGCGCGCGCGTTCCGGTAGCGATAGCAAGCAAGTGCGAGGGCGCCCGCCCTCGCGGCCAACCGCAATTTTAACACCCCCTTAAGCGTAATCGGCGACAGTGCCCCAATTCGGGACACCATCGGTCCGAGGTTGCGGCATGCGGGTGCGCGTTCTGATCGTCGATGACGATCCGGTACAGCGGCGGCTCCTCGACGACGTGGTGCGCAAGTTCGGCTACGAGCCGATCATGGCCGCGAGCGGGAACGCGGCGATGGCCGCGCTCGCCGGAGCCGAGAGCGCCCGCACCGACGCGGTCGTGCTCGACCTCGTCATGCCCGATCCCGACGGCCTCGGCACGCTCGCGAAGATGCGCGCGGCCGGCCTTGCCACTCCGGTCATCGTGCAGAGCTCGCGCGGCGGCGGCGACGACCTGGTCACCGCCATGCGCGCGGAAGCAACCGATTTCGTGATCAAGCCGGTCGACGCCGAACGCCTGCGGGTTCTCTTGCGCAACGCGCTTTCCGCCCGTGCGCCCGCAGCCGAACTCGCCCGGAGCACGCAGCCTCGCTCGGACACGCCGTCTTGCCACGATATCATCGCCAAGCGCTCGCGCGTGGCGGCGGCGGTGCGGCCCGCCGCCATGCCCGCCGCCGGCCTATTGGCGCTGGTCGACGGCAACGGTGAACTGCGCCCCCTCGATGATATCGAAGCCGATGCGATCCGATTCGCCATCACGCATTACCGCGGGCAAATGTCCGAGGTTGCGCGACGGTTGCGCATCGGCCGCTCGACGCTCTACCGCAAGCTCGATTCGCTGCAGCTCCATGCCGGCATATCGGAAAAAGAACCCGGCGTTGCAATTAGGTGACACCTCCGAAAAAAAGCAAAGCGATCGATACGTTGCAGGCACACAATACGTTGCACCCAGGTGACAGCGCGCAAAAAACGGCCAAATTCAACGGGCAGGAAACGCTCACTTGTTGCGTGCGCGGGCCAATTCAAGTCAGTTTTGGAATCGAATGGGCGCAGGCGGATCTGAATGTGGGGCCTCGCACTTAATGCGGTCCCGTTGGAACTTGGGGAGATTGTCCTGATGAGTGGCCACCGGTACGACCGCATCTTGGCGAGCACGGCGCTGGCGCTGATTCTCGCGGCCTCGATCGGCGCCTCCGCCGCCGCACAGGACGGTGGCATGGCCGCCGCGACGCCGGCGGCAGCGCCCGCCGAGCAACAGGGCGCGCAAAGCGCTTCCGCGCCAGCAGCGGAGGCGAGCGGAGCTCCGGCCGCGCCGGATGCGGTAGCGGGCGCGCCAGATGCAAATCCGGCTGCCGCGAGCGCCGCGCCGGCGCCGAGCGCAGCCGAGGCTGCCAAGGATGTTGCAGCGCCTGCCAATCCCACGGTCGCGACCGAGCAGACGGCACCACCCGATCCGATGGCGGCGCTCGATCCCGCCGATCGCGCGGTAGCGGAAAAGATTCGCGACCTGCTCGCCGCCAAGACCGACAAGATTTTCGCCGGCAAGAGGGAGCAGGCCGCCGTCGAGGTCTTCTACCAGAAGCGCACCTTCGCCCCCATGTGGCTCGAGAAGGGCGTCGAAAACGCCCGCGCCAAGGCCGTGATCGCGCGTCTCAAGGATGCCGATACCGACGGCCTCGAAGCCAGCGAGTACAAGATCCCGACGCTCGCCGGACTGAGCCCGGACGCTGCGGCCGAGGCCGAGCTCAAGCTCGTGCAGACGGTACTCACCTACGCGCGCCACGTGCAGGCCGGGCGCTTCCCCTATACCCGCATCAGCCGCAACATCGAGCTGGCGCAAGCGCCGCCCGAGACCGCCGAGGTGCTGGGCAAGATCGCCGACGCCGCCGATGCCGGCAAGGCGCTCGACGATTTCAGCCCCCCGCATCAGGCCTACAAGAAGCTCAAGGCCGTGCTCGCCGAGCTGCGCGGCAAGGCCGGCGGCACCAGCAAGGCGATTGCCGACGGCCAGCTGCTCAAGCTCAACGCCAAGTCGCCGATGGAAGACCCGCGCGTTCCCTTGCTGCGCGAGAAGCTCGGGCTGAGCGGCGACGCTTCCGACCTCAGGTACGACGCCAAGCTCGCCGAGGCAGTAAAGAAGTTCCAGCGCGCTCAGGAGCTGCCGGCCACCGGCCACCTCGATGCCAAGACCGTGAGGGAGCTCAACGGCCCGCCGCGCGACAGGTCGATCGAACTCATCATCGCCAACATGGAACGCTGGCGCTGGTATCCGCGCGATCTCGGCGCAGCCCACGTCGTGGTCAACCTGCCGGACTTCACGCTCAAGGTGATGCACAACGGCAGCCAGGTCTGGACCACCCGGATCGTGATCGGCAAGCCCGACATGGCGACGCCGCTGCTCAGCGAGACGATGAAATACATCACCATCAATCCGACCTGGAACGTGCCGCCGTCGATCGTGCACAACGAATATCTGCCGGCGCTGCAGCAGGATCCGACCGTGCTGGAGCGGATGGGCCTCAAGGTCATCTACAATCGCGACGGCAGCGTGCACATCTATCAACCACCCGGCGCAGCCAATGCGCTCGGCCGCATCCGCTTCAACTTCCCCAACCGGTTCCTGGTCTACCAGCACGATACTCCGGACAAGCAGCTGTTCGCGCATGATGCGCGCGCCTACAGCCACGGCTGCATGCGCGTGCAGGATCCGGCGAAATACGCCGAGGTCCTGTTCAACATCGCGCGTCCGAGCGAGAACTGGACCGCCGACAAGGTGCAGCGCATGTTCGGCAGCGGCGAGCAGGACATTCAGCTGCCGGTCCCGATTTGGGTCCATCTGACCTATCAGACCGCCTTCGTCGACGACGCCGGCAAGCTGCAGACCCGCCGCGATGTCTACAACCTCGACAGCCGGACCGTGGCGGCGATCAAGAGCGAGCGCGGCACGATCGAGTCGATGCAGGAGCGCAAGCGCGAGCAAGAGGTGGCATCGACGAGTCAGCGGCGTGCCGTGGCGCCGCCGCGCACCGTCTCGTTCTTCGAAACGTTGTTCGGCGGGTTCGGCAGCGGCCACGCCGCGCGCCCGGGTCGGCCGGTCCCGCCGCGCCCCATCACGCGCTGATTACAGCCGTCGTACGAGCGTCGCGTGCCGGCGGCGCTCGAATGGATTCTTTGCAATGTGGTTAACTGCGGCAAGTTTTTGCCATAGTCGCCTGTCACGCTTCCTTGCATCGGGGGGGACGGGTGCGCTGATCTCGCGTTAACCCTTCCCTAATAAGCACTGCGTCAACCGTATTCGTCGCGGCCGGCAGCTGTGACGAGTTACGGACGTTGTCGCCCGCGGCGCTCGCCGCTGACGACCGCGCCGGCGCAATGAATGTGGGATGGCACGTGACGGTCAAGGTCGCGCACAGGAATTCATTGTCTTGGCGCTCAGCCCGGGCGGGCTATTGCTGCAGCATCGCCGCGCTTCTCATCTTTTTCGGCTCCGGGCGCTTGCAGAACGCCGCCGCCGATGGCGAGACGCGGACGATCTCCTTCCACCACATCCATACCGACGAAGACCTGACGGTCACCTACAAGGTCAACGGTCGGTATAGCGACGAGGCCCTCAAGAAGATCAGCAACCTGCTGCGCGACTGGCGGGAGTCGGAATCGATCCAGATGGATCCCCATCTGATCGACCTCCTGTGGGAGGTTCACCGCGAGGTCGGCACCAAGGAGCCGATCTGGATCGTCTGCGGATACCGCTCGCCGGAGACCAACTCCATGCTGCGGCGGCGTTCGAGCGGGGTGGCCAAATTCAGCCAGCACATGCTGGGCAAGGCTATCGACTTTTACATTCCGGGCGTGCCGCTCGAGCAATTGCGCGCGGCCGGCCTGCGCGCGCAGCGCGGCGGGGTGGGCTACTACCCGACATCGGGAGCGCCTTTCGTGCACCTTGACACCGGCAGCGTGCGCCACTGGCCGCGCATGCCGGAGGAGCAGCTCATGGCGGTGCTGTCGAAAGGACAGCTCAACAGCAAATTCGCCTCTGACGGCAAGGGCACGTCGGTAGCACGAGCCGAAAGCCAGCCCCTCCGCCTGCCCGGATTGCTCGCCAGGTTGTTCGGCGGCGGCAAGGACGAGGAGGAAGACGGCGCGACCGCAGCTGCGCCGGTCCCAGCCAAGACCGCCACGTCGCGCAAGCCCGCCGCCGCGCCGGAAGCGCGCAGCGAAAAAGTTGCAGCGGTGCCGCTGCCGGTCAAACGCAGCAAGCCGGACACCTACCAAGTCGCATCCGCGGATGCGAAGCTGATCGCCAAGCCCTCCGGATCCTACCAGGTCGCCTCCGCCGCTGCTGAGAATATTCCCGCGCCGCGCGGCCACGAGGTTGCGTCCGCCTCGTTCAAGCCCGTGCGTTTCGCCCAGGCAGCGAACCTGACCTCGCAGGCGAACCAATCGGTGAGCGATATCCTCAACGAGCGTGGCTATTGGCAGGGACTGCCCAGCACCGAGCCCATGGATGCGCCGGTAGCGAGCGCTTCCCGCCCGACCCCGCCGCCCGCGCCGCGGCGCCCGGCCGCCGTCGCCACCGCCGCCGATCCGGCGCCTACGGCAGCCGCCACGCCGTGGCCGCTGACTGATCGCACGAACAGCGAGCCGATACCGAATGCCCTCGCCTATGCGGCGCAGCCGATCGCTGCGGCCCGCACCGTGCCGATGGGTTTCCTGGGAACGCCGCGCGCCGCGCCCGCCGCCCCGCCTGCCCCCGCGGACACCACCGTCGCGGTCAAGCGCAGCGACGACCGTCCGTCGGTGGTTCCACCCAAGCCGAAGGGGCCGAGCGTGGTGCGGGTCGGCGATCGCTTCAACGATCCCTGGATGCGGGCCATGATCGTGAGCCCGAGCGCGCAGAACTTCATGAAGACCACGCTGCTCGGCGCCACGGACTTCCGCAATTTGGGTCCGTTCCTGCAAAAGCCGGCCACGACGGTGATGATGACGTTCTCGGCCGATTCGCAGGTCGGCATAGCGAGCGAAAAATTCGACGGCAGCGCCGTGGTGTTCGTTTCGACCGCCACATTCAGCACGGCGTCGCTGCGGTAGGTTTGCTTCCCATCACCGGGGGGATCGTTGGGGGCGTGGCGCCGCAAGTCGGGGAAACCCGGCTTGCGGCGAACCGTTTCATCAGGCTTGTTCAGTTCAGCATGCCGAGCGCATGCATGTAGGTCTCGAGAATCGTTTCCTGTTCGCGCCGTTCATCGGCATCCTGCTTGCGCAGTCGCACGATCGTGCGCAACGCCTTGACGTCGAAACCGTTGGCCTTGGCTTCGGCATAGACGTCCCGAATGTCGTCGGTGATCGCCTTTTTTTCTTCCTCCAGCCGCTCGACGCGCTCCACGAAGGCCTTCAAGTGATCCTTCGCGAAACGGGCGGCGGGCTGCTCTTCCTTGGCGGCGGCAGTGGCCATCGAAATCTCCTCCGGGACTCGCGCGAGTGCTCGGACAAGGTTTCGGAAGCGCGAGCGCCGAGGTCAAGGCGAGAGGCCAGTCATCCCCGGAGTACACAGGCGGAAAATTTAGTGCTTGTGGCCAGCTTTTTCGAATGCGGTCTGCTGGTCCTTGGAGGCCTCTTTCTGATGCTTGGCCTTCCATTCTTCGTATGGCATGCCGTAGATCGTCTCGCGACTCTCGTCCCGGGACATCGGCACGCCGCGCGCGTCGGCCGCGTCCTTCAACCAATTCGACAGGCAATTGCGGCAGAAACCTGCGAGGTTCATCAGGTCGATGTTCTGCACATCGGTGCGCGCTCGCAGATGCTCGACCAGGCGCCGGAATGCCGCCGCCTCGAGCTCGGTGCGGGTCTTGTCGTCAACCGCCATGGCGCGTGCTCCTTGATTCCAAATCGATGCCAATGCAGGTCCGCGCGTCGGGCCCGGCTGTACAAATAGGATAGTGATGAAGGCTCCAGGTTTCCAGCGTGGGGCGCGACTGCCAATCGCACCGCCGCCGCCCTAGAAATCACACCATCCCGGCGCCGGTTGCATTATTTTCCGAAAGCGCATGACAAATCTGATGCGACGTAGACCAGCTGGAAGCTCGCCCCTTCGCTGCGATTGCCGCGGGGCATTCGAGTTCGAACCTTGACCGCCTCGCCGCGTGCCTTTCTCGAAGGCCTCTACCGCACAGCGGTGACCGCCGCGCACCCCGCGAGTTGCCTCCCGGCGCACTTGCCGGCGTCCCCGCCATCCGGGCGCTTGCTCATTCTGGCGGCCGGCAAGGCCGCCGGTTCCATGGCCGAGGTGGCCGAGCGCCATTATCTCGACGAATGCGGCGTGCCGCCCGACCGCATCGGCGGTCTCGCGGTCACCCGCCACGGCTATGGCCGTCCGACCCGCCGCGTGCGCGTCATCGAGGCGGGTCACCCCGTGCCCGACGCCGCCGGGCTTGCCGCGACCGTCGAAACCCTCGACCTGGCCGATTCCGCCGGCGTCGAGGATCTGGTGGTGGTGCTCATATCCGGCGGTGCCTCGGCGAACTGGATTGCGCCCGTCGCCGGCCTTTCGCTGCGGGACAAGCAGGCGGTGACACGGGCCCTCCTCGTCTGCGGCGCCTCGATCGTCGAGATCAATGCCGTGCGCAAGCATCTGTCCCGGATCAAGGGCGGGCGGCTGGCACAGCGCGCGCATCCCGCGCGGCTCGTCGCAGTCGGCATTTCCGACGTGCCCGGCGATGACCCGGCGGTGATCGGCTCCGGCCCCACCGTGCCCGATCCGACCACCCTTGCCGATGCCCGCGCCATCGTGGCGCGCCACCGGCTCGAGGTCCCGCAGGCCGTGACCCGCGCGCTCGCCGATCCCACCAACGAGACACCGAAGCCCGGCGACGCCGTCTTCGCCACGACATCGTTCGTGCTCGCGACGCGGCCGGCCGAGGTCTTCCGAACGGTCGAGGACGCCGTGCGCGCCGCCGGATACGAATGCATCCTGCTCGGCACTGCGATCGAAGGTGAGGCGCGTGAGATCGCCGTCGCCCAGGCGCGGCTGGCGCGCGACCTGCAGGCGCAGGGACGCCCCGCCGTCATTCTCTCGGGCGGCGAGCTCACGGTGACGATGCGCGGCAAAGGCCGCGGTGGGCCCAATCAGGAATACGCGCTGGCGCTGGCGATCGCGCTCGCCGGGACCAAAGGCGTCGCAGCGCTGGCTGGCGACACCGACGGCACCGACGGCGGGACCGGACGGCCCGAGGACCCGGCCGGCGCCTTCATCGATGCCACGACACTTGCTCGCGCTGGCCGGCTCGGCCTCGATCCGGCCGTCTTTCTCGATGACAACAATTCGACGGAATTCTTTGAGAAACTTGGTGATCTGCTGACGCCGGGCCCGACGCTGACGAACGTGAATGACTTCCGGGCGATCCGCGTTGACAGCCCCCAAGGGTTTACGTGATATCGATTGTTCGGACCGTCGGGCGGATTGGAATGCGGACGGGATGAGATACCGGTACGCCAGAAATGAAGGTCGGCGCAGCGCCCTGCTCCGCAGGGCAGGGACGCGCGCGCTCGCGGGCGCGGCGTTGCTCATCGCCGCATTCACGCTGAGCGCCGAGCCGGCCAAGGCCGACTTCCGTCTCTGTAACAACACCGCCAACCGGGTGGGGATCGCGGTCGGCTACAAGGAGAACGAGGGCTGGACCACCGAGGGCTGGTGGAACATCTCCGCGCGCAGCTGCGAAACGGTGCTGCGAGGCTCGCTCGTCGCCCGGTTCTACTACATCTACGCGGTCGACTACGATCGCGGCGGCGAGTGGTCCGGCCAGGCCTTCATGTGCACGCGGGAGAAGGAGTTCACCATCCGCGGCACCGACGATTGCCTCGCGCGCGGTTATGACCGCACCGGCTTTTTTGAAGTAGATACCGGCGACCAGCCCTCGTGGACCGTGCAGCTCACCGAGTTGGCCGACCAGGCGCCCATGCAGCCCCTGCAATCGCGTGTTCCGATGCTGCAGACCCCGCCGGCCGCCGGCCGGCCGGGCACGCCGACGCCTCCGTCCCGAAGCCGCAACTGATGCGACGGCTGCGTCGGACCAAGATCGTCGCCACCCTCGGCCCCGCGTCCTCAGACCGAAGCGTCATCGCGAGCCTGTTCGAGGCCGGCGCCGACGTCTTCCGCATCAACATGAGTCACACCACCCACGAGCGCATGCGCGCGCTCGTGGCGGCGATCCGCGCGGTGGAAGCCGAGCACGGCCGTCCGATTGGAATTCTGGTCGATCTGCAAGGCCCCAAGCTCAGGGTCGGCAGCTTCGCGGCCAATCCGGCGACGCTGGTGCCGGGTACAACCTTTGCGCTCGATGCCGATCCGAAGCCCGGCGACGCCAGCCGAGTGCAGCTCCCGCACCCCGAAATCTTCGCCGCCATCGAGCCCGGCCATACGCTTCTGCTCGACGACGGCAAGGTGCGGCTCGTCGCCACCGAGGTCGACAAGGACCGCATCCTCACGCGCGTGGAGGTCGGCGGCAAGTTGTCCGACCGCAAAGGCGTGAGCCTGCCCAACACGACGGTACCGTTCTCGGCGCTCACCGAGAAGGATCGTTCCGATCTCGACGCGGCGCTCGACACCGGCGTCGACTGGATCGCGCTGTCCTTCATCCAGCGCCCGGAAGACATCGCCGAGGCGAAGAAGATCACGCGCGGGCGCGCCGCCGTGATGGCCAAGATCGAGAAACCGCAAGCCGTGCACCGGCTGGCGGAGATCATCGATCTCGCCGATGCGCTCATGGTGGCGCGCGGCGATCTCGGCGTCGAGATGCCGCTGGAAAAAGTCCCGGGGGTGCAAAAGCAGATGACGCGCACCGGGCGCCGCGCCGGCAAGCCGGTCGTGGTCGCGACCCAGATGCTCGAATCCATGATCGCGAGCCCGGTCCCGACCCGCGCCGAGGTGTCGGATGTCTCGACCGCGATCTTCGAAGGCGCGGATGCCATCATGCTGTCGGCCGAGTCGGCAGCCGGACAATTTCCGGTCGAGGCGGTCGCCACGATGAACCGCATCGCCGAGGAGGTCGAACGCGATCCGATCTATCTCACCATCATTCACGCGCAGCGTACCGAGCCCGAGGCCACCGGCGCCGACGCCATTGCCGCCGCCGCGCGCCAGATCGCCGAGACGCTCGAACTCTCCGCCATCATCTGTTGGACGAGTTCCGGCTCCACCGGATTGCGGGTCGCGCGCGAGCGCCCGAAATCACCGATCGTGGCGATCTCCCCCCGACTGACGACCGGGCGCCGGCTGTCACTGGCCTGGGGCGTGCACTGCATCGTGGCGGAGGACGCTCACGATCTCGATGATATGGTGGAGCGCGCCTGCCGCCTCGCCTGCAAGGACGGATTCGCCAAGGTGGGCCAGCGCGTCATCATCGTCGCCGGCGTTCCGCTCGGCACGCCGGGCGCGACCAACATGCTGCGGATTGCGTTCGTGGGTCCGGAAGCGGCGAGGGAGCCCGGATGACGTCACTCGGCTCTCAGATGTCGCGGCCGTCGACCTTTTCGGTCAGCTTCTTGACCAGGTCCGGAACGCGCTCGAGGCGTGGATGGACGGCGAGCGCGCGGCGGAACACTTCGAGCGCGTGCTTGTCGTCGCCGAGTTCCTGAAGAATGATGCCGAGCCCCGAGAGCGCGCCGAAGTGGCGCGGCTCGCGCGCCAGCACTTCGTGGATATCGGCGAGCGCGTGGCCGAAATCCTTCTTAGTGTAATAGACGGTGGCGCGGCGGTTCCAGGCCTCGACGAAATCCGGCCTGATGTCGATGACAGCGTTGAGGAGCTTGATCGCCAGGTCGAAGTCCTTGCCGTCGACCGCGATCTTGGCCCGGCTCATCAACAGATTGGCGGTATCGCTGCTGGAGGCGATCCAGATCGCCCAGATGCGGTTCTCGATGTATTTCGCGCTTTCGTCGTCGGGCGCGGCCTTGAGCGCCTCGAACAACCGGTCGAGATTTTGCGTCTTGTCGCCGTGTTGCGCCCGCGGCAGCGAGCTCGGGGGCTCGATCGGCTTGAGCGGCTCGGGATTGACCGTTTCCGCCTGCGCCGGCAACGCGCACGCTCCCGCCGCCAACACCGCGGCCGCCGCCCATGCTGGGAATCGCCGGCTCATGGGGTAAAATCTAATCCCACGCCGCGGCACAATAAAGACGAGATTTCGGCAGCCTGCGGCCCGCGCGTCCAGCGCCGGCGCAGCCGCGCCGCGCTCATCCCTGGCGGGCCTTGAAGCGGCGCTGGATCTTGTTGATCACGTAGACCCGGCCCTTGCGGCGAACGAGGCGATTGTTGCGATGGCGGCTGCGCAGCGATTTCAACGAGTTGCGAACTTTCATGGCTCCGGCTCTGGTGCGCGCGGCTGCGCGGTGCGGGTTGCGAAATTGCCCGCAAACTAGGGATGCGGCGGCGCCTCGTCAACACGCGGCGATCGGCTCGGTTCCCGGATCCCTCATCCTTCGCACGATCGATGGCGCCGCACGGCGCCTCACGCCGGCTTGGCCGGCGAGGCGACCGGCAGCTTGAGCAGCCCGGCCGCGTTGCGCCAGAAGATCGCATCGCGCGCGGCGTCCGGGATGTCGAGGTCCTTGATCAGCTTGATGGCGCGCGGCTTGAGCGAGGTCAGCGGCGGGGCGTCGCTGCCATAGAGGACGTGGTCGGGCCCCACCCAGTCGAGCACCATCCTCACGGCCGGAGCATTATAGGTGACCGTGTCGAGATACATCTTCTTCAGGTAATGGCTCGGCGCGTGCCTGATCTTCATCGGCGCATAGGAGCCGAGGAAGAACGCCTCGTCCTGCAGCTCGTAGGCATAGTCCATCCGGCTGATGGTCTCGCAGATGCCGCCGCCCCCGTGCGAAGCCACGATTTTCACGCGCGGGAAATCTTCCAGAATGCCGCGCACGATCAGCCGTCCCAGCGCCAGGCAGAGATCGAACGGCCGCCCGATGCTGGAGGCGAGACGATATTCTTTCATCCGCTCCTCGCCGAAGCCGAGGTGCGGCGGATGGATCATCACCGGCACGTCGAGTTCCTGCACCAGCTCCCAGAACGGGCGCGCCTCGTCGTCGTCGGGATAGTGGCCCTTGTGGCTGGAATGGATGAAGACGCCCTTGAGGCCGAGCTCACGGACCGCGCGCTCGGTCTCCTTGATAAAAGCCGGTCCGCCGCAGGGCAGGATGGTCGCGAACGAATAGAGCGTGCCCTTGTGCTGGTGCTGCACCTCGGCGGCGTAGTCGCTCCAGCGCTGGACCGCCGGCAGTTCTTCATGATCGGCCTTGCCGCGCAGGTAGTGCGCCGCGTTCGTCACCACGCTGATGTCGATGCCGTTCTTGCGGTGAGCGTCGAGGAAATTCTCCAGCACCATGGGGCAGCCGCGCTCGCCCCATCTCGGACCGATCTTGCCGTCGATGGTGCCGAGATCGGCGGCCGCCTCTTCCGGCGTGTAGATGTGCGAATGCCAGTCGATGATCATGCTTGTTGCTCCGTTATCGCAGCGAGCGGGCACCGTCCGCCGGCGGCCGCGAGCAAGCTGGCCAACTCAACTGGCGGCGCGAGGGCATTTGACGGTGCAGCCGATGACGCATGGCGCTCGCTCGTCATGGAGGCGTCATCGGAGGGTGTTAGCGATTGCAACCCCTCTAACATCAGCAGCTCGCCCAGGCAAAACCATGATCGACACGCCCCTGACCCGCGCACAAGCCTTCGAGGAATCCGAGAATACAGGACGCAATCCGACCGACAATGCGACCATCGGAGACGTCATTGCGGCCCGTTTCCATCGCCGCGACCTTCTCAAGGGCGCGCTCGGCGTGGCTGCGATCGCGGCGACCGTGAGCCCGCTTGCCATCGCCGCCGCCGGACGGGCGCAGGCTCAGAATGGCACCCGCTACCGCTTCGAGGAAGTCGTCGCCGACGTCGACGAGACGCATCATGTCGCCGCGGGCCACGATGCCGACGTCCTGATCCGCTGGGGCGATCCGATATTGCCCGCAGCGCCGGTGTTCGACCCGATGAAGCAAACCGCAGCCGCTCAGAAGCTGCAGTTCGGTTACAATAACGACTTCCTCGGCTATCTGCCGATGCCGGGCGCGGCCAATCCGTCGCATCACGGCCTCCTCGTGGTGAACCACGAATACACCAACGAGGAACTGATGTTCCCCGGTGTCGGCGCCGACCAGATGGCGAAGCAGCAGAACTTCGCCAAGATGACCAAGGAGCTCGTCGACATCGAGATGGCCGCCCATGGCGGGGCAGTGATCGAGATCAAGCGCGACGATGGCAAATGGCAAGTCGCCGCCGGCTCGAAATATGCCCGCCGCATCGACGCCGACACCGCGATCGAGATCACCGGACCGGCCGCCGGTCACGAGCGCATGAAGACCAAGGCTGATCCGAGCGGCCGACGCGTCAAAGGCATGCTCAACAATTGCGCCGGCGGTCTCACTCCTTGGGGCACCTGGCTGAGCTGCGAGGAGAATTTTCACGGTTATTTCTGGGGTAAGGTTGCCGACGACCATCCGGAAGCGAAGAACTTCAAGCGCTATGGCGTAGCCGGAAACTGGTACGCTTGGGGCAAGTGGTACGATCGCTTCGACGTGACCAAGGAGCCGAACGAAGCGAACCGCTTCGGCTGGATCGTGGAAATCGATCCCTTCGATCCCACCTCGACGCCTCGCAAGCGCACCGCGCTCGGACGGATGAAGCACGAGGGCGCGGCCGGCATCGTCAACCGGGACGGCCGCTACGTCGTCTATAGCGGGGACGACGAGCGGTTCGACTACGTCTACAAGTTCGTCACCCGCGCAGCGATCGATGGCAGCAATCGTCTCGCTAACGCGAACCTGCTCGACAATGGCACGCTCTACGTCGCCAAGTATAACGCGGACGGGACCGGAGAATGGTTGCCGCTGGTGCATGGGCAGGGACCGCTCACCGCGGCCAACGGTTTCGGCAGCCAAGCCGACGTGCTGATCGAGACCAGGCGCGCCGCCGATCTGGTCGGCGCCACCAAGATGGATCGGCCGGAAGACGTGGAAGCAAACCCCAAGACCAACAAGGTCTACGTCATCCTCACCAACAATTCACGCCGCAAGCAAGAGCAGGTCGACGCCGCCAATCCGCGCGCGGATAACAAGTTCGGACACATCATCGAAATGACGCCACCGGACGGCGACCACGGCGCCCTCGGGTTTACCTGGGAGATCCTGGTCAAGTGCGGCGATCCCGCGGTCGCGGCGGTCGGTGCCAGCTTCTCTTCCGCCACCACCAAGGACGGCTGGTTCGGCATGCCGGACGGGATCGCCGTCGACGGTGAAGGGCGACTGTGGATTGCGACCGACGGCAATTCCGACAAGGCCACCGGCCGCTCCGACGGCTTGTGGGCGCTGGAGACCGAGGGCGAGTCCCGCGCCACCTCGAAACTGTTCTTCCGCTGCCCTGCCGGCGCGGAGATGTGCGGGCCGGCATTCACGCCCGACGACGAGACGCTGTTCGTCGCGGTCCAGCACCCTGGCGACGACGGGCCGAAGTGGAAGGCGTTCGGCCGCCCGTCCAGCTTCGATGACCCCTCGACCCGCTGGCCGGACTTCAAGCCCGACATGCCGCCGCGGCCGTCGGTGGTCGCCATCACCCGGCGCGGCGGCGGCAAGATCGCCACATGAAAGCTAGCCGCGGATGGACGGGAAGCCGCGCGACCATTTTTCCAGGCGCGGCTCGAGCTTGATCGCCCAGAGGTCCTCACCCGCGACGTCCTTGAGCGTAACGGTCATGACCTCGGTCGCACCGTCAATCGCCACGTGGCCGAAGAATTGCAGCCCGAAGCAGGGCGCGAGGTCGTCGCGCTGATCGCCGCCGCATCCCTTCTGAAACAGCGCGCGCGGACCGAAGGTGTTGTCGAGCTTTTGCGGACGCCAGGAGCCGGCATGGATGGGGCCGGAGATGAACTCCCAGAACGGCTCGAAGTCCTGGAACACCGCCGCATTCGGGTCGTAATAGTGCGCGGCGGTGTAGTGCATGTCGGCGGTGATCCATACCGTATTGCCGATGCCGGCATGTTTGATGAAGGCCAGAAGATCGGCGATTTCGATTTCGCGGCCGCGCGGCGCGCCATCGCCTTGCGCGATCGCATCGCCGCTGACGACGCCGATGGGAAGATCGGCGGCGATGACCTTCCAGGTCGCCTGCGAACTCATCAATTCGCGCTTGAGCCAGGCGAGTTGCGTCGCGCCGAGGATCGCAGCGCCGCCGCCGTCCGGGCCGTAAGGCGTGCGGTAGGAGCGCATGTCGAGCAGGAATACCTCGAGCAACGGACCATAGGAGATCTTGCGATAGATCCGTCCGGCTTCGGCCAAGGTCTCCCGCATCGGCATGAATTCGTGGAAGGCGCGGCAGCCGCGCGCAGCCAACCTGAGGATGCTCTTGTCGACGTAGCCCTTCCAGCCGAGCGCCTCGCCGGGGCACCAATCGTTGGCGACTTCGTGATCGTCCCATTGCGCGAACAGCGGCACCTCGGCATTGAAGGCGCGCAGATTCTTGTCGAGCAGGTTGTATTTGTAATTGCCGCGGAACTCCGCGAGCGTCTGGGCGACCCTGGATTTGTCTTCGGTGACGATGTTCCTCCACACACCACCGTTCGGAAGCTTCTGCTCCGCCCGGATCGGACAGTCGGCGTAGATATGATCGCCGCTATGGATGAAAAAGTCGGGCCGGCATCGCAACATGGTCGAATAGGTGCGCATGCCCCCGCGCGCCTCATCGATGCCCCAACCCTGGCCCGCGGTATCGCCCGACCACACGAACGAGATGCTGCGCCGTTCGCTCGGCGCCGTGCGAAAGCGTCCGAGCTGGGGCGCGCTCAAGACGGTCGGGAAGGAATGATCCTGGAAACGAATGCGATAGAATATGTCCTGCCCGGGCGGCAGACCCTCGATCAGCGCCTTGGCGGTGAAATCGGTTTCCGGCAGCGCATCGACGAAGACAGCGCTGCGAACGGCCTGGAAGCTGTCGCTGGTCGCGACCTCGACCAGCATGCGCGCCGGCCGGTCTGCGCGCGCCCAGACGATTCCGGAATCCATCGAGACATCGCCCGACTGGATGCCATGGGTGATCACCGGCCGGTCGGCGGCGCGGCTGAGCGCGGGCTTGGCGATGCCGCCGACGGCCGTGATCGCCCCCGCCGATGCCGCAGCGGTCAAAAAGCGGCGGCGCGTGAGAGCGCGCTCAGTGAGAGGAGCGGCCGGTTTTGCGTAAGCCTCTAGTGCAGATGGCGTAAACCTCCCTGCGGTGCGCGCTCCTGCGCTGGCCGCGAACGCGCATTCACCGATCCCGGCTGTCCCTGCGATTGGCGCAACGGGGCGCCTAGGCCGCTCGGCTACGGTGCTGCTAACAATCAAGCTCGTTCGCAGGCGCGCCGCCGCGTCTGTGGCAATGGTGACGGCCATCGGGCCTCCGCCGTCGAATCACACGGCGCAAGCTGCCCGCGTCGTCTGACGGGGACCCGACACTCGTGCGACAGCCGCGTGAAAGTTCTTCGCGCAGGCGCGGCTTGCAACGCGACGCTGCTCTTTGCGATGCCCCCATGCCAAGTGATCAACGCGGCCGCGGCGAGACCGCAAGCTCAGGCAATAACAACCGCGCCCTCAATGATCGGAGGCCAGTTTGACGACAGTAGCGCCGACGATCACGACATCGGTTTTCAGCACCTGCATCGCAGTGTCATCGGGTGCCGCTGCCACGGTTCAATGAACCAGCGCGCATGTCACAACCCAACCGAGAGGTCTTTGAAAGGATGGTGGGCGCGACAGGGATCGAACCTGTGACCCCTACCATGTCAAGGTAGTGCTCTTCCGCTGAGCTACGCGCCCGAACCTGCCGCCGGCGGCGGCTCCGTCATATCGGCTCCCTCGCAACGAGGCAAGGACCGCCGGCCGGCGCCGCGGCGTCAGGCGGCGAGCATCTTCTGCACTTCGTTGACCAGTTCGCGCAGATGGACCGGCTTGGAAAGCACCTTGGCATTTTTCGGCGCGGCCGAATCGGAATTGAGCGCCACGGCTGCAAATCCGGTGATGAACATGATCTTGATGTCGGGATCGAGCTCGGAGGCGCGACGCGCCAATTCGATCCCGTCCATCTCCGGCATGACGATGTCGGTGAGCAGAAGCTCGAACGGCTCTTCCCGCAGCCGCTGGTAGGCGGACAGCCCGTTGTCGAACGAAATCACGTCGTACCCGGCATTCTGCAGCGCCTTGACCAAAAAACGCCGCATGTCGTTGTCGTCCTCGGCAAGGATTATCTTCGCCATCTTCCAGCCCGCTCTGAGCCGTGGCTCACGCCCCGTTATTCTTCCCTGCCTCCCATAAACCGGATGGCGGGTAAACAACGGGTGAACCGCTCGCCTGGACCCGCAGATGTGGACCCGGGCCGCCGCTGCCGCCCGAGATCCCGGCTATCCCCTCAGGCCCATGGACAATAGCGCGTTTCCAGCGATAGTGATGCCAAAAGCGCCGGGCCGGGGGTCCCCATCGCTCCGAGGTCACAGTCAAAGCCGACCATTGGTCATGTCCGAACTGAAAGACGAGCTCGACCCGCCTTTCGAGATCCTCGAACCGGCCGAATGGCGGGGACCGGTCGTGTTCAACTCACCGCACAGCGGAAGCGTGTATCCACGGGCATTCCTGACGGCCGCGCGGCTCGAGATCGCGACGCTGCGCCGCTCCGAGGACAGCTTTGTCGACGAGCTCAACCTCGGCGTCGTGCGGCGGGGCTATCCGCTGATGCGGGCGCACTTTCCGCGTTGCTACGTGGACGTCAACCGCGAGCCCTACGAGCTCGATCCACGCATGTTCGAGGGCCGCCTGCCGTCCTTCGCCAATACCCGTTCGATGCGGGTGGCCGGGGGATTGGGCACCGTGGCGAGGGTGGTCGGTGACGCCCAGGAAATATACGGCCAGCGCATTCCGGTCGACGACGCGATCCGGCGGATCGAGGGACTGTACAAACCCTATCACCGGGCCTTGCGCCGCCTGTTTACGCGCGTCCACCGGGATTTCGGGGCGGCGGTCCTGATCGACTGCCATTCCATGCCCTCCACTGCCGGTTCCAAGGACGAGCGTCCGCGCGCCGACGTGGTGCTGGGCGATCGCTACGGCACCAGCTGCGTCGCAGCGGTCGCGGAGACCATCGAAGCGACGCTGCGCGCCCGCGGCTATTCGGTGAGCCGCAACAAGCCTTACGCCGGCGGCTTCATCACCGAGCACTACGGCAATCCGGCCGCGGGATTGCATGCGATCCAACTTGAGCTCAACCGCGCGCTCTACATGGACGAACGGCGTTTCGAACGCTCGCCATCCTTTGCGCGCTTGGCCGCCGACCTCGAGCAGGTCGCCGACTGCCTGGCTGCGATCCCGATCCAGGAATTGCGGCCCTACCGCGCGGCAGCGGAATAGTCGGCCGTTTCATTCGTGCGCAGAAAAAAGGGCCGCTTGCGGATGCAAGCGGCCCAAGTCTAGGGAGGAAACGCCCAAGGAGGGCGGCGGTAACGCGAGGCGCTACCGCACCGCAAAAACATACACCGCAACGCACAAAAGGCAAGGGCAAAAGTAAGGGATATTGACCCTTTTCGGTGCATAGGTGACGCCCGATCTATGCGCGGGTTGCGGGGACGTCACCCTTGTCGGGCCCCGCCATCGGATCGTGCGAGCCGAGATAAATCAGCAGGGCCAATAGGATAAAGGCTGCCTGCAGCCCGAACACCAAGCGATAGGCGGCAAGGTCGTAGGCTCCGTCCGGGCCGGTGGGAAACAGGCCGATGACGAAGCCACTGATGGTCTGCACCAAGAACGTGCCGCCCATGGAGCCCATGTTGAGCACCGTGAGCCCCCGTCCCACCTGGTGCGGCGAAAACAGCGCCTTGCCGTGAGCGATCAGCACCGGACCGTAGGCGGCCAAGAACCCAAAGGCCGCAAACCATGCGACCAGCATGAACGGCGTCAGCGTGCCGACCAGCGCGAGATAGCCGAGCGCCGCGGCCGTTGCTCCCGCCCCCATCAGGACCGGAAGCTTGTGGCTCCCCGCCAGGCGGTCCGTGGGACCCCACAGCATCGATCCGACGATCTGCGTCAGCACCGGGATGAGCAGGAAACTGCCGCGCTCCTCGAGCCCGTAGCCGTAGACGTGGGCAAGGTAGGGCCCGCCCCAGAGGCCGACGATCAGACCGAAGGTCGAGTAGACCACGAGGTTCATGACGAACAATCGTCCGATCGACGGCGTGCGCATGACGGCAACGATGCCGCTGAGGCTCTCGCGCCATGTCTCCCGCCGGCCGCCCGTCGAGGGCACGTCGTCCCTGACCACGACCGCAATCAGCAGTCCGACCAGAAAGGTGAACGCTCCGACGCCGAGAAAACTCGCGCGCCAACCGATCGTCGCCGTTGAAAAAGCGAGCGGTGCGGTCGCAATGAGCGTCCCGATGGTGCCGAGACCGATCTGCAGGCCGGTGAGCGTGGCAAAGCGATCGCGCGGAAACCGCTTGGCATAGACCGCGAGCGACGCCACCAGCGAGCCCGCCGTTCCAAGCCCGAGCAGCGCACGGCCGAAGATCAGAACGCCGGGGCTGGCAGCCGACGCGAATACGACGGCGCCGACCACCGTGATGGCCGCGCCCACCACGAGGCAGAGCCGCGGCCCGAATCGATCGAGCGCCATGCCCACGGGAATTTGCACGGCGGCGAAGGCGAAAAAGAACGTGCTCGACAGCAGCCCGATCTCGGCCGGCGAAAGCACGAGCTCGTCGGCGAGGTTGGGCGCGATGACGCCAATCGAATTGCGCAGGAACTGGCTGACGATATAAATCGAAACGAGCGTGGCGACGAGCGTGATGGCGCCGCCCGAGATCGCCGTGCGCGAAGCGCTTTGAATACTCATGAACCCGGCCTCTGGCCGGCCGAGCCCGGGCCGGCGATCTTAGGTCGCATGGCGCCGCGGGACCGGCAAGCCGGGGCGGCGGTTGCCGGGCATTGCAGTCTTCGATAAGTCGAGTGGTGGCGCCGGTGAGGGCGCGGGGCATGACGGCGATCGACTTTTCGGCTTTCGTGAACGAGCTCGCATCGGTGTCGGGCGAGACCATCCTGCCATTCTTCCGCACTGCGCTCAGCATCGAGGACAAGGGCCGCCGCGACAGCTTCGACCCGGTGACCGCCGCCGACCACGCGGCCGAAACGGCGATGCGCACGCTCATCCGCCGCACCTTTCCGGACCACGGCATCATCGGCGAGGAGTACGGGGACGAGCGCGCGGACGCGGAATACGTGTGGGTGCTGGATCCGATCGATGGCACGAAATCCTTCATCTGCGGCATGCCCGCCTGGGGCACGCTGATCGCGTTGCTGCGATCGGGCGAACCGGTCTACGGCATGATGAATCAGCCCTTCACCCGCGAGCGTTTCAGTGGCGACGGCGGCCGGGCGTCGTATCGCGGTCCCACCGGCGAGCGCAATTTGCGGGTGCGCGCGTGCGCCGGTCTCGCCGAGGCCGTCTTGTTCACCACCAGCCCGTTGCTGATGGCTGCGAAGGACCGCGAGACCTTCGGCCGGGTCGAGCAGGCGGTGCGATTGTCGCGCTACGGCGGCGACTGCTACGCCTATTGCATGCTGGCGGCGGGTCATGTCGATCTGATCATCGAAACGGAGCTCAAGCCCTATGACGTGCTGCCGCTCGTGCCGATCATCGGCGGTGCCGGCGGCATCATCACCACCTGGGAGGGCGACGCTCCGCACGCGGGCGGCCGCATCGTCGCGGCCGGCGACAAGCGCGTCCACGCCGCCGCGATGGGCATGCTCAGGGGTCACTGATCAGGGCTTGCGTTCATCCGGCACGGCTCGGGTGCTTGCGGCGGCGCCCGCCAACCCATCAGGCGAAAAGCGGCGTACCCGGCACGAAGGCGTCGAATGCCGCGAAGGTCTGCGCGCGAAAACGATCCTGCTCCATCAGCAGCTCGTGGCGTGCACCCGGCACGATCAGATGCGAGCCGGCGCGCAGGCGAACCGCGAACTCGTCGATCGCTGCAGTCGATACGATCGCGTCCTGACCCGCGGCGATGATCAGGATCGGCTGCCGAATGGTTCCGGCATAGCCGGATTCGGACAGCTCGCTCATCACGCGGAAGGCCGAGTCCGCCCAGGCCACGGTCGGCCAGCCGACCGCCAGCGCCGGCTCGGCCTCGAGCACGGCCACGTTGCGGGCGTAGCGCACGGGATCGGAGGTGAGCAGGTTGCCGACGAACGGACGCTGCATCATTACCGCGGCATCGCCGCCCGGAACGTAGAGCGAGCTGAGCCCCATCAGCCGCATGGTCCTGACCATGATGCGAGTAGCGGCAATCCGGCGCAGGCCCGGCAGCCCGATCATCGGCGCCAGCAGCACCGCGCGATCGAACCAGCGATATCCCGCATGCGCCGCGCGCAGCAGAATCGTCGCGCCCATGGAGTGGGCGAGCGCAAACACCGGCGGAGGGCAATCCGGCAGCACGACCTCGCTGATGAAGGTTTCGAGGTCGATCTGATATTGTGAGAAATTCCGTACATAGCCTTTGCGCCGATTGCGCAGCACGCGGTCCGACAGGCCCTGCCCGCGCCAATCGAAGGTGGCGACGGCGAAGCCGCGGGCGCGCAGATCGCGCACGGTCTCGAAATATTTCTCGATGAATTCAGCGCGGCCCTGGAGCAGGCAGACCGTGCCCTTGCGGCCGGGCGGCGGCGCCCAGCGCGCAAAGCGCAGCGAGACCCCGTCGCGGGTCTTCAGGGTTCCCGTTACCACATTCTCGGGCACCGGATTGGCGGGAATGGAAACGAGGGTCATGAACCTGCGGGGGGCGGCTGGCGCCGACGCCTTATAGCAGGGCGCGTCGTTCGCTCAATCCGGCCGGTGCAAAGGCGGCGGCGGAGATGTTCCCGCGCGCTTGGCCCTTGAGTAAAACCGAGTTTTTTCAGGGCCTTAACCCCCCTTGCGAGCGTTCGCGCCAATCCCCACATCGATTTCGTGCAGGCCCTTCGGGGCTGCGCAATGCAAACCCGGTCCGGCCCCCTTGGGGCGGACCTTCCGCATTTCGCTCAACAACGAGGATATGCCATGCGAACTTTCGATCTTGCTCCCCTCTATCGTTCGACCGTCGGTTTCGACCGGCTCTTCTCCATGCTCGACGGCTTCGACGCCGCCCCGGGCTATCCGCCCTACAACATCGAACGCACCGGCGAAAACGCCTACCGCATCTCGGTGGCGGTAGCCGGCTTCGGCGAAAGCGACCTCTCGATCGAAGCGAAGGAAAACACGCTGACGATCAAGGGCGAGAGGCAGCAGAAGGATGAGAAGACCGGCGGCGAGGTGCTCTATCAGGGCATCGCGGCGCGCGCGTTCGAGCGCGTCTTCCAGCTTGCCGACTACGTCCAGGTCAAGGGCGCGACTCTCGAGAACGGACTCCTGCACGTCGATCTCGTGCGTGAGATTCCCGAGGCCAAAAAGCCGCGTCAGATCCAGATCGGCAATGGTCACGCCAAGGTGGTCGAGGCCAAGGCTGCGTAACGCGGTCAACCCGATTGCAGGGAGCGCCCCGGTTTCCGGGGCGCTTTCATTTTGCGCGCCTCACTCACGCCCCGCCGCTCGACTCACTCGTGCATTTCGATGGGCGCGGCCGGCGCCGGGATCGCGCCGGTGCTGTCTTTCTCTTTGTTGTCCCTCGCCACGCCCGGCCCAGGCGCCGTGCCGGGCGCGGGCGGCTGCGCGGCGGGCGCCTCGGTCGCGGCGACCTTGGGCCGCGGCCGCGGCAGCGGCGGTGGACCGGCCTGCGCCGCCGGATCTTGCAGCACGCCGGCGGGAGGAGCGTGAGCCGGCCCGGCCGGCAGCCCTCCGAGGCCGCTGGGCGCGGCGTCGGGGCTGGGCGGCAGACCGGCAATTCGCGCGTTCGGCCCGTAGCCGTCCGGAACCATCGGGATCGGCCGCGGCGGCCGCCCGTAAGGCGGCGGCATGACGGCGTAGCGCGGCATCATCACCGGGGCGACTTTGACAATGCGTCCCCTCCTGGCATCCACGATCACGCGGACCTCTTCGCCGGCGGGGTCGAGCGCACGCAGCACATAGGCTGGACCTTGGCGAATTGGGCGGCTCACCGGTTCCATTCCGGTCGAGCGCACGATCGTGAGGATCTCATGGGGCGGCATTCCCGGCGCATCGCCGGGATGGATGCTGCCGGCCTGAGGCGGCGGAACCGGTTGTGCCAGTCCTGGTCCCGATGCCATGACGGCAAGCGCGAGGACTCCCGCGCAGAGTGCGATCTTCTGTTGCAAGACACGACTCCCCGATTGTGATTCGATCCATCGCTGCGTGTCGACCCGCAACTCGACCCCAGAGCGCGAATCGCAACGCGTTGAAGGTCTTTGCGGCCCGCCTACACTTATCCGCGACGCGTTGACCATAGCCGGCAATCGGGGCGCAGCTTGGGCGCCGACGTGGCATCAAGATGCGCGCGCGCGGGCCACGAAGCGATCGACATCGTCGACTGTGGTGGCGAACGAGGTGACGAGGCGCACGAGCGTCGCGCCGTTCGGCAATTTGATACCGCTCGGGAGTGCATCCGTCGGCCACGGATAGTAGTTCGCGCCCGCCGCTTTGAGCCGCAAGTCGACCTGCGCGGGCAATGCGACGAACACCGCGTTGGCCTCGACCGGCCATACCGGAGTAAGGCTGGCGGCGGTAAGTCCGGCGGCGAGCCTGTCGGCCATGGCATTGGCGTGGCGCGCCAGCTTGAGCCACAGGTCATCGGCGAGATAGGCCTCGATCTGCGCGGCGAGAAAGCGATGCTTGGAGATCAGGTGCCCGCCGCGCTTGCGCCGCTCCGACATATTCGCACCACGGGCCGGATCGAAGAACAGCACGGCTTCCGCGGCGAGCGCCCCGCCCTTGGTGGCGCCGAACGACAGGGCGTCGACGCCCACCATCCAGGTCGCCTGCGCCGGCGATGCGTTCATGCGCGCGAGCGCGTTCCCGATGCGCGCACCGTCGACATGGACGGCGAGTCCGTGCGCATGGGCGATGTCGGCGAGCTTATGGATTTCATCCGGCCGATAGATGGTGCCGGCCTCGGTGGCTTGCGAGAGCGACAGCGTGGCCGGGCTGACATGATGCGGGCCGCCCCACTGCCCCCGCTCGAGCGTGCGCCGCAGCGTCTCGGGCGCGATCTTGCCGGCCTCGCCCGCGAGGCCGATGAGCTTGATGCCGCCGCCGTAGAATTCGGGGGCGCCGCATTCGTCGGTCGCAATGTGCGCCTCGTCATGGCAGAGGACGGCACCCCAGGGCGGGGTGAGATGCGCGAGCGCGAGCGCGTTCGCGGCGGTCCCGGTCGGCACCAGGAAGACCGCGACCTCGCGCTCGAACACCTCGGCGAATCTCGCCTCGACACGCCTGGTCCAGGCATCGCGGCCATAGGCGAGCGCCGCGCCGGCGTTCGCGTGGGCGATGGCGGCGAGGATCTCCGGCGCGATTGCCGCGGCGTTGTCGCTTGCGAAATTCATGCCGCCTCCGATGGCGAAGGCACCCTCATGCGAGCCCGCAAGCACCGCGAAAGCCCTCGCACCGAAGCGTCCGTCGTCGCTGCCGACCGCAAATGCTGCCCCCGTGCTTGTTCCGCCGGGTTTAGGCACTCGGCGGTGAAACTTCGAGCGCCAAACGCGATTTTCTCCATAGGCGAACGCTTGCGTTCATGGTTAGAATTTGGCAGGGTAAACTAGGACAGTATTGCTGTCCCAGTTGGCGGCCCGCCCGGTAATGCTCGGCCGGTTTGTCATCCGGCCCGCCGGGCGGCGGTAAGCGGGGCCATCGCATCGCCAGGCCGCCGAACGCGAGCGGCCACGCCTAAGCCGGAGCCGCGGTGGCGAGAAGGCCGCCAATGACCAGCGGTGCCTCGAGGCCGTAACGCCGATCGGCGCTGCGGAAGCGGAAGATACGCCGCGCGGCCGGGTTGACCGGCCCGCGCGCTGGGGTGAGACGCGAGGACGAGGATGGGCGCGGGACGCAATCGCGCAAACGGAGGCGGGCGCCAGGCTGCGCGGAGCGAGCGCGGCGCAGAAGGCTTTCCCGGCAGCGCGGGGTCTGCACTGCCGGCCGCGCGCGGGCAAGCTGCGCCAAGCGCGAGCGCGCAGGGCCTTTACGATCCCGCCCTCGACAAGGATTCGTGCGGCGTCGGCTTCATCGCCGACATCAAGGGCAGGACGTCGCACAAGCTGATCGAGGACGCGCTCGCCATCCTCTGCAATCTCGAGCATCGCGGCGCGGTCGGCGCCGATCCGCGCGCGGGCGACGGTGCCGGCATCCTGGTGCAGATCCCGCACAAGTTCTTCGCCAAGAAGGCGGCGCGGCTCGGTTTCGGTTTGCCCAAGCCCGGCGAATACGCGGTCGGCGCCCTGTTCATGCCGCGCGATCCCGACTGGCGGCAGGTGATCCGCGACATCTATTCCCAGATGATCAAGCGCGAGGGCATGACGCTCCTCGGCTGGCGCGAGGTGCCGACCGACAATTCGACGCTCGGGGAGTCGGTGAAGCCGACCGAACCCGTGCACCTGCAGGTATTCATCGGTCGCGGCAAGAAGATCAAGAACGAGGAGGAGTTCGAGCGCCGGCTCTACATCCTGCGCAAGTCGATGTCGAATGCGATCTATACACGCAAGGAGCGCAGGCTTTCCGGCTACTATCCGGTGTCGATCTCCTGCCGCACCGTCGTCTACAAGGGCATGTTCCTGGCCGACCAGCTCGCCACCTATTATCCCGATCTCAACGACGAGGATTTCGAGAGCGCGCTCGCGCTCGTGCACCAGCGCTTCTCCACCAACACGTTTCCGACTTGGTCGCTCGCGCATCCCTACCGGATGATCGCGCACAACGGCGAGATCAATACGCTGCGCGGCAACGTCAACTGGATGGCCGCGCGCCAGGCCTCGGTGTCGTCCGACCGGTTCGGTGACGACATCAACAAGCTGTGGCCGATCTCCTACGAGGGCCAGTCCGACACCGCCTGTTTCGACAACGCGCTCGAATTCCTGGTGCAGGGCGGCTATCCGCTCGCGCATGCGATGATGATGATGATTCCCGAGGCCTGGGCCGGCAATCCGCTGATGGACGAGGAGCGGCGCGCGTTCTACGAGTACAACGCCGCGCTGATGGAGCCGTGGGACGGTCCGGCGGCGATCGCTTTCACCAATGGGCGGCAGATCGGCGCGACCCTCGACCGCAACGGCTTGCGGCCCGCGCGTTATTTCGTGACCCGCGACGGCCGCATCATCATGGCCTCCGAGATGGGGGTCCTGCCGATCCCGGAGAAGGACATCGTTACCAAGTGGCGCCTGCAGCCGGGCAAGATGCTGCTGGTCGATCTCGACCAGGGCCGGCTCATTCCCGACGAGGAGCTCAAGGCGACGCTCGCCAGGAGCCACCCCTACCAGGAGTGGCTCCAGCGCACGCAGATCGTGCTCGAGGAGTTGCCGGCCGCGCCGAACGAGGCGGCGTTGTCGAATCTCGCGCTGCTCGATCGCCAGCAGGCGTTCGGCTACACCCAGGAAGACTTGCGCATCCTGATGGCGCCGATGGCGACCCAGGGCGAGGAGGCGGTCGGCTCCATGGGCAACGACACGCCGATCTCGGCGCTGTCCGACAAGCCCAAGCTCCTGTTCACCTATTTCAAGCAGAACTTCGCGCAGGTGACCAACCCACCGATCGATCCGATCCGCGAGGAGCTGGTCATGAGCCTGGTCTCGATCATCGGGCCGCGGCCGAACCTGTTCGACCTCGAGGGCAGCTCGCACCTCAAACGCCTCGAGGTGCGTCAGCCGATACTCACCGACGCGGATCTGGCGAAGATCCGCGCCATCTCCGAGGTCGGCGATGGCCATTTCAAGTCGCGCATCCTCGACACCACCTGGCCGGCCGAGCACGGTGCCGCCGGCCTGAAGGAGGCGCTCGACACGCTCTGCGTCCGGGCCGAGGCCGCGGTGCGCGAAGGCATCAACATCATCATCCTGTCGGATCGCCGCGCGGGAGCGGAGAACATTCCGATGCCGTCGCTACTCGCCTGCGCGGCTGTGCATCATCATCTCATCCGGCAGGGCTTGCGCACGTCGGTCGGGCTCGTGGTCGAGTCGGGCGAGCCGCGCGAGGTGCATCACTTCTGCTGCCTGGCCGGCTACGGCGCGGAAGCGATCAATCCCTATCTCGCCTTCGAGACGCTCACCGCGATGAAGGATGATCTTCCGCAGAAGCTCGACGAGAAGGAGATCGTCAAGCGCTACATCAAGTCGATCGACAAAGGCATCCTCAAGGTGATGTCCAAGATGGGCATCTCCACCTACCAGTCCTATTGCGGAGCGCAGATTTTCGACGCGGTCGGCCTCAAGTCCGATTTCGTCGCCGAATATTTCACCGGCACCGCGACCCGGATCGAGGGCGTTGCACTCGGCGAGATCGCCGAGGAGACGGTGCGGCGGCACCGCGACGCCTTCGGCGACGCGCCGATCTATCGCAATGCCCTCGACGTCGGCGGCGAATACCAGTTCCGTGTGCGCGGCGAGGATCACGTATGGACCGCAACCACCGTGTCGGCGCTCCAGCACGCGGTCCGCGGCAATCTGCCCGACCAGTACCGGGCCTATGCCCAGGTGTCCAACGAGCAGTCCGAGCGGCTGCTCACCATCCGCGGCCTGTTCCAGCTCAAATCAGCGCGACGAGGACGGGCGCGCGCCGGTCCCGATCGAAGAGGTCGAGCCGGCGAAGAACATCGTGCGTCGCTTCTCCACCGGCGCCATGTCGTTCGGCTCGATTTCGCGCGAGGCGCATACCACGCTCGCCATCGCCATGAACCGCATCGGCGGCAAGTCGAATACCGGCGAAGGCGGCGAGGAGGCGGACCGCTTCAAGCCGTTGCCCAACGGCGATTCCATGCGCTCGGCGATCAAGCAGGTCGCCTCCGGCCGCTTCGGCGTGACCACGGAGTATCTCGTCAACTCCGACATGATGCAGATCAAGATGGCGCAAGGCGCCAAGCCCGGCGAGGGCGGCCAGCTTCCCGGGCACAAGGTCGACAAGATCATCGCCAAGGTACGTCACTCGATGCCTGGAGTCGGCCTGATCTCGCCGCCGCCGCACCACGACATCTATTCGATCGAGGACCTGGCGCAGCTGATCTTCGACCTGAAGAACGTCAATCCCGACGGCCTGGTGTCGGTGAAGCTCGTTTCCGAGGTCGGCGTCGGCACGGTCGCCGCCGGCGTGTCCAAGGCGCGCGCCGATCACGTCACCATCGCGGGCTTCGAGGGCGGCACCGGCGCCTCGCCGTTGACCTCGATCAAGCACGCCGGCTCGCCCTGGGAGATCGGGCTCGCCGAGACCCACCAGACGCTGGTCGCCAACCGGCTGCGCGGGCGCATCGCGGTGCAGGTCGACGGCGGCATGCGCACCGGGCGCGACGTCGTGGTCGGTGCGCTGCTGGGCGCCGACGAGTTCGGCTTCTCGACCGCGCCGCTGATCGCGGCCGGCTGCATCATGATGCGAGTATGCCACCTCAACACCTGCCCGGTCGGGGTGGCCACGCAAGACCCGGTGCTGCGCAAGCGCTTCGTCGGCCAGCCCGAGCACCTCATCAACTACTTCTTCTTCGTCGCCGAGGAGGTGCGCGAGCTGATGGCAGCCATGGGCTTCCGCACCTTCGCCGAGATGATCGGCCAGATGCAGATGCTCGACAAGCGTCAGGTGATCGAGCACTGGAAGGCCAAGGGCCTCGATTTCTCCAAGCTGTTCTTCAAGCCATCGGCGCCGAAGGGCGTCAACATCCACAACTGCGAGCCGCAGGATCACAAGATTCACAAGATCCTCGACCGCCGGCTGATCGCCGAGGCGCGACCCGCGCTCGATCGCGGTGCGCCGGTGCGGATCGTGACCACGATCAAGAACACCGACCGCGCCGCCGGCGCCATGCTCTCGGGCGAGATCGCCAAACGCTACGGCCATGACGGGCTGCCGAACGACACTGTTCACGTCAGCTTCACCGGCACCGCCGGCCAGAGCTTCGGCGCCTGGCTCGCGCGCGGCGTCACTTTCGAGCTCATCGGCGACGCCAACGACTATGTCGGCAAGGGGCTATCGGGCGGCCGGATCATCGTGCGCCCGGCCGCCGACGCGGGTTTTGTGCCGGAGGAATTGATCATCGTCGGCAACACCGTGCTCTACGGCGCGATCGAGGGCGAATGCTACTTCCGCGGCGTCGCCGGCGAGCGTTTCGCCGTGCGCAATTCCGGCGCCATCGCCGTGATCGAGGGCGCCGGCGATCATTGCTGCGAATACATGACCGGAGGCATCGTGGTCGTGCTCGGCCGCACCGGCCGCAACTTCGCGGCCGGCATGTCCGGCGGCATCGCCTATGTGCTGGATGAGGACGGCACCTTCGCCTCGCGCTGCAACCTCGCCATGGTCGAGCTCGAGCCGCTGCCCGAGGAAGAAGAGGTCAGCGAGCGCATCTATCACCAGACCCATGATCTGGGCTCGCATGGCCGGGTCGAGGTGCTGGAAGACATGACCCGCTTCGATGCGGAGCGGCTGCACCTTCTCATCACCCGGCACGCCCGCCTCACCGGCTCGGCGCGCGCGGCGGAGATTCTTGCCGACTGGTCGACCTATTGCCGCAAGTTCAGGAAGGTGATGCCGTTCGAATACCGCCGTGCGCTGGCCGAAATCGAAAAGGCGCGCACCATGCAGGCGGCCGAATAGCGCATGGGCAAGATCACTGGTTTTTTGGAGTTCGAGCGCAGCGACCGCGACTACGAACCGGTCGAGCAGCGCATCAAGCACTGGCGCGAATTCGTCCTGCCGCTGCCCGAGGAGGACAACAAGCAGCAGGCCGCGCGCTGCATGGACTGCGGAATTCCCTACTGCCACACCGGCTGTCCGGTGAACAACCAGATCCCGGACTGGAACGATCTGGTCTATCGCGGCAATTGGCAGGAAGCCGCCCGCAACCTACACACCACCAACAATTTCCCGGAAGTCACCGGCCGCGTCTGCCCGGCGCCGTGCGAGGCCTCCTGCACGCTCAACCTCGATGACAATCCGGTGACGATCAAGACCATCGAATGCGCGATCGCCGACCGCGCCTTCGAGCAGGGCTGGGTGAAACCGGAGCCGCCGTCGGTCAAGACCGGAAAGAAAGTGGCCATCGTCGGCTCGGGTCCGGCCGGACTCGCCTGCGCGCAGCAATTGGCGCGCGCCGGGCAGGACGTGCACGTGTTCGAGAAGTTGGCGAAGGCCGGCGGATTGCTGACCTACGGTATCCCCGATTTCAAGATGGAGAAGCACATCGTCGCGCGCCGCGTCGCGCAGATGGAGGCGGAAGGCGTGACCTTCCATTACAACGCTCACGTCGGCGTGAACCTTCCGGCCGAGACCCTGCTGGCGGACTACGACGCCGTCGTGCTCGCGGGCGGCGCGGAGAAAGGCCGCGATCTGCCGATTCCGGGCCGCGAGCTCAACGGCATCCACTTCGCCATGGAGTTCTTGCCGCAGCAGAACCGCCGCGTGAGCGGGGAGCCGCAGGCCGGCGGCGAGCCGATCCTCGCCGGCGGCAAGCACGTGGTCGTCATCGGCGGCGGCGACACCGGCTCAGACTGCATCGGCACCGCGATCCGCCAGGGCGCGCGCTCGGTCACCAATTTCGAGATCATGCCGCAGCCGCCGTTGAGCGAGAACAAGCTGCTGACCTGGCCCGACTGGCCGCTGAAGCTGCGCACGTCAGCGAGCCACGAGGAAGGCGTCGAGCGCGATTTCGCCGTGCTGACCGCCAAATTTTCGGGCGAGAACGGCCAGGTGAGAAGGCTTCACTGCACGCGCGTGGACGGCAAGATCAAGCCCATCCCTGGCACCGAGTTCGAGATCGAGGCCGATCTAGTCTTGCTCGCCATGGGCTTCGTGCATCCTGTGCATGAAGGCATGATCAAGTCGCTCGGGCTCGAGCTCGACCCGCGCGGTAATGTCAAAGCCGACACGCTGGCCTACCGCAGCTCCAATCCGAAGGTGTTTGCGGCCGGCGACATGCGGCGCGGTCAGTCGCTGGTGGTGTGGGCGATCCGCGAAGGCCGCCAAGCGGCGCACGCCGTCGACAAGTTCTTGATGGGATCGACCACGCTGCCGCGCTAGTCTTCGCCGCCGCGTCCCGGAACGGCAGAGACGGACCCGCGGCAACGACGGCGTGGCAGTCGCTAGTTAGCGAAAGAACCCCGAGAACGGATTGAACGAGCGCTGCTGCGCCCAGGGATTGGGATTCGGACGAGGTCGGGGACGCCGCTGGGCCGGTTTTTGCTCCGCACCGGCCTGATCGGCATCGGCATCGGTGGCCGACGTGCGCTGGCCGGTGGCGGCGCCGGGCTTGGCGGGTTTCGCCTCCGGCGGCGCCGCGGGCTCAGGCGCGACCACCGAGTCGGGAGCGGTCGGCTCGATGGCGGCGCTGCCGCGCGGCCAACTGAAGTCGTCCGCCCGTCCGCTCGGAGCGGCGATCGGCTCGCCCTTGGTCAGCACGCGCGTGACGGTGGTATCGGGAGCGGAGGTGGCGCGCCCGCCGCCGATCAGTTCCTCCGGCGCAACGCGGGCAGCGGTGAGCGGCACCACGGGTCCGGCCGCCGGCCGCTGCGCCGGACCGCCCGGCTTGGCATTCGACCCTTGCGGACCGGGATCGACCGGCAGCGGCAGCGCCACCGGCATGCCCTTGTTGCCGATGATGCGCTGGATTTCGCGCTCGACATAATGCGCCAGCTTGCGGGCCCCGTATTTGGTGAAATACACGCCGTCGCCGGTGCGCAGACGGCGAATCTGTCCTTCGTAATCCGGGCCTTGCGGCGAGTACCGGCCGGCCTCGTCGACGAAGCCGTCCCAGATGTCGACGTAGACGATCCCCGCCTTTTCCGCCCGGCTGCGATAGATCTCGTTGAGATAGGCGGAGTCGCCGCTCGACTTGGGGCCGCGCTGCGACGGCAGACCGACCCAGATCACCGGAACGCCCGCGCTCTTGAGGGCGGCGATGGTCGCGTCGATGCGCTTGATGTAGGCGAGTTCCCACTTTTCGGTATGGAATTCCCACGGACCGTAGGCCGCCCGGCGGGCCTGCTCCGGGGTCATGTTGGGATGTTCCTCGGCCGCGGGCTGCTCCGGCCCCTGCTGCTCCGGATCGGGCGGGGCGGGCGGACCTGCCGGCGTGGCCGCCGGGCTCGGCGCTGCCGGCTGCGCATTGGTCTTCGCTGCGCCGGGCTTGGCCGGCGGCGGAACTTTTTCGCGGATCGTCTGACGGTCGTTGTTTCCGATCATCATGACGATGAATTTGGGTTTCTCGGCCGCGATGATCTCGCGCGCCACCTGCGGCCACTCGATATCGCGGCGCTGGTCGTAGCGGATCAGCCCGGAATTGGTCCGATGCTTGCGCACGATGCCGATCTCGGGGTTCTCGGAAAAGGCATCTTCCAGCCCGTAGGCCAGCCAATCGGCGTTGGCGTCGCCCACGACCACGATCGAGGTCGTGGCCTCGGGCTTCTTCTGCGCGGGTGCGGGCGCGCGCGAATAGTCGGCCGGCGCCTCCCGTTCCTGCCGCTGATCGTAGTAGCGGCGGTCCTGGCCAAACCAGCCGCCACCGCCGCCGAACCAATTGTTGTTATTGTTGTACTGCTGCTGCTGACGCTGCGGGCGATTGCCCCAATCCCAGAATTGCGCCTGCGCCGGCAGCAGGAGCGCCAGGCTGATGCTGGCGGCCGCCATGGTCGCGAATGCGCGGAATTTGAAGCGTGGGCCCATGATCAACCGCCGATGATCAACTACCGATCCGCATCATATCGTTCCTGCCCCCGGGATTGCCAGGGCGGCTCGTGCTAACCACCGAATAATACGCCAAAAATGTCAACTTGAAGATGGCTGCCGGCGGATCGCAACCGCCCCCGGAGCTGCCAAAATCCCCGCGATTACCTGGCGCGCAGCCGCTCGAGGATCGCCCCCGAGGCGAATCCGTCGGGAACCTGGCCGACCGAGGATTGGAACTGGCGCAGCGCGCCGCGGGTCTTGCCCCCGAGCCGGCCGTCGGGCTCGCCCACGTCATAGCCGCGGGCGGCGAGATGCTGCTGCAGCTCGTAGCGTTCCGCCCGCGTGAGCACGCGCTCGTGCCGCGGCCAGGGCTGCGCGAACGGCTCCCCGCCGCGCAGGCGGTCGGCGAGGTAGCCGATGGCGAGCGCATAGGCCTCGGCCGGATTGTATTTCATGATCACGCGGAAATTCTGCAGCATCAGGAAGCCGGGCCCCTGCGCGCCCGCGGGCACCAGCAGATAGGCGCGGTCGCCCGCGCGGGGGAAGGACTTGCCGCCGACGCGGCGGACGCCGAGCCGTTCCCATTCGTGCAGCGTCATCACGCGCGAGCGGTCGGCGAGCAGGAAATTGAACCCGTTCGGCAGCACGACTTCGTAGCCCCAGGTCTGACCGGTCAGCCAGCCGTCCTTCTTGAGGTTGTTCGCGGTCGAAGCGACGAGATCGGGCACGGAGTCGACGACATCGCGGCGGCCGTCGCCGTCGAAGTCGACGGCATAGCGCTTGAACGAGGTCGGCATGAACTGGGTCGGGCCGAACGCTCCCGCCCACGAGCCCTTGAGATGGTCCGCCCGCACGTCGCCGCGGGCGAGGATTTCCAACGCCGAGAGCAATTCCTCGCGGAAATAATCCTGGCGGCGGCCGATACAGGCGAGCGTCGCCGTCGAGCGGATCACCGAGCGCTCGCCGATCTGCGTGCCGTAATTGGACTCGACGCCCCAGATCGCCGCGATGAAGTGCCGGTCGACCCCGTAGGCCTTCTCGACCGCGTCGAAGGTCGCGCGGTGCTGGGCAAGAATCGCGCGTCCGTTCTGGATGCGATCCTCGTTCACCAGGATGTCGAGGTAATCCCAGAACGATTTCGTGAACTCGGGCTGGGCATCGAGCAGATCCATGATCCGCAGGTCGGGCGTGAGGCCGGCGACGTTCGCGTCGAACACCGCCCGCGTGACGCCGCGGCGTTCGGCCAGCGGCCAGAGCGCGGCGAGGCAGCCGCGGAAATTGGCCGCGGCGGCGCGGATCGCCTCGGCGGTCATCAGGGGGTGATTGGAGGAGCCGGATTCTCCGCTCCAATCGGGGGCGCTCGGCGTGGCCGTCGGCGCCGCAACGGTGCCGGTATTGACGCCCGGCGAGTTGAACAGCGCGCGGATGTCCAAGCCCTGGCCGAGCGCGGGGGCGGCCGAGGCCGTGGTGACCAGAAGGGCCGCGCTGAGGAAGCGCATCGGTCTCGCAAATCTCGCCATGGCGCTCCGTCTCGGATCGATCGCTGCCTACGCGGTTATGGGGAACCTAGATGGTTGCGGGACCATTAACGGCGGGCACGGCTGGAGAGCCCTGCCCGCCCAGCCCGAAGCCCACGGCTCCGTCCGCCTCCTCCCGTCAACCCCTTGCGATCCCGTGGGGCCGTTGTGACCTCGCGGTAGGCGCCGCAGGTCATTACAAGTCCAAACTTCGGCAATAGCGAGACCGATGGACGCGATCCAGGTTCCGACTACAATCGCGGCGAGAGCATGAAACCGATCCGCAAAGCCGTCTTCCCGGTCGCCGGGCTGGGCACCCGGTTCCTCCCGGCAACCAAGGCGATGCCGAAGGAGATGCTGCCGGTGGTCGACCGGCCGCTGATCCAGCACGTCGTCGACGAGGCGCGCGAGGCCGGCATCGAGCATTTCATCTTCGTCACCGGCCGCAACAAGGGCGTGATCGAGGACCATTTCGATCGCCAGTTCGAGCTCGAGCACACGCTCACCGAGCGCCAGCGGCGCGATGACCTCGAGGCGCTGGCGCGCGACCTGCCGGGCCCGGGAACCGCAAGCTTCACGCGCCAGCAAGTACCGTTGGGCCTGGGCCACGCGGTCTGGTGCGCGCGCGAGCTCGTGGGCCACGAGCCGTTCGCGCTGCTCCTGCCGGACGTTCTGGTGCAGCACAACCGCGGCTGCCTGGCGCAGATGATCGATGCGGCGCGCGGCCTGCGCGAGAACGCGAACATCATCGCCGTCGAGGAGGTGCCGGCCGACCGCGTGCACATGTACGGGGTGGTGGGCATCGGCGAGCGCAAGGGCCGGCTGTTCTCGCTCACCCAAATGGTCGAGAAACCGGCACCGGAAATGGCGCCCTCGAACCTCATCATCACCGGCCGCTACATCCTGCAGCCCGAAATCTTCGAAATTCTCGCGGCCGAGAAGCGCGGCACCGGCGACGAGATCCAGCTTACCGATGCCATGATCGAGCTCGCCAAGACCCAGCCGTTCCATGGCCTGGAATTCGAAGGCCGGAGCTTCGACTGCGGCTCGAAGGTGGGTTTTCTTGCCGCCAACGTCGCCTATGCGCTCGAACGCAGCGATTTGGCGCCGGCGATGCGGGCCGAGCTCGAGCGCCTGCTCGGCGAGGGTCAGCGGTGAGCGGCTTCGGCTGACACGGGCAGGGTTAGCGAAGCGTAAACCGATGTGATAAAGCTCCCATTCGCCTTGGCGCGGGTCGTCTCCCGCCGAGTTCCGTGCTATTCTCACTACGATGCCGAAGCCGCTGACCACCGAAAGACCGACGAGCGCGCGCGCCGGCGACCTGATCGCTTCGGCGGTGCGAGCGCTCGAAATCGAAGCGAGCGGCATCACCACCCTCTCGATCGCCATTCATGACGGTCTCGGCCGCGCCTTCATAGCCGCCGTGGATTTGATCTCGCGCGCGCGCGGCCGGCTGATCGTGACCGGGATGGGCAAGTCCGGCCATGTCGGGCGCAAGATCGCGGCGACCTTCGCGTCCACCGGCACGCCGGCCTTCTTCGTCCATCCAAGCGAAGCCAGTCATGGCGATCTCGGCATGATCACGCCCGACGACGTCATCATGGCGCTGTCATGGTCGGGAGAGACCGTCGAGCTCAAGGACTTGATCGACTACTCGCGCCGCTTCCGCATCGGACTGATTGCCGTCACCGCCGTCAGCGACAGCACGCTCGGGCGGGCGGCCGATGTCGTGCTCGCGCTGCCGCAGGCGCGCGAGGCCTGCCCGCACAATCTCGCCCCCACCACCTCGACCCTGATGCAGGCCGCGCTCGGCGACGCGCTCGCCATCGCGCTGCTGGAGAGCCGCGGCTTTACTGCCATCGACTTCAGCCGATTTCATCCCGGCGGGCGTCTCGGCGCCATGCTCAAATTCGTGCGCGACATCATGCATACCGGTAGCGAGATTCCGCTCGCGGGCGTCGGCACTCGCATGGCGGACGCGATCGCCGAGATGACCGCCAAGACCTTCGGCTGCGTCGGCATAATCGACCGTCGCGGCGATCTCGTTGGCATCATCACCGACGGTGACCTTCGCCGGCACATGAGCGCCAACCTGCTCGATCTCAAGGTCGAGCAGGTGATGACGCCGGAACCCAAGACCGTGCGGCCCGATCAGCTGGTCAGCGAGGCGCTCGAGTTGCTCAACTCGATGAAGAAGACTCAGCTGATCGTGGTCGAGGAGGGCAAGCCGGTCGGCGTCGTGCACTTCCACGACCTCCTGCGCGCCGGGGTGGCGTGATCAGAGGACTGTGGACCGACGCCGCCCGCTAAGGTGTCCAATCCATCCTTGTCCCACCTGCGAGTTGCTCATTTCGCGAAGATATTTGCGCGCGGACCCATCCCGCGAATTTCGAGCTCGACCGGTTCCGTCTTCGTGAAGAGATAATGCCAGGTGTTTGCCGGCTCGATGATGAAGCTTCCCGCCGGCACGACGATCGTTTCGGCAGGGTTGATGGTCTCGCCGTGCCCGAAATACAAGGTACCCGAAAGGACGGTAATCTCCTCATCAAGCGGATGGTGATGCGGATGGTTGACGAGGTTGGGAGGATATTTCGCGCGCAACACGTAGGGGCCAGGCTTGTTGGGGTCGCCGAATAAGATGGCGGTCTGAACGCCTGGTGCCCTGGGGCTCTCGGCCCACTTGAGGCCGGTCGGAGTGAGCACCTTTACTCCAGGCGGAAATTCCTGCGCCCAAGCCGCTGTCTCGCAAGCAAGTGCCGAGAGGAGCAGTGCGAACAGTGCCGCTGATCTTAGCCAAGCATTGAACATGGCGTTCTCCTTCGCCGGGGACGATACTCCGAGCGAACCAGTCCTCCCGAAAAGGCGCAGCCCGATATCCGCTTTCGGCCCGCCTATCCGCAAACCGCCCGATTCAGTAAGGTGACGAGCGACGGATGACGGTGCGCCGAGGCGCGGCGGTGCGACACGTCAACGGAACGGACACCGTGCGCGGCCTGCCGAATCCGAATCGAGTCACCGCCGATGGCATCGTCGGATCATTACGATCAAATCGAGCCGGCGCGCGATCGGCCGCTCCCCCACGACGTCATGAGAGCCGTCGATTACATGCGTGGCGGCCTCGATCGGAAGATCACTATGGCTGATCTTGTTGCGGCCTGCGGCGTAGCCGATCGCACGCTGCAAAAACACTTTCGCGTCTTCCTCGGTCTTTCTCCGCTGCGTTATTTTCGGCGGCTGCGCCTGGCGGCGGCGCGGGAAAGCCTGCTGAACGGTGCAAACAGCGCTTCCGTCACGGAAGTCGCCGCGCGTTATGGCTTCACTCACTTCGGAAGGTTTTCCGCCCAATACCGGCGATGCTTCGGCGAATCTCCGTCAACGACGCTTCGCCGCGGACGCACAGCCACATGGCCAGGACCGAGTGCACGAAGCGAGGGTGGCGAAACGAGGCCTCGCGGAGTAATCATCGACAAATCTCAATTGGCGCATCCCTCGCGGGACAAGCCGTCAATCGCCGTTCTGCCTTGCCAGTCGTCGGCGCTCGAACCGACGCTCCGATCGTTGGCCGCGAGCGTGGCGGAGGGAATTGCTGCCGCTTTATGCTCCGTGCGTTCGCTTTCGGTGATGATGTGCAGATCGCCTGCCGTGGCGATGCGCGATCCGCAGCGCGCGGCGCGCGAACTCGGTGCGCGCTATTTCCTGACGGGCAGGATTGTCTACGCGGGCGCGCGGTTGCGCCTCGTTATTCGCGTTGTCGACGCTGCAACCGCGCAACATGTCTGGGGCGACAGCTACGATGGCGGGCGCGACGATCCCTTCGAATTGCAGGACCGCGTGATCCAAGGCGTACTCCGCGCAATCCCGCCGAATATCCGGAGTTCCGAGATCGAACGTGCGCGCCGAGCAAGCCCGCAAGACCTCGACGCCCATGGCATGGCAATGCGGGCGTTTCCGTTGGTGCTGGCGTCGCAGCCCGCGGCCGCCCGGCGCGCGCTGGAATTGCTGCATCGCGCGATCGAAATTGATCCCGACTACGCCTTGGCGACCGCGCTTGCCGCGTGGTGTCACGGCCAATTGGTCATGTATAACGGAACGAATGCGCCCGAACAGGAGCGGATGAATG
Organism: uncultured Alphaproteobacteria bacterium; assembly: GCA_963712565.1. Taxonomy (GTDB): domain Bacteria; phylum Pseudomonadota; class Alphaproteobacteria; order Rhizobiales; family Xanthobacteraceae; genus VAZQ01. Next base: position 106,087 of record CAVQIP010000055.1, on the reverse strand, counting down.
CGCTTCGGCTCGCGCAGCGCGCGGCCATTCTCGATAGCGGCGATGCGCTGGTGCTGACCGCCAGGTGCGCCGTACATACGATGGCCGGAGAGTTCGATGCGGCCGACGCACTCCTGGCCCGTGCTCTCGCCCTCGATCCCACTTCCGGATGGGCTTGGGGTCGAAGTGGCTGGCTCAGTTCGTATCGAGGAAGACCTGAAGTCGCCATCGATCATTTCGGTCGTGCGATCTCGCTTGATCCGCCGTCATCCTCCAACGCAAACAGTTTCATCGGGATTGGTAGCGCTCACTTCGACGCTGGCCGCTACGACGCAGCCGCGTTTTGGATGCGGAAGGCCTTGCTGGAACAGCCGAACGCGACGTGGGCCAACCGCACCCTGTCGGTTTCGTACGCACGCCTGGGTGAACGACTGAAAGCGCTGGAAGCGCTCGAAGCACTCCGCCGTTATTGCCCCGATTTGACCGTCGGCCGAGTGATGACCGCAATTCCATTCAGACAGGACTATCTCGATCGACTCGGAGAGGGATTGAGCGCGCTCGGTTTGCCCTCGTGACGTCTCCCGCCGCCAGCAGCGGGACGCCGGCATGGCGCCTGGTACCACGGCAGAGCCGCAGGCGGCGCGCCGGGCAGCCATCGCAAACGGCATCGTGGAATGGACCGTTGCCGCTAGGTGACGAGGTCGTAGAGCTTCACCTCCGCCTTCGACCCTTTAAGCGCGCGCGCGTGCCGCACGATCTCCTTGTGGGCGTCGCTGTTGCGGTAGGTCTCGATGTCCGCTTCGCTGTCCCATTCCGAATAGGAAATGAGTTCGTGCGCCTCCCTGCAGCGCAGAAGCTTTTCCGAGATGCAGCCCTTTTGCTGGATCATCAGCGGCGCGCATTCCCGCTTCCAGACCTGCAAAGCCTTTTCCATCTCGCTAGGATCGATCCTGATATGAATGAGCCGGATGATTGACATGGCCACCTCCTGAGGCTGGCAGGACAACGTTCCGTGGGCAATTTGGTTTGACGCGTTGTCGGCAGTCCGGCGGCCGAACTCAGCAACTGCGCGGGTGGGCACGCGCGGCGGCTATCGTGGGCGCTGCGCCCGGCCTGAGCCTCACACCCAGCCCTTGAGTTCGCGCAGCACCAGCTGCCGGATCACCAGCATGCCGGGCGCGCTGTCGTTGAGGCAGGGAATCGCGGCGAAATTCTCGCCCCCGTGCTTCTTGAAGATGTGCGCGTTCTCGACCGCGATCTCCTCGAGCGTTTCGAGGCAGTCGGCGGAGAAGCCCGGCGTGATCACCGCGATGTTCTTCACGCCGCCCTTGGCGAGCTTCTTGATGGTCTCGATCGGTCGCGGGCTCGAGCCATTTGGCGCGGCCGAAGCGCGACTGGAACGTCATCATCAATTTCGCTTCGTCGAGCTTGAGCGCGCCGCGCAGCAGCCGAGTGGTCTCGACGCAATGCGCATAGTAGGGGTCGCCCTGATCGACATAGGCCTGCGGCACGCCATGGAACGAGGCGAGGATGACATCGGGCTCGAAGGCGAGCCGCGACAAGTTCCGCGCCGGTCGAGGACGCCAGCGCCTCGATATAGACCGGGTCGTTGTAATAGGGCGGCGCGATGCGCACGGACGGCTGATAGCGCAGACCCGTTAGCACGCGAAACACCTCGTCGCACACGGTCGCCGTGGTTGCCGCGCAGTATTGCGGATAGAGCGGAACGACGAGGATGCGCTCGCAGCCGCGGGCAACGAGGTCGCCGAGCCGCGACCGCGATCGAGGGATGGCCGTAGCGCATCGCCCAATCGACGACGAGGTGGCGGCCCACCGCCTCGAGCGTTGCGAGCGAGCTTTTCGGCCTGCGCGCGGGTGATGGTCTTGAGCGGGGATTCGTTGGTCTCGTGATTCCAGATCTTGGCGTAGTCGCGCGCCTTTCGCCGCGGCCGGATGCGCAGGATGATGCCGTTGAGCACGAGCTGCCACAGCGGGCCCTGGTCCTCGATCACCCGCGGATCGGTGAGAAATTCCTTGAGATAGCGCCGCACCGAGGCGGCATCGGCGGCGTCCGGGGTGCCGAGATTGACCAGCAGCACGCCGATCCTGCCGGCCGCGGCGGCAGGCCGGTCGGCCGCGGGCGGCGCGGCCGCGGCCTGCGTTATGGCCGAGGCTTGGTTCATCGCGAGCGAGCATACGCGATAGCGGCGAACCCTGCATGCGTGCTAAGCACGCAGCCCCACCGCCTCGATTGGAACCCAAGCCTTCCACCAAGCGCTCCGTCATGTCCGCCATTCGCCGCCTTGCCGCCGGCATCCTGTTGGTCGCGATCCTCTGCGCCGGCTCGGCTTGCGCCGAGACCGCACGCATCACCTTTATCCTCGTCAATGACATTTATCTGATGGCGGACCAGATGATGCCGGACGGCCAGCGCCGCGGCGGTTTCGCGCGGCTGGCGGCCGTGGTCAAGGCCGAGCGCGCGAAGGCGCGCGCTTCCGGCGCCCACGTGATCTTCGCGCATGGCGGCGATACGCTCTCGCCCTCGCTGATGTCCGGCATCGACCGCGGCGCCCACATCATCGCGCTCACCAATCTCGATCGCGCCCGACATTTTCGTGCCCGGCAACCACGAATTCGATTTCGGCAAGGCGATCTTCCTGCAGCGCATGGCGGAGGCGAACTTCCCGCTCTATGCCGCCAACCTGCGTGGCCCCGACGGCGCAGCCGCTGCCGAAGTTCAAGGACAGTTCCATCGTGACCGTCGACGGCGTGCGCATCGGCCTCACCGGCGCGGCCTTCGACGACAGCGCCCGCGCGTCCGATCCGGGCGACCTGAGGTTTCTGCCGACGGTCGCGACCGTGACCGAGCAGGCGCAAGCGCTGCGCCGCGATGGGCGCGGACTTCGTCGTGGCCGTGGCCCATGCCACCCGCGAGCAGGGCTACGAGATTTTCCGCACCCGCACGGTCGATCTCGTGCTCACCGGTCACACCCACGATCTGTTCATCAATTACGACGGCCGCACCGCCATGGTCGAGTCGAGCTACGACGCCCACTACGTCACCGCGATCGACGTCGCGATCGACGTGAAGGAGGAGGGCGGACGACGTGCGGTGACCTGGTGGCCGCAGTTTCGCGTGATCGACACGGCGACGGTGACGCCCGATCCCGAGGTGGCGGCGGTCGTCGCCAAATTCGAGGACGAGCTGAGCAAGCAGCTCGACGTGCCGATCGGCACCACCGCCGTCGAGCTCGACAGCCGCGCCGCGACGGTGCGCACGCGCGAGGCCGCCGATCGGCAATCTCATCGCCGATGCCCTGCGCTGGTCCGCCCAGACCGACGTCGCGGTGACCAACGGCGGCGGCATCCGCGGCGGCAAGATCTATCCGCCGGGCACGACGCTGACCCGCCGCGACGTTCTCGCCGAGCTTCCGTTCGGCAATCGCCTCGTGACCATCGACATCAGCGGCGGCGAGCTCGCGGCGGCGATCGAGAACGGACTGTCGCAACTGCCCACTGCCGGCGGCCGCTTTCCCCAGGTGTCGGGGCTCACGATCGAAGCCGACCCCAGCCGCCCTGCCGGCCACCGCGTCCTGTCGATCACGGTCGGCGACGCGCCGCTCGACGACCAGCAAGACCTATTCGGTTGCGACCAACGACTTCATGGCGCGCGGCGGCGACGGCTACGAGCATGCTTCCGCGCTGCGAAGCCGCTGCTGCCGCCCAACGATTCGCCGCTCATGACCAACGAGGTGATGGACTACATCGAGCATCTCGGGACGGTGCGCACGGGGGTCGACGGCAGGATCGTGCTGAAGTGAGATCACCCGACCGGCCGCTCGTCTGCGATCACCTTGCCGTCGTTCGGCAGGCTGCCGACGGCAACGAACCTCACCTCGCCGCCGAGCTTGGTCACCGACTGCAGCGTCGCCGCGACCGCGTCGCGCAATCCATCCGTGGGCGCCGCGCATTCGGCCAGCAGCGTCATCACGTCCTGTTCAGCGGCGCGGGTGACGACGAGCCGCAACCGGCCGAGCTCCGGATGGCGCCGGCCGACCTCCGCCACCTCGCGCGGGATGCACGAACATGCCCTTGACCTTGGTGGTCTGGTCGGCGCGTCCCATCCAGCCCTTGATCCGCATGTTGGTGCGCCCGCAAGGCGAGCGGCCGGGCAGCACCGCCGAGAGGTCGCCGGTGGCGAGCCGGATCATCGGATAGTCCGGATTGAACGAGGTGACGACCACCTCCCCGACCTCGCCGGCCGCGACCGGATCGCCGCTGCCCGGCCGCACGATCTCGACCAACAGCGTCTCGTTGACGATCATTCCCTCGGCCGCCTCGCTCTCGTAGGCGATGACGCCCAGATCGGCGGTGGCGTAGCACTGCGCACCGCGACGCCGCGGGTCGCCAGTTCCTGGCGCAGCGAGGCCGGCAGCGCCGCGCCCGACACCAGCCCGCGCCGGAGCGAGGAGGCGTCCTTGCCCGATTTCGCCGCGGCATCGAGCAGGATCTTCAAGAAATCCGGCGTGCCGAGATAGCCGGTGGGCTTGAAATGCGCGATCGCCTCGAGCTGCTGCTCGGTATTGCCGGTGCCGGCGGGGATCACCGCGCAACCGAGCGCATGCGCGCCCGACTCCATGATGAAGGCGCCCGGCGTGAGATGATAGGAAAAGGAGTTGTGCACGATCTCGCCGCGTCCGGAAGCCGGCGGCGAACAGCGCGCGCGCCGCGCCCCAGAAATCCTCGCCGCCGCCCTCCGGCTCGAAGATCGGCCCCGGCGACATCAGCAGCCGCCGCGCCCGACCCGGCGCCGTGACGTTGAAGCCGCCGAACGGCGGGCGCTCCCGCTGCCGCGCCGCGAGCTCGGACTTGCGCAGCACCGGAAGCCTGGCGAGCGCCGCGCGCGAGGTCACGGTATCGGCGTCGACGCCGGCGAGCTGCGCGGCCCAGCCCGGCGCGCTCGCGGCCCGCGCGATGAAGCCGGGCAGCCGGCCGAAAAAATCGCGCTCGCGCGCATCGGGATCGCGGGTCTCGAGGGAGTCGTAGTGCTCGGAGGACATGTATACGGACTCCGGGCGGTCGGCTCGGCATCAACTCCTCAGTGTCGTCGCCGCGCAAGGGGCGAGCCATATTCCAGAGCCGTTATGGGTTCCCGCTTTCGCGGGAACGACAATGATACGAAATGATCGACTCGCGACGCCCGACACCGACTACGCCAGCCAGCGCTTGCGCCGCCGGTAGTGCTTGCCCTCGCGGAACGACTTGCGGCGGCCTTGCGCGATCCCGAGATAGAATTCCTTGACGTCCTCGTTTTCGCCCAGCGCCTTGGCTTCGCCGTCGAGCACGACCCGGCCGTTTTCGAGCACATAGCCGTAGCGCGCGTATTTCAACGCCATGCGGGTATTCTGTTCGGCCAGCAGGAACGACACCCCTTCCTTGGCATTGAGATCGCCGACGATCTCGAAAATCTCCTCGACCAGCTGTGGCGCGAGCCCCATCGAGGGCTCGTCCAGCAGGATCATCTTCGGCCGCGACATCAGCGCACGCCCGATCGCGCACATCTGCTGCTCGCCGCCGGAGATGTAGCCGGCGGTGGCGCCGCGGCGCTCCTTCAGGCGCGGGAAATAGGAATAGACCAGGTCGAGATCGCGCCGGATCGCCGCCCCGCCGTCGCGCCGCGTGTACGCGCCGGTGAGCAGGTTCTCCTCGACCGAAAGGTGCGCGAAGCAGTGGCGCCCCTCCATCACCTGGATGCAGCCGCGCCGCACCAGCGCGTTGGGCGAGCGCGCGTGCACCTCTTCGCCGTCGAAGACGATGGAGCCCTTGGTCACTTCGCCGCGCTCGGCGGAGAGCAGGTTGGAAATCGCCTTGAGCGTGGTCGACTTGCCGGCGCCGTTGCACCCCAACAGCGCCACGATCTCGCCCTTGGGAACCGCGAGCGACACGCCCTTGAGCACGAGAATGACGTGATCGTAGACGACCTCGATGTTGTTGACGGAGAGGATCGGCGCGGCAGCCGAGGCCAGCCGGGCCGTCGCCGCGTCGACGGCGGAAGGAGGCGGCGCTGCCGCCTCCTTCAAGCTGCGATCGGAGTTAACCGACATCAGTTGGTCACGAGACACCCGGGGGTGATCTTCTTTTCAGCCGCATACTTGGCCGCCGCGTCCTTCACCATCGGAGCGATCACCGCGTCGTCGGACGTGATCCAATCCGACGCGAGATTCCATTTCTTGCCGTCCCAGGTCTGGATGCGGCCCGTTCGCGTGCCCTCGTGATCGGCGCACGAGACCTTGATCGGTTGCAGTTCGTTCTCGAAGCCGAGCTGCTTCAGGCGCTCCGCAGTCAGGTTGAGGTTTTCGAGGCCCCACCTGACCTGCTCGCCGGTCAATGGCTTCTTGCCAAACTTCTCCTGCGCCGTGCGGATTGCTTCCACGCCGAGCATGGCATTGATCAGGCCGCGGACGTAGAGGATCTCGCCGGTCTCGTCCCATTTCGCGGCGTAGCCCTTGCCCTTGTCATAGAGGTATTTTTTCAAATCCTCATGCAGCTTGAAGTGACCTGCAGTGTGCTGAAGGGCGGCGGAGTTGTATCCCTTGGCACCGTCCTCGGCCGGCCGAACGTCCTGCTCGGCACCAGACCACCACACGCCATACATCTTTTCACGCGGGTAGCCGACGGCGACCGCCTCCTTGATGGCGGTCGAATTCATCACGCCCCAGCCCCAGAGCAGCACGTAGTCCGGACGCCTCTGACGAATCTGCAGCCAGGTCGCCTTCTGCTCCACGCCGGGATGGGTGACCGGCAGCAGCATGACCTCGAAGCCATGCATCTGGGCGCGCTTCTGCAGGAGCGCGATCGGCTCCTTGCCGTAGGGCGAGTCGTGATAGACGAGAGCAATCCTCTTGCCCTTCATCTTGTCCCAGCCACGCTCCTGATCAGCGATAAACTGGAGAATGATGTCGGCGGCCGTCCAATAGGTTCCGAGCAGCGGAAAGTTCCATTGGAACACCGAGCCGTCGCGCGACTCCGAGCGGCCGTAGCCCATGGAGATGATCGGTATCTTGTCGACCGGCGCCTTCTCCGTGAGCGCAAACGTGATGCCGGTCGAGAGCGGGATGACGTAGGCGGCGCCGGTCGGACCCTTGCCCTTGAGGCGCTCGTAGCACTCCACCCCGCGGTCGGTGGCATAGCCGGTGTCGCATTCCTCGAATACGATCTTGACGCCGTTGATGCCGCCATCTCGTTCATTGACGAGGGTGTAATAGTCGGCGATGCCGTTGGCGAACGGAACGCCGTTCGGGGCATAGGCGCCGGTCCGGTACACCAGGTTGGGGATGAACTGCTCGTTCTGCGCCTGCGCCGGCGCCGCGGTCGCCGTGGCGCCGACGAGCGCCGCAAGCGCGATCCCGAGATGCTTTGCAGTCATCGGCTTTCCTCCTTCGAAACGCCGGACAGGTCCGTGACGAACCGGCCGGGCATTGCGGGTTCTAGCCCGCGTCTGGGCCCGAGTGTGCCCGCGAATTGTCGCGGCCTCAATCCTTTGTTTGACGCGTTTTCTGCAGCGAACCGGGAGTCCGCTTCGCCGGAAAGCGCTTCAGTACGGGAACGGCCATAGCCGCAACTTCTCCTTGGCGATCGCCCACAGCCGGGCCAGGCCGTGCGGCTCGACGATCAGGAAGAACACGATCAAGGCCCCGAACAGCATGAACTCGATGTGCGAGATCATGGCGGTCGAGATCGGAATCCCGAGCCACGACGGCAACTGGTTGAGAAAGATCGGAACGAGCACGATGAAGGCGGCGCCGAGAAACGACCCGAGGATGGTGCCGAGCCCGCCGATGATGATCATGAACAGCACCTGGAACGAGCGGTTGACGTCGAATGCCAGCGGCTCCCACGAGCCGAGCCGCAGGAAGGCCCACAGCGCGCCGGCGACGCCGATATAGAACGAGGAGACCGCGAAGGCCGACAGCTTGGCGTGCAGCGGCCTGATGCCGATGATCTCGGCTGCGATGTCCATGTCGCGAATCGCCATCCACATGCGCCCGATCCGGCCGCGCACCAGATTCTTCGCGGCGAGGGTGAGCACCACCGTAATCGCGAGCACCAAGATGTAGGTCTTGGCTGGCGTGTCGATCGGAAGGCCGAACAGCTCGACCCGGCTGACCGCAACCGAGCCGGACGGCGCGTAGTTGGTGAACCATTTGACGCGCGCGAATGCCCATTCGAGGAAAAACTGCGAGGCCAGCGTCGCCACCGCGAGATAAAAACCCTTGATGCGCAGCGAGGGCAGCCCGAACAAGAGCCCGACCAGCATCGCCATGACGCCGGCGAACAGGAAGACCAGGATGATGTTGGTCTCGGGCAGCCGCAGCGCGAGATTGTAGGCGGCATAGGCGCCGACCGCCATGAAGCCGCCGGAGCCGAGCGAGAGCTGGCCGCAATAGCCGGTGAGGATATTGAGCCCGATCGCGGCGATCGAGAGGATGAGTACCGGGATCAGCACCTCGGTGTAGAGATATTGGCCGGCGAACAGCGGCACCACCAGAAACGCGAATGCGACCAGGGCGATGACGAACCAGCGATCCTGCGCGATCGGAAAGATCGCCTGGTCGGCGTCGTAAGAGGTCTTGAACTGGCCGACTTCGCGATAGAACACGGGCGTCACACTCGCTCGATGATACGCTCGCCGAACAGGCCCTGCGGACGGAAAAGCAGGAACACGAGCGCGAGCACGTAGGCGAACCAGTTCTCGATGCCGCCGCCGGCGAGATCGAAGGTGCGGATGAGAACCGGGGCGAGCACCACCTCGGCGAGCTTTTCGCCGGCGCCTACGATCAGCCCGCCGACGATCGCGCCCGGGATCGAAGTGAAGCCGCCGAGGATGAGCACCGGCAGGGCCTTGAGCGCGATCAGCGAAAGGGAAAACTGCACGCCGAGCTTGGCACCCCACATCATGCCGGCGACCAAGGCGACGAGCCCCGATACCGCCCACACCATCAGCCAGATCTGATTGAGCGGGATGCCGACGGATTGCGCGGCCTGGTGATCGTCGGCGACCGCGCGCAACGCCCGCCCGACCCGTGTCACCTGAAAGAACACCGCCAACACGAGCACCATCACAGCGCAGATGATCGCGGCAATGAGCTCGACGGGATCGATCAACAGCCCGCCGGGAAAGATCGACTCCAGGATGAAGATCGGGTTCGTCGGCAGCCCCAGGCTGATCTTGTAAATGTCGCTCCCCCAGATGGTCTGCCCGAAGCCCTCGAGAAAATACGCGATCCCGAGCGTGGCCATGAACAGGATGATGCCTTCCTGATTGACGAGATGGCGCAGCACCAGGAATTCGATCGCATAGGCGAGCGCGATCATGATCAGGACGGAGAGCGCGAACGCGACGACAAGCGGCATGAACTCGGAAAGCCGCGCAAATGACAGTGCGGCGAACAGCACCATCGCCCCTTGCGCGAAGTTGAACACGCCCGAAGCCTTGAAGATCAGCACGAATCCGAGCGCGACGAGCGAGTAGAGCACCCCGGTCATAAGGCCGCCGATCAGCGTTTCGAGGATCGGGCCCAGCATCGGCACCTCAATGGCTCACACCGAGATAGGCGTCGATCACGGCCTGGTTGGCCTGGATCTCGGCCGGCGTGCCGTCGGCGATCTTGACGCCGTGATCGAGCACGAGGACGCGATCGGACAGGTCCATCACCACGCCCATGTCGTGCTCGATCAATGCGATGGTGGTGCCGTAATAAGCGTTGACGTCGAGGATGAAGCGGGACATGTCCTCCCTCTCCTCGAGATTCATCCCGGCCATCGGCTCGTCGAGCAAGAGCAGATCGGGCTCCATGGCGAGCGCGCGGCCGAGCTCGACCCGCTTCTGCAGACCGTAAGGAAGCTTGCCGACCTGGATCTTGCGGATGTGCTGGATCTTGAGAAAGTCGATGATCTCCTCGACGCGGTGGCGCTGCTCGATCTCTTCCGCGCGCGCCGGCCCGACCCGGATGAGCTGCCAGAAGAACCCGCGCCGCATCTTCAGCGTGCGCCCCGTCATGATGTTGTCGAGTGCGGTCATGCCCTTGAACAGGGCGACGTTCTGGAACGTGCGCGCGATGCCGCCCAGCGCCGCCTCGTAGGGCCGCATCCGCCGGCGCGGCCGGCCCTTGAACGTGATGCGGCCCTGCTGCGGGTGATAGAAGCCGTTGATGACGTTGAGCATCGAGGTCTTGCCCGCGCCGTTCGGGCCGATGATGGCGCGGATCTCGCCTTTACGGATATCGAATGAGACGCCGGCGACCGCCTTGACGCCGCCGAAGGCGAGCGACACGTCCTCGACCGCGAGCAACACCTCGCCAGCCGCGATGTCCCGCCCGCTCGGCGCCCTCATGCCGAGGCTCCAAGAGTGCGGCGTGATCCCCCCGCATCCCGACGGCTCGTCCGTGGCGTCGTCATGCTGCCTTCTCGATCGCGGCGACCGGCGTCGTCGCGACGTCGCGGATCTTGACGCGCGCGGACAGCGTGCCCTTGCGGCCATCCTCGAACGTCACCTCGGTTGAGATGTCGGCCTCGCGCGAGCCGTCGTAGAGCGCCTTGATCAAAGGCGCGTAACGCTCGGCGACGAAACCGCGGCGAACCTTCTGCGTGCGCGTGACTTCGCCGTCGTCGGCATCGAGTTCCTTGTGCAGAATCAGAAACCGCCGGATCTGCGCCCCCGCCATGGCCTTCTCCTCGGCGAGCGCGCGGTTCACCTCTTCGACGTGGCGGGCGAGCATGTCGTAGACGCGCGGATGTCCCGCCAGCTCCTGATAGGAGCCATAGACGATATTGTTGCGCTCGGCCCAGTTGCCGACCGCGGTGAGGTCGATGTTCAACATGGCGCAGACGAAGTCGCGCTTGTCGCCGTAGACCACGGCTTCGCGGATGTTGGGATAGAACTTGAGCTTGTTCTCGATGTATTTCGGCGCGAACAGCGAGCCGTCGTTGAGGCGCCCGACGTCATTGGCGCGGTCGATGATCTTGAGATGGCCGGTCTTGGGATCGATGAAGCCGGCATCGCCGGTCTTGACGTAGCCGTCCGCGGTCATGACCTCGGCGGTCTTGCCCGCGTCCTTGAAATATCCCACGAACATGCCGGGCGACTTGAACAGCACTTCGCCGTTCTCGTCGATGCGCAGGTCGACATTGGTCATGACCGCACCGACAGTGTCGGAGTAGATTTTTCCGTCGGGCTGCGCCGTGAGATAGAGGAAGGCCTCGGTCTGGCCGTAGAGCTGCTTCAGATTCAGTCCGATCGAGCGGTAGAACGAGAACAGGTCGGGCCCGATCGCCTCGCCCGCGGTGTAGGCGATCCGCACGCGCGAGAGCCCGAGCACGTTCTTGAGCGGGCCATAGACCAGAAATTCGCCGAGCGCATACAGCACGCGACCCGCGAGCGGCACGCGCTCGCCATTGAGGATTTTTTCGCCGTAACGCCGGGCGACGCCGAGGAAGGCGTGGAACAGCCGCCGTTTGATCGGGCTCGCGTCTTCCATCCGGATCATCACCCGGGTGAGCATCTGCTCGAACACCCGCGGCGGGGCGAAGAAGAACGTCGGGCCGATCTCCTTCATGTCCGCCATCGCGGTGTCGGCGCTCTCCGGACAGGCGAGGCAGAAGCCCGCGACCAGCGCCTGCGCGTAGTTGAGGTAGTGATCCCCGACCCAGGCCAGCGGCAGATAGGCGAGCGCCTCGTCCCGCTCGGTGAGCCGGTCGAAGGCGACGGTGTCGGAGGCGGCATTGATGCAGCCGATGGCGGAGAGCACGACCCCCTTCGACTGACCGGTGGTGCCCGAGGTGTAGAGAATGATCGAGGGGTCCGAGCCTTTCCCCGCTTCGATCTCGCGGTCGAGCCATTCGGCAAGCGTCGCGTCGCCGCCAGCGCGGCGCGCGCCGACGAGCCCGGTTCAGGGCGAGTGTCATCAGCGCGTTCACGCGCGTCTTCCGACGCGCCATGCGCGCGCACTTTAGAGTGGCCGCGCTGGCCGCTCGCTTCGCTCGCCAGCGCGGCGCGCCCGTCCTTGATGACGTCATCGATGGCGTGCAGGCGGGAGTGATCGTAATCGCGCAGCCCCCGCGGCTGGTCGTAGATGACCTGCGCCAGCTTGGGCAGCCGCTCGGAGACGGACAAGATCTTGTCGACCTGCTCCTGATCCTCGACCGCGGCGAAGCGCACGTCGGCGTGAGCGAGCACGTAGGCGAGCTCGTCGGCGACCGCGTCGGCGTAGACCGGCACCGGAACGGCGCCGAGCATCTGCGCCGCGGTCACCGACCAGTACAGCCGCGGCCGGTTGGAACCGACGATGGCGATGGTGTTGCCGCGCTCGAGCCCGAGGCGGGAAAGTCCCGCCGCATAGGCGCGCACCTGCTCCAGCACCTCGCCCCAGGTCCAGACCTGCCAGATGCCGAGGTCCTTGTGCCGGTAGGCCGGGCGGCCCGGGTAGAGCTGGGCATTGCGGATGAGAAGTTTGGGGAACGTGTCCGCGCGAGCGGCCTCGGTCGCCACGGCAATCCTCCCTTCACCGCGTCAAATCCCGCGGGCGATAAGCCCTTGCCGCCGTCACCGGCGGGCTGTTGTAGGACCAATAAGAAATTGGGCATGGGCCGAGGTCAAGTCAGCACTTGGTGTAGCCCGCCCGACCCGCTCGCGGCCTCAAGCGTCACCGCGCTAGGCCGATGCCGACGCCGAGGTCGGCCTACTCCGCCGCCTTGAGCAGCGGCGCCGGCCCGGCGCGGAATTGGTCGAGCAGCGCCGCCTCGTCGGCCTTGGCAGCCTTGAGGTGGCGCAGCTTGACGTGGCCGAAGCCGCGGATTTTCTCCGGGATCGCGGCAAGCCCCACCGCGACATGATGGTTGCCGCCGTCGAGCTTCGCCAGCACCTCCTCGAGCATGGTCTCGTAGTCGCGCACCAGCGCGCGTTCGGTCCTGCGCTCGCGCGAATAGCCGAACGGATCGAAGACGGTGCCGCGCAGGAATTTGAATTTCGCGAGCAGCGTGAACAGCGGGAAGATCCACGGACCGAACGTCATCTTCCTCGGCTCGCCGGTCGCCCGGTCCGGCGCGCCAGCAACGGCGGAGCCAGATGCACGTGCAGGCGCAGGTGCTCGCCGCCGAGCTCGCTCCTCACCTGCTGCATGAATACCGGGTCGGCATAGAGCCGGGCCACCTCGTATTCGTCCTTGTAGGCCATCAGCTTGAACAGATAGCGGGCGACCGCGTCGGCCAGTCCGCTCTTGCCGGGCGCACGCGCCGCTTCGGCCGCCGCCATCCTTTCGACCCAGCGGCGGTAGCGCGCCGCATAGGCCGCGTCCTGATAGGCCGTGAGAAAGGCGACGCGGCGCGCGACCAGCTCGTCGAAGGACTGCGACAGCCTGCGCGAGTCGCTGGTAGCGTCCGGCGCGGGCTTGATCATCGCCTCGACCGCGGCCGGCTCGACGACGGCGCGACGGCCCCAGTGGAAAGCCGCCTTGTTCATCTCCACCGCTTCGCCGTTGAGCTCGATCGCGCGCTCGATCGACGCCGCCGACAGCGGGATCGCGCCGAGCTGATAGGCATAGCCGACGAGGAAGATGTTGGCGCCGACGCTGTTGCCGAACAGCGCGGTCGCCGCCCGCGTGGCGTCGATGAAGTGCGTCTTCTCGCGGCCGGCATCGGCGATGATGGCGCGCTTGAGGCGCTCGGTCGGCAGCGAGAAATCGGCGTTGCGGGTGAAATCGCCGGGCAGGAACTCGGCGAGGTTGATGACCATCTCGGTCGTTCCATGCTTGACCGCGCCGAGCACCTTCTTGTTGCCGGCCACGACGATGTCGCCGCCGAGCACGAGCTCGGCGCCGCCGGCCGCGATCCGGATGGCGTGGATGTCTTCCGCACGCTCGGCAATGCGCATGTGGCTGTAGACCGCGCCGCCCTTCTGCGCGAGGCCGGCCATGTCGAGCACGCCGACGCCCTTGCCCTCGAGATGCGCCGCCATGCCGAGGATGCCGCCGATGGTGACGATGCCGGTGCCGCCGACGCCGGTGACGATGATGTCGTAGGTCTGCCGGATCGCCGGCAGGCTCGGCTCCGGCAGCGGCTTGCGGTCATGGTCCGCCGCGACGCCGGTGCCCTGTTTGAGCTTGGCGCCGTGCACGGTCACGAACGAAGGGCAGAAGCCCTTCAGGCAGGAAAAATCCTTGTTGCAGCTGGACTGATCGATCGTGCGCTTGCGGCCCCATTCGGTTTCCAGCGGCTGCACCGAGACGCAATTCGATTTCACGCCGCAATCGCCGCAGCCTTCGCAGACCAGATCGTTGATGATCACCCGCTTGTCCGGATCGGGGAAACGCCCGCGCTTGCGGCGGCGCCGCTTCTCGGCGGCGCAGGTCTGGTCGTAGATCAGGACCGTGACGCCGGGGATCTTCGCGAGCTCCTGCTGCACCGCCATCAAGTCGTCGCGGTGATGGATGGTCAGCCCGCGCGGCCACTCTTCGCTCTTGGAATATTTCCAAGGCTCGTCGGTCACGACCACGACGCGCTTGGCGCCTTCGGCCGCGACCTGGCGCGCGATCTGCGGCACAGTGAGGCCGCCCTCGTTGGCCTGGCCGCCGGTCATGGCGACGGCGTCGTTGAACAGGATCTTGTAGGTGATGTTGACGCCCGCGGCGATCGCGCCGCGGATCGCCATGTAGCCGGAGTGGTTGTAGGTGCCGTCGCCGAGATTCTGGAACACGTGGGGACGCTTGCGGAACGGCGCCTCGCCGATCCAGTTCGCGCCCTCCCCGCCCATCTGGGTGTAGCCCAGCGTCGAGCGGTCCATCCATTGCGCCATGTAGTGGCAGCCGATGCCGGCATAGGCGCGCATGCCCTCCGGCACCACCGTCGAGGTGTTGTGCGGGCAGCCCGAGCAGAAATAGGGAATGCGCACCGCGACGTCCTGCGTCTCGGCCAGGATCCGCTGCGCCTCCTTGAGCCGGGCGACGCGCGCGGCGATTTGCTCGTTCGGCCCGACGCGTGCAGGAATCCGCTCGCCGATGCAGATCGCGACCTCGTTGGGATCGAGCGCGCCCTTGACCGGGAACAGCCAGTTGCCCTGCTCGTCCTTCTTGCCGATGCAGACCGGCTGGTTCGCGCTGCCGTAGAGTTCCTCGCGCACCTGCACCTCGATCAGCGAGCGCTTCTCCTCGACCACGATGATGAGCTCGAGGCCGTCGGCGAACTGCTTGAGGTCTTGCCGGCTGATCGGCCACGGGCAGGCGATCTTGTAGAGCCGGATGCCGAGATCGTTGCACTTGACCTCGTCGATGCCGAGCTCGTCGAGCGCCTGGCGCACGTCGAGATAGCTCTTGCCGACGGTGATGACGCCGATCTTCGGCGTCCGCCCGCCCGAGGTGATGTATTTGTTGAGCTTGTTCGCGCGCACGAAGGCGAGCATGGCGTCGCGCTTGTAGTCGTGCAGCCGGGCCTCCTGGCCGAGGATGGTGTCGTGCAGACGGATGTTGAGCCCGCCCTCGGGCATCACGAAGTCTTCCGGGATGACGATGTTGACGCGCTCCAGGCTGCCGTCGATGACCGCGGTCGATTCGACCGTCTCGTGCATGGATTTGAGCGCGACCCAGGTGCCGCAGAAGCGCGACATCGCCCAGCCGTAGAGCCCGTAATCGAGGATCTCCTGAACGCCGGCGGGGTTCAGGATCGGGATCATGACGTCGATGAAGTGATATTCGGACTGGTGCGCGGTGGTCGAGGATTCGGCGGTGTGGTCGTCGCCCATCAGCGCCAGCACGCCGCCGTATCTCGAGGTGCCGGCGAAATTGGCGTGCCGGAACACGTCGCCGGTGCGATCGACGCCTGGCCCTTTGCCGTACCAGAGGCCGAACACGCCGTCGAACTTGCCCTCGCCGCGCAGCTCGGCCTGCTGCGAGCCCCACAGCGCGGTGGCGGCGATGTCCTCGTTGATGCCGCCCTGGAAGCGGATGTCGTATTTGTCGAGCGAGCGCTGCGCGCGGATGAACTGCTGGTCGAGGGTGCCGAGCGGCGAGCCGCGATAGCCGGTGACGTAACCCGCGGTGTTGAGGCCGGCGCGGCGGTCGCGTTCCTTCTGCATCAGGCAAAGACGCACGATGGCCTGGAAGCCGGTGACGAAGATGCGGCTCTTGGCGAGATCGTATTTGTCGTCGAGCGTGACGTGGTTGAGCGCCATCGCGCGAGCCTCCAAGGGCGGTCCGAAGCGAGTGTGCCTTGGCGGCACCGACGCCGCCAGGGACATTCGATTCGTTTGCAAGAGATATAGTCCCCGGCGGCGCGCCAGCAATGCCAAGAGGTTGCGGGGTCTGGCCATTTCGCCGCGGCGGCGCTCGCGGCAATGAAATGTCGGGGATGTGCGCAGATGCGCAGTTTGGCGCAATGCAGCAGAGCCGCCCGCCCCGCCGCGGACGGCTCCGCCCCTGCGATTCGGACATCCAGCCAATGTCCGGCCACCGCTGGCCGAACCATGCGCCGTGCTCTACAACCGACGGCAGAGGTGACGGCGGCGGCGCCGCCGAATCATGCCTCGCTCTCGGGACGGAACGCTCCTGCCGATGGACGCCTACGCCGACCGCCGTGCGGCCGAGCCCCTCACGCACCGCCAGACGCTGCTGATCGTCCTCGGGGTGCTGCTGCCCACCTTCATGGGGTCGCTCGACCAGACCATCCTGGCGACCGCATTGCCGACGATCGGACGCGACTTCGACGATGTGCACAATCTGCCCTGGCTGATCACCGCCTATCTGCTCGCATCGACGGCGATCATCCCGCTCTACGGCAAGATCGCCGACATCCACGGGCGCCGCTTCACGCTGCGCATCGCGATCTTGACCTATATGGCCGGCTCGCTCGTCTGCGCGCTGGCGCCCAATATGCTGGTGCTGATCTTCGGGCGCGTCCTGCACGGCCTCGGCGGTGGCGGCCTTTCGTCCATGGGCATGATCGTGCTCGGCGATCTGGTCTCGCCCAAGGAGCGCGGCCGCTACTACGGCTACTTCGCGGCGACCTATACCACCGCCGGCGGCTCCGGACCGCTGCTCGGCGGCCTGATCGCCGAGCATCTGCACTGGTCGTTCATCTTCTGGATCAACATTCCGATGGGGCTCGCGGCACTGGCGATCACGACGTCGCTGCTGCGCCGCCTGCCGCGTTACGAGCGGCCGCATTTGCTGGACATCGTCGGCGCCGCCCTGATCGTGCTGGCCAGCGTGTCGTTCATGTTGGCATTGAACCTGGCCGGCGTGCGCTATCCGTGGATGTCGTTGCCGATCCTCGCGCTGTTTGCGGTCGCGCTGATCATGGGCGCGCTGTTCGTGCTGCGCCTGCTCACGGCTCCCGAACCGCTGATCCCGATCGCCATCCTCAGGAACCCGATCGTGCGCTGCGCGATGGCGGCGAACGCCTTCGGCTGGGGCTCGATCATCGGCCTCAACGTCTTTCTGCCGATGTATCTCCAGGGCGTGATGGGTCTTTCCCCCACCAATGCCGGACTGAGCCTGGTGGTGCTGATGGTGGCGCTCAACACCAGCGCCGGCCTCGCCGGGCAGGTTCTCGGTCGCGTGCGCCATTACAAGCGCCTGCCCATGCTCGGCCTTCTCATCTCAATCGCAGCCGTCACCGTGCTCGCCTGGCGAGCCGACAGCATGACGCCGCTGTCGTTCGAGCTCACGTTGATCTTGATCGGCGCGGGTTTCGGACCGATCCCCTCGCTCACCGCGGTCGCGATGCAAAACGTGGTGGCGCGTCACCAGCTCGGCATTTCGGTGGGAACGATGAATTTCAGCCGGAACCTGTTCGCGACCATGCTGATCGCGGTGTTCGGGGCCATCGTGCTCGCCGGCGCGGGCGCCGGTCAATCGCTCGGCAGCGCGTTCCAGGCCGGCAATCCGGCCGAGGCTTTCGGCCGCGTGTTCCTGGCCGTGGCGGCGAGCCTGTCGATCGCGCTGATCGCGATCCTGGTGATGGAAGAGAAGCCGCTACGGACCGGCGCTGAGCTCGACGCGCCCTAGGGCGCCGCGCAAATCAGGGGTGCGGCTGCCCGTCGCATCGTCGCACGGTAGGCCATCAAACCCGGTTGCCCGCGCTCCAGCGCCAGAAGTCGCGGCCTTCGTCCTGCATGAACCGCGCCAGCACCATGTTGTGGACCTCGGACGCGCCGTCGACGAGGCGCGCCTGGCGGGCGTAGCGGTAGATCCATTCCAGGATCGTGTCCTTGGAATAGCCGCGCGCGCCGTTGAGCTGGATCGCCACATCGGCGGCCTGGTGCAAGGTGTCGGCGACGTGCACCTTGGCCATCGACACTTCCTTGCGCGCGCGGTCGCCCTGGTCGAGCTTCCAGGCCGCGTGCATCACCAAGAGCCGCCCGATCTGGATGCGATGCGCGACCTCGCCGAGCTTGATCTGCACGCTCTCGCGGTCGGCGAGCCGCATTCCGAAGCCCTCGCGCTCCGCCACATAGGCCTGGGCGATCTCCATCGCGCGCTTGGCGAGCCCGAGCCAGCGCATGCAATGGGTGAGCCGCGCCGGCCCGAGCCGCATCTGGGTGACGCGCAGTCCGTCGCCCACTTGCATCAACACGTTCTCGTCCGGCACTTCGAGGCCTTCGAACATGAGCTCGCAGTGGCCGCCGTGCTCCTCCGGCCCCATGATCGGGATGCGGCGCAGGATGCGCCAGCCCGGCTGGTCGCGGTGGTAAAGAAAGGCGGTGAGCCCGCGCCGCGCGTCGTCCGAGGTGCGGGCGATGAGAATGAAGTGATCGGCGATGCCGGCCCCGGTGATGAACCATTTGTGGCCGTGGATCACCCAACTGACGCCCTTCTTCTCCGCGCGGGTGCGGATCATGCCGGGATCGGAGCCGCCGCCCGGCGCCGGCTCGGTCATGGCGAAGGCGGAGCGCACCTTGCCCTCGACGATGGGCTTGAGCCATTCGTCCTTCTGCGCCGGCGTCCCCGCCAGCGCGATCAGGTTCATGTTGCCGTCGTCGGGCGCCGCGCAATTGAACGCGAGCGGGCCGAAGATCGAGCGGTTCGCCTCCTCGTACATCGCCGCCCAGCCGACGATCGGCAAGGCCATGCCGCCGTAGTCCTTGGGCGCCTGCGGCGCCCACAAGCCTTCGGCCTTGGCCTTGGCCTGCACGGCGCGCAGCACGTCGAGGCGGACGTTCTCGTGGTCGTCGTAGTTGCCGGGGTCGGCTTCCAGCGGCAACACGTGCTCCTCGACGAAGCGGCGCGTGCGCAGGCGGACATCCTCGATTTCGGGCGGAAGGGTGAAGTCCATGCCAGCATCCTGTCACATGAGGGCGACCCGGCAAACTCGCGTTCGGTGTTGTGGTTCACCGCGCGATTTGCCCACCCTCCACGATCGGCGTTGGAGCATGATCACCCCCGCAGCGCCACCATCTGGCCGCCGTCGACCACGATGGTGGTGCCGGCGATGAAGCGGCCGGCGTCGGAGACGAGGAGGAGCAACGCGCCGTCGAGATCGCGCTCCTCGCCGAAGCGGCCTACGGGAATCTCGCGTTTGATCGCCGCGCCCTGCGCGCTCAGGAGATAGTCGCGGTTGAGGTCGGTCACGATCCAGCCTGGCGCGATGGCGTTGACGCGGATGCCCTTGAAGGCGAGCTCGAGCCCGAGCGCCTTGGTGAGCTGGATGACGCCGGCCTTCGCCACCGCATAGGCGGCGGTGCCCTTGGCGACGCCGAAGCCGAGCACCGAGGCGATGTTGACGATGGCTCCGCCCTGCCCGGCGGCCAGCATGCGGCGCGCCGCCTCCTGTGCGCAGAAGAACACCGCGTCGAGATTGGTGCCGATCACGCGCCGCCATTCTTCCGGCGGCAGCTCGACGGCGCGGCCGGCGTGCACCACGCCGGCGTTGTTGACGAGGATGGTGACGGTGCCGAAGGCTTTTTCGGCCCGCTCGAAGGCGCGCGTCATCGCGTGGCGGTCGAGCACGTCGGCCCCGATCGCGAGCGCACGGCCGCCGGCGCGTTCGATGCGCGCCTGCACCGCCGCCAGCCGTTCGGTGCGGCGCGCGACCAGCGCGACGGCGGCGCCTTCACCGGCCAGCACCTCGGCAAAGCGCACGCCGAGCCCGCTCGAGGCGCCGGTGACGAGGGCAACGCGGCCGGTGAGGTTGAACAGCGATGCTGCGGTCATACTGGGCCCGGAATTCCGACCTCTGCGCCCGCGCCGGCGGGCGATCCAATATCCACCAACGACGATATGTGGCACAGCCTCGCCCGCCGGGAAATCCTGTAGTCCTCTTCGCGAACGGCGCGCGGTCGGCGCCGGTCCGCCGGCCGCGCCCTCGACTTCCGATCCGCTGCGGGCGATACTGCGGCATTCGCGCGTGGTTTTTCACGCGCCGCGTTCGCTGACCAACGAACGAGACGCCGAAGGTTCGCCATGGCCGGGCACGATCACGACGAGCAGCATCATCACGCGCACGGCTCGGAACTGTCCGACACGCAGCTGCGCGTGCGCGCCCTTGAGACCGTCTTGACCGAGAAAGGCTACATCGATCCGGCCGCGCTCGATCTCATCATCGAGGCCTACGAGACCAAGATAGGCCCGCGCAACGGCGCGCGCGTCGTCGCCAAGGCCTGGAGCGATCCCGCATTCCGGCGGGCGCTGCTCGACGACGCCTCCAAGGCGGTGAACCAACTCGGCTACGTGAGCCGGGTCGGCGACCATCTCGTCGCGGTCGAGAACACCCCTCGCCTCCACAACATGGTCGTCTGCACCTTGTGCTCCTGCTATCCGTGGGAGGTGCTTGGCCTGCCGCCGGTCTGGTACAAATCCGCGCCCTACCGCTCGCGCGCGGTCAAGGATCCGCGCGGCGTGCTCGCCGATTTCGGCGTCAAGCTGCCGAAGGACACCGAGATTCGGGTCTGGGATTCAACCTCGGAGACCCGCTTTCTGGTGCTGCCGATGCGGCCGGCGGGAACCGAAGGCTGGAGCGAGGAGCGTCTCGCCGAGCTCGTCACCCGCGATTCGATGATCGGCACCGGCCTCGCCAAGCGACCCGAGGAGGTGGCGTGATGGACGGCGTCCACGACATGGGCGGCATGGACGGATTCGGAAAGGTCGAGCCCGAGCCGAACGAGCCCGTGTTCCACGCCCGGTGGGAAGGGCGCGTGCTGGCGATGCAACGTGCCCTGGGCTATGCCGGCGCCTGGCAGATCGACATGTCGCGCTTCGCGCAGGAACGGCTGCCGCCGCCGGTATACCTGACCGCGTCCTATTACCAGCGCTGGACGCTGGCCATGGAGCGCAACGTCGTCGAGCGCGGACTGGCCGACGCCGACGAGCTCGCCGCCGGCCACGCGCTGCATCCGGGCAAGGCGCTCAAGCGCAAGCTTACCCCGAATGCCGTCCAAAACGCCCTGACGCGCGGCTCGTTCTACCGGCAGTCGCCGGCGGCTGCTCGTTTCAAGCCGGGTGATCGGGTGCGGACGAAGAACATCCATCCGCCGACGCACACCAGGCTGCCGCGTTACGCGCGCGGGCGCCTCGGCGTGGTGCAACTGGTGCTGGGCTGCCACGCCTTTCCGGACACGGTCGCGATCGACCGGGGCGACGACCCGCAATGGCTCTATACCGTGGTGTTCGAGGCTACCGAGCTGTGGGGACCGGACGCCGATCCCACGGTCAAGGTCTCGATCGATGCGTTCGAGCCCTACCTCGATCCGGCGTGATTGTCGGGTCGTCATTCCGGCCGGGCGAAGCGAGAGCCGGAATGACGGCCGAGAAATGACGCCACATGACCGGCAGTAGCCCTCCCATTGATTCCGCCGCCGCGCGGCGCGCGACCGACGCGGTGCCGAGCATTCCGCGCGACGCGGAAGGGCCGGTGTTTCGCGAGCCGTGGGAGGCGCAGGCCTTCGCCATGGCGCTTGCTCTCTACGACCGCGGCCTGTTCAGCTGGCCGGAATGGGCGGCCACGCTCGCCGACGAGATCAAGCGCGCGCAGGCCGCAGGCGATCCCGATACCGGCGAGACCTATTACCGCCATTGGCTCGCCGCGCTCGAACGCATCGTCGCCGCCAAGGGCGTTGCGACCAGCGATACGTTGCATCGCTACCGCGATGCCTGGGATCACGCCGCCGACCGCACCCCGCACGGGACGCCGATCGAGCTCAAGCCGGAAGACTTCGCGAAGTAGCAGACACCTCGGCGCTGCGGACGTCGGGCGTGTGCACGTGCTCCGGCCGCACGCCGAGCGCGATGAGCCGCGCGGGGATGCGCCGCAGCGGCGCGAACCGCGCGATGACCCGCAGCACCAGCGGCGCCTTGAACGCCTTCCCCGCGCCGAGCGCGCGACCGATCACCCGGTCCTGCAGAAATACCTGAATGCGTTGCGTGACGCGGGTGGGAAATTCGCGCCGCTTCTGCACGCGCTCGAGGTCGTCCTCGGTGAGCGTTGCGGCCTTGAGCGGCCGCCACAGGATATTCGCCGCCGCCACCGCGTCCTGCACCGCCAGATTGACGCCGACGCCGCCGATCGGGGACATCGCGTGCGCGGCATCGCCAATGCAGAGGAGGCCCGCCCGGTACCAACGCTCGAGCCGGTCGACCGCGACGGTCAGCAGCTTGACCTGGTCCCAGTCCTGGATGTCGTCGACCCGGTCGGCGAACATCGGCACGGCCTCGGCGATGCGGCGGCGGAAGGCCGGCAGCCCGGCGCGCTTGGTCTCCTCGAAGGCGCCCTTGGGGATGAGGAACGCGCACTGCCAGTAGTCGCCGCGGTCGATCAGGACGACGATGCGGCCGGCCTCGAACCGGCCCATGCTCTCGTCGGGATCGCCGGCTTTCTTCGGCAGGCGCAACCACAGCACGTCCATGGGCGCGCCGATATCCTCGACCCGCAGGCCGGCGCGGGCACGTACCGTCGAATGCCGGCCGTCGCATCCGACCGTGAGATCGGCGTGAATCTCGAGCGGACCGTCCGGCGTAGTGGCGCGCACGCCGGTCACGCGGCCGTTGCTCTCGATCAGGTCGACCGCCTCCGCCCGCATGCGCAGGTGAAAGGCAGGATTATGCCGGCCGCGCTGGGCTAAGAAATCGAGGAAGTCCCATTGCGGCATGAAGGCAATGAACTTGCAGCGCGTCGGCAGGTGGCTGAAATCCGCGAAGTTGTACTGGCGGTCGCCGAAGAACGCGGCGATGGCGGTCTCCTTGTGGTGCGGCAGCTTGAGGAACTCGTCGAGCAGGCCGAGCTCGCCCATGACCTCGAGGGTCGAGGGATGAATGGTATCGCCGCGGAAATCGCGCAGGAAATCGGGGTGCTTCTCGAGCACGACGACGTCGACGCCGGCGCGCGCGAGCAGGAAGCCGAGCATCATCCCGCACGGTCCGCCGCCGACGATGCAGCAGCGCGTTGAGACTTGTTCAGCCGGCATGCGAGCCTCCTCCATGACCGATCGCGAGCGGGCAGTTTCGCATGAGCG
Source organism: uncultured Alphaproteobacteria bacterium (assembly GCA_963712565.1). Classification (GTDB taxonomy): domain Bacteria; phylum Pseudomonadota; class Alphaproteobacteria; order Rhizobiales; family Xanthobacteraceae; genus VAZQ01. The sequence continues at coordinate 82,617 of CAVQIP010000055.1, read as the reverse complement.
GCGGCGCTAAATCCCGACCATGCGCTCGGTCACGATATAGCCGGTGAGCAGGAGGCCGCCGAAGGCGATGATCACCACGGCCGCGCCGACCTCGATGCCGCGCATCGCCAGCATGCCGTAGCCGGAACGCGTGTCGGCGAGGCGTTGGGCCCAGGCTCGGGCGCCGACGGCGATGGTGGCGATCGCGGCCACCGTGATGGCGGTGCCGAGCGCCATGACGAAGGTCGCGGCGACGCCCGCCCAGAACAATCCCTGCGCCAGCGCGAACACCAGCACCAGGATGGCGCCAGAACATGGCCGCAGGCCTACGGCGACAATGGCCGAGAGCCCGCGCTGCCATCCTCCCGGCCCGGCCAGCTCCTGCGGCTCCGGTGCGTGCGCGTGCCCCCATGCCGAGGCATCGTCCTCGTGCGCGTGATCGTGATCATGCGTGTGGCCCCCGTCATGGTGATGGTGATCATGGTCGTGAGGGTCGTGGCCAGCATCGTGATGGTGATGCGCATGATCGTGGTGCGCCGGCGTCACGGCGGCACCGACGGCGGCGGGACGGTGGAGCGTGCGCAGCGTCGCGAGGAAGGCGCGCCCTTTGACCCACAGCAATCGCACGCCGATCAGGATGATGAGCGAGTAGCTGAGGATCTCGATGATGTTGACCGCGCGGCCCATGGTGGCCGCGGTCGCGTTCAACAGCGCGGCGGCAATGCCCACGATCGCCACCGCGACCAGAGCCTGCAGCAACGCGGAAGCCAACGACAGCACCACGCCGCGCATCCAAGTCTCCTCGTTGGCGACCATGTAGGACGAGATCACCGCCTTGCCGTGACCGGGGCCGGCGGCGTGAAAAATGCCGTAGAGAAAGGCCAGCCCGAGCAGGCTCCAGGCCGCGCTGCCGTCGGCCTTGGCGGCGCGGATCAGGCTCGAAAACTGCCGATAGAATTCCGCCTGCTTGGCGAAAATCCAGCCGAGCACACCCCCTACCGGCGGCGCCGGCGCCTGCGGGCGCGGCCCGCCGAACGGCGAGGTCTGCGCGAACGCGGCGTCGAGCACGCCGGCGATCAGCAGAACGCTGGCGATGGCGACCACCAGCAAGGCGATAGCATCGACCGGCCGCCGCCCGCCGACGGTTGTCACGGGCATTTCACCAAAATCTTGTTGGCGTATTCGGCGCCGATGATCAGCGACGAATCTCGCTGGTCGGCGCCGAGTTGACCCAGCCGCTGCGACAGCGCGGCGTCCATTTCCTGCGGCCGCCCGACCGAGAGCTTGCACTGCGCGGGCGCGCCGACGAGCTTGACCGGATCCTTCTCGGCAAAGCTGAAGTCGACGAAGAACTCCCGGTCGTAGACTTCGAGCGTCAGGTCCTTGGCCTTGACCGGTGCCTTCAGCGGCAGCGTGAAGTACAGCGTGAGCACCGTCTCCTTCTTGTCGAAGTCGAGATAGTAGCCGGCGGCCGGCTCGTCGAACTCCAGCTTCTTGCCGTTCGCCTTGGCGTAGGTGAAGAAGTCGTATTCCTTGAGCGAGGTGACGTTGACCTCGGCGAGCGGCGCCAGCTCCTCGCGCGTGAACTCGCCCTTCTTCTTCGCTTCGATGCCCTGGGTCGCGAACACGGAGAACATGTCGTCGAAGGTCCAGGCGTGACGCACGCCGGTCACCGAGCCGTCGGGCGCGTAGACCAGCTCGCTCTTCATCGTGACCCAGACGTGCGGATGCGCGGAGGCGGCTGCGCACGCGATCACGAGTCCCGCCGAGGCGGCAAGAACGGCGAAAATGAAGCGCTGGATCATGGATGTGCTCGCCAATCGCGACGCCGGCTGTGGCGCCACAATATCACGGAGTGGGGCGGAATGGAGGCGCCATTGCCGCTCGCCGGCGCGCCGGGGAAAGTAACGCGAAAGCTACACCCCCGCCGCGCCGCCGTCGGCGCGCGGATCGTGGGCGCCCGCGAGCGTCCCGTCGGGATGGAGCACCACCGCGCCGGCATGGCCCATGACGTCGGAATAGGCTTCCGGCAGCACCTCGACATCGTGCCCGGCCGACATGAGGCGGTCGACGAGTGCTCCATCGAAGCGCGCTTCCATGCGCAGATTGGTGTGCGTCGAGCCCCAGGTGCGGCCCAACAGCCAGCGCGGCGCGTCGATCGCGCGCTCGAGCGGCATCCGGTAGCGCACGTGGCGCGTGAACAGCGCGGCTTGCGTCTGCGGCTGGCCGTCGCCGCCCATGGCGCCGTAGGCAATGATGCGGCCGTCGGCGAGCACGCGCGAGCGCCGGGTTGAGCGTGTGGAACGGCAGCCGCCCGGGCGCCAGCGCATTGAGCGCGTCGGGATCGAGCGAAAAGCTGGCGCCACGGTTCTGCATCAGCACGCCGGTCCGGGGCAGCACCACGCCGGAGCCGAATTCCCAATAGAGCGACTGGATGTAGGAGACGACGAGACCGGCGGCGTCGGCGGCGCCCATCCAGACGGTGTCGCCCTCGCCATAGGGCGCTGGCCAAGGCGCGGCCTTGCGGCGGTCGATCTTCGCCGCCTCCGCGGCGAGAAACTTGGCGTCGAGATAGCGCTCGGCCGGATGCGCCATGCGATCGGGGTCGGCGATCACGCGGTCGCGCACGCCGAAGGCGCGCTTGGTCGCCTCGATCAGCCCGTGGACGTGATCGAAGCCTTCGCCCTGCGCGACGCGCAAGCGCTCGAACAGCGCGAGAATCATCAGCGACGCGAGGCCCTGGGTCGGCGGCGGGCTGTTGAACGCGGTGCCGGCATCGAGCCGCGATCGCCAGCGGCTCGGCGAGCGTGGCGCGGCAGCGGGCGAGGTCGGCACGGGTGACCGGGCTGCCGACGCGCGCGAGGTCGCCGGCGATCTCGCGTCCGACGTCGCCGCGGTAGAAATCGTCGAGCCCGGCATGGGCGAGATGATCCAGCGTCGCGGCCAGCGCCGGCTGCCGGAGCGTCTTGCCGGCATCGGGCGGCTTGCCGTCGATCAAGAATGTCGGCGCGAAGCCGGGCGCGTCCTTGAGCTCGGCGAGCTTTTCCGCCGTGAGGCGGGCCTGACCGCGGCTGACGACGTAGCCGCCGCCCGCGTGGCGGATCGCGGGGGCCAGCAGGTCGGCGAGCGGCAAACGCCCGCCGTGCGCCTCTGCAACTTCGAGCGCCAGCATCCAACCCGCGACCGCGCCCGGCACCGTGAGCGCCGCGAGCGGACCGCGCGGCGGGATCGCTTCGAGGTCGCGGTAGAGCTCGCGCGCCGCATCGGCGCCCGCGCGTCCGGCCGCCATCACCGCGCGCACGCGTCCCGACCGCTCGCGCACGAGCCAGAAGCCGTCGCCGCCGCGTGGCTCATGTGCGGGTAGACCGCGGCGATGGTCGCCGCCATCGCCACCATCGCCTCGAGCGCATTGCCGCCTTCGGCGATCACCGCGCGTCCCGCCTCGACCGCGGCGTGGTGCGGCGCGGCGACGACGCCCCGGCGATGTCCGGCGGTGTGGAGGTCCATGGCTTACGGCGTCATACGCAGCCCACGATGCGTCATGCGCGGGCTTGACCCGCGCATCCATCGTTTTCGGAAAATTCTCTGCGTAAGAACGATGGATTGCCGGGCTCAAGCCCGGCAATAGCTCGCGAACGGGCGAAGCGATTGAGCCCCGGTCATGCCGACGACTCAGCGGCTTCTTCGCTCAGTCCCCGCCGCTTGAGCAGCCCCTCCGGCGTCGGCAGTCGGCCGCGGAAGGCGGTGTAGAGCTCGGCCGGGTCGCGCGCGCCGCCGGCGGCGTAGACGTGATCGTGCAGCTTCTTGGCGGTGCCGGCATCGAAGATGTCGCCGGTCTCCTCGAACGCCGCGAACGCGTCGGCGTCGAGCACCTCCGACCACATGTAGCTGTAATAGGCCGCGGCGTAGCCGTCGCCCGCGAATACGTGTTGGAAATGGGTGGGCCGGTGGCGCATGACGATCTCGGCCGGCATGCCGATGCGCGCGAGCGCGTCCTGCTCGAAGGCGTCGATGTCGAAGCCTTCGGCCTCGCCGGCTCCGGCCGCAGATGGATGTCGAGATCGACCAGCGCGGAGGCGACGTATTCCACCGTGGCGCAGCCCTGGTTGAAGGTGCGGGCGGCGACCAGGCGACGCAACAAATCCTCCGGGATCGGCTCGCCGCTGCGATAGTGCACGGCGAAGCGGCGCAGGATTTCCGGGTGCTCCAACCAATGCTCGTAGAGCTGCGAGGGCAGCTCCACCCAGTCGGTGAGCACGCCCGTGCCCGCGACCATCGGATAGGTGACGTCGGAGAGCAGCCCATGCAAGGCGTGGCCGAACTCGTGGAACAGGGTCTTGGCGTCGTCGAACGAAAGCAGCGTCGGTTCGCCTTCGCCCGCCTTGGAGAAGTTCATGACATTGACGACCAGTGGGTGAATGTCGCCCCTGAGCTTTTCCTGGTCGCGCAGCGTCGTCATCCAGGCGCCGCTGTGCTTCGACGTGCGCGCGAAATAGTCGCCGAAGAACAGTCCGCGATGGCGCCCGCCGGCGTCGCGCACTTCCCACACCCGCACATCGGGGTGCCAGACCGGAATGCCTTCGCGCCGCTCGAAGCTCAGTCCGAACAGGCGGTTTGCGGTGTAGAACGCCGCCGCGATGATGCGCTCGAGCTGGAAATACGGCTTGACCGTCGTCTCGTCGATGTCGCAGCGCGCCTTGCGCAGCTTCTCCGCGTAGTAGCGCCAGTCCCACGGCGCGAGCGTGAAATTCCCCCCCTCCGCCTGCACCAGCGCCTGCATGGCATCGCGATCCGCCAGCGCGTGGCGGCGCGCCGGCAGCCAGACACGATCGAGCAGCGAGCGCACCGCCTCCGGCGTCTTCGCCATGGCATCGTCGAGGCGGTAATGGGCAAAGCTCGCATAGCCGAGGAGCCGCGCGCGCTCGGCGCGCAGCGCCACCATCTCGGCGATGATCGCCTTGTTGTCGGTTGCGCCGCCGCCGGCGCCGCGCGCGATCCAGGCACGAAAGATCTTCTCGCGCAGGTCCCGCCGCGCCGAGAATTGCAGGAACGGCTCGACGCTCGAGCGCGACAGCGTGATGACGTGCTTGCCCGCGAGGCCGCGCTCCTCGGCCGCCGCGCGCGCCGCCGCGCGCACGAAATCGGGCAGACCGGCGAGCTCGTCCTCGTCGTCGAGCACGAGGGTATAGCCCTGCTCGTCCGCCAGCACGTTCTGGCTGAAGCTGGTGCCCAGCGTGGCGAGCCGCTCGTTGATCGTCGGCGAGACGGGCCTTCGCCGCGGCGTCGAGCGCGGCGCCGGCGCGCTTGAACATCAGGTGGTAGCGATCGAGCACGCGCTGCTGCTCGGGCGAGAGGGCGAGCCGATCGCGCGCGCGGTGCAGGCGGTCGATACGGTGGAACAGGGCCTCGTCCATCAGGATGCTGTTCCAGTGCTTGGCCTCCTGCGGGGCGAGCTCGCGTTCGACCTCCTGGATGGCGTCGTTGGTATGCGCGCCCGCCAGCAGGTGGAACACGCTGCTCACGCGCATGAGCGCGTCGCCGGCTTTTTCCAGCGCTGCAATGGTGTTGGCGAAGGTCGGCTCGGCAGGATCGGCGGCGATGGCCTTGACCTCCGCCGCGTGCGCGGAGAAAGCGCGCGCGAACGCGGGCGGAAAATGCTCGCGGCTCGATCCGCCCGAACGGCGGCACCCCGAACGGGCCGGTCCAGTCCTCGAACAACGGATTGTCGGTCTGTGCTTGCGGGGCAAGAGCGTGGGTCTGCTCATTCATGCTGGTCATATGGGGTTGGGGTTGTCGCATCGCACCCTAAGGCAAGCACCGCGGCCAAGGCACGTCAGGATTGCTTCTCTTTTGAATTTTTCCGATGTGAAACAACGCCCGCGCTTGCTAGACTGTCGACAACGACAACGTCCCGCGTTCAACCATCAATCGAGCGGCCTTGCGCTTACCACCGGCTGCGACCAGCCGGCGTTGTGCGTGCCGAAGGCGCCAAGTCGAAGGGAGGAACCATGGTTTCGTTCATCTTGAACAACCGCCAGGTCTCGGTCGATGCCGACCCGAAGACCCCGCTGCTATGGGCGATTCGCGACCATGTCGGATTGACCGGCACCAAATACGGCTGCGGCGCCGGCCTGTGCGGCGCCTGCACCATCCACATCGACGGCACGGCGCAGCGCTCGTGCCAGATCGACGTGGGCTCGGTCGCGGGCAAGACCGTCCTCACCATCGAGGGCCTTTCCGCCAGTTCCTCCCATCCGCTGCAGCGCGCCTGGGTGGCCGAAGAGGTGCCGCAATGCGGCTACTGCCAGTCGGGGCAGATCATGAAGGCCGCGGAACTGCTCGCCAGGAATCCGAAGCCCTCCCGCGCCGACATCATCACCCACATGGACGGCAATATCTGCCGCTGCGGGACCTATCATCGCATCATCGCCGCCATCGAGCGCGCATCGAAGGAGGCCTGAGCCATGACCATGATCGACACCAATGTCTCCCGCCGCAGCCTGCTCGCCGGCTTGGGCGGCATGACCTTCTGCATCGCGCTCGGCAACGACGGCGTGCGGCTGATGTCGCAGGCGCGGGCGAACGCCTTGGCGAACGCGCCGGTGACGCCTTGGGTGCGCATCGCGCCCGACGGCAAGATCACCATTCTCAGCGCCGGCGCCGAAATGGGCCAGGGCTCGATGACCTCGCTGCCGCTGATCGTGGCCGAGGAGATGGACGCCGACTGGTCGAAGGTCGCGATCGAATGGACCCCGGCCGACGCCAAGATCTACGGCTACAAGAACCCGATCGGGACCGAGCAGCTGATGTGGATCGTCGGCAGCCGCGCGGTGCAGCTCTATTTCAACCAGCTGCGCACGGCCGGCGCGCAGGTGCGCAAAGTGCTGATCGCCAATGCCGCGCAGAAATGGGGGGTCGACCCCGCCACGCTGCGCACCGAGCCGAGCACCGTGATCAATCCCGCCAATGGCCAGCGCCTGAGCTATGGCGAGATCGCCGCGTTCGGAACGATTCCCGCAACGCTGCCCGCAGTCGATGCGAGCGAGCTCAAATCCCGCAAGGATTTCCGCCTGATCGGAAAATCCCAGCCGCGCCGCGACACGCCGGCCAAGGTCAACGGCTCGGCGCAATACGCCATCGACGTGAAGCTGCCGGGGATGGTCTATGCCTCGACGCTGCACTCGCCGGTTCACAACGCGCAAAGCGCAGTGTGGGATCCGGGCAAGCAGGACCAATCCGCCGCGGCGCCGGAGAGTTGGAACGACGCCGAGGTCAAGGCCATGAAAGGCGTGCTCGCGATCGTCGGCCTGGCGAACGGGCTCGCCGTCGTCGCCGATCATTTCGAGAACGCCAAGGCCGGCCGCGACGCCCTCAAGGTCAAGTGGCGGAAGGCCAAGGCCGAGGGCTTCGATTCCGAGCGCGCGCTCGCCGACTACGTCAGGATCCACGACGATCCGAACGCGCAGGTGGCTAAGCTCGAGGAAAAGGGCGACGTCAAGGCGGCCTTCGCCAGCGCCGCCAAGACCTACAAGGCCGAGTTCCGCAGCGACTACGGCTATCACGCCCAGATGGAGCCGCTCAACGCGGTCGTGCGCATCAACGAAGCCGGCGACAAGGCCGAGGTCTGGGAAGGAAGCCAGGCCCCGGACGAGTCGCGCAAGGCGGTGGCGAAGGCGCTCGGGCTCAAAGAGGAGCAGGTGGATTTCCACCAATGCTACATGGGCGGCGGCTTCGGCCGCCGCTCGCTCGGCGACTATGCCGCCGAATGCGCGCAAATCGCCAAGGAAGTGCGCCGTCCGGTCAAGCTGATCTGGACGCGCGAGGAGGACATCGCCCAGGGCATGTTCCGCCCGCAGTCGTTCCAATGCCTGGAGGCGGCGACCGACGCCTCCGGCAAGGTCACGGGCTGGAAGCACTGCGTCGTCGGCGACGGCGAATTCCTGCTCATCACCGGCATCAAGATTCCCTATTACGGGGTGCCGAACCAGCACATCGAGCGGCGCGGCGTCTCGCACGGGATCAAGCTCAAGCACTGGCGCGCGGTCGGGCACGTGTTCAACACCTTCGCGATCGAGAGCTTCGTCGATCAGATGGCGGCCGATCAAGGCGTCGATCCGATCGAGTTCCGGTTCGAGCGCATGGGCGCCACGTCGAAGGCGCGCAAGGTGTTCGAGACGCTGGCGCAGATGTCCGACTACAAGGCCAAGCGGCCGGACGGACGAGCACTCGGCATTTCGATCACCGAGCGTTCGGGCTCGCTCGGCGCGGGCGCGGTCGAGATCTCGCTCGACCGCGCAAGCGGCAAGATCCGGGTGCACAAGGTGTGGGCCGCGATCGACGGCGGCTTGATCGTGCAGCCGGCCGCGGCCAAGGCCAACGTGGAGAGCGCGATCATCTACGGGCTGTCGAGCGTGTTGCACGAACGCGTGACGATCAAGGACGGCGTCGTGGAGCAGTCGAACTTCCACGACTACAACCTGATGCGCATGTCGGACCTGCCGGACGAGATGCACGTGCAATTCGTCGAGGTCGACACCCGGCCGACCGGCTTGGGCGAGATCGGCAATCCCTTTATCGCCGGCGCGATCTCGAACGCGTTCTACCAGCTGACCGGCAAGCGGCTCCGCCACCTGCCGTTCACGGCCGAACGCGTGCTCGAAACGCTGAAGGCCTAGCTCGCGCCGCGAACACGGTGCGCTCCCTCTCCCCGCTCGCGGGGAGAGGGTCGGGGTGAGGGGGCTGCCAGCACACTGCGCCTGTGGAGAATCCCCCTCACCCGACCGCCGTTGCGGCGTGAATTCAGATTTCTATTGAACTTGCTCAGCCGCGCGTCAGCCGCATCACCCCACCATGAACCGATGGCGCGTCTGGAAGTTCGCGAAGGTACTCTCCGGCACCTTGAAATTGGTCGCCAGCAAGAGGTGCGGATTGGCGCCGATCCAGTCCGAGAGCGAGATCGATTCGTAGACGCCGTTGTTGAGCGCGATCACCAGCTCGACATCCTCGCTGCCGACGTTCTCGATGTAGTGCCCGTAGCCTTGCGGCACGTAGCCGACATCGCCGGCGTCGAACTCGTCGATGCGGACGCGGCCGTGCGATCCGAACACGCCCATGCGGGCGCGGCCGGAGATGTAGTACTGCCATTCGTCGGCGTTGGGATGCCAGTGCAGCTCGCGCAGCCCGCCCGGCTTGATCTGCATGAGCGCGCCGGTGACGGTGGTGGAGATCGGAAACTGGCGTTGCGACACCAGCCGGTTGGTGCCGCCGGAATAGGTGTCGGGACGCTGCGCCAGCAAGCGGTAGCGGTGGGTGAGCGGCCCGACATCGAGGGTGCCGGGCGCCGGCACGGCGGGAAGCGGCGGCGGCACCGGGCCCTTGGCGATGTAGACTTCGCTTTTGGGGAAATTGGCGAAGGTCGACGCCGGCACGCCGAAATACTTCGCCAAGACCTCGGGCGGGGTGTGCCCGATCCAATCGCTGATGCTGAAGGTGCCGAACTCGGAAAAATAGCCGTTGTCGAACACCAGCACGAACAGGCAGTCCTCGGAGCCGATGCCCTGGATCGAGTGGCCGAACCCGCGCGGGAAGTACCAGACGTCGCCGGCGGAGAAATCGGCGATCTGCGAGCGACTCTGCGGATCGATGGTGGTGACGCGGCATTGGCCCTTGATCACGTAGGCCCATTCCGCCGCATTGGCGTGCCAGTGCAACTCGCGCAAGCCGCCGGGCGCGAGCGACATCAGCACCCCGGCGATCGCCTGCGAGACCGGGAATTGCTCGACGGTCGCCTCCTTGGCCCAGCCGCCGTCCCAGGACTTGGGGGTGACCGCGCCCAGTCGGAAGCGGAAGGACGGCAGTTCCGTGCCGGCGAGCACCGGCGGGGTCGGGCCGAACGGCGGCATGCCCTGCGACCAGGCGTCGGTGCTCGCTGCGGCCGCGATCATGCCGCCGGCGGCGACGGTACCCAGCATGTCGCGGCGTGAGAATTCGGCCATTGCTATCTCCTCGGATCAAACAGCCCCGCGCCGACCGCGCCGCAAACCGGTGTCACAGCTGCCGAGCGCGAGTTCAACCGCGGCCGCCGCGGGGCCTTTAGCGGCCTCGCGTTTCGCGCATGCTCTGGCCGGCGTATGCTGCCGCGCTGGTGTCGACCCAATCTCAGCCCGGAGGAGCCATGACCGCCATCACGCTTGCGCAGGCCGACCGCCTCATCGACGCAATCCTCGAGCGCGGGGCCGAGCTCGATTGCCGGCCGCTGTCGGTGATCGTGGTCGAGCCCGGCTGCAAGGTGAAGGCGTTCAAGAAGGAGGACGGCAGCTCGATGATCCGGTTCGAGATGGCCTACGGCAAGGCCTATGCCGCGCTCGCCATGGGCCGCTCCTCCAAGCTGGTGAAGGTGCGCGCGGAGGAGAAGCCGATCTTCATGCGCTATCTGTTGAGCGCGAGCGGCGACCAGATCTTTCCCGAGGGCGGCGGCCTGCAGATCCGCGACGCCGTGGGCGAGGTAATCGGCGCGGTCGGCGTGACCGGCGACACCGAGGAGCGCGACGAGGAGCTCGCCGCCCACGGCATCCGCGCGATCGGGCTCAAGACCGACGAGGACTGCGCTGGTTTGGGCCGCCGCACCGGGATCAGGCTCACCAACAAGTGATCCGACATCGACAGCGCGAGAGAGTCGCGGTAGCCGCGGCAATTTTGAATGCGGCGTGCCGTTCCTCGAGTTGATCGGCGCAAATCGCTGTTGCATTTGGAATCAGCGCACGAGACAGTTGCGTCCGCGCCGCGCCGCGGAAGGCGCCGCGTCGCGACACCAGGGAGAAAACAAACATGTTGCGGGTTCATCTCGCGGGCATGACTGCAGCACTCATTGCCATCGCGTTCGCCGCGCCGGCGCAGGCGCAACAGCCGGCACCGCCGCCGTTCGCCACCACAAAGGTCACGGATAACGTCTACATTTTTCGCTATGGTGGCCATCAGTCGATGTTCATCGTCACGCCCGCGGGCGTGATCGCCACCGACCCGATCAGCGAGCGTCGGCCGGCGAAGCCCTATATCGACGCGATCCAGGCGGTGACCAAGGCGCCGATCAAATACGTCATCTACAGCCACAGTCATTTCGACCACATCGCCGGCGGCAAGCCGTTCAAGGACCTCGGCGCGACCTTTGTCGCGCACCGAAATGCCAAAGCCCGCATCGCCGCGCTCAAGCCTGATGACGTGGTCGTCCCCGATCAGGTTGTCGACGGCAGGAGGAACATCACGCTCGGCGGTACCACGCTCGAGCTCAACTATATTGGCAAGAACCATTCCGACAGCACGCTGGTGATGCGGCTGCCGAAGGAGAAGATCATCTTCACCGTCGATTGGATTCCAGTCCAAGGCGTGCAGTTCCGCGGCATGGCCGACACCTATGTGCCGGACATCGAGGAGGGGCTGAAAAAGGTGATTGCAATGGATTGGGAAACGCTCATTCCCGGCCATCCGGGAGCGGGCGGCAAGCAGACCGGGACCAAGGACAATGCGCGCGAGGAGCTCGCCTACCTGCAGGATCTTTCTGCCGCGGTGAAGAAGGCGGTGAGCGAGAACAAGTCCTACGCCGACGCGCAGAAGGAGATCAAGCTGCCAAAATATGAAGCTTGGCCGAATTACAACACGTTCCTGCCCATGAACATCGAGCGCTACTACGATTTCTGGAATCGCGGGATTTGAGTCCGGGAGGATTCGTATGGCGGTTTCTCGCGTGAGACCGGTCGTGGCGGCCGTCCTAGCGACAGCGGCCTTGGTATCGCAGCCGGCGTTGCGCGCCGCGCCGGCGCTCGACTACGAATTCTTCAAGGCCCGGGTCGAACCGGTCTTCCTGCAGAAGCGCGACGGCCATACCCGCTGCTACGTCTGCCACGCGGAAAGCAACAACGCGTTCCGGCTGGAGCGGCTCGCCGACGGCGCCAGTGGCTGGAGCGAGGAGCAGTCGCGCAAGAATTTCGCGATGGCTTCGCTGCTGGTGAACCCGGGCGATCCCGCGACCAGCCGACTGCTGCAGCAGCCGCTCGCACCCGAAGCCGGCGGCAACGTCTTTCATTCCGGCGGGCGGCAATTCGCGTCCAGGGACGATCCCAACTGGAAAATCCTGGCCGATTGGGTCAACGGCAAGAAGCTGTAGCGACCCGCAACCGACACCGCTACTCGACCTTGATTCCGGCGCGCTTGACGACCTCGGCCCATTTGGCGATCTCGGCCTTGACGAACGGCTCGATGTCGTTGGGCGCCATGTGGGATGGCTCGCCCGCGGTGGCCGCGATGTTCTGCCTGACGGCGGGCTCGGCGAGCGCCTTCTGCACTTCGGCGTACAGCTTCTCGACGATCGGTCGGGGCGTGCCCTTGGGCGCCCAGAACCCAAACCAGGTGTAGTACTCGTAGCCGGGCACGCCGGCTTCGTCGACCGTCGGCAATTCGGGCATCAGCTCCGATCGTTGCTTGGACGTGATGGCAAGCGCGCGCACTTTGCCGCCCTTCACAAGGCTCATGGCCGTCGACATGTTGTCGAAGAATACCGGCACCCGCCCGGAGATCACGTCCTGATAGGCGGGTTGCGCGCCGCGGTAGGGAACGTGCCCCATCTGCGTGCCGGTCATCATCTTGAACAGCTCGGGCGCCAGGTGCTGTCCGGTGCCGTTGCCGGCCGAGGCGTAGTCGATCTTGCCGGGTTGCGATTTCAGCAGCGCGACGAGCTCCTTGATCGACTTCACCGGCAGGTCATTGTTCACGACGACCAGGAACGGATAGTTGGCGAGCATCGCCACCGGCGTGAAGTCCACGAGCGGATCGTAGGGCAGCTTGGCGAACAGGCTGGGATTGACCGACATGTTGCCGGTGAGCCCGACCAGCAGCGTGTAGCCGTCGGGCGCGGCCTTGGCGGCCGCCGTGGTGCCGACCAGCATGCCGCCGCCGGTACGGTTTTCGATGACGAATCCCTGGCCGAGCTGCTTTGAAAGCTGATCCCCGATCAGGCGGGCGATCGTGTCGGTCCCGCCGCCGGCCGCGGAGGGGACGACGAGCGTCACCGACCGGGCCGGATAGTTTTGGGCGTGCACGGCGTCAGGCCCTGCAAAGGCGATGGCGGCGACGACGGCGGCGATCGCCGCGCGGATTGGCATGATCATCGCGGATGTCCTCCCGGCTTTTCCGCCGCCTTCGCCGATCGAGGCGCGCGGCCAGCTTTCCTTCTCGGTCTCGGTTCGCCCTCATCCGCCGAACCGCGACTACGGTGCCTTGTAGGCCAGCGCCTGCTTGGTCTTTTCGACGAAGTCGGCAGGCGTGGCGAAAATATTCGCGGCGAGCGTCTGCAACCCCTCGCCCGAGATCGGATCGATGGCCAGCCCGATCCGCTGCGCATCCACCAGCAGTTCCGGGTCCCGCATCGTCTCCAGGAAAGCTTTGCGCAACGCAGTGATCCGATCGGCGGGCACGCCGGGCGCCAGCATGTAGGGCCGGCCGAACGTTTCCGACGAGTAGACCAGCTCCATGATCTTGCGGTTCTCCGCCGAGGTGGCGAAATCCACCGCCAGCGGCACGCCCATCCTATTGATCTCCGGATTGCCCTTGTCGTGCTCCTGAACGATGACGCGGATGAATCCGGACTTGATCCAATCCGGACGCTGCGCCTGCAGGCTCGACCAGCTGAAACCGCACAAGCCCTGCACCTCGTTCTTCTCGATCGCAAGGGTGATCTCGCGCGTGCCGGGATAGCCGCCCACTTGGCGGATTTTTGCGCCCGTCAAGTTGTTGAGCATTGCCGGATAGTCGCGCGTCGACGTGCCGGGCTGGCTCGCCCCGATCAGCAGTTCCTGGGTGAGCGTGTCTTTGAAGGTTTTTACCGGCGCGTCGGAACGCGCGATGCAGACATAGTGATCGGTCGTGGCCGAGCCGAGATGGATGAACTTGGTCGCGTCGTGCCGCAGTTGTCGGGCGCTGCCCAGGAGCGCATCGAACAGCGCGTCCATCACCGCGCTGTTCTGCAGCGCACCGATGTAAGTGCCGTCCTTCGGCGCCACGTTGAACAGATGCGCGGCCGCGGTGTTGCTGCCGGCTCCCGGCATGTTGGTCACCACCATGCCCGGGCTGCCGGGAATATGCTTCGGCATGTGGCGCGCCAGCAGCCGCGCATAGATGTCGTAGCCGCCGCCGGCCGACGAGCCGACGATGACGGTGATCTGCCGGCGGCTGTAGAATTGCGTGACGGAATCCTGGGCGATGGCGCGCTCGGCCGCCAGCGCCATGATGCCGACCATGACGAACCGAAACAGACGGCGCCGCATCGTCTCCTCCCGGGCTCTGTGCGCGCCCCCAGCGCACCAGCGGATGCGTAGAGCCTACCGAAGCGATGATACCGGACACAAGATAACGCGGCTGTCTGTCCGCGCCGACGCAGGTCCGCGCTGGCGCAGCCGGTTCTGGCTAATCGGCCCGACCCGGACGATGCTGGATGACTGACGGCACCGGATTGCCGTCACCCGGACTGGTAGGCGAAACGATGGACGGCGCCGGCTGCGCGCCGCGCAGCAGAGCCTTGTGCGCCGCCCATTCGCTCGCGGCGTCGAGGGTCTCCAGGAACCGCACCTCGCCGGCCGCGAGCAACGCGATCGGCACGCCGTCGCGATAGAGCAGGCGGTTGCCGGTGAGCGCCGCGAGCTTCGGCCCGGGCGTGAGGATGCCCACGAGGTTGAGCGGGTCGGCGCCGGAGAGCGAGATGAGCGCGCCGGAGGGGGGCTCCCGCCGCGCCTCGCGCAGCATGCCGACCGCCTCCGGCAGCGCGAACTGCTCGCCGGCGAATCCGGCGACGAAGCGGCCGCCGCGAATGTCGCCGCGGCTTTCGAGCCGGCGATAGACGCGCAGGAGGTCGCGCCACGGCGGCAGCCACTGGGCTTCGCGTTCGATCAGACGCCAGAACACGACCCCGTAGCGCAGCAGCAAGGTGCGGGCCGCGTGCTCGATCGCCTCCTGCTCGAACGATGCCTGACGCCGCGCCGGCGGGACGCGCCGCGCGAGCGCCCAGCGCCCCGCATCCTCCATGCCGAACGCCACGGTGCGACGGCGGCGCCGCCCGCTCGCGATCGGCCGGCGCTCGCTCGAGGGCACCAGCAGCGCGCGCAAGCCGCCGAAGCTGTCCGAGCTCGCGAGCCCGAGCGCGACCAGCTCCGCCAGCGCCTCCTCCACCTCGGAGCGCAGCAGGCCGGTGCCGTCGACCAGCTCGTCGAAGAACGACGCGCCGTGTTCGCGGATGTAGTCGGCGACGGCTTGCGCGCGGCCGCCGGGATGGCCCGCATCGGCACCGGCCGACAGCGCCGCCCAGTGCGCGGCATGACGGCGCGCCAGCAGCGTGATCGGCGTCGTTCGCACCGGGGCCGGGCGGCCCTCGCCGCCGTTCGTTCGGCCGCTGCCCGTCGCGATGGTGCGCGGCCGCAGGCGCGCCCATGTCAGCTGCCCGGCGAGGCAGCGGTCGTCGAGCCAGGCCGGTTCGTAGCCGGCCAGGCGCGCCGGCAGGATCTCGCTCTCCCATGAACCGGCCGGCGCCTCGAAGCCTTCGAGCTGCCCGACGATGGTATCGATGGCCTCCGGACCTTCCATCCGCGCGTCGGCCGCGACGCGCTGCCAGGTCGTGAGAAAGCGCAGAAAGTCGCGCGCCGCGACCGGCTCGATCTCCGCCCGCAAGCGCTTGACGGTATAGCCGTGAATGCGTGCGAGCAGCCGGCGCTCGCACCATTCCTCGCTCTCCGCTGCCGCCGTGAAGCGGCCGCGCATGGCGAAGCCTTCGGCCTCGAGCGCCGCGAGCGCGGGCGCGAGGTCGTTCGGCCCCAGTCCGAGCGGAGCGGCGAGCGCGGCGGCTGTCACCGGCCCCAAGCCCTCGAGCCGGCCGCGCAGGATTTCGACGAGCGCATCGTCGCGCGACCACTCCCGGCCGCCGGCCGCGGTCGGCGCGGCGATCGGGGGCTCGAGCTTCGCTCTCGGCCAGAGCGCCGCAAACTGCGGCAGCCGCTCGGCGGTGATCCACAGCGTCGCTCCCGGCGCAGCAAGTTGCGCCACGCGTTTCTGCCGCCCGAGCTCGGAGAGCCAGTCATTCCAACCGGCGCCGGCGCGGGCTTCATCGATGGCGAGGAAGCCGAGCCAGACCAGCGCGTCGTGCAGCTCATCAGCATTGGTGGCCTCGGGCCAGGCTTCCGCGCGCACCCGCGCGATGGCGTCGGCGTCGAGCCGGCCGAGATCGGCGGCGGCCTCGGGCGAGAGCCAGCGCCGGCTCATCACCGCCTGGGTGCGGCGCTCCTCCAGCGGCGCGTCATCGAGATAGGCATAGGGACGGGCGGTGAGCACCTCGAGCGCCAGCGGCGACGGCTCGGTCAGATCGCGGGCGACGATGCGAATGTCGCCGGCTTCGATCCGCCGCAGCAGCCGTTCCAGCCCGGCGAGGTCCATCGCCTCGTCGAGGCAGTCGGCGATGGTCTGGCGCACCAGCGGGTGGTCGGGGACCTCGCGCTCGCCCGCGAGGTTCTCGGCGCAGGCGATCTGGTCGGGAAAGATCGCCGCGACGAGATCCTCGGCACCCATGCGCGCGAGCTGCGGCGGGACCTTGCGGCCGCCGCGGAAGCGCGGCAGCGCCAGCGCCACGCCGATCACCCAGCGCCAGCGGGTGACGAACATCGGCGCATCGAGCAGCGCCTGGATCAGCAGCGGCCGGATGGTGGCGGAATGCAGATAACGGGCAACGTCGGCGAGCTCGAAACTGTGCGCGGTGGTGAGCGAAAGCACGATGTTGTCCTCGGTCGCCGCCGCCTGCAGCTCGAAATTGAACTTGCGGCAGAACCGCTTGCGCAGCGCCAACCCCCAGGCGCGGTTGATGCGGCTGCCGAAGGGCGAGTGGACGACGAGCTGCATGCCGCCGACTTCGTCGAAGAAGCGCTCCAGCACGATGGTGTCGTGCGTCGGCAGGCAGCCCAGCGCCGCATGCGCCGCGGCGAGGTACTCGGCCAGTTGCTCGGCCGCGGCCTCGCCGATTCCGACCTCGTCGACCAGCCAGCGCAAGGCGCGCTCCCCGGCGGGGTCGCTGCTCAGTCGGGCGGCGGCCTCGCCGCGCAGGCGCGACACCGCGGCCGAGAGCTCATCGCTGCGGCCGGGGGCCTCGCCCAGCCAGAACGGAATGGTCGGCGGCGCCCCATGGGCGTCCTCGACCCGCACCACGCCGCGCTCGACGCGGATGATGCGGTAGCTCTTGTTGCCGAGCTGGAAGATGTCGCCGGCCAGGCTCTCGACCGCGAAATCCTCGTTCACGCTGCCGATGACGTGATTCTCGGGCTCCAGCAGCACCTGATAGTCGGCGTTGTCCGGGATCGTGCCGCCGCTGGTGAGTGCGGTGAGGCGCGCGCCGCGCCGCCCGCGCAGCACGTGGTTGACGGCATCGTAGTGGATGAGCGCGCCGCGCCGGCCGCGGCGGGTGCTGAAGCCTTCCGCCAGCATGCCGACCACGGCGGCGAAATCCTCCCGCGGCAGCGCGCGATAGGGCCAGGCGCGGCGGATCAGCGCGTAGAGCTCGTCCTCGTTCCACTCGCGGGCGGCGACCTCGGCGACGATCTGCTGCGCCAAGACGTCGAGCGGCTGCTCGAGGATCGCGAGCCGGTCGAGCTCGCCGCGCGCCGTGCTGTCGATGAGCGCCGCGCATTCCACCAGATCGTCGCGCGAGAGCGGGAATAGCCGGCCCTTGGGCATGCCGTCGACGGCGTGTCCGGAGCGGCCCACCCGTTGCAGCAGGCTAGCGATCGAGCGCGGGGAGCCGAGCTGGCAGACGAGATCGACCTCGCCGATGTCGATGCCGAGCTCGAGCGACGCGGTCGCCACCAGCGCCTTGAGCTTGCCGTGCTTGAGCCGCTGTTCGGCGTCGAGGCGCTGCTCCTTGGCAAGGCTGCCATGGTGCGCGGCCACGTGCTCGGCGCCGATGCGCTCGGACAGCTGGCGCGTCGCCCGCTCGGCCATCCGGCGCGTGTTGACGAAGATCAACGTGGTGCGATGCGCCTCGATCAGTTGCGCGATGCGGTGATAGACCTGCTCCCAGACCTCCGCCGACATCACGGCTTCGAGCGGCGCGTCCGGGACTTCGAGCGCAAGATCGCGCGCGCGGCGATGACCGGTATCGATGATGGTGCAGTGGGCGGCCGCGCCGTCGACCGGGCCCGCGCCGACCAGAAAACGCGCGACCGCCTCGATCGGCTTCTGCGTGGCCGAGAGCCCCACGCGCACCAGTCGACGGCCGCAGAGCGCGTCGAGCCGCTCGAGCGAGAGCGCCAGATGCGTGCCGCGCTTGTTCGGCGCCAGCGCGTGGATCTCGTCGACGATCACGGTGCGGGTGGTCGCGAGCATGGCCCGGCCGGATTGCGAGCCGAGCAGGATGTAGAGCGATTCCGGCGTGGTCACCACGATGTGCGGCGGGCGCCGGCGCATGCGCTCGCGCTCGGCCGGCGCGGTGTCGCCCGGTGCGCACCCAGGTCCGGATCTCCACCTCCGGCAGGCCCCGCGCCCGCAGGGCCGCGCCGATGCCGGCGAGCGGCGCCTCCAAATTGCGCTGGATGTCGTTGGAGAGCGCCTTGAGCGGGGAGACGTAGACGACCTGGGTCTCGTCCGCGAGCGTGCCCGCGAGTCCCTGCCGCACCAGGTCGTCGATCGCAGCGAGGAAGGCGGCAAGCGTCTTGCCGGAGCCGGTCGGGGCCGCGATCAGGACGTGGCGGCCCGCCTGCAACGCCGGCCAGGCCTGAACCTGCGCCATCGTCGGCGCGGCGAAGCTACGCTCGAACCAGGCGGCGACGGCGGGATGAAACGAGGGGGCTTGCGTCATGGACCCGGCGGTGCGGTGGACGGTATGAGAATGATACTGGCGGCGCCAGACCGACGGCAGGCGCTCACGCGCGCGCCTGCGGCGATTGCCGACGTCAGAGGAATATGGCCCTGGGGTGGGGCCGTATCAATCCGTCTGGCCCGCTAGTTCATCACCAGCGTGTTGATCCGCTTGGGCACCTCGCCCACCGGGATGACCGCCTTGACCTTCATGCTCGCGACGTCGATAGCGGTGACGGACTTGATCGCGGCGTTGGAGATGTAGATCGTCTTGCTGTCCGGCGTGAACGTCACCCAGTTCGGCACCGAGGCGATCGGGCCGTGTCCGGGCAGCTTGAGCGCGGGCAGCGCGACCTCGCCGACGAGCTTGAGGTCGGCGAGCGAATAGACGAACACCGCGTTGTTGGGGATGCTGGTGACCCACAGCGTCTTGCCGTCGGGCGCCACGCCGATGCCGTGCGAGGGCGCGGTGGCGCGTCCGGCGTCGGTTTCGAACTCGGTGGCGGTGGCCGGCAGCTTGATCCTCGCCACCTCCTTGCGCGCGGCGAAATCGACCACCGCGAAACCGTTGGTGTCGGAGAGCTGCACGAAGATGCGCTTGGTCGCGCCGTCGGGTCCGGCCTCGATCGCCATCGGGCGCACGCCGAGATCGAACGGCAGTTCCCACACCGGAACCTCGCGCTCGAGATCGATGACGGTCATGAGCTTCGCCGGGATCGAGCCGGTGACGAGGTGCTTGCCGTCCGGCGTCACGTAGATGTTGTGCAGGCGCCCTTTCACCAGGATGCTCTTGGTCCGCGTCAGCGTCTTGGCGTCGATCACGTCGACCGCGCCTTGCCCGCGCGCGATGCCCGCCAGGATGCGGTCCCCGTTCTTGCTCACCGCGATGTTGTTGGGGCGGTTGCTGAGCGGCACTTTCTTCACCAAGGAGCCGCTGGCGCGATCGAACACGTCGAGCGTGGCGTCGGCCTCGTTGCTGACATAGATGCGCGAGCCGTCGGGCGCCGAGGCGATCCCATGCGCCGCCTCGATCCCTTTGATCTCCTGAACGACCGCGTTGGTCGCGGGGTCGATGGCGTGGATGCTGTCGCCGGCGCTGTTGGTGACATAGATCAGCGCCGAGCCGCCCCAAGCCGGCGACGCGGCCGCGAACGTTGCGAACGCCAGCACGCGCCACGAATGCCTCGAGCTGCGACGATGGGCGGCCATGGGACGCTCCTGTGGTCTGCGGGACGGGTCAGGCTACGCTCAACCCTTGGTAAACATCAAGGCAGCCGCCGCGCCGTGCGGGACTTCGGCCGGCGCGGCGTGGTATAGAAGTTCGATTGATTTCGGCGCAGGCGAATGCCGGTCGCCAAGGAGACGACGATGCCCCGTCACGCCCATTACGTGCCCCACGGCGTCATTCCGGCCGTGCTGCTGCCGTTCAGCGACGATCTCGCGATCGACGAAAAGAGCTTCCGCGGCCATCTGCGCGACGTGGCGGCGACCAAGGGGCTGTCCGCCATCACCGTCAACGCGCATTCGACCGAGGTCGCCTCCTGCAGCTTCGACGAGCAGCGGCGCGTGCTCGACATCGCGCAGGACGAGATCGGCGACCGGCTCCCGCTGGTCAACGGGGTCTGGGCCGACGGCAGCATCGAAGCCGCGCGGATCGCGCGCATGGCGGCGGACGGCGGCGCCTCGGCGCTGCTGGTGTTTCCGCCCGCGCCCTTCACCTTGGGGCAGTCGCCGGACATGGCGCTCGCGCATTTCAAGCGCATCGCCGACGCGAGCGACCTGCCGATCATCGCGTTCCAGTACCCGCTCGCCACCGGCCAGGGCTACCCGCGCGACACGCTGCTCAAGCTGGTCGAGCAGGTGCCGAGCATCCGCGCCATCAAGGACTGGGCGGGCAACGTACCGCAGCACGAAATGCACATCCGCACGCTGCAGAGCCTGCCGCGGCCGGTCAACGTGCTCACCACCCACAGCGCATGGCTGTTCTCCTCGTTGGTGCTGGGCTGCAACGGGCTGCTCTCCGGCAGCGGCAGCGTGATCCCGGATCTGCAGGCCGAGCTGTTCCGCGCGGTCAAGGCCGACGACCTCGCGCAGGCGCGCCGGCTCAACGACCGCATCTACCCGCTGGCGCAGGTGTTCTACGCCGACCCCTGGGCCGACATGCACAACCGCATGAAGGAGGCGCTGGTGCTGCTCGGCCGGCTTGCCCGCGCGGTGGTGCGGCCGCCGCTGGTGAAGCTTTCCCGCGCCGAGATCGACCGCATCCGCGCAGCGTTGGTGGAGGCGGGCCTCATCGGATCGAAGGCGAGCCGCGACGCGGCGTAATCGCCCTCTCGATCATCGTCCCCCGCAAGCCGGGGACCCTGCCGACAGGGCTGATGATGCCGGCCAATTCCGAGCGCCAACCGACCGAAAAGCAGCTTTCCGACGAGCAGAGCCGTGCGGTCGCGATCCTGGTGCGCGAACAGCTCGCCCGCCGCCGCATCTCCCGCCGGCAGCTCGCCGACCAAGCCAAGATCAGCATGTCCACGCTGGAGAAGGCGCTCTCCGGACGCCGGCCGTTCACGCTCGCCACCACCATCAGGCTGGAGGAGGCGCTCGGCGTGGCGCTCCGCAAGGCGAACAACGCCGACCATGCCCACGCCGCCAGCCTGGCGCCGGGCGAGCTCGGCTTCTACTCGCGCCCGGCGGTGTCCTTCATCGAGGCCACCTACCTGACGCTGCGCCCTTCCTTCAGCGAGCCGTCCGCGATCTACGCCTACCGCACCGAAATCTGCTGGGATGCCGAAACCTCGAGCCTGGTCTTCCGGGAGTCCGAGCGGCTCGACGCCAACTTCGCCCAGCAGGGTTTCGTGTCGGTGCCCAGCGAATCGGGCTACGTCTACCTCATCACCAACCGCCAGGGGCAATACCGGCTGGTCATCATTTCGCGCCCGATCTACGGCGAGATGTTCGGCATCATGACGACGCTGCAGGTGGGGCGCGGCAATCGGCTCATGCCGGTGACCGCGCCGATCGCCTATGTGTCGCTCAAGCGGCTCGCCAATGCCGAATTCGGCCGCATCGCCGCCGGCCATCCTCGCTACGAGACCTATCGCAGCTACCTCAAGCGGACGATCGAGGAGCCATTCGCGTTGTTCCTGCCGGTTTGATGGCTTGATCCGGCCGCTGGTTTGGCGGAGATTGCGGCCCGCCAACAGGACCCGTCATGAACCCCAGACCTCCCTCCCCCGCCGGCGCTCGCAGGATTGCGTGGCAGAACGTGCTGACCGTGCTGAGCGCGGCGATCCTGATCGGCGCCGAAGTGTTCGGCGCCGCCTTTGCCGGCGGCTGGGCGGTCGCCAGCTATTTCGATCTGGGCGAGTACGGCGTGCACGCCACCCAAGGCCTGTTCTTCCTCTGCGGCATCGCCGTCATGGTCGCCTTCATCCGCAACGCTCGGCGCGTCGAGCCGTTCACCACGCGCGGCTGACGCCGCGCTTGGCCGCGCACGTTTTGCCGGCGCGCGCAGCGCGGGGAAGATCCAAAAAATTTTCTTGTAATGCGCGCGCACATCGCTTATGTGCGCGATTGCCCAATTTCGCACGTGCCTGTGGCCGTGTGTCGGTCGGTGGGCATCCGGACAAGAGGCCGGACAGCCGCCCGGAGCGAGATCGCAGCGTGAGTACTGCGATCGTCTGAGCTCCGAAACCACTTGACCGGCAGCCGGAGGCGAAACCGGCACACCCCGCGCTCAACGGGGGACGCGGCTTAAAGCAACGACGGAGCGGGCTTCCTTGGTCTCTGCCGGCCTTCCACCGCCGGCGTGGCTACCGAAGAGGCTTGTTCATCATTGCCGGCCGTGCGGAACGGGGTCTCCCCTTTCCAATCCAAGGCAGCGTAGCGGGTCGCGAGTCCACGCTTGCCAGCGCGTCCCCATCGCGCGCCGGCGGCGAACTCGCAATCCGCATACCGGGCGGTTCGCCGCCCCTCGAGCCGTGGGGAGAGCACCCATGACTGCGCGCATCCGCGAGTTCCTGCGCAAGCGGGCCGACGATGGCCCCTGCCTGGTCGTCGACCTCGACGTCGTCCGCGAGAACTATCTCGCCTTCGCCAAGGCGCTGCCGGACACCAAGGTGTTCTATGCCGTCAAGGCCAACCCGGCGCCCGAGGTGCTCGCGCTCCTCGCCGCGCTCGGCTCGAGCTTCGACGCCGCCTCGGTCGCCGAGATCGAGATGGTGCTCGCGGCCGGCGCCAAGGCAGACCGCATCTCGTTCGGCAATACCATCAAGAAGGAGCGCGACATCGCGCGCGCCCATGCGCTCGGCGTGCGCCTCTACGCCGTCGACTGCGCAGCCGAGGTGGAGAAGATCGCCCGTGCCGCGCCCGGCGCGCGGGTGTTTTGCCGCATCCTCTCCGACTGCGTGGGGGCGGAATGGCCGTTGTCGCGGAAGTTCGGTTGCGAGCCCGCGATGGCGACCGACGTGCTGGAGCACGCCCATCGCCTCGGGTTGGAAGCCTATGGCGTCTCTTTCCACGTCGGGTCCCAGCAGCGCAATCCCCACGCCTGGGACCGGGCGCTCGCCTCGGCGGCGGCGGTGTTTCGGGAATGCGGCGAGCGCGGCCTGAGCCTCAGCATGGTCAATCTCGGCGGCGGCTTCCCGACCAGGTACCTCAAGAACGTGCCGACGGTGAAGACCTACGGCTCGGCGATCTTCCGCGCGCTGCGCCGTCACTTCGGCAACCGCATCCCGGAGACCATCATCGAGCCCGGCCGCGGCATGGTCGGCAGTGCCGGCGTCATCGAGGCGGAGGTGGTGCTGGTCTCCAGGAAGAGCGAGAACGACGACGTGCGCTGGGTCTATCTCGACATCGGCAAGTTCGGCGGGCTCGCGGAGACCATGGACGAATCGATCCGCTATCCGATCCGCACCCCGCGCGACCGCGACGAGCTCGCTCCCTGCGTGCTCGCCGGGCCGACCTGCGACTCGGCCGACGTGCTGTACGAGCGCGAGCCCTACGCGCTGCCGATCAGTCTTGAGATCGGGGACAAGGTGCTGATCGAGGGCACCGGCGCCTATACCGCGACCTACTCGTCGGTGGCCTTCAACGGCTTCACGCCGCTGAAGACCTATCACATCTGACCGGCTGACGGAGGGAGCGTGGTGGTCACCATCCGGCACGAACGGCCGGCCGACGTCGCCGAGCGCGAAGGCCTGCTCGACGTCGCCTATGGGCCGGCGCGTTTCGGCAAGGCGTCGGAGCGCCTGCGCGCGGGGCGTCTGCCCGAACTGGCGCTCGTCGCCGTCGCGGGGCGCCGCCTCGTCGGCACGGTTCGGCTCTGGCAGGTCGCGGCCGGCGCCCGGCCGGCGCTGCTGCTGGGCCCGCTCGCGGTCGCCCTTCACTGTCGCAATCGCGGCATCGGCTCAGCGCTGGTACGTCGGGCACTGCGCGAAGCCGCGCGTCTCGGGCACGCGGCGGTGCTGCTGGTCGGCGATGCGCCCTATTACGGCCGGTTCGGTTTCTCGAGCGAGAAGACCGGCGCGCTCTCCCTGCTCGGGCCGCACGAGCGGCACCGGCTGCTCGCCTGCGAGCTCGCGCGCGGGGCGCTCGACGGCGCGCGCGGAGCGCTGCGCGCCTGCGGCCGGCCGGCGGCGAAGCCCGACCCTGCCGCGCTCGTTGCGGGCCTCGTCGGTGACGCAGCCGTGCTAGAGTCGCGCGCGGCCTGACCTCCCTCACCTCTGTCTCGGAGCAAGCGACAATGAATACCAGCACGCCCGCGACCAAGAATTGGCCACGGCACGCGCGTTTCGACGGTCCGATCGTGATGATCGGCTTCGGCTCGATCGGCAAGGGCACCTTGCCGCTGATCGAGCGCCACATCGCTTTCGACCGCTCGAAATTCGTCGTCATCGCGCCGGACGACAGCGACCGCCACCTGCTCGACGAGCGCCAGATCCGGTTCATGCATTTGGGGCTGACCAAGGATAACTATCGCGAGGTCCTCACCCCGCTGCTGACCGTGGGCCCGGGGCGCGGCATGGTCGTGAACCTCTCGGTCGATACCTCGTCGGTCGCCCTGATGGAGCTCGCCAAGGACCTCGACGCCTTCTACATCGACACCGTGGTCGAGCCGTGGCCGGGCCTCTATACCAACCGCAACCGCTCGATCTCGGAGCGCTCGAACTACGCCCTGCGCGAAGGGGTGCTGGACCTGCGCCGGCGGTGCCCCGGCGGGGTGACCGCCGTGAGCTGCTGCGGCGCCAATCCCGGCATGGTGTCGTGGATGGTGAAGCAGGCGCTGCTCGACATCGCTGGCGAGCTCAAGCTCGACGTGGCCGAGCCGCAGACGCGGGAGGACTGGGGCCGCCTGATGCAGCGCGTCGGCGTCAAGGGCATCCACATCGCCGAGCGCGACACCCAGCGCGCGCGCGATCCCAAGCCGCGCGGCAAGTTCGTCAATACCTGGTCGGTGGAAGGCTTCCTCTCGGAAGGCATGCAGCCGTCCGAGCTCGGCTGGGGCACGCACGAAAAGACCCTGCCGCCCGACGCGGCGTGGCACGACTTCGGCTGCGACGCCGCCATCTATCTCAAGCGGCCCGGCGCCGGCACCCGGGTGCGTTCGTGGACGCCGACGGCGCAGGCCCAGCATGGCTTTTTGGTCACCCACAACGAATCGATCTCGATCGCCGACTACTTCACGCTGCGCGAGGGCGGCAAGGTGGTCTACCGGCCGACCTGCCATTACGCCTATCACCCCTGCGACGACGCCGTGCTGTCGCTGCACGAGCTCGCCGGCGCGCAGTGGAAGCCGCAGCAGACCTGGCACATCCTGTCGGAGGACGACATCGTCGACGGCATCGACGAGCTCGGCGTGCTGCTCTACGGCCACGCCAAGAACGCCTACTGGTACGGCTCGCAGCTCTCGATCGAGGAGACGCGGCGGCTGGCGCCCTACCAGAACGCGACCGGCCTGCAGGTGACGTCGGCGGTGCTCGCCGGCATCGTCTGGATGCTGGAGAATCCCGAGCGCGGCATCGTCGAGGTGGACGAGATGGATTTCCGCCGCTGCCTGGAGCTGCAGCGGCCCTATCTCGGGCCGGTGGTCGGCCGCTATACCGACTGGACGCCGCTCGTCGGCCGCGGCGAGCTGTTTCCGGAAAGCATCGACGCCAGCGATCCCTGGCAGTTCACCAACGTCCTGGTGCAGTGAGGCGCGCGCCGACGCTGCGTGGCGGCATTCGGCTTTCGATCGCACGCGCGTTAACGAATTGTAACCGTGCCGTCGAGGGGCGCGCACAACCTGCGCGACCAATTTGCTTGCGGGTCGCGGCAAAATCGCTTATTCAATGGGCGCCCAATTTCGCACGTGCCTGTGGCCGTGTGTCGGTCGGTGGGCATCCGGACAAGAGGCCGGACAGCCGCCTAAGGAAGTGATCTCGCTTCCTTGCTCATGCGATCGGCAGCCGGAGGCGAACCGGTGCACCCCGCTCTCCACGGGGGACGCGGCTTAAAGCAACGACGGAGCGGGCTTTTTTGGGACCATCGGCGCGAATGCCGGATCACCGAAGAGGCTTGTCCTTCTTTGCCGGCCGTGCGGAACGGGATCTCTCCCTCATCCGGACCAAGGCAGCAATCGATGTGATGCGCCAAGGCTCGCGTTGCGCGGGCCACGCATCACGGGGTGAAGCGCGTTCGGACGCGGGACCGGCTTCCGCTTTTGCCGGGCGCGCGTCGGATAGGGAGCAAGATCGCGATGACCGCACGCATCCGCGAATTCCTCAAGCGTCGTACCGACGAGGGCCCTTGCCTGGTGGTCGACCTCGACGTCGTCCGCGAGAACTACCTGTCGTTCGCCAAGGCGCTGCCCGACAGCAAGGTGTTCTACGCGGTGAAGGCCAATCCCGCGCCGGAGATCCTCAAGCTCCTGGCCGAGCTCGGCGCCTGCTTCGACGTCGCCTCGGTGAGCGAGACCGAGGCGGTGCTGGCGGCCGGCGCCACGCCGGAGCGCATCTCCTACGGCAACACCATCAAGAAGGAGCGCGAGATCGTCGCCGCCGCCCGGCTCGGCGTCACGCTCTACGCGGTCGACTGCGAGGCCGAGGTCGAGAAGGTCGCGCGTTGCGCGCCCGGCGCGCGCGTGATCTGCCGCATTCACTGCGACGGCACCGGCGCGGAGTGGCCGCTGTCGCGAAAATTCGGCTGCGAGCCCGATTACGCCGCCGACATCCTCGAGCTCGCGCACACGCGCGGGCTGGTGCCGCACGGCATCTCCTTCCACGTCGGCTCGCAGCAGCACAACGTGGAAGCGTGGGACCGCGCGCTCGCCTCGACCGCGGCGATCTTCCGCGCCTGCGCCGAGCGCGGGATCAGCCTCGCCATGGTCAATCTCGGCGGCGGCTTCCCCGCGCGCTACGTACGCAAGACGCCGAAGCTCGAATCCTACGGCAAGGCGATCTTCCGCGCCTTGCGCAAGCATTTCGGCAACGCCATTCCGGAAACCATCGTGGAGCCGGGCCGCGGGCTGGTCGGCAACGCCGGCATCATCGAAGCCGAGGTGGTGCTGATCGCCAAGCGCTCGCCCGAGGACGAGGTGCGCTGGGTCTATCTCGACATCGGCAAGTTCCACGGGCTCGCCGAAACCATCGGCGAGTCGATCCGCTATCCGATCCGCACCCCACGCGACCGCGACGAGACGGCACCGTGCGTCATCGCCGGCCCGACCTGCGATTCCGTCGACGTGCTGTACGAGAAGACGCCGTACCCGCTGCCGGTCTCGCTCGCGATCGGCGACAAGATCCTGATCGAGGCGGCCGGCGCCTATACCACGACTTATTCCTCGGTCGGCTTCAACGGCTATCCGCCGCTCAAGCAATACGTGATTTGAGCGAGCGGAGCTTCGAACCACAACACTGTTCCCCGACAGGCCTGCGGTCCGGGCAAAGCAGCCCGGTTCCCGCAGCGCCTAATTTCCGCGAAATCACCACAGTCTGCGGCCATGCACGGTTCCACGACCCGGCGGATCGGACCGGGTGACAAAACTCGTAGGCTCAAACGGATCGCAGGTGTTGTGATGAGAGTGTTGTTGCAAAAACTGATCGTCATGGGTGCTGTCGTCCTGCTCGGCGCCGCGGGCTTGCCCCTGCGCGCCGCCGAACCCACCGCGGCCGGCCTGTGGGAGCAGGTCGACGAGAACAGCGGCAAGCCCGAGAGCTGGTTCAAGATCATCGAGCGCAACAGCGTGTTCGAGGGCGCCGTCGTCAAAATCTTCTTCAAGCCGGGCGAAGACGAGAATTGGGTCTGCAGCAAATGCGAAGGCGCGGAGAAGGGTGCGCCGGTGCTGGGCTTGACGCTGATCAAGGGAATGCAGCGCAACGGAACCTCGTACGAGAACGGCACGATCATGGACCCGCGCGACGGCTCGGTGTACCGCGCGCTGATGCAGCTCAGTCCCGACGGCCGCAAGCTCGAGGTGCGCGGCTATCTCGGCATTTCGCTGTTCGGCCGCAGCCAGGTGTGGAACCGGCTGCCCGACAACGCGCTCGGCACGCGCGCGGCGCCGAAGGGCGGCGCGCAGAAGAAATAGTCCCGCGCGTCATGCGAGGTCGACGATGCCGGCCTCGCCCTCCTCGGTCCCGAAGCCGAGCATGCCGCCGGTCGCACTCCAGGCGAGCGCGCTGATCGGCGCGCCGCCCGCCTTGCGCGCCAGGATCTCGGCGCCGTCGTCGACGCGCACCAGCAGAACGAGGCCGTCGGCATAGCCGACCGCCACCACCTCCTGCTTGGGATGGCAGGCGACGACCTCGGCCAGCGGCTCCACCGGCGCCAGGATGCGCGGGGTCTTGCCCATGGGCCCGTCCTTGCCCTGGAACGGCCACAGGATGAGCTGGGTCGAGCCCGAGGTCGCGAGCCACTTGCCGCCGGCGGTCCAGTCGAGCGAGCGCACGCGCGCGCCGTAGCCCGACATCCGCATGTCCTTGCGGTCGGACAGGCGCCAGCCGTGCAAGGTCGGCTCCTGCATGGAGGTGACGACGAACCGCCCGTCCGGGCTCACGCTCGCGCCGAGATGCGAGCCCTTCCATTCCAGCGTTTCGGGCGCGCTCTGGGCGTTGGCAAACCACAGCGTGACGCCGTTGTAGTGCGCGATCGCGAGGCGAAGGCCCTTGGGCGCGAACGCCAATCCGCCCACGGTCGAGCGCACCTCGAGCATGCGCTCGCCGCCTTTGCCGGTGCGGGCGAAGGCCTCTCTGCCCGCCGACCACGCGACCGCGCCGCTCGGGCCGACCGCCACGTGGTCGATCCAACGCTGCTTGGCATCGGCCGCGAGCACGGTGCTTTCGCCCTTTGCGTCGGTCGTCACCACCTTGCCGTCGTCGCCGCCGGTGACGACGCGGTCGGCGGCGGCAGCCGATGAGAGGATGGCGCCGGCATGCACGACGCACCTGCGTGGGTCACCGCCGCGCGGCACGAGAAGGAGCGCCGCCTCGCCCAGCACGAAGATCGCGGTCTCGCCGACAAAATGCGCGCCCACCACCGGCGCGCCGGCGGCGACCGGCCGCGTGCGCTCGGCGACGGAGGGGATGGCGCTCTTGGTGTCGCTCATGTCCTCGGTGTCATCGCCCGACTTGATCGGGCGATCCAGTACTCTGTGAAATGGGTCTGGGGCACCGCTCACACCTGCAATGCGCGTCAGCGATTACTGGATGCCCCGCTTTCGCGGGGCATGACAGCCCAAAATGCGCCGTCCTCACGCCACGCAGCTCTCAAATCCCTGCCTGATCTTCTCCTCCGGCAGCTTGCGGCCGATGAAGACGATGCGGCTTTCGCGCTTCTCGCCCTCCTGCCATGGGCGCTGGTGGTCGCCGTCGAGGATCATGTGCACGCCCTGGAACACGAAGCGCTCGTCGTCGTCCTTGAACGACAGGATGCCCTTGCAGCGCAGGATGCTCGGTCCCTCCTTCTGGACGAGGTCCTGTATCCAGGGAAAGAACTTGTCCGGGTCGAGCGGCTTGTCGGTCTTGAGCGACACCGACTGCATCTCTTCGTCGTGATAGTGCTTCAAGCCGCCGCCATCGTGATGATGGCCATGGTCGTGACCATGATCGTGATGATGATCGTGATCGTGGTGATGATGACCGTCGCCACCGCCCGAACCGTCCAGGAATTCCGGCTCGATCTCCAGGATGCGGTCGAGGTCGAAGGCGTTGCGGCCGAGAACTTCCGGCAGCGGAATGCTGCAGCGCTCGGTGCGGTGCACCTTGGCATAGGGATTGATGCCGCGGATGCGCGCCTCGATCTCGCCCAGCTCGTCGGACGTCACCAGATCGGTCTTGTTGACGAGGATGACATCGGCGAATGCGATCTGGTTCTTCGCCTCCGGGCGCGTCCTTGAGCCGCGCCTGCAGCCACTTGGCGTCGGCGACCGCCACCACGGCGTCGAGCTTGGCCTTGCGGCCGATGTTCTCGTCCATGAAGAAGGTCTGCGCCACCGGCGCCGGGTCGGCGAGCCCCGTGGTCTCCACGATGATGGCGTCGAACTTGCCCTTGCGCCGCATCAGCCCGTCGATGATGCGCACGAGGTCGCCGCGCACGGTGCAGCAGATGCAGCCGTTGTTCATCTCGAACACCTCCTCGTCGGCGCCCACGACGAGCTCGTTGTCGATGCCGATCTCGCCGAATTCGTTGACGATGACGGCGTACTTCTGCCCGTGCGGCTCGGACAGGATGCGGTTGAGCAGCGTGGTCTTGCCGGCGCCGAGATAGCCGGTCAGCACGGTGACGGGGACCTTGTCGGACATTACTGAACTCCGTTTGGCCACCGTATATATGCATCCGGTGGCGGATGCTATCGTCTGCGCGCCAGCTGGGATCGCCGCAAAGGTCGGGGCCTGTCGCGGCCGCGAGCGGAGAATGGTCATGCTGCTCAATCTCACCCATATCGGGCAGATCGCGCTGCCGGTCAGCGACGTGGAGCGTTCCGAGGCGTTCTACAAGGATGTGCTCGGCCTGCCGAAGCTCTTTCGCTTCGGCGACCTGACATTTTTCGATTGCGCCGGGGTTCGCCTGCTGCTGGAAAAATCGCGGGAAGCGTTCAAGCCGCAGGGCTGCATCTACTTTCGCTGCGCGGACATCGCGCTCACCGTCGCCGAGCTGACCAGGCGCGGCATCGCTTTCCAGCACCCGCCGCATTTGATCGCGAAGATGGATGACCACGATCTCTGGATGGCGTTCTTCACCGACCCCGACGGACATATGCTTGCGGTCATGCAGGAGGCGCCCAAGGGCTACGCGCCGTCGAAGCCGTAGCGGGTGGAGTCACGTCCAGCGCTGCGTCACCCGCGGGCTTGACCCGCGGGTCCATTTTCTTCGCAAGAGGTTTTGCGAAAAAAGATGGATTGCCGGGTCAAGCCCGGCAATGACGGCTATGCAGGTGGGTTCGTCTTAGCCAGACCGGTTTCCGCCAACGTCGACCCGCGCTCGCGGGACCACGAGGGGCGGCGCCACATCGTTCCCTCCCCCGCTTGCGGGGGAGGGACAGGGAGGGGGCACGCAACATGATAGCGCATTTCCATCCACCCCCTCCCCAACCCTCCCCCGCAAGCGGGGAGGGAGCAGACCGAGTTTGCCGCTCGCGCTGATTCCATTTCGGAAGGACACGCGTGCCTAGCTCGCCAGCGCCGCTGCGAGCTGGTGCAGATTGTGGCGGATCAGCTCGATATAGGTGGGGGCGTCACCCTTGGCGCCGGTGAGCGCGTCGGAATAGAGCACGCCGCCGACCTTGGCTCCGGTCTCGCGCGCGATCTGCTCGACCAGGCGCGGGTCGGTGACGTTCTCGAGGAAGACGGCGGGAACCTTTTGCTTCTTGATCTGCGTGATGATGGCGGCGACGTCCTTGGCCGATGCCTCGGCCTCGGTCGAGACCCCCTGTGGCGCAATGAAAGCGATGCCGTAAGCGGCTTCGAAATAGCCGAAGGCATCGTGGCTGGTGATGACTTTCCTGCGATCGGCGGGAATCCGGGCGATCACGTCCCGCACCTCCCGCTCCAGCGCGTCGAGCTTGGCGAGATAAGCGGCCGCGTTGGCTTCGTAGGCGGCCTTGCCGGCGGGATCGGCCGCGACCAGCGCGTCGCGGATATTGCCGACGTAGATTTTCGCGTTGGCGACCGACTGCCAGGCATGCGGATCGGCGTGGCCGTGATCGCCCGCGCGCTCGCGCGGCGCGATGCCCCTGGTCGCGACCACGATCCGCGCCTTGCCGCCGGCGGCCTTGACCAGCCGCTCGAGCCAGCCCTCGAAACCAAGGCCGTTCACGAACACGAGCTTGGCGTCGGCCACCTTCTTGGCGTCGGCCGGCGACGGCGCATAGACATGGGCGTTGCCGTTGGGACCGACCAGGGTCGCGACCTCGACCCGGTCGCCGCCGACATTGTTCACGAAATCGCCGAGGATGGAGAAGCTGGCGAGGACCTTGAGCTTGTCCTTGGGCGTCTCCTGCGCGCGCGCGGGCGCGGCGGCCGAAAGGACCAGCGCGAGGGTCCCGACCGCCGCGAGCGCCTGCCGTCTCGTCAACATGGCGTTCTCCGGCGGGCTGTCGGCTGCGCGCTCATGCTTCGAGGTGGCGGCCGGGAAAGAGCTGGCGCACCAGGCCGCCGACCCGGCCGAACAACAGCGACGCCACGTAGAGCGCGCCGGCCACCAGAATGATCGCGGGGCCGGAGGCGACGCCGCTGTGGAACGACAGCAGCAAGCCGGCATAGCCCGCGAGCGCGCCGCTCGCCGTCGCGATCGCGATCATCAGCGTGACGTCGCGCGCCCAGAACCGCCCGATCGCCGCCGGCAGCATCATGATGCCGACCGCGAGCAGGGTGCCGAGCGCGTGGAAGCCGCTCACCAGGTTGACGACCACGAGCACGAGGAACGCGAGATGCGCCGGTCCGCCGGCCCGGCTGACCGAGCGCATGAAGCCGGGATCGACGCATTCGACGACCAGCGGCCGGTAGATCATGGCCAGCACGAGCAGGGTGATGGTGGCGTTGGCGGCGATCAGCAACAGCGTCTGATCGTCGAGCGCGAGCACGTTGCCGAACAGCACGTGCAGCAGATCGATGTTGGTGCCTTTGAGCGAGACGATGGTGACGCCGAGCGCGAGCGACAGCAGATAGAAGGTCGCGAGCGCCGCGTCCTCCTTGAGCTCGGTCGTGCGCGACACCAATCCCGTGAGCAAGGCCACGACGAAGCCGGCGATCAATCCGCCCGCGGTCATGGCGAACAGGCTGAGCCCCGAGAGCAGAAATCCGACCGCGGCGCCCGGCAGGATGGCATGCGCCATGGCGTCGCCGACCAGCGACATGCGGCGCAGCATCAGAAACACGCCGATCGGGCCGGCGCCGAGCGCCAGCGCCAACGCGCCGGCCAGCGCCCGGCGCATGAACTCGAACTCGGTGAACGGCGCGACGAACAGATCGTAGAGCATGGACACGATACGTTTTGCCCTCTGTCCCGCTGTCGACTTCTTAAGTGCGGTGGGAATCGATACTCACGGACCGGGACTATGGATTCCGGCGCTCGCGACGTCGTCGCTCCGCCGGGGTGACGGGGTTTGGTCCTCCACGCACTCCGCCGCCTGCTCGTCGAAGGCCTCGCACATGCGCCGCGCGGTGAGCAGGTTTTCCGGCGTCAGCACCGCCGGCGTGCGGCCCCACGCCACCGGCGCGCGCGCCAGCAGCAGCGTCTCCGGGAAAGTGCGACCGCACGAAATCGATGTCGTGCATGGCGGTGAGCACGGTGCGCTTTTCGCCGTGCCAGCGTTGCACCAGATCGAACAGGTCGGCCGAGGTCTTGGCATCGACGGCGTTGAACGGCTCGTCGAGCACGATCACGCGGGCGTCCTGCAGCAGCAGCCGCGCGAACAGCATGCGCTGCATCTGGCCGCCCGAGAGCGTGGCGATGGCGCGATCCTCGAAGCCGGTGAGACCGACGGCGGCCATCGCCTGCTCGATTGCGGCCCTGCGCCTTGCGGTCGATGCCGCCGAACAGGCCGGTGCGGCGCCACAGTCCCATCGCCACCATGTCGTAGACGTTGATCGGGAACGTGCGGTCGATCTCCGCGGCCTGCGGCAGATAGGCGATGTTCTGGGGGCTGACGTCGTCGCGCTCGATGCGGCCCGCCAGCGGCTTGAGCAGGCCGACGATGCCCTTGAACAGCGTCGACTTGCCCGCCCCGTTGGGACCGACCACCGCGACCAGCGCGCCGGTCTCGACCGCGCCGTCGAGATGATGCACGGCCGGATGCCGGTCGTAGCCGAGCGTGAGATTGCGGAATTGCAGCGCCGCCGCCATCACGCTACCCCGTCATCGCCCACAGCACGGCGCCCCAGAGCAGCGCGATCAAGGCCGCGGCAATCGCCAGCCGCTCCAGCGCCGACATGCGCAGGATCGACGGCGAGATCGACGCCGGCGGATGTCCCCGACCGGGATGATGGTGGTGGTGCGGATGGACGTGGGTGGGCATGGCAATCCCTTCGGCGCGCCCCGAAGCGGGCCTGGCAAAAGATTTGTTATAATATAACATTGCGCGATGTCCAGCGCCAGCAACCTTGGAGCGCAGGACGGCACAAATGAGCCGAGCCGTCACTCCGATACCACGCGGATTGTAATAATTGGGTCGCTCGCCGTGTTGTATCTTGCCAGCGGACCTCAGCGTGACGTCCGGCCGCGCGTCCGCATCGTCGGTCGCGCGCGATCGGCGCAAAGCACGTCCGCAATCGGACCGGTCCGCAGGTGCACAGGAGGGACAACATGCCGATCGCGGTCAGGGTTCATGCCAACGACGATGACGCTCTGATCGCCTGGCAGCCCGACCCTTGGCCGAACGAGTGGATCGGCTTCGCCATCGAAAAACGCAATCTCCGCACCGAAGAAATCACCACGCTCAACAACCGTATTCCGCCGAAGCAAGACGGGGGAGCCGTTCCTGACGGCGGCTTGCCCTCGACCGACTCGCCGATTCGCCGATGCATCTGGACGGATCACAGCGTCGACGACATGGACCAGATCGCTTATCGCGTGTTCGCGATGCAGCAGACCGGAAACGGCCAGTTCTCCCGAGTGGACAGCTCCGTCAGCGAGTGGACCGAGCCGCTGACGATCACCGGCGAGGCTGGCGAAGTCGCGGCCGTGTTCAATCGCGGAACGCTGATGTCGCAAGTCGTGAGCCGGTTCGTCGGCGAGACCATCGACGTCGCCACGTTGAAGCGTTTCAAGGCCCACCTGGCGGAGCCGGGCTTTCCGGCCCGCCGCTATCTCGCAGGGCAGGCGCGGCACCGAATTCTGTCCTTCCTGGCCGACGCCGACCGCCGCGGGAACGAGATCTATGCCGCGCTTTACGAGCTCAACGACCAGGAGCTCATCGACGGCCTGAAGGGGTTCGGCGCCCGGGGCAATGCGCTCATCGGCAATGGCAGCGCCACCAAGCCGGGGGTCGTCGACGAGCTCGGCGGCGCCAACCTGAACGTGCACGAGCGCGATCTCTCCGGCACGGGCGCGTCTTCGCCGAGCGTCCACAACAAGTTCGTCGTCGAATTCAATCCGAGAACCCGGCAAGCGCTGCGGGTCCTCACCGGAAGCACGAATTGGACGACCACCGGCCTGTGCACGCAGCTCAACAACGTCCTGGTCGTCGATGATCCCCAGATCGCCACCCGCTTTCGCGCCCAATGGGACGACCTCGTGCGAGCCGGCAATGCCATGCCCAGCGCGCTCAAGACCAGGAACGGCGAGCCTACGACTTCGGGCCCGATTTCGGTGTTTTTCGCCGCGACCCCCGACGAAGAGGAATTCGCACCGGCGCTCGACCTGATCAATCATGCCGCGGACGGCCTGTTCTTCCTAATGTTCACGCCCGGACAATCCCCGCTTCTGGATGCGCTTCTCGTCCGCAGCCAGGGCCAGATCGGCCCCTACGTGCGCGGGGTGGTGTCCGACGTGCGCGAAAGCAGAAACGGAAGCATCATCGCCCACGGCGCCCGCGTCATCCGCAGGGGGGAGGAGAAGAAGTTCCGAGATTCGACGCTGCTCCCCGATGGCTTGCCGCAAGACAATCTTCCCTCCTGGGCCAGGGAAGAGTTCAATCGACGCATGTTCTTTCCCGCCGGGCTCAATGCCATCGTCCACTCGAAAACGATCGTCGTCGATCCGTTCTCTGACCGCTGCGCGGTGATCACGGGGTCGCACAATTTCTCCGACAGCGCCTCGCAGAAGAACGACGAAAACATCGTCATCGTGCGGGGCAACAAGCCGCTCGCCCAGGCTTATGCCGTCCACATCCAAGGCGTTTACGACCATTACTCCTGGCGCGCCTTTCTTGCGGAGGGAGGCAATCCCGACACGCTCTTCCAGTCCGTGAACGCGTGGCGACCGAATGGCTCGCGCGCGCGCGATCTCGCTTTCTGGCTGCGTTAGCGCATTTTTCCGTGGGCTTGGTTTGACCCGCAAGCGTCGGTCGCGGGATTGACCCGCCGCGAGCGCGCATGATTGCCAGAGCCGCTGCGGCCGGTCATGCTGGTTTATGACGCCCGAACGGCGCCGCGACGAGGGACGACACCATGAGCGAGCAAAGACCCCGCGCCGTCTCGATCGGGGAGGCGATGGTCGAATTCGTCCGCGGCGGCGACGGCCGCTTCGGCATCGGCTGCGCCGGCGATACCTTCAACGTCGCGGTCTACCTCGCGCGCGCGGGCATCGACGCCGCGTTCGCGACCGCGCTCGGCGATGATCCCTATTCCGAGACCATTCTCGCGCTCGCCGCGGCCGAGGGCGTAGCGAGCGACTTGGTGTTGCGGGTGCGCGGCCGCCTCCCCGGCCTCGCCGTGGTCGACACCGATCCGGCCGGCCTGCGGCACCGCTACGATTGGCGCGGCGAATCGCCCGCGCGCGAGCTGTTCGAGCTGCCGGACTGGGGGCGCGTGGCCGAAGGCCTGACCAAGTCCAAGCTCGTCTATTTTTCCGGCATCACGCTCTCGCTCTATTCCAACATCGGCCTGGGCCGCTTCCTCACCCTGATCGAGATGGCGCGGCAGCAAGGCGTGAAGGTCGCATTCGACGGAAACTTTCGCCCGCGCGGCTGGCATGGAGATTTATCGCGGACACGGACCGTCTTCATGCAAGCGTTGAAGCGCGTCGACATGGCGCTGCCGGCCTACGACGACGAGGCCGTGCTGTGGGGAGACCCGAGCCCGGAGGCGACCGTCGAACGACTGCAGGCCTTCGGCATCGCCGAGATCGTAGTGAAGAACGGGCCGAACAGCGCGCTGGTGGCTTCCGGCGGGCGCAGCGAATTCGTGCCGGTGCCGGAGGTGGTGGTGCCGGTCGACACCACGGCCGCGGGCGACAGCTTCAACGCCGGCTATATCGCCGCGCGCCTGTCCGGCAAGGGGCCGGCCGAAGCGGCCGCCGCCGCGCACCACCTCGCCGGGCAAGTCATCCGCCATCGCGGCGCGCTGATGCCGCGCGCGGCGGCGGCGATGCATTGATTCGCTAAACGGTCCATCCCGCTTCCTTCGATCCGCAAGGATGTCCCGGTGTGACTTTTCCCGCCCTGCTCGAAACAGCGCGGCCGCAGAAGCGGGTTCCGACCGCATGACCTCTATGCGTTTAGGAACGTCGCCGCTGAATGGCGGGTTGTCTCGGCATGGAAACGTCAGCGCAATACCGGAAATTTGCGGAGGACTGCGATCGCCTTGCTATGGAAGCCACGACCGAACGCCACCGGAAGGTCTTAAAAGACATGGCCGCGGCGTGGACCAAGCTGGCCGAGGCGGCAGAGCGGAAAAGCCCTCAATCGAAAAGCCCTCAATCGTCGGGCTGACCGGCCTGTTCTTCTGCGCTGTGCTGGTCGGCCAGCCGAAGCCATACCTGCGCCATTTGCAGGAAGGTGGCGCGCGCTTGCGGATCATGCGCCGCGCTCGCCATTTCCAAACACTCCGCGGCGAAGCGCCGATACTCCTCGAACATTCCCATGCGGAAGCAGCCCCCGCGCGTACGTGGTCTGTCTCAACGCGATCGCGGCCCCGATGTTCCGACCGCGGGAAGGCCGGAGCGCGACCGCGTTGACCGACCGCCCGCTTCCCATTAGCGTGTGGGTCCCGATGGGGATGGAGTCCCCCGAAACCGCCCGCACAGGCTGATGACTCCTACCGCTGGCATGCGGTAGGAGTCTGTCCGTGACCCGCCGCAAGGCGGGTTTTTTGTTGTCCGAATCGGCTGATCCAGGTCCGCCGGCAAATGGCAAAGGACGAGGTACAGCATGACAGCCTTGGGCTCTTGGCAGCGCTGTGGCTCGGTCTCGCGCTGATCGCGAGCCTGCTTTCGATCTGGTTTCGCGATCTCGACGGCGCTGTCGGAAATCGTTGTCGGAACCGTCGCGCAATTGATCATCGGCGCCGTCATCGGCTCGGCCGTGCTCGGCACCGACGAGTCCTGGGTCAAGTTTCTGTCCGGCATCGGCGCGATCGTCCTGACGTTTCTCGCCGGCGCCGAACTCGATCCCGCAGGTCTTCAAGCGCAAATGGAAGGAAGCGGCGACGGTCGGGCTCGCGAGCTTCTTCTTTCCCTTCCTCGGCTGCGCGGCCGCGGCCTATTATCTGCTCGGATGGCAGGTGATGCCGAGCTGGCTCGCCGGCGTTGCGATGTCGACGACGTCGGTCGCCGTCGTCTATGCGGTCATGCTCGAATTCGGGTTCAACATGACCGAGTACGGCAAGACGATTCTGGCCGCCTGCTTCGTCACCGACCTCGGCACGGTCGTCGCGCTCGGTCTCATCTTCGCGCCGTTCACGATAAAGACGCTGATCTTCCTCGGGGTTGGCGTCGTGGTCTTCGCCGTTCTTCCGTGGCTCACGCCTCGCTTCTTCAAGCGTTACGGAAACCGGCCTTCCGAGCTCGAGACGAAATTTCTGCTGTTCTGCCTGCTCGGCATGGGGGCGCTCGCCGCCTGGGCCGACAGCGAAGCGGTGCTGCCAGCCTATCTCATCGGCATGGTGCTTGCCGGAACCGTCGGCAAGGATCACGCGCTGATCCGGCGGCTGCGCACGCTGACCTTCGGATTGCTGACGCCGTTCTATTTCATCCGCGCGGGTTCTTTTGTTTCGATTCCCGCGCTGATCGCGGCGCCTGCTGCGCTTCATTTTTTTTCTTGTCGTCAAGATCGCCACCAAGATCATCGGCGTTTATCCGGTCACCAAGCTCTTCGGCTCGCCGAACAAGGAGGCGATGTACACCACGCTCCTGATGTCCACGGGACTGACCTTCGGGACGATCTCCTCTCTGTTTGGCCTGTCGCATGATATCATCGATGCGGGCCAGTATTCGGCGCTTGTCGCGGCGGTTATCGGGAGCGCCGTCATTCCGACGGTGATTGCCAACGCCTTCTATCTGCCGCACCACCTGCTGCCCAAGCCGGGCATGACTGCGACCGCAACACTCTCGAAACGCGCCTCGCAGCCTGACCGCTAGAAGATGCGCGGAGCCGATCATGTTCAAGAAAATCCTGCATGCGAATGATGGCTCCGAAGGCGCATTCAAGGCGCTTTCGGTGGCCTTGGAGATTGCGCAGCAAAGCAACGCGGAACTACATTCGGTTTCGGTCGAGGAGATTTCACAGTTTCACGAGACGATCGAGGATGTTAAGGAGGAGAAGGGAGCCGCTGACCGGCGTTTCCGCAGTGTCACAAAGCGAGCGCACAAGCTGGCGGCAGCGAGGAAAGTGCCGTTGCAAACCCACGTGCTGACCGGGCATCCCGTGGTCACCATTCTTGACGTGGCTCAGCAACTGGGCGTTGATCTCTTGGTGATCGGTGCCACGGGGCAATATTCTATTCACGAGCGCATGATCGGCAGCCGGGCCGATCGGCTCGTACACTTGGCGCCGTGTCCGGTCCTGGTGGTCAAATGAACGCCGGACCGTCGGCGTCAGCGACAAACAGCCGCCCACATTATTCTTTTCGGCGCGCTTTCGGGCGGCGGGCTGTTGCGCGGACGCGCGCCGGTGCACGACTGCGGCCGGCGTGCTCCTTCGGTTTCCGCCTTTTCGGCCCGCGCAATCGCCTCGAGCACGAGCTTCTCCGCGCCGTCGGCATCGAGCCAGTTCACGATCGTGACCCACTTGCCCTTTTCCAGATCCTTGTAGTGCTGGAAGAAATGCGCGATCTGCTCGCACATGATCGGCGGCAGGTCGCGGTAGCTGCGGACGTCCGGTATAGAACGGATGCAGCGCATCGACCGGCACCGCGATGATCTTCTCGTCGCCGCCGGCCTCGTCCTCCATCATCAGCGCGCCGACCGGCCGGCAGCGGATCACCGCGCCCGGCACCACCGGCACCTGCGTCACCACCAGCACGTCGCAGGGATCGCCGTCGGCCGACAGCGTGTGCGGGATGAAGCCGTAGTTGCCGGGATAGAACATCGCCGTGTGCAGGAAGCGGTCGACGAACAGCGCGCCCGACGCCTTGTCGATCTCGTATTTCACCGGCACGCCGCCGAGCGGAATTTCGATCACGGCGTGGATGTCCTTGGGCGGGTCGCGACCAGCCGAGATCGCGCTGACATCCATCGCAGCGCACTCTAGCCCATCGGCACCAGCCCGAGCTTGTCCATCAAGCGCAGGTCGCGGTCGCGCTCGGGATTGGGCGTGGTGAGGAGCTTGGGTCCGTAGAAGATCGAGTTGGCGCCGGCGAGGAAGCACAGCGCCTGCATCTCCTCGCCCATGCCCTCGCGGCCGGCGGACAGGCGCACCACCGATTTCGGCATGGTGATGCGGGCGACCGCGATTGTGCGCACGAAATCGATCGGATCGATCGCCTCGCGCGCGGCGAGCGGCGTGCCCGCGACCCTGACCAGCATGTTGATCGGCACGCTTTCGGGATGCGCGGGAAGGCTCGCGAGCGTCGCGATCATGCCGACGCGATCCTCCGCGCTCTCCCCCATTCCGACGATGCCGCCGCAGCAGACATGGATGCCGGCATCGCGCACGTGGCGCAGCGTATCGAGACGGTCCTGGTAGGTGCGCGTGGTGATGATGGCGCCGTAATATTCCGGCGAGGTATCGAGATTGTGGTTGTAGTAGTCGAGCCCGGCGGCCTTGAGACGCCGCGCCTGATCGCGCGTGAGCATGCCGAGCGTGGCGCAGGTCTCGAGCCCGATCGCCTTGACCCCTGCGACCATCTCGCAGGTCTTGTCGAGGTCGCGATCCTTGGGCTCGCGCCACGCCGCCCCCATGCAGAAGCGGCTGGCGCCCGCCGCCTTCGCCGCCCGCGCCTCGGCGAGCACGGCGTCGACCGCCATCAGCTTGTCCGCCGTGACGCCGGTGTCGTAATGCGCGCTCTGCGGACAATAGGCGCAGTCTTCCGGGCAGCCGCCGGTCTTGATCGAAATGAGCGTCGAGATCTGCACCTCGGTCGGGTCGAAGTGGCGGCGGTGCACGCTCTGGGCGCGAAAGATCAATTCGGGAAAAGGAAGCTCAAAAAGCGCCCGCACCTGTTCGCGCGTCCAGTCGTGGCGGACGATCCCGCTCGCGTCGGCGGATGCGTCGGCGGCAATATCGGCGGCGACGGACATGGACGCACCTTCGGCGACGGTTAGGGCGAAGACCGAAAAGTACCGCGATCCCGGACGGCTCCCTCTCCCCATTTGGGGAGAGGGTGGGAGTGAGGGGGTTACAGGACTCTCGCTCAGCCTGAACCCCTCACCCGACCCCTCTCCCTATGGGAGAGGCAGCCCACCTGAGTCAACCGTGAGACGGTCAGTCGCTATGCGCGGCATAGTCACTCCGCCAATTCCCGCAGCAGAAGAGCTGCCAAGAAGTCGGGATGCGTCATCGGCAGCAGATGATTCGCGTCGGCGACCACGTCGAGCCGGGCTGCCGGCCACAGCTGCGCCAGAAACGACGCGATGCGCCGGGTCGGGCTGCGGCTGCGGCCGCCAGATAACAGGCGAACCGGACATTTCAGCGCGGCCAACGGCTTTATCCCGGGGTCGGCGAAGGCGAGCTGAAAATCGAGCACGATCTTTGGCGCGTTGCGGCGGATCTGCGCGCGCAGCGGTTCATCCATCGCGTCCCACGCTCCCGCGCCCGCCCAATAGTCGATGAAGCCGCGCAGCGCCGCTTCCGTTTCCCCCGCCCCGATCCGGGCCGCGTAGGCATCGGCGACCGCCTTGATCTCCGACCAGGCGTCGTGCGCGCCGGCATGGGGCAGCAGAAAGAACGCCACCGGCTCGATCAAGGTCAGCGAGCGCAGCGTGATGCGGCCGGCGAGCGCGAGATGCAAGGCGACGAGGCCGCCGTAGGAATGGCCGACCACGTGCACGGGAACGCCCGCTGGCAACAGCGGCTCCAGCAGGGCGAGCTCGTCGTCGGCCGTGAAATCGTGACCGGCGGGCCAGGAATCGGTGCGGCCGTAGCCGATGAGATCGGGCGCGACGACGCGAAACCTCGGTTTCAGCGCATCGATGACGGGAGCCCACATGACCGCGGCGCTGGCGGAGCCGTGCAGCAGCAGCACCGGCGCACCGGTTCCGGCGGCGAGGATGGCGCTGCGCAGGATCGGGCGGCGCGGAGCGGTCATACGCATCTGCCGCCCGGTGCTCGAGGCGGGCTCGGTCTGCTCCCTCGCCGGCATCAGGCCGCGAAGGGGTGCGTCCGGTGAGGGGTTACACGATCGAGTGCGATTGGGCTCTCGATGCCCCCTCACCCCGACCCTCTCCCCAACGGGGAGAGGGAGCACACCGAGATCGCGGCATGTCCAGGAAACTAATAAGCCTACTCCGCCGCCACGCGCGCGGCTTCCTCCACCGGCTCGACCTTGGCGGCGCAGTACTTGAACTCGGGGATTTTGCCGAACGGGTCGAGCGCGGGATTGGTGAGGAGGTTCGCCGCCGCCTCGACAAAGGCGAACGGGATGAACACGACGCCGTCGGGAATGGCGTCGTCCTGGCGGGCGGCGAGCTCGACCACGCCGCGCCGGGTGGAGACGCGCACCATGTCGCCGGGCTTGATGCCGAGCTTGGCGATGGTGCCCGGCGACAGGTTGGCGACCGCGCCCGGCTCCAGCGCGTCGAGGGTGGTGGCGCGCCGGGTCATGGCGCCGGTGTGCCAGTGCTCGAGCTGGCGGCCGGTCGAGAGCACGAACGGGTACTCGGCGTCGGGCTGCTCGTCCGGCGGCAGGATCTTGGCCGGCACCAGCTTGCCGCGCCCGTCCTGGGTCGGGAACCGGTCGCTGAACACGACGTCGTGCCCGGGCGCATCGGGCGCGTCGGACGGATAGGTGACGGCGCTTTCGCGCTCGATGCGATCCCAGGAAATGTTGTCGAGCGCGGGCATCAGCGACGCCATCTCGGTATAGATCTCGCTCGGATGCCGGTAGTTCCAGTCAAGCCCGATGCGGCGCGCGATCTCCTGGGTGATCCACCAATCGAGCTTGGCCTCGCCCGGGAGCGGCAGCGCCCGCCGTCCCATCTGCACCTGGCGGTTGGTGTTGGTGACGGTGCCGTCCTTCTCCGGCCAGGCCGAGGCCGGCAAGATCACGTCGGCATAGGCGGCGGTCTCGGTGAGGAAGATGTCCTGCACCACCAGGTGCTCGAGATGCGCCAGCGCTTCGCGCGCGTGGTTGAGATCGGGGTCCGACATCGCCGGGTTCTCGCCCAGGATGTACATGCCCTTGATCACGTCGGCGTGCACCGCCGTCATGATCTCGACCACGGTGAGGCCGCGCTTGGGATCGAGCTTCGTGCCCCAGGCCTTTTCGACGGTGGCGCGGATGTCGGGATTCTCCACCGAGCGATAGTCCGGGAAGAACATCGGGATCAGGCCGGCGTCGGAGGCGCCCTGCACGTTGTTCTGGCCGCGCAGCGGATGCAGGCCGGTGCCGGGCCGGCCCACCTGTCCGCAGATCAGCGCGAGCGCGATCAGGCAACGCGCATTGTCGGTGCCGTGCACGTGCTGCGACACGCCCATGCCCCAGAACACGATCGCCGACTTCGCCCGTGCATAGCTGCGCGCGACCGCGCGCAAGGTGGCGGCCGGAATGCCGCAGATCGGCGCCATCTCCTCCGGCGTGAAGTCCTTGATGTGCTCGGCGAAGGCCTTGAAGTTGGAGGTCTGCGCCTCGACGTATTGCCGGTCGTAGAGCCCTTCGGTGACGATGGTGTTGAGAATGCCGTTGAGCATCGCGACGTCGGTGCCCGGCTTGAACTGCAGCATGTGGGTGGCGTGGCGCTTGAGCGCCTGGCCGCGCGGGTCCATGACGATGAGCTCGGCGCCGCGCTTGGCCGCCTGCTTGAAGAAGGTGGCGGCCACCGGATGGTTCTCGGTCGGATTGGCGCCGATGACGATGATGACGTCGGAATTCTTGCACTCGTTGAAGGTGGCGGTGACGGCGGCCGAGCCGATCGTCTCCAGCAGGGCGGCGACCGAGGAGGCGTGGCAGAGCCGGGTGCAGTGATCGACATTGTTGGTGCCGAAGCCGGCGCGCACGAGCTTCTGGAACAGGTAGGCCTCCTCGTTCGAGGCCTTGGCCGAGCCGAAACCGGCGAGCGCCTGGGAGCCGTCGCGATCGCGAATTTTTTTCAGGCCCGCAGCCGCGCGGTCGAGCGCCTCCTCCCAGGTCGCCGGGCGGAAATGCGTCCAGGGATTGGCGGGATCGACCGTATCGTGGGCGTGCTTGGCGACGCCGTCCTTGCGTAGGAGCGGCTGGGTCAGGCGATGCGGATGGCTCACATAGTCGAAGCCGAAGCGGCCCTTGACGCAGAGCCGGTTCTCGTTCGCCGGTCCGTTGCGGCCGCTGACGTAGAGGAGCTTGTCGTCCTTGATGTGGTAGGTGAGCTGGCAGCCGACCCCGCAATAGGGGCACACGCTGTCGACCGCGCGGTCGGGGAACTCGACGCGCACGTTGCGCCTCGTCCACCAGCGTCGCCGGCATCAGCGCGCCGGTCGGACAGGCCTGCACGCATTCGCCGCAGGCGACGCAGGTCGAGGCGCCCATCGGGTCGTCGAAGTCGAACACGATCTTTTCGGTGTAGCCGCGGCCGGCCATGCCGATCACGTCGTTGA
The DNA here is from genome assembly GCA_963712565.1 of uncultured Alphaproteobacteria bacterium. GTDB lineage: Bacteria > Pseudomonadota > Alphaproteobacteria > Rhizobiales > Xanthobacteraceae > VAZQ01. The sequence goes on along the minus strand of CAVQIP010000055.1, from coordinate 37,685 downwards.
CCTGCACCTCGCGGCAGGCGCGGACGCAGAGATTGCACTGGATGCAGGCGTCGAGATTGACCGCCATCGCCGGATGGCTGCGGTCGGGCACGGGCGCGCCGCGACGCGGAAACCGGCTCGTCGCGACCTTCTGCCGATCGGCGGTCTGCCAGAACTCCGACTGCGGATCGTGCGCCACGTCCTTCGGCGGCTGGTCCGTCAGCAGCAGCTCGACCACCATCTTCCGCGCGCTCTTGGCGCGGTCGGTCTGGGTCTTGACCTTCATGCCCGGCGTCGGCGTGCGGATGCAGCTCGCGGCGAGCACGCGCTCGCCCTCGATCTCCACCATGCAGACGCGGCAATTGCCGTCGGGGCGGTAGCCGGGCTTGGGCGAATAGCACAGATGCGGCAGCTTGATGCCGAGCCGGCGGGCGGCGCGGAAGATGGTCTCGCCGGCGCGGATCTCGACCTCGCGATCGTCGATGCGTGAAGGTGTCTGGGTTTGTCCGCGGTCGGCGGTCATGGTGTCGATCCTTCTCGGCCGTCGTCCCGGCGGCAAGCGAGAGCCGAGACCCATGCTTCCGTTCGGCACGGCATTGCAGCGTGCCGCGGTTATGGTCCCCGCCTTCGCGGGGACGACAGCTCGTATGTCGGCAGCACTATCATCACCAACTCCCGAGCGGCTTCGCCAGCTCGTCGGGAAAATACTTCAGCACGCTGAGCAGCGGGTTGGGCGCCGCCTGGCCGAGCCCGCAGATCGAGGCGTCGCGCATGGCGTCGGAGAGCTCCGTCAACAACGCCTGATCCCAGGGGCCGGTTGCCATCAGCTTGACGGCCTTCTCGGTTCCGGCGCGGCAGGGCGTGCACTGGCCGCAGCTCTCGTCCTCGAAGAAGCGCATGAGGTTGAGCGCCACCGCTTTCATATCGTCCTTGTCGGACAGCACCACAACCGCGTGCGACCCCACGAAGCAGCCGTATTTTTCGAGCGTGCCGAAGTCGAGCGGCACGTCCGCCATCGAGGCCGGCAGGATGCCGCCCGAGGCGCCGCCCGGCAGGTAGCCCTTGAAGCGATGGCCTTCCGTCATGCCGCCGCAATATTCCTCGATCAGCTCGCGGGCGGTGACGCCGGCCGGCGCCAGCACCACGCCGGGCTTCCTCACCCGGCCCGAGACCGAGAAGCTGCGCAGCCCCTTGCGCTCGCGGCGCCCGTGCGAGGTGAACCAAGCCGGCGCCCTTCTCGACGATGTCGCGCACCCAGTACAGCGTCTCGACGTTCTGCTCGAGCGTCGGGCGGCCGAACAGGCCGACCTGCGCCACGTAGGGCGGGCGATGCCGCGGCAGGCCGCGCTTGCCCTCGATCGATTCGATCATCGCGGATTCTTCGCCGCAGATATAGGCGCCGGCGCCGCGGCGCAGATGCATGCGGGCGTGCGGGGCGAGGCCGGCCGCGCTCACCTTGGCGATCTCGTCGGCGAGCATCAGCCGCACCTCGGGATATTCGTCGCGGATATAGATGTAGATGTCGGCGGCCTCGACCACCCAGGCGGCGATCAGCATGCCTTCGATGAAACGGTGCGGATCGCGTTCGAGATAGTAGCGGTCCTTGAACGTGCCGGGCTCGCCCTCGTCGGCGTTGACCGCCATCAGGCGCGGCGCCGGCTCGGCGCGCACCAGCGTCCATTTGCGGCCGGTCGGAAAGCCGGCGCCGCCCAGGCCGCGCAGGGAGGCGTCGCTCACCGCCTTGATGATGTCGTCGCGCGTGCGCGCGCCGGCGACGCAGGCCTTGAGCAGCGCATAGCCGCCGTCGCGCACGTAGCGGTCGAAATCCGCCGGCGTGGCGTAGGGATGCACATGGCGTGCCGTGCGCCGACCGCCGCCGCGACCCGTCTCGCGCGTCGCCTGCATCACCTGGGCGTGGCCGACGGCGCAGACCGGCGCGCGGTCGCAGGCGCCCATGCAGGGCGCGCGCACCACGCGCACGTCGCGGCCGAGCTTGTTCGGCAGGCCGCGCAGGAGATGCTCGCCGCCCGCCATGGCGCAGGAGAGCGAATTGCACACCCGCACGGTGACCGCCGGCGGCGGCGTCTCGTCCTCCTTCACCACGTCGAAATGGGCGTAGAAGGTCGCGACCTCGTAGACTTCGGTCTGCGCGAGCTTCATCTCCTGCGCGAGCGCGGCGAGATGCGCGGCGGACAGATAGCCGTACTTGTCCTGGATCAGGTGCAGGTACTCGATCAAGAGATCGCGCCGGCGCTCGCGATCGCCCAGCAGCGCGCACACCTCCGCGAGCGCTCGCGGCTCGACCTGGCGGCCTTTCGGCGTCTTGCGGGGGCGGTTGCGCCGTCCCGAACCGGAGCTTTGTTGGTCGGTGCGCGCGTCCATGGGCTTGGAATCCTTCTGAAACCCAGAAAGACGGAAGTCGTCGATCAAAAACAAGCCCCCAATTGCCATCGATCGATTGAAATCTTCTATCGAATTTGCGATCCTGGCGTCCTCACTAGGTATGGATCATCGCATTGATCGACAAGCTGGAATTTCTCCTGGCGCTGGCCCGCGAGCGGCATTTCGGCCGTGCCGCCGAATCCTGCGGCGTGACCCAGCCGACCCTGTCCGCCGGGATCAAGCAGCTCGAGCAGACGATGGGGGTGCTGCTGGTCAACCGCGGCTCCCGCTTCCGCAGCTTCACCCCGGAGGGCGAGCGCGTGCTCGGCTGGGCGCGCCGCATCGTCGGCGACTCCCGCGCCATGCGGCAAGAAATCCAGGCGTTGCGCCTTGGCCTCACCGGCCGGCTGCGCATCGCCGCGATCCCCACCACCCTGGCGATGGTGGCGAGCCTCACCACGCCGTTCCGCACCCGCCATCCCAACGTGCAGTTCACCATCCTGTCGCGCACCTCGATCGAGGTGCTGGCGCAGCTCGAAAACCTGGAGATCGACGCCGGCGTGACCTATCTCGACAACGAGCCGCTCGGCCGCGTCAACGCGGTGCCGCTCTATCGCGAGCACTATCGGCTGTTGACCTCCTCCGATGCGCCGCTCGGCAACCGCGCGTCGGTGACCTGGGCGGAGGTGGCGCAGGTTCCGCTCTGCCTGCTCACCCCCGACATGCAGAACCGCCGCATCATCGACGAGCTCTTACGCGGCACCGGCACCGCGCCGCAGCTCACGCTCGAATCCAATTCGATGATCGTGCTGTTCGCGCATGTGCGCACCGGCCGCTGGGCGAGCGTGATGCCGGCGAAGCTCGCGGACACGCTCGGGCTGACCGAAACGATCCGCGCCATTCCCATCACCGAGCCGGAGGCCGTGCACACCATCGGCCTGGTCGTGCCGGCGCGCGCGCCGATGACGCCGCTCACCGCGGCGCTGGTCGCGGAGGCGCAGCGGCTGGCGCCGCAGCTCGAGGCGAGCGAGCCGAGGGCGCGGATGGGCGGCAAGCGCCGGGCTTAGTCGCGATCGACAACGGCCCTTGCGCCCGTTACGCCGAATCACCTATCCAAATGCATCATCCAAAATTGCGCATGGAAGCCGAGCGCTCGGGATGGCGTTGCCGTTCCGCCGGCGGTCGCGGCGCGTGCGCATGCCACTCCGAGAGCGATGCATGCGCCCTCCACGCCGAGACAGACTCGTCGGATTATCCTGTTCTTCTCCTGTTATTTTGCGGGGACGAACGCGGATGTGCCCGGATTTGGCGGCTCGATCGCGCCGGGTGCCTGTATTTTTCCTGTTAATTACAGGAAACGGGCGGCCGAATGGGTCACCGCACCGCCGCGCGGCGGCAGATAGTCGCAACGCAGCAGCCGCGCATCGGGCCGATGCCCGTTGCGGCGATAGCCGCAAGTTCCTAGCATCACGCGCAACGAGCGTGGTGCTCGAAAGAATGACGCCTTTGCCGGGAGGACACGGATGAAGCGTTCAGCAAACCTCGACGCGTCGCCTTCGCGGCGCCGCCTGCTCAAGACGGCGCTCGCGGCGCTCGCCGCGCCCGCGGTGCTGCGCACCGAGACGGCGTTTGCCGCCTATCCCGACCGCCCGATCCGCATCGTGGTGGCCAACACGCCGGGCGGACCCTCCGACATCATGGCCCGCTTCATGGCGGCGGCGATGCAGGAGCCGATCGGCGGCTCGGTCGTCGTGGAGAACAAGGGCGGCGGCGGCGGCAATATCGGCATGGGATATGTCGCGCGCGCGGATGCCGACGGCTACACCGTCCTGCTGTCGACCAGCGCCTTCGCGGTCAATCCCGGCCTCTACAACACCCCGGTCTACGACCCGCTCAAGGACTTCGTCGCGGTTTGCGAGCTCGCGGTCTCGCCGCACGTGTTCGCGGTGAAGCCGGATCTGGGCGTCGCCACCATGAAGGAGTTCGTGGCGCTGGCCAAGGCCAATCCCGAGAAGTTCAACGTCTCGACCCCGCCGATCGGAACCACGCCGCAGCTGCAGGCCGAGGTGCTCAAGCTGCGCGAAGGGTTGCAGAAGATGGCGACCGTGGTGTTTCCCGGCGGCGGCGACGCGCTCAAGGCGCTGCTCTCGGGCACGGTGCAGCTGAGCTCCGGCGTGCTGGCGCCCGCGCATCCCCAGATCAAGGCCGGCACGATCAAGGGCCTCGCCGTCACCGGCACGACGCGCTGGCACGACCTGCCGGACATCCCCACCATGCTGGAGGCGGGTTATCCGGATTTCGTGTTCGAGACCTATACCGCGCTGATGGCGCCGGCGAAGACCCCGCCGGAGATCGTGGCCCGGCTCGAGAAGGTCGCGCTCGAGGCGCTCGCCAAGCCGGACCTGCGCGCGCGGCTGACCCAGGCGGGGTTCGAGGTGACGGCCAAGGACGGCAAGGCCCACATGCAGCGCATCGCCAAAGAGGTGCCGATGTTCCGCGACATCATCGTGCAGGCCGGCATCAAGAAGCTTTAGCGCGCCCCTCGGGAATCGACGCGATCGCGTCTGCTGTCGTCCCCGCGCAAGCGGGGACCCATAACCCCGGTCTCTGGAATATGGGCCCCCGCTTACGCGGGGGCGACAATCCTGACCACGGGCGAGCCCGCCGGACTTGTTGTCAGAACAACCCGACGATCCGGCCGTCGGCCCCGACATCGATGGCGTCGGCGGCGGGGACCCGTGGCAGGCCGGGCATGGTCATGATCTCTCCGCAGATCGCCACCACGAACTCGGCGCCGGCGGAGAGCCGCACCTCGCGCACCGTCACGACGTGATCATCGGGCGCGCCTTTGGTGTCGGCATTGGTGGAGAAGCTGTACTGGGTCTTGGCCATGCAAACCGGCAGCTTGCCGTAACCCATCTGCTCGAACTGGGCGAGCTGGTCGCGCACCGGCTTGTGCACGTCGATATCCGCGGCGCGGTAGATTTCCTTGGCAATGGTGCGGATCTTCTCGATGAGCGGCATGTCGTCGGGATAGAGCAGCTTGAGCTTGCTCTTGCCGCTGTCGACCACCTTCACCACCGCGCGCGCCACATCGGCGGCGCCGCGGCCGCCCTCGGCCCAATGATCCGCCATGACCGCCTCGACTCCGAGCTTCTGGCAAGCGCTCTTCACCAGCGCGATCTCGGCCTCGGTGTCGGCGCTGAAGCGGTTGATCGAGATCACCGGCACGATGCCGAATTTCCGCACGTTCTCGACGTGGCGGACGAGGTTGGCCATGCCGGCTTCCAGCGCCTTCAGGTTTTCGTTCTTGAGGTCCTCCTTCTTGACCCCGCCGTGCATCTTGAGCGCGCGGATGGTCGCGACCAGCACCGCGCAGTCCGGCGACAGCCCGGTCTTGCGGCATTTGATGTCGAGGAACTTTTCGCCGCCGAGATCGGCGCCGAAGCCCGCCTCGGTCACGACGTAGTCGCAAAGCTTGAGCGCCGTGGTGGTGGCGAGCACCGAATTGCAGCCATGCGCGATGTTGGCGAACGGCCCGCCATGGATGAAGGCGGGGGTGCCTTCGAGCGTCTGCACCAGGTTGGGCGCAAGCGCCTCTTTCAGCAGCGCCGTCATCGGCCCATGCGCTTTCAATTCGCCGGCGCGCACGGGCTTGCGGTCGCGCGTGTAGCCGATGACGATTTTCGACAGGCGCTGCTTGAGGTCGTCGAGATCCTTGGCGAGGCAGAAGATCGCCATCACCTCGGAGGCGACCGTGATGTCGAAGCCGTCCTCGCGCGGGAAGCCGTTGGCGGCGCCGCCGAGCGAGGACACGATCGAGCGCAAGGCGCGGTCGTTCATGTCCATCACCCGGCGCCAGGCGACGCGGCGGCTGTCGATGCCGAGCGCATTGCCCCAGTAGATGTGGTTGTCGATCAAGGCCGCAAGCAGATTGTTGGCGGCACCGATGGCGTGGAGGTCGCCGGTGAAATGGAGATTGATGTCCTCCATCGGCACCACCTGGGCGTAGCCGCCGCCGGCGGCCCCGCCCTTGACGCCGAAGCACGGTCCGAGCGACGGCTCGCGCAGGCACAGCATCGCCTTCTTGCCGAGATGGTTGAGCGCGTCGGTGAGGCCGACCGTGGTCGTGGTCTTGCCCTCGCCCGCGGGGGTCGGGGTGATCGCGGAAACCAGGATCAGCTTGCCGTTGGGCCGGCTCTTCAGCGATTTGATGAAGTCCATCGACACCTTGGCCTTGTAGTGGCCGTAGGGCTCGAGGTTCTCAGGCGCGATGCCGAGCTTTTCGCGCGCGATGTCCATGATCGGCCGCATCTTGGCGGCCTGGGCGATCTCGATGTCGGATTTCGGCGACTGGTGCTGCGAGGCGGTCATCGGTGCCTTGGCTGCGGTGGCTGGTGTCGGAGTCATGCGAGCCTCGTTCCGGGGGTGAGCTTGGCAGTGGCGGCGAATTCGCCGGCCGCGACCTTGGGGCCGTCGGCGGGCTTGACGCGCAGAACCTTGATGCGACCGTCGGCGCACACGACGGTGAAGCCGTCGGTCGCGACTTCGACGATCTCGCCCATCTTGCCGGCGATGCCCTTGGGATCGCGCGCCGGCAGGGGCTTGGATTCGAACACCTGCAACGCTGCGCCGTTGAGCGTGGTCCACGCGCCCGGCGCCGGATTGCAGCCGCGGATGAGGTTGTGAATCTGCCGCCAGGGCTTGCCCCAGTCGATGCGGGCATTGTCCGGACCGCAGCGGCCTTCATAGGTGGCCTGCGCATGGTCCTGCTTGATGCGCGGCGCCTTGCCGGCCTTGACCAGGTCGACCGCCTCCAGCATCGCCTCGACCCCCATGGGAAACAGGCGGTCGAAATAGACCGAGCCGAGCGAGTCGGTGTCGGAGATCGGGGTCTTCTTTTGCAGCAGCACGTCGCCGGTATCGAGGCCGTTGTCGGGCCAGAAGATCGACAGTCCGGTCTCGGTGTCGCCCTGGATGATCGGCCAGTTGATCGCGCTCGGTCCGCGATATTTCGGCAGCAGCGAGGGATGGTACTGGATCGAGCCTTTGGTGGGAATGTTGAGGAACTCCTCCGGCACGAACAGCGTGACGAAAGCCATCACCTGCAAATCGGGCTTGAGCGCCTTGAACTCCTCCCACACCTCAGGCTTGCGGTACGACACCGGCTGGTACACCGGCAGTTTGGCGGCGAGCGCGGCCTCTTTCAGCGGATCGGCCTTGGCGCCCTCCTTCTCCGGCGCGACATAGACGGCGATCACCTCGTCGCCGCGCTTGAGCAGCGCCTCCAAGACGGCCTTGCCGAACGCCTGCTGGCCGTGCACCACGATACGCATAGAGCATTCCTCTCCCAGCAATCGGTGTGTTCCCTCCCCCCTTGTGGGGGAGGGTTAGGGAGGGGGGTGATGCGTGTGGCACCGATGGTGCGTCTCGCTCGACCCCCACCCCCATCCCCTCCCCGCAAGGGGGAGGGGAGCAGTAACCCAATCCGCTCTCCGTCGCATGGAGAGAATATTTCACGCCGCTTCGGCGCGCGCGCCCTTCTCCGGCGCGGTGATCGCGCCCGATGCCTTGATCTCGGCGATCTCGCGGTCGGTGTAGCCGAGCTCCTTGCGCAGGACCTCGTCGGTGTGTTCGCCGAGCAGCGGGGAGCGTTGCACCTCGGTGATCGAGTCAGACATTTTGACCGGATTGCCGACGGTGAGGTACTTGCCGCGGGTGGGGTGATCGACCTCGACCACCGTGCCGGTCTTGCGCAGCGAGGGCTCCTCGGCGATCTCCTTCATCGAGAGGATCGGGCCGACCGGAATATCGACCGCGTTGCAGATGTCCATGACCTCGAACTTGGTCTTGGTCATGGTCCATTGCTCGATGGTGTCGAAGATGTGCCGCAGTCGCGGCAGCCGCGCCGCCGGCGTCGCATAATCGGAATCGGTCTTCCATTCCGGCTTGCCGATGAGGTCGCAGATCGCTCCCCACACCGGCGCCTGGGTGATGAAGTAGATGTAGGCGTCGGGATCGTTCTCCCAGCCCTTGCACTTGAGGATCCAGCCGGGCTGGCCGCCGCCGGAATCGTTGCCGGCGCGCGGCACCGCCGATCCGAACGCGATGCCTTCGCCGTACTGGCTGTACTCGGTCAGCGGGCCGTGCGACAGCCGCTGTTGATCGCGCAGCTTGACGCGGGCGAGGTTGAGCACGCCGTCCTGCATCGCGCACAGCACGCGTTGACCGCGGCCGGTGCGGATGCGCTGGTAGAGCGCGCTGACGATGCCGAAGGCGAGGTGCAACCCGGTGCCGGAATCCCCGATTTGCGCGCCGGTGACGAGCGGCGGGCCGTCGCGGAAGCCGGTGGTGGAGGCCGAGCCGCCCGCGCACTGGGCGACGTTCTCGTAGACCTTGCAGTCCTCGTAGGGACCGGGTCCGAAGCCCTTTACCGAGGCCACGATCATGCGCGGGTTGGTCTTGTGGATATGCTCCCAGGTCAGCCCCATGCGATCGAGCGCGCCGGGCGCGAAGTTCTCCACCAAGACGTCGCAGTGCTTGATCAGCCGCTCGAGGATTTCCTTGCCCTTGGGGTGCTTGGAGTTGATGGTGATCGAGCGTTTGTTGCCGTTGAGCATGGTGAAGTACAGGCTGTCGGCGCCTTTGACGTCACGCAGCTGGCCGCGCGTGATGTCGCCGACGCCCGGGCGTTCGACCTTGATCACGTCGGCGCCCATATAGGCGAGCAGCTGGGTGCAGGTCGGGCCCGATTGGACGTGGGTGAAATCGAGGATGCGCACGCCGTCGAGCGCCTTGCCGGCCGCGCCCCAAGGTTTGGTCGAAGGCTTCGGCAGACCGTTCGCGGCGGCCTTCTTCGCGGCCGGCTTTTTCGCTTTCAGCTTCATCACCTTCTTCGACGCCGCTTTGGACTTGGGCTTGGCTTTCGTCCTGGCTCTCACCTTCTTGCCCTTTGCCATTGTCATTTCCTCAAGAGTTCAATCGATGTGGCCGATTCATTTCTTGCGAACCGCGCTTTGCGGGTTGAGCTTGCCGATGTTGCCGCTTTCGCTGCCCGCCGCAGGATCGATCACGGCGTTGACGAGGGTCGGCCTGCCGGAGTCCATGGCCTCGTTCACGGCGCGGCTCAACTCGTCGGGCGTCGTCACGCGGACGCCGACGCCGCCGAACGCTTCCATCAACTTCTCGTAGCGAGCGTCCTTGACGAAGACGGTGGTCGCAACATCCGAGCCGCCCGAGGGATTGACGTCGGTTCCGCGGTAGATGCCGTTGTTGTTGAAGACCACGACGCAGACCGGCAGGTTGTACCGGCAGATCGTCTCCACCTCCATGCCGGAGAAACCGAAGGCGCTGTCGCCTTCGACTGCGAGCACGGGTTTGCCGGTCTCCACTGCGGCCGCGACGGCAAAGCCCATGCCGATGCCCATGATGCCCCAGGTGCCGACATCCAGGCGCTTGCGCGGTTGATACATGTCGATGATGCCGCGCGCGAGATCGAGCGTATTGGCGCCTTCGTTGACGAGGATGGCGTCCGGCCGCTGCTTGATGACGGTGCGCAACGCGCCGAGCGCGCTGTGGAAGTCCATCGGCGCCGAATTCTTCATCAGCCGCGGCGCCATCTTGGCAATGTTGGCTTGCTTGCGCTCGTTGACGGCGTTGATCCAGTCGGCCGGGGGGGCCGGCCACTTGCCGTCCATGCCCTCAAGAAGAGCCGACACGCAGGAGCCGATGTCGCCGACCACGGGAGCGACGATCTCGACATTGCTGTCCATCTCCTTGGGCTCGATGTCGATCTGGATGAATTTTTTCGATCCGGGCTCGCCCCAGGTCTTGCCTTTGCCGTGCGACAGCAGCCAGTTGAGGCGGGCGCCAATCAGCATGACGACGTCGGCGTCTTTCAACACAGTCGACCGCGCCGCGCCCGCCGACTGCGGGTGCGTATCGGGCAGCAGGCCCTTGGCCATGCTCATCGGCAGGAAAGGAATGCCGCTCTTCTCGACCAGGGCGCGGATATCGTCATCGGCCTGCGCGTAGGCCGCGCCTTTGCCGAGGATGATCAGGGGGCGCTTGGCACCCTTGAGGACATCGAGCGCACGCTTGACGGCGGCCGGAGCGGGGATCTGCGCCGGCGCCGGGTCGATGACCTTGACCAGAGACTTGGCTCCGGCATCCGCGTCCACGACCTGAGAGAACAGTTTGGCCGGCAGATCAAGATAGACGCCGCCCGGACGGCCGGACACAGCCGCGCGGATCGCGCGCGCCACGCCAATGCCGATGTCGGCGGCATGCAGCACGCGGAAGGCCGCCTTGCACAGCGGCTTGGCGATCGCCAGTTGGTCCATCTCTTCGTAATCGCCCTGCTGCAGGTCGACGATCTCGCGCTCGGACGAGCCGCTGATCAGGATCATCGGAAAGCAGTTGGTGGTGGCATTGGCCAGCGCGGTCAGACCGTTGAGAAAACCGGGAGCCGACACCGTGAGGCAGATACCGGGCTTCTTCGTCAGGAAGCCGGCGATTGCAGCGGCATTGCCGGCGTTCTGCTCGTGCCGGAACGAGATGACGCGCATGCCAGCGGCCTGTGCCATACGGCCCAAGTCCGTGATCGGGATGCCAGGCACACCGTAGATCGTGTTGATGCCGTTGAGCTTGAGCGCATCGATGACGAGGTGGAAGCCATCCGTCAGCTCCCGCTCGGCGTCTTCCGCGGCGGTGGTCGCGGGCTTTGTTTTCACTGCTGCCTCAGCCATGGGAATCCTCTCTCGGAACTTTTCTTGTGTCAGTCCAAATAGTCGGCGTATTTCGCCACGTGGTCGGCGAGGCCGAGCGCGTGGTTGCGCACGAGGTCCTCGGCGCGCTTGGTGTTGCGGGCCTCCAGCGCCTCGATGATGGTCATGTGGTCGCGGATCGAGCGGTCGGCCCGGTCCTGCTCGCCGATGGTCTTGCGGCGGATCATCCGCATATGCGTGAACAGATTCTCGGCGAGCGAGATCAGCACGCTGTTGCGGCTCATGCGAATGATGGTCTGGTGAAACTCGATGTTCACCTCGGAATATTCGTCGAGCTTGGCGTGCAGCTCGCCGTTCTCGAATTTGGTGAACATGGTGCGCAGGGAGGCGATCTCCTCGCCGCTCGCGTTCTCGGTGATGAGCCGCGCCGCCATGCTCTCGAGCGCGGCCCAGGCGGTGATCATCTCGATCACCTCGCGCCTGGTCTTGCGCACGACGTAAATCCCGCGGCGAGGAACCGCGCGCACGAAACCCTCGCGCTCGAGCTGCGCCATCGCCTCGCGCACGGGCGTGCGGCTGATGCCGAAGTCGAGCGCCAGCCGCCGTTCGTCGAGGCGGATATCGGCGCGGCTGCGGTAGACGTCCATCGATACGATGACGTCCTTGAGGGCGGCATAGGCGCGGCGCTTGAAGCTGTCGGGCGTGCCGATCGGCTCGACCCGCGGCGATACCGCCGCTCCGGCGGGATGGGGCGACGAGGGCGCCCGCACGCTGGCACGATGGGGGGACCGGCTACTGCTACTCATGGCTGGTATACAATATTCCAGGTCTCTGTTCGCACGCAACCTGACCCTGTTTGCCCCGTCTGCGGTTCGAGCGAGCGCCGGCAGAGCAGCCGACCGACGACGCCCGGCTTCACAGCGCCGGCCGCGGCCGCAGGCGCGTGAACGCGCTCTGGATCAACGGCCAGAACAGCGCGATCAGGCCCAGCGCCATGATCGAGCTGACCAGCCCGTTGGAGAAGAAGATGCCGAGGCTGCCTTGCGAAGCGAGCAGCGACTGCCGGAACGACTCCTCCGCCTTGTCGCCCAGCACGATCGCCAGCACCATCGGCGCCAAGGGGTAGTTGCACTTCTTCAGGATATAGCCGAACACCCCGAAGACCAGCATCAGCACGACGTCGAAGCTCGAATTGTGGACGGTATAGGCGCCGATCGCGCAGAACACGAGAATGATCGGCGCGATGATGCTGAACGGAATCCGCAGGATCGCGGCGAACAGCGGCACGCAGGTGAGGACGACCAGCAGGCCGACGATGTTGCCGAGATACATCGAGGCGATCAGCCCCCAGACGAAATCCTTCTGCTCGACGAACAACAGGGGCCCGGGCTGCAGGCCCCAGATCAGGAGGCCGCCGAGCAGCACCGCCGCGGTCGGCGAGCCGGGAACGCCGAGCGCGAGCATGGGCAGGAGCGCCGACGTGCCGGCGGCGTGCGCGGCGGTTTCCGGCGCGACCACGCCCTCGATCTCGCCGCGGCCGAACCGGTCGCCGCGCTTCGACACGCGCTTGGCGATGCCGTAGCTCATGAACGAGGCCGGTGTCGCCCCGGCCGGACTGATGCCCATCCAGCAGCCGATCACGCAGGAGCGCAGCGAGGTCATCCAGTAGCGCGGCAGCTCCGTCCAGGTCTGGAACACCACCTTGGGATTGATCCCGGCCGAGCCGCCTTTGAAGCTCAGTCCCTCCTCGATGGTGAGCAGGATCTCGCCGATGCCGAACAGGCCGATCACCGCGATGAGAAAGTCGAACCCCGTCAGCAGCTCGGTATAGCCGAAGGTCAGCCGCAGCTGGCCGGTGATGCTGTCGAGGCCGACCGCGGCCAAGGCGAAGCCGATCATCATCGAGGCCAGCGTCTTGAACGGCGGCTCCTTGCTCATGCCGATGAAACTGCAGAAGGCCAGAAAATAGACGCCGAATTTCTCCGCCGGCCCGAACTGCAAGGCGAACCTGGCGACCAGCGGCGCCACCAGCGTGATCATGATGACCGCGAACAGCGCGCCGACGAAGGAAGAGGTGAAGGCGGCGGTGAGCGCCTCGCCCGCCCTGCCCTGCTGCGCCATGGGATGGCCGTCGAAGGTGGTGGCCACCGACCATGGCTCGCCCGGAATATTGAACAGGATCGAGGTGATCGCGCCGCCGAACAGCGCGCCCCAATAGATGCAGGACAGCATGATGATCGCCGAGGTCGGCGACATGGAGAACGTCAGCGGCAGCAGAATCGCCACGCCGTTGGCGCCGCCGAGGCCGGGCAGCACGCCGATGATGACGCCGAGCATGATGCCGATGAGCATCAGCAGCAGGTTGAACGGCTGGATGACGACGGCGAAGCCGTGAAATAGATTGACGATGTCTTCCATATAACTTGCGCTCGTTACTCCAACGCTTTGTCGCCTTTTTCTCCGGCGTCAAAATCCGAGATAGGCCTCGATCGGCCCTTTCGGCAAAGGCACGAGGAACCATTTCTCGAACACAAAGAAGGTGACGATCGGCACGCCCAGCCCGATCGCGGCCACCATGCTCCAGCCGTATCTGACCGAGCCATCGCATGAATACCGCTATGAGGATCCCGGACGCGACGTAGATTCCGATCCACGGTATGACGGCCACATAGATCGCGGTCGGCACCAGCATGGACATCACCTGGCCGAGCTGTCCCCACTCGGCAAACAGGCGAGGGTCGGATCGGTCCGAGACCGCCGCGCCGAAATTGATGATGCTCGAGGCCAGGATCAGCAGGCCGACATAGAACGGAACGAAGCCGGCCTTGGGACCCTCGTCGCCCCAGCCGATGCCGGCTTGGAGGCTGCCGGCGATCACGATCAGCGCGAATACGGCCATCAGCAGCGTGACGCCGATCTCGACCGACCGCTGCGTGGGTCCGGCGCCACGTACGCCTTCGGGAAGGTCGTTGCTCATGCTGGTATACAATATTCCAGAATTTCGATCACGCGCAATGCGGGCTTGCTTCCGTTTGCCGTCCGATGTGCCAATCGACGCGTGCGGGTGACTGCGCCTGCGTCTATTCCAACGCCGCGAGCGCGGATGAGTTTCCAGTCTGATCGGACCTCACCGCTCCGCCGCCGGCGGTAACATCGCCGCCGGCGGAATTCGCATCCTCATACCTATTTCGCGAGGAAGCCCGCGGCCTTCATCAGCTCTTCGTGGCGCTTTTCCTCACCGGCGACCCATTTGACGTAGTCGGGCCCGGTCATGAAGGTCTGGTTGAAGGCGCCGTCGGCCATCAGCTTCTTCCACTCCGGCGTCTCGCGCACCTTCTTGAACAGCTCGATGTAGTAATCGACCTGGTCCTTGGTCGCGCCCGGAGTCATGAAGACGCCGCGCAGCATCAGATACTCGATGTCCAACCCTTGCGACTTGCAGGTCGGGATGCTGTTCCACGACAGGTCGCCGGCGATCTTGTCCTTGTAGTCGAGCGGCTTGCTGTCGAACACGCAGAGCGGACGCAGCTTGTCCGCCGCGCCATTGCGCGACCGCTTCGATCGGATTGTTGACGGTCGAATCGACGTGATTGCCGACCAATTGCACCGCCACCGCGCCGCCGCCGCGTTCCGGAATATAGATGAACTTGGCGCCCGTGCTCTTCTGCAGCGCTTCGGTGATGATCTGGTCTTCCTGCTTGGAGCCGGTGCCGGCCATCTTGAACGTGCCGTTGGCGGCTTTCGCGGCGTCGATGTACTCCTTGGCCGTCTTGTAGGGCTTCTCGGCGTTGACCCACAGAACGAATTCATCGAGCGCCAGCATCGCCACCGGCGTCGAGATCCTTCCAGTTGAACGGAATGCCGGTGGCGAGCGGTGTCGTGAACAGGTTGGACAGCGTGATGATGATCTTGTGCGGATTGCCGCGCGAGGCCTTCACGTCGAGGAAGCCTTCGCCGCCGGCGCCACCCGCTTTGTTGATCACCACCATCGGCTGCTTCATCAGATCGTGCTTGGTGACGATGCCTTGGATGGTGCGCGCCATCTGGTCGGCGCCGCCGCCGGTACCGGCGGGGATGATGAATTCCACCGGCCGCGTCGGCTCCCAGGCGGCCAGAGCCGGGGCGGGCACGAACGCTTGCACGATCCACAGCGCGGCGACCGCGCCGAGGCCCGGATGTCGTAGTGCTGTCATGGACGTCTCTCCCTTGAGCTTGGTTCTGCGCCCCGCTCCAAACCTTTGAGCGTTACCATCAACAAACGCGCGCTACCGCAATGAAGTCCCCGGATGACTCGGTTTTTTTGGTAAATTGCACGCCCATCCCAACAAAGCTAGCCCGCCAGCCGTGCACAATGCCCGGAATTGCCGTCCCTGGGGCGGGACGTGGTGCCGCACCCGGCTTGTGCACTGCAACAGTCGTGCAGCGCGCCGCCGCGGCCCCCCGGGCCAGGACCGGCCGACGCGTCGGACGCGCCGGGCGGGAACTATTTCGGGCTGACCGGCAACGTGATGCGGTAGACCAGCAGCATGGTGTCGACTTCGACCCCGCTCGCATCCTGATAACCGGCGCCGGCCTGATGGCCGTTCTGCGTGATGAAGTCGTTGTCATTGACGATGAATAAGAAGAAATCGTTCGGATTGGCGGGATCGAGTGCCGGCGCCAGCGTCATGCCTTCCCACTTCTCCGACAGATTGTTGCGGTCGTTGGGCTCGCCGTTGTGCAAGCCGAACTTGTTCAATTCGCGCATTGTCGTTGATGTCGATATAGCGGGTCAGCGTAGCCGGAACGATCCCCTCCGCCAGCTTGCCATCGGGCGCGACCGGCACGATGCCGTCGTAGGGCGAGCCCGCGATATTGGTCGCCCGCGAAGTATCGACGAGATCGATGCTGCGGTAGCGCGAAGTCCCGCTGTCGGTGCCGTAGCCGTTGCTGGAATCGCGGCAAAGCAGGAGGAAGAGCGTCTCGTCGAGCGCGAGCAGTTCGCTCTGCGCGGCCACGCGCTGTTGGCCGTCCGCGGTCTCGAATACCGGCAACGGCACCACATGCTCGCGCGCGAGCCGCGGGCGGTCGAGATCGGTGATGTCATAATAGAGGAGGCGAGTATATCGCCGCGTCTCCGGCGAGGTTCCGCCATCCTGGCGGGTCGCGCTCTGCAAGGCGACGACCAGGAACTTTCCGGCCGGCGGCGTCAGCGTCAGCCCTTCAAAGCCCTGATTGTTCTGGCGGCCGGTTTCCGGGTTCGGAGGCTCCGCCGCTTGGCCCCCCGGCCCGGGATTGTTGGAGGCGAAGTGATCCTTGCCCTTGCGCGTGGGGAGGAACGCCTGCGGCGGTCTGATGGCCGCGAGCAGACGGCCGGTCGGCGAGAAGCGATAGATGTAGGGGCCGTATTCGTCGCCGATCAGGAACCCGCCATCGGGCAGCAGCACCAGCGATTCGGCATCGATGCTGACGCGGCCGTTCGGCGCCTGCGGCAGGTCTGGCAAGCCGTTCGCGGCGCGGCGGATGCCGTCCGGATCGAGCCCGGTGAGCGCTTCGCCCGCCGCGTCGGTGAGCAAGATCGTATCGATCAGCTTGGCGACGACGCTGTTTTGGCGCTCCGTCATCGGCACGGCCGCGGGATCGTCGAGCGGCGTGAAGGCGATCGACAGCTTGTTGACGCGCGCGCGATAGTCGATCGTTCCGTTGCCGTCGTTGTGGCCGCGGTCGGGCACCATATAGAACACGCCCTGGTAGCCGGCGGGCGTTCTCGTCCACGACTTCGGATCGAGCGCGATGCCGGATCCGGAGCCGAAGGTTTCCCCGAACTTGTCGCGCAGACCGGACGGCAATCGTCCAACCCCGACCAGCGCCTTGTTGACGAAGACGAGGTCCCCGATCGTGACGGTGCCGGCGCCGAGCGCGGCGGGCGCCGGTGCGAATGCCGCGAGCAGCGCCAACAAGCCGAGGATTCGCAATGAGCGGAGGAACGCACGACAGCGAGGCGACATGTTCATTCCTTAGAACGCTTCCAAGCGCATCTGAAAATTGTCACCGTATTTTAGCGGCGTGACAATCCCATGAAGTCCGATGCCAGCGGCGATGCGCGTGGACAAGCTGTGATCATGCCGCTAGCTTTTGATCGACTTGCTCGGGCAACGCCGGCGCTTTCGGCAGCAGATGTCGACATCACGATGACAACATCATCACTGCGCGAGCGCATCTATGGATATCGAGCTCGCATCGGCTACACCTCGCCGCCGCTCACCACCGAAGTCTTTCCTTATGAATTCTACAAGATCGTTCCCGCCGGCGTGACGCTGGTCATCACCACGCTTGCCATCGTGGTGCGCAGCAAGAGCGAGGTCGACCGCTCCTACGACATCAGCATGAAGGCGGCGCGCGAAATGGCGGCAGCGGGCGTGGACATCGTGGTGCTCGGCGGCGTTCCGATCAACCTGTCGAAAGGTTATGCCAACTCGGAGCAGATGATCGTCGACCTCGAAGCCGAGCTGAGGGTCAAGGTCTCCACCAGCGCGTCGGCGCAGGCGAGAGCGGCCAAGGCGCTCGGCTGCAAGAAGGTGGTGGTGGCGCAGCCCTACGAACTGAGCGAGACCGAGCGGATCGCAAGCTATGGCGCCCATTTCGGCTGCGAGGTGCTGGGCGCGACCGGCTGGGGCAGCGCGTTCAACCAGATCGGGCGCATCCCGCGTCACGCCGCGCTCGAGATGGGGCGCACGCTGATGCGCAAGCATCCGGACGCCGATTCGATCCTGTTGCCGTCGCCGCATTGGCCGACGGCGGAATCAATCGATCCGCTCGAGCGCGAGTTCGGCGTCAACGTGATGACGGCGCATCAGGCGATCGTCTGGGACGCGCTCCGACGCTGCGGCATCGATGACCGTATCGCAGGATTTGGCCGGCTGTTCCGGGAGTTTTGAGTCTATTGGTCGAGCCATCGATCGACGGCGAGGTGAGACGCGATGCCGACAAATGTCCGAGACTGCCGATGAAGACCGGCCTGCGAGCATTCACGGCACTGCTGGTCGCCGCGGTGGCTTGGCCGACGGGCGGCGTCGCGCAGACGGTCGAGGACTTTTACAAGGGGAAATCGATTACGCTGCTGGTCGGCAGCGGTGCCGGCGGCGGCTACGACACCTATGCCCGCATCTTCGCCCGGCATCTGTCGCGACACATTCCCGGCAATCCCAATATCATCGCCAAGAACATGCCGGCCGCGGCCGGCCTTGCCGCCGCCAGCACGCTCTACACCACCGCCGACAAGGACGGGTCGACCATCGCCGCCTTCACCAACGGCGCGGCCATGGAGCCGTTGTTCGGCAACGCGAGCGCGCGCTACGACGCGCAAAAGTTCAACTGGCTGGGCAGCATCGGCAAATTGCAGAACGTCTGCGCGACCTGGCATCGATCACCCGTCAAGACGATCGAGGCTGCCCGCGCGCGCGAGGTGATCGTCGCCGCTGCCGGCGCCACCTCCAATACCGCGATCGTGCCCAGGGCGTTGAACGCGCTCATCGGCACAAAATTCAAGGTGATCGCCGGATACGACACCGGCGCCGGCCTCACGTTGTCGATCGAGCGCGGCGAGGCCGAGGGCATCTGCGGTCTGTCCTGGTCAACCATGAAGGCGTCGCGCCCGCATTGGATCAGGGACAAGCTGCTCAACATTTTGATCCAGATGGGCCTCACGAAGCTTTCCGAGCTGCCGGACGTGCCGAGCGCGCTCGAGCTCGTCGGCGATGGCGAGAACAAGCAGATACTGGAGTTGATCCTGATTCGGCAGGAGGCCGGCCGCCCATTTGTCGCGCCGCCCGGCGTGCCCGCCGATCGGCTCGCCGCCTTGCGGCGCGCCTTCGACGCCACGCTCGGGGACGGCGAATTTCGCGCGGAGGCGGACAAGGCGCAGTTGGAGATCGAGCCGCTGAGCGCGGACGAGATCGAGCGCCTCTTGGCGACGGCCTATGGCGCGCCAAAAACGATCGTGCAGAAGGCTGCCGCCTTGATCGAGCCGTCACAACGCGCGCAATGAGTGGATGATGTTGAGATGTCTCGTCAAGTGACACAAGATCATGAATTCAGGGCAGACGGCGGAGGGAATATGATCACCGCGAAATCGGCCGGTTGCGCGTTTCTCGGCGCGGTTTTTCTGTTCGCGAGCCCCGCCTGCCATGCGCAGGACTGGCCCAGCAGGCCGGTCAAGATCGTCGTTCCGTTCGCGGCCGCGGGCACCACCGACCGGATGGGACGTCTCATCGCCGAGGAGCTATCGAAGACCTTCAAGCAACAGTTCTACGTCGAAAACCGCGTCGGTGGCGGCGGCGTCGTCGGTGCCGTCCAGGTCGCGCGCGCGGATCCCGACGGCTACACGTTGATGATCGGCGGATACGGTCCGCACATATTCGCGCCCGCGACCACGGCGAACCTCGGCTATGACGCGCTCTCCGACTTCACTCACATCGCCATGATCGGCGGAGAAAGTTTCGTCATCGTCGCCCATCCCGCCCTGGGCGTGAAGTCTTTCGCCGATCTGGTGCAGTTGGCGAGAAATCGCACGGGGCCGCTCAACATGGCCTCCCCCGGCCAGCAAACGCTCGGCGCGCTGGTCGTGGAGCAGCTCATCCGCAAGCCCGGGCTGCTTCCGAACCTCAATCACGTTCCGTATCGCGGCGGCGGACCAGTCATGACTGACCTGCTCGGCAACCACGTCTCGCTTGGCTGCATCGTGCTGTCCGCTGCCATCGAGCACATCCGGGCAGGTACGCTCGTGCCGCTGGCGCTGATCTCGACCGAGCGCGCGCCGGCGTTGCAGGAGCTACCGACCATCGTCGAGCTCGGTCATCCCGACATCGGCGGCGCGATCTGGTCGTGGCTGGCCGGACCGAAGGACCTTCCCGCCCCGATGGTCGCCCGGCTCAACCAGGAGGTCCGGCGCTCGTTGCAGACCCCGGAGCTCAAGCAGCGGTTCGAGCGCGACTTGTTCCTGTCGATGGACGCCGACGTTCCAACGCTCAACGCCTTCATTGCCGGCGAGTTGAAACGCTGGACCGCGTTCTTTCAGGAATCAGGCCTCAAACCCCAGTAGGTAACCGGGCGTGCGGCCGCATTGATGGTCTCACGCCGCCGCCTTGTCCTGCTTGCGGTAGGCGTCGATGATCTCGTGGCCGGTGGCGAACCAGACCTTCTGGTGCGAGGAAATGTATCGCAGCGCCTGATCCAGATACCTGATCCGGTGCGGGGTCCCGATCAGGAACGGATGCAGCGCGATGCCCATGACGCGCGGACTGCGCTCGCCCTCCTCGTAGAGCACGTCGAAGGCGTCGCAAATCCGGCGGTGGAAATCCTGGATGTCGATCGACGGCATGTTGAACAGCGGCATGTCGTTCAGCTCGACGGAATAGGGAATCGCGTAGAGCCCGTTGTTCATGCGGTAGGGTAGATCGTCGTTGACCCAGTCGCAGACATATTCGACGCCGTGGTCGCGCAGCAGATCGAGGGTCTCGAAGGTCTCGGTGAGGCCCGGCCCCAGCCAGCCGCGCATCTTCTGACCGAAGCTCTCGATGATCTCCTTCGATTGCGCGATGATCGCCGTTTCCGTGTCCTTGGACAGCCCCCTGAGCATGACCGAGTTGGTCAGGCCATGACCCATCAGCTCCCATTTCAGCCGCGCGCATTCCTCCATGATGCGGGGATAGTATTTTCCCACCTCGGCGTTGAGCGCGACCGTGCCGGGGACTCCGTTCCTCTCCATCACCTCGATCAGGCGCCAAACGCCGACGCGATTGCCGTAGTCGCGACGCGAATGATTGCGGACATCCGGCGCCTCGTTGCCGATCTCCCAATGGAAGTGCTCGATATTGGGAATGACCCAGACCGCCACATTGGCGCCGTTCGGCCAGGTGACGGGCGGGTGATCGACGATGGCACGATAGGGGAACAGGTGGAACGGGTCGGGTTCGTCCATGGGTGGCGTTACTCCCTGTCGGCGGGTTCCCGCGCAGTTCGTATCCGCTCGCTGTAGAGCGGCACGGTCAGACCGAACAGCTCCCAGCGCGTGAGATAAGCCAGCAGGAACGGATGCGCCCCGCGCTCGTAGAGCCAGGCGACATCGCCCGCGAGCAGCGCCGTGCGCTCCGCATCGGTGAGCGCGAGCGACGCGATCGCCGAGCGCGGATCGCGTTCCAGCGCCGCGCGGAAGGCGGGGTCGTGCAGCGCGTCCCGGCAAAGCTTGTTGACGGCATAGATGCTCATGGCTCAACCCAGCTGCCAAGCCGCGTAGGCATGTCCATGCTCGATCTCGGGCGCGATGAACACCGGCTTGCGGTCGCCGACCGCGGCGAGCATGGCGATCCAGTTGAGCAGTTCGCCTGCGATATTGCCGGCGCGCGCCAGGCGCGCGGGCGTGGCTTCCGCGACCAGCTCGTCGATGCGGGCATGTTCGAGATGGGCTTGCACGCGCCGCGCCCATTCCGGATCCGGGGTGCCGGCGCGCTCGCCGGGCGGAATTTTCGGGCCGCCGATCTCGAGCGAGAAGCTGCCGCTGCCGATCACGGCGACGCGCTTGCGCTCCGGCCAAGCCTCGATCGCGGCTTTCACCGTGCGGCCCAAGGCATAGCAGCGTTGTGAACTCGGCAGCGGCGGTGCGAGCCCATTGATGAACATCGGAACGATCGGAATCGTCATCTCCGGCGTGAGAAAGTGCAGCGGCACCATGATGGAGTGATCGAGCTCGAACTCCTGCGCGAGCGTGACATCGAAGCCCTCCGAGATCGTCTTCGCGCGCAGGTGGCTCGCCAACGGCGCCTCGACCGCGACGCGATAGCGCGGCATCGCGGTCTGATCGTTGGGGCCGGACGTCCGGTCGGCAACGCCGATCGCAAAAATCGGGAAATTATCGAGGAAGAAGGTATTGAAATGATCATCGGTATAGATGACGAGAACGTCGGGCCGAACGGCGTGGAGGCGCTGTGCGATCTCGGCATAGAGCCTCGCCGTCCCGCAATCGGGTCCTTGCTTTGCCACCAGGGCGGGAAAATTCGGCGTATGCGGGACCCCGAAGGCGGCGACGATCTCGGCCATCTTGCTTCTTCTCCCAGCGATAACCGCGGTACAGTCTGCCCAAAGTCGGCCGGGAGACAAGCAGCCAGGGATTGCTGGCAATACTGGCATAGCCCGGATGAAGCCGGGCGTAATCCGGAGCCCCTTGTTCGAAACGGTCATCCCCGGATTTCGCACGCAATCAAGCTGGTGCAGATTGCGTAAACTTATCTGCGCTGCTCCATCCGGGCACGGGCTCTGCTAGATTGAACACCATCGCCGAGGTACCGCCGTGCATTTGAACCGCCGTTCCGCTGTCCGGCTCCTCGCCGCCCCCATGATGATCGCAAGCCTGCGGGCGGTGGGCTCGGGCGCCGCCGCCGAGCCCTATCCGGGAAAACCGATCCGCATCATCGTGCCCTACCCCGCCGGCGGGCCCTATGACGGCATACCGCGGGTCATCGCCCAATGGATCACCGCGCGGCTCGGCTGGTCGATCGTGGTGGAGAACCGCACAGGCGCGACCGGCATCATCGGCGTGATGGCCGCCAAGCAGGCTGCGCCCGACGGGCATACCCTGGTCGTCGCCACCACCAGCACCCACGGCTCGATGCCGGCGCTCAAACGCAACCTAGCTTATGACGCGCGCAAGGACTTCGCGCCCGTCGTGCTGATGGCCGATGCCCCGCTGGTGTTGCTGGTGCGCGACGAATTGCCGGCGGACAGCGTCGCGCAGCTGGTGCAGATGATGCGCGGCAGGCCGGGCCAGCTCAATTACTCGACCGGCGGTTACGGCTCGCCGCACCACCTGGCGACCATGACCTTGTTCCACCGTGCCGGGCTGCCGCAGAACATCGCCGTGCACGTACCGTTCGCAGGGCTCGCGCCGGCGCTGACCGCGCTATTGGGCGGCAACGTGCAGTTCATGATCACCAGCACCGGGGCGGCCACGCCGCATATCGCGAGCGGCAAGCTGCGGCCGCTGGCCATCACCAGCCTCAAGCGATCGCCACGGCTCCCCGATGTTCCGACCATGGCGGAACTCGGTTACCCCGGCTTCGAGGTCCTCGCCTGGTGCGGCCTGGCGACGCCGGCGGGAACACCAAGCGACATTGTCACGCGCTGGAACGAACTCGCCAACGACGCGATGAACGATCCCAAGGTGCGCAACCAGATTTTGACGCTCGACTACGACATCCGCGGCGGCACGGCGAACGACTTCGCCCAGTTCCTCGACCTCGATATGGCGCGTTACAGGAAGCTCGCCGAAGACATGGGCCTGGCCGAGGATTGAGCGGTGACGGCGCCCACGACGAGGTTGCCTTTCCTGCCCGATGCGTGCGCGGCGCTCGCCATTCTGCTCGCCGTTGGTACGGTGGCGGCCGCATCGCCAGCGCGCGCCCAGGACGGCCCGGAAGGCACCGCTGCGGCGGCGCGGCCATCCTGGCTGGTTTCCGATCTCGCCGCCGCCGCCCGCGCCGAGGGCTCGCTGACCGTCTATTCCTCGATGAACGAGCAGGAGGGCCTGCCGCTCTGGAAATTGTTCGAGGACGCGACCGGCGTGAAAGTGAACTACGTGCGCTCGTCCGATTCGATCATCCTGTCACGCATCGCAATCGAGAACCGGGCCCGGCAGCGCAGCTGGGATCTGGCCGTCACCACCACCGTGAACCGCCTGCCCGACGACGCGCTGCTGCAGTTCGATCCGCCGGAGGCGCGCGGTCTCATTGCAGAGGCGCGCGATCCGAACCGGCGCTGGTACGGCGTCTACGCGAATTACAACACACCTGCCTACAACACCAATCTGGTCAAGAAAGCCGACCTGCCGAAAAGCTACGAGGAGTTTCTCAACCGCAGGGAATGGGCCGGCAAGATCGCGCTGGACGACACCGATGACGAGTGGCTGAGCGCGATGATCGGCTACTACGGCGAAGAACGCGGCAAGAAGCTGCTCAAGGACCTCGTGGCCATGCTCAAGCCGATCATGGTCGACGGGCATCTTGCGCTCGCACGCTCCGTCGGCGCGGGCGAATATTGGCTCGCGCTCAACAATTACGCGTCCTTGACCGTCAATGTGCGGTTGTCCGGGGCGCCGATCGATTTCTGGGCGCTCGATCCGGTCGCACTGTTCTTCGGCGCGGTCGGCATCAATTCGCAGGCGCCGCATCCCAAGGCCGCGCTGCTCGGCGCGAATTTCATGGTGAGCCGCGAGGCCGAGAGGTTCCTCACCAAGCGCGGCCGCATGCCGACCCGACCGGACGTACCGGTCAACCCTGCCGACGTGACCGACATGTTGAAGGGGAAGAAGATCGTTGCCACCATCTTCGCCGGGGAAGAGCAAAAGAAATGGCAGGGGTTGTTCAAGGAAATCTTCAGGCCGAGGTGAATGTGTCAGTGCCCAAGTGGGGCTTGTCGTGCGATGACAGCACTGAGGTCGGCGACCGAATGAGCCGCTTACACGGGAGTATGCCATGAAGCTATGCCGGTATGATGACGATCGCTTGGGGGTGGTGCGCGGGGACCTCGTGCACGATGTCACCGAGGCGCAAACCCAGATCAGGGCGGCCGCTCCCTATGCCATGAAGGGTGACGCCGTGATCGCGGCGCTCCCGGCGTGGCGCTCGCGGCTCGAGGAGATGGCGGCGAAGGCGCCGGGGAAACCGGTTTCGCAAGTCAAGCTGCTGCCGCCGGTGGCGCGGCCGTCCAAGCTGGTGGCGGCCCCCACCAACTACAAGGCCCATATCGAGGAGATGGCGGCGCGGGCGGCAACGCAGAACACCAAGCCGTCGCCGGCCATCGGCACCGCCGGACTGTTCCTCAAAGCCAACTCGTCGCTGGTCGGCCCGTCCGAGGGCGTGGCGATCCGCTTCCCCGAGCGGCGCAACGAGCATGAAGTCGAGCTCGCGATCATCTTCGGCAAACAAGGCAGCGACATCCCGCGCGACAAGGCGCTCGATTACGTCATCGGATACAGCATCGGCCTCGACATGACCGCGCGCGGCCCGGAAGACCGCAGCTTCCGCAAATCGATCGACAGCTATTCCGTGCTCGGGCCGTGGCTGGTCACCGCCGACGAGATTCCCGATCCCGACAACGTGCCGCTCAAGATTTCGGTCAACGGCGAGCTCAAGCAGAACAGCAACACCAAGCAGCTGATCTATGACTGCCGCAAGCTGATCGAGTGGGGCTCGACCTTCTACAGCTTCTACCCCGGTGACGTGCTTTTCACGGGAACGCCCGAGGGGGTGAGCCCGGTCAAGCCGGGTGACGTGATGCTCGCGCAAATCGATCCGATCGGCGCGATGTCGGTGCCGGTGCGGGCGCATAAGCCGGGTGGATGACGGCGGGTGACTCGGAGAGCACCCGGCATGTGGCGGGCCGTCCTCCCATAGGAGAAGTTCGATGCTGCAGGTCAAGCGAATAGGACATGCGACGCTCACCACGCCCGATCTCGAGCGCCAGCTCGACTATTACACGCGCGTCGTCGGCTTGAGCCTCGTTGCCAAGGAGAAGAACCGTGCGATCCTCGCGACCAAGCCCGGGCAGGAGGTGATCGTGCTCGAGCACGGCGAGCGGCCGGCGGGGCTGCGGCTCTCCTTTCAAGTTGCGCCGGGGAGCGATCTCGGCGAGCTCTCCGCGCGCTTGTCCAAGGCCGGGATCAAGTCCGAGCCGCGGAGCGACATCACCCCCGGCATCGCACGGGCCATCATGTTCACCGATCCCAAAGGCACCGGCGTCGAAATCTTCTCCGACTACGGCTTTGCCGAGGACGACGACAGCTATACCGGCGTCATGCCGCGCAAACTGGGACACGTCGCCTTCCATACCCCCGACGTGGCGGGGACCGTGAAGTTCTACTGCGACGTGCTCGGATTCAAGGTCTCGGACTGGCGCAGCGATTTCTTCGCCTTCCTGCGTTGCAGCCGCGACCACCACACCATCAATCTGCTGCAAGCCGACAACTCCAACATCCATCACATCGCCTTCGAGCTGCGCGACGAGGCCGAGATCAACCGCGCCTGCGACTTTCTCGCGCGCAAGAACATCAAGCTGTTCTGGGGGCCGATCCGGCACCTGATCGGCCACAATATCGCGATCTACCACAAGAACCCCGATGGCATCACGGTCGAGTTCTTCACCGATCTCGACGTCATGCACGACGAGGACCTCGGCTATTTCGAGCCGCGGCCTTGGCATCAGGACCGCCCGCAGCGTCCGAAGGTCTGGGGCGACGACACCCCGACGAACTATTGGGGACCGGGGCACCCGCCGGCGATGCCCGGGCCGAAGACCTAGCGCCACCCCGGCAGCGGCGGGGCGACTACTGCGCTTTCACGCCGGTATCCCGGATCACCTTGCCCCACAGCGCCGTCTCATCGACGAAGAACTGCGCCGCCTGCGCCGGCGTGCTTGCGACCGGTTCCAGCATGAGTTCGATGAGCCTCGCACTCACCTGCGGTCGCCCAACGATCTCAACGATGTCCTTTTGCACTTTTTCGACAATCGACGCCGGCGTACCGGCCGGCGCGACGCAACCGAACCAGGTGATCGACCGGAAATCGGGCATTCCGGACTCGGCGAATGTCGGCACCTGCGGCAGCGCGCTCAACCGCTCCGGACCGGCGATGGCCAGGATTCTGGCAGTGCCGGCCCGATGCAAAGGCGACGAGGTCACGGCGGTATCGAACATCATGTCGACATGACCAGCGACGATATCGGTGAGCGCCGGCCCGGCGCCCCGATAGGGCACGTGCACGAGCCGAATACCAGCCCTCGTTTCGAACAGCTTCGCGGTCAGGAAGGCGGTCGAGCCGACGCCCTGGGAGGCATAGGTGAGCTTGTCCGGATTGACCTTCGCGAGCGCGACGAACTCCGCGACCGAGCGCGCGCCGATACTGTTGCGGACGACGAGAACGTTCGGAACGCGCGCAAGCAGCGTGATCGGCACGAACTTTGCCGGATCGTAGGCGACGTCGCTGTACAGCAAGGGATTGATGGTGAGCGGCCCGGGCGGGCTGAACATCAAGGTGTAGCCATCGGGCGCGGAACGCGCGAAGCGATCCGTGCCGATATTGCCGCCGCCCCCGCTGATATTCTCGATAATGACGGGCTGGCCCCATCGCTGCGCCATCTGCTCGGTCATGATCCTGGCCAGCGCGTCGAGCGTGGACCCCGGCGGGAACGGAACGATGATCTTGACCAGCCTGGACGGATATCCCTCCTCCGCCACGCTCGGTCCGCGGGACGGTCTGATCTGACCAGCCGGATGGATATCCCTCCTCCGCCACGCTCGGTCGCGCACAGACCGAGCATGAACAGCGCGATCGCCAACAGCCCACGAAATCCCCGCATTACTTGCCTCCCGTGCGACGAACGCTATGACGACAGTCGGACGCTCGCTCATCACCACGCCTTAAGCGCGTTTTCCGGGATCCGAGCGACAACCGCGTCGGCCCCAGACGCCCTCCCAGCAGCTGCGCGGGAGTGAGATCGGCGATGTCGAAGGAAGCAGGTTCGGCGGCGTTCACAGCGCAGCCTCAAACCGAGGTATGCGTCACCCCCTCGCGTGCTTCAAGCGCGTCGGCCGCGGCCTCGTAGAAGCTGACGTTTTCGGGCAGCACGATCGAGGCCGAGCGCACTGCGTGGGTCGCCGGATCGATGCCGTCGGGCACCCTGCCCTCCTCTACGGCCAGCACCGCCTTGCGAAGGCGTATGCGCGCCATGATCACGCCGTTGTCGGTGGAGACCAGGTTTTCCTTGCTGCGGTCCTGGATCGGACCCATGCTCTCCTGGATCGCGGCGTCCTGCATGGCGATGCCGGCGACGCCGCAATAGGACCTGTTCGCGCGCTGGGCGGCGCGGTCGATCATGTAATCGTTGTCCTTGTTGACCACCGGACGGAAGGTGCCGGGGATCAGCTTGACGTGGATGCCGCCGCCCTTGCGCATGGTGTCGAGCTCGTGATCGGACAGCGGCCGCGTGGGGTGATGGGTGAAACACCAGGACATGCAGTTCTCGTCGTCGATCGGCACCCAGGCGTGGCCGTTGAGCGCGTTCTCGCCGTAAGGCGGAATCATGCTGTGAAACGGCATGACCCATTGGGTGATGCGCCAGTAGAGATGGCCCGCGTGGGCCGGACGGCGCACGCCGATGACCATGCCGCCCTTGGTCTCCACCACTTCGAAGCGCGCATCGGTCTCGCGCGTGAGCTCGGCGCCCTTGCCGACATGGAGCGAATCGCTGCGCAGGTCGTGACGGTGTAGAAACGAGACGTGCGCCGAATCGATGCCGCCTTCCATGGCCTGGAGGTAGTTGCATTCCTGGGTGCGCTTCGAAACGAAGCGGTGCGAGCGCGGCACGTTGACCCACTCGAAATTGGGCAGCGGGGGCTTGTGCTCCGGGGGCCCCATATAGACCCAGATGACGTCGCCCAATTCGACGCATGGATAGGACGTGAGCTTGATCTTCTTGCAGAAGCCGCTCGCCTCGGGCTCGGAGGGAACCTCGGTGCACTGGCCGGTGACGTCATATTTCCAGCCGTGATAGGCGCAGCGCAACCCGTTCTCCTCGTTGCGCCCGAACCAGAGCGACACGCCGCGGTGGGCGCAGAACTCGTCGATCACGCCCACGCGCCCCCGGCTGTCGCGGAACGCCAGCAGCCGCTCCGAGAGAAGCTTCACGCGCACCGGCGGGCAGTCAGGCTCCGGCACCTCGTCCGTCAGCAGCGCGGGAATCCAATAGCGGCGGAGCAGAATGCCCATCGGCGTCCCCGCCCCGGTCCGGGTCAGGAAGTCGTTCTGCTCGCGCGTGGTCATCGAATGGGACTCCTCGATGCTGTCGTCATTCTTGCGGCGGCGGGCGGCATGGCGTCAAATCCCATTGTAATATCGGCGGAAAACTTCGTCACGTCGTTTCGCGACGTTCCCGACGGGAACGGGCAGAGTTGAGCGATGAATTGGCAACCATCGAGCCGCAGTGAAACCTACGGGTATCGCGCCCGCATCGGCTATACCTGCCCGCCGCTGAGCGCGGAAATCTTCCCCTATGAATTCTACAAGCTGGTTCCCGCCGGCGTGACGCTGGTCATCACGACACTGACCGTGATCGAACGCAGCGACAGCGAGCTCGAGCAGGCCTACGACATGAGCATGCGGGCCGCGCGCGAGCTGGCAGCAGCCGGCGTCGACATCGTGTTTCTCGGCGGCGTACCGGTCAATCTCTCCCGCGGCCAGCAGAACGCGCAGGATACGCTGCGCACGCTCGCGGCCGAGCTCGGCGTCAAGGTCTCGTCGAGCGTCGCGGCGCAGGAGAAGGCGGCGAAGCGGCTGGGCTGCCGGAAGGTGGTGGTCGCGCATCCCTATGGTGCGCGCGAGGACGCGCGGTTGAGTGCCGACGCCGAACGCTACGGCTGCGAGGTCCTCGGCGCCACGGGTTTGGGGCGGGCCATCAACCAGTTCGGGCGCATCCCGGTGACGGCCGCGCGCGACTTGGGCCGCACGCTGATGCGCGCGCACCCGCAAGCCGACGCGATCTTCTTCCCGTCGCCGCACTGGCCGGTGATCGAGGCGATCGAGGAACTCGAGCGCGAATTTGGCGTGAGCGTGATGGCTGCTTCGCAGGCCTGCGTCTGGGATGCGCTGCGCCTCGTCGGCGTCGACGACCGCATCGAAGGCTACGGCCGGCTGCTGCAGGAATTCTAGCCGCGGCCGTTCATCCGACGGCTGGCGCTTCGAGCGAGAGCACTTCGAGAATTTTTTCGTGGATCCGCTCGCGCGTGCCGGCGGCGGCGGCGCGATCCATGCGCGCCTCGAAGGCGATGCGCGCCGGGCGATGGCAGACGAGGACGCGGTCGCCGATCTCCATCGCCTCGCCGATATGATGGGTGATGAAGACCGCGGTCTTGCCGTTCTGCCGCACCAGCCGGACGAATTCCGCGCGCAGATCGCGCGCCGTCATCTCGTCGAGCGAGG
This sequence comes from uncultured Alphaproteobacteria bacterium, assembly GCA_963712565.1. GTDB lineage: Bacteria > Pseudomonadota > Alphaproteobacteria > Rhizobiales > Xanthobacteraceae > VAZQ01. Next base: position 7,597 of record CAVQIP010000055.1, on the reverse strand, counting down.
AGAACGGCTCGTCGCAGAGGAGAAGCTCCGGCTCGACGGCGAAGGCGCGTGCGATCGAAACCCGCTGACGCATGCCGCCGGAGAGCGCGTGGGGGTAATCGTTCTCGTGCCCCGCGAGGCCGAGCCGTTCGAGCCAGCCCCGCGCCACCGCCTGTGCTTTCGTCGGCTCGGCGTCGAGGATTTCAAGACCGAGCAGCACGTTCGCGAGCGCGGTGCGCCAGGGCATCAGCCGGTCACCCTGAAAGACGATGCCGACCTTGCCGCGAAAGTAGTCGAACTCGCGAAACGGATCACGGCCGCTCACGGCGATTTCGCCGGAGGTGGGCTCGATCAAACCGGCGATCAGGTTGAACATGGTGGACTTGCCGCAGCCGGTCTTGCCGAGCACGGCGACGATCTCGCCCGGCGCGACCTCGAACGAGAGCCTGTCCACCGCCAGGAGATCGCCGCGGCCATCGGGGCGGCGAAACACCTTGCTCACGTCGCGAAAGCGGATGACCGGTTGCGCCATGTCCAACCGACTCAAAACGCGCGCTCGGAGACCGCGCGGTAGCGCAGCGCCCAGCCTTCGATTGCCGCGATGGTCTGCTGCACCACCAGTACGAACAGCACCAGCTGCAATGTCCAGGCGATGGCCCCGGCCATGTCGAACAATTGCTGCTGGCGCAGCAGCTCATAGCCGACGCCGCCGGTAGCGCCGACGAGCTCCGCCACCACGACCACACGCGCGGCGTTGCCGAGATTGACCTTCCAGGCGGTCAGGATGCCGGGCACGATCGTCGGCACGATCAACACCCGGAACAGCGTCCAGCGCCGCGGCCGAAACGACATGGTCATCTCGAACAGGTCCTTCGACATGGAGCGGAATGCGTCGAGGATCTGGAAGGTGAAGGCCGGCAAGGTCGTCATCACCATGATGAAGAAGATGCGAAACTCGATGCCGTGAAACCAGATGATGGCGATCACCACCCAGGACAGCGCCGGGATGCCCTGCAGGAATACCAGCACCGGGGTGACGTAGCTTTCGATCCGCGGCGAGCGGCCGATCATCAGCGCCATCATGCAACCCAGCACGAACGCGCCGAGCAGCCCCGCGAAAATCCGCAGCGCCGTGATGAGCACCTCGGCGAGCAGCGGCCAGCTCAACACGATGCCCACCGTACGCGCGACGATATCGGGCACCGGCGGGAACAGATAGTGCGGAAAGAACAGCGAAGCGACCTGCCAGAGCCCAGCGAGCACCAAAGTGCTCGCGGTCGCCTGCAGGAGGCGGACGAGACGCGGATCGCCGGTCATGGGATCGACTTGCCGTAGATCGTCTCGCGCGACGGCAGGGCGGGGAAATAGCCGACGTCGATGCCGGCCTTGTAGACCGCCTCGATCTCGTTGCGGATATCGCCGGCCGCGGCAAGGCCCATGGCCAGTCGTTCATTGCTGCGGATCAGCGAGGCCATCGCCTTGACGTCATCCGCCGATGCGCCGGGCGCGATGAGCGGCGCCGCCGCGTCCGGATTTTTTGCGATCCATTCCGCCGCCGCCTTGTAGGTGGCGTAGAGCTTCGCCACCAGCGCCGGGTTCTGCTCCGCCCAGTCGGCATGGGCGCCGACGCCGAGATAGGGGATGCGGCTGCCGCCGGCGAAGGCCTTCCAGGTCTTTTCGATGCCGGCATCGAGCGTGCGGATGTCCGGCTTCTTGGCGCGCAGCAGCGTGTAGGCCGGCTCCCATATCTGCACCGCGTCGGCGCGGTCGGCGAGCGCATAGCCGACGAGGCCGGGCGTCGCCGTGTTCACGACCTGAATCTTCGCCACGTCCACGCCGAGCTTCTTGGCGAAGAATTCGAACATGACGAAATTGGTGGTGGCGCGGGCAGCCGCGAGCTGCTTGCCTTCGAGGTCCTTGAGCGTCTTGATCTCCGGCCGCGAGGTGACCACCGCGCCCCAGAAGTCGAACAGGTTGAAGAGATATTTCACCTTCACGCCGCGGATATCGGCGAGCCCGATGGTGAGCATCGCGGCGCTGCCGCCGACCTTGAATTCCCCGGAATTGAACTGCGCCGTATAGGCGTCGGGCGTGCGTTCCTGGAACGTGATATCGAGTCCGTTCGCGCGGTCGAACTGTCTGGCCTTGATCACCGGCGGCATGAAGGCGCCGAGCGACGGCGCGCTGAAGATCACGATGGAAATTTTTTCCAGCGGCTGTGCGTTGGATGGCGCTGCAGCGAGCGCGATCGCAAGCGCGGCCAGGCATGTCAAACGATTGACGCGAGTTACGGTCATGTTTTCTCCTCCACATCGCGAGCGAGTTCGTCGTCCGGATGGAGCGAAGCGCAATCCGGGATTTGTGCGGCGGCGGCGAGGTTCTCCCGCATTGCGCTGCGCTCCGTGCGGACTACGAGTCTATGCGAGCCGGAACAACTTGGCGGCAAGCCCGCCGTTGATCGAGGCGACCTGCTCCGGTTTCAGTCCGGCGCTGGCGACGATCTTGGCAGGCTCCTCGTCGCCGATCGGGAACGGCATGTCCGAGCCCATCATCACACGGTCGGCGCCGATGATCTCCACGACAAATCGCAGCACCCGCGGGTCGTGCAGAATGCTGTCGGTGTAGAGCCGCGCAAGTCCCTCGGCCGGATCGCCGATCCCGGGCGTGATCCTGTGGTTGCGCTTGAGGCGCCCGAGGAGGAAGGGCAAGGCAGCGGCGCCCATCGGAACGAAAATCCTGGCGTTGCGGTAGCGCGTGACATGGCCGCTGCACAGCAGCCGCGCCACCGCGACGATGGCGTCGCTGATGCGGCCGACGCCGTTGGCAAGGCCGTAGTCGTTTACGCGCGTGTCGCCGGCGTCATAGCTGGGATGGATATGGACGACGGCGCCGGTCTCGTCCGCCGCCGCCCAGAATGGATCGAGGTCGGCGGCGTCGAGCACGCTGCCGATCCCGCGCGGCAAGGTCGAGATCATCGCGCCGGGGAAGCCCGCCGCGACGGCCGCCTTCAGCACGGCGGCCGCGCGCGCGCCGTCCTGCAACGGCACGCTGGCGAGCGGCACGAAGCGGGGCTCGGCCTTCGCGACGGCGAGCTGCGCGTCGTTGAACAGCCGGCACCAGGCCTCGCCTTCCGCCGCCGGCAGCTCGTAGCCGAACCAGTCCGGCCAGCCGCCGACCACGTGGCGGTCGATCCCCTGCTTGTCCATCCAGGCGAGCCGTCCCGCCACGTCGCTCAGTCCTTTCATGATCGGCCGCGACGGCTTGCCGCCGGCAAACGCGATCGCCAGGCTGCCGGCGTCCTCGACCAGCCGCAGCGAGGCAAAGCGCCCGTGCTCTTTGCGGATCGCGGCGAGAAGATCGGGCGGAACGAGATGCCCATGCACGTCGATGATCATTCCGTTTCCTTTTTTCTCAATTTGTCGTCCCCGCGAAGGCGGGGACCCATATCCCGGGGGACCGGTGTTGGGCGCGATGGGTCCCCGCTTGCGCGGGGACGACAGCACGGTGTCAGGTCTCCTTGCGCGCAGCGGCGATCATATCGCCGAGTTGCGCGATCTTGATCGGCAGACTGTTGATTACGATGCCGAGCGGATGCACGGCGTCGTTGACCGCGCTCGCGATCGCCGCCGGCGCGCCGAGATAGCCGGATTCGCCCGAGCCCTTCTGGCCGAAGACGGTGTGCGGCGACGGCGTCTCGTGATGGATGATCTCGACCGGCGGCACCTCGTGCGCCGACGGCAGCAGATAATCCATGAAGCTCTGGGCGACGAGCTGGCCCTCTTCGTTGTAGGCGAACTCCTCGTACAGCGCCGCGCCGATGCCGTGGGCGATGCCGCCCATGGTCATGCCGCGCACGATCTTCGGATTGATCACGGTACCGCAGTCGTGACCGACGAAGTAGCGCTTGATCTCGGGCTTGCCGAGATCGGGATCGATCGCGATGAGCATGAGATGAAACTCGAAGGCAAAGCAGGGATACATCTGCACGCGGCCATCGGCGGTCGGCAATTTGCCGCCGGTCGGCACCTGCATCACGTGGCTGAAGGCGAGCCCGGGCTCGGTGCCGGGCGGCAAACGATGAAAGTTGCGGTGAGCGATGGTCACGAGCTCGGCCCAGCTGCGCCGGTTCGCCGGCGCGGCCCGGTCGAATACGTCGCCGGCGTCATAGGCGGCGCGCTCCGGCGCGATCTGGAGGTCGTGCGCGGCGATGGCGAGCATCCGCGCTTTGAGTTTTTGCGCGGCGTGGAACGCGGCCCCGCCGAGCATGATCGCCATCCGGCTTCCGACCGGGCTCTGGCTCGGCAGCGACGCAAGCGAGTCGGGCCGCACCACGCGGATGCGGTCGGGATCGATCTCCAGCACTTCGCCGATGACGGTGCCGACCAGCGTCTCGTGTCCCTGGCCGGCCGAGAGCGTGTGGATGGTCGCGGTGACGGCACCGCCGACATCGACGGTGATGCGGCAGGAGTTGGTATAGGTCGTGGTCTCGTTCTTCGGGTTGAGCAGCGGCTCGAAGGTCGAGTTGGCGCCGCTCGGCTCGAGGCAGGCCGCCATGCCGATGCCGGCGAGCAGGCCCTGCCCGCGCAGGCGGTCGCGCTCGGCGATAAGCCCCGCGTAATCGGCGCGGGCCATGACCTTGTCGATGACGGCATGGTAGTCGCCGCTGTCATAGGTGGTGCCGCTGGGAATGAGATAGGGAAATTGCTCGGCCCGGATCAGGTTGCGCCGCCGCACCTCCAGGCGATCGAGCCCGCGATGCCGGGCAACCTCCTCGATCGCGCGCTCGATGGCGTAGTTGGTCGGCGATTGGCCGAACGCGCGCACCGCCTCCTGCACGGTCTTGTTCGTGGTCACGGCGATGGCGCGGTACTGCACGCTGTTGATGCGGTACGGCCCGACGATCGCGCCGATCGGCTTGCCGAGCTGAAACGGCGATCGCCCGGCATAGGCGCCGACGTTGTCGAGCGCGCGCATCTTCATCGAGCGGATCAGGCCCAGGTCGTCGAAGGCGACCTCGATGTCGAAGTTGCGCTCGGGGCCGTGACCGTCGCCGCCGCGCATGTTCTCCAGGCGGTCCTCGATCAGCCGCACCGGGAAACCGAGCCGGCGCGAGAGGTAGCCGACCAGCACCGCGTGCTTGATGCCGCGCTTGACGCCGTAGCTGCCGCCGACGTCGACGTCGTTGTGCACTCGCACCGAGGAGCCCGGCAGCTTGAGCGCGAGCGCGACCTGGTCGGGGAAGCGCGGCATCTGCACCGAGGCGAAGACGTCGAGGATCTCGCGCCAGGGATCCCAGCTCGCGAGCACGCCGAAGGTCTCGACCGGCACCGTCGAGCTGCGCCCCCAGGTCACGCGCAGCGACAGCCGGTGCGGACTCTCGGCGAAATCCTTCTCGACCTCGCCCCAGACGAAGGTGCGATCGAGCAGCACGTTGGAGCCGTGATCCGCATGCACGACCGGGCTGCCCGGCCTGTAGGCCGCCTCGCCGTCGAGCACGAACGGCAGCGGCTGGTATTCGACGCCGACCAGCTCGGCGGCGTCCTCGGCGAGCGCGCGCGTGTCCGCGACCACGGCCGCGACCCATTCCCCGGCATAGCGCGCGACGTCGACGGCGAGCGGGCGGCGCGGCACCTTCGGCGTATCGAGGCCGGCCAGCAGCGGCTGCGTTGCGGCGGCCAGCTCGCGGCCGTCGAGCACGTAATGCACCCCGGGCAGGGCGAGCGCCGCGGCCTTGTCGATCGCGATGATGCGCGCGGCGGGGTGCGGACATGTCACCAGAGCGACGTGCCGCGTGCCCGGCGCGACGATGTCGGCGGCGAAGCGGCCCTTGCCGACGACGAAGCGCCGATCCTCGCGCACGCGACGATCGGTCGACACGAAGCGGAAGGGCTTCGTCATGCCTTGCTCGCCGGCCGGTTGAGGCTGCGCGTGCGCTCGGCCGCGAGCGCGATCGCCTCGACGATCTGCGCGTAGCCGGTGCAGCGGCAAATGTTGGCGGAGATGGCTTCGACGATGTCCGCGCGGCTGGGGGCGGGATTGTCGGCGAGCAGCGCGTGCGCCGTGAGAATCATGGCCGGCGTGCAATAGCCGCATTGCATGCCGTGGGTCTCGCAGAAGGCATCTTGAACCGGCGAAAGCTCGCCCGGCCCCGGCGCCAAGCCTTCGATGGTGGTGATGGCGTAGCCGTCGGCCTGCACGGCGAACATCAGGCAGGAGCGCACCGGCGCGCCGTCGAGCAGCACGGTGCAGGCCCCGCACACGCCGTGCTCGCAGCCGGCATGCGCTCCGGTCAGCGACAGCCGCTCGCGCAGGCAGTCGAGCAGGCTCGTGCGCGGCTCGACCTCGACCCCGTGCGTCTCGCCGTTGACGGTCAGTTCAACGCGCATGCGCGTCCTCGGCAGCCCGATAGGCATCGGTGATCGCGCGCACGGCGAGGCTCGCCGCGGCGCGGCGCCGGTAGTCGGCGGACGCGTGCAGATCGGCCATCGGCTCGATCTCGGCGAGCGCCGCGCGCACGGCCTCGCGCGCAACGGGCTCCTCGGCGCGCGTTCCAATCAACGCCGCGGCCACCGCATCGAGCCGCAGCGGACATGGCGTGATCGCGCCGATGCCCAGCGCCAGACGCCGGCAGATGCCGTCGCCGTCGAGCGCGATCTGCGCCGCCGCCGCGGCAAAGGCGAAGTCGCTCTTGCGCGCGTTGACCTCGTGGAAGCCGACGCCGATGCGCGCATCGCGCCAGACCGGAAAGCGCACGGCCGTGAGACAGCCGGCGGCGGGCAGCGCCGTCATCATCGGCCCGATGAAGAATTCGGAAGCCGCAATTTCGCCGGTCGCAGCGCCTTCCCGATAGACCAGTGTCGCGCCGAGCGTGACGGCCACCAGTGCGATCTCCGCCGCCGGATCGGCGTTGGCGAGCGAGCCGCCCACGGTTCCGCGGGCGCGGATGGGAGCGTGGCCGACAAAGGGCATGACCTTGGCGAGCAGCGGCACCGCGGCGCGGACCAGGGGATCGTGCTCGAGCACGCACTGGCGCGTGGTGGCGCCGATCGCGACCGTGTCGCCGTCCTGGCGCACGAAGGCAAGATCGGGGATGCGGGCGATGTCGATCAACCGTTTCGGCCGGGCGAGCCGCATGGCCATGAGCGGGACGAGGGTCTGGCCTCCGGCGATGATCCGTGCGTCGTCGCCGGCGGCGAGCATGGCACAAGCCTCGTCGAGATTCGCGGGTCTGGCATATTCAAAGGCAGCGGGTTTCATCGAGCGCGCTTTGGCTTCGTCGACGCGGTGAGCGCGGGTGCCGGTCGGCCCGCGGGGAAACTGCTCCTATCATAGCGGAGCACCAGCGTCAGCCGGCAGGATTGCGCCCGCCGCTGCTGCCATCGATAAAGCTTCAGCGCCGGGACGCACCGTGTGCTTCGAGGCACATCGTCGCCGGGCTCGAGCGGATGGACGAAGCCGAATCCCGAACGCGGCGCATGAAAAAAGCCTGCGAGAGCCTACATACCCGTAGGTCTGGCAGGCTTATCTGGTTATGGATAGGCTTTGAACCGGGCGCGACCAGAGCCGACGGGGACGGGGTGAAATCGGACGATGCCCTTCGATCTGACCGATAAGCTGG
>CAVQIP010000054.1:0-14108 GCA_963712565.1 uncultured Alphaproteobacteria bacterium | reverse complement strand
AGCGCGCGCGCCGAGAGCGATGCCGAGATCGAGCAGCTGGTCAGGCGGCACGTGCAGCCGATGCTGATCGCCGCCGGCGGCATGGCGGTCGCGGTCCATATCGACGGCCGCACCTTGTTCTACAATTACGGCATGGCCGACGTCGCGCGCAAGCAGCCGGTCACCCCGGACTCGCTGTTCAACCTCGCTTCGGTCGGCAAGGTGTTTTCCGCGACCCTGTTGGCGCAGGCGGTCAAGCAAGGCGAGGTCAGGCTCGACGATCCCGTCGCCAAATACGTGACCGAGCTCGCCCGCGGCGGCGACATCCGCAAGGTCACGCTCGGGGAGCTCGCGAGCCACACTTCCGGGCTGCACCGCACCCCGCAGCAATACGAGCCGTGGCACCGCGGGCCGTACACGCTGCCCGACTTCATCCGCTATCTCGAGGCCTGGAAGGCCGACGACAGCCACCAGCCCGGCAAGCAGGACATCTATTCCAATACCGGCTTCGTGCTGCTGCCGCTCGCGCTGCAGCGCCGCTTCGACACCCCGTTCGCCAAGCTCCTGAGCGAACGCGTGCTGGCGCCGCTCGGCATGAGCTCGACGGTCATGCCGGTGCCGCGCGGCAATGCGCGCGGGCAGCTGGCGCCGGAGTTTCGCCGCCGCGCGGTGCAGGGCTATTCCGCCGAGGGCCGCGCGGTCGGCGCGCCCGGCGACGTCCAGGGCACCTTCAACTGGCCCGGCACCGGGCAGATGTTCTCCTCCGCGCGCGACATGGCGGTGTTCCTCGCCGCCAATCTCGGCGCGCTGCCGGACCGGCGCGCGCTGCAGGAGGCGATGGCGTTCGCGCAGCAGGGCGTGTTCACCGTCGGGCCGCGCTTCACCCAGGCGCTCGCCTGGCAGCGCGTGCGCAACGGCGATCTCACCATCGTCGACAAGAACGGCGGCCTCAACAACACCTCGACCTATATCGGCATGATTCCGGAGAAGCGCCTCGGCATCGTGCTGCTTGCCAACTGCGGCAACGAGCCCGCCACCCGCATCGGCCGCCAGATCATGCTCGCGCTCGCGCGCAGCGACGCCGCCGCGAGCGCGGAAGGTCACGCCGGCAATTGAGCGCGCGTCGGCGCCAGCGATAGTCGCCGACTATCGCCGCGGCGCGCGCTGCGGGCTGAACCTTAGATTTAGCATATTCCAAGGTGCTATCTAGAAGTGTAGCATGCGCTCGGCCTTTTGTCGGCCGCGCGGGCGCTCCGGCCCGCTCATTTCGGAGGGCATCATGCCAAGGATTTCCCTGTCGCTCAGCTTCGCTGCAACCTCGCTCGTCCTCGCGCTGCAAGCCGCGCCGGCTCACGCCCAGGCGTCGCGCACCTGGGTCTCGGGAGTGGGCGACGACGCCAATCCCTGCAGCCGCACCGCGCCGTGCAAGACCTTTGCCGGCGCCATCTCCAAGACCGCGCTCAACGGCGAGATCAATTGCCTCGATCCCGGCGGCTTCGGCGCCGTCACCATCACCAAGTCGATCACCATCGACTGCCACGAAGTGTTCGCCTCGATCCTCAACTCCGGCACCAACGGCGTCAATGTCCCCTTCGACAGCTTCAACGCCGCCGACGTGCGCAAGACCGTGCGGTTGCGCAACATCAATTTCAACGGCGTGAACACCGGTATCATCGGCGTCAGGATCACCGGCGGCGCGGTCATCGGCGCCGGCGTGGTCATCATCGAGGACTGCCTGATCGACGGCAATTTCGCCGGCGCCGCGCGCGGCATATCCGACGAGCGCACGGGCGGCGGCGAGTTGTACGTCTCCAACACGACCATCAGGAATACCGGCGGGAACGGCATCCTCATCAACCCGGGAAACGGCACGGTCGCGGGGCAGAGGATGGACGCCACGTTCGACAACGTGCGCGTCCAGAACTCTCAATTCGGCATTGGGATCGGCAGCAACGGCCGCGCGGTGATCAACCGCTCGGTGTTCTCGGGCAATACCAACGCCGGTATTATCGCAAGCGGCGCCCTGGCGGCGACGGAAGTGAACGTCACCAACAGCGTGAGCAGCAACAATGGCAGCGGCGTCCAGAACGGCGGCGGGACCGTGACGATCCGGCTGTCCAACAGCGATATCGCGTTCAACGGCACGGGAATCAGCGGCGCCACGCAATCCTTCACCAACAACCGGATCATCGGAAACACCGCGGCCGGCACCGCCCCGACCCCGATCGGTGTGACCACCAACCCCTCGGGTCAGCAGTAGCGCCATCCCGCGCGCCGGCATCATCCGCGCGCGCGGATGACTCTCGCCCTCATGCTGAGGAGCCGCGCAGCGCAGGCAAGCTTACGCGGCCTGCGCACCCTAGGCTGCGATGCGCGGCGTCTCGAAGCATGAGCGGCACCGTAAGTCGGGATAGCCGACTTACGCACTCATACCAACGGCCGCTAACAATGACTCACTCTCGCCGTCACCCTGAGGTGCGAGCGAAGCGAGCCTCGAAGGGCGACGGCCCGTATGTCGCCGCGAGTCAGGGGCCGCTCATCCTTCGAGGCCCGCCTTCGGCGGGCGCCTCAGGATGACGGTCACCGGTTAGTGCCGTTGGTATCATACCTGCACTCATACCGCCCCATCCTTCGAGACGGCGGCTTCGCCGCCTCCTCAGGATGAGGGCGGAACTCGGTCCGCCGACGCATCCGTGGGAATTGCCGTCACGCGCGGTTGCGCAGCACCATGCAGGCGCCGCCGGCGCGGCGGATGCTGCCGCACAGGCCCTCGGCGGCTTGCCGCGTGTCGGCGCCGACGCGCACCTGGTAGAACGCGTGCGAGCCGCGGCTGCGCAACAGCGTGCTGAGCAGGCTCGGATCGCGCCCGGCGAGAATGTCGGCGTAGCGCTTGGCGATCTCGGCATAAGCCGCGAGCGCGCGGTCGCGCGAGAAGCCGGCGCTGAGCTGCACGCCCCAGGGACTGCCGGCGGCGAGCGTCACCCGCTCCTCGAGCTGGCGCACGAACGGGTTGGGCGCGCGGTGCAGGAGCGCGATCAACTGCTTGCAGTCCGCCTTCGGCGCGCGCTCGGGCTCGCGCTTGCCGCCCGCCGCCCAGGTGTCGACCGAGACGCCGGTGATGGCGAAGACGTAGTTGCGGGTCTCCGCCGGCAGCGGCCGCGCGCCGGAGAGGAACTCGCGCACGCGCTGCGGGCCGGCATTGTAGGCGGCGGCGGCGAGGCCGAGATTGCCGAACTGGCCGGCGAGCTCGCGCAAGAATTCCGCCGACTTCGGCAGCGCCTGCACCGGGTCGAACGGATCGAGCAGGCCGCGCTCGGCCGCGGTGCGCGGCATGAACTGGGCGATGCCTTGTGCGCGCGCGCCGCTGCGCGTGCGCGGGCCGACGACGCCGGGCTGGAACCGGCTCTCCTGCCAGATCACGCGCGCGAAGAACTCGAGCGGCAGGTCGTTGGCGCGCGCCGCCGATTCGATCATCAGGCAGACCGAGTCGCCGACATCGGCATTGCCGCGCGGCGCCGCGGCGGGGGCAGCATTGCCATCGGCGGGCGCGGCAGCAGGCGGCGCGGGCGCCACGTCGGTCTGCGCCGGCTCGGCGCGCACCGACGCGCTCGAAAGCAGGATCAGCGCGATGATCGCGATGCGGGGCATGCGCAGGCCACGACGGAGCTGGCGTTCCGGTTCGGCCGGAGCATAGCAATGGGTGCATCCGCCGCGAAGCTTGCCGTGAGCGAGGGCCTGGCTCGGTCGGCTCCCCTCCCCCTTGCGGGGAGGGGTTGGGGGTGGGGGTCGCGCGATCGATGCACGAGCGTTGCCACACGCGCCACCCCTCACCCCGACCCTTTCCCCGCAAGCGGGGAGAGGGAGCGCACCGCGCGCGTGAGAGACATTTTCGGCATTCACCCCACCCCGCCTCGCTTCGCTCGGCGACCCTCCCCGTCCAGGGGAGGGTAAGCACCGAGTTCGCTGCGCCGGCATGTACCGCAACGGCAGACGCGGTGGACAACTCGCGTTCCTTGCGGCAGTCGTGACACATTGCCTCGTCGCATCCATGTCACGCAGGCTCGCCCATGCCCCTTCCCCTCTCAGGCCTCCTCGTCGTCGCGCTGGAGCAGGCGGTGGCGGCGCCCATGTGCAGCTGCCGGCTCGCCGACGCCGGCGCGCGCGTGATCAAGGTCGAACGGCCCGAGGGCGATTTCGCGCGCACCTACGACAAGCTGGCGAAGCCTCATTCTAGCAAAGACGGGCGTAAACGCCCTGATGCTGGCGGGAGCGCCTATTTCGTCTGGCTCAACCGCGGCAAGGAGTCGGTGGTGCTCGACCTCGCGCGCGCGGACGACCGGGCGGTGCTTGCGGCGATGCTCGCCAAGGCCGACGTGTTCGTGCAGAACCTCAAGCCCGGCGCCGTCGCGAAGCTCGGCTTCCCGCTCGAGGACTTGCGCCGCGCCCATCCGCGCCTGGTGATCTGCTCGATCTCCGGCTACGGCGAGGACGGCCCTTACCGCGAGCGCAAGGCCTACGACATGCTGATCCAGGCCGAGTCCGGGCTCGCCTCCATCACCGGCGGCCCGGAGGCGCCGGCGCGCGTCGGGGTCTCGGTCTGCGACATCGCCGCCGGCATGGACGCCTACGAGGCGATCCTGGAGGCGCTGATCGCGCGCACCCACACCGGAGAAGGCGCGGCGATCTCGATCTCCATGTTCGACGCCATGGCGGACTGGATGGCGGTGCCGCTCCTGCAATACGAGGGCGGCGCGCCGCCGCAGCGCATCGGCCTCGCCCACACCTCGATCGCGCCCTACGGCGCGTTCAAGACCCGGGACGGCGCCGACATTCTCATCTCGATCCAGAGCGACCGCGAGTGGCGCGTGCTCGCGGAAAAGGTGCTGGGCGATAAGGCGCTCGCCGCCGATCCCGCCTTCGCCACCAACGTCGCGCGGGTGGCACGCCGCGCCGACACCGATGCCCGCGTCGCGGCGGTGTTCGGCGCCAGCGACGAGGCGGCGCTGACGCAAAAGCTCGCGGCCGCCGGCATCGCCTTTGCCCGCGTCAACGCCACCGCCGACCTCGCCGTGCATCCGCAGCTCCGCCGCATCGACGTCGACACGCCCTCGGGCACGGTGAGCTATCCCGCCCCCGCCGGACGCTGGGCCGGCGAGCCGCGCCGCTACGGCGCGGTGCCCGCGCTCGGCGCACACAGCGCCGCGATCCGCGCGGAGTTCTTGCCGCAGGCGAAGCGCGCGGGCGTGTGAGCACGCGTGAGTTAAGCCCGCTTGCGCCGCGAACTCGGTCTGCTCCCTCCCCCCCTTGCGGGGGAGGGCTGGGGAGGGGGGTCGTGCGTGTGGCAACGCTGGCGCCTCGATCTCGCCACCCCCACCCCCAACCCCTCCCCGCAAGGGGGAGGGGAGCGCACCGAGTGCGTGGCGGAAGCGTGCGCCCGCCGCAAACTTCGCCGCTGACCGCGCCCCGTCCCGCGCCATAATGGCGCGGACTGATTCGCGCGGAGCGCGGCCATGGCCCCGATCGCACGCTGTCTCACGCTCATCTCCGCGCTGCTCTCCACGCTGCTCATGGGCGCGGCGAGCGCCGCGGCGCAGACCGCCGCGGCGCCGAGCTGCGACTATGCCGGGCAGAGCTTCAGCGCCGGCGCGACGCTGTGCGAGTGCCCGAACCTGCGCATCGTGCGCAGCGCCGGCAATGTCGGGCGCGGCGAGATCACCAGCAAGCGCCTCGTCTGCAAGGACCAGGCGTGGGTCAACACCAACACCCTGTGCCTCGTGGCCTACACCACCGCCGACCACGCCGAGGCCGCGTTCAGCAAATTCCAGGCGAGCTATTGTCCGCGGTTTCCGGTCAACCACGCCGACATCGCCAAGGCCGTGAGCGAGGAGACCGAGCGATTCTTCGCCGCGGCGCCGCGCAGCCAGGCGCTGATCGCGGTGCAGGCCATCTGCCGCCGCTTCGCCGACCTCGCCACCTCCTGCCAGGCGATGATCGAGCGCCTCTCCGCCGGCGGGAATTAGCGCGCTCAGCCGTGTCAAGCCGGGGTCCCGCGGCCTCTCGCGTCATTGCCGGGCTTGACCCGGCAATCCATCCCCTTCACAAGAAGCCCCTTTTTTCGATGGACGCGTGACGGCGCGCGGACATTGCGGAGGCGGGCGATGACGGCAGGGTTGGCGCGCGGCTGGGCGATGGCGCGGGCGTGCGCCGCCGTGCTCAAGCAGCATCCCAGGCTCGCGCTGCTGCCGGCGGCCTCGGCCGCGATCCTGCTCATCGTCGCCGCGGTCGTGCTCGTCTCGCTGCTGCCGCAGTTCGGAGCCTGGCACGCCGCCGCCGGCGCGATCTGGGAGCGCGTCCCGATCGTGTGGCTCTACGTCCTCGCCAACGGCGCGCTGTTCGTGCTCACGGTGCTCGTCACCACCCTCAACGCGGCGCTGATCCACTGCGCGCTGCGCTGCCACGCCGGGCAAGCGCCGTCGCTGCGCGCAGGCCTTGCCGCGGCGGCGCGCGCCCTGCCGCAGATCGCGGGCTGGGCGGTGGTGCTCTCCACCATCGGGGCTGCGCTCTACGCCCTCGAGATCGCGCTCCGCGCCAATCTCGGCGTCATCGGCGCGGTGATCGGCCGCCTGTTCGACGTCGGCTGGTCGGTGACAACGTTCTTCGTGCTGCCGGTGCTGGTGGTCGAGCGCGTCGGCCCGGTGGCGGCGATCCGCCGCTCGGCGGCGATGGTGCAGCGGCGGTGGGGCGAATCGCTCGCCGGCGAGACCCGCTTCGGCCTCGTCGGCATGCTGTTCATCGCGCAGGCGCTGCTCGTGTTCTTCGCCGGGCTCGCGCTCCTCCTCTCCTCCGGCGCGCACGCCATGGCCGGCCTCGGCCCGGTCCTGATGGCGCTCGGCGCCGTCTACGGCATCGTCGCGATCGTGCTGCTGCAGGCGTTGAGCGCGATCTTCCAGGCCGGCGTCTACGTCTATGCCAGCACCGGCGCGCTGCCGCCCGCGCTCGACCCCGACCACATCGCCGGCGCGTTCCGGCGCAAGGCCTAGTCGCAGCCGAGTGGCGCCGATCGCATCGACTGCGGCACGCCGGCGACCCGCGCACGCTTCCGTGACGGCATTACCGCGTGGCTCCCTGACGGCGCGACGCACGCGGTGCGCTCCCTCTCCGCACTCGGTGCACTTCCCTCCCCCTTGCGGGGAGGGGTTGGGGGTGGGGGTAGCTGCGAAATGGGCGCCCGCGCGGCGGCGCGTTCTCTCCACCGCCATTGTAAACAACAACGAAAATACAATGGCCCTTCGCGCCAAGTGCCTGAGGTACGGACACTTTCGCTCCGCGGCCTTCGCAAATAACAATGAAAAACAATGGCGCCGCGCATCGCTCTCGCCTCTCGTGCCCTCTCCCCTCCGGGGGAGAGGGCCCAAAGGTGTGCCCACGAATTCGAATGGGTGAGGGGGCCACCCCCTCACCCCTCCTTCTCCGCTGACACATCGCGCCGCCCTCTCCCCGAAGGGCGAGGACACTATTACGACGACCGCGCTCGCGGCCTCAGCGCACAGGGCGGGCCGTTGGCGTACCTTCATCTCACGATGTCAAACAGCACACGTTTCTTCTTCCCCGCCGCGCGTTTCTGCGCCCGGGTTTTGTCTTCTCTTTTCGCACCCGACCCCGAAACCAAGGGGCGGGCGGAGCGCCGGGAGGCGCGCACTGGTCTTCTCGTCACGCTTGCGAGGCGCGACAGCCGCGTGAGCGGCACGCGGCGCATCCCGTTGCGACCGGGACGGCGCCCCTCGGCGCTCCACCGTGGCGATTTTCGGCCGCGGAACCCGTGCTGCCATCTCCGGCAGTGCCGCCGGATCCGATCAGCACCTTGCCCGCGCCCAGGCCATGCGGCCTGGCGGACGGGGTCCCGAACCTCCCGAACCGCGGTTCGCGCCGCGGCCGCGGGACGCCACACCCCGCTCCGCCTTCAGGATCGTCTCTAGAAGACGCCCCTCGATGAGCAGGGATGCGAATTCACACGACACGCAAACGGCTCCTTTCGATTTCAAACGTTCGCCCATTTGTCGTTCAAAACCTTGGAAAGTACGAGCGGCAGATGTGGGCAGGAGCGGAATTCGGAGAAAGCAACGGGCAGCAAGCGCTGGCGCGCCAGCGGGCCTACGTAGAGTTCATTTTGAAACTCGCTCAAGCCACGCCGATACAAGGGTACGCTTGGTTGCATGGCGTCAAGGGCGGGCGGATGATTCATGTCGGAGCCGTCGACGCCCCCGTCAGCGTCGGCGATGTGACGCAGATTGCAGCCGAGTTTAAGCGCGCCATTGGTACCGGCAAGGATGCGCCTAAGACCAATGGCGTTGATGTGCTAGGCTGGGATTTTGCCTTCGAGTTGAATGAGGTAGCCAAGCAGCAGGCCGCGGCTGCGAATATCCAGATGCGATTCCTTCGCATTCCTCGCGACGTGATGGACAAGCGCGCGGTCGAGCAGGGGGACATTCATTTCTTCGAATTGGCGGCGTTGTCGGTCGACGTGAAGACGAACAAACGCAACGTTTTTCTCAAGCTCGAGGATTTCGTCATTCCGCCCGACGACGTGCCGGACGACGCGCGCAAGGCGGTCAAGCACTGGTCGCAGTGGATCGACTACTGGGCCGT
The DNA here is from genome assembly GCA_963712565.1 of uncultured Alphaproteobacteria bacterium. Taxonomy (GTDB): domain Bacteria; phylum Pseudomonadota; class Alphaproteobacteria; order Rhizobiales; family Xanthobacteraceae; genus VAZQ01. Next base: position 5,483 of record CAVQIP010000054.1, on the reverse strand, counting down.
TGACTGGGACAACAAGGGCGACACTTTCCACAACGAATGGCAGACCTATCGCACGCGCAAGGACAAATCGCTCCAGCTTGAGATCACGCACACCTATGGCGATGCGGGCGAGTACACGATCGTGGTGAAGGTCATCGACATCCTCGGCAACGACACGACCAAAACGGTGAAAGTGAGAGTAGCGTAGCAATGGCGCGCAAGCGCAAACAGAGCCCCGACCAACTTGGCCTGCTCGAAGCACGCGTCGCGACCGCCCCGTGCGTGCCGGGCATCCGCGAGAGGGTCAAGGTTTGGCGCGAAGGCGGCTGCAAGGGTGTTAGCGACACCACGCGTATCCTGCTGAACTACTGGTTCTACACGGATCACAAGCTGCCGGACGGTCGCAAGTTCAAGTACCACCACTTCCAGCGCGAAGCGGTCGAGACACTGATCTATCTCTACGAAGTAGCCAAGGTGCGGCGACACAAGAACCTAGTCGAGACCTTCGCCACGCGGAGCGACCTGCGCCTGTTGCAGTACGACGATTTCGCCCGCTACTGCGTGAAAATGGCTACCGGCAGCGGCAAGACCAAGGTGATGTCGCTCACCATCGCCTGGCAGTTCTTCAACGCGGTGGCGGAGGGGCGCGACGACTTTGCCAAGACGTTTCTTGTCATTGCGCCAAACGTGATCGTGTTCGAGCGTTTACGAACGGATTTCGAGGGCGCGCGCATCTTCCGCGCCGATCCTATCGTCCCGCCCGAGCTGGAAATCTTCTGGCGCGACTTCCAGTGCTACATGCGCGGCGAGGGCGAGCGAGCAAGCTCGCTCGGAGCGCTCTATCTGACCAATGTGCAACAGTTCTACGAACGGCAAAACAACGGAGGCGACGAGCCAGAGGAAATGACGGCCGTGCTCGGGCGCAAAGCCGCCCGCGCAAACGTCGATGATCGAAGAGTTCGACAAGCGCATCATCGATCGCGGTGGCCCCGTCGCCGTGCTCAACGACGAGGCGCACCACACCCACGACGAAGAAAGCGAATGGAACAAGATCATTCGCGGCTTGCATGCGGATGTTTCCGGCGGTCTGGCCGCGCAATTCGACTTCACCGCAACGCCGCGCCACAGCAAGGGGCAGTTGTTCTCGTGGACGGTATTCGACTATCCGCTCAAGCAGGCGATCATCGACAACGTGGTCAAGCGTCCGCTGAAGGGAATCGCGCAGGGGATTACCGAGCAGCGATCGGACGTCGCCAGCACCCGTTATCAGGCCTATCTGGCCGCCGGCGTCGAACGTTGGAAGGAATATCGCGAGCAGTTGAACGCCGCTAGACAAGAAGCCGGTACTGTTCGTCATGATGAATGACACGGATGACGCCGACGATGTGGGCGATTGGCTGCGGAAAAAATATCCGTCCGAATTTGGTGGCGAAAAACTGCTGATCATTCACACCGACAAGTCAGGGCGAAGTTTCCAAGAAAGATGTTGGAGGAGGCGCGAAAGGTCTCCCGTGAGATCGATGACGAGAAGAGCCCCGTCAATTGCATCGTCAGTGTGTTGATGTTGCGCGAAGGCTGGGACGTGCAAAGCGTCACGGTCATCGTCGGCCTGCGGCCTTATACCTCCAAAGCGAACATCCTGCCCGAGCAGACCGTTGGGCGCGGACTGCGCCTCATGTTTCGCGGCGCCACTGGCTACATCGAGCGCGTCGACGTGATCGGCAACAAGACCTTCATCGAATTCGTCGAGCAATTGGAGCGCGAGGAAGACATTCAGTTGGAGACATTCAAGGTCGGCGAGAAGGTGAGCATCATCACCATCGCGCCTGATCCTAACAAGAAGGACAAGGACATTCCGATCCCGGTACTCAGCCCGATCCTCACGCGAAAGAAGTCATTGGCCGAAGAAATCGCTGAACTGGACGTTAAGGGATTCGACTGTCCCATCTTGCCGCGAAAGCAAGACGATGCCGTTGCGAAGAAGTTCCGGTACGAGGGTTACGACATCATCACGTTGCAAAAACTTGTCGAACGGGAATACAGCATCCCTGAACCGCAGACACCCGAGGAGGTCATCGGCTACTACGCCCGTCGCATTGCGCAAGACGTAAAATTGCCGTCGCAGTTCGCGGCGCTGGCTCCAAAGGTCAGGGAGTTTCTTGAAACCAAGGCGTTCGGCGAGCCGGTGACCTTGAGCGAGCCGGCCATGATTAAGGCTATCAGCAGCAACGTGGCGCAATACGTTACGGTGAAGACGTTTGTCGAAGCGCTGCGAAAACTGGTCATATCGGAATTAGAGCCGCAACTTCTGCACGCCGGCCGATTGCTGTCCGAAACACCGCCGTTTCCCTGGTCGCGACCCACGATCGCCGCCGACAAATCGGTGTTCAATCTTGTTCCTTGCGACAACGAATTTGAAAAGGAGTTTGCGCAGTTCCTGCAGAAGGCGGACGACGTGGAGCGCTTCGCCAAGCTCCCGGAGCAGTTCGGCTTTGCCATTGAGTACACCGATAACGCTGGCAACCTGCGCTATTACGAGCCGGATTTCGTGGTGCTTACGAAAGACGGCACGCATTACATTGCGGAGACGAAGGGCTTGGAGGATGTCAACGTAGCGAACAAGGATCGTGCTGCTCAGTTATGGTGCGAAAATACGACGAAGCTGGCTGGCAAGCCTTGGGCCTATTTGAAGGTCTTGCAAACTGCATACAAGCAGCTCCAACCGACACGATTTGAAGACTTGTTCGTGCTGGCTCAAAAGAAACTTCTGTGATGCTTTCGAACTTCCGACCCAAACTCGCGAGACGGCAGTGATGATGGGTCACAAGGAACCTCTTGCATTTCTTCAGCCACACAAAATTGGCGGGCAAGCATTTCTGTTGTCTTCAGGTGAGCAAATTACGATACAGAGTAAGCGGTTCTCATCCTCCACCTTGTAACGCGCGATTTGAGCCGCAAGATGCGAACCGACTTGGGCAGATCGGTTCGCACATATGGTCGACCATATAGTTGACGATTCGGAGCCACGAGGCCGGGTGGATATCCGGGTCGGGGTTGGACGCCGGCGTCGTTGGAGCGTCGAGACCAAGGGGCGGATCGTCGCGGAATCCTATGCGCCCGGCGCGGTGGTGTCGGAGGTGGCGCGTCGGCACGACATGTCGCCGCAGCATCTGTTTGGTTGGCGCAAGGCGGCCCGGGCCGGCCTGCTGACGTTGCCGGCCGACGAGGTGCCGATGTTTGTACCGGTCGTGAGGGAAGGCCGTGACGACGGTGTTGCCGCGGCGGTGGGCGTGACCGTCTCCGGGGCGATTACCATCGAGATTGCCGGCGCGATGGTTCGCGCGGAACGAGGCGTTGATCTCGGCTGGCTGCGGGATGTGCTGCGTGCCGTGAAGGCGGCGACATGATCGCGGTTGCGGCAGGGGTGAAGGTCCTGGTGGCCACGAAGCCCGTGGACTTCCGCAAGGGCGCGGATGGGCTCGTGGCTCTGGTCCGTGAGGCGCTGGGGCACGACCCGTTCTCGGAAACGATCTTCATCTTCCGGTCGAAGCGGGCGGACCGGCTTGAGAATTTCTGGCGTGGGACGGTTCGGGGCTGGTTCTGTTCTGGAAACGGCTGGAGCATGGCGCCTTCAGGTGGCCACCGGTGAGTGACGGCGTGATGCAGCTGACGGCGTCGCAACTTGCGGCACTCGTTGACGGGATGGACTGGTCGCGACTGTACGTGCGGGATGTTGCACGACCGACAGCGACATCGTGAGAGCTGCGACTTATTGAATCAAGATTGCGTGTTGGACATCACAAACATGCACGAATTTGATTCAAGTATCGATCATGCCGATCGATGCCCTTCCGGATGATCTCGACGCCTTGCGGGCGCTGGTGAGCTCTTTGTCGAGCGAGCGCGACGCGGCGATTGAAGAATGCCGGCGCGTGAGGGAGCAGAACGATCGGCTTCACCACCTCTTGCGGCAGCTCCAGCGCGCGCAGTTTGGCCGGCGGTCCGAACGGCTTGATCACGAGCAGATGCAATTGGCGTTGGAGGATATCGAGACGACGATCGCCGAGCAGGACGCGCAGGAGGACAACAAGGAAACGGCGGGAACCCCGGCCGATGCTCAGAGGAAGAAGCGTCGCGCCAACCGCGGATCGCTGCCGGCTCATCTTCCTCGCATCCACGTCACGCTCGCGCCCGAGAGTACTGTCTGTCCGTGCTGTCATGGCACGATGCACGTCATCGGGGAGGATACAGCCGAGCGTCTCGACGTAATCCCCGCCCAATATCGGGTGATCGTGACGCATCGTCCCCAATATGGCTGCCGGGCCTGCGAACAGGCCGTGGTCCAGGCCCCAGCGCCGGAACGGCTGATCAAAGGCGGGCTGCCGACCGAGACGATGGTGGCCTCTGTCCTGGTTGCCAAATATGCTTGGCATTTGCCGCTCTATCGCCAAGCCCAGATTCTGCTGAGCCAAGGCATCACGATCGAGCGCGCGACGCTGGCATTCTGGGTGGGCTATGCGGCCGCGGAGCTCAAGCCGCTGTATCTTCGGCTGCGGGAACTCATTCTGGGCTCGGCCAAGATCGCGGTCGATGAGACGGTGGCGCCGGTGCTCGATCCGGGCCGTGGACGCACAAAGAAAGGGTACTTCTGGGCGATCGCCCGCGACGATCGACCCTGGGGCGGAACCGATCCGCCCGCCGTGGCCTACACCTATGCGCCCGGCCGTGGTGCCGTCCACGGGCTGAAGCTGCTGGAGAGCTATCGCGGCATCGTGCAATGCGACGGGTACGCGGCCTACAAGGCCATTGCCGATGATGCACGGACCGGCGACGCGATCACGCTCGCCTTCTGCTGGGTTCACCTGAGAAGACAGTTCTTCGAGATCGCAAAGGGCGGTTCAGCGCCGATCGCGAGCGAAGCGCTGGAACGCATCGCCGCGCTCTATGCGATCGAGAAGACGATCCGTGGCAAAAGCGCCGATGAGCGCCGCGCCGTGCGCCAGGAAAAGAGCAAGCCGCTCGTGCTGGCGCTCAAAACCTGGCTCGAACAGCAGCTCGCGCGCGTCTCGACGAAGTCCGTCATTGCCGAAGTCATCCGCTACGGCTTGAACCATTGGGACGGGCTCACCCGGTTCCTCGACGACGGCCGCATCGAACTCGACACCAACATTGTGGAAAGAAGTATACGTCCGATTGTGCTCAATCGAAAAAATGCGCTGTTCGCCGGCCACGATCAAGGGGCGGAGAACTGGGCAGCCATCGCCTCGCTTGTCGAGACCTGCAAACTGTATGGCGTCGATCCGCAGGCCTACTTCGCCGACGTGCTCATAAAGCTCGTCAATCTCTGGCCAGCCTCGCGCCTCGACGAACTCATGCCCTGGGCCTGGGCGGCAAGCCGCACAACCAATCGGCTCGCGGCATAACTTGTACCGGCTGCGCGTATCGCATCGCAGCCGCCGCACAAAATAATCAAGCTCTCAAAGCCGTGTGATTAGAAGACCGCT
>CAVQIP010000053.1:0-309585 GCA_963712565.1 uncultured Alphaproteobacteria bacterium | reverse complement strand
GGACCGTCAAATCATTTCAAGGAGCCGGCAGCGTCAAAGCATGCTTTCCGATGCAATTTGGCCCTTTTTCGGCTCCGAAGCAATGACGGCGGCTTTTCGCTGAGATCGGCATTGGCCAGATGCACAGCCGCGAATTGCGGAGATTATCCGGTGTCGGTCGACGGGCAGTCGACAGGCCAAAACGCGCGCGCAATAATCGATTGCCGAACCTCCGGCTCTCAGCGCGGATAACTGCACCGACCCCGAAGGTTGCATAGCGGATGTTCTCGAAACTCAAAGCGGCGTGGAGCTGGCTGGGCGGCGGGCGCGGAACCGGCGAGTCCGACGGGCCGACCGTCCCAGCCATCCAATACAAGGGCTATCGCATCCGGCCGACCCCCTATCGCACCAACGGGCACTACCAGACCGCCGGCATCATCGAGAAGGATGCGCCCGAAGGCCTCAAGGAGCACCGCTTCGTTCGGGCCGATACCCACCAAAGCAGGGATGACGCGATCGCCTTCGTGATCTCGAAGGCCAAGCAGATCATCGACCTGCAAGGTGACCGCATCTTCTCCTAATGGGGGTAGCGGGATTGTCCGCCGTCTTGGCTGGCTGAATGAGGGTCGCAGTGCCCCGACGATTTCCGTGCATCTTGCGCGCGCGGTCGCGCCGGCTGTTTCCGCCGACGTGCACGCGGGCCCGCCATGCTATGTTCGCGCCCCGCCATGTTGGTGCGCGCGTAACGTTGTCCTCGTTGCAACACCATCCACAATCGGGCGCGCCGTAGGATCGCCGATCACGCTCGCAACGGCGGCCGGCTCGGACGAGCGCGACTTGGAGACCCCGCTCTCATGACCGGCCGCACCCGTCTGGAACCGCGCCATGGACGCCACCGTCGTCATCTTTCTGTTGAGCTATGCGGCGCTTGCCATCGGCCGAATTCCCGGCTTTCGGGTGGATCGGACCGGAGCGGTGCTGCTTGGCGTGATCGCACTCATCGTGAGCGGACGGATCGGCGTGAATGCGGCCTGGGACGCGGTCAATTTCAGCGCGATCGCATTGCTGTTCGGCCTCATGGTGGTATCGGCAACCTTCGTGCTGGCTGGCTTCTACGACTGGGCGGCAGCCCGAATTGCGAGCTTGCAGGTCGGCCCCAAGGCCTTGCTCGCGGTGTTCATCGCGGTGTCGGCGCTGTTCTCGGCGGTGCTCACCAACGACGTGGTCGTGGTCGCGATGACGCCGCTGCTGGTGCAGATCACGCTCTCCCGCGGCCTCAATCCGCTGCCGTTCCTCCTCGGCTTCTGCTTTGCTGCCAATGCCGGCTCGGCCGGCACCCTGATCGGCAGCCCGCAGAACATGATGGTGGCCGGCGGACTGGGCCTGTCGTTCACCGCCTTCCTGAAGGTCGCCGCCGTGCCGGCGCTGCTGTCGTTGCCAATCGTCTGGCTGGTTCTGTCGCTGCTCTACCGGGACCGCTGGACCCTTCCTGGCGCGCCCCCGCCGCCCACGCGGCTCGCTACCGAGGTGAAGTTCGATCGGCTCGAGACCCTCAAGGCGGGGGTGGTTACGCTGGCAGTCATCGCGGCCTTCACTTTGACCGAATGGTCGCATGCCGTTGTCGCGCTCGCCGCCGCCGGCGTGCTCTTGCTCAACCGCCGGATCGCGTCGGCGGACATGCTAAAACACGTCGACGGCGACTTGCTGCTGCTGCTGTTCGGCTTGTTCGTGCTCAACGCCGCGCTCGCACAGACCGGCATCCCGACGGCCGCGATCCGCGATCTCGCGCAAGCCGGGCTCAATCTACACGACCCGATGCCGCTCCTGTTCATCTCCGCGACGCTCAGCAACGTCGTCGGAAACAACCCGGCCGTGATCCTGATGCTGCCCTATGTCGGTCGCGCCGACGTCGACCTCGTCGGGGCGGCGATGGCGCTCGGAACCGGATTTGCGAGCAATCTCATCATCTTCAGCAGCCTCGCCGGCATCATCGTCGTCGAAGTGGCGCAACGACACGGCATCCACATCTCGTTCGGCGAATTCTCGCGCGCGGGGGCGCTGGTCTGCTTGGCGTGCCTCGCCTTGGCGGCGGGCTGGATCCATTTGCTGTCTTAGCGGGGATGCCACACGGCGGCCGGGCTAGGCCGTGAGCACCTCGAGGACGTGACCGTTCGGGTCGCGGAAATAGAACCCGCGGCCGCCGTGACGATGATTGATCTTCATATCGTCGAGGGAGCGGGGTCCGCTGCCATAGGCGATGCCCTCGGCCCGCACGCGCTCGAAAATGCCGTCAAACTCCGTTTCGTCGACCTTGAAGGCGTAGTGGTGACTCTCGAACGCCGTGTCATTGTCGAAGTCGAGGGTCAGGCTGTCGTTGACCCGCACCGGCGCGAAGTGAGAGACGGGACCTTCGTAGCGCAGACCCAAAATCCGAGCCAGGAACCGAGCCGATCCTTCCTTGTCATGGGCCGGGACGATCGTATGGTCGAGAACAATTCCCATGGGCGCCTCCTGCGGGCCGTCCTCGTTCTGCCATCGGGAAATAGGGTGACCGATCGCCGATATGAAGCCCCCTGAGGCGCCCGCCGAGGCGGATCGAACGGCCTTCTCGCCGGGTGTCCACGACCTTCCGCCCACCACGATCGTCCACCGAACCGCGGAGTTGCTCCTGGGCCCACCAATCAACGCGGCGGCGGCGCGGCCGGCTCAGCGGTAATGGATCGTGATCGTCGCCACATGATCCCCGGAATGACGATCGACGAATCCGAGAAAGGACGAAAGCAGTTTACGCTCGTCCTCGGGACTGGTTGCGCGGACCTTGGCGGTGACGATCTCGGAAGCGCCCCGGCTGAGCTGCACCGAGCCGCTGTAGTTCCGGTGCTTCCATCGTGCCGAGTCCTGGGTCTTGCGCCCGACCCGCACGTAGGTCCCGCGCCCGCCTTTCCGGATCGCCGCCTCCTTGGCGACAAGGGCCCCAAAGAGGCGTGTCCGGTCACGCGGAACGATCTCGACGATTTTCATGAGAAGCCCCTGCCCTCGCTTGATTCTTCGAGAAATATACAACGACCGACCCGCACAAGACCATCCGCACCTCGGCGGCCGCAGCGGATCAGAGCACAACCGGCCCGATGGGGACAATGAAAATGGCTCACGCCCCCTCGAACTGAAGAATATTGAGGCCGGCATTGGGGTCGGTCAGATACATGAGGCCGTTGCGATCGACATAGCAGTCGCAGGATTGAATCACCTGCGGCCGGTTCGGGCGCGGATCCATCATGCGCGTTGGATCGGGCGGTACGTAGAATCCGACTTCGCGCGGTCGAAACGGGTTCTCGATGTCGAATACGCGAACACCGGCGTTGTAATAGGTGGCGAAGATCAGCTGCGAGCTGCGGAAAGAGCCGGGCCGGTTTTCGTGCAGATTGTGCGGGCCGAAGCTGCCGCCCTTGGCGCAATAGTCCGCCTCGCTGGGCTGGGGACAGGTTGCGATGCTGACCGGGTTGCTCGGTTCGCGGACGTCGAACACCCAGATGTAGCGCAGCCCCTCGCTGCAATTGGCGGAGGTCGGTTCCTCGCCGAGTATGAGCAGGTTGCGCTCGGGCAAGGGCAGCGGCGAATGCGTGCCGCCGCCGAAGGGCGGATCCATGTTGCGATATGCGAGCATCTTGGGCTGCTCCGGATCGGCGACGTCGAGCACGGTGAGGCCGCCATCGCGCCAGGCGGCATAGGCGAAGTTGCCGGCGACCAGCGCGTGATGCAGCGCGTAGCGCTTGCCGGGGCGCCAGGACGGACTCTCGCCGCCGGCGCGCCACATGCCGGGAAGCCAGAAGCGGCCGGCAACCTGCGGCCTGCGCGGGTCGGACATGTCGATGACCGCGAGGATATGGTCGGTGAAATCGGCGAAGTGGATGGAAGCGTAGGCGTAACGGCCGCCGACGTACCAGATGCGATGCGGGCCGAGACCATCGACCGGCATGAAGCCGATCTCCGCCGGCTTCTGCGGCTTCGAAATATCGTAGACCCGGATGCCGGCGGTGAATCTGCTCTGGTCCTTCAGCTTGTCCGCCGGCGAACCGCCGAAATAGGCCTTCTCGTTCTGGAATTCCTGCATGGTCCAGACGCTCGGCGCGTTGACCGCCAGCAACAGGTCATCATGCGTCTGCAGGTGAAAGGCGCGCGTGCCGGGAGGACAGGCGATGAAATCGACCACCTTCGGATTCTTCGCATCGCGCACGTCGACGGTGGTGATGCCATTGCTGAAGCCGTGGCCGACATAGGCATGGCCGCGATGCACCATGATCTGCACGCCGTCGCCGCGGCCGGCCAGATCGGAATGGCTGACGAATGTGATGTTGCGGGCTGCGACCGGTTTCATGCCACTCTCTCTCCCGAGGCGTTCGATGCTAGGGCTGCGCGGCTTCCAGGCCGCCGCCGAGAAACAATTGTCCGATGCGCTGATCGGCGAGAATTCTTTCCGCACGATCCGCAACACGCGTGCGACCGAGCTCCAGCACAATCCCGTAATCCGAATTTTCGAGCGCACGCTTTGCGTTCTGCTCGATCATCAGCACGGTGATGCCCCGCGCGCGCATGTCCCGAAGCATACCGAACACCTCGTCGACCAGGATCGGCGATAATCCGATCGACGGCTCATCGACCAACATCAGCTTGGGTTCGAGTATCAACCCGCGAGCAATCTCCAGCATCTTCTGCTCGCCGCCGGAGAGCGTCGACGCCTGCTGATGGGCCTTGCGGCGCAAGACCGGGAAGCGGTCCATGGCCGCCTCCAACCGCGGCGTGAGATCGAAGCCTTTCGGCGCCGCGACGCCAGCAAGCTCGAGATTATGGAACACGGACAATTCGGTGAAGATGTTGCGACCTTGCGGGACATAGCAGACGCCCACCGCGATCAACTCGCGCGGTGCATGATTGGTGGTCTCCCGTCCGTCAAAGAAAACGCGGCCCGCGCGCACCGGCAACATCCCGAACAAAGCCTTGAAGGCGGTGGACTTGCCCGCGCCGTTCGGACCGATGACGGTCGTGATCGCGCCGCGGCGGACACCGAAGGAAAGTCCCTGCAGAATCGTCTCCGTGCCGTAGCCGGCGACGACGTCCTCCAACCTCAGGATCTCGTCAATGGCCAAGATAAGCCTTGATCACTTCCGGATCGCGGCGGACCTCCGCCGGATCGCCCTGCGCGATGACACGGCCCTCGGCAAGCACAAGAATACGGTTGCACAGGGCCATGACGAATTCCATGTTGTGCTCGATGACGACGAAGGTTGCGCCCTGCTCGACGTTGATCGCCTTGAGCCGGTCGCGCAAGTTCGTGAGCATCGTCAAATTGACTCCACCGGCCGGCTCGTCGAGCAGGGCGAGGCGCGGTCCCGCCATGAATGCCATCGCTGCATCGAGCAGCTTCTGCTGGCCGTAGCTCAAGCCGCCGGCCTGCTCGTCGGCGAGATGGTCGAGTCGGAAAAAATCGAGCATCTGCTCGGCCGCGAGGGTAAGGCCGGCATCGCGGCGGCCGATGAGACGCGACAGCATGGTGCCCTTGTGCTCCTGGCCCGCCAGAATCAGATTCTCGCGCACGGTCAATTGCGGAAAGATCTGAAGCAGCTGAAACGTGCGGCTCACCCCGAGCCGGTTGAGATCGCACGGACGCATGCCGGTCACCGGACGGCCGTCAAGACGCACATCGCCCCCGCTCGGCTGCAACTGCCCGAGGATGCAATTGAACAAGGTGGACTTGCCGCTGCCGTTTGGACCGATGATGCCGAGAATCTCGCCCGCGTTAACGTCGAACGACACGCCGTCGACGGCGACGATGCCGCCAAAGCTTTTTTTCAGGTCGCGCACTTCGAGAACGGTGCTCATTGCACGCCCTCGCCCTGCGGGGCCTTCAACGCTGCTGCAACCATCTCCGCCCTGGCGGTGGGCTTGAGCACACGATCGACGAGGCCGAGCAGGCCGGCGGGACAGAACACCATCAGGATCATCACGAGCGCCGCATAGCCCATGAGATAGAAACCTTCTGTGAAGCGCAGCCATTCGGGCAGCAGAACCGCCACCATCGCGCCGAGGAAGGGGCCAAAGAAATAGCCCGAGCCGCCGACAACGACCATCAGCAGCAAATTGAGCGACAGGCCGAGCGCAAACGGTGTCGGATCGACGAATTGCACGAGCGGGGCGTAGAGCGCGCCGGAAATACCGCCGAGCCCGGCGCCGAGCGCAAATGCCATCAGCGTATAGCGGCGCGTATCGACGCCGAGCGACAGCGCACGCATCGGATTTTCGCGCAAGGCCACGAAGGCACGGCCCCAGGGCGAGCGGATCAGCCACCATGCCGCCAGCGACACCAGCGCGAGGTGCGCGAGACAGAAATAGTAGAATTCGAGAGGACGATTCATCGACCAGCCGAGAACGTGCGGACGCGGGACATTGGTGATTCCATAGATGCCGCCGGTGAGCCATTCCTCGTTGCGGAATATCAGGTAGACAAGAGTGTTGAAGGCGAGCGTCACGAAGGCCAGATAGTGGTGTTGCACGCGGAGCGCTGGATAGCCGAGCAGCCAGCCGATCGCGAAGCACGACACGCCGCCGAGCAACCAGGTGATCGAGAATGGCCACCCCCTCGTCGTCAGATAGGCGGTGATATATGAGCCGATCCCGACGAAGGCCGCCTGCGCGAGCGAAATCTGTCCGGCATAGCCGAGCGTCAGGTTGAGCCCGATGGCGGCGATGGTCATCACCGCCCACATGCTGAGAATGAAGATGCCATAAGGCTTGAATCCGAACGGGGCCGCGACGAGAAACGCCGCCGCAAGCGTAAGGACGATGCCGGTGAACACTCCTCGGCGCCGCCTCATACCGTGCGCTCCTCGACCCGGCCGAGCAATCCTTGCGGCCGGAACAAGATGACCCCAATGAGGATCAGAAGCGGCAGGGCCATTCGGTATTGTGAAGACAGATAGGCAGCGGCGAAATTATCCACCACGCCGAGCAGCAGACCGCCGACGATCGCTCCTCGCACCTGGTTGAAGCCGCCGACGATCGCCGCGATGAAGGCGTAGAGACCGAGCCACTCGCCGTTCGTGAACTTGGCGAGATAGATCGGCGTGATCAGGATCGAGGCCAGAGTGACCAGCGCAGCATTGATGAGGAAGGTGTAGAGGATCATGCGTTCGACCGGGATGCCGAGCAGGCGGGCCACGACCGGGTTCTGCGCGGTCGCTTGCATGCAACGGCCGGTCCGCGTGCCGTTGAGAAAAAGTTGCAGGACGATCACCGCAGCGATGCTGATCGCGAGCACGATCAGGCTTTGCACGGCGAAGGAGGCTCCCAACACGGTCACGTTGATTGCGGCTGCAAGCGGCGGGAAGGCCTGCGCATCGGCGCCGTAGAATTCCCGCACGCCCTCCTTCATGAAAATCGCAAGCGCGATCGTGGCGATGACGAGCGGCAGGACCCCATGCCGGATCATCGGATCGACCATCAGCTTCTTGAACAGGAGACCAAGCGTGACAAGTGACACAAGTGTGCCGAGCAACACCGCCGGCCAGAACGAGAGGCCGAAATAGTTCATGCCGATCAGCACGAAGAACGCCGGCAGCATGACGAACTCACCCTGCGCGAAGTTGATCGTCTGCGACGTCTGCCAGAGCAGGGTGAAGCCGATCGCCACCAGCGCATAGATCCCTCCAGTCGCGAGTCCGGCGACGAGGAGTTGGAGCACGTCGGCCATGGGCTCGGTCTCGATGGGCGGCCGACGCCATGGCGCGGCCGCCGAAAGCGGCGGGCTGGCGGCGTCGCTCGGTTATTTCCCGAGCTTTGGCAATATCTTCATGATTTTTTGCTGGCCGTTGACGACCTCGGCGAGGAAGCTGATGCGGTCGATTTCGCCGACGTCGTCCCAACTCGTTTCAATCAGGATTGCGGGTTCATCCTTGGGCGTGATCGTCAGCCCATGCATCGTCTTGGCGAGCGCCTTGCGATCAAATTTGCCGAGTTTCTTCTCGGTCACGTACTTCACCGCATAGACTCCCGTGTAGCCCTTGATGCCGTTGTGATCGGGCTTGTAATTGAACCGCTTTTGGAACCTCGCCGTGAATTCGGCAACCTCGCGGATCGGCGCATCGGCAGTGAGACCAACATGGCCGAGCACGCCGTTCGCGGCGTCGCCTGCCAGTTCGATGGTCTTCTGGCTGAGCAATGTCGTATCGCCCACGAACGGGCCCTTTAGTCCCTGCTTGCGCGCCTCACGCATGATGCGCGCACACTCCTCTTCGTTGCTGTAGACGAAGACCGCATCGGCGTTCGCCGACTTGAGCTTCACGACATCGGCGGCGAAATCCGCCTGACCGGATTCTGTTGAGACGTCAGCGACGATCTTGATGTTGCGCGCGGCCATTTCCTTCATGAGCTTGTCGCGGCCGCCCTTGCCGAAGTCGTTGTTCACCCAGATGAGTGCGATGGATTTCGCCTTGATCTCGTCGCGGATGTAGTTGGCAATCTTCGGCATGCCGATCTGTTGACCAAACGAGGTCCGGAACAGGTACGGATCGCCTAGAGTGGTTAGCTCGGCGGCCTCGCCGCCCGTGAATTGCGGGATCTCAGCCTGCTGCAACAGCTGCATGGTGACCTTGACATTGCCTGAGAAGATCGGCCCGAAGACCACATACGGATCGCCGTCGATGGCCTTCTGCATCTGCGCCCGGGCGACGCCGGGGTTGGTCTGGGTGTCCAACAGGCTGAGCGCGATCTTCTCCTTGAGGATGCCGCCAGTGGCGTTGATTTCTTCGACCGCCAAGATGACGCCGTCGCGGAAATTGCCGCCGGACACCGCGATACTGCCGGATATTTCGCCGACATAGGCGAACTTCACGTCGGCAGCTCCCGCGCCCCCCGACATCAGCAGCAGCGTCGCGAACCCCAGGCCAAATCTCGACCGTCTCATGGAATCCTCCCTGATGGATGAGGCGCCCTTTCGGGTCGTCGTCGTTATGCGCAAACCGCGGGGAAACCGCGCCGCTTCCGACCGCGGCTATCATGGACTCTACCACCCCGCATGCCAAGTTTCGGCTTGGATCGCCGCGCCGCAGCACCCTGGCGTGAATACCGGCGCAGCTCCCCGCCGGAATATCAGTGCTCTGCAGTTTGACTCATCCTCGCCCCCGCGCCGGCCGGAATTGTCTCTGCCTGTCCGGCCTTCTCCTTGCTCGCCGGCATCACGATACGGGCGAGCGTCGGGATCGCCAGCAAGCTGCAAAACGGCGAAAGCAACATGCCGCCGACCACCACGCAGGCGAGCGGCTGCTGGACCTGGGCACCGATGCCGGTCGAGATCGCCGCCGGCACGAGGCCGATGCACGCGGACAAGCCGGTCATGAAAATCTGCCGCATGCGGGTTTGACCGGAGCGGATGATCGCCTCATCCCGGTGCAGGCCCTCCTCCATGTTCTTGCGGATGTAGGATATCAGCAAGATCCCGTCCATCGAGGAGACGCCGAACAGCGAGATGAAACCGATGGCGGCGGAGACGCTGAAGTTCAGCCCAGCGACGTAGAGGCCGAGGATTCCGCCGGCGACTGCGAACGGAATGCCGGACAGCGCGAGCAGGCTGTCGCGAATGGAATTGAAAAGACTGTAGAGCAGCATCATGATCAAGAGCAGGCTGAGCGGCACGATGACGGCCAGTCGCTTCTGCGCCTCCACCAACGCGCCGAATTCGCCGGTCCACTCCATGCGGTATCCCGGCGGCAGCGGCACCTTCTTGGCGATGACCCCTTGCGCCTCGGCGACGGTCGAGCCGAGATCGCGGCCGCGCACGCTGTACTTGAGCGGAACGAAGCGCTGGCCGTTCTCGCGGTAGATGTAAGCGGCGCCGGTCTCCAGCCTCACCTCGCCGAGCTCGCCCAGTGCGATATAGGCGGTCGGCGCCTTGGGATCGTTGTTCGGCAGGGCAACGGGGATGGAGCGGATGGCGTCGGCGTCGCGCCGGTATTCGGGGGCGAAGCGGACCGTGAGCGCGAAATTCATCTCGCCTTCATAGACGCGGGTAACCTCCTGGCCGCCGATCGCCGCCTGCACGACCGCATTGATGTCCGCAACCGAGAAGCCGTAGCGCGCCGCCTTCTCGCGGTTGATCTTGATGATGAGATTAGGCTGACCCAGCAGGTTGAACCCGCCCGGATTGGTCACGCCCGGCACCGCCGCGATCTCGGTCTTCAGAGACTTCGACAAGCGCTCCAATTCGGCGAGATCGCGGCCGAAAATCTTGACCGAATTCTCGCCCTTCACGCCGGAGACCGCCTCCTCGATATTGTCCTGGATATACTGCGAGAAGTTGAAATCCACACCGACGAATTCGCGCCGAAGCTGCTCGCTCATCTGCCGGACCATTTCCTCCTTGGTCAGCCCCTTCGGCCATTGATCGAACGGTTTCAACGGCACGAAGAATTCCGCGACGAAAGAGCCGTCCGGATCGGTGCCGTCTTCGCCGCGGCCTTGCTCGGATATGACGGTGCGCACCGGCGGGTAGCTCTTGATCACGTTGCGCATGCGGGCGACCGTGTCCATCCCGGCCTCGAGCGTGATGGTGGGGGGAAGCAACGCGCGGATCCAGAGATTTCCCTCTTCCAATTTCGGCAGGAATTCGGTGCCGAGGCGCAGGCCGAGCAGGCCGCAGACGACCAGAAACGCCAGAGCGATCGTCGCCGCGATCCGGTAGCGGTGCACGGCGAACGGGAGGGCGACGTCATAGGCCTTGCGGATGAGCCGTACCAGGATGGTCTCGAACTCCTTCACCTGCGCAGGCAGCAGGATCGAGGCCATGACCGGCGTCACCGTGAACGTGGCGATGACCGCACCGATCAGTGCGTAGGCATAGGTGCGCGACATCGGGCCGAAGATCTGTCCTTCCACGCCCTGCATGGTGAACAACGGGAGAAAGGCGGCGATGGTGATGACCACCGAGAAGAAGATCGGCTTGTCGACCTCCACCGCCGCATTGAGAATCCGGCGCAGCTTGTCGGCCCGTCTGACCTCCGGATTTGCGGTCTCCGCCGGATCATCATGCGTGAGATGGCGGAAGATGTTCTCCACCATGATGACGGTGGCATCGACGATGATGCCGAGATCGATCGCCCCGACCGACAGCAGATTGGCGGATTCCCCGCGTAGCACCGTGATGATCACGGCGAGGAAAAGCGCGACCGGAATGGTCGCGGAGACGATCAGGGCGCAGCGCAGATTGCCCAGAAACACCCACTGAATCAAAAAAATCAGCGCGATGCCGAAGGCCATATTGTGCAGCACCGTGTTGATCGTGATGGCGACGAGGTCGCCGCGATCGTAGTAGGGCTCGACTTTCACTCCCGGCGGCAGCGTGCCGTCCGTGTTGATGCGATCGATCGCCGCGCGCACCCGCGCCACCACTTCCGACGTGCGTTCGAACTTCTGCATCAGGACGATGCCGGTGACGATGTCGGTGACGTCGTCGCGTCCGGCGATGCCGAGCCGCGGCGTGAAGCCGATCTGCACCTTGGCCACGTCGGAGAGCAGCACCGGCACGCCACCCTGCTGGGTCAGCACGATATTGCCGATGTCCTGCAGCGTGCTCACGACGCCGATGCCGCGCACTGTCACCGACTGCTCGCCCACGGCGATGGTCCGCCCGCCCACATTGGAGTTGCCCGCCGAGATCGCGCTGATGATCTGCGGCAGCGTCAGGCCGTGAGCGATCATGCGATTGAGGTCGATCTCGGCCTGAAATTCCTTGGTCTTGCCGCCAAGCACCAGCACGTCGGCCACGCCCGGCACAATGCGCAGCCTGCGCTCCACCACCCAGTCCTGCAGCGTCTTGAGCTGCATGATGTCCATGTCGGGCGGACCCTTGAGCTGGTAGCGGAAGATTTCGCTGATGCCGCCGGCTGGCGAAATCACCGGCTGAACGCTCGGCGGAATGGCGGCGTCTTTGAGCCGGTTGATCGTCTGTTGGCGGACGAAGTGGTAGTCGCGGCCGTACTCGAACTGCAGCCGGATGAAACTAAGCGCGTAGACCGTGTTCGAGCGGACAAATTTCAGGCCCGGCGTGCTGGCGATGGCGATCTCGAGCGGGATCGTGACGTAGCGTTCCATCTCTTCGGGCGACTGGCCCGGGTACTGGGCGATGATTTCGACGATCGGCGGCGCAGGATCGGGATAGGCCTCGATGTTGAGGGTGGTGAATGCGGCATAGCCCAGCCCCAGGAATGCCGTGAAACTGATCAGCACCAGTGGCCGGCGCGACAGGCAGAAGGCAATCAGTTTAGGCAGCATGGACGCACCGGTACTGGGCTCTCAGCGCGAGCGTGCTTGCAGCGCTGCGGCCCCGGCTTTCCTTCTCCGGTGGCGCAGGGAACCGGCCGGACCGGCGGCACGCTCATGCCCGTCAACGCTCCACCGTCCCGGATCATTGCCGCCACTCATTGTCCACGAAGATCGCGCCGCGCGCGACGATGTGCTCGCCGGCCTTGAGGCCGTCGAGAATCTGTACCCGGCCCTCTTGCTCCATTCCGAGCTTCACCTTGCGCCGTCGGAACAGCATGGGCTCCTCCTCGACCCACACCACGGCTAGTTCGCCCTCCCGGATCACGGCATCGACCGGCACCGCGGGCGAGGGCTCGTCGGCGCCGGTTGCGATCTTGAAGCTGGCGAACATTTCGGCTTTGAGCGCGCCGTCGGGATTGGGAATCTCGGAGCGCACCACCAGCCGACGCGTCGTCACGTCGGTCGCGGCGTTGATGGCCGTGATGCGCGCCTTGAACACGCGGCCCGGCAGGGCGCTGACCCTGACCTCCACCCCCTGGCCCAGGCGCATGAGCGGGATGTCGTTCTCGGGCACCTGCGCCTTGAGCCACATGGTGGAGAGGTCGGCGATGGTGTAGAGCGCCTCCCCCGTATCGTTGCGCACATATTGGCCTGGCCCGACCTTGCGGGCGATGACGGTGCCATCGATCGGCGCGGGAATCGGCGTCGCGCGCCTGATCCTGCCCTTCTCCTTCAGGGCCGTGATCTCCTCCTCGCTGAAGCCGACGATGCGGAGCCGGGAATGCCCGGCTTCGAGCGCGCTCTCGGCCGAGCGCATGTCGTTCTGGGCAGCGACGAGCCGGTCCTGCGCCTGCTGCCAGTCCTTGAGCGGCGCCGCCTTGCCTTCGTACAGGTCTTTGAACCGCTTCTCGACGATCTGGGCGAGATCGAGCTGCGAGCGTGCCTTGTTCGTGGCGGTGAGGGCGGCGATGAAATCGTTCTGCGGCTGCACCACTTCCGGGCTGTCGATATCAAACAGCGGATCGCCGCGTTTCACCTGGTCGCCGATCTTGGCGATGAGCCGCGTCACACGCCCGGAGAAGGGCGTCAGAACCGCGGTGCTGGTATCCTCATTATAGGCGATCTGGCCGATTGCGAACTTTTGGACGCGAAACGGATAGAGCTCCACCTGCATGACGCGGAGCTGATGCATCTGGTCGGCGGTCACCCTGACGCGGTCGCCGTTTCTCGGGGTGCTCTGGGCCGCGGCCCCCGCCGATGATGCAACGAGGCCGATCTCGAGCAGCGCAAACAGCAGCGCCGCGCCCACACCCGGCCGCCGCACACAAGCCGCACACCGCCCCAGCGGCGCGCGCGTGGAATGACAAGACCTCACCGCGTTGCGCTCGGGTCCGGGGTGAATCACGTGCCTAGCCCCTGGCGGCATTGCATATCAGAGCAACCCACGGTGAGAAAGCCACCGCGACGCCCGTATCGCCGCAGTGCCGCCCCATTCCGACCGTTTCGTTAATGTATGGGCCGGCGTCGGGGCATCCCTTTCGCGTGGTTTTGTCGGATTTTCTTCGTCGCCGGCGTGATCATCCCGCCAATGGCGAGCGTCCGTGCGGAAAGCCGGCCGGCGACCGCTTGCCGGTTCGAAATGGCTGGCAGTGGACAGGTGCGGGCGATCACCGACGGCCGCAGCTTCGTCCTCGACGACGGCCGCGAGATTCGTCTGGGCGGCATCGAGGTGCCGCTTCCGCCGGCGCCCGGCGAAACCGGGGCGCGGGCGCAGGCCGGTCTCGCCGCTCGGGCGGCGCTGGAATCGATCCTCGCGGGTCGAGAGGTCGAGGTCCGCCACAGCGGCGGGGCAGCGGACCGCTACGGCCGCATGCTCGCGTTCGTCTATCTCGTCCAGGACGACTCTGCACCATCGGTCGCGCATGCGATGCTGGCCAAGGGATTTGCACGGGTTTCCGCCCATGTCGGGGACCGCCCCTGTGCCGACGAGCTTCTGGCGCAGGAACGGGCCGCGCGTCACGCTAAGCTTGGCCTCTGGCGCGAACCGTATTATGTCATCGTTCCGGCCGAGAGCGGGGCGGAGCTCACGGCCGAGCGCGGCCATTTCACGGTGGTAGAGGGCAAGGTGTTGTCGGTCCGCGAGAGCGGAGGCACGATATACATGAATTTCGGGCGCCACTGGTCGCAGGCGCTCACGGTCACCATGCTGAAGCGGAATGAGCGCACCTTTGTTACCGCCGGCATAGCGCCGAAAAGGCTTGAAAACCGCCGCGTTCGGGTGCGCGGATGGGTCGAAGAGCGCAACGGGCCGCGGATCGAGGTCACCCGCCCGGAGCAGATCGAGATCGCCGAACGGAACTGACGGGAACTCGCAGATCGCCATCGTGGACCCCACCGTGAGACACCCGCGTCGCTCCGCCGCAAAAGTGCCCACGCTCGTCTTCACGGGCCATGGAGCGGAGCGAGACGCCGGCCAGCCGCGCGCGATCGCGCCGACGCGGTGTCCACCCTGCACGCTGGCGCTCGTCGCGCTGCTCGGCCTCGTTCTCGCCGGCTGCAGCTCATCGCTGCTTTCGATCGGTGCACCGCCGGCGTCGCTGCCCGAGGCCCCCAGGCAGGCCGAGCAGCAGCCCCAACCACCGGCGCCATCGCAGCGCGAGCATCAGCGCATCCTCGCCGCCTATAACGGCGCCTACGACGATCCCAAGCTTGAAAGCCTGCTCAACCAGACGGTGGCGAAACTGGTGGCGGCGTCGGAACGGCCTGACCAGCCGTATCGTGTCACCATTCTCAATTCGGCGGCGGTCAACGCCTTTGCGCTGCCCACGGGCCAGCTCTACGTGACGCGAGGATTGATTGCGCTGGCCAACGACACGTCTGAACTCGCCTCGGTGCTTTCCCATGAAATGTCGCACGTGATCGCGCGCCACGCCGCGATCCGCGAGGATCAGGCGCGCCAAGTTGCGCTGGTCAGCCGCGTCGTGCACGACGTGCTGAGCGATCCGGAGACGGGGGCGCTTGCGCTCGCGAAATCCAAGATCGCGCTCGCGAGCTTCTCGCGCGCGCAGGAATTCGAGGCCGACGGGATCGGCGTCGGCATTGCCGCGCGCGCCGGATACGACCCTTACGGCGCGGTGCGCTTCCTCACTTCGATGGGACGCAATGCCGAGCTCAAATCCAATCCCAGCCAATCGCACATCGACCCGCGGGCGCCCGATTTCCTCTCCTCCCACCCGGCGACGCCGGAGCGCATCAAGAATGCGCAGGGCAATGCGCGCCAGTTCAGCGCGCCGGGCGCCGGCGAACGGGATCGGGCAGCCTATCTCGCCGGAATCGACGGCCTGGTCTACGGCGAGGATCCGAGCGAAGGCTTCGTGCGCGGGCGGCGCTTTCTGCACCCCAAGCTCGGCTTCACCTTCGTCGCCCCCGAGGGATTTATCCTCGACAACACCGCGCAGGCGGTTCTCGGCGTCAAGGAGGGCGGCGGCCAGGCTTTGCGGCTTGACGTCGTGCGCGTGCCGGCCGAGCAGACCCTCGCTGATTACCTCAACTCCGGCTGGATCGAGAACATCGACCCCAAGACCGTCCAGGACGTCGTCGTCAACGGGCTGCCGGCGGCGACCGCGACCGCCAAGGGCGACCAATGGGTGTTTCGGCTCTACGCGGTACGGTTCGGCAGCGACGTCTATCGCTTCATCTTCGCGTCGAAGCGTACCACCGCCGAGATCGACCGCTCCTTTCGTGAATCGGTCAGCACCTTTCGGCGCATGACTCTGGCCGAGAGCCAGGCGGCAAAGCCGCTGCACCTCAAGACCGTGACGGTCGAGCCCGGCGATACGGTCGAGCGCTTGGCGAGCCGCATGGCGATCTCCGACCGTGCGGTCGAGCGTTTTCGTGTCCTCAACGGCCTCGGCCCCAATGAGCGCGTGAACCCCGGCGATCAGTTGAAGATCGTGGCCGAGTGAGTGGCGAACCGCGCGGGTTTGTCGGTCTAGCCTTCCTTCGCTGTCGGCGTCATCATCTTGCCTTGCGAGGCTAAACGCGCGCGTTGCGAGGTGAATGCATGGACATCGGTTTTGTCGGCCTCGGTGCCATGGGCGCCGGCATTGTCCCCAGGCTCATGGGCGCAGGCCACGCGGTCACCGGCTGGAACCGAAGTCGCGAGAAGGCCGAGCCGCTGATCGCCGCCGGCATGCGCTTTGCGGCCACGCCGCGCGCGCTCGCTGCGGACGCGGATATCGTGTTCTCGATCGTCACCGATGCGGCGGCGGTGAGAGCGGTGGCGCTCGGCACGGACGGCATCATCGCCGGCCTGAAACCCGGCGGCGTCTATGTCGATATGAGCACGATCGCGCCGGACGCGAGCCGCGCGGTCTCCACCGAATTCGCCAGCCGCGGCCTGACGATGCTGGACGCGCCGATTTCGGGGAGCGTGGTCACGTTGGCGCAGGGCAACGCCGCGCTCATGGTCGGCGGCGACAGAGAGGCCTTCGAGCGGGTCGAGCCGGTGCTGCGCGCCATCGGACCGAAGGTGACCTATATCGGCGCAAGCGGTCTCGCGGTGCAGATGAAGATCGCGGTCAATCTGCTGCTGATGGTCGAGGTGATCGCCTTCGGCGAGGCGGTCGCACTCGCCGAAAAAGGCGGCGTCAAGCGCGAGATCGCGGTCGATGCGGTGCTCAAGAGCGTCGCCGCCTCGCCGGTGTTGGGATATCGTGGCCCCTTTATCCTGGAGGGAAAGATGCCCGCCGTTCCGCTCGCCGATGTCACGCTGCAGCAGAAGGATATGCTGCTGGCGCTCGAGCTCGGCCGCAAGCTCGGCAGCCCGGTGCCGCTGGCAGCGGCCGCGAACGAGATGATGAACGCCTGCCGCGGCCTTGGCATCGACCACCGCGATTTCGTCACCGCGCATGAAGTCTATCGCCGTCTGGGAGGACAATCGTGAAGGAGCCGTCCCGAAAGCCAAGCAGCACGCACGCCGGTGCGAGCAAGAAAAACGCCGGGCGCAAAGCCGCGGCCAAGACAGCGGCGAAAATGTATCGCACCAATATGCGCGACGTGCCGACGGTGGGGGGCCTCAAGCGCAAGGACGGCTGGGTCGACATGCAGGTGCAGTTCCTGATCGACAAGAAGTCGGCCGGCGCCGATCACGTCGTCGGCTGGACCGTGCTCAAGCCCGGGGCGCGGCACGAAAATCACCGCCATCACAACTGCGATGAGTTTTTCATCGTGCTCAAGGGTCACGGCCATGTCTACACCGACAAAGGCGAGGAGCCTTCGGGCGAAGGCGACGTCGTCTATTCGCCGCGCACGTGCTGGCACGGCTTCAACAACACCTCGAACCAAGACGTCGTGCTGGTGTGGGGCTGGATGGGCGCCGGCTCGATCGAGGCATCGGGCTACGAAGTGGATCCGGCGACTCATGCGGGCACGAGGACGACGAGCGCAGCGATGACCGGGAGGCGGGGCAGACGATGAAGCTTTGGGAGGACCCCCGCGTCATGCGCGGCATGCAGGCGCAGCTCGAACTGCGGCGCAAGCGTCTTGGGGGCGGCGACCGGCCATTGGGCTGGAAGGTCGGCTTCGGCGCGCCGGCGATGCTGGAGCGCTTCGGCATCAGCGGGCCGCTGGTGGGATTCCTGACCCGCGGCGCTCGCGTTCAATCCGGCGAGAGCATTTCGCTCGCCGGCTGGGCGAAGCCCATCGCCGAGCCGGAAATCGCCGTGCATATCGGCCGCGACGTTGCCGCCGGCGCCGACCGCGAGGCCGCCGCAGCCGCGATCGCCGGCATCTCGCCCGCAATCGAGATCGTCGATCTCACCTCGCCGCCGGAAGACCCCGAGCGCATTCTGGGCGGCAACATCTATCAGCGCCACGTGGTGCTCGCCGGCGCGGGACCGGCGCGCGCCGGCAGCACAGCGGACGGCCTGACCTGCCGGATCATCCGGCACGGAAGCGAGACTGCGCGCACCAGCGACCCGCAAGCGAACACCGGCGAGTGGGTATCGATCGTGCGTCACGTCGCCGATGTGCTCGGGGCCTTCGGTGAACGCCTGCGCGCGGGAGAAATCATCATCACCGGTTCGGTGGTGCCGCCGCTGACGATCGAACCGGACGAGGACGCCATCGCCTTCGAGGTCGATCCGCTCGGCGGCGTCGCGGTGCGGTTTCAGTGATGCGAGGAATGAATGTCATGCGTATGCGCGCGCTGTCGCCAACGACTCTAGTTGCCGGGCTGATGCTGGCGCTCGCGCCGACACTCGCCCAGCCTCAGGCTCAAGCCCAAACCTGGCCGCAGAAGACCGTGCGCTTCATCGTGCCGTTGCCGCCCGGCAGCGGCATGGACCTATCGGCGCGTCTGCTCGCGGAGCGGCTTACCGAGCGCTGGGGGCAGTCAGTCGTCGTGGAGAACCGCCAGGGCGCCGACGGCATTCCCGCCGTCACCGGTTTCCTCTCCGCACGCGACAATCACACCTTCCTGTTCTCGTTCGGCGGCATCGTCACCTTCAACCACCTGCTGCACGAGCGGCTGCCTTACGATCCCAAGGAGCTGCTGCCGGTCGCGCCGGTCATCGACAATTTCCTCGGGGTTGCCGCCAGCTCAGTGCTGAAGGTCGACACGCTCGCTGACCTGGTGAAGGCGGCGAAGGCGCAGCCGGGCAAGCTCAACTGGGCGGCGACGCCGGGCCTCCCCTATTTCGTGCTGCTGGCGCTGCAGAAGAGCGCGGGCATCGACATGGTGCAGGTGGCCTATCGCGACTTCGCGCCCGCCTATCAGGACTTGAACCAGGGGCGGCTGCACGTCGCCGGCACCGGCGTGCCGACCTTGGTGCCGCATCACCGCGCCGGCACCGCCAAGCTTTTGTTCGTGACCAACCGCGAGCGCTCGCCGCAGGCGTCGGACGTGCCGACCGCAGCAGAGGCGGGCTATCCCGACCTCACCTTCGACGGCGTCTCCGGCATCTACGGCTGGCGCGACATGCCGGCGGAGATCAAGACGCGCATCGCAACCGATACCCGCGCGATCATCGCCGATCCGGCGTTCCGGGCGCGCGTGATTGGCGTCGGCACCACGCCGCGGCTCGGCACGCCGGAGGAGTTCG
This sequence comes from uncultured Alphaproteobacteria bacterium, assembly GCA_963712565.1. Classification (GTDB taxonomy): domain Bacteria; phylum Pseudomonadota; class Alphaproteobacteria; order Rhizobiales; family Xanthobacteraceae; genus VAZQ01. Next base: position 290,194 of record CAVQIP010000053.1, on the reverse strand, counting down.
CCGCGGCAATCGAGCAGCAGCGCACCAGGATCGCGGCGATCCATCAGGCCAGCGACAAGAAGCCCGCGCAGTGAACGTTGCGCGCGCCCGACGCAGCGATTACCGTTCGATGACTTCTCGTCCCCGCTCTCGCGGGGACGACGACAAACAGATTGGGGAGGATACGTTGGTTAAGATAACGAGACGACGTGCGTTGGCGACGGCGCTTCTCGCCGCGCCTGCTTTGCTGGCGGCGCGCGCGCAGGCGCAGACACCGGCCCAAAGCTGGCCGCAGCGGCCGGTGAGATTCATCATTCCGTTCGGCCCCGGCGCGGGCGCCGATATCGGGGCTCGCCTGATTCAGGAAAAGCTGTCCGCGCGCTGGGGCAAGCCGGTCGTGATCGACAACCGGCCCGGCGGCGACAGCATCATCGCCATCCAGGCCATGCTTTCCGCCAACGATGACCACACCTTCCTGTGGGGCCCGAGCGGCAACTTCATCGTCCACCCGTACCTCTACCAGAAGCTCTCCTACAATCCGGACGACCTTCTGCCGATCGCGAGCTTCTCTGCCACGGTGCTGTCGGTCGGCGTGCCGACCTCGCTGGGCGTCAGCGACCTCGCCGACTTCGTCAAGCGTGCGCGCGCTGAGGCCGGCAAGCTCAACTCGGCCGCCGTTCCCGGCATCACCGAGCTCGCATTCGACTACTTCGCGGTGAAGGCGGGGTTGACCTTCACCAAGGTGCCCTACCGCGACATCGTGCAGGCCGTGAACGACCTCGCCGAAGGACGCCTGCAAGTCTATTCCTCCTCTTATGCGATCCAGCGTCCGCAACGGGAAGCGGGCCGGATCAAGGTCTTGGCGCAGATGGGGCGCAAGCGCGCGCCGAGCCTGCCCGACATTCCGACCGCGGCCGAGGCGGGCTTCCCCGCCATGGAAATGGAAGGCCTGGTCGGGCTATTCGGCAGCCCCGCGGTTTCAGCCGAGCTGCGCGGAAAGATCGGCGCGGACATCGTCGCGGTCGCCGACGACAAGGACCTCGACGCCAAGCTCAACGCCACCGCGCAGACCCCGACGCGCGGCGGGACGAAGGAGTTTGCCGAGATCATGGCCCGCCAACGCGCCCACATCGCCACCATCGCCAAGGCGCTCGATCTCAAGCCGACGCGGTGAGCGAGCTACGGCAGCAGCAACACCGAGCCCGCGACCTTGCGGCTCTCGACGTCGCGATGCGCGGCCGCGGCGTCGGAGAGCGCATAGGTGCGGCCGATCTCGATCTTGAGAATTCCGCGCTCCACCAGATCGAACAGCTCGGCGGCGGCCGCGCGCATCGCGGCAACGTCGGCGGTCAGGCTGCTCAGAGCGGGACGGCAGACCGAGAGCGAGCCACGCTTGGCGAGCTGGAGCAGGTCGAGCGGCGGCGGGTGTCCCGAGGCGTTGCCGTAGTTCACCAGTATTCCGAACGGCCGCACGCAATCGAGGGAGGCCGCGAAGGTGTCCTTGCCCACGCCGTCGAAGACGGCCGCGACGCCTTGCGGCGCGATCGCCTTGACCGCGGCGACAAAATCGACCTCGCGGTAGGGAATAGCGTGATCGCAGCCATGCGCTGTTGCGATCTGTGCCTTTTGCGGTGAGCCCACGGTGCCGATCACCGTCGCGCCGAGATGCTTCGACCACTGGCACAGGATCATGCCGACCCCACCGGCCGCGGTGTGGATCAGGATCATGTCGCCGCGTTGCGGCCGAAAGATTCGGTTGATGATGAGAGAGGCGGTGAATCCCTTCACCAACATCGCCGCTGCCTGCTGGTCCGATATCGCGCGCGGAAGCTTGATCAAGCGCTCGGCCGGAACGTTGCGCGCCTGCGCATAGGCGCCGGTTTCCTCGAAGAACTCGCCGCGCATCCCGGCGTAAACGACGCGGTCGCCGCTCGCAACGTCGGTCACGCCCGGCCCGACGCTCTCGACCACGCCGGCCGCTTCGTTGCCCAGAATCACCGGGAACTTGAGCGGCCGCGCCAGATAGAAGCCGCCGCGGCGCACATTGATGTCGGAGAAGTTGATGCCGATCGCGGTCTGACGAATGCGCGCTTCGCCGGCGCCAGGGGGAGGAAGCGTAACATCCTCCCAGCGCATCACTTCCGGGCCGCCATTGGCGTGAATGCGGATGGCTTTCGTCATCGCGCGAACCGCGACCGACGGCGCTATGTAACGCTGGTGGGGAATTTCTCGTCTTCAAAAACGGAAATTACCGGCGGCGCTCCGCTCAGTCCCAGCTCCTGCCACCTCGCCACCACGTTCTCGTAGGCGTCCTTCGACAGCTTGGTGCGCTTGGAGAAAGTCTTGATGAAGCGATAGTCCATGCAGGCGTTGATCAGACACTTCGATCCCCATGGCCTGATCTCCGGTGGGTTCAGGCTGGGATCGAGATAGGTGCTCCAGGTCTCGCGCAGAATGTCGATCGATTGCGCCGGACGCGAGCGCGTGGCCATGGCCCACAGCACTTGGTTAACGTTGGTCGGGTCGACGTCCTCGTCGACGACGATGACGTATTTGCCGAAATAGGCGCCGGCCGTGCATTGCGCCGCGAGCGCCATCACCTGTGGGGCATGCCCCGCATACATCTGCTTGATCGAGACCACGGTGATCCCCCAACCGGCGGCCTCGGGGATCGACCACACGCCTTGAATGCCCGGCACGCCGAGCTTTTGCAGATCCGCCCAAATACCGGCGGAACGCAATGCCGCCCAGAACAACCCGGCCTCGTTCGCCGCGCCGTCCGCCATCAGCGCGCAGGTCAAGGTCGGATTGTCGCGGTAGCGCACGCGCTCGACGCGCATATAGGGCGTGGCGCCGCTCGGGCGGCCGTAATAACCGGTGAACTCGCCGAACGGCCCTTCGGCAAAGGTTTCGTCCGGATAGAGAAACCCTTCGAGCACGATCTCGGCGCGCGCCGGCAGCGGCAGGCCGGTGAGCTCGCTGGTGAAGACTTCGATCGGTGCGCCATTGATCCCGGAATAGTAGTCGTATTCGCATTCCGTCTTCGGCAAGCTGGTGGCGGCGACCAGGAACAGCAACGGATCGATGCCATAGGCGGCGGCGATCGGCATCGGCTTGCCCATCTTCCACCACTTCTCGCGATCGATCGTGGCGTCCTTGCCCGGCGAGGTGTAGACGCCCACCTCGCGCGGGCCTTTGATCATCATCCGGTAGGTGCCGACGTTGATGCGACCGGTTTCGGGATCCTTGGTGACCACCGCGTCGCCGGTGCCGAGATACATCCCGCCGTCGAGCGGCCACATCCGCTGCGCCGGAAAAATGCGAATGTCGATGTCGTCGCCCTCGACGATGTTCTGGTTGCAGATCGCCTGGTGAGCGGAAATTTCCTTCGGCGGCATTTTCCGCCCGAGCTTTTGCTGCAGAATTTTCACGGCCTTGAGCGGGTGATCGACCGGCTGCTCGCCGATCATCAGGCAAAAGCGTGACAGGTTGCACCCGATCATGTTGTAGAGCGCGCGGTGTCCGGGATGGCCCTTGATGTTTTCGAACAGCAATGCAGGGCTCTTCTCGCTGCCGACGAGGTAGGTGATCGTCGCCGCTTCGAGATCGGGATCGACTTCCGCGGTGATGCGCTTAAGCTCGCCGAGCGCTTCGACCTTTTCCAGCCAGGCATCGAGATCGCTCGCGTTGGCCCCGCGTGCGATCTTTCCGGCTTCGGCTTTCGCCGGCGGCTGCTCGCCGTCGGCTGCGCTCACTCTGACGCTCATGTCCATGGACGTCTCCCGCCTTGTTTTCTTGCTGTCGAAGTTTAGCGCCCTTTCGGACTGCGTGGATACCGCTTGGGACGCGCCGACATTGCCAAACGCATCACCCCATCTCGGCCCTCTCCCACTCGAACTCGGGTTTACCCGAGTTCGGCACAAGGAGGGCCGAAGGTCGGATAATCCGACTTCGACTGGGGGAGGGAGCGGACCGAGTTCGCTGCCCGCGCCGTGACGTTTTGCCCAACGTGCTGCTGCGGAGCCAGCGCGGCACGCGCAAAAAAGCCCGGCGCGATGGCCGGGCTGGTGACCAGGGATGCGGCCGCTCGATTAGAGGCCTGCCATCACGCTCTCGAGGCCCAGGAGATGGGCGAGCGATTTGAGCTCCCGCCGCTGGTCGTCATTGAAGCTCATCACGAGTGGGTACCCGGCGGATTTGAGGCCTTCGACGTTCACCTTGCTCATGTCGACCTGCGCCATCCGGCTCCCGCCCTGGGTCGGCTTCTTGTGATATTCCATCTTGCGCAGCTCGGCCTCGACCGCGGGCCAGTAGCGCTCCTGATCCGGCGTCAGGTTCAGCCGTTTCTTGATGCCGGCGATCTGCGAATCGTTGAGCACGGCGTTGGAGCGGTGCGCAGGCTTGGCGACGGCGGGCTTGGCGGACACCGAGGCAAGCGCCAATTTGGCAGGTGCGGCGGGGGGCTGAGCAGTGGCCGCCTTCGCCTGCGCGGGAGCCTCTGGCGCCGGCGCCGCATTGGCTTCGGTGAACGGGTAGATCGGCCTGGCACTGAACAATGTCATCCCGGCGTCGGCCGAGGCAAACGCCAGCATCCGCGGCGCCGGCTCGTCGGCGGTCTCCCTCCAGTCCGCCGGAAAGCGCAAACTCACGGTTTCCGATGGCGCCATCTCGGCGATGGCGGTTGCGATTGTGGACGGTGGCTCAGGGGGGAGGCCAGCGCGCGCATTCAAGCCTGCGGCAAGACCGCCCGATCCCCGCCCCGCCCAGAATGGCAAGGCAAGCCACCACGCCCGTGCTCGTACGCCTAGACAGCCCCCGCATATCCCCCCACGCCCGCTGACCCCGAATGATCCCGTCATCTTGTTTCCAAACCGAGCGTAATTATGGCTGCGCCGGGACATTTCTTCGGCCATTTCCCCTTATCCGGGAGAGAGTTAAGCGCCCGAAGCGCGCCCGATCGGCGCGCTGCCGGCCATGAATTGGAAAGGCCCGGCGTTTCCGCCGGGCCTTGAATGCCGTGGCCGAGATGGAGGGACGGCTCAGGCCGCCTCTTCCTCCACCACCACGTCCTCGTCCTCGCCTTCACCCTCGGCAGGCTTGGGACCGCGACGCGGGCCCTTGGCAAGCGCCGCTTCGATTTCCTTGATGGCTTCGGTCTCGGTAATGCGCTGCACCGCCGAGATCTCGCGCGAAAGGCGATCGAGCGCGGCCTCGTAGAGCTGGCGCTCCGAGTAGGACTGCTCGGGCTGCGTGTCCGATCGGTAGAGATCTCGCACCACCTCGGCGATCGCAACGATGTCGCCGGAATTGATCTTGGCTTCGTATTCTTGCGCACGGCGCGACCACATGGTGCGCTTGACGCGAGCCCGACCTTTCAATGTCTCCAGCGCGCGCTTGACCAGCGGCGGCTCGGCAAGCTTGCGCATACCGACCGACACGATCTTCGCGGTCGGGACCCGTAGCGTCATCTTGTCCTTGACGAAGTTGATGACGAACAGCTCGAGCTTGGCGCCCGCGACCTCCTGCTCCTCGATCGCGACGATCTGCCCCACGCCGTGGGACGGATAGACGATGAACTCGCTGGTCTTGAAACCCTGACGTTGGGTCGTCTTCTTGGTGGTCATTCCGGGGGACGCTCCTTCGTCCGGCTTACGACGGACGGGTGTCTTGGCCACGGGGGCCCCACGTCGCGTCGCCGCGCGGGGAGCCTGCGATGCCCTCCGGCGAACGCCGGCTGAGGTCTTCTTTGTCCGCCGGGTCGCGGCGGTGGTCCTCTTCGACCGATGGCGCGTTTTTCCTGCCACGGCTTTTGCGTGGATCTCACGTCCCTGGTTTGAGGGTTCCTCGGAAACAGACCCGAAAAATAACGCTCCCCATCGGGGAGCGGCTCGGGTGCGCTGTTTTGCTCATTTTCTGACTATATAGCACATTTTTCGCAGAAATCAAAGCCTTGCGGCGCTGCAAAAGCCCGATTCCGGGCATTTCAGCATTACATTTTTGTCACGCCTGGTTAACGGGAAGGCCTAGTCGCCGGTTCCGCCTTTCGGCGAGAAGTGCTTGAGCTTGCCCGGCACGTCGTCCCAGTCCTTGGCGTCGGCGGGCGGCTCCTTCTTCGAGGTGATGTTGGGCCAAGCCTTCGCGAAATCCGCGTTGAGCTTCAGGAACTCCTCCAGCCCCGTCTCGGTATCGGGCTTGATGGCGTCGACCGGGCATTCCGGCTCGCAAACCCCGCAATCGATGCATTCGTCGGGGTGGATGACGAGCATGTTCTCGCCCTCGTAGAAACAATCCACCGGACACACCTCGACGCAGTCCATGTACTTGCACTTAATGCAACTTTCGACGACGACGTAGGTCATTCTAACTCTCCGGACGGCGCCAGCGCGCGTTCGGCAAAAACCGGTGCCCACCTAGCCCTGAAAGCGCGCTAGTAGCGCATGGGCCCCCGGCAAGCAAGCGTTGCCGACCTGCGGATGACCGTGGGCCGCTTCGCGCCGGTCAGCCCTCCTCCTCGCCGGTGAACCGTTCGATGTCGCGCCGGTCGCGCTTGGTCGGCCGGCCCGTCCCCGCCTCACGCCGTCCCGGCAGCTGCCCCCCGCGGCGATCGGGCGGCGGTTCGAGCGCCTCGCACAGCGCGCGGGCGTCATCGGCCGAGCCGCGGCGCTCGGCAAAAGCCAAGACCTTGAGCACCCGCACGGCGCGGTCGAGCGCGACCGTCACCACGTCGCCTGCCCGCACCGCACGGCTGGGGGCATCGACGCGCTGGCCGTTGATCCGCACGTGTCCCGCGGCCGCGAGTGCCGCCGCCGCCGCGCGGGTACGCACCACACGCGCGTGCCAGAGCCATTTGTCGATGCGCTGGCGGTCCAAGGCTGGTCGTCCAAGTCCTGCGCGCGTCAGTGCGGCTCCTTGGTGCTCGCCTCCAATTGCTCCTTTAGCGCCGCGAGCTTGGCGAACGGCGAATTCGGATCGGGCTCCCGGTCATGGCGGTCCCGGCGCTCGCCTCGCCCCTTGATGTATTTGGCGCGCAGCGCCGGGTCGCGATCCGGACGATCGCCGTGCGCGGGACGGTCGGGGCGCTCGCGGCGCGGCGGTCGACCACCGGGACGCTGCGACTGATCCGCTCGCTCGGCGCGAGCGATACGCGCTTGACGCTCCGGACGGTCGGAGCGGGGCGGACGCTCGCTGCCGTCGTGACGCGCTTTGCGCTCGCGGCGGCGATCGTCCCGATGCTGGTCGGAGGCCGCGGCCGCATCCGCCGCGGGCGCCGCTGCAGCCGCGGCATCGACCGACGGAGTGCCATCGGGGGTCGCCGCAAGCATCGCCGTGGGCGTGCGTCGCGCAGGCCGGCGTGGGCGCGGGCTGCGGTCGGGGCGCGGCTTGCGGGCATGTTCCTCGCGGCGACCTGGCCGCCAGATCTCGATGAACTCTTGGGTCGCTAGCGGAGCGCTCGAAGCAACCTCCGGCGATTGCTGCGCTGTCGTTTCCCGGCTCTCCCCGCCCGCTTCCGCCTGCTCGGCGGCGATCGGCGCCGTCGCCGGAACGCCGACCGCCTCCGCCATCGTTTCGACCGCCGCCGGCTCCGCCGCGAGTTCCACTGATCTATCGGACGCGGTGACAGGCGCCGCCACCGTCGCTTCGACCGGTGAGGCATCTGGCATTGTGTCGGTCGTCCCGGTCGCGGGGCTGGGGATCGGCTCGTCTGCAAGCGCGGGTGCAGGGGCTTCTTCGGCGCGAGCCAATTCCGGCGCCACGGTCGCCGCCGGCGCGGCATCCGCCGACGCCAAGGGCGCGGTCGCTGCGAGTTCTGCCGACCCCGGCGGCGGCTCCTCGGCGGGCTTGGGCCGCTTCTCCATCCGATAGCCCAGCGCCCGCAAGACCGAGGCGAAATCTTCGCCCGAACAGCCCGCGAGCGAGGTCATGCCGGGGGTGACCGTGAACCCAAAGCCGTCGATCGCACCCGCGGGTTTGGCGCCGGACGCTCCCGCCCGCCAGACCAGGGCGGGGCGGATGAGGTCGGCGAGCCGTTCCAAAATATCGACGCGCACGGCCCGGTCGCCGCAGACCCGGTAGCCGGCGGTGCGATAGAGCGCCTTCGCAATATCCGGATCGGCGGCGATCGAGGTGCGGCCGCTGGCGGCGAGCCGCTCGATCACGTCGAGCCCGTTGGTCTCCGGACCGCCGTGCTTGAGCGCCCAAAGCTGCGTCGCCAACACCCGTGGCGCGGGCTTGAGCAGCGCCGGCACATAGATGTGATAGGCGCCGAAGCGCACGCCGTACTTGCGCAGCGTCGCGCGGGCGGACTGGTCGAGGCCTTTGACCTCTTCCGCGACCTTCTGGCGATCCAGCACGCCGAGCGCCTCGGTGAGCTGGAACGCAACGCCGCGCGCGATGCCGGTGATGTCATCGGCGGCGGCGAGCCGGAAAAGCGCCTCCAGGAGTCTCTCGATGTGAGACTTGAGCCAGAGGTCGAGCCGCCCCTGCACCGCATCGCGCGGCGCGCCGGTGAGATGCTCGTCGGCGATAATGCGCAGACGCGGCTTGAGCGCCTCCTCGCCGGCAACCAGCCTGCCGACCGGCTGACCGAGCCATCTGAGGGTGCCATCGGTCGCCAGCACGAACTGCCCGTCGGCTGCTTGTGCGAGGCGCGTTGCGCGCGCGTCGATCTCTCCCGCCAGCGCCTTCTGCGCAGCACCGGCGAGCGCCTTCGCTTCCGAGCCCGCGCTCGAGGCATCGGGGGTGAACATGAATCCGTCCAGCCGGCCGATCGCGTGGCCCTCCACCACGACCTCGCCGCTCTTGCTGATATCGGTTTCGAGCACCGTGTTCTCGCGCAGCCGGCGCATCAATACGCTGGTACGTCGATCGACGAAGCGCTCGGTCAGTCTTTCGTGCAGCGCATCCGACAGCTTGTCCTCGACCGCGCGGGTGACGCCTTGCCAGTGCTCCGGGTCGGCGAGCCAATCCGGGCGGTTGGCGGCGAAGGTCCAGGTGCGGATATGGGCTATGCGGTTCGACAGCGTATCGATGTCGCCGTCGCTGTGGTTCGCCTGCTCGACCTGGCGCGCGAACCAGTCGGCGGGAATGGTTCCCTCCCGCATCAGGAACCCATAGATGGAGGTGGCAAGCTCGGCATGGGTGGCGGGCGAGATTTTGCGATAGTCCGGCACCTGGCACACGTCCCACAGCCGCTCGACTGCTTGCCGTGTCCGCGCGAGCTCGCGAATATCGTCGTCGCGCGCGGCATGTTCAAGCACCAAGATGTCTTCGGCGATCGGCGCTCGCGTGAGGCCGTGCTCCCTCGGCGTTTCCGCGAGCGAGGCCTGCAGCGCGCCGATCGAGGAAAAGTCGAGCGCGGTATTGCGCCATTGCAGCATCTTGATCGGCTCGAACGAATGGCTTTCGAGCGCCTGCGCGAGCTCGGTCTCGAACGGGGGGCATCTGCCGGTGGTGCCAAAGGTGCCGTCGCGGGTGGCGCGACCGGCGCGGCCGGCGATCTGCGCCAGCTCCGCAGGATTGAGCTTCCTGAACTGATAGCCGTCGAACTTGCGGTCGGACGCAAACGCGACGTGATCGACGTCGAGATTGAGGCCCATTCCGATGGCGTCGGTGGCGACGAGATATTCCACGTCGCCGGACTGGTAGAGCGCAACCTGCGCATTGCGGGTGCGCGGGCTCAACGCCCCAAGCACCACCGCCGCGCCTCCACGCTGGCGACGGATCAACTCGGCGATGGAATAGACCTCCTCGGCCGAGAACGCGACCACCGCCGAGCGGCGGGGCAGCCGCGTGATCTTCTTCTCGCCCGCAAAGGAGAGCTGCGACAGCCGCGGCCGGGTCAGGACATGCGCGCCCGGGAGGAGCCGCTCGACCATCGGCCGCACGGTCTGGGCGCCGAGCACCAGCGTCTCCTCGCGGCCGCGCCGGTTGAGCATGCGGTCGGTGAAGACGTGACCGCGCTCGAGATCAGCGCCGAGCTGCACCTCGTCGATGGCGAGGAAGGCGACGTCGAGGTCGCGCGGCATCGCCTCGACGGTCGACACCCAGTAGCGCGGATTCGGCGGCTTGATCTTCTCCTCGCCGGTGACGAGCGCGACCGCATCCGCGCCCGCTCGCGCCGCAACCTTGTTGTAGACCTCGCGCGCCAGGAGCCGGAGCGGCAGCCCGATGATGCCGGAGGAATGGCCGAGCATGCGCTCGATGGCCAGATGGGTCTTGCCGGTATTGGTCGGCCCGAGCACGGCGGTGACGCCGGCTCCGCGGGCGCCGGAGTCGCGGTTGCTCGGAGAGGAGAAGGAAATGGGCATCGACGATCGAAAGCCGGGCGATGAATGATGTTGCTGTCGCGTGCTGCTATTCGTCACCCTGCGGCAAGCGCAGCGAAACTCTCAAAGAATAGCAGATCACAGGTCCGGGCCGCGGGTTCAGGTTTTTACCATGCGGTCAAGCAGCGCCTCGAGCCGCGCGTGCATATCGCCGGACGGAAGATATCTGCTTCCGCCATGTCCGGCAAACACCCATTCGAACCGGTAGTCCAGTAGCCGCCGGAGCGAGCGGAGCTGCTCGGACCACGACCACCAGCAGTATTCGCGGAACGCTTCGAGATCGTCGTCCTCGAAGTTCCAGGCTAGTGAATCGCCGGTGAAGAGACAGCGCTGGTCGTAAAGATAGGCCACGCTGCCTTCGGTATGTCCAGGAACCGGGATGGCAATGAGATCGGCGTCGATCGCGACCGGCTCGCGGCCGCCCAGGATGTTGTCGGCGGCGGGCGCGGCGGCTCGGTCGGCCTCGTGAATCCACAGCCGAGCGGCGAAATGCTCGCCATAGCGTTCGGCGTCGCCGACATCGTCGCGATGGGTCAACAGGATATCCGAGAGGCCGCCCCAATCCTCGAATTGAGCGACCACGGCGCGAGCAAACCGCGGCGCGTCCACCATCACGTTGCCGGTTGGTCGCCGGATCGCAAACGCATGAGCCCCGTAGGCGGACCGGGCGTTGTAGCCGAGGCGGTAAACTCCCGCGGTCATCTCTTCCGGAAATACCCCGTGCGGCGCACGGGCGCGGCTTTCGGTCCGCACCGACGCGGTCGGACAGAGCAGGCGCGCGCGCCATGCCATCATCAGCTCGGAGGCGGTCTGCGGTTGGCGCGCAAATACCGACTGTCCGCCGCGGTCTACGATCAGTCCCGGCGCCACGGTGCGCGCGGCGCCGCAATCGATGCAGCGCGTGTCGACGTGCCAATCGCCGGGAGCGTTCAGGGGATGCCGTTGGCGCATATGGGGGGCCGCCCTGTCCTCTCCCCCTGCTCACCTGTACCACAATGCGACGAAAAGCGCTGTGGCAAGCCCTGTGCTTAAGCTGTGGAACGAGTCTCGAACGAATCGCGCCCGAATCGGCGACTCCGTCCCTGTCGGACTTCGTTCACGGCCACATCTCGTGGCGGAGCCCGCGGATACCACAAAATCGTGTAACCTGCCGGCACAGTCAGCGCCGCATGCCGCGCGAACTTGTTAACATCGCCGCTGGACGCTGAAATTCGGGGAATGGACCTTCGAACGCAGCCGCCTGCACTCGTTCAGGCCGTCATTGCGTCTTGGCGTGGGCCCTGCTCGGTTGTGGAACCGAGACGAATTGGGTCGCCTGCATGACCCCAACCCCGATCGGCGTCGGTACCGAAACCCGATAGGGGACCATCACGCGGGTGCCGGCGATGGGCGCGAGCCACAGCTCGATGTCGCGCAGTTGCGCGAGGTACTTGATCGCGGCGCGCGTTGGAATGTGGCCCGCGATCGGCGCGAAATGCACCGCACAGACCACGGCTGGGCCTTGGTAGCCTCTGTCCGACCTCACTCGGTCGAGGCGCTTGAAGGCGAGTTTCAGGTCGTAGCGCATGCGGCCGTCGAAGATCGACAGCGTGCGCTGACATGCTTGCGGAACGAAGGTGTCGCCACTGCCGGGAACTCGCACCAGGGACGCCGTCATCGGATCCGAGACGCCGCGCCGATGGGCGTCGGTGACCGGAACCCGGTCCGGGCTTGCGACGGTCGGCGGGTTGGCGACGAACTCCTTCACCGTGCCGGAGCTGATCACCATCCGCACTTCGTCGGACTTGTCGTCGGTGACGATGCGCGATGCGTAGCTCGAGGGGATAAGCTGACCGCCGGAAACGCTTCCGCGCGCCGCGCTCTGGCCTTGACCGCTTGCAAAGACGCGCATCAAGCCGGCGGTCGCGCCGCTTGCGGACGCCGTAAAATGATCGTCGCCGATGTCGATCACCCAGGCGCCGTGGCCGATCGGAAGGCCGGCCAGGGTGACGGTGTAACGGGCATCGAGCTTGCCCTGAGCAAAGCCCCCGCGCTGGGCATCCGCCACCGTCAAAGCGAGCGCGACCGCGCTCAAGACCATCGCGTGCCGAGTGAGGCGGTATGAACTCACGGAGTGCAGTCCCTGCTGTCGCGTCATTTCTTATTGAAGCGACGGGCTCATTGCTAGCCCGCCCCGCCGGGCTCCCCGCTGCCCGTCGAATCCGCCTTGCGCCCTTCACCCTTGGCGCCGCATCTTGGCCCGATCAAGGCGGTCGGCGTCGCACGCCGCTCGCCGGGGCGCTCCGAATTACGCCCATTGTGTGATCCGGGGCGCAAATGTCACGCCGGACGCGCGGCTTGACGGCTTTTCATGCGCTCATTATAGGTCCGGCGGCTTACGAAAAGCCGTAGGCCGTCGAGCCGCTCTGCCGATGACGCGCAGATGTTTGGTCCGGCAAAGTCTTCAAGATAGTCCAGAGGTTCTCAATGTCGCGGCGGTGCGAACTGACCGGCAAGACCGCGCAGGTCGGGCACAAGGTGAGCCACTCCAACATCAAGACCAAGCGGCGCTTCCTGCCCAATCTGCTGAACGTGACCATGATCTCGGATGCGCTCGGCCGCTCGGTCAAGCTGCGGGTGTCGGCGCACGCGCTCAAGACGGTCGATCATCGCGGCGGGCTCGACGCCTTTCTGATGAAGGCCAAGGACGACGACCTGTCCGAGAAGGCGCTCGAGCTCAAGCGCCAAATCAGGAAGAAGCGCGCGGCGTCGTAGCCGGTGGCAGGCGAGCTACGCGCGAGCACGCTCGTCCTTGCGCTGTTCTGCTCCGTCACTCACGGCTCCGCCAGCGTGAATTGCAACAGCAGCGTGCGCTGAAGCGGCGAGAAATTGTCGTCGGAAACGAGCGTCAGCACCGTCTCGCCGTCCGCGCTGCGGTGGACGCTCAAGCCTTCCATGTTGTCGATCTCGTAGCCGAGGTCGACCTCGAACAGAACCGGGCCGTCGACCAGCGCCCCCGGCTTGATTGCGCCCAGCGTGATCCGCCGCATGCGGACGGAGAGACCGCTGGTCCAGCTGGCTTTCCGTTCCAGCAGCAGGAGGTCGCCGCCCGGCAGCAGCGCCGCGTCGGTGATGTCGTAATTCGAACTGCGCTCGACCGCAAAACTGCCGGGCCGCGGCCCCCCGATCAGGAAGCCGTGGATGTTGCCGGCCTTGTCGAGGGCGCGTTCCGAGATCGCAATCAGCGTGCCGGCGAGCGCCGAGCCGTTGGGAACGAACACCAGGGACTCGATTCCCCTGTTGGGGGGCAGCGTGCGCAATGCCGGCGGCACCGCGATCGGCCGGCCGCGGGCAAGCAAGCCCTCCTGGCCGTAGTTGAAGCGCACGATCTGATGCACCCGCTCGATCCCCACGTAGAGCGTGCCGCCGTCGACCGCGATCGCTTCGGTGTCGTACCAGCCGCGCGCGGCGAGCGGCTGCCCGTCGGCGCCCAGAATGGGCGCCATCTCGGCGTCGGCAATCTCGCTCGGCCGGATGCCCTGGTAGACGATGCGGCCGCGCAGCCACCACCCCTTGTCGCTGGCGGCGATGAAACGCGCGCCGTCGGACAGCACGCGAATGGCCGAAATGCCCCCGAAATGCCTGAAGGACGAGCGCAGCACGAGACCGCCGCGGAACTCGAGCAGCCCGAACTGGCGACGTGCCGGATCGCGAATGTCGAACGCCGCGATCGGGTCGGCCCGCAGTTCGATTGCGGTCGGCGGCTGGACCGACGGGGGCGTCTGCGCCCCGCCGGGGATGGCCGCGAGCGCGAACAGCCCAGCGAGCAGCGCCGCGACGCTCCGGCGGGCCGTCCATGCGTGAACGCACCGCCAAAGCGCCGGGCGCTCGCTCACGCGTCGAGCCTCCGCGTCCGCCGCGGTTCGGCCGGAGCCTCTTCGTCGAACAGTTCGGCGAGCTTTTCGGTCATGGCGCCGCCGAGCTCCTCGGCATCGACGATGGTGACCGCCCGGCGGTAGTAGCGCGTGACGTCGTGACCGATGCCGATGGCGATCAACTCGACCGGCGAGCGCGTCTCGATGTCCTCGATCACCCAGCGCAGGTGCCGTTCCAGATAATTTCCGGGATTGACCGAAAGCGTGGAATCGTCCACCGGCGCACCATCGGAGATCATCATCAAAACCTTGCGCTGCTCGGTGCGGGCGAGCAGACGCTTGTGCGCCCAGTCGAGCGCCTCGCCATCGATGTTCTCCTTGAGCAGGCCCTCGCGCATCATCAGGCCGAGATTCTTGCGCGCGCGGCGCCAGGGCGCGTCCGCCGACTTGTAGATGATGTGGCGCAGGTCGTTGAGCCGCCCCGGATTGGCCGGCTTGCCGGCAGCCAGCCACGCCTCACGCGACTGCCCGCCCTTCCAGGCGCGGGTGGTGAAGCCCAGAATTTCGACCTTGACGCCGCAACGCTCGAGCGTGCGCGCCAGGATGTCGGCGCACGTCGCCGCGACCGTGATCGGCCGTCCGCGCATCGAGCCGGAATTGTCGAGCAGAAGCGTGACCACGGTGTCGCGGAAGCTGGTTTCTTTCTCGTGCTTGAACGAAAGCGGATGCAGCGGATCCACCACGATGCGCGAGAGCCGCGCCGGATCGAGCAGCCCCTCCTCCAGGTCGAATTCCCAGGCACGGTTCTGCTGCGCCATCAAACGCCGCTGCAGCCGATTGGCGAGGCGCGCGACCACGCCTTGGAGATGCGAGAGTTGCTTGTCGAGATAGCCCCGCAGCCGATCGAGCTCTTCCGGCTCGCACAGCTCGTCGGCCGCAATCGTCTCGTCGTGCTTGGTGATGAATGGCCGGT
Organism: uncultured Alphaproteobacteria bacterium; assembly: GCA_963712565.1. GTDB lineage: Bacteria > Pseudomonadota > Alphaproteobacteria > Rhizobiales > Xanthobacteraceae > VAZQ01. Next base: position 275,063 of record CAVQIP010000053.1, on the reverse strand, counting down.
AATCGGGACCGCGCGGCTCGTTCTGTCCATGCCGGCGCGGGCGGCGCGGTTCGGCCGGGGTCTCGGAATCGCCCATCTCGGCATCGTCCGCCATCTCGGCGGAGAGCGCCTCGGCAGCTTCGGCGGTGGAGTCGGACATGTCCTCGCCCGCAACATCGGCTTCATCGAGCCGCGTTTGCGTATCTTCGCTGTCGGCGCCCTGGCCGTCCTCGCCCAACTCCTCCTTGCGGCGATCCTGTTCGCCCTCCTCGCCTTCCTCCTCGTCCAACTCGGTGCTGCGGTCCTCACCCATGTCGAGCGCGTCGAGAAGATCGTGGATGGCGTCGCCGAAGCGGGCCTGGTTCTCGATCAGCCGCTCGAGCCGATCGAGATCGCGTCCGGCGCGATCCTCGATCAGCGGACGCCAAAGCTCGACGATCTTCTTCGCGGCCGGGGGCGGGGCTTGCCCGGTCAAGCGCTCGCGCACCATGAGCGCGACCGCCTCCTCGATCGGCGCGTCCGCCCGGTCGCTGACCTCGTCGAACTTGCCGCGATGGAAACGGTCGTCGAGCATGGCAGCGAGGTTCTTCGCAACGCCGGACATTCGGCGTGCGCCGATCGCCTCGACGCGGGCCTGCTCGACGGCCTCGAACACGGCGCGCGCCTGCTGGCCGCCGGGCACGAGCTTGCGGTGCACCATCGGGTCGTGACAAGCGAGCTTGAGCGCAACCGAGTCGGCATGGCCGCGCACAATCGCGGCGTCCCCGGCAGCGAGCTTGCGCGGCGGTTCGGGCAAACGCGCCTTGCCGCCGACGATCCCGGGCCGCTCCGCGGCGAAGGAGACTTCCAGGTCGGGTTTGCGCGCGATCGCGCGCAGGCATCCCGTGACCGCGCGCTTGAACGGCTCGGTCGGCAATTCCTTCGACGGATTCCTAGGTTTGATGTTCGACGACATCGCAGCGCCTTGGTTGAGCAACGGCGGATACTCGCCCGATCGTGAATCCGCGCGACGCCGCCGCGGGCATGGAAACCGCTAACTCAGCGCCACGTTCACCGACGATTCCGGCAGCTCCACGCCGAAGCAGCGCTGGTAGAACTCGGCCACGATCGGCCGCTCCAACTCGTCGCACTTGTTGAGAAAGGTGAGCCGGAAGGCGAAGCCGATGTCCTTAAAGATGTCGGCGTTCTCCGCCCAGGTGATCACCGTGCGCGGGCTCATCACGGTCGAAATGTCGCCGTTCATGAAGGCGTTGCGCGTGAGGTCGGCGACCCGCACCATCTTGTTGACGACGTCGCGGCCCTGATCGGTGCGATAGTGCTTGGCCTTGGCGAGCACGATCTCGACCTCGTTGTCGTGCGGCAGGTAGTTGAGCGTGGTGACGATCGACCAGCGATCCATCTGCGCCTGGTTGATCTGCTGCGTGCCGTGATAGAGGCCGGAAGTGTCGCCGAGGCCGACCGTGTTCGCGGTCGCGAACAGGCGAAAGGCCGGATGGGGCCGGATCACGCGGCTCTGGTCGAGCAAGGTGAGCCGGCCGGAGGATTCCAGCACCCGCTGGATCACGAACATCACATCGGGGCGGCCGGCGTCATACTCGTCGAAACAGAGCGCGACGTTGTGCTGGTACGCCCACGGCAAGATTCCGTCGCGGAACTCGGTCACCTGCAGGCCGTCACGGATGACGATGGCGTCCTTGCCGATCAGATCGATGCGGCTGATGTGGCTGTCGAGATTGACGCGCACGCAGGGCCAGTTCAGGCGGGCCGCCACCTGCTCGATGTGGGTCGATTTGCCGGTGCCGTGATAGCCGGTCACGATCACGCGTCGATTGTGCGCGAAGCCGGCGAGGATGGCGAGCGTCGTCGGCTTGTCGAACCGATAGTCAGAGTCGATATCCGGGACGTGCTCGTCGGCCTCCGAATAGGCCGGCACCTCCATGTCGCTGTCGAACCCGAAGAGCTGTCGGATCGACACCTTCATGTCGGGGAGCCCGGCGACCTCTTGCGCTGCGGCGGTCATTGATCCTCCGTGATCTCGGGAACGACCGAGACCCGTTTTCGGTCGATGCAATGCGGGCGGATTCGAGGCGCGAACTTAGCAGAAAGCTCATGCGCTGCGAAAGACGTCACGTCGTTGGCCGAAAATCTCGTGTTTTCAGATAAGTATCGATCGAGACGAGGTCAATGCAGCGTGCCCGAACGCTGCGAAAATCTGCGGTCGGCGCCTTGGTTCTGCTCGGCCAATCGAGCGTCCTTCGACGCTCGCGGCCGCGGATCGCGACGAGATTTCGCCGCCGCCGCGGCTACCTGGCAATCCACGCCTTCAGCTTCTGCTCCCCGGCGGGGGGAAACCGCACGATCCGCGTGCGCGCCTCGCGAACCGCCCAGCCCAGCGCAACGATCCGATCCAGGATGGCACCGCCGAGCGCTCCGCCGAGGTGGCTTCGGCGTTCGCTCCAATCGAGACATGTCCGGCACAGCGGACGCCGGACGCGTTCCAGAGCGTCGATGTCGATGCCGCCCTTGACGAAAAAGCTCCGTCCGTCCTGCGTCAAATTCAGAACATCGCGGCGGCGAACGAGCAGTCGACGTTCGATGAACCGGTCGAACATCTGCACCGCCAGATCGCCCGCGAGATGGTCATAGCAGGATCGCGCCCGGCGCAGCTCGGGGTCGCGCGGGCCGGTGCGCAGACGCGTGTGGCCGGCGCGCGCGGCGAGCGGAATCAAGGCTTCGAGCGCGATGGCGACGTCAGGATCGGATAGACGGAAATAGCGGTGCCGGCCCTGGCGCTCGACTGCGACCAGGCCAGCCCGCTCGAGCTTGGCGAGATGGCCGCTGGCGGTCGAGAGCGTCAGGCCCGCCTCCTGGGCAAGCTCGGTCGCCGTGAGCGCGGGGCCAGCCATCAGCGCCATCAACATGTTGGCGCTCGCCGGGTTGCCGATCAGCGCGGCGATGATCGAGATGTCGGGGCCTTCTTTCATAGTTTGATCATTTCCAAAGTATGGCTGCAAGTCAAGATGGCAGGATGTCCGTGGGCGAGACCCCGCCCTCAGACGCGAGGCAAGCAACCCATGACCAACCGCACCCAGGATATCGGTGTCGCGCGGCAGATCGGCAGCTATGACGACGCCGTGGAAGTGTCGGCGAACGCGCGCTGGCTCGTCACTGCGGGCACGCCGGGCTTGGCCTTGGACGGAACGCTGCCGCCGGACATCGGCGCGCAAGCGGAACTGGCCTGGTCCCACATCGTCGCCATGCTGCGGCAGGCCGACATGTCGGTGCACGATCTCGTGAAGGTGACGCAATATCTGCGGCGGCCCGCCGACATTGCGGCCTACGCCCAGGTGCGCACACGCTATCTGGGCAGCGCGCGGCCAGCGTCTCTGCTGCTGATAGTGCCGGAGCTGGTGCGCTCGGAGTTTCTGCTCGAGATCGAGGCTTGCGCTGCGAAAGCCTGAAGGCGCGACGATGTCGGCAAATCCTGCATCGTCGCCGCTCGATGAAGCTTCGCCGCGCTATAGCGGCTGGCGTGTCGTGGCGGTCTGCTTCGCGGTTGCCATGTTCTGCTGGGGGTTTGGCCTTTACAGCCACGGCGTCTACCTGGCGGAGCTGCAGCGCCTGTACGGTTGGCCGACATCGTTGATCTCCGGCGCCACCACCGCTTACTACCTGCTCACCGCCACCCTGGTCGTATTCGTCAGCGATGCCATCGTCCGGCTGGGGCCGCGACCGGTTTTGCTGATCGGCACCTGCTGTCTCGGCGCCGCCGTCGCCCTGCTCGCGTTCTGTGCCGCGCTGTGGCAGCTCTACGCGGTCTATCTCATCATGGCGGCGGGATCGGCCGCCATGCATGTAGCTTCGATCACCAACGTCCTCGGTCTGTGGTTCGACCGCCGGCGCGGGCTTGCGATCAGCCTGGCGCTGAACGGCGCGAGCAGCGGTGGCATCCTGGTCGCGCCGGCGCTGGTGATCGCGATCGCCGCGATCGGATTCGCAACCGCCTTGATCGGCGCAGCGATCGTCATGGCGGCGATACTCATACCGGCGATCGCGATCTGGATCGGTCGTCCGCCGCTCCGCAGCGCCGCGATGCCCATCTCGCTGCCGCGCGGCGGATCGAAATCTCCTTCTGCTCCCACTGGCTGGACGCGGCCACGAGCGTTGCGCAGCCTCGCCTTCTGGAGCGTGGCGGCCCCGTTCGCCATGGCGCTGATGGCGCAGGTCGGCTTCCTCGTGCATCAGATCGCCTTGCTCGAACCGGCGATCGGCCGCGCCCGCGCCGGATTGACGGTCGCCGTTTTGACCATCACGGCGATCATCGGACGTCTCGCGCTCGGTTCGTTCGCGTTGCGCCTTGATCTACGCCGGGTGACCGCGTTGTCGCTTCTCAGCCAGGCCGCCGCGCTGGCTGTGATGATCCGCACGACCGATGCGGCTGCGCTGTTTGTGGCTTGCGCCATGTTCGGGCTGTCGGCCGGAAACTTGATCTCGCTTCCCGCGCTGATCATTCAGCGTGAATTCGAGGCGGCGTCTTTCGGCATGTTGGTCGGATTATCGACCGCGGTCGGCCAGTTCGTATATGCGTTCGGACCGGGCCTGCTCGGTCTCGTGCGCGACACCACCGGCAACTACAGCGCCTCGCTGGCGCTCTGCATGCTGCTGGAGATTGCCGCCGCGGCCGTGATCCTGGTGCCGCGATTCAGCGGAAGCCGATCGATTTCAGATAGTTGTAGGCCTGGATGATCTCGCGCAGCTTGTCCTCCGAGGAACGATCGCCGCCGTTGGCATCGGGGTGGTGACGCTTCACCAATGCCTTGAAACGCGCCTTGACCTCCTGTGAGGAGGCATCCGCCTCCAGCCCGAGCGCATCGAGCGCCTTGCGCTCGGCATTGCGCACCGTGCGGCCCTCCGACGGCCGGCGCTCGGAGCGCGGTCGCGCCCCCGCCGGTCGGCCGAATTCCCGGAACACGCCGAATGGGTCATCGGCGCCGGCGAATTCGGGGTGAAGGCGGGACGAACGGGAGCGCGAGGTCGGCCGTCCGCCGTTCATGCCCATCTTCCAGGTCGGGCGGTGCCCGATGACGGCATCTTTCTGATATCGGGCAATGTCGTCGGCACTCATGCCGGCAAAGAAATTGTACGTATGATTGTACTCGCGGACGTGATCGAGGCAGAACCGCCAATATTCCCGCTCGCGCAGCCGCCCCTTGGGCGCGCGGTGGGTCGCGGGCGCCTTGCAGTTCGGCCAGTCGCAAGCCGGGCAGTGGGCACGCAGCCGACGATCCTTGTCGGGCTTGACCCGGATGCGGTCGAACAGAGGCGAGTCGCTTTTCATGACCGATCAGTATGCGCGCGTGGCACAGCCACCTTCAAGTCTTGACAAGTTCGTTTGCGCGCTTGCGGCCGCGCTGTGGCCTGGGCTCGGGGATTGACCGGCGCGCCCGGCTCCGGCTATGGGCGGCCATGGCAACCCGCGATCTGATCACGGAAAAATTGACCGAGGCTTTCGCCCCCGAAAGCCTCGATGTAGTGGACGAGTCGCACCAGCACGTGGGGCATGCCGGCCATCGGCCGGGCGGCGAGACCCATTTCAGGGTTTATATCGTGGCGGGGGCCTTCAAAGGAAAGAGCCGGCTCGATCGCCATCGCATGATCAACGCGGCCCTTGCCGGTGAGCTCGCCGGAGGCGTGCACGCGCTAGCCATCCATGCCTCGGCACCGGGTGAAGGCGGGGCCTGACCTGGGCCGGTGCGGCTACTGCGCCGGTATATTGGCGGACTTGACGATCTCGCGCCATTTGGCGCGCTCCGCGACGATGAGTTGGGCGAACTCCCCGGGACTGCCGCCAACCATGCGCGCGCCCGACTCGCGCGTGAACCGCTGCATGGAAGGGAGCCGCACCGCCTTGGCGATCTCGGCATGCAGACGGTCGATGATCGCGGGCGGCGTCCCGGCCGGCGCCACCACGCCGAACCACGACGACGCCTGCCAGCCGGGCAGCCCGGCCTCCGCCGCGGTCGGAACATCGGGCAGCAGGGCCAGCCGCTCCTTCGCCGCGACCGCGAGCGCGATGATGGTGCCGGCCCGGATGTGCGGCATGACCGTCGGCGGGTTGTCGACCACGCCGTCGATCTGGCCAGCGATCAGATCCGTCACCGACGGCGCGGCGCCACGATAGGGAACGTGCGTCACCTTGATGTCGGCGACGTGCATCAACAGCGCCTGTCCGAGATGGCCGGTGGTTCCGACGCCGGCCGATCCGAAATTGAGCCTTCCGGGATCGGCGCGCGCACGGTCGACCAGTTCCTTGAGCGTCGACACGCCCACCTTCGGATGCACCACGACCAGCATCGGCATGTCGGCGACGAGCGAGATCGGCGCGAAGGCCTTGTCGGGATCGAATGGCATCGTCTTGTAGACGAACTCGTTGATGCTCTGGATGCCGGGCGAGGTCATCAGCAGCGTGTAACCGTCCGGTTCGGCCTTGGCGACGATGTCCGCGCCGAGATTGCCGCCCGCGCCGGGCCGGTTCTCGACGATCACCGGCTGGCCCAGCGTCTTCGCGAGTTCCTCGCCCACCGCCCGCGCCAGCACGTCGACCAGCCCGCCGGCCGGAAAGGGAGCGATCATGCGGATCGGCCGGCTGGGATAGCCTTGCGCCAGCGCCTCCGAGGCAAGGCAGAAAAGGAGAACGGCGGCACCGAACACGGGCGCGCGTCGCGAAAACCAGGAGCTGCGGTTTGCCGCGCCGCTGACCGGAGCGCCGCGGGCCGATAATTGCAATTCACCCATGATCGCAGATTCCGTCACTCGCTGATCTTGACGCCCGAAATCCGCACCAGCTCCTGCCCGCGCAGGCGATCCTGCGCCAGGAATTTTCGGAACTCATCCGGCGTGTTGCCGACGCCGTCATAGCCGCCGAGCTTGAGGAACCGTTGCTGGAAGCTTTGCGACTGGACGACCGCGGCGAGGTGCCGCGCGAGTTCCTCGATCCGCGCCTTCGGCGTGCCGGCCGGCGCGAACGCGCCGAACCAGGTCTTGGCATCGTAGGGCGGCAGTCCGGACGCGCTGAACGAGGGCACTCCGGCGAGCGCGGCCACCTCCTGGCCCTCCGGCACGGCGATGGGCTTGGCGAGGCCGGACCTGATCCGTTCGAGCACCGCCGGCGAGGCGACCGGATAGAGCAGATGGGCGTCGCCGCGTTCGAACGCCAGCAGCGCGGGCGCCGCGCCGCCGTAGGGGATGTGGGTCATCCGCGCGCCGGTCTTCACCTTCAGCCATTCGAACACGAGGTGCGAATCGCCGCCGATGCCGAACGATCCGAAATTGAGCTTGTCCGGATTCTGCCTGGCGTAGACGATGAGGTCCCGCAACGTATCGGCCGGGATGGATTTGTGCAGGATCATCACCTGCTGGGTGAAGACGACGTTGGTGAGGGGTTCGAGATCCTTTTGCGGGTCATAGGACAGGTTGGCGTACAGAAATGGATTGAGCGAGATCGTGCTCGCCGTGAGTAGGCAGAAGGTGTAGCCGTCGGGCTCTGCGTTCTTGCAGCCGGCGGCGGCGATTGCGGTGGCACCCCCCGGCTTGTTGTCGACGACGAAAGGCTGGCCGGTGCGCTCGCGAAATCCCTCGCCGAGCGCGCGCGCGAGCACGTCGACCGGCCCGCCGGGTGGGAACGGCACGATCACCTTGACCGGTTTGGCCGGGAAATCCTGCGGCAATGCTGCGGTCGCGGCGAGCATGAGCGCGCAGACCGCCGGGATCAGCCGTTTGCAGGCGTCGATCGGCATCACATCCTCCCTCGTCCGGCCAGCGTTGTTGCGAGTCTTGCCGAGCGTTTTTGCGCTATGGATCACGCGACCCCAAATCGGCCGCGGTCGCCGCCATCGTCCACGCTCGACTTCGCCATGACCTCGTCTCCCTGCCGTTACGATGCTTTTTCCGAGGGTCGGTTGTAGGGCTGAAAGCCCGGGCGATAGGTCTTGTCGTCGAGGAACTGGCTCATGCCCTTGTCGCGGCCGCCCTCGCGGTCGAGAAAGCGCAGCTCCATCGACTTCGCCGCGAGATAATCGACCGCGGCCTCATCGCTCATGTTGCGAACGTTCTTGACCGCCTGCTTGGTCGCACGGATGGCCGCGGGATTGATCTTCATCAACCGCTCAGCCAGCGCCACCGTCTCTGCCCGCAGCCGCTCGCGTGGGACGGCGCGATTGACCAGCCGGGCGCGTTCGGCGACGCGGCCGTCGAAGGTCTCGCCGGTCACGGCGAACCACACCGCATCGCGCATCCCGAGCGCCTCGACCAGCGCCTTGCTGACGAAGCCGCCGGGCAGGATTCCCCAGTTGACCTCCGACAGACCGAATTGCGCGTCTTCCGCCGCGATTGCGAAGTCGCAGGCGATCAGCTGGGTGAAGCCGCCGCCGAAGCAGAATCCGTTGACCATGGCGATGGTCGGCTTGGCATAGGTGAACAGCTTTTGCCAACGCCAATAGTGGCTGGCCGCCGCCGCGCGTGTGCGCTCGACCGGCTTGTTGTCGAGATCGCGGAAAAACAGCTTGAGGTCCTGCCCCGCGCACCAGGCGTCGCCCGCTCCGGTCAGCACCATGACCTTCGCCTGCGAGTCATGCTCGAGCTCGTTGAGGACATCGCACATGTCGTAATGCAGCTGCGGGCTCATCGCATTGCGTTTGTCCGGCCGATTGAGGATGACCCATGCGATTCCATTCTCGTGCTCGACCTTCACGGTTTCATAAGTGCGCGACATGAGCTTCTTGCTCCTCGGCTTGACATGACGGGTCGGACGAAATGTCCGCAGATGGCGTCAAAAAAGCCTAGCACCAAAATAGTGCCTCCCATAGGACGGCATCAGCGCCCATGAAGGTGCGTGCCGGTGGTTGGTACCGCCGCCGGGCCGCTGCGAATGGCCGCGATCTCCTGCTGCAACGCATTGGCGTCGCGCCAGTCGGGCTGGCCGCCGAGCGACCACATGGCGCGCAACGTCCCCGCCGCGTCCACCAGAAACTCGCTGCCGTCCGATTGCGCCGCGTCTCGGCCGCGCAGCAGCGCGAGCGCGCTTGCAAGCTCGAGGTCGTCAGCGCGACAGGCGGCTGCGGCCGCAACGTTCTCGAGCGGGATCGCAACCGTGACGACATCGCGGTGCGCTGCGAGTTGCGCGACCCGCTCCGCCGAGCGGGGCCCGGCGATGATGACATGCGCGATGCGCCCGCGCAGGGCGTCGCGCGACACCGTCGAACCGTCGGGACACGCAGCGGCGAAATCCGGCATCCGGTAGCCGGCAGGGGTGACTTTGCCGGCTGCTTGATCAAGCCGCGCGGCGTCGGCATTGGCGCGCACGAAATCGATCACGTTCCAGCGCGCCGCCTCGCCGAGCACGGCACCGAACGGCGGCATGACCTCACCGATGCCGTTGGTGATCCACCAGTAGAGGTCGCCGTCGCGGTGGCCGTAGACGTGGTCGGCGGTGAGGTCGGACGGCTTGACGCGGAAGAACCGAGCAGCACGGCCATCGCCGCGCCCGCGGGGCCCGTGGCAGGAGGCGCAATGGGTCGCGAACAGATCGGCGCCTTGCACAATCGAACTCGCAGAATACCGCGTCGGCGATACATAAAAGCTCGTCGGATAGGCCTCGACCGTGGCCAAGCTCAAGGTCGGCGCGACATAGGCGACGCAAGCAATGGCGGCGCCCGCCGCGATCAGCCAGGCCGTCACCCACGCCATCGGCCATGGGCGCGAGCCCCGCGCCGTCACGGCGATGATGATCAGCAGGATGATTGAGAGCAGACCGCCCGCGATCGTCCACAATGCGGGGACGAGCTTGGCGCGCAGCTCCGGATCGCCGAAGGCGGCATCGCTGTAGCGCATGGCAAGCGGCCAAGTCGTCTGCACATGCGCGCCCGGAGGCGTCTCTCCGAGCACGCCGACGATCACCAAAATCGCAACGCCCAGCGCGGTCTCGATCAGGCTGTTGCGCGCGAGGCCGGCGAGCGTGTCGCCCTTGGCGGGTGCGTTCGGGGCAGCTGTGTCGCGGGCAAGCTCCGGCGTCAGACGGAGCCGATTGACCCCGGCGATCGCGACCATGACGAGGAAAAGTGCGACCTTCCCGAGTACAAGCCTGCCGTAGCCGGTGCCGATCAATGCGGGCGCGTTGCCGACCAATATCCAGCCGTTGACGATGCCGGTCGCGACCAAGATGCCGACGCTGATCAGGCCGAGAGTCGAGAATCGCAACGTGGCCGCACGCGCGACCGCTGGCGAAATCTCACCTCGGCTCGCTGCCGCGAGCAGCAGCGCGAGAGGCACCAAGCCGCCGAGCCAAGCCGAGGCGGCGATCAGATGCAGCCCGTCCGCCGCGCGATGTAAGCTGCCGATCCATCCAGCCGTCGCCGCAGCGTGACCGGAATGAACTAGCGCCGCGGCAAGCGCGGCGGCGAGCAGCGCCGCGATCGCCCACCGCGACAGGCCGACATGCTGCGGAGAAATCCGACACAGGGCGGCGGCAAGCAACGCCGCCAGCGCGAGTCGCGCCATCCAATCATGTCCGAACGTGGTGTGGAGGAGCACCGTCCACACGACGCCATCGGAAAGAACCTCCGCCGGCGTGCGCGCACTCATCTTTGCGGCCAGCAGCACCAGCCACGCCGCGCCGGAGATGAGGGCAACGCCGAAGCCGCCCCAGATGATGCGCAGGAGCCGCAGCCGAAAGGCCGCGCCGCCGGCATCCTCACCCGTTCGGCGCAATGCCGGCCCGGCGACCACGGCGGCGAAGATCGCGGCGCCGGCGAGCGTCACCGTCGCCACAAAATGGACGGCGCGTATCAAAATCAGCACATCACTCACCCGGACTCTCCCGGATGCGCCCGCCTAAGCCTCTCCGCCGCCTATTTGGCGACGCGAAAGGCGTAGTCGCCTTTGCTCGCATGAGTATCGATCGAGATTACGCGCCATTCGACCTGGTATGTCCCAGGCGCGAGCGGTTGCAGCGATACCCTCAATACGGTGAGATTCTCATCGTCCACACGGGAATCGCCATTATCGACCTGCCTGCCGGCGGCGTCGCGCACAACGATGCTGCTGAATTTGGGCTCGAGCTTTTGGGTGAAGTGGAGCGCCACCTCGCTCGGCGCCGTCTGCAGCGTTGCGCCGGCGGCGGGGCTGGCGCGATCGAGATGCGCGTGGGCGTAGGCGGCCACAGCCGCGAGCAAGAACATCGCGGCGGCACCGAACGCGCAAGTTCTCCAGGCGGCCATGGCGCAATCCCCCTCCGGATTCCCGCTAAGCCGACTTCGCCGCCGGCTTGCGCACGAGCGGCGTGATGCGCAGCGCCGTGATCCGGTTGCGATCGCGGCGCAGCACGCGGAAGCGGAAGCCGTGGAAGGTGAAGGTCTGGCCGGGTTCGGGAATCGAGCGCGCCTCGTGGATGACGAGCCCGGCGATGGTAGTCGCCTCGTCGTCGGGCAGGTTCCACTCCATGGCGCGATTGAGGTCGCGGATCGGCACGCCACCGTCGACATTGACCGAGCCGTCGGGCTGCGGCCTTACGCCGGGCACCGCGACGTCATGCTCGTCGGTGATGTCGCCGACGATTTCCTCCAAGATGTCCTCGAGCGTGACCAGGCCCATCACCTCACCGTATTCGTCGACCACCAGGGCAAAATGCGTCTTGCGGCGGCGAAAGGCCTTCAGCTGTTCCGAGAGCGGACGGATGTCGGGCACGAACCAGGGCGGCCGCGCGATGGCGGTGACGTCGATTTTGGCGAGGTCGCCGTCCGACACCTGGATCGCGCGCAACAGGTCCTTGGCGTGCAGGATCCCGATGATGTTCTCGGGCTTTTCCTTCCACAGCGGAATGCGGGTGACCTCGCTCTCCAGCACGGCCTTCACCACCTGCTCCGGAGGATCGTCCGCGCAAACCGTGACCATCTCGGTGCGGTGGATCATCACGTCGGAGACGGTGAGATCGCGCAAGTCAAGAAGGCCGCTGAACATGTCGCGGTCGAGCCGCTCGACGCCGCCTTCCCGGTGCAGGAGGTCGACCGCTCCCCGCAGTTCCTCATGCGGCGACAGGATCGATTCGCTTTCCCCCAGCTGCATGCCGGATAGGCGCAGCACATGTTTGACCAGCCACTCGACCCCGACCAGGACCGGTGCGAGCAGGCGGACCGTCCAATCCATGGGACGCGCAACCAGCAGCGCAATGCGATCGGGGTCGTTGAAGGCCGCGGTCTTCGGCAAGACCTCCGCGAACACCACGATCAGAATCGTCATGACGACCGTCGCGTAGACCACGCCGACCTCGCCGAACCAAGCGAGCAGGACGCCGGTCGCTAGCGAGGAGGCCGCAATGTTGACGGCATTGTTGCCGAACAGCAGCGCGCCGATCAGCCTTCCGCGCGCATCGAGCAGGCGGTTGACGATTCTGGCGCCCCGATTCCCCTGCTTCTCCAGCCGATGCATGCTGGCGCGCGAGGACGCGGTCAGCGCGGTCTCGCTCCCCGCGAAGAAGGCGGAGAGCAGAAGGCAGAGCAGGACCGCCACCAGAACAAACCAATCGTAGGTCATCATCGCTGGGCGAGCTTCTCGACCAGAAACGCGCGGACCTCGGCGGCATCGACATCGGGCGCGATGAAGCTAGCGCCGATCCCGCGCGCCAGGATGAAGGTCAACTTGCCGCGCTTGACCTTCTTGTCCTGGGAAATGAGTTCCATCAGGCGCTCGGCGCCGGGGGCGCCGCCCGGAATGGAGGCGACCTGGGTCGGCAGGCCGACCGACGCAAGGTGGCGTTCGACCCGCTCGGCGTCCGCGCGCAGGCAGCAGTCCGCGCTTGGCGGAAAAGCCGAACGCAAGCACCATGCCGAGCGCAATCGCCTCGCCGTGCAACAGCCGATCGGAAAATCCGGCGGCGGCCTCGAGCGCATGGCCGAAGGTATGGCCGAGATTGAGCAGCGCTCGCTCGCCGGTCTCGCGCTCGTCGCGGCCGACGATCGCCGCCTTCATGCGGCAACTGACCGCGATGGCGTGCTCGCGCGCGGGACCGCCCGCGAACAGGTCCTGCCAGTTTGCCTCGAGCCAGGCGAAGAAAGCGGCATCCCCGAGCAATCCGTATTTGGCGACTTCGGCGTAGCCCGCGCGGAACTGGCGCGCAGGCAGGGTATCGAGCAGCGCGGTATCGGCGACGACCAGTATCGGCTGATGGAACGCGCCGATGAGGTTCTTGCCGTGGCGGGAATCGATCGCGGTCTTGCCGCCGACCGACGAATCGACTTGCGCCAGCAGCGTAGTCGGTACCTGCACATAATCGAGACCGCGGCGGACAATGGCGGCGGCAAAGCCGGCGAGATCGCCGACGACGCCGCCGCCGAGTGCCACGACGAGGTCGGCGCGTTCGATACGCGCGGAAATAAGCGCGTCGCAGACGCTCGCGAGCGCGGAGAAGCTCTTCGAACTCTCGCCCGGCGGCACGGTTGTCGACGTGGCGTCGATGCCGGCGGCGGCAAGCGCGGCCTTGGTCGCGGCGAGATGGTGGACCGCAACCGTTTCGTCGGTGACGATCGCGACCTTCGCGCCCGGCCGCAATGCGGATATTCTTTGTCCCAGTGACGACAGTTGGCCGCGGCCGATGACGATGTCGTAGCTGCGACTGCCGAGCGCGACATTGACGACGATCGGATCGCTCGTCCGCAGTGGCGCAGTCATGGGTCTCGCTCTCCCTCGACCGACGGGCCAGGCGGCGCGCAGGCAGTTCCGATCCGGCCGGCGAGCGCGCTCACGATCTCGTCGACGATCTTGTCGTGCAGCACGTCGCGCGACTGAACGGTGAGATCGGCCAGAGCATAGACCGGATAGCGCTCCTCCATCAGCTTGCGCAGCGTAGCGCCGGGGTCTGCCGTCTTGAGCAGCGGCCGATCGTGACGGCGCCGGATGCGCTTCATCAGCACGTCGAACTCCGCCTTGAGCCAGATCGAGATGCCCTTCGCACCGATGGCCGCTCGCGTGTCCGGATTCGCGAACGCCCCGCCGCCGGTCGCCAAGATCTGCGGTCCGCCCTCCAGGAGGCGCGCGATCACGCGCGCCTCACCGGCGCGGAATTCCGCCTCCCCGCGGGTGGCGAAAATATCGGAGATGTTCATCCCGGCCGCCTTCTCGATCTCGGCATCGGCGTCAACGAACGGAATGCCGAGGCGCAGCGCCACGCGCCGACCGATCGACGACTTGCCGGCCCCCATCATGCCCACGAGCACAACCGAGCGCCGGCCGAGCGCCGCCGCTATGGCGGCTTCCGGCCGGGCCGCGACCTCGTGCGTTGCGCCATGCGGCATATTCCTTCCCCACTTTCCCACTCGCGCTCGGCAAGTCCGGCGGAGCAGCGTTTTAGGCGGTTTCTGTTCCAACACAAGCACTTGCCGTCAAGGCTTGGTAGCACAACCCGCGGGCCGGGGTGTTATTAACCATCTTGCGAACGGCGGTGGCGACGCCGGCGCGGGCGCGCTGGCCGCGGCCATGTCCTAGTTTCTCCATTGTTTTATGCGACGCCGCCGGTCGAGGGATTGACCATGCCGAGCCTGTTCCGATTGCTCACTTTGATCGGCGTTTTGGGCGGCCTGACCTACGGCGCCATGTTCATGCTCGCGACCTGGTTCGATCCGAAGCCACGCGAGATCACGGTTTCGATTCCTCCGGATAAGTTCGCGAAGCAGCCCTGAGCGCACCGCCGCCGAATGGCGCTGAAGACCAAAAACTCCGATCAAGCCTTGATCGAGCTCTTCCTCGATATGCTTGCGGCCGAGCGCGGGGGAGCAAAGAACACGCTCGCTGCCTATGCCCGTGACCTCGCCGACTTCTCCAGGGAGCTCGGCGCGGCGGGACGCACCATCGCCCGGGCCTCGACCGACGATCTGCGCAGCTATCTGGTCTCGCTCGGCAAGCGCGGCTTCGCGGCGGCGTCGGTGGCGCGCCGGCTCTCTGCTATCCGCCAGCTCTATCGCTTCCTCTACGCCGAGGGCCGACGCGCCGACGACCCGTCAGCGGTCATCGAGGGGCCGAAACGCGGCCGTGGGCTCCCCAAGGTGCTCAGCATCGCCGAGGTCGACCGTCTGCTCGCCGCGGCGCGTTCCGGCATCGACAAGGCGGAGCAACCGAAGCTGACGCGGCTGCGCGCCGCACGGCTCGCCTGCCTGATCGAAGTGCTTTACGCCACGGGGTTGCGGGTTTCCGAACTGGTCGCGCTGCCGGTTTCAGCTGCCGAGTCCAGCGCGCGCATGCTCACCGTGCGCGGCAAGGGAAACAAGGAGCGCCTTGTGCCGCTCAACGATGCGGCCAAGGCCGCCATGCGCGAGTACCTCGCGCTACGGTCCGAAGCAGGCGGGGAGCAGAAAGGAAAATGGCTCTTTCCCTCGTTCGGTGAAGCCGGCCACCTCACGCGCCAGCATTTTGCCCGTGAGCTGAAGACGCTTGCCGGCGTCGCGGGGCTGCGCTCTGCGCAAGTGAGTCCGCACGTGCTGCGCCATGCGTTCGCCAGCCATCTGCTGCACAACGGCGCCGATCTGCGCGTGGTACAGACGCTGCTCGGCCACGCCGACATCTCGACGACCCAGATCTATACCCACGTGCTGGAAGAACGCCTCAAGAGCCTGGTGCGCGATCTGCACCCGCTGGCGGAGGAATGACAAAGCGGTCCGGGATGATTTAGCCTGTCCGGCGCGAACGATGGAGCTGCCGATGCGTCTCGTGGCCGCAAAATGTCTTTCCTCGATCCTGACCGGCTTCTGGCTTGCCGGAGCCGCCGCGCTCGCGCAGACGCCGCAAGAGCGCGGCTGGTGCGAGGGCGAGGACGCGACCACGGTCGACCAGCGCATCGAGGGCTGTTCCGCGGTCATCAAGGCGGGACGCGACAAGGGCGACAAGCTCGCGGAAGCGTTCAACAACCGTGGCGTGGGCTACCGGCTCAAGGGCGATTTCGACCGCGCCATTCAGGATTACGGCCAGGCGATCAAGCTCAACGCCAAGTTCGCCGCCGCCTACAACAACCGCGGCGTCGCCTATGACCACAAGGGCGAATACGACCGCGCCATCGCGGATTACGACCAGGCGATCAAGCTCAAGCCGTCGGCCGAAGGCTACTTCAATCGCGGCAACGCCCATCTCGGCAAGAGCCGATACGATCACGCCATCGACGACTACAACCAGGCGATCAAACTCAAGGCCGATTTCGCTCCGGCCTTCGACAATCGCTGTTGGGCGCGGGCCGTGGTTGGAATTCTCAAGCAGGCTCTCACCGACTGCAACCAAGCGCTGCGGCTGACGCCGAACAACGCCGCAACCCTCGACAGCCGCGCCTTCGTTTTTCTAAAGATGGCTCAGTTCGACGCCGCCGTTTCGGATTACGAAGCCGCGTTGCGCATCAATCCCGAGGTCGCCTTCGCGCTCTACGGTCGCGGTTTGGCGAGATTGAAGAACGAGGATCCCGCCGGCGCGGCCGACATCGCCGCGGCCAAGGCGCGTCAGCCCGACATCGCCGAGGAATATGCGCGCTACGGCATGCCGGAGACGCGCTAGCCATTGTTCGGCGCCCCGTGCGATAACGCAAGGCGTCAGCACGCGGAGCGAGAGGCATGTCCGATACCTGGCGAACGCTCACCGAGTGGCCGGAGCTCATCCTGGAACAGCTGGAAGATGCCGGCGTGGCGCGGATCGTGCTGAACCGGCCGGACAAGCGGAACTGCTGGAACCGCGCGCTCTGCCTCGCCTTCCTGCAAGCCCTCGACATCATTCGCGCCGACAAGGAACTCAAAGTCGTCATCACCAAGGGCGCCGGCACCGTCTATTCGTCGGGGCTCGATCTCGCGTTTTTGCGCGAGGTCTCGAACGGTCCGCTGCTCGACTGGGACCGCCCGAACCTCACAATCCAGATTGCCGAAGCCGTTCGCGTGTTCCCGCGCATCGTCATCGCCCAGGTGCACGGCTATTGCCTCGGCGGCGCGCTCGGCATCGTGAACTGTCACGATCTCGTTTATGCCGCCGACGATGCACAGTTCGGCATGCCGGAAATCCTGCGCGGCAGTTTCGGACAGCTCGTCACCGCGACGCTTCTGCACAGCGGCATGCCGGTGAAGAAACTCGCGCATATCGCACTCGTCGGTCGCAACTTTTCAGGCGCGGAAGCCGAGGCGCTCGGCATCGTCAGCCAAGCGGTTCCTGCGCCTCAGCTGGAACAGCACACCGTCGGTATCGCACGCGAAATCGCCTCGCGGCACCTGGCGCCGCTGCAACATCACAAGATCACCGTGCAGATGGGCCGCGATCTCGCGCTATCGCAGGCGATCCAACTCGACCAGCTCGTCGGACAGCGCATGCGCCGTGCCATGGATCCGCTCGACGACGTCGAATCCTATCTCAAGTCGCAGAAGGGCGGACCGAATTTGAGCTACAAGCGTCCGGATGTTTGAGATCGATCCGACCGTCCGGTTGACGACGCCCCATCGGGGTCCGCCTCCGCGGACGATGTCGGCGACCAAAGCCAGTGCAGTCACCTGAGAGCGACTCGATGCGCAGCTACCTCGACTTCGAAAAGCCGGTGGCCGAGCTCGAAGCCAAGTTGGAGGAACTGCGCGCGCTCGAGACCGGCGACAGCGCGGCCGCAATCGGCGAGGAGATTGCCCGCCTCGAGGCCAAGGCCGCGCAAGCGCTCAAGGATCTCTACGCCGAGCTTACGCCTTGGCAGAAGACGCAAGTCGCCCGCCATCCCGAGCGTCCCCATTGCCTCGACTATGTCGCGGGACTCGTCTCCGATTTCGTGCCCCTGTCCGGCGACCGCAAGTTCGGCGACGACGAGGCGATCATCGGTGGCTTCGGTCGCTTTCGCGGCGAGAGCATCTGCATCATCGGGCACGAGAAAGGCTCGTCGACCGACAGCCGCCTCAAGCACAATTTCGGAATGGCGCGCCCGGAGGGTTACCGAAAGGCGGAGCGCCTGATGCAAATGGCCGACCGCTTCGGGATCGCGGTGCTGTCGCTGGTCGACACCGCCGGCGCTTATCCCGGCATCGGCGCCGAGGAACGCGGTCAGGCCGAGGCCATCGCGCGCTCGACCGATGCCAGCCTCGAGCTCGGGGTGCCGAACGTTGCCGTCATCATCGGCGAAGGCGGCTCGGGCGGCGCCATCGCACTCGCCTCCGCCAATCGGGTGCTGATGCTGGAGCACGCGATCTACAGCGTGATCTCGCCGGAGGGCGCCGCCTCCATTCTCTGGCGTGACACCTCCAAGGCGCAGGAGGCGGCGACCGGCATGAAGATCACGGCCGAGGACATGATGCGTTTCGGGGTCATCGATCAGATCGTGACCGAGCCGGCCGGGGGCGCCCACCGCGACCCCGCGGCTGCGATCGCCGCGACCGGGGAGGCCATCAGCCACGCGCTCGAGGAGCTCGCCGGCCTCGACCGGGAGGCGATCCGCCGGCAGCGCCGCGAGAAGTTTATGGCCATCGGACGGACGTTCGGCTGATTCTCGACGCCGCGGGTGCCATTTTTCCCGGAAAATGGCCGGTAAGCGTTTGTTTTCCAAAAGAATCCCCGGTTCCGGGTTTCTTGCCCTTTGCCCTGATCTCACCCAAGTCTTGGCCTAGCGTTCCCATGCGGTTGGGGGACTGGGGGCTACGCTCGGCTACGAAACTGGGCCCTTTCGTTCACCATCGGCATGTTCAATCGGCATCGGCCGCCTTGCGGCGGAGGTTCGTTCCGATGTAACGATTGAGCGGGGAAGGCTTGGGGAAGCCTTAGCGATCGGGGGGTTTTCGGTTGAATCGTAGACCTTTGGTGCGCGCGCTCTTGGCGTCCGCTGCGATTGCGGCGGCCGTTGCGCTTGCCGGTTGCGACACAGATGGCACGCCCGCCGTCAGCGGCCGCCACATGCAACCGTTGTCCGACCGCATGGTCGCCGACATCGAAAACAAGAACATGGCGAAGGAATCGCCGATCCTGGTGCGGATCTTCAAAGAGGAATCCGAATTCGAAGTCTGGAAAGAGGACAAGACCGGACGTTTTGCGCTGCTCAAGACCTATCCGATCTGCCGCTGGTCGGGCGAGCTCGGGCCCAAGATCAAGCAGGGCGACCGCCAGGCGCCGGAAGGTTTTTACACCATCACTCCCGGCCTGATGAACCCGAATTCCAACTATTATCTGGCGATCAATACCGGCTTCCCGAACGCGTATGATCGCGCGAACGGCCGCACCGGCGCGTTCCTCATGATCCATGGCGACTGCTCGTCGGCCGGCTGTTACGCCATGACCGACGAACAGGTCGCGGAGATTTACGCGCTGGCCCGCGAATCGTTCTTCGGCGGCCAGAAGTCGTTCCAGATCCAGGCCTATCCGTTCCGGATGTCGCCGCTCAACATGGCGAAGCACCGCAATTCGCCGCATATGGCGTTCTGGAAGATGCTCAAGCAGGGCTACGACCATTTCGAGGTCACACGGCTCGAGCCCAAGGTCGACGTGTGCGAGAAGCGCTACGTGTTCGATGCGCAATCGTCGGGCAAGTTCAGCGCGGCCGACCGGTGCCCGGCCTACACGGTGGCTGACGACATCGCCGCCGCGGTCAGGGACAAGCAGCATCGCGACGAGGTCCAGACCGCCGAATTGATCAACCGCGGCACGCCCGCGCTCCCGGTCAGGATGGGCATCGACGGCGGCATGAATCCAACCTTCCTGAGCGCCGTGAAATCCCACGGCGGCCCGGGTGCAACGATTCGCACGGCTGCAGGCACGATCCCGGCCCACGTCAACCCGCCGGGTGAACGTTCGCCTGATACCGGCAGCATGATGAGCTTGGCCTCCGCGGAATCCCAACCCGTGCCCGGACCGCGTTCGTCGGTGCAGGTCGCCTCAGCCGCGCCGGGAAGCTCGGGCGGAATCGGCGCCTTCTTCGGCAACCTGTTTGGAAAGAGCGACGATCAGGACGCAGGATCGCCCGGATCCCAGTCCGGCGAGGCCTCGGCGACAAAGTCGAAGTCTGCCGCGAAGCCTGCCCGCACCGCTGCGCAAGCCACCCGCACGAAGGCCGAGCCGCGACCGGCGGAGACCAAGACGGCGGCTGCGCCCAAACCTTCGCCGGTAAAGCAGGAAGCGAACGCCGAGCCGCAAAGCCATACGGCCAGCGCTGCAACCCTGCTCAACGGGGCGGCGCCGACCGTGCCTGCCAGCGGCTTCGAAGGCCGCTTCGGCGCCTGGCGCTAGGCCGCACAGCCGCGCACGGACGGCAGAACGTTTTCTTTCCGTCCGCAGTCGCGCAGCGGCCGCGATCCGCTTAAGCGAACCGTCCGTGGCAATGCTTGTATTTTTTGCCGGAGCCGCACGGGCACGTCTCGTTGCGGCCGACCTTGCCCCAGCTCGAAGGATCGTTCGGGTTGCGCTCTGACGCCGCCGCGCCCGCGGCGATCCCATGGCGCGCGAGGGTCTCGGCGCCGGCACGTGCGAGGGCCAGTTCGTCCTCCCCGGTCGAGGGATCGATCTTGTGCGCCTCCATATAGGGCAGGTTCGCCGGCTCCTCCGGCGGCGGCGCCGTCCTGATCTCCACGCGCATCAGCTGCGATGTCACCGCCTCGCGCAGATTGGTGCTCATCGCCTCGAACAGATTGAACGATTCCGCCTTGTACTCGTTGAGCGGATCGCGCTGGCCATAGCCGCGCAGGCCGATCACCTGGCGCAGATGCTCGAGCATGACCAGGTGTTCGCGCCAGAGGTGGTCGAGCGTCTGCAGCAGGATCGACTTCTCGACGTAGCGCATCACGTCGGCGCCCCACTGCGCGACCTTCGACGCCATGTGCTCGTCCGCGCGCCGCTCGATGCGGGAAAGCAGCTCCTCGTCGGCGATGCCCTCTTCCTTCGCCCATTCGTCGACCGCGAGATCGAGGTCGAGGATGCGCTTGAGCTCCTCCCGCAGTCCCTTGGTGTCCCACTGTTCGGGATAGGCGTTTTCGGGGACGTGCTTGGAGACCAGGTCCTCGACGGCGGCGTGGCGCATGTCGGCGACGATCTCGTTCACCGCCTCGTCCTTCATCCATTCCACCCGCTGGTCGAAGATCACCTTGCGCTGGTCGTTCATCACGTTGTCGAACTTGAGCAGGTTCTTGCGGATGTCGAAGTTGCGGGCCTCCACCTTCTGCTGCGCCTTCTCCAGCGCCTTGTTGATCCAGGAATGTACGATCGCCTCGTTCTCCTTCAGCCCCAGCCGCTGCAGCATCGTGTCCAGCTTGTCGGTGCCGAAGATGCGCATCAGGTCGTCTTCCAGCGACAGGAAGAACTTGGAATGCCCGGGGTCGCCCTGCCGGCCCGAGCGCCCGCGCAGCTGGTTGTCGATCCGCCGGCTCTCGTGCCGCTCGGTCCCCAGCACGAACAGCCCGCCCGCCGCCAGCGCCTTCTCCTTGAGCCGCGCCACCTGCGCGCGGATCTCCCCCGCACGCGGGTCGCGCTCGCGCGCGCGAGCGTCCTCGACGTCGGCAAGCTCGTGCCGGATGCGCATGTCGGCATTGCCGCCGAGCTGGATGTCGGTGCCGCGCCCGGCCATGTTGGTGGCGATCGTGATCGCCCCGGGCACCCCGGCCTGCCCGATGATATAGGCCTCCTGCTCGTGGTAGCGGGCGTTGAGGATGGCGAACACCTTGGCCTTCGAGGCCCCGTCGTCGCCGCTATAGAGCGCCGCGAACGCATTGGGGTCGGAGAAGTCGTGCTGCTCCCAGCCCTTCTCCCGCAGCATCTGCGCCAATTGCTCCGACTTCTCGATCGAGGTGGTTCCCACCAGCACCGGCTGGCCGCGCCCCTTGCAGTCGTCGATCAGCGCCAGGATCGAGCGGTACTTCTCCGCCGCCGTGCGATAGACCTCGTCGTCGTCGTCCAGGCGGATCATCGCCTGGTTGGTCGGCACCTCGATCACTTCCAGGTTGTAGATGTCGAGGAACTCGTCCGCCTCCGTCATCGCCGTCCCGGTCATCCCGGCCAGCTTCTCGTACATGCGGAAGTAGTTCTGGAACGTGATCGAGGCCAGCGTCTGGTTCTCCGGCTGGATCGGCTGGCGCTCCTTGGCCTCCAGCGCCTGGTGCAGACCCTCCGAATAGCGCCGCCCCGGCATCATCCGCCCGGTGAACTCGTCGATGATCATGACCTCGCCGTTGCGCACGATGTAGTCCTTGTCGCGCTGGAACAGCTTGTGCGCACGTAGCGCCTGGTTCACGTGGTGCACCGTCGACACGTTCTCGACGTCGTACAGCGATTGGCCCTTGAGCAGATCGTCCGTCCGCAGCATCTGCTCCATCTTCTCCATCCCGGCTTCCGTCAGCGTCACCGTGCGCTGCTTCTCGTCCACCTCGTAGTCCGACTTCGCCAGCTTCGGGATATAGGCGTCGATCGTGTTGTAGAATTCGGAACGGTCGTCCAACGGCCCCGAAATGATCAGCGGGGTTCTGGCCTCGTCGATCAGGATCGAATCGACCTCGTCCACGATGGCGTAGATGTGCCCGCGCTGCACCATGTCCTCGAGCCGATACTTCATGTTGTCGCGCAGATAGTCGAAGCCGAGCTCGTTGTTGGTGCCGTAGGTCACGTCGGCGTCGTAGGCGATCTTGCGCTGCTCATCGTCCAGCCCGTGCACGATCACACCGACCTTGAGGCCGAGGAAGTTGTAGATCTGACCCATCCATTCGGCGTCGCGCTTGGCCAGGTAATCGTTCACCGTCACCACGTGCACCCCGCGCCCGGCCAGCGCATTGAGATAGACCGGCAGCGTCGCCACCAGCGTCTTGCCTTCGCCGGTCTTCATCTCCGCGATGCGGCCCTCGTGCAGGATCATGCCGCCGATCAACTGCACGTCGAAATGCCGCTGCCCGAGCGTGCGCTTGGCCGCCTCCCGGCAGGTGGCAAAGGCCTCCACCAGGATGTCGTCGAGGCTCGTTCCCTCCGCGACCTGCTGCTTGAACGCGTCCGTGCGCGCGCGCAACGCCTCGTCCGAGAGCCCCTCCAGCTCCTGCTCCAGCGCGTTGATCGCCGCAACCCGCGGCATATACGACTTGATCCGCCGCTCGTTGGAAGAACCGAACAGCTTGCGGGCAATGACGCCGATCATGCGGTAAGTCCTTCAGGTGCTGTCAGGTGCCGACCCCCGCACCTTACCAAATCCGATGGGGCGGAACGCCACGGCAGAAGCTGATTTTTGCGACGGCATGCATGCGCGCGTTCATCCACGGTCGCGGCACGCGGAAAATGCCGCACATTTCGAGCGTCTTTCATGCAAACGGCGGCGGCTTGCGGACGGACGGGCCGGGTTTCGGGAGAGATAGGAGGGGGTCACACCCTTGTCAATTGGGCCATCAGGATGCTCACGTTCTCGTCAAAATCGGCCCCTAAGCGATTGCCAAGCAGGGCTGTTTGACGCAACTGTCCGGCGCGCCTCCGACCGGCGCTCGACCCAGGACCTCACCATGACCTCCGCCCATTTGCTGCCTCGTTGGACGCCGCGCCGGCGTCCGATCGCGTTCGTCACCATCGCCGCACTGCTGTTCGTCTTGCCGGTCGCTGCGGGCTGCTCGAAGGACTCGTCCTCCGAGGCGCCGGCCTCCGGTTCCGACCCGGTCGTCGCGCGCGTCAATGGCGTCGACATCAAGCAGAGCGACCTCGCGCTCGCCGAGGAGGACGTGGGGGGCGAGATGCAGACGGCATCGCCCGAGGCCAAGCGCGAGCATCTGATCTCCTACTTGGCCGACATCATCATGGTGACGCAGGCCGCCGACAAGAAAAACCTCGCCGACAATCCCGACTTCAAGCGGCGGCTGGCGTTTCTGCGCAACAAGCTGTTGATGGGATACGAGCTGCAGCAAGAAGCCAAAGGCGCCCTCACCGACGAAGCCTTGCATCAGACCTACAACGAGGCGGTCAAGTCGATGGGCGGACAGGAAGAGGTGCGCGCGCGCCACATCCTGGTCGAGACCGAAGACGAAGCGAAGGCCATTCTCGATCAGCTCAAGGGCGGAGCCGATTTCGCAACGCTCGCCAAGGAGAAATCCAAGGACCCCGGCGCGGCCGAAGGCGGCGACCTCGGCTATTTCACCAAGGACCAGATGGTGCCGGAATTCGCCGAGGTCGCGTACAAGATGTATCCGGGCCAGCTCTCCAATCCGGTGAAGACGCAGTTCGGCTGGCACATCATCAAGCTCGAGGACAAGCGCACCAAGCAGCCGCCGGAATTCGACAAGGTGAAGGACCAGATCGAGGCCTATCTGGCGCGCAAGGCGCAGAGCGAATTCATTGCCCAGCTGCGCCAGGCCGCCAAGATCGAGCGCTTCGACAAGCCGGCTGACAAACCAGCCGACAAGCCGGCCGAGCCGAAGAAATAGTCCCGCGCCGGCGTCGAGTTGGCGAGACGGCCGGCACCCCGGCCCGGCCTGCGGCCGGCCCGCGTGTAAACCTTGTGCCGGCCATCCGCGTCTTTTATGTCGTGATCCAGACGCAGATGCCGGCAAGGCGTTGGCGTGACGTCGGAGAACAACCTTGTCGACCGCCATCTCCCCCCTCGCGCCGGCACAATTTCCCGAGATGCCTCCGGTGGCGGGTGTCAAGCTTGCGACCGCTGCCGCCGGCATCCGCTATGCCGGCCGCACCGACGTTCTGCTGGCGCTGTTCGAGAACGGCGCGACGGTGGCCGGCGTGTTCACGCGCTCGAAATGTCCATCCGCACCGGTCGACTGGTGCCGCGCGCAAATCAAAGGCGGCGCGGCGCGCGCGCTTGTTGTCAATTCCGGCAACGCCAATGCATTCACCGGCAAGTCCGGACGCGCGGCGACCAAGCTCACCGCCGGGATCGCCGCCGCCGCCCTCGGCTGCAAGCCGTCCGATGTATTCCTGGCGTCGACCGGCGTGATCGGCGAGCCGCTCGACGCGACGAAGTTCGGCGCGGTCATGGATCGGCTGGTCGCCAGCGCCGCGCCCGGCGCCTGGGACGAGGCGGCCAAGGCGATCATGACCACCGACACGTTTCCGAAGGGCGCCGCCGCCATCGCGCGGCTCGGCACCACGCCCGTCACCGTCTGCGGCATTGCCAAGGGCGCCGGCATGATCGCCCCCGACATGGCGACCATGCTGTCCTTCGTCTTCACCGACGCTCCGGTCTCGGCACGCGTGTTGCAAAGCCTGCTCGCGCAGGGCGTCACCGATACGTTCAACGCGGTCACGATCGACGGCGATACCTCGACCTCGGACACGCTGCTCGCGTTCGCGACTGGTGCCGCAGCCGCGCGGGGGGCGCCGAAGATAGCGAACGTATCCGATCCGCGGTTGCCGGCCTTCCGCAAGGCGTTCGATGCCGTGCTCGCCAATCTCGCCGAGCAGGTCGCGCGCGACGGCGAGGGTGCGCGCAAGCTGGTCGAAGTCATCGTCGAGGGCGCGGTGTCGAAGCGCTCGGCGCGGAGAATCGCGCTTTCGATCGCCAATTCGCCGCTGGTCAAGACCGCGATCGCCGGCGAGGACGCCAACTGGGGCCGCGTCGTCATGGCGGTCGGCAAGGCCGGCGAGCGCGCCGACCGCGACCGGCTCTCGATCTGGTTCGGCGGCATCCGCGTCGCTCACAAAGGCGAGCGCGACCCGTCCTACGACGAGGCTCAGGTGTCGGCGGCGATGAAGAAGCCGGAGATCACGCTCAAGGTCGCGCTCGGCCTCGGGCGCGGGCGCGACCGGGTGCTGACTTGCGACCTCACCAAGGACTACGTCGCCATCAATGGCGATTACCGGTCGTGACGTTGTGAAACTCGTTCTCGTCGCCGCCTGCGCCCTCGTGGACACCGACGCTCGCGTGCTGATCGCGCAACGCCCGGTGGGCCGGCCGATGGCCGGCCTGTGGGAATTCCCCGGCGGCAAGGTCGAAGGGCGCGAACGGCCGGAGGAAACTTTGATCCGCGAGCTGAAGGAGGAACTGGGGATCGTCGTCAACGAAGCGTGCCTCGCGCCGCTGACTTTCGCGAGCCACAGCTATCCGGACTTCCATCTGCTGATGCCACTTTATGTCTGCCGGCGCTGGGAGGGAACGGTCACCGCGCTGGAAGGCCAGCGCCTGGCCTGGGTGCGACCCAACCGGCTGCGGGATTATCCCATGCCGCCGGCCGACGAACCGCTGGTGGCCCATTTGATGACGCTGCTGTGACGGATCCGGGAAGCAGGGATCGGCATCAATTCATGTGATTCTCGGCGACTACCGATCCCGGTCCCGCGGCAACTTGATCTCCTCGGTCCCGAGCGCATCCGCGAGCCGCTGCCGCGCCGAGCCCGGCGCCAGCGGCTTCTGCTGGCTCGCATCCGGCGCCCAGCCCGTGAGCCAGACGATCTCGAAAGTCGCCCGGATGCGGCCGTCGCCATCAGCGAAACGCTCGACGTAGATGTCGATCATGCGCTTCAGCGTCGCCCGCCGCAGCGGCCGCCGGCTGCGCTCGATGAGCGGATTGGTCGCGCCCATGCGGCGCAGATCGTGCAACAACGCAATCGGCGAGGCGTAGCGCACCGTGATCCGGTCGACGTCGGTCACCGGCAGCGCAAAACCCGCGCGCTGCAGCAGTCCACCCAGCTCGCGCACGTCGGCGAACGGAACGACGCGCGGCGAGGCACCGCCCTCGAGCTCCGCCTCGGCGGCCGCGAAGGCATGACGCAGTTCGTTCAGCGTATCGCCGCCGGCGAGCGCCGCCAGCAGCAGGCCGTCAGGCTTGAGCGCGCGGCGGATCTGAACCAGCGTGCCGGGCAGATCGTTGACGAAGTGCAGCGCGAGCACCGATACCACGAGATCGAGCGAGCCGTCGCGGAACGGCAGCGCCTCCTCGTCGGCGGCGACGGCGAGAGTCCCATGGCCGAGCGTCGCGCCGGTTGCCATCCCGTCCGCTGCCTGTCCCATCGTCCCGCGCAAGCCGCGGACGGAAGCAGCGCCGGCAAGCGCATCGGCGGCAACGATGGCGCCGGCCTTGCCGCTCGCGGCAACCGCCCGCCGCGCGGCATCGGTCGGGGTGCCGAGATCGACGGCACATTCGAAACGGCGCAGCACCGTTGCCAGGCGATCGCTCAGTTCCTGCGCGACCCGCTCGATCAGGAATGTCGAGGGGCCGAGCGCCGCCGCGCGCGCGCGGCGGGCGCGCAGGAGCCGGCGGTCGAAGACCAGCGGATGCGAAGCCATTGCAGCGTCCTCGGCACAATATGTTGGTTACCGCGATGCTTGTCACGGCGCCTCCAGCGTTGAGGTTGCCTTTCCGTCGCGCTACCGTTCCTCCATGCACGGGGAAACGGAAGCCAGCGAGCTCCCGGCGCGGCGGTTTGCCCGATTGGCTAAGGCGTTGCGCAGCGCGTTCGGGCTCATCGTCGACGTCGCCCTGCCGCAGCTTTGCGCCATCTGCCGCGAGCCGGTCGATGGCGCCGGGCTGTGCCCGGCGTGCTGGTCCAAGCTGTCGTTCATCGCCCCGCCCTATTGTGAACGGCTCGGCATCCCATTTCCGTTCGACGGCGGGCCCGGGCTGCTCTCGATGGAGGCGATTACCGATCCGCCAGCGTACAACCGCGCGCGGGCGGCCGTGCGCTACGACGATATCGCGCGCAAGCTCGTCCATGCCTTGAAATATGGCGACCGGGTCGACCTCGCGCCGACCATGGGACGCTGGATGGCGAATGCCGGCCGCGACTTGCTGGCCGACGCCGACGCCATCGTTCCAGTGCCGCTGCACTGGCGCCGGCAATGGGCGCGCCGATTCAACCAGTCGGCGCTGCTGGCCGAGATCATTGCCAAGCCAACCGCCTCTCGGGTGGCGCATGGGGCGCTCAAACGCGTCAAGGCGACGCCGCAGCAGGTCGGGCTCGGCAAGGCCGAACGCGCGCAGAACGTCCAGGGCGCCTTCCGCGTGCCGGCCGAAGGCAGAGCCGAGGTGGCGGGGCGAAAGCTCCTGCTGGTCGACGATGTCCTCACCTCGGGCGCGACCGCCGACGCCTGTGCGCGCGCGCTGCTGCGTGCCGGCGCCGCCTCCGTCGATGTGCTGGCCTTCGCCCGGGTTGTGGCGGCGGGCCGCGCTCCCATATAAACGACGTGGCCAGGGCCACGATTCATGAGCCAAATCGAGATTTACACCACCCGCTACTGCCCCTATTGCCAAGCCGCCAAGCGGCTGTTGTCGCGCAAGGGGGTGAATTTCACCGAGATCGACGTGAGCGGCGATCCGCTCGGGCGCAGCAAAATGACGGCGCGCGCGAACGGACGCCTGACCGTGCCGCAGATCTTCATCGGCCCGACTCACGTGGGCGGCTATGACGATCTCGACGCGCTCGAGCGCGCCGGCAAGCTCGATCCATTGCTCGGACGTGGCGATGCCCCGGCCGACGCCGAGCGGAGGCGGTCGGTATGAGCACCGGCAAGGCTACCGGCGGTTTCACCGCCGGCCTCGTGCAGATGCGCTCCGGCCTTTCGCCGCGAGCCAATCTCGATGCGGCGGCGCGGCTGATCGCGGAGGCCGCGAACGGCGGCGCCGACTACGTGCAAACGCCGGAGATGACCAACATCCTGGAGATCAACCGCGAGCGGCTATTCACCACGATCGTGCCCGAGGAGAACGATGCCTGCCTCGCCGCTTTCCGCGAGCTTGCACGCAAGCACGGCATCTTCCTGCACGTCGGCTCGCTCGCCATCAAGCTGTTGCCCGAGAAGGCGGCGAACCGCTCGTTCCTCATCGACCGCAACGGCGACATCGTTGCGCGCTACGACAAGATTCACATGTTCGACGTCGATCTCAGCAACGGCGAGAGCTATCGCGAGTCGCGCAGCTACCGTGCCGGCGAAATCGGCGTCGCCGTCGACCTGCCGTGGGGACGGCTCGGGCTCACGGTCTGCTACGATCTGCGCTTCCCATCCCTTTACCGGGCGCTGGCCGAGGCCGGATGCTCGTTCCTGGCAATCCCCTCGGCCTTCACCAAACAAACCGGCGAGGCCCATTGGCATGTGCTCAATCGGGCGCGCGCGATCGAGAACGGCGCATTCGTGCTTTCGGCGGCGCAGGGCGGCAAGCACGAGAACGGCCGCGAGACCTTCGGTCACTCGCTCATCGTCGATCCCTGGGGCCGCGTTCTGGCCGAAGGCGGCAGCGAGCCGGGCGTGATCCTGGCGGCGATCGATCCCGCCGAGGTCAGCGCCGCGCGCGCGAAAATCCCCTCGCTCCAGCACGGACGGCGGTTCGAGATGATCGAGCCGATGGCCGAGCCCGCCCACCTCCACGCGGTACGGGGTCCGGCATGATCCGCTACGCGCTGACGTGCGATCAGGGGCACGCGTTCGAGAGCTGGTTCCAGAACTCGGCGACCTACGACAAGCAGGTCCGCCGCGGGCTGGTCACCTGTCCGGTTTGCGGCTCCGCCAAGGTCGAGAAGACGATCATGGCGCCGCGCGTCGCGGGAGCAAAAAAGCGCGGCGGGATGCGGCGCCGGCGGAGCGGCCCGCGCCCGCGGCGGAGGCGCCTGCTCCGGTCGCCATGCTATCGCCGCAGGAACGCGAGTTCCGCAAGAAGCTGAAGGAATTGCGCGAGCACCTCACCAAGAGCGCCGACTATGTCGGGCCGAAATTTCCCGAGGAGGCGCGCAAGATGCACTACGGCGAGATCGAGCACCGCTCGATCTACGGCGAGGCCACGCCCGAGCAGGCCAGGGAGCTGCACGAGGAGGGGATCGAGTTCCACCCGCTGCCGGTGCTGCCGGACGAGCGCAATTAGCCGCGGCTCGTTCCCGGGCGTTGCGCTCCACTCGGCTGCGCAGACCGAAAAAAGCACAAAGCGATTTTGCCGCTCGGCTGCCGACCAGCGCAGGCGCGCGATCACTGCGCCCACAGCAACAGCACGACGCCGATAACGATCAGAGCGATGCCCAAGGCTTCGCGCGGCGTCGTCGCCTGCTTGAACGCGAAGCGCGAGATCGCCTGCGCGAACAGCACCTCGACCAAAGCGAGCGTGCGCACGCTGGCAGCGGTGGCGAGCGCGAAGGCGAGGAACCAGAACTGGGAGGCGAGCGCGCCCATGAAGCCGGCGAACAGCGACGGCCGCCAGGCACGCACGATCGCGGCCAGCACATCGGGATCGCGCAGCCAGAGATAAAGCGAAAGCAACGCCGACTGCAGCACGAGGCCAACGGCGAGAGTGAAGGTCGCGGCCATGACATAGCTCGGCAGGGCCAGACCAAGAATCGCCCCGCGATAGCCGACCGCCGAGGCCGCGAACATCGCCCCGGCGGCGAGGCCGAGCAGCGTCGCCTTCAGGTCCGATGACGTGCCGGGTTTGAGCGCCATGATGACCACGCCGGCGGTGGCGATCAGGATTGCCGCCGCCATCGCCGGCGTCACCACGTCGCCGAGAAAGACCAAGCCGAACAGCGCCGCCTGCACCGGCTCGGTCTTGATGTAGGCATAGACCACCACGAACGAGCGGTCGTTCATCGCGGCGAGCATCAGCGCGGTGGCGGCGATCTGCGTCAGCGCGCCGGCGATCACCCAGGGCCAATAGATCGGCGGCGGCCGCGGCAGTTCCTGCCCGAGCGCGAGCATCACGCCGGCGAGGAAGACGAGCGCGAAAGGAAACCCGAACAGGAAGCGCACGTGGGTCGCGCCCACCGTGCCGAGCCGCGCGGTGAGCTCGCGCTGCGTGGCGTTGCGCACGGTCTGCGCCGCGGCGGCGACGACGGTGAAGACCGCCCACAGCCACGAAGGGTCGAACATCGGAAGCGTCGCCCGATCGTCTGCGCTATGGGACCGGAAGAGCGTCGCCGCGCTCGGTCCATTCGGTGACGGCGCCCTTCTCGTTGTCCACGACCATCAGCAGATCGAAATAGCGAATGACCGGTTCGGCGCCCGTCCGCGCCTTCACGCCTTCGCGCCATGCCGCGTCGTGTCCCTTTTGCGCCGCCGCTTTCGACGGCCAGATATAGACGCCGCCGCCGTATCCGTCCTCGCTCAGCAGGTAATGCTTGCGCACGAGGTCGGCATTGGCCCGCCAACGGGGGATCGTGTGCTTGGCGTCCTCCAACACGGCGGCGCGGTCCATGCCGGGCGGCGACGGGAACAACACGAGCTCGAGGATCATGCGATTAACCTTTGGCGAGGGATGACACGCAGGTTCAGGAGGGACGGCGTTCCGCGACCACCATGTAGTTCACGTCCATGTCGGTCGAGAGCTGCCAGCGATCGGCGATGAGATTGTAGATCACGCCGGTCTCGTCCGACACGCTCAGTCCGTACCGCTCCAGTACGGCCTCGAGCTCGTTCGGGGTCACGAACTTCTCCCAGCGGTGAGTGCCGCGGGGCAGCCAGCGCAGAACGTATTCGGCCCCGACGATGGCCAACGCGAAGCTCTTGAGGGTGCGATTGAGCGTTGCCGTGATCATCAGCCCGCCCGGCTTCACCATTTCCGCGCACCGTTTGATGAACAGGCTCAGATCGGCGACATGCTCGACTACCTCCATGGCGAGCACGATGTCGAAGCGCTCGCCGTCATCCGCGAGCTCCTCGGCCGTGGCCGCGCGGTAGTCCACGGTCACCTCCGCCTCGACCGCGTGCAGCTTCGCCGCCTCGATATTGATCTGCGAGGGATCGGCGCCCACGACGGCGGCGCCGAGCCGCGCCAACGGCTCGCTCAAAATTCCGCCGCCGCAGCCGATGTCGAGGACGCGCAGGCCCGACAGCGCGTCGAGCCGTTTCTCGTCGCGGTCGAAATGCTGGCACGCGACCTGCTTGATGAAGCCGAGCCGCACCGGATTGAACTTGTGCAGCATGGCCATGTTGCCGCGCGGGTCCCACCACTCGGCGGCGAGCGCCGAGAAGCGCGCGACCTCCGCCGCGTCGACGGTCGAGCCGTGCCTGGGCTTCGTGCTGCTCGCCATTTGACCTGCTCCGAAGGCGCGGTTGCGGCCGCCCGGTCTCACCGGTATGTATACGCGCCTTTTCGCGCGGGGGCTTGCCGTAAAACGGATCGCGCGCCCAAACATGCCGGAGAAGTCCGCAAGCCCGCCATGGCCCGTCTCGTCATGAAGTTCGGTGGCACTTCGGTCGCCGACATCGAGCACATCCGCAACGTGGCACGCCACGTCAAGCGCGAGGTCGCCGCCGGCCACGAGGTGGCGGTCGTCGTCTCCGCCATGGCCGGCGCCACCAATCAGCTGGTGGCCTGGTGCGGCGAGGCCGCGCCGCTGCACGACGCCCGCGAATACGATGCGGTGGTGTCCTCGGGCGAACAGGTGACCGCCGGCCTCCTGGCCATCGTGCTGGAGGGAATGGGCGTCAATGCCCGCTCGTGGCAGGGCTGGCAATTGCCGATCCTGACCTCCAACGCCCATGCCGCGGCCCGCATCCTCGACGTCAACGGCGCCGAGCTCGTCAAGCGCTTCAAGGAGCGCCACGAGGTGGCCGTGCTCGCAGGCTTTCAGGGCGTACACAAGGAGACCGGCCGCATCACCACGCTCGGACGCGGCGGATCGGATACCTCCGCGGTCGCCATCGCGGCCGCGATCGCGGCCGAGCGCTGCGACATCTACACCGATGTCGACGGGGTCTATACCAGCGACCCCCGCGTCGTGCCGCGCGCGCAGCGTCTCGACAAAGTCGCCTACGAGGAGATGCTCGAACTCGCCTCGCTCGGCGCCAAGGTCATGCAGGTGCGCTCGGTCGAGCTTGGAATGGTGCACAATGTGCGCATCTTCGTGCGCTCGAGCTTCGAGAAGCCCGAGGACGTCGATCCGCACGGGACCCCGCCCGGAACGCTCATTTGCGGCGAGGAGGAGATCGTGGAACAGCAGGTGGTCACCGGTATCGCCTTTTCGAAGGACGAATCGCAAATCTCGATCCGGCGGGTGCAGGACAAGCCCGGGGTCGCGGCCGCGATCTTCGGTCCGCTCGCGGATGCCAACATCAACGTCGACATGATCGTGCAGAACGTTTCCGGCGACGGCGCGACCACCGACGTCACATTCACGGTTCCTGCTTCGGACTACCAGCGGGCAACCGACGTGCTGATCAAGGCCAAGGGCAAAGTCGGATACGAGCGCCTCGACGGCGCCAACGACGTCGCCAAGGTGTCGGTGATCGGGATCGGCATGCGCAGCCACGCCGGCGTTGCCGCCAAGGCATTCAAGGCGCTGGCGGAGAAGGGCATCAACATCCGCGCCATCACCACCTCCGAAATCAAGTTCTCGCTGCTGATCGACGCCAATTACACCGAGCTCGCGGTGCGCACGCTGCATTCGCTGTACGAGCTGGACAAGTAGTGCCGCGGTGGACATCGCCAGCGCGAAACCGAGAACGCGTGGGCATGGCGCTACGTGAGTTCGAACCGAGTGGTGAAATCTCTGTTCGCGCCTTCGCCCGCTCGACAACCGCTGGCCACCACATGAGCAGGCCGACCATCTCCTACGCGCAGCGTTTCGAGGACCTCTACCTCATGCGCTGCTTCGCCGATCGCGGCGCGGGCTTCTATATCGATATCGGCTCGGGCCACCCGGTCTACGACAACACGTCGT
Source organism: uncultured Alphaproteobacteria bacterium (assembly GCA_963712565.1). Classification (GTDB taxonomy): domain Bacteria; phylum Pseudomonadota; class Alphaproteobacteria; order Rhizobiales; family Xanthobacteraceae; genus VAZQ01. The sequence goes on along the minus strand of CAVQIP010000053.1, from coordinate 241,517 downwards.
TCGCGTTCTATCTCAAGGGCTGGAGCGGGGTGACGGTCGAGCCCAATCCCTGGCTCGCCCGTCTCACGCGCGCGGTGCGGCCGCGCGATCGCCACGTCGAGGCGCTCGTCGGCGCCGCCGCCGGCGCGGCCACCTTCTACCTGGTGGATGAATTCCACGGCCTCTCCACCATGATCGAGGCTCACGCCCGCGCGGCGCAAACGCAATTCGGAAAGCCGTCGCAGACCATCACCGTCCCCGTCACCACGCTGAGCGACCTGTGCTGGCAGCAGCGCGCGCCCCCCACGTTCGATTTCCTCAAGGTCGACGTGGAAGGCGCCGAGCAGGACGTGCTGCTCAACGGCGACTGGCAAAACTATCGGCCGGAGGTCGTGCTGGTCGAGGCGCTGGCGCCCTACACGCTGGCGCCGTCCTGGGAGCCATGGGAGCCGTTTCTCGTCCGGCAGGGTTACCGCTATGTGTGGTTCGACAGTCTCAACCGCTATTACCTCGCGGAGGAGGCGAGCGAGCTTGCGCGCTGTTTCGAAGCCGCACCGGCCGCCTTCGACGACGCGTTTCAATTCCGCAACGTCAAACCCGCGCTGGCCGACGAGCTGCATCCCGACCATCGACTGGCGACGCTCCTGGCGGGAGCCGACATGACGCGCCTGCCGCTGATGGAGCGCGCGGCCCTGCTCGAACGGCTCACCGCCGACGTCTCCCGCGCCGAGCTCGAACAGCCCGCCGACGCGGTTGCGGTCGCACGCGCGGTCGAGCGGCTGTTCGGGCCGGATGCTGGTCTGTCGACGCAGCAGCTCGGACTCTCGCCGATGCTGCGCCTGCGCGAGGTCTACGCCGCCCTCATCGACAGCGACCGCTTCCGCGCGGCATGCGGCCGGATTTCGGCGAGTTATGCTTGGTAGCAGCTCGGCGGACGCTTTGGCTTGCCCGGCCCACGCCGCATTCGCTATACGGCCTGATGGATGGTAGCCGCTGCGGGCGCCCGGGCCCGGCGGGTGCTGTTTCCTGACTTTCTTCGAGCCGAGGGCTGATCGCCCCGGCCGGATGGGCTGATCCGAGGATCACGTCATGCGTGGCGCGCTCGGCGGTCCGCGCGTGCTGTTGCGCCGGCTTCGCGAGGTGATGGCGGAGCAGGTCAGCGCGCAGGAACGCCTGGACAAGATCGTGGTGCTGATCGCCGCCAACATGGTGGCGGAGGTCTGCTCCGTCTACGTGCTGCGCGTGGACGGCACGCTCGAGCTTTACGCCACCGAAGGCCTCAACAAAGCGGCGGTGCACCAAACCGTGCTGCGCTCGGACGAAGGCCTGGTCGGGCTGGTCGCCAGCGAGGCCAACCCGATCAACCTGTCGGAAGCCCAGAACCATCCCGCCTTCTCCTACCGGGCCGAGACCGGCGAAGAGATCTACCATTCCTTCCTCGGGGTGCCGGTCCTGCGCGCCGGCAACACGCTGGGCGTGCTGGTGGTGCAGAACCGGGCGCGCCGCACCTATACCGAGGAGGAAGAGGAGGCGCTGCAGACGACGGCGATGGTGCTCGCCGAGATGATCGCCTCGGGCGAGCTCTCCGCGATCGCCAAGCCCGGCGCCGAGCCCGCCGCCCGCCGCCCGCTCCACCTCACCGGCACCGCGCTCAACGAGGGCATCGCGCTCGGACACGTGGTGCTGCACGAGCCGCGCGTGGTGATCACCAATTTCATCGCCGACGACGTGCCGAAAGAGTTGAAGCGCCTGGAAGCCGCGGTCGAGACCATGCGATCCGACCTCGACGTGCTGCTCGAGCGCGGCGAGGTGGCCGACGGCGGCGAGCACCGCGACGTGCTCGAAGCCTATCGCATGTTCGCCTACGACCGCGGCTGGGTGCATCGCCTCGAAGAGGCGGTGGCGACCGGCCTCACCGCCGAGGCCGCGGTCGAGCGCGTGCAATCGGACACTCGCGCACGCATGCTGCGCGCCACCGACCCCTATTTGCGCGAGCGCCTGCACGACCTCGACGAGCTCGCCAACCGGCTGATGCACCAGCTGCTCGGCCAGGACTACGCGCCGGCGCGCGACCGCCTGCCGGAGAACGCCATCCTCGTCGCCCGCTCGATGGGGCCGGCGGCGCTGCTCGACTACGACCGCAAGCGCCTGCGCGGGCTCGTGCTCGAGGAAGGCGGGCCCAATTCGCACGTGGCGATCGTCGCCCGCGCGCTCGGCATCGCGGCGGTGGGCGAGATCGAGAACGCCACCGGCGTTGCCGACCCGGGCGACGCCATCATCGTCGACGGCTCGACCGGCGACGTGCATATGCGGCCCTTGCCCGACATGGAGGCGGCCTATATCGAGCGCGTGCGGCTGCGCGCGCGCCGGCAATTGCAATATCTCGCGCTGCGCGACAAGCCGTGCGTGACCAAGGACGGCGAAAAGGTCGCGCTGATGATCAATGCCGGGCTTGCCGTCGACCTGCCGCACATCGAGGAGACCGGCGCCGCCGGCATCGGCCTGTTCCGCACCGAACTGCAGTTCATGGTGGCGGCGAGCTTTCCGCGCACCGCCGAGCAGTTCTCGCTCTACCGTGCGGTGCTCGACGCCGCCGGCGACAAGCCGGTGATCTTTCGCACGCTCGACATTGGCGGCGACAAGGTGCTGCCCTATATGCGCAATGTCGAGGAGGAGAACCCGGCGCTCGGCTGGCGCGCCATCAGGCTCGGGCTCGACCGGCCGGGTTTGCTGCGCAGCCAGATCCGCGCGCTGCTGCGCGCCGCCGGCGGGCGCGACCTGCGGCTCATGTTCCCGATGATCGCCACGGTCGAGGAATTCGACGAGGCCAAGTCGCTGGTCGAGCGCGAGCTCACCCATCTGCGCAGGCACAGCCACAAGCTGCCCGAGCGGGTCGAGGTCGGCACCATGCTCGAGGTGCCGTCGCTGCTCTATCAGCTCGACGAGCTGCTCGAGCGCGTGGATTTCCTCTCCGTCGGCTCCAACGATCTGGTGCAGTTTTTCTATGCCGCCGACCGCGGCAATGCGCGCGTTGCCGACCGCTTCGACGCGATCTCGGCGCCGGTCCTGCGCGCGCTCAAGACAATCGCGGACAAGGGCCGCGCCCACGGCAAGCCGGTCACGCTGTGCGGGGAACTGGCATCGCAAACCGATCGGGGCGCTCGCCCTGGTCGCAATCGGCTACCGTGCGCTCTCGCTCTCCCCCTCCGCGGTCGGTCCGGTCAAGGCCATGCTGCTCGACCTCGCATGCCGGCAAGGCGGCCGCCCTCATTCAGCCGCTGATCGACAGCCCGGCCGGCAGCGTGCCGATCCGCGAGCGGCTGAAGGCGTTTGCGGACGCACAGGGACTGCAGATTTGATGTTCGCGATCCACCTTAGCCTCGTGTTCCCGCCCGGCGTTGCACCGTACCCGGGACGCACGGCCATGCTTTTGCTGACTCGAGGCGGCGATGCTTCCTGAGCAAAAACTCGACGCGCTGCTTGCCCGTCACAAGGCGGTCGAGAGCGAACTTGCGAGCCACGTGACGCCCGAGACCTACGTCAAGCTGTCGCGCGAATTCGCCGAGCTCGGCCCGATTGTCGAGGCGGTGAAGAGCTATCGCGGCGTTGTGGCCGAGATCGAGGGCATCGATGCGCTCATCGCCGACCCCTCGACCGACGCCGAAATGCGCGCGATGGCGGCGGCCGAGAAGCCGCAGCTCGAGCAAAAGCGCGCGGCGCTCGAGCGCGAGATCAAGCTCGCCCTGGTCCCGAAGGACGCGATGGACGAGCGCAATGTCATTCTCGAGATCCGCGCCGGAACCGGCGGCGACGAGGCGGCGCTGTTCGCCGGCGACCTGTTCCGCATGTACGAGCGCTATGCGGCCAAGCAGGGCTGGAAGGTCGAGGTGATCTCGCGCAGCGAAGGCACGATGGGAGGTTTCAAGGAGATCGTCGCGGAAATCCGCGGCCGCGGCGCCTTCGCCAAGCTCAAGTTCGAATCGGGCGTCCATCGCGTGCAGCGCGTGCCCGACACCGAAGCTTCGGGCCGCATCCACACCTCGACCGCCACCGTCGCGGTGCTGCCGGAAGCGGCAGAAGTCGACATCGACATCGACGACGGCGACCTCAAGATCGATACCTTGCGGTCGGGCGGCGCCGGCGGCCAGCACGTCAACAAGACCGAGTTGGCGGTGCGCGTGACCCATATCCCGACCGGCATCGTCGTCATGATGCAGGAGGACCGCTCGCAACACAGCAATCGCGCCAAGGCGATGGCCGTCCTGCGCGCCCGGCTCTACGACTTCGAGCGCCAGAAGCAGGACGCGGCGCGCGCCGCCGAGCGGCGCGGCCAGGTCGGCTCCGGCGACCGCTCCGAGCGCATCCGCACCTATAATTTTCCGCAAGGGCGCGTCAGCGACCACCGCATCAACCTCACCCTCTACAAGCTGCCGCAGGTGATCGAAGGCGAGGCGCTGGGCGAGATCATCGATGCGCTGGTGACCGAGCATCAGGCGGAATTGCTGGCGGCGGAGGCCGTGCGGCAATGACGACGCGCGCTCCGTTGTCGTCGCCCGCTGCCGGGGATGGACACGGCCAGTTGGCAGGCGTCTCGCTCGAGCGCGCGCGCCGGCGGCTCGCGCAGGAGTTCCGCCGGCACGGCGTCGAGGCGCCCGAGCTCGACGCAGCGCCTCATCGTCGGCCATGTGCTCGGACTCGATCGCGCTGCGCTCGCCGCGCAATCCCGCCGCCCGCTCGCGCCCGAAGAAGCAGACGTCATCGCCGCGCTGTCGGCGCGCCGGCTCGTGCGCGAACCGGTCGCGCGCATCCTCGGGCGCAAGGAATTCTGGGGACTGCCGTTCAAGCTCAATCGCCGAGACCCTGGTGCCGCGGCCGGAGACCGAGACCGTGGTCGAGGCGGCGCTGGCGGCGATCGACGGCGAAAAAGCGCAGATCGCGCGCGCTGCGCATCGCCGATCTCGGCACCGGCTCGGGCGCGCTGCTTCTGGCCCTGCTGTCGGAGCTGCCGAACGCTTACGGCATCGGCACCGATATCAGCCTCGCCGCGCTGCAGTGCGCCCGCGACAATGCCGCCGCGCTCGGCCTTTCAGCCCGTGCGTCGTTCGCGGCCTGCGACTACGGCAGCGCGCTCGCCGGATCGTTCGATCTGCTGGTGTCCAATCCCCCTATGTCGCGCGGGCGGACATCGCCGGGTTGCCGGCCGAGGTCCGCGACTTCGATCCGCGGCGCGCGCTCGACGGCGGGCCCGACGGTCTCGATGGATATCGCGCTATCGCATCGCAGGCCCCGCGCCTGCTCGCGCCGAGCGGCGTGCTCGTGCTGGAACTGGGCTGGGGCCAGCTCGGCGCCGTGGCCGCGATTTTTGCCGCCGCGGGGCTTGCGCCAGGCGGGCCGCAACACGATCTTGCAGGTATCGCGCGGGCCCTGGTCGTGTGCCGGCCATGAGGCCTTCACATTCCAGGTACCAAAAAAAGCGCTTGGATTGTGGGTCAAGACCGACTAGGTTTCGCCCACGGAATTGATCCGATACTTGCGCGCCGATAGCGAGCCCCGGAGCAGGACTGCGGAGAGCCGACGGTGCGGACAAAGCGGACGAAGGACGCCGGATGACCCGGTAGGGTTCGCCCAATCGGGACGAGATGCTTCATCGGTTCGGCGCTGATCCGCGAGCGACGTGGACAGGCGCGTGAGGAAGAGGTGGGCAACACCGCGGGAGGCCGCGGTCGAGGGGTTGCTACTTCGCGACACGGAACCTGAGATCGCGGCGGACGGCGCCGCATTCTAACTCCTGCTCGAGCGGGCGAGGGCGCGGATGCTGCCGCGTTGCTGGCGCGAAAGAGCGTGAGACGTTTGGTGAAGCACGGCGGCGGATGCCGCCACAATGAAGGGGTTGGCAATAGGCGAGTCATGAGAAACGGTCAGAACAAGCGCATGCGCGGGCGCAACAACCACCGCAAGAGTCACAATCCGATGGTGCGCGTCTACGAGTCGAACGGCCCGGACGTGAAGATTCGCGGAAACCCCTCCCACATCGCCGAAAAATACATGCAGCTCGCACGCGACGCGCAGACCTCCGGCGATCCGATCGCGGCGGAGAATTACTACCAGCATGCCGAGCATTATTACCGCGTGATCGCCGCCGCGCAGGAGCAGTTCCGCCAGAACAATCCGCACTTCTCCCGTCCGGAGAACGAGAGCCCTGCCGGCGCCCGCGACGACGGCTTCGATGATGACGACGAGGGCCAGCCCTCGGTCGGCGCAGCCGGCGACTCGACCTACGGCACGCGCGAGCCGCAGCCCTACATCCCGCGCGACGCGCAACCTTTCCCGCAGCACCAGCAGCAGCCGCAGCAGCACCGCGCCCAGCAGGGCAACGCACCGGCCGAAGGCGACGTCGACCGGCTGCCGTCCTTCATCACCGGCGGGCAGCAGCCGCAGCATCAATCGCACCAAGGCCAAGGCCCGCAGCAGGGCCAGAACGGCCACGACAACCAGCCCGACCGCTTCCCGCTGCACCGCCGGCGGCGCCGCCATCGCGGCCCGCGCCCGGACATGCAGGGCGGCGGTGACGGCGGAGACGAACCCGCGCCGCGCGGCGAGTAGTCGATCGTCACAGCAGATCGACGCGCAAACGGCGAACCGCCGCTCGCAACCTATCCGCCCGGCGAAGGCGCCAGCGCGGGCTCGAGCGCCGGCATCAGCCGCGCGCGTTCGCGCCGCGCCGGAATGGCGCGATAGACCTGCTTGGTGGCCTCGACGATGTGGACGCCCGCGAACGGCGTGGCGACCGCCGATCCCGCCCGCTCCCAGGCCACCGCCGAGCGCAGGAACCAGCCGCGCGCCACCGGCGGCACGTGCAGCGCCTCCCCCCATCCCGTCGGCGTGAACCAAGCCTCGCGCAAAAGGTGCGTGATCTGCGAGCGCGAATAGGGCCGACCGTGGCCGAACGGCGTCGTGTCCAGGCGCGCCCATACGCCGCGGCGGTTCGGCACCACGACGAGCAGACGCCCGCCCGCCGCCAGCACCCGCCAGACCTCGCGCAACAAGGCGATCGGGTCGCGCGCCATTTCGAGCGCGTGCACGAGCAGCACCCGATCGACCGCGGAATCGGGGAGCGGCAATTCGAGCTCGTCGACGAGCGCGGCGAGGCCGGGCCGGTTGGTCGGCCATTTCACCACCCCCTGCACCGCCGGCATGAAGGCGAGGCAGCGCTCGGCCTCCTCGCGAAAGAGACCGAGATAGGGCGTGGGATAGCCCACTCCCAGCACGCGCATGCCGCGCGTGTCGGCAAAGCGCCTGCGAATGCCGCGGCCGACGAAGCGGCGGGCCACGACGCCGAGGCGCTGGGCGTAGAAATTGCGCAGGTCGACGACGTCGATGGACATGCCGCGAAGGTAGCATGGATTTTTCTTCGCGTCGTTTTGCCCAGCGCGTACCGAGCCGGCACCGGCATCGCGACGGGGGCCGGAACCCGGAACCGAGCTTGCGAGGCATGGACGCCGGCGCCTAACTGAGCAACAGTGCCCGTGCGTCCGGAGAGTGATCGCCATGCCCGCACGAACCCAACTGTTCCGCTGCCTGCAGGACAATTACGGCGTGCTCCTGCACGATCCCGAGAGCGGCGCGACCGCCGCGATCGATGCCCCCGAGGCCGCGCCGATCGAGGCCGCGCTGACGGCCACCGGCTGGCGGCTGAGCGACATTCTCGTCACCCATCATCACGCCGATCACACCGGCGGCATCGCGGAGCTCAAGCAGCGCCATCGCTGTCGCGTCGTCGCCCCGCACGGCGAGGCCGCGCGCATCCCGCTGGTCGATGAGACCGTGCGCGAAAACGACGAGGTGCGGGTCGGCGCGCTCGAAGCCCGCGTGCTGGAGACGCCCGGCCATACCGCGGGCCACATCAGCTATTTCTTTCCGGCCGACAAGCTCGCCTTCGTCGGCGATACGCTGTTCTCGATCGGCTGCGGCCGCGTCATCGAGGGCACGCCGGAAATGATGTGGCAATCGCTCTCGAAACTGCGCGGCTTGCCGGACGACACGCGCATCTATTGCGGCCATGAATACACCAAGGCCAACATCCGCTTCGCGAAAACCATCGAGCCCGACAACGCTGCGCTGCGGGCGCGCGAGACCGAGGTGGAAAAGCTCCTGGCCGCGCGCCAGCCGACCATTCCTTCGACCATCGGCGAGGAAAAGGCGGCGAACCCGTTCCTGCGCGCGGACGTGCCGGAAGTGGCGAAGTCGGTCGGGCTCTCCGGCAGCCCGGCGTGGAAGGTGTTCGCGGAGATCCGCGAGCGCAAGAACCGGTCTTAATACCGCGCCTCTGCTCGCCGTCGTCCCGGCGCATTAGCGGGGCCGGCGTTGGCCGGCCCCGCTTTCGTCGAGACGGCCGATTAGTTCGCGGATGTCTGCGCCAGCTTCGCCCACTCGTCGGCGCGAACACGCGCGACCAATTTGTATCCGTTGCCGTCGGGCTTGAACACCGAGGCCTCGCCTTCGCGCACGTCGAACCAATCCTTGCCGAAGGCATCCAGGATGTTGGGCTTGTGGCTGACAATGATCACGTTGCTGCCGGCAGGCGGCACCGTGGTCGCGAGCTTGCGCATCGCCAGCGCGCGCCGGTCGTTCTCGATCGGCGTGACGACCAGGCCGCCCTCGGTGAAGTCGGGTGACGAGATCACCTCGCCGTAGCCCAGGAGCTTGCCGGTCTCGACCGCCCGGTTGAACTGGCTGGTGTGAACTTGGCTCACGGGAATCTTGAGCTTGCGCATCGCGTCCCCGATCGAGCGCGCCAGCGCGCGACCCTCGTCGTTGAGCTGGCGCTGTTTGGCGACGTTGCTGGGATTGAGCGGATCGGTGTCGGCCTGGTCCCGGTAGGTCGCGCCATGGCGGAAGATGATGACGTGGCCGCCTTGACGCACGGCGTTGATCCATTCGGTTTGCGCTAACGCGCTCGGTCCGGGTACCGAGAGAAGGCAAAACGCTGCCGCAACGGTTGCAAGGATCAATCGAACGGAGTGAATCATCGGTATCGTCTCCTTTATCGGGCACAAGCTTGATGGCGGGGGACCCCCCGCCCCGGAACGAGAGCAGCCTATGATTGCAAAATGCGAAACACAACCCCTCTGGTAGTAGGATGAACGGAAGCCGAATGCCGATGCTCTCCGCCCTTCAGGTGATTCGAGTACTCGACCTCAAGCCGCATCCCGAGGGCGGACATTTTCGCCAAACCTTTCGTGACGCGCGCACGGTGGAGGGGGAACGCCCGGCGTCGACCGCGATCTATTTTCTGCTCGCGCGCGGCGAACGCTCGCATTGGCATCGGGTCGATGCGGTGGAGGCCTGGCACTACCACGCCGGTGCGGCGCTCGTGCTCGAGATTGCGCCGGCCGCCGAGGGCCCGGTCGAGCGTGTGACGCTGGGACCCGACCTCGCCGGCGGCGAACGGCCGCAGGCGGTCGTGCCGGCGCACGCCTGGCAGGCGGCGCGCAGCCTGGGCGAATGGACCCTGGTCGGCTGCACGGTGGCGCCTGGCTTCGAGTTCAAGGGCTTCGAGCTCGCGCCCCAGGACTGGGCGCCGGCGGGCGGCTCGATCTAGCCACCGGTCATTGCAATTGCGCCGTTGCGCTCAAACCAGATATTGCCCGCCGTTCGCGGTGAGCGTGGAGCCGGTGATGAAGCCGGCATCGTCGGAGGCGAGGAAGACCACGCAGCGCGCGATCTCCGCCGGCTCGCCCAGCCGGCCGACCGGGATCTGCGGCAGGATGTTCTTCTCCAGCACCTCCTGCGGCACGGCCTTGACCATCTCGGTCGCGATATAGCCGGGGCAGATGGCGTTGACGGTGATGCCGCTTCTGGCGCTTTCCTGCGCCAGCGCCTTGGTGAAGCCGAGCTCGCCCGCCTTGGCGGCGGAATAATTCGCCTGGCCCATCTGTCCCTTCTGGCCGTTGATCGAAGAGATGTTGATGATGCGGCCGAACTTGCGGCTGCGCATGCCCTCGATCACCGGACGGCACATGTTGAACAGCGAATTCAGGTTGGTGTTGATCACCGCACCCCACTGCTCAGGCGTCATGCGGTGGAACATGGTGTCGCGGGTGATGCCGGCATTGTTGACCAGCACCTCGACCGGACCGAGATCGGCCTCGACCTGCTTGAGGCCGGCGACGCAGAAATCGTAAGCCGAGACGTCCCACTTGTAGACCGGAATGCCGTTCGCGGCCTTGAACTTCTGCGCCGCGTCGTCATTGCCGCCGTAATTCGCGGCGACCTTGTAGCCGGCGGCCTTGAGCGCCTTGGATATCGCTTCCCCGATTCCGCGCGTTCCGCCCGTCACCACTGCGACGCGTGACATAACGTTCCTCCCTGGACATCGTTCGTCGTGCCGGGGCGAGCGCCGCGGCAGCCGTCATCTTGCCGCTACATTAAAGACGTGGGTGGCCGGAACAAGTCCGGCCACGACGCACGCGGTCAGGCTGTCCGCGACCTAGCGCTCGACGCACATCGCGATGCCCATGCCGCCGCCGATGCACAGGGTGGCAAGGCCCTTCTTCGCATTGCGCCTCTGCATCTCGTAGAGCAGCGTGACCAGCACGCGTCCGCCGGAGGCGCCGATGGGATGGCCGAGCGCGATCGCGCCGCCGTTGACGTTGACCTTGGCGGCATCCCAGCCGAGATCCTTGTTGACGGCGCAGGCCTGCGCGGCGAACGCCTCGTTCGCCTCGATCAGATCGAGATCGCCGACGTTCCAGCCGGCCTTCTTGAGCGCCGCGCGCGAGGCCGGGATCGGACCGGTGCCCATGATCGCAGGGTCGACGCCGGCATGCGCCCAGGACACGATGCGCGCGAGCGGCGTCTTGCCGCGCTTGGCGGCCTCGCTCGCCTTCATCAGCACGACCGCCGCCGCGCCGTCGTTGATGCCCGATGCATTGGCGGCGGTGACGGTCCCGTCCTTGGCGAAAGCCGGCCGCAGCTTGGCAATCGCTTCGAGCGTGGTTCCGTGCTTGGGATATTCATCGGCGTCGACGACGACGTCGCCCTTGCGCGTCCTCACCGTCACCGGCGCGATCTCGTCCTTGAAGCGTCCCGCCTTCTGCGCCGCCTCGGCCTTGTTCTGCGAGCCGACCGCGAACTCGTCCTGCTGCGCGCGGGTGATCTGCCACTGGCGCGCGACGTTCTCGGCGGTGTTGCCCATGTGGTAGCCGTTGAAGGCGTCCCACAGGCCATCCTTGATCATGGTGTCGACCATTTCGAGGTTGCCCATCTTCACGCCGCTGCGCAGATGCGCGCAGTGCGGCGCCTGGCTCATCGATTCCTGGCCGCCGGCCACCACGATCTCGGAATCGCCGTTGAGGATGGCCTGATAGCCGAGCGCGACCGCGCGCAGGCCCGAACCGCAGAGCTGATTGACGCCCCAGGCCGGGCATCTCGACCGGAATGCCGGCGCCGATCGAAGCCTGGCGGGCGGGGTTCTGGCCCTGACCAGCGGTCAGGATCTGACCCAGAATGACCTCGGAGACCTGCGCTCCCTCGACGCCGGCGCGCTTGAGCGTCTCCTCGATCGCGACCTTGCCCAATTCGTGCGCCGGCAGCGCCGCGAACGCCCCGTTGAACGCGCCGACCGGGGTGCGAGCCGCACTGACGATGACGATATCGTCCTTCATCTCCAAACTCCCTCTCGTATCCGGCTGGACGGCGACGGATGCTCGCCGAGCGGTTGATATCGGTTCCGGGCAACGCCCGCATGACGCGCCGATGATCCGTCACCCTGGCGCATCCTTGAGATGTGGGCGCGGGCCTGTCAATTGGAGGGATTGCCGGTCTGTCCTGCATCAATTGTGCGCGAGGGCGAGCCGGCCAGGGCGACCTTGCCGGTTGCCGAACGCGGATAAAACGGTGGCCGGGCTCAAAAAAAACAGGCTATGCTGCCCAAGGGATAGGCGCGAACCGAGCTGACCATGCCTTCGGAACCGGTCACCATCAAGCAATACGCCGATCGACGGCTCTACCACCCGGATGCGGGCGGCTACGTCACCCTCGACGACCTCGGCGCCATGGTGGAGGATGAGGAGGATTTCGTGGTCTACGACGTCAAGACCGGCGACGACATCACGCATGTCGTGCTCAAACGGATCATCGTCGAGCGTGCCCGCCATGGCTAAGTCGGACCAACCCATCACGATCAAGAAATACGCCAACCGGCGGCTCTACAACACCGGCACCAGCACCTACGTCACGCTCGAGGATCTCGCCGCCATGGTGAAGGCAGGCGAGGATTTCCTCGTCCACGACGCCAAGACCGGCGAGGACATCACCCGCCAGGTGCTGGCCCAGATCATCTTCGAGCAGGAGAACAAGGAAGGGCAGAGTCTCCTGCCCATCGCCTTCCTGCGTCAGCTCATCCGCTTCTACGGCGACAGCATGCAGATGCTGGTGCCGCGCTATCTGGAAGTCTCCATCGACTCGTTGACGCGAGAGCAGGAAAAATTCCGCGAGCAGATGGCGCAGGCGTTCGGCGGCAGCCCGTTCGGCGCGCTCGAGGACCAGGTGCGCCGGAACATGGAAATGTTCGAGCGCGCCTTTGCCATGTTCACCCCGTTCGCGCGGCGCGAGGGGCAGGCGGCGGGGGAGCCGGACAAGAGCAGTCCGCAACCCGGCGGCGGCGACGAGATCCACGATCTCAAGCGCCAGATGGAAGAGATGCAACAGCGGCTCGAGCGCCTGAGCGACAAGGACAAGAAATAACGGCGGCGCGCCCGCGGCGCCGCGCCCACGGTCCCCGTCTGCGCGACCGGCGCCATTGTAAACAACAACGAAAATACAAGGCCTCTACACCCTAAGCGCCTGAAGGCACGGCCACTTCGCCCGACCGCCCGCGCAAATAACAACGAATAACAATCGACTGGCGGGCGGAACGCGCGCACGCGCCGTCTTCCGCGCGCGAGCCGCGGCGCTGTCGCTGTCGTGACCGCGCTTGCGGCGTAAAACGCGCGCGCACACGCGACGAGCCGCTGGCCTGGTCGCATTTCACGATGTCAAACAGCGCAGTCTTGTTCGTTCCCAGGCGCTTCTGCGTCCGGGTTGCCTTCTCGCCGTCGCACTCGATCCGAACCGAGCGCTGGGCGCGGCAATTGCAACTCAACTAGCATAGCCACGTTACGTAGTCAACACATTGCTACAGAATGTAGTCGGTCTGGGGGCGATAGGCCTAGTATCCGAGCGCGCAGCCGTCCTTGCGCGGATCGGAGCCGCCGATCAGCACGCCGCGCGCGCGGTCGATGCGGACCGCCTGCGCGCCGCCCCAGGGCGCCGCAGCGAGCGCCACGCGATGACCGCGCGCGCGCAGGCCTTCGACGCTCGCCGCCGGCAGGCCGCGCTCGACCACGGTAAGGTCGCCGACGAAGAACGCGCGCGGCGCGTCGATCGCCGCCTGCACGTCCATGCCGTAGTCGACCAGGTTGCTGACGACCTGCGCGTGGCCCATCGGCTGGTAGTGCGCGCCCATCACCCCGAACGACAGCTCGCAGTGCCCGTTGCGGAAGGCGAGCGCCGGGATGATGGTGTGCATCGGCCGCTTGTTCGGGCCGAACGCATTGGGGTGATCGGGGTCGAGCACGAAGCAGGCGCCGCGGTCGGTCAACATGATGCCGGTCTGCTGCGTGCAGATGCCGGCGCCGAAGGTCGAAAACAGCGTATTGATCAGGGAGACCGCCATGCGGTCGCGGTCGACCACCGTGAGGTAGACGGTGTCGCTGTCGGGCGTCGGCGCGCCCGGCAACGGTGTGCGGGCGGCGCGGTTGATGCCGTCGGCGAGCTTGCCGGCGAACGACTTGTCGAGCAGCGCCGGCACCGGGACGCGCATGCAGGCCGCATCCGCGACGTGGGCGTCGCGCACCGCATAGGCGCGGCGCGCCGCCTCGAGCGCGAGATGGAAGCGCTCGGCGCCGATGGGATCGAGCGCGGCAAGATCGAAGCGCTCCAAGATGTTGAGCAGCACCAGCGCGGTCAGGCCCTGGGTGTTGGGCGGCAGCTCGAGCACGTCGAGCCCGCGATAATTGGTGGCGATCGGCGCAACCACTTCGCCGCGATGGCGGGCGAAGTCCTCTGCGGTGAGGAACGAGCCGCGGGCGGCGACGGTCGCGACCACGTCGTCGGCGATCGGCCCCTCGTAGAAGGCGCGCGGCCCGTTCGCCGCGATCGTCTCGAGCGTTTGCGCCAGCGCCGGCAGCCTGACCACATCGCCCTCGGCCGGCGCGCGGCCGTCGAGCAGGTAATGGCGCGCCGCGCCGGCGTCCGCGCGCAGCTTGCCCGCGACCTGGGCCCAGTCCCAGGCGATGCGCGCGGCGACCGGAAAACCGTTCTCGGCGTAGTGGATCGCCGGAGCGAGCGCGCGCGCGAGGGGAAAGCGGCCATGCGCCGCGAGGATCGCCGCCCAGGCGTCGATCGCGCCCGGCACGGTCACGGCATGGATCGAGTCGGAGGCGAAGGAACGCATGCCCTGCGCCAGCAGCGCCGCGAGCGACGCGCCGGCGCCGGCACGGCCGCAGCCGTTGTAGCCCCAGACCGGCTGCCCCGGCACGTCGATCATGGCGAAGCAGTCGCCGCCGATGCCGGTCATCTGCGGCTCGACCACGCACAGCACCGCGACCGCGGTCACCGCGGCGTCGGCCGCGTTGCCGCCCGCGCGCAAGGTCTCGATGGCGGCGCGGCTCGCGAGCGGATGCGAGGTCGCGGCCATGCCCTCGCAGGCGATGACCGGCGAACGGCCCGGCAGCTGGAAGTCGCGGCTCATTCGCAATGGCTCTCGGCGCGATGTTACGCTAAAACGGGATGACTTTTCTTCGAGTCCCTCATCCCGCTTTAGCTTATTATTGGAGCATGATCTTTATCCGAAAACCGGTGCCCACTTTTCGGGATCATGCTCTATGCGATGTTCGGCACGGTCGCTACCAGGGAGAGACGCGATGACACTGACGCTGGTCCAAGCCCGCACCATCCTCGACAAGACGCTCGCCGCCGCGCGCGACAAGAAATTCAAGCCGCTCGGCGTCGCGGTGGTCGACAGCCGCGGGGCGCTGCGCGCCTATGCCGAGGAGGACGGCAATCCGATCCTGCGATCCAAGATCGCGTCCGGCAAGGCCTTCGGCTCGGTCGCGTTCGGCACGGGCTCGCGCCGGCTGCACCAGATCGGCGTCGAGCGTCCGCACATGGCGGCGGCGCTGGTCGAAATGACCGGCGGGGCGCTGGTGCCGGTGCCGGGCGGCGTGCTCATCCGCGACAAGGCCGGCGCGCTCATGGGCGCGGTGGGCGTGTCCGGCGATACCTCCGACAACGACGAGGCGGCGGCGATCGCCGGCATCGAGGCGGCGGGTTTCGTGGCCGAGACCGGCGGCTAGCATATCGGGTTGAAGAAACGCGCCGCGATCCCGGCGCGCTCAGGCCGGCGCCTGCCTCGTTTCTTCGAGCACGATGCGCTCCGGGCGAATCGAGAGCCCGGCGATCAGGTCGACGAAGCCGAGCACGGTGAGCAGCAACAGGACCGACGTCGCCGCCCGCGGCACGAGCACGAGCTCGGCCGCCATGGCAAGGAACAGGATCAACGCCAGCACGTGATCCATGATGGTTCGGCCGCCGGGCCGTGCCGCTTTGACCACCTCGACGTAGAGCAGCAGCATGCCGATCGCGACCAGGAGGTCGCCGAGCGTCACCGGCATGCTGCGCTCGAAGACCGGCGGCATGGTGAGCTCGGAGACGAGCGGAATGGTGAACACCGTGTCGCTGAACGGGATGTTGAGGAGAAAGATGACCATGTTGAAGAACGCAAACGGGAGAAGCAGGAGCGGAAAGGCGATGAGAGACATGGCGTCGGCTTCCTTCGCGGGGGCGTGCCAGCGCAGAGTCTAGCAGCGCGTGCAGGGTGGGCAAAGGCGCAGGCGCGGATGAGCTGACCCGGCCTGCCACGAGCTGGAGTGCGCGCCGTGCCGATGCGTGCAAAGGATTTGCGCGGATCGGGAGAATGTCTTCCGCACCGGCGCGCGAAAGCCGGGACGCCTGGGCACGGCGCGTTCCGCGCCTTGACCCATTCTACATGACTCAGCGCTCGGAGCCCGCCTCAGGCTTCTTTCTTCGCCTTGAGCACCTGGCGGCCGCGGTACATGCCGGTCTTGAGATCGATGTGATGGGGGCGGCGCAGCTCGCCCGAATCCTTGTCCTCGACATAGGTCGGCCGCGCGAGCGCATCGGCGGAGCGCCGCATCCCGCGCCGCGAGGGCGAAGTTTTTCGTTTCGGGACCGCCATGATCGTGCTCCTCAACTCTCTGGGTCGCCGGCGCAACCCGCTTGGCGCCCGGCCGGCGCGGCGAAGCCGGGCTTATAGAGGATCGCGCCGGCCAAGGCTAGGGCCGCATCGGTGCCGCCCGCCCCTGCCATCGCTTTGATTACCTGACGGTTTTCGCACAGCTCGCGAGCGCCGCCTGGGCCGCGCCGCGGGCCTCATAGATGGCGGCGAGCCGGCGTACCGCCGCGCCCGGCTGCTTGGCGCTGCGCCGCTTCGGGTTCGGCAGCACCGCCGCCAGCAGCGCCGCCTCGCGCGGCCCCAGCGCGCGCGCCGACTTGTTGAAGGCGTAGCGACTCCCGGCCTCGGCGCCGAATTGGCCGCTCGGGCCCCATTCCGCGATATTGAGATAGATCTCGAGCACGCGCCGTTTGGGCAGCACGAGATCGATCCATAGCGCGAGCGGAAACTCCAGCGCCTTGCGCACGAAGCTGCGCCCCGGCCAGAGGAACAGGTTCTTCGCGGTCTGCTGCGTGATGGTGGACACTCCCCTCGCCTCGCTGATGTCGTCGACGTCCTCCAGCCGGTCGCGGATCTCCCGCCAGTCGATGCCGCGATGGCTGCAGAAGCGGCCGTCCTCCGACGCGATCACGGTGATCGGCAGCGCCGGCGCCATGCGCCCGATCGGCACGAAGCTGTGCTCGACGCGCGCACCCGTCGCCCAGCGCCACAGCATCAGGGTCGAGACCGGATCGACCACGCGATAGAGCGGGGTCAGCACATAAGGCAGCAGCACGATGGCCGCCACCACGGCGAGCACGGCCCACGCCAGCCGGGTGAGCCATCGGCGCGCACGCCGCGGTCGGGTTGCAGCGCGCGGCCGCTGTCGGATCGCTGAGGGCATCGCCGGCGAGCGTAGCGCGGATGCCGCGCGAGCGGAATCCGGTCAGACCCCCTCGCTTGATACAAAACGCGGATGCCACGCATCCGTTGTCGCCGCTGTCGTTCCCGCGTAAGCGGGAACCCATAACCACCGGCTCTGGAATATGGGTCCCCGCTTTCGCGGGGACGACAGACAGAAGCCAACGAGGTTGGTACCAAACGCCGGCAAAAGAAAAGAGTCCGGCTGCCCGGACTCTTTTCAAATCGTAGCTTCTCGGCTGAACGGCTCAGCAGTAGGGAGCCGTCTGCGCGCCCGAGCTGTCATAGTGCGGGATGCACTGCGGCTGCGCCTGCGCGAACGACGCCGTCGCCCCGCCCAACGACACCGCTGCGGCGCTGATTGCGACGCCACCCGCCAGGGCCAGCGCGAGCGCGAATTTGGTCATGGTCGTTTTCATCTCGGTCTCCAATTTTTCTTCGTCCCCCGCCCGCACAAATCGCCCTTGCAGCCCTCGTGTGCAATGCACAATGTTTTGAACCGGCCGTGACCGGTTTGCCGTCAAAAAGCCGGAGAATCAGCAGGATAGGACTATGACTCGCGTTTACCTGAAATTAACGCAGCGCACAAACTTGACACTTTTGTCAGGGGTCGTGATCGGCGCGCCGCAGGCCCTCGTGCGCCAGCGTCAGCTCTTCCATGGCGACGTCGTTGCCGGCGGCATTGAAGTCCGGGGCCTCGAATTTCGTCACCATCGCATTGCTGAGCACCCAGGCGGCGATCTGTCCGCGGTCGCCGTCATGGAGCTCGATGCGCACGTCCTTGCGCGGCGCGGACGCGGCGCCGCCCGCGGGCTGCATCGCCTGCGCCCAGGTCGCGAAGGCCTGATCGCGGCTGACCGGGCGGATGAGCGTCACCGGCGCGAACGTCGTCGGCCCCAGGACCAGGCGGGACGAATTCGGATCACCGCCGTCGCGGACGGTGGTCAGCTCGGTGAGCTGGCCGAGCCCGCGCACGCGGCTCACCCCCGCGATCACTTGCCCGTCCCACATGACGCGCAGGGTGTGGCGCCCGGTGCGGATGCGGTAGCGCTGCGACAGCAAGGTGCCGATGTCGATGACGACGAACTCGGCCGGCCGGAGCGGCGCGAACCCCACCACCACGTGGATGATGCCCTGAGCGATGTCCTGCTGCGTCATGGTCGAGGCGTCGCAGCGCACGAAAAAAGCCTGTTCGGGCCTGTCGCCGGCGAAGGCGCCCTGCCGGAACAGACCGTGCAGGAAGTCCGCCACGCTGGCGCGGATCTGCGCCCATAGCGGCTCGCCATTGGGCTCGAACACCGCCCATCGCAGGCCGCGCGCAATGCTCGACTCGATGAAGATGTCGAGGCGACGCACCGGGACGAACTTGAACGGCTCCGCCGAGTCGTTCCCCGCCAGCGTGCGTGCGCCCCAGAGCACGATGCCGCCGCCGGACAGCACGCGCACGGCGTTGACACCCATGGCATTGAGCGCGGAGAGCTGCGCCTCCGTGAGCACGGTGCTCGGCCCGGTTATGCCGAGCACGGTCGCCGCCACCCCCGCCGGCGCGGTCCAGACGCCGCGCGCCGCGTCGGTGCGCGCATAGATGCCGGCAACCGTGCCGCAGGGCGCGAAACCCGCGGCCTGATTGCCGCGCAGGGGATCGAGCGCCGTGAGCCGCGGATAATAGAGCGCCGCGTTCGGGCTGCGGCGCACCAAGGCGGCGACGGCCGCCGCGGAGACGTCCTGCACGCTCGCCCAGGCCGCCGGCGGATCGACGATCACCATGGCGCGGCGGCGCTGAGCATAGGCGACCGCCGCCTCCCAGGTCGCCGGCCCGACGTCGGCGGTGCGCGACAGCGGTGGAATGCAGAGAATGTCGAAGCGCTCGGCGTGCTCGAGCAGCCAGAGGCCGCGCTTCTGCGGCTCGAGCCCCGGGCTCGAGAGCTCGGCGTCGGTGAGCGCGGCGCCGCCCGGCACCACGCGCGCGATCAAGGCCTCGCGGCCGCCGTTGAGAAAAAACTGCTGCACGGCGTAGCCGAGCGGCAGGGACTCCGACAGGCCGCCGAACTGCGCCTGGAATTGCGCGAAGCTGTGCACCGGCACGGGTGCCGCGACCGGCCCCGACGGGGTGGCGCCGAGGAACGCGGCGGTCGAGGTCGGCACGCCGGCGATGACATGGCCGCCCGCGGGCACCTCTTCGACGTAGACCCCGGGGGCTTCGACGTGCACGGCAGCCCTCCTGCGACGATGACCGGCTCGCAACAGCGTAGAGGCCGGCGGCGCGGCGGTCCATCGCACGTTCTTTCGGGATTACGGGCCTACGCGCCCTGTCGCTGCGCGGTGACGGTTTACAAACGCTGTTTTCGGACTTGTTTTGATTTCTACAACAGCGTGGGCGCCGCGAACGCCAAGACCGACGCCTCGATTCAGGACAATTCAGGTCTGTCACAGGGACCGGCCCTCGACCCGGTGATAGGCTGACGGTGCGGACGACCGAGTGGGAGGGAAGGCCGTGTCCGGTATAAGACGGCGCGAGTTCATCACGCTGCTCGGCGGCGCGACGGCTGCGTGGCCACTCGCGGCACGGGCGCAGCAGGCGGGGATGCCGGTGGTCGGCTATCTCGGCGGTTTATCGCCTGACACGTTTGCTCCCCGGTTGGCCGCATTCCGCAAGGGCTTAGCCGAGAGCGGGTACGTCGAGGGCCGCAGCGTCGCGATCGAATATCGCTGGGCAGAGGGGCAATACGATCGACTTCCGGCGCTGGCGGCCGAGCTGGTTCGCCGCCAAGTGGCCGTGATTGCCGCAATGGGTGGAGATGCCCCGGCGTTCGCCGCCAAGTCCGCCAGCACGACGATTCCGATCGTCTTCGCCGTTGCCGCCGACCCGGTCAAGGCCGGCCTCGTTTCCAGCCTCAATCGGCCGGGCGGCAACCTCACGGGTGTGAACTTCTTGCTCAATATGATAGCGGCGAAACTGTTCGAGGTGCTGAACGAGACTGTGCCCAAGGCGACGACGGTTGGCTTCCTTATCAACCCGAGCGGTCCGGAGGCCGAGTCCGCCATCAGCGAGGTTCGCCTTGCCGCGCAGGCGCTCGGCCAGGAATTGTTCGTCGTCAAAGCCACCAGTGAACACGAAATCGATGCGGCGTTTGCGACTCTTGCCCAAGAACGAGTCGGTGCGCTCCTGGTCGGCAACGATGTGTTTTTCTACAGTCGGCGCGAGCAGATCGTGGCGCTGGCGGCGCGCCACGCGATGCCTGCGATATACAACGTACGCGAGTTTGCTCAGGCGGGCGGACTGATGAGCTACGGCACCAGCGTGGACGATGCGCAGCGGCAAGCCGGCGTCTATGTAGGCCGGATTCTTCAAGGCGCCAAGCCTACCGATCTACCGGTCCAGCAGGCGGTAAAAGTCGAGTTGGTGCTTAATCTCAAGACCGCCAAGACGCTCGGCCTCACCTTCCCGCTCACGCTGCTCGCCCGCGCCGATGAGGTGATCGAGTGAGACGCCGCGAGTTCATCACGCTCATCGGCGGCGCGGCGGCGTGGCCCATGACGGCGCGCGCGCAGCAGCCGGCGATGCCGGTGATCGGGTTCCTCGATCTGGGTTCGCCCCGACCGATGGAGCGCGTGGTAGCCGCGTTTCGCCAGGGCCTGGCCAAAGCCGGTTACGTCGAAGGCCAGAGCGTGGCGATCGAGTTCCGCTGGGCCGGTTCTCAATCCGCGCGATTGCCGGCGCTCGCCGCGGAGCTGGTCCAACGTCAAGTGGCCGTGATCTTTACCGGCGGTTGGGGCGGGGCGGCACTCGCGGCAAAGGCGGCCACCTCGACGATTCCGATCGTCTTCGCGTATGGCGGCGATCCGGTGAAGGACGGCCTCGTGGCCGGCCTGAACCGCCCGGGGGGCAACATTACGGGGGTGACGGCCGTCAATACCCAACTGGTGAGCAAGTGGCTCAGTCTTGCCGGCGATCTGGTTCCGCAAGCGACGGCAATCGCATTCCTTTCCATCGATTCAAGCTCAATCGCGTATGAGGACCAGAAGAGCCAATTGTTTACGGCGGCGCGTGCGCTCGGGCGGCAGGTTTTTATCCTGGAAACTCGCGGCGACCGCGACTACGAGATGGCTTTCAAAACGCTTGTCCAGCGCGAGGCCGGGGCGCTCGTCGTCGGTCCCTTTGCATTTCGCAACACCAGCGAGATTTTGGCGCTTGCGGCGCGCTACAAGATTCCGACGATCTACCCCCGTCGCGACTACGTCGACAGGGGCGGTCTGATGAGCTACGCCGCCGATTACGCCGACGCCTTTCGCCAAGCCGGCGTCTATACCGGCCGGATTCTCAAGGGCGAGAAGCCCGCCGAGCTTCCGGTCGTGCAGGCGACCAAGTTCGAGCTCCTGATCAACCTCCGAACTGCCAAAACCCTCGGCCTCACAATTCCGCCGGGTGTGCTCGCGATTGCCGACGAGGTGATCGAGTAGATCAATGCAACCCGTGCACGTCGTTTGGTGCGGTGCATGAGTCACTAATGGCACTTTGAGACGTTGTTTCGCCGGGTGAGGCGTAGCGGCATTGCGGCGAGCCTCCCGTCGCTGCTAAACCGGAGCAACGAGAGCAACCCCGCGGAGGTCATCGGTGGCCAAGGACGCGACCGTCTCGCAGGAACTGGCGGACAAATTCAAGACCGAGAAGGATTCGCCCTATCTGCGGTTCGTGCGCGGCGAAGGGCTCGACGTCATCAGCGCGCAATACGTGGCGAACCTGCGGACGGTCGAGTTGAAGCCGTGGGCGCGCAAGGGCGGCCACGGCTTGTTCATCAACCACGAAGCCTCGCGCACCTCGAACGACTGCTATGTCTGCGAGATCGCGCCGGGCCGGTCGCTCGCGCCCCAGCACCATCTGTTCGAGGAGATGATCCTGGTGCTCGCCGGCCGCGGCTCGACCACGGTGTGGAACAATGCCGGCGCCCGCGTCACCTTCGAATGGAAGGCGGGCGCGATCTTCGCTATCCCGCTCAATTGCTGGTACCAGCACTTCAACGGCTCCGGCCAGGAATGCGTGCGCTACGTGGCGGTGACCAACGCGCCCTCCGTCATCAACCTCTACGACGATCTCGATTTCGTGTTCGGTCACCCGCACGACTTCAAGAGCCGTTTCTCCGGCGAGGCCGACTATTACAGCGCCAAGGGCGAGCAGACGGGCTTCCTGCTGCAGACCAATTTCGTCCCCGACGCGGTCAACCTGCCGCTGATCACCGCCAAGGAGCGCGGCGCCGGCGGCGGGCACATCCGCTTCAACATGGCGCGCGGCTCGATCGCCAGCCACATCTCGCAGTTCCCGGTCGGCACCTACAAGAAGGCGCATGCGCACGGGCCGGGTGCCCACGTCATCGTGCTCTCGGGCGAGGGCTATTCGCTGATGTGGCCGGAGGGCGAGGCGCCGCGCCGCTACGACTGGCAGGTCGGCACGCTGATCGTTCCGCCCAACGCCTGGTTCCACCAGCATTTCAATTCCGGGCCGACGCCGGCGCGCTATCTCGCCTTCAAGCACTGGTCGCCGCGCAACGCGCAAGGCGTGCCGATGTCGTGGATCTCGACGCGGCTCGGCGGCACCCAGGTGGACTACGCCGACGAGCAGCCGCTGGTGCGCCGCATGTTCGCCGACGCGCTCGCCCGCCACGGCCTGCAGCCGCGCATGGACGAGGTGTACGCGGCCGAGCTGGCGAACCTGCCGCCGAAGGCGGCGTGACGAGAGATCGATGCGGGACACCCCTCCCCGAGCCTCTCCCGCAAGCAGGCGCAAGCGGGGCAGGCAGACCACGGCCGCGACGATGGGCGCGCTGGCGCTGGCCTGGCTCGCAGCCCTGGCGGCGGGCCGCGCGTGGGCGCAGACCCCGGCCATCGCGGGCGTCGCCGCCTATTCCGGCCCCGACCGCACGCAACGGCTGATCGCGGGCGCCCGGAAAGAAGGCGCGCTCACGCTCTACTCGTCCGGCACGGTCGAGGATACCACCGCGATCACCGACGCCTTCGAGAAGAGCTATGGCGTCAAGGCACGGCTCTGGCGCGGCAGCTCCGAGGACATCCTACGCCGCGCCCTGACCGAGGCGCGCGGCATCCGCTACGAGGTCGACGTCGCCGAGACCGCCGGCCCGCAGATGGAGGCGCTCAGGCGCGAAAAGCTGCTGCAGGAGATCGCGTCGCCGGTATTCGCCGATTTGATCCCGCAGGCGGCCGTGCCGGAGCGCGCCTGGGTGATGTCGCGGCTGAACGTCTTCGTCGCCGGCGCCAACACCGATCTGGTCAAGCCGGCCGATGCGCCGAAAAGCTACCAAGACCTCGCCGCTCCCACCTGGAAGGGCAAGCTCGGCATCGAGGCCGACGACGTCGGCTGGTTCCTCGCCATCCTCGGCGCCATGGGCGAAGCGAAGGGGCTCGAGCTGTTTCGCCACATCGTCGCCACCAATGGCATCTCCGTGCGCAAAGGCCATACGCTGCTCGCCAATCTGGTCGCCGCCGGCGAGGTGCCGCTCGCGCTCACTCTCTACGGCTACCGCGTCGCGGCGATGAAAACGGCGGGCGCGCCGATCGCGGCGCTCATGCTGCCGCCGGTCGTAGCGCTGCCGAACGCTATCGCCGCCTTTCGCAAGGCGCCGCACCCCCACGCCGCCGTGCTGTTCCTGGACTTCTTCTTGAGCGACGGCCAGCGCATCCTCGCCCAGCGCGGCAGTGTCCCGACCAATCGGAAAGTCAACGAACCGCCTTCCGACCTGACTTTCATCGATGGCGCCAAACTGCTCGACGAGAGCGACAAATGGACGAAGCTGTTCAAGCAGGTCTTTGTCAGTCAGGCGCGGTAAGCGCGATCGCCGCCGCCGGGAAAGCACCATGGCCAAGAACGAAACTCGAAACAGCCGCCGCCTGCCCTACCTGTTGCGGGTCGTCGGCGCGCGCCCGCGGCTGACGACCTCGGTCGCGGTCGGGCTCGCGGTGATGGCGATGTGCTGGCTGGGCGCGCAGACCGCCACCGCGCGCTGCGTCCTGGTGGCCTGGGATGCCGGCGTGGCGCTCTACCTGGTGCTGGTCGGCCTGCTGATGGCGCGCTCGCGCATCGAGCACATCCGCCTGCACGCCGCCAGCCAGGACGAAGGCCGGCTCGGCATCCTGGTGCTCACGGTCTTTGCTGCGATGGCGAGCCTCGGCGCCATCGTCGCCGAGCTCGTCATCAAGGAAGGCGCCAAGCCGTCCGGGATGCAGCTCGCGCTGGCCACGATCACCATCGTGCTGTCGTGGGTCTTCATCCACACCATCTTCGCACTGCATTACGCGCACGACTATTACGGCGAGCACGGCGCCAAGAAGAGCGGGATCAACTTTCCCGCCGACGACAATCCCGATTACTGGGACTTCGTCTATTTCTCCTTCGTCATCGGCATGACCTGCCAGGTTTCCGACGTCGCGGTCGAATCGCGGCTGGTGCGGCGCACGGTGGCCGCGCACGGCGTGCTGTCGTTCTTCTTCAACACCGCGCTGCTGGCGCTGACGGTGAATATCGCCGCGAGCATGATCTGACAGCGCGGTGCGGGCCACAAAAAAATCCGGGAGCCCCACCCGTGCCGGGCAACGCGCGGTCGTCGTTAATTTCGAGTTAACGCGGACCGAAGCGCAAATGGCCGCGCAGTCGAGCGCCCAAAAATCTACGCGAATTTTACGTCTGCCTCCACTTTGCCACGCCGCGGAACTTATCCCGCCGCGATCGCGTTCTATGTCCCGCCCCACGTTGGGGTGATGGAGTGGAGGGGCACATGGAAAAAGTCGCGCTCCTTTGTGTCTTGATCGCGATCATCGGGGTGCTCGCGGAAATGTCGCGGACGTCGCAGCCGCGGCCATAGCGCGCGCGCTCCCGCTATCAGTTCATCCGGACTTGAGAGGCGAAGTTGCGGCGCGTCCGATCGCGCGCCTATTCCGCCGCCGTGCGCCCGGCCCCGCCCTGGCCGAAGCGGCGCTCGATATAGTCGATCACCATCTGCTTGAACTCGGCCGCCACCGTCGGGCCGCGCAAGGTCACCGCCTTCTTGCCGTCGATGAACACCGGCGCCGCCGGCTGCTCGCCGGTGCCCGGGAGCGAAATGCCGATGTCGGCGTGCTTGCTCTCGCCCGGCCCGTTGACGATGCAGCCCATGACCGCGACGTTGAGCGCCTCCACGCCGGGATAGCGCCGCTTCCACTGCGGCATGGATTCGTGGATGAAGCCCTGGATGTCGCGGGCGAGCTCCTGGAACGTGGTCGAGGTGGTGCGGCCGCAGCCCGGACATGCCGCCACCAGCGGCACGAACACGCGGAAGCCCATGGTCTGCAGGATTTCCTGCGCCACCTTGACCTCCAGCGTGCGGTCGCCGCCGGGCTCGGGGGTGAGCGAGATCCGGATGGTGTCGCCGATGCCCTGCTGCAGCAGCACGCCCAGCGCCGCCGAGGACGCGACGATGCCCTTCGAGCCCATGCCGGCCTCGGTCAGCCCGAGATGCAGCGCATAGTCGGAGCGGTCAGCCAGATCCTGATAGACCGCGACCAGATCCTGCACCGCCGAGACCTTGGCCGAGAGGATGATGCGGTCGCGGCCAAGCCCGATCTCCTCGGCGCGCTCGGCGGAGAGCAGCGCCGACTGCACCATCGCTTCGCGCGTCACCGCGCGCGCGTCGATCGGATTGGGCGAGCGCGCGTTCTCGTCCATCAGGTGGGTCAACAGCTCCTGGTCGAGCGAGCCCCAATTGGCGCCGATGCGCACCGGCTTGCCGTGCTTGATCGCGGTCTCGACGATGGCGCCGAACTGGCGGTCCTTCTTCTCCTTGAAGCCGACATTGCCGGGATTGATGCGGTACTTGTCGAGCGCCTCGGCGCAGGCGGGATGCTCGGCCAGAAGCTTGTGGCCGATATAGTGAAAGTCGCCGACGATGGGCACGCTGACGCCGAGCTTGAGCAGCCGCTCCTTGATGTGCGGCACCGCCGCCGCCGCCTCGTCGCGGTCGACGGTGATGCGCACGATCTCCGAGCCCGCGCGCGCCAGCGCCGCCACCTGCTGCGCGGTTCCCTCGACGTCGGCGGTGTCGGTGTTGGTCATGGACTGCACGACCACCGGCGCGCCGCCGCCGACGAGCACGCCGCCGACATCGACGGATACCGACCGGCGTCGCTGCCGCGGCCCTGCTTCGGTCATTCCCGGGCTCCTTGGCGCTCGAACGGTTCCATCGCTTCCCGATCGCAAGCGACCGGAGCCTTATATATGGTCGTAGTTCTAAACGGTTTCACGACTACTCCACCCCTCTCCAGGAGAGAGGGAGCAGACCGAGCCTGTTGCCAGATCGGCCGCCAAGATCGGCAGCAAGTGCCAGACTGGGCCGCCGCCGTCAACGTGGCCGGTTCACCAGCACGAGCCCGGCGACCACCAGCGCCACCGCCAGCGCGAAGGCAGGGGTCAACGGCTCGCCCAGCACCACATGGCCGGCGGCGACCCCGAACAAGGGCGTGAGAAAGGTGAACGCCGCGAGCCGGCTCGCGGAATAACGCTGGATCAGCGCGAACCAGGCGAGAAAGGTGAAGCTCGCAATCCAAACGGTCTGATAGAGCAGCGAGCCGACGGCGACGGCCGACGGCGGCGCGCTCACGCGCTCGCCCAACAGCTGCGCGCACAGCGCGAGCATCGGCGCGGAGACGATGAGCTGGTAGAGCAGCGTCTTCTCGTACGGCGCTTGCACGAGGCGCGTCGCCTTGACCAGCAGCGTGGTCGCGCCCCAGGCGGCGCCGGCGAGCACCAGCATGAGGTCGCCGATCAGCTCGCGCGGTTCGCCGCCCGGCGTCGGCACCCCGAACGCGATCACGATCCCGGCGAAAGCCAGCAGCAATCCGATCCATTGCCGGCGATCGAAGCGGTCGCCGGGGAGAAACCAGCGCGCGCCGATGACGACGAAGAACGGCGCGGTGTAGAGGAAGAGCGCCGCGCGGCTGGCGCTGGTAAAGACCAAGCCGCGGTAGATCAGCAGGAATTCGAGGCCGAACAGGACCCCGGCGATGACGCCGGCGACCAGGGTGCCGTCCGGCTGCATCAATGCCACGCCGCGCCCTCGCGCCCAGGCGACGACGATGAGCGCGCCGAAGGTCGAGCGGAACGCGGCCTGAATGAGCGGGGGAATCTCCGGCAGCGCGAGCTTCACCGCGACCTGATTGAAGCCCCAGCTCAGGCAGAGCACGACCGCGAGCGCCGCCGCGGCGGCGTCGAGCGGCCGGGCAACGGCACTGACGGCGTCTTTCATCGGGGACTGCTCAGTTGATCCGTGCTGTCATCATCCGCGCATGCGGATGACCCAGTAAGCAAAAGCCTCGCGATCCGGTCGGTGCCGAGTTCACTGGATGCCCCGCTTGCGCGGGGCATGACAGCGCGGGTGAAGGCGCGACCGGGTTCGCAGCGGCATCATGCCGTGCGGCAATGGGTGCAGGTGCCGGTGAGCTCGATCACCGGCGATTTCGGCATAAAGCCGGCGGCGCGCGCGGCCGAGGCAAGCGTTGCGGTGACGTCGGCCGAGGAGGCCTCGCCGACAGCGCCGCAGCGCTCGCAGATGAGGAACACCACGAGCGCGCCGGCGGCGTGATTGTGCACGCAGGCAATGAAGGCATTGCGGCTCTCGATCCGATGCACGAGCCCGTTCTGGCGCAGGAATTCGAGCGCGCGATAGACGGTGATCGGCGCCGGCCGCGGACCCCTGGGCGCGAGCCGGTCGATGATCTCATAGGCGCCGAGCGGCTTGTGGCTCGCGAGCAGGGTCGCCAGCACCTTGCGGCGCAGCGGCGTCAGCCGCTGGCCGCGCTGCGCGCACAGCGCCTCGGCCACCGCCATGGCGTCGCTCGAGCAGCGATCGTGGTCGTGGTCGGGGGCGGGGAAGACGGCGGCCGGCCGGGCCATGGACCGCGCGCGCGATGATTTGGCTTTCGACATGCCCGGACTTTACCCGTTTTGAGCGTATTTCCCTGTTATTGCACTGCCATAATTTAATATTGCAATGCAGCAATTCCCTCCCCACATTCGGAAGCCCTCCCCGAGGTAACCGCCACAATCAATGTTTCCCATCCTGCTCGCCAACCTCGTTTCCCGGGCGCTCGTGCCGCGCGCCGCGCCGCGCCGCGCCCCGGTGCCCGGCCGGCCCCGCAATGGTCGCGTCAAGCCGGTCAACCTGGCGCTGCAGGGCGGGGGCGCCCACGGCGCCTTCACCTGGGGCGTGCTCGATCAATTGCTCGACGACGGCCGCGTCGAGATCGAGGGCGTCTCCGGCACCTCGGCGGGAGCGGTGAACGCGGTCATGCTGGCGGACGGGCTCAGCCGCGGCGGAGCCGACGAGGCGCGCCAGCGGCTCGCCGATTTCTGGCGCGCGGCGAGCGTCGACGGCCACCTTCCCGGCCTGCAGCGCGCCGTGGTGGAGCGGCTGTTTCCCTTCGTCCCGCGCGACAACCCGTGGTTCGGCGCGATGTCGCGGATGCTGTCGCCCTACGACCTCAACCCGCTCAACATCAATCCGCTCAAGGAGCTGGTCGAGCGCTTCGTCGACTTCGCGGCGCTGCGCGGCGACCGCGGTCTCGAACTGTTCATTTCGGCCACCAATGTGCGGACCGGCGAGCCACGCGTGTTCACGCGCCCGGAGATCACGCCCGAGGTGGTGATGGCCTCGGCCGCGCTGCCGCTCTTGTTCCACGCGGTGGAGATCGACGGCGTGTCCTATTGGGACGGCGGCTACAGCGGCAACCCCGCCGTCATTCCTTTCCTGCGCGCGACCGCGACCGAGGACGTGCTGATCGTCCAGATCAATCCGCACGAGCGCCGCAAGGTGCCGACGCGCACGCGCGAGATCATGAGCCGGGTGAACGAAATCAACTTCAACGCCTCGCTGTTGTCGGAGCTGCGCGGGGTCGCGTTCGTCAACCGGCTGATCGACGAGGGACGCCTCCCGCGCGGGCTTCGGCAAGGCGAATTCCGCCGGCTCAGGCTGCATCGCATCGTGATGCCGGAACTGGGCGAGGCGTTCGGCGCGCGCAGCACGCTCAAGACCGACTACGACTATTTCGACACGCTGCGCAAGCTCGGCCAGCGCGCGACGCGGCGCTTCCTCGATGCGCATTTCTCCGACATCGGGTGGCGCAGCACGATCGACATGGCCGAGGAGGTCGAGGCGGAATTGGTGGAGTAGACGCCGATGGCGCCGCTTAGAAGCGGCCGACCTCGGTTTGTCGCGGGTCATGAGGCCGGCACGCGATACGGTATTGGCGTGCCCGAGATGCTTTCAAGCCACGGTTTGAGGCTTTGCTTTCGAATCCACCTTCTCGGTCGGCACCCTAACGTCACCGCCGACGGTATCCGAAGGAGGCGCCGGCTTGGCTTCGCCGCCGGCGGTGTCCGGACCAAGTGCTGGCTTGGCCGCCAATGCACCGCCTGCGCTTTGACTTGCCGCGACCTCTGCATTCAAAGTCGATGCTTGACCGGCTTCGGGCAAGGATGAACGTGTGGAACCAGCCTGCGCAGACTGCGATTCGCCGCCGCTTGATTTGAGTTGAGTTTCGGCGAGGGAGGAACGTTCAGCGACCGGCAACGGATTCATCCCGGGTCCGATCGATTGGCGATCGGCTGCCTTTGATCTCCTTCGACTGACGAAAAAGAGAGATGACACAATTGCAAGGAGCGCGATCAGAATCGCGCCATAAGCGACAGACTGCATTGTATGGGCTTTGCCCTCGGCTGCGGCCTTGTCCGTTTCCAATCGTTCGAGCGCGGCATTGAGCTTCGTTCGCTCCGCGTTCAAAATTTCAATTTCGGCCGCTGCGAGCCGGGCATCGCGCTTCGCCGTCTCGGCTTCATCACGCCCGACGTCCGAATCCGCCTTCGCCTTGTCCGCTGCTTTTTCCGCTCCCTGCCGGGCAATGTCGGTATCCGCGGTTGGTCTTTCGGCTGCCGGTGGGTTCTCTACACGTACCGCCCTGCTGCTGTCCGACTGTTCGTTCGGCGCCGAATTCGCGACGAGGTCGGGATAGATTGCCCCTGCATCGACGGCCACGAGCCGGAGAGCACCGCGACCTCTTTGATCAAAACTCGCAACCCAGATGAATCCCGCACCTCCGCTGATGCGGTAGAGTGGAAAACCCTCTTTCGCGGAGCGGTCAAAGTTGCCGATAAAATCGACGTAATATCCCTTCCCGAGACGTCTCCCCTCCGCGAACGCCTTTCTGTTCTCGACGTCGAGCGGTTCCAGGACGATCTTTCCCCATGCCGCAAGAACTCCGTCGAGCCCGGAGCGGTGCGGCATCGTTACCGTTGTTGCCGGCGACTCGCCGAATTTCCGCGTGTAGGACTGAATTTCGCGCTCGGCACCGTTGGATCCGATAAACGCCGGTACCTGATAGCGGTTGACGTAAACGACGCTTCCGCGACGAGAGTGAAGGACCGAATAGGTGAAATTGGAGGACCCACCCCGCTCCCTTTCCAGGCGGGTTTTTTGGCACCAGGTAAAACCGTCGAATTGGTCGCTCGGACCGCATTTGTACTCGCGGTAGGCTGGGCTATCGACGGGAATACGCGCACCGAGAGCAAGACCGTCTATTGCATAAATCGAGGTCTGCTCGTTCGGACCTTGCCCAAACGCGGGAAACATCCCAACCAACAGGCAAACGGCCGCAAGCACCCCTGACCAGCGTGGCACTGTGTCTCTCCCTACCACGTGCCTCCAGTCGGCAATTCTTACAGGCGCCGGCGGGCTTTTCAAAGGCCTTGAAAAATTCATGTCCCTCAACCTGTTGCGTGCGCAACGGCTCTCGTTCAGTTCAAGCTGCTCCGCTTGGCACCCTAGCATTGACCGAGCGGCCGTCCGGCTGCGCCGGGCGCGGGATTTGCGCTAGCATTGGAAGATGACCGCGCCTGCCCTGCTCAGCGCCGAAGTCGGGACGACCCGGCTCGAAATCTGCGTCGCCGACATCACCGCGCTCGACGTCAACGCCATCGTCAATGCGGCCAAGCGCACGCTGCTCGGCGGCGGCGGCGTCGACGGCGCGATCCACCGCGCCGCCGGGCCGGAGCTGCTGGCCGAATGCCGGCTGCTCGGCGGCTGCGACACCGGCTCGGCCAAGATCACGCGCGGCTATCGACTCAAGGCGAGCCACGTCATCCACGCGGTCGGGCCGGTGTGGAGCGGTGGCAACAAGGGCGAGGACGACCTCCTCGCCTCCTGCTACCGCACCGCGCTCGAGCTCGCCGGCGCGCAGCGCCTCACCTCGATCGCGTTTCCCGCGATCTCGACCGGCATCTACCGTTTTCCCGCCGATCGTGCCGCCCGCATCGCCGTCGGCACCGTAGCGGCGGACATCGCGCACGCGCCGCGCGGCATCGCGCGCGTGGTGTTCTGCTGCTTCTCGCCCGACGCCGCCGAGCACCATCGCGACGCCTTCATCGAGTTGGGCTTGGCGTGATGCGGGCGGCGGCTAGTGCGGTGGATTTGAAGTTCCTACCATTATAGCCGCAAGCGCGCTTAGGAACTTCAAATCCAAAACCGCACTAGAATCATAAATTTGCTAGTGTCCCTTTGATTCCGAAGTTCGCATCAGAGGGTGCCGCGAGGGTTTGCGAACTTCGGAATCGGGACACTGGTTTGCCCACCGTTCGATCTCGCGCATGTTCTATTCGGAAACCGCTGCCTTTTCCGGAACATGCGCTCAGGCGCTTCAATACGACCGGGGCAGGCCGAGCACGTGCTCGGCCAAGTAGGACAGGATCAGATTGGTGGAGATCGGGGCGGTCTGGTAGAGCCTCGTCTCGCGGAACTTGCGCTCGACGTCGAACTCCTCGGCGAAGCCGAAGCCGCCGTGGGTCTGCAGGCAGGTATCGGCCGCCGCCCAGGAAGCGTCGGCGGCAAGCAGCTTCGCCATGTTGGCCTCGGCGCCGCAGTCGCGCTCGGCCTCGTAGAGCGACGCGGCTTCGCGCACCATCAGCTCGGCCGCCCGCATCTGCGCATAGGCGCGCGCGATCGGAAACTGCACGCCCTGATTCTGGCCGATCGGCCGGCCGAACACGACGCGCTCCTTGGCGTAGGCGGCGGCCTTGGCAATGAACCACTTGGCGTCGCCGATGCACTCCGCCGCGATCAGTATCCGCTCGGCATTCATGCCGCTGAGGATGTAGCGGAAGCCCTCACCCTCCTCGCCGATGAGATTTTCCGCCGGCACGCGCAGATCGTCGAAGAACAGCTCGGTGGTGGCGTGATTCATCATGGTGCGGATCGGATTGATGCTGATGCCGGTGCCCTGCGCGAGCCGCATGTCGACTAGGAACACCGAGAGCCCGCCGGTGCGCGTCTTGGCCGCCTCGCGCGGAGTGGTGCGCGCAATGAGCAGGAGCAGGTCGGAATGCTCGGCGCGCGAGGTCCAGATCTTCTGGCCGTTGATGATGTAATGATCGCCCTCGCGCACGGCGGTGGTGCGCAGATTGAGGGTGTCGGACCCGGACGTCGGCTCGGTCACGCCGAAGGCCTGCAGCCGCAGCTCGCCCGACGCGATCGCCGGCAGATAGCGGGCCTTCTGCGCCGCGCTGCCGTGCCGCAACAGCGTGCCCATGGTGTACATCTGCGCGTGGCAGGCGGCGCCGTTGCAGCCCGACGCCTGGATCTCCTCCATGATGGCGGCGGCCGCCGTCATGGTCAGCCCGCTGCCGCCGTATTGCTCCGGGATCAGCGCCGCCAGGAATCCCGCCTGGGTGAGCGCGGCGACGAATTCGGTCGGATAGGCGCGCTCGCGATCCAGCCCGCGCCAATATTCGCCGGGAAACTTGGCGCAGAGCGCACGAACGGACTCGCGGATTTGCGCGAGGTCGTCGGACGCCTGGTACACCGCAGTTTCAGCCATCTGTTGCAAGCCGCATCGGCGAACTCGGTTCCACCTCTCCCCGCTTGCACCCGAACTCGGGTTTACCCGAGTTCGGCAGTAAGAAGTGGCCGAAGTCGGAAACATCCGACTTCGGCTGAGAGGTCGGCCGCCGGAGCAAAGCGATGCGATGCGAAGGCGGCCGGGTGAGGGGGACTCTCCAAACACCGAACGTTGGAAAGTCCCCCTCACCCCGACCCTCTCCCCGCAAGCGGGGAGAGGGAGCGCACCGCATCAGCGACTTTAGCACCATCCGCGTCCCCGCGGCGCCCGTTCGCTGGTCACACCGGATCCCAGGAGAACACGTCGGTCGAGCGCTCGAGCGGCGTGAACGAGGGCCCGAGCGCGCCCTTGAGCTGCTGGTCGATCGTTTCCGGCGTCCAGCCGTCGGAGCGATGGATGGTGCGGACCGGGCGCGGCTGGTTGAACAGGAAAATCTCGTTGTTGCGCACGCCGAAAATCTGCCCGGAAATTCCCTCCGCGCGGTCGGAGGCGAGATAGACCGTGAGCGGCGCGATCTTCTCCGGCGTCATCTGCTGGAAGCGCTCGACCCGCGCCTTCTCCTCCGGGGTCTCCGCCGGGATCGAATCGATCATGCGGGTCCAGGCGAAGGGGGCGATGCAGTTCGAGCGCACCTTGAAGCGCTGCATGTCGAGCGCGATCCCGCGCGACAGCCCGACGATGCCGAACTTGGCCGCCATGTAATTGGCCTGGCCGAAATTGCCGACCAGCGCCGAGGTCGAGGTCATGTGCACGAAGGCGCCGGAACTCTGCTCGCGGAAGCGGACCGCGCAGGCGCGGCTCATGTTGAACGAGCCGTTGAGATGAACCGCCAGCACGTCGGACCAGTCCGACCAGCTCATGCGATGGAAGATGCGGTCGCGCAGAATGCCGGCATTGTTGACCAGGATGTCGACGCGGCCGAAGGCCGCGAGCGCGGCGTTGACGATCTCGTCGGCATTCTTCGGCTCGGCGATGGAGAGCGTCGAGGCGATCGCCTCGCCGCCCATACGCGCGATCTCGTCGACCACCGCCTGCGCCGGGCCGGCATCCGCGCCGGCGCCTTCGAGGCTCGCCCCGATGTCGCAGACGACGACGCGGGCGCCCTCCCGCGCCAGCAACAACGCGACGCCGCGGCCGATGCCGCGGCCGGCGCCGGTGACGATTGCGACCTTGCCGGCGACCATACCGGTCATGCTGCTCCCTCACTAAGGCGAATAGCGAATAGCGAGTAGCGAATAGGGAATGGACCATCGGTGCATGACGCTACTCGCTACTCGCTACTCGCTACTCGCTACTCGCTACTCGCTACTCGCTACTCGCTACTCGCTACTCGCTACTCGCTATTCGCTACTCGCTACTACTCACCCCAGACCTCGTCGGCGATCTCCACGATCATCCGCAGCTTCGCCCATTGCTCCTCCTCGGCGAGCGTGTTGCCCTCCTCGCTCGAGGCGAAGCCGCACTGGGGCGACAGGCACAATTGATCGAGGTCGACGAACTTGGCCGCCTCCTCGATGCGCCGCTTGATCCGGTCCTTGGTTTCGAGCTCTCCGGTCTTGGTCGTCACCACGCCGAGCACCACGGTCTGGCCCTTGCGCACACGCCGCAACGGCTCGAACGTGCCGGCACGGTCGGTGTCGTATTCCATGAAATAGCCGTGCACCTTGATGCGGTCGAACAGGATTTCGGCGACCGGGTCGTAGCCGCCGCTGCCCATGAAGGTCGAGCGGTAGTTGCCGCGGCACAGATGCATGGTGACGGTCATGTCGGAGGGGATATCCGAGATGGCGACATTGATCAGGTCGGCATAGCGCTCGGCCAGTTTCTGCGGATCATCGCCGCGTCCCTGCTGGGTCTTGCGATAGTTGGGATCGCACAGCATCGCGATGAACACTTCGTCGAGCTGCAGATAGCGGCAGCCGGCGTCGGCGAAGGCGCGCACGCCCTTGCGGTAGGCGGCGCCGAGCTCGCTGAAGAATTGCTCGAGCGAGGGGTAGGCCTGCTCGCTGACCGCGGCGCGGCCGGTGCGGCCGTACAGCGCCGACGGCGCCGGGATGGTGAACTTCGGCATGCGCGTCGCATGCGCCTTGAGGAACTTGAAATGCTCCAGCATCGGGTGGTTGGAGAACCCGACCTTGCCGACGATGCGCGCGCCCTCCGCCCGGGTCTGCAGGCCCTGGAACGCGATGCCCTGCTCCATGACGTAACGCTCGGCGCCGTCGAGACCCCAGAGAAAGTCGAGGTGCCACCAGGAGCGGCGGAACTCGCCGTCGGTGACGGCCTTGAGCCCCACCTCTTCCTGCTTCTTGATCACGCGCTCGATCTCGCGGTCTTCGATCGCCTTGAGCTCGGCCGCGCCGATCGCGCCCTTGGCGCGCTGCTCGCGCGCCGCCTTCAGGGACGCCGGACGCAGCAGGCTGCCGACGTGATCGGCGCGGAACGGCGGCTTGGTTCGTTGCATGGTTCACTCCCAAGGTAGGCGTATGGCGTATTCAGCGAATAGTGAGTAGCGAGTAGCGAGTAGCGAACCCGCACTATTCGCCATTCTCTATTGCCTCTTCGCCTGCATGGCTCGAATCAGCGAGCGAAGCATTTTTCCCACCTCCTCGCATTGCAGAATGCGCGCGTGAACCTCGTCTTTAATCGCTATTCCGACTCTTTCAGAGAGCAGCAAATGGGTCTCCAACTCTTTCAGCGATCCTTGAGCGACACGAAGTTGTTGAATGAAACTTCCTGTATTCTCCCGACCATGACCTTCGGCGATATTTGCCGGGATGGAAGCGGCAGAGCGTCTGATCTGCGAGGTTAAACCAAACACCTCCTCCCGCGGAAAGCTGCCAGTAAGCAGGTAGCACGACTCGGCCAGGGTCATAGCACGCTGCCAAACCTGCAGATCACGGTAGGAATTAATCCGCGGGCCGCTCAACGGCAAATCCCTTTCGCCACGCGCGTCAATTTGCTGCTCAACTATTCGCTATTCGCTATTCGCTATTCGCTTCACCCCCACACCTCCTCCGCCACCTCCACGATCAGCCGCAGCTTCGCCCATTGCTCGTCCTCGGCCAGGATATTGCCTTCCTCGGTCGAGGCGAAGCCGCATTGCGGGGAGAGGCAGAGCTGCTCGAGGTCGATGAACTTCGCCGCCGCGTCGATGCGGCGCTTGAGCGCGTCCTTGGCTTCGAGCGCGCCGCGCTTGGAGGTGACGAGGCCGAGCACCACCATCTTGCCCTTGGGCACGAAGCGCAACGGCTCGAAGCCGCCGGCGCGATCGCTGTCGTATTCCATGAAATAGGCGTCGATACCGATCTCGTTGAACAGGATTTCGGCCACCGGCTCGTAGCCGCCCGACGCCACGAAGGTCGACTGGAAATTGCCGCGACAGAGATGCATCGCCTTGGTCATGCCGGCGGGGACATCCGACAGCGCGCGATTGATCATGCGGGCGTAGACGTGCGGCAGCTCCCGCGGATCCTCGCCGCGGTTGGCGACGAATTCGCGCAGCTTCGGATCGCAGAGATAGGTGAAGTTCACCTCGTCGAGCTGCAGATAGCGGCAGCCGGCATCAGCGAAGGCGCGCACCGCCTTGCGGTAGCTTTCCCCGAGGTCGCGATAGAAGTCGTCCATCGCCGGATAGATGGCTTCCGGCACCGCGTCCCGTCCGTAGCGGAAATGCAGCGACGACGGCGAGGGGATGGTCATCTTCGGCGTCGCCTTGGTGTGGGCCGCGACGAACTTGAAATGCTCGACCATGGGATGCGGGCGATAGCCGCCGAGCTTGCCGATCACCCGCAGCATCATCGGCTTGGGCTGCGGGCCCTGGAACTTGATCTTGCGCTCGCCGAGATAGGCTTCGACGCCGTCGAGCCGGCCGAGAAAGTCGTAGTTCCAGAAGGCGCGGCGGAACTCGCCGTCGGTGACGGATTTGAGGCCGACCTCTTCCTGCTTGCGGATCGCCTCGGCGATCTCGCGGTCCTCGACCGCCGTGAGCTCGTCGGCGCTGATCTCGCCGCGCTCGCGCTTGGCGCGCGCCTCCTTCAGCGCAGCCGGGCGCAGCAGGCTGCCCACGTGGTCGGCGCGGAACGGCGGCTTGGTGCGGAGCATGATTTATCGTCTCTCTCGGCTGTCGTCGCCCCCGCGAAAGCGGGGGCCCATATTCCAGCGCTTGTGGTTATGGGTCCCCGCCTTCGCGGGGACGACTCCAACCAAGAGCACACCCGCAACCCTCACTCCGCCGCGGCGAGCGCCTCGGCCTTGCTCTGCAGCACGAAGTCGTACCGCACCTCGAAGTAGGGCGTGGACAGCGTTTCTCCGGTCGGCGCCTTGCCCGGGGGCTTCTTCACGAATTCGACGATCAGCGCCGCCTTGACGCCGTAGACCACGTCGCTTTCGATGAATTCGTCGCCCTTCTGGAACAGATGGGTGACGCAGCCGTGATAGCCCGGCGCGCTGATGGCGAAATGGATGTGGGCGGGCCGCATATGGCTGATATTGGTGCGGTTCATGAGCTCGCCGACGGTGCCGTCCATGGGGATGGTGTAGGCGATCGGCGCCACCGTGCGGATGGCATAGCTGCCGTCGGCCTGGCTGCGGTAAAGCCCGCGCATCCACGGACCGCTGACGTCGCGCTGGTCCTCGTACAGCCCTTCGCCGTCGGTCTGCCAGAGGTCGAGCGCCGCCCCCGCGATCGGCTCGCCGCGGAGCCCCTTGACCGTGCCGGTGACGAAGCAGGGGATTCCGGGCGCGCCCTGCGCCATGTTGCCGCCGTGCGCGACCGACGGCGCGTTGGGCACGTGGAACGGCCCCTCGACCGTGCTCGGCGTGGCGCCGCTCGGCCGGCGGTGATTGATCGCGTCGACCAGCATGCTCACGCCCAGCACGTCCGAGGTCAGGATGAATTCCTGCCGCTTCTGCGAGCACAGCTTGCCGGTGCGGGTGAGCCAATCGATCGCCACCGCCCATTCGGCCTCGGTCGGCTCGATGTCGCGCACGAAGCCGTGCAGATGCTTGATCAAAGATTGCATGATCTGCCGCAGGCGCGGATCGGGAATGTCCTTCCAGCGCTCGAGCGCGACATCGGTCAGGTTGTCTTCGGTTACATAGGGCATGGCTGTCTCCTCGCTCGGCTCTTGCCGCCTTCTTGCCGCATGATCTCCCGGCGCACGGCCTCTAACCCGAGATCTCGCCGCGCACGATCTCCGCGCCTTCGACCATGGCGCGCATCTTTCCGAACGCCGCCGCGCGCGGAAGATATTTGAGGCCGCAATCCGGCGCCACCACGATCCGCTCGGCCGCGGCAAACGGCAGCGCCTTGCGAATGCGCCCGGCCACGGTTTCCGGCGTCTCGACGGCGGGATCCGAGAGGTCGATCACGCCGAGAATGATCGTCTTCGACGGCAATTGTTGCAAGACCGAAAGATCGAGCTTGGGCTGGGCGGCCTCGATCGAGACCTGGTCGACCGCCGAACGCTCGAACTCCGCCAGGAATGAATAGCCGGAGGGCTTGTCCTTCACCACCGCGGCATAGCCGAAGCAGATATGCACGGCGGTGGTGCCGCCGACGTCCGCGAGCGCGCGGTCGAGCGCCTTGAGGCCGTAGGCGCGGGCCGGTTCCGGGCGCGACTGCATCCACGGCTCGTCGATCTGCACGATATCGGCGCCGGCGGCGAACAAATCCTTGATCTCGGCGTTGACCGCGGCCGCATAGTCGAGCGCGAGGCGCTCCGGGTCCCCGTAGAAGTCGTCCTGGCATTGCGCCGACATGGTGAACGGCCCCGGCACCGTCATCTTGATCGTGCGGTCGGTGTTGGCGCGCAGGAATTCCACGTCGCGAACCTCGACCGGCCGCTGGCGCCGGATCGGCCCCACCACCCGCGGCACGGTCGCAAACCCGCCGCTGCGGTTGGGCGTGCGTCCGGGATGGTCGAGGTCGATGCCCGCGAGCGCCGTGGCGAAACGGTTGGAATAGCTTTCGCGGCGCTGCTCGCCGTCGGTGATGATGTCGAGGCCGGCGCGCTCCTGGTCGCGGATCGCCAGCAGCGTCGCGTCGTCCTGCGCAGCCTCCAGTTGTTGCGGATCGATGCGCCAGAGATCCTGCGCGCGCACCCGCGGGACCTGCTTGGAAAGCCTGGGCCGGTCGATCAGCCAGTCCGGCTGGGGATAGGAGCCGACCAGGGTGGTGGGAAGCAGCGTCTCGCTCATGGTCCGCGATGTCATCCCGGAAGGTCCGGCCCGGCTGGTTGCACGCGCGGCCGGCGGCAGGAGTTGGCCGCGCGTCCCGCCCTTGCCATCGCCATCGAGCGGGCCGCGCGACGATCCCTCCCCCTGAAGGGGGGAGGGAGGGTGGTGTCGCAAGCCGCCGAGCTCGCCGGCGACTCAGATGACGAACCGGCTCACTTCGCCTTCTCGTAGGGATAGATCACGTCGCCGGTCTTGTATTGCGGCGGCGTGAGCACGGTCTGCGTCTCCATGCCCCGGAATTGCTCGAGGTCGCCGCTCTTGATGTCGTGGTACTGCACCTGCAGCATGCGGCCCTGGGCCCACTCGCCGCCCTTGCCGAACTTCACGTCGCCCATGATGGTCTTGAACGTGGTCTTGCCGATGTAGTCGGCCAGCTTGTTGTCGTCGAGGCTCTTGGTCGCCTGCACCGCATCGCCGAGGATCTGGATGTAGGCGTAGCCCCAAGTCCCGAGATAGTAGCCGAGCGGATCGACGCCCTCGGAGCCGGCCCGCGCCTGGTACTTCTTGAGGAAGGCCTCGGTGCCGTCGAACATCATGGTCTTGGCCGGTACCCAGGTCTCGTAGTTGACCCAGCCGTTGAGCAACGGTCCGAGCTGCCGCTTGATCGCGGTCGCCTGCAGGCCGACCATGGCCCCGCCGATCAATTTCGGCTTGTAGCCGATCTCGTTCACGGTGCGCACAATCCCTACCGAGTTGAGCGGATAGGAGCAGACGCACACGATGTCCGGAACGACCGCCTGGATCGCCCGCACGATCGGCGAGAAGTCGGTCTGGGTCGGCGGATAGGTCTTGTCATATACGATCCTGATGCCGTGCTTCTTGGCATTCTCGCGCGCACCCTCGCAGGCGTTCCTGGAGAACTCCTGGTCGGCGGCGACCAGCGCCACCGTCAATGGCTTCGGGTTCTGCGCCGCGGCCACTTCGAAAAAGCCCTCGGTGAAGGACGGCTTCGGGATGGGCCCGGTCGGAATCATCGCGAAGAATTTTGGGTAGTTGAACTCGCTGTTCACCGCGAGCCCGAACAGGATGATGAAAACCTTGCTCTTTGGTATCACGGCCACCATGGCCGCAGCCGCCGGCACCGTGGCGTAGGGCCCGATGACGAGATCGACTTTGTCGACCTCGAGCAGCTTGGTGTAGATGCCCGGCACTGGGCCCGCCGCACTCTGGTCGTCGTAGTAGATGAGCTTGACCGGGCGCCCGAGCAGGCCGCCCTTGGCGTTGGTTTCCTCTTCCCAGATTTTCATGCCGAGCAGCGCCTGCTTGCCGTTCGGCGACAGCGGGCCGGTCAACGCCATGGAGAAGCCGATCTTGATCGGCTCCCCGGACGGCGCCTGGGCTTTAGCCGGCGTCAAAAATACGGCCAAAGCGGCCATAGCGAAGAGCGAGGTCACGGCGCCCCGCCAGTTCAGTCGTGCAAGCATGGCTTCCTCCAGCTGGCTGTTTCGTTTGCTTGACCCGGAATTCTTGGCAATTCCTTGATGTTCCTCGGCAGGATCTGCCGATCAGGCTGTTCCCCAGACTTCGTCGGCGAGCTCGACCAAAAGCCGCAGCTTCGCCCATTGCTCGTCCTCGGCCAGGATATTGCCTTCCTCGGTCGAGGCAAAGCCGCATTGCGGCGACAGGCACAATTGCTCGATATCGACGTATTTCGCCGCTTCGTCGATGCGCCGCTTGATATCGTCCTTGCTCTCCAGCGTGCCGCTCTTGGAGGTGATCAGGCCGAGCACGACCTGCTTGTTGCCCTTGGGGACGAATCGCAGCGGCTCGAAGCCGCCGGCGCGGGCGCTGTCGTATTCTAGGAAATAGCCGTCGATCGCCACCTCGCCGAAGAGCGGCGCCGCGACGAACTCGTAGCCGCCCTCCGCGATCCAGGTGGAGCGGAAATTGCCGCGGCAGGAGTGCATGGTGATCACCATGTCGGCGGGCCGGCCTGCGAGCGCGGAATTGGTCAGGCGGGCATAGCGCGCGGGCAGCGCATCGGGATCGTCGCCGCGCTGCTTCGACGCCGCGCGCTCGCGCGGCGAGCAGACCATCGCCCAGGCGGTGTCGTCGAGCTGCAGATAGCGGCAACCGGCGTCGTAGAAGGCGCGGATGGCGGTGCGATAGGCCGCCGCCACGTCGTCGAAATAGCGATCGAGGTCGGGATAGACCTCTTTGCTGATGGCGACCCGGCCCTGGCGGAAATGGAACGTGCTCGGCGCCGGGATCGTCATCTTCGGTGCCACCCGCGCATGGTCCTTGAGGAAGCGGAAATGATCGAGCATGGGATGGCCGGAAAAGCCCACGCGGCCGGTGACCTTGATCCCTTCCGAGCGCGTCTGCACGCCGTGGAACTGGATGCCCTGGTCGGCGGTGTATGGCGTCACCCCGTCGAGGCCCTTGAAGAAGTCGAAGTGCCACCACGAGCGGCGGAACTCGCCGTCGGTGGCGAGCCGCAAGCCGGTCTGCTCCTGCTTCCTGATGACCTTCTCGATCTCGCGGTCCTCGATCTCCCGTAGTTGCGCGGCGTCCATGCCGCCGTTCGCCTGCTTCGCCCGCGCCGCCTTGAGCGGCGCCGTGCGCAACAGGCTGCCGACGTGATCGGCGCGGAACGGGGGCTTGGTTCGCTGCATGATGGGCGCTGTCTTGCTACTGCCGAGAACTCTGTCGTCGTCGCCCCCGCGAAAGCGGGGGCCCATATTCCAGCTGCCGGTGGTTTTGGGTCCCCGCTTACGCGGGGACGACACACCGAGCGACAGGTGCCAGTTCATCGTCCCCACACTTCGCCCGCCAGCTCGACGATCATCCGCAGCTTTGCCCATTGCTCCTCCTCGGCGAGGATGTTGCCCTCCTCGGTCGAGGCGAAGCCGCATTGCGGCGACAGGCAGAATTGCTCGAGATTGGCGAATTTGGCCGCTTCCTCGATGCGGCGCTTGACGTCGTCCTTCTTCTCCAGCGTGCCGCTCTTGGAGGTGACGAGGCCGAGCACCACGCTCTTGTTGCCTTTCGGCAGAAAGCGCAGCGGCTCGAAGCCGCCGGCGCGCTCGGTGTCGTATTCGAGGAAATAGCCGTCGTAGTTCACCTTGCCCAGCAGCGTCTCCGCCACCGGCTCGTAGCCGCCTTCGGCGATCCAGGTCGAGCGGAAATTGCCGCGGCAGACATGGGTGGTGATGGTCATGTCGGCGGGCTTGCCCTCGAGCGCGCGTGTTGATCACGCGCGCGTAGATGCCCTGGAGCTGGTCGACATTGGATATGCGTTCGCGCGCCTTGCGCAGCTCCTCCTGCGAGCAAAGATAGGCCCACACGGTGTCGTCGAATTGC
Source organism: uncultured Alphaproteobacteria bacterium (assembly GCA_963712565.1). Lineage (GTDB taxonomy): Bacteria > Pseudomonadota > Alphaproteobacteria > Rhizobiales > Xanthobacteraceae > VAZQ01. The sequence goes on along the minus strand of CAVQIP010000053.1, from coordinate 198,877 downwards.
AGGTAGCGGCAGCCGGCGTCGTAGAACGCCTTGACCGCCTGCTTGTAGGCCTGCCCGAGATCGTGGAAGAAACTGTCGAGATCGGGATAGACCTCCTTCTTGATGCCGCCCTTGGCCAGGCGGAAATGCAGCACCGGCGGCGCCGGGATGGTCATCTTCGGCATGACCTTGGTATGGGCCTTGAGAAACTTGAAGTGCTCGAGCATGGGGTGGTTGGAGAATCCGACCTTGCCCACGATGCGCAGGCTCTGCGCCTTGGTCTGCACGCCGCGGAACTGGATGCCCTGGTCGCTCTCGTACAGCTCGACGCCGTCCAGCATCCCGAGGAAGTCGAAGTGCCACCAGGAGCGGCGAAACTCGCCGTCGGTGGCGAGCGCAAGCCCGAGCTCCTCCTGCTTCTTGACGATCTTCTCGATCTCGCGGTCCTCGACCGCCTTGAGCTCGGCCGCCGAGATCGCGCCCTTTTCGCGCTTGGCGCGCGCCTCCTTGAGCGCCGCGGGGCGCAGGAAGCTGCCGACATGATCGGCGCGGAACGGCGGCTTGGTTCGTTTCATCGACGGCTCCTCAGGCAATCTAGCGCGAGCAAAGGCACGCCCGCCAAGGGCTCGTCAACCACAAAACGACGGCAAATTGTCCCGGCCTCGCGCGCGCGCGGAAGCAGCCGGTAGCGCGCGCCAAAGCGAGCGCGCCGGCCGGGGCTTGGTGCCCACGCCAGCCGACGTGCCTGTGGGACAGGTCCCAACGGCCGGGGGGTGCGGTCCGGCCGTCCTTACGCGGAGCCGGCGCGCAGTCCCGCCCGCTAGGCGTGCGCCTTGCGCTGCGGGTCGATGATCTGCTCGAGCTTGCCGAGCACACGCATGCAGGGCAGCACCTGCGCCAGGCTGGCGTTGGGCTCGCGCTTCTCCTTGATCGCGGCGATGAACTCGCGGTCCTCGAGCTCGATGCCGTCCATGGAGACGTCGACCTTGGACACGTCGATCTTGTTGTCCTTGCCGTCGCTGAGGTCGTCGTAGAACGCCTTGTAGGTGCCGTTGTCGCAGATGTAGCGGAAGAACGAGCCGAGCGGCCCGTCGTTGTTGAACGACAGCGAGAGCGTGAGGATCGCGCCGGACGGCACCTTCGCCACGATGCCCATGTCCATGGCGATGCCGAGCTGCGGGTGGATCGGCCCCTGCACCGCGTAGCAGTCGGAGATCGTCTCGCCGCTCTGATACTGGAACAGGTCGATGGTGTGGGCGGCGTGGTGCCACAAGCAGATGGTCGGTCCAGCTGCGCGGATTGCCGGCGGCGTTGATGTTCCGGCGGCGGAAGAAATAGGTCTGCACGTCCATCTGCTGGATCTTGAGCTCGCCCTTCTGGATGCGCTTGTGCACCCACTGATGGCTGGGATTGAACCGGCGCACGTGCCCGCCCATGGCGACGACGCCGGTCTCCTTGGCGATCCGCACCAGCTTCTCGGCGTCCTCCACGCTGTCGGTGACCGGAATCTCGACCAGCACGTGCTTGCCGGCGCGCATCACCTGCTCGCCCTGGCGGAAATGCATCTTGGTCGGCGTGGTCAGGATCACCGCGTCGGCGCGTTTGATGCCCTCGCGACAGGTCGCCGGTGTAATGCGGGACGCCGTATTTCTTGGCGACCTCGGCGGTGGCGTCCTGATTGCCGCCGACCAGCGACGTCACCTCCACGCCGGGAATGCGCTTGAGCGCGTCGAGGTGCTTCTGGCCGAAGGCGCCTTGGCCGGCTACGCAAATCTTCATCGGGCTGCCTTGCTTGCGATGCGGTGAGCGGCCCTGCGCGCGGCCGCCTGTCTGGCGGCGCCCGCTCCGGCGCGCCTGCGCTTGCCGGCGGCCTTGCGCCGGTTTTCCAGAATGATGTGTCCGACCGCGGTGTTCGACGCCGGCACGGTGTAGAAGCGGTAGACCTCGTCCACCTTGTCGTCGAGCGCGCCGCGCATGATCAGCCACATCACCATCTCGATCCCTTCGGCGCCGGCCTCGCGCATGAATTCGACATGCGGGATGCGCGTGAGCTTCTTCGGATCCTTGCTGAGGTTGTCGAGGAAGGCCTTGTCGAACTTGCTGTTGATCAGGCCCGCGCGCGGCCCGGAAATCTGGTGCGACATGCCGCCGGTGCCGAACATCACCACGCGCAAATCCTCGGGATAGGATTCCACCGCCTTGCGGATCGCGCGGCCGAGCATGTAGCAGCGATGCGCGGTCGGCGGCGGATACATGACGACGTTGACGGCGAGCGGGATGACCGGGCACGGCCATTCCTTGGGCGAGCCGAACAGCAGGTTCATCGGCACGGTCAGGCCGTGATCGACCTCCATCTTGTTGACGATGGTGAGATCGAATTCGTCGAGGATGACCGATTGCGCGATGTGCGAGGCGAGCTGGGGATGGCCCTTCACCACCGGAACCGGGCGCGGCCCCCAACCCTCGTCGGCGGGTGGAAACTCCGCCGCGCAGCCGAGCGCGAAGGTCGGGATCATCTCCACCGAGAAGGCGGAGGCGTGGTCGTTGTAGACCACGATGGCGACATCGGGCTTCGCCTTCGCCATCCATTCCTTGGATTTTTCGAAACCCGAGAACACCCGCTTCCAATACGGCTCCTCGGTCTTCTTGTTGTCGATCGCCGCGCCGATCGCCGGCACGTGCGATGAGGCTACTCCTGCGATGATTCTAGCCACGTTTGGACCTCGATTTGCTGCCGGTCTTCGATCTGGATTTGACGGCCTTGCCGGGCTTGTTGCGCCCCGACTTGCTGCGATTGCCTTCCACCGAGCGGCCGCCCGCGAGCATCATGGTGGCGTAATCCTGCTGGCTGGAGCCGGTCATGACCGCGGCGAGATGCTGGAAGGAATGACCGTCGGTGGCGCCGAGCTTGGCGGTGAAATAGATATTGCCGCCGAGCTCGAGCATCTTGTTGTAGTCGCGCTTGAGGATCGCCTCGGTCTGGGCGGGCGTCAGCTTGAACTTCTTCAGATATTCGGCCTCGTTGGCCTTGAACGCCTTGCGGTTCTCATCCTTCATCAGCGACATGCAGAACATGTTGATGCCGTAGCCCTCGCGCGAACGCTCGGCGTCGAACACGTAGGTGCCGGGAATGTCGTCGTAGTCCTGCTGCGTGCGCGCCATCGGCTTCCTCCATCCATTCGCCCGCTTGCGGGCGCCCGATGCTGCCCTCAATTTTCGGCCTGACATATATAGCGCAGGCCGCCTTGGCAACGTAGGCCCTCGGCACGGGCTTCAAGCGATTCTAACTCCAGTACAGCCGCATCGGGTTGTCGACCAAGAGCTGCTGCTGCAATGCCGGCGTCGTCGCGATGTGCGGGATACGATCGACCAGCACGCCGTCGTCCGGCGCCTCCTTCTTCATATTGGGATGCGGCCAGTCGGTCCCCCAGATGACGCGGTCGGGGAATTGGTCGACCAGGCGCTTGGCGAAGGGCACAACGTCGTCATAGGGCGGCCCGGCAACCGTCATCCGTTCCGGGCACGTCACCTTGACCCAGAAGTTGCGGTGCCGGTCCAGCAGGCGATGGAAACGCTGGTTGTCGGCGTGATCGACACCCTTCTTCACGTCCGGCGTGCCCATGTGATCGACCACCACCGTCGTCGGCAGCGAGGTGAAAAAGCCTTCGAGCTCGGGCAGATCCGGCATCTCGAAATAGACGACGATGTGCCAGCCGAGCGGCGCGACCCGCGCCGCGATGCGCTCGAGCACGTCGCGCGGGGTGAAATCGACCAGGCGCCTGACGAAATTGAAGCGCACGCCGCGCACGCCGGCGCGGTCCATGGCCTCGAGCTCGGCGTCGCTGACCTCTTCGCCGACGAAGGCGACGCCGCTGGCCTTGCCGCCGGAGCTCGCGAGCGCGTCGATCATCGCCCGATTGTCCTTGCTGTGGCAGCTCGCCTGCACGATCACGTTCTTGTCGAGGCCGAGAAAATCGCGCAGCGCGAACAGCTTCTCCTTGGGCGCGTCGCACGGGCGTGTATTTGCGCTCGGGCGCGTAGGGAAACTTGCTCTCCGGGCCGAACACGTGGCAGTGCGCATCGACCGCGCCGGTGGGCGGCCGGTATTTCGGCTTCGACGGGTTGGGATGAAACGGAATGTAGCCGGCGCTCATCGCCACGGGGCGTCTCCTTCGAATTCCGCGATGCGCTAGACCCGCTCGAGCGCGAGCGATACGCCCTGCCCCACGCCGACGCACATGGTGGCGAGCGCGCGGGAGCCGCCGCGCTTCTCCAGGCCGTGCACCGCGGTGAGCGCCAGGCGCGCCCCCGACATCCCGAGCGGATGCCCGAGCGCGATCGCGCCGCCATGGGGATTGACGTGCTCGGCGTCGTCGGCGACGCCGAGCTGGCGCAGGCAGGCGAGCCCCTGGGAGGCGAAGGCCTCGTTGATCTCGATCAGGTCGAAATCGCCGATCTTGAGGGAGAGCCTCGCCATCAGCTTGCGGGTCGCGGGCACCGGGCCGATGCCCATCACCCGCGGCGGCACCGCCGCCGCGGCCATGCCGAGCACGCGCGCGCGGGGGGTGAGGCCGTGGCGCTTCGCGGCCTCCGCCGAAGCCACGATCACCGCGGCGGCGCCGTCGTTGATGCCCGAGGCGTTGCCGGCGGTGATGGTGCCGGGATTGCGCACGATCGGCTTGAGCTTGGCGAGGCCTTCGAGCGTGGTGTCGGGGCGCGGGTGCTCGTCCCGCTCCACCAGCACCGGGCCGGCCTTGCCGCCGGGAACCTCGACCGCGACGATCTCCTCGGCGAAATAGCCCGCCGCCATCGCCTTGCCGGCGCGCTGCTGCGAGCGCAGCGCGAAGCCGTCCTGGTCCGCGCGCGAGACCTGGTACTCCTCGGCCACGTTCTCGCCGGTCTCCGCCATGGAGTCGACGCCGTATTGCGCCTTGATCAGCGGATTGACGAAGCGCCAGCCGAGCGTGGTGTCGTAGAGCTCGGCGTTGCGCTGGAACGCCTCCTGCGCCTTGCCCATCACCAGCGGCGCGCGCGTCATCGATTCGACGCCGCCGGCGATGGCGAACTCGCTCTCGCCGCAGCGGATCGCGCGCGCGGCGTCGCCGATGGCGTTGAGGCCGGAGGCGCAGAGCCGATTGACGGTGATCCCGGGCACGCAATCGGGAATGCCCGCCAGCAGCAGCGCCATGCGCGCCACGTTGCGGTTGTCCTCGCCGGCCTGATTGGCGCAGCCGAACACCACCTCGTCGAGCGCCGACCAGTCCACTTTGGGATTGCGCTTGACGAGCGCCCGGATCGGAACGGCGGCGAGATCGTCGGTGCGCACCCGCGCGAGCGCGCCGCCGTAGCGCCCGATCGGCGTTCGCACCGCGTCACAGAGGAAAACATCGCGTGTGTCGGTCATGTCCAAGCCCGCCGTTGATACTTGTTGTCGTCCCCGCGCGGGGCACCCCGCGACGCTCGCGTCGCGGGGACCCCGTTGCGGGGACCCATAACCACCGACTCTGGAATATGGGTCCCCGCTTGCGCGGGGACGACGGCAATTGTCAGAGCCGATGTCACCATTGAATTGCTCTTCTCCTCACGCCGCCTCGCCGTGCGCGCGGGCGGTACGTGCGTGCAATTCGCGCAGGACCGCGAGTTCCTCCTCGCTCGGCGCCGGCGTCTCCGCGACCCGCGGCGCATAACGCACCGGCCAGCCGGTATTGGCCGCGATCTCAGCGCGCGTGACGCCGGGATGGATCGAGGTCACCGACATCTCCTTGCTCACGGGATCGGGCTCGAAGATCGCGAGATCGGTGACGAGCTTGGTTGGGCCCTTGGTCGCAATTCCCATGCGCGCGCGATGATCGCCGCCCTCGCCGTGCCCGAACGAGGTGACGAAATCGAGCTTCTCGACGAAGCTCCGCGGCGCCTGGCGCATGATGATGAAAATCTCGCCGCAGGCGCTGGAGATTTCCGGTGCGCCGCCGCCGCCGGGCAGCCGCGTCTTCGGCTTGTCGTAGCGCCCGACCACCGTGGTGTTGAGGTTGGCGAAGCGATCGATCTGCGCGCCGCCGAGGAAGCCCACGGTGAAGCGCCCGCCTTGCAGCCAGTAGCGGAACATTTCCGGCACCGGCACGGTGGTGAGCGCGGTGTCGCACAATTCGCCGTCGCCGATCGAGAGCGGCAGCACGTCGGGCTTGGTGGCGATGGTGCCGGATTCGTAGATCAGCGTGAGGTCGGGCGCGTGGGTCAGCCGCGCCAGGTTGCACGCCGCTGACGGCATGCCGATGCCGACGAAGCAGATATCGCTGTTCTTCAACGCGCGCGCCGCCGCGATGGTCATCATCTCGTTGGCGCTGTAGTTCATGGCGCGCCTCACTCCGCGGCGGCATTGAGCCGCGCGCTATGCACGGCAAAGGCATCCGGCCCGCGCTCGAGCACGTTCGCCTTCATCCAGGCGAGGAAAGCATCGCGGTCGCGCGAGATCGCGTCCCACGCCTTATAGTAGGCGTTGTCGCGCTTGTAGTAGCCGTGCGCATAGGAGGGATGCGCGCCGCCCGGCACGCAGGCGATGGCGCCGACCGTCCAGCTCGGCAGGATCACCGCATTGGCGCTGCGCTCGCCGAAATCCTCGACGATCTCCTCGACCGTCACCAGCGAGCGCTTCGCCGCCAGCACCGCCTCCTTCTGCACGCCGACGATGCCTTCGAGCAGCACGTTGCCGGCGCGGTCGGCCTTGAGCGCGTGGATCACCGCCGCGTCCGGCCGGATCGCCGGCACCGCCGCCAACCGCTCGCCGGTGAACGGGCAGGTGACGTGCTTGATGTTGGGGTTCACCTTCGGCAGGTCGACTCCGAGATAGCCGCGAAACACCGCAAACGGCAGCCCGGCCGCGCCCGCCTCGTAGGCATTGGCCATGGCGGCGTGCGAATGCTCCTCGATCGCGATCGGAGCCGGCCAGCCATTCTCGTAGGCGTCGCGGAAACGATGCAGCGATCCGACCCCGGGATTGCCGACCCAGGAGAAGATCAGTTTGTCGGCACAAGCCATGCCGATGAGCTGATCGTAGATGAGGTCGGGCGTCATCCGGATCAGGGTCAGATGCCGGCGGCGCTGGCGGATGACCTCGTGTCCGGCCGCGAATGGGATCAGATGGGTGAAGCCCTCCATGGCCACCGTATCGCCATCCCGGATGGTCAATTCCACGGCCTCGGCCAGCGGCAGGAAACGCGACATGCCGATACTTCCCAATGATCGCGCGTTCATTTAGGGGTCATGCCCCGCGGGGTCAAATATCGCGGGCGCGCGACCCAGTGCGACCTCAACCGAGCGGTGGCCATGATATCGCAGACGCCGATCTTCACCATCCACGCCGAGCTCGGCGAGATCAGGCATTTCGGGCAGACGCCCTATGGCGAGCGACGCGTGGTCGATATCCTCGGCGGCCGCATCGACGGGCCGCGGCTCCGCGGCCGCCTCCTGCCCGGCGCGGACTGGCAGATCGTGCGCCCGGACGGGGTCACCGATCTCAGGGCGCGCTACGGCATCGAGACCGACCACGGCGCGCGCGTCCTCGTCACCAGCGACGGGCTGCGCCACGGCCCGCCCGAGGTGATCGCCGCGCTCGCCCGCGGCGACGCGGTCGACCCCGCGCGCTACTATTTCCGCACGGTGATGCGGTTCGAGACCGCCGAGCCGACGCTGGCCTGGCTCAACCGGATTCTGGCGCTCGGAACCGGTACGCGCGAAAAACTGGCAGTGCGGCTCGACGTGTACGAAGTCGTGTGAGCATATGTCTGTAAGGAATGAGCCATGAGCTTCGAGGATCGCCGTGAGCGCGGCCAAATCCGGTAGCGGCTTCGACCTGCATCTGCCGCGGTCGCTCAGGGCCGAGCGCCGCGGCGACATCGCCATTCTCGCGCTCGCGCGCGCGCAAAAGCGCAACGCCATCGACGACCCCACAGTGGCCGGCATCGAGGCGTTCTTTGCCGGCCTGCCGGACGACATCAAGGCGGTCGTGCTCACCGGCGAAGGCGAGCATTTCTGCTCGGGCCTCGATCTCGGCGAGCTCAGCGGGCGCGACATCGCGCAAGGCATCGCGCATTCGCGCAACTGGCATCGCGCCTTCGAACGCATCGAATTCGGCAAGGTCCCGGTGGTGGCGGTGCTGCACGGCGCGGTGGTCGGCGGCGGGCTCGAGATCGCGGCGGCGTGCCACATCCGGGTGGCGGAAAGCTCGGCCTATTACGCGCTGCCGGAAGGCAGCCGCGGCATCTTCGTCGGCGGCGGCGGCGCGGTGCGACTGCCGCGGCTGATCGGCACCGCGCGCATGATGGACATGATGCTCACCGGCCGCGTCTATGACGCCGAGGAGGGCCAGGCCATCGGCATCTCGCACTACCTGGTGGCGCCCGGCGCCGGCGCGGCGAAAGCGCTCGAGCTCGCCAAGCAAATCGCCGGCAACGCGCCGATGACCAATTTCGCCGTCACCCAGGTGCTGCCGCGCATCGCGCAGTCCGATCCCGCCAGCGGCTACGTCACCGAGGCGCTGGTCTCGGCGATCGCCCAGGCCGACGACGAGGCCAAGGCGCGGCTCAAGGCCTTTCTGGAAAAGCGGGCGCCGAAGACGGTGCGCAACTGACGCCGACGCACGAACCATGGCGACACCGGTCAAACAGCGTCGTCCCGAATCCGCACCGGCAGCGCCGGTGCGGCCGGTGCGCCTCGGCCCGCGCGACGTCGTGAGCGAGCGCAGGCCGGACGGGACGATTGTCCTGAAATCGCCGCACCCGCTCGCGCCCTACCCGGCGAAGCTCACCGAGCGTCTGGAACATTGGGCCACGGCGGTGCCCGAGCGCACTTACCTCGCGCAGCGCGACGCCGCCGGCGGCTGGCGCAAGATCAGCTACGGCGAAACGCTGGCGATCGTGCGCCGCATCGGCGCGGCGCTGCTGCGACGCGAGCTCTCGCCGGAACGGCCGGTCGTCATCCTATCCGGCAACGACATCGAGCATGCGCTGCTCGGCCTCGCCGCGATCTATGTCGGCATCCCCTACGTGCCGGTCTCGCCCGCCTATGCGCTGATCTCGAACGACTTCGGCAAGCTCGGATATATTTGCGACCTGCTCACGCCGGGTCTCGTCTTCGCCGCCGACGGCGGCGCCTACGGGCGCGCGATCGAGGCGGCGGTGCCGGCCGACGTGGAGGTGGTCGTCGGGCGCAACGCGCTCGCGAGCCGGCCGACGACGCCGTTCGCGAGCTTGCTGGCGCCGGCGGCGACCGCGGCCGCCGACGCGGCGCACGCCGCGGTCGGGCCCGACACCATCGCCAAAATCCTGTTCACCTCGGGCTCGACCGGCACGCCCAAGGCGGTGATCAACACCCAGCGCATGTGGTGCTCGAACCAGGCGATGATCCTCTCCCAACTCGCCTTCTTCGCGGACGAGCCGCCCGTGATCGTGGATTGGTCGCCCTGGCACCACACTGCCGGCGGCAACCACAATTTCGGCTTCGTGCTCTACAACGGCGGCACCTTCTACATCGACGAGGGCAAGCCGGCGCCCGGCCTGATCGAGACCACGGTGCAAAACCTGCGCGAGATCGCGACCAACTGGTACTTCACGGTGCCCAAGGGCTACGAGGCGTTGCTGCCCTATTTGCGCGCGGACGCGCGGCTGCGGGAAACCTTCTTCAGCCGCCTCAAGGTGCTGTGGTTCGCCGGCGCCGCGCTGTCGCAGTCGCTATTCGACGAGATGCAGGAGCTCGCGCTGGCGACCTGCGGCGAGCGCATCATGTTCTTGACCGGGCTGGGCTCGACCGAGAGCGCGCCCATGGCGATCGCGCGCATGTGGCAGAGCAAGGATTCGACCAATATGGGCGTGCCGGTGCCGGGCGTGGAGCTCAAGCTGGTTGCGTGCGGCGGCAAGCTCGAGGCGCGCCTGCGCGGACCCAACATCACGCCGGGCTACTGGCGCCAGGGCGAGCTCACCGCCCAGGCCTTCGACGAGGACGGCTTCTACAAGCTCGGCGACGCGCTCAAGTTCGAGGACCCCGCCGATCCGCGTGCCGGCCTGCTGTTCGACGGCCGCATCGCCGAGGACTTCAAGCTCGCGACCGGCACCTGGGTCAATGTCGGGCCGCTGCGGGCGCGTCTGCTGGCGCAGCTCGAGCCTTATGCGCGCGACGTCGTCATCGCCGGCGGCGACCGCAACGAGATCGGCGCGCTGATCTTCCCCAACCTCGACGCCTGCCGTCGCCTCGCCGCCGACGCCGCCACCGACGTGACCGCCGATGCGCGCGTGCGCGCGGAATTGCGCGCACGGCTGCACGCCTTCGCCCGCACGAGCACGGGCAGCTCCAACCGCGTCGGCCGCGCCATCCTCATGGCCGAGCCGCCCTCGCTCGACGCCGGCGAGATGACCGACAAAGGCTCGATCAACCAGCGCGCGGTGCTCGACCGCCGCGCCGAGCTCGTGGCCGAGCTCTACGCGCCCGCGCCGTCGCCGCGCGTGCTGATAATCGAGGAGGGAGCGTGAAGATGGCGAACAGCACGGCAGGGCTCACCGCCAGCTGGAGCGACGTGTGGCTGCTCGACGGCGTGCGCACGCCGTTCGCCGACTACAACGGCGCCTTGGCGTCGGTGTCGCCGACCGATCTCGGCATCAAGGCGGCGCGCGAAGTGTTTGCGCGCGCGGGCGTGGCGCCGCAGGACGTGGGCGCCGTCATCACGGGCTCGATGGCGCAGGCGAGCTTCGACACCTACTGCCTGCCGCGCCACGTCGGCCTCTATTCGGGGGTGCCGATCGAGGTCCCGGCGCACATGGTGCAGCGCGTATGCGGCACCGGCCTCGAGCTGATGATGCAGGCGGCCGACCTCGTCACCCACAGGGATCTCGATCTCACGCTCTGCGTCGGCACCGAGTCCATGAGCCGCAACCCGATCGCCTCCTACACCATGCGCGGGTTCCGCATGGGCGCGGTCGATTTCAAGGACTTTCTGTGGGAAGCGCTGCTCGATCCGGCGCCCAATGCGACCATGGGCGACACCGCCGAGAACCTCGCGCGGCAATATCAGATCACGCGGCCGCAGGTCGACGCCTTTGCCGCGCAGAGCTTCGCGCGCGCGCTGGCGGCGCAGACATCGGGCTTCCTCGCCGGCGAGATCGCCGCGCTGAAGAGCGAGACGTTCGAACGCGCGGGCTACCAGCCGCGCGAGCTCAAGCTCAGGGGCGCCAAGGAGCTCGCCGCCGACACCCATGTGCGCCCCTCGCCGGTCGAGGCGCTCGCCGCCATCCGCCCCGCCTTCGGCGGGGTGCAGACCGGCGGCAACTCCTCGGCCATCGTCGATGGCGCGGCGGCCGCGCTCGTCGCCTCCTCCACCTACGCGCAGAAATCCGGCAAGCCGCCGCTCGCCCGCATCGTCGCCGGCGCGACCGTGGGCGTGCCGCCCCAGATCATGGGCATCGGACCGGTGCCGGCGATCCAGGCGCTGCTCGCGCGCGCCGGCCTCGCGCTGTCGGATATCGACCGTTTCGAGATCAACGAGGCGTTCGGCGCGCAAGTCATGGCCTGCGCGCGCGAGCTCGGCATCGATGAAGCCAAGCTCAACGTCAACGGCGGCGCGATCGCCATCGGCCATCCGCTGGGCGCAACCGGCGTGCGGCTGGCACTCACGCTGGCGCGCGAGCTCCAGCGCGCGCGGCTGCGCTACGGCATCGCCTCCGCCTGCATCGGCGGCGGCCAGGGCATCGCGCTGCTGGTCGAAAACCCCGACGCCCCCTCCGCACGGAACCACTGACCATGGACATCAAGGGACACGCCGCCGTCGTGACCGGCGGCGCCTCCGGCCTCGGCGCCGCGACCGCGAGCGAGCTGGCACGCGCCGGCGCCAAGGTCGCCTGCCTCGACGTCAATCTCGACGGCGCGCGCGCGGTCGCGCAGAAGATCGGCGGTCTGGCGCTGCCTTGCGACGTCACCAATGGCGAGCAATCCGCGGCCGCGCTGGCGCAAGCGCGCGACCGCCACGGCGCCGCGCGCATCCTCATCAATTGCGCCGGGGTCGGGCCGGCCAAGCGCATCGTCGGCCGCGACGGCCCGATGCCGCTCGCCGAGTTCGAGCGCGTCATCGCCATCAATCTCGTCGGCACGTTCAACATGATGCGGCTCGTCGCCGCCGACATGCAGAGCTTGAGCCCGCTGGCGGACGGCGAGCGCGGGGTCATCATCTCGACCGCGTCGGTCGCCGCCTTCGAGGGGCAGATCGGCCAGGCCGCCTATGCCTCCTCCAAGGGCGGCGTCGCCGCGCTGACGCTGCCGGCGGCACGCGAGTTCGCGCAGTTCGGCATCCGCGTCAACGCCATCGCGCCGGGCATCTTCCACACGCCGATGCTGATGGCGTTGCCCGAGGAGGCGCAGAAGAGCCTGGCCGCGGCGGTTCCGTTCCCCAAGCTGCTCGGCCGTCCCGATCAGTTCGCCGCGCTCGCGCGCCACATCATCGAGAACACGTATATCAACGGCGAGGTGATCCGCCTCGACGGCGCGCTGCGCCTGGCGCCGCGCTGAACCACTCGCGAGGACCAGATGCTCGTCAACAGCCGCGTCGTCCGCATCGAATGGGGCGACTGCGACCCGGCCGGAATCGTCTACTACCCGCGCTATTTCGCGTTTTTCGACGCCAGCACCTCGGCGCTGATCGAGCGCGCGCTCGGCATGACCAAGCACGACTATCTCAAGGCCTACGACTTCTCGGGGCATCCGCTGGTCAATGCCCATTCCCGCTTTCTCATTCCGACCCGGTTCGGCGACGACGTGACGATCGAGACCACCGTCACCGAGCTCCGCCGCTCGAGCTTCGACCTGCGGCACCGGCTGTTCAAGAACGGCGCGCTCGCGGTCGAAGGCTTCGAGACCCGGGTGTGGGTGCAGGGCGATCCGAGCAATGGCACGATGAAGGCGGCGCCGCTGCCGCAAGAGGTCATCGATCGCCTGTCGCAGGGATGATGCGAAAAGTCGGGGGGTCGGCTCGCCGTCGGCTTGAATCGCCCCTGTCCTCACGCCGTCGCCGCGGAGTCCTCGCGATCCGCGGCCAGGCTGCCGTCCGCTCCGAATGCCGCGAGCATGCCGGTGGGATTCGCGGCCCAGGCCGCGACCGGCACCGGGCCGCAGACCAGCATGAAATAGTCGTACGGCGCGCGCCGGTCGTTCGCCATGATGAACTGGTAGTGCAGCCGGAAGAAGTTGAAGTGGATGCGGCGGTAGAGGGCCGGCGACAGCATGTCGCGGAAACGCACCTTCCAAACCAGCGGATTGCAGCGCGCGCCGCCGACGTGAACGCCGATGCCGTCGACCGGGTCGAAATCCCAGAAATTGAGCACGTCCTTGCGCGACTGGGAATCGATCCACCGCACCGACGGCTCGACCGCGACGCGCGCGAACGCGGCGCGCAGCCGCACCGCCTTGGGATGCAGCGCGGCTCCCGGCGCGATCGAGCCGAGCGTGAGCAGCACCAACGGCGGCCCGCGCCGGCCGACATCGGGGTCGAGCTCGAGCGCGCGCGTGATCACCGCGGGCGCCAGCGCGCACCCGCCGCTGTGGGCGAGCACGATGATCTCGTCGGCCTCGTTCGCACGCACCGCCGCGACGACGCGGCGCGCGCAGGCCTCGATCGGGTCATCGAAGCAGGTGGCTTCCCCGCGCGCGAACTCGCACAGATAGGGCCAGTGACTGTTGATCTGGACGACGAACCAGCGGTTGGCGAGCGGCCGCAGCGCGAAGAAGATCGCCAGCGCGGCGACGACGCCGACGAGACCGCTGAGCGCGCCGGGCAGGCCGAGGTCGCGCGTCAGCGCGAGCGCGACCAGCCATCCGCCGGCGACCGACAGCGCGAGCCACCAGATCAGCAGCAGCTGGAAATGGATCAGCGCGAGACCGAATTCCCAGGACGCCCGCAGCACCCGGAGGATCGCGCCGCTGACGAGATAGTCGAAGGCCCAGGCCAACGCGCGGGCGATCTGCCGCCGCAACGGCTCGGCCATGTTGGCGCGGATGATGTGTTCCTGGCGCAGGAAATCGTAGCGGGTAAAAACCCGCCAGTTCGGGCCCGACGCCTCGATGGTCCAGTGCGCGAATTCCTGCGACTCCAGCTGCAATTCGCCGAGCCGCGCCGCCAGCGGCCAGATCTTGAGAAAGCGCTTGAAGCCGCGATCGAACAGGCCGTAGTAGCCCTCGGCGCCCTGCGGGTCATAGCCTTCGACGTAGATGACATGCCGCCGCCGGATCGGCGCTGCCTCCGCCGCGCGCGTCGCCGATCCGTCAGCCACGAGCGCCGTCCGCCGCCACCGCTTCGACCACGGTCATCGCCGGATGCCCCGTCGGGATCGTCCGGGAAAGGCGCAGGCCGGCGCGGTCGAACAGGCCGGCATATTGCTCGACCGTGCGCTCGCGTCCGCCGCACAGCAACATCACCTGCAGGTCCAGCCACCGGCCCGGGCCGGGACTGTCGTCGGAGGGCAACGGCGCTTCGAGCACGAGCACGCGCGCGTTCGGCCGCATGGCGCGGCGCACATTGGCGAGAATGCGAACACAATCCCGGTCGTCGTAATCGTGCATGAGGTGGCGGATCAGGTAGAGATCGCCGCCTTCGGGCGCCGCGGTCGTGAAGACGTCCCCGGCGAGAAAGGTGACGTCCGGGCAGCGGGCCGCCCTCGCCGCGCTTCGCCGCGGCGATCGCTTCCGCCATGTCGAACAGGGTCGCGCGCGGGTTCGGGTAGACCGCCAGCACGGCGGACAGCAGCGAGCCGTTGCCGCCGCCGATATCGACGATGTGCTCGAACGGCGAGAAGTCGTAGGCGGCGACGATCGCCGGGGTCTCCGGGCCGTGCACCTCGAGCATCATGCGATTGAAACGCCTGGCCTCGTCCGGATGCTCGGTCAGCCAGTCGAAGAACGGACGACCCTTGAGCGCCTCGAACGCGGTGCGCTCGCCGGTGAGCGCGTCATCGAGATGCATCCACATGTCGGCGAAATAGTCGTTGAGGAAGATCGCCGTGGTGCGGGTATTGTTGGGCGCGTGCGAGCCGAGCAGGCGCCCGAGCGGCGTGAGTGCGAAGCGCCCGCGTGCCGGCTCGATCACGATCCCGACGGTGGAGAGGGCGCGCAGCAGTCGATAGACGCGATCGGGAACGAGACCGCGGGCCGCGGCGATCGCGGCGTGATCCTCGACGCCGTCCTCCATCACATCGGCAAGCCCGAGGCGCGCGAACGTTCCCACCGCCCGGGTGACCCACAGGCTGCTCAACAGTTGCAACATTTTCTTGTGCAGCAGCGCCGGATTGACGTCGGGCGCTTTACCGCCGTTGCTGTCCACGATCCCGCTCCAGCAAGCACCTTGACCGCAGCGACGCCGAAGGTCGATGGGCGCCTGCCCCGCATAGACCAATTCGGCGAGCGACGCCAGGGACGCGCTTTCCACCGCGGAACGACCGGCGAGGCGCGTCAAATCCCATTCGCCGCGCGTCAAAATTGCGCACGCGCGCAACGCGCAGCCGCCGCCGGGATTGTGCCGCCGGAGCCCGCGAACGTCACTTTACAGGGTCCCGCAGTTCGGGCTGAATGGCCCGCAAGGCCGCGCAACGGCCAGATTTCAGCCAGGAGGAGACGATGCCATCGCGTCGAGCCAAGCGTCATCTTGCAACACTGGTGGCGTCGGCCGCGGCGCTGCTGATCGCAGCGCCCGCCGCGCTCGCCCAGGACAAGACCTTCGAGCTCAAGCTTTCGCACTGGGTGCCGCCGACGCACCCGCTGCAGAAGGCGATGGAGGAATGGGGCGCGTCGGTGGAAAAGGCGTCGAACGGCACCATCAAGTCCAAGATCTTCCCGTCGCAGCAGCTCGGCAAGGCGTTCGACCATTACGACATGGCGCGCGACGGCATCGCCGACTTCGTCTACGTCAATCCCGGCTACCAGCCCGGCCGCTTCCCCATCATCGCCGCCGGCGAGTTGCCGTTCCTGGTCGGCGACGCCAAGGGCGGCAACCGCGCGATCGATGCCTGGTATCGCAAATACGCCGCGAACGAGATGAAGGACGTGAAGTATTGCTTCTCCTTCATCCTCGATCCGCTGACCTGGCATTCCAGCAAGAAGAAAATCGTGGTGCCGGGCGACATCAAGGGGATGAAGGTGCGGCCGTCGCAGGCGACCGTGGCGGCCTGGGTGACGCTGCTCGGCGGCAGCAACGTGCAGGCGAGTGCGACCGAGGTGCGCGACGTGATGGAGAAGGGCGTGGCCGAGGCGGTCACCTTCCCCTGGGGTTCGGTGCCGTTGCTCGGCGTCGACAAGGTCACGAAGTATCACATGGACGCGCCGCTGCACACCGTCACGTTCCAGTGGCTGATGAGTCCGCAGACCTACGCGGCCATGTCGCCGGCGCAGAAGAAGGTGATCGACGACCACTGCACCACGGAATGGGCGGGTAAATTCGCGGATCCATGGGCGGAATTCGAGCGTGCCGGCCTGGAGAAAGTGAAGGCGCTGCCCGGACACGAGGTCTATCCGATCACCGACGCGCAGCTCAACGAATGGAAGAAGTCGGCTGAGCCGCTGGAGAAGCAGTGGGCCGACAACGTGCGCAAGGCAGGCGGCGATCCAGACGCCATCATGAAGGAGCTCAAGCAGACGCTCGCGCAGTACAAGGCGGCGTACTGATGCGGAAATGCGGTTGATTGGCTCGGCCGCACTTCGTTGCTGTCGTTCCCGCGCAAGCGGGAACCCGTATTCCAGAGCCGGTGGTTATGGGTCCCCGCTTGCGCGGGGACGACAGTCGTCTGAAGTAACGACGGATTAAGTATGAGCGGCGACGCCGCAGCGCAGGCTTTGCGGCAAGCCGATCGCTCGCAAGGAGGCCGACGGCGGCGGAAATTCCGCCGCCGTCGCCGTGACGGGCTCGGGTGGCCAGAGGGGTGAAGGCGTGACCACCAAATTCATGGATCGCTTCATCGATTCCATCGAGTTCCTGGCCGCGCTCTTCGTCGGCATCGTCGCCGCCGACGTGTTCGTCTCGATCCTGCTGCGATATTTCTTCGGCGTCTCGATCCCCGACAGCTACGACTTCGGCCGCCTGCTGCTCGGCGTGCTGATCTTCTGGGGGATCGGGGCGACCTCCTATCGCGGCACCCACATCACCGTCGATCTGCTCTATGCCAATGTCGGCCGCAAGGCGCAGCGCGCGATCGACGTGTTCGCGACGCTCGTGCTGTTGTTCGTCGTCGCGGTGCAGACCTGGACGCTCTACGACAAGGTCTGGACCACGCGCGCCGACCACGTGCTCACCTTCGATCTCCGGCTCCCGACCTGGCCGTTCTTCTTGCTGGCCTGGCTCGGCGACGTGTCGGCGGTCATCCTGATCGCGCTGCGCACCTACCGCCTGATCTTTCATCCGGAATTGCTGAGCCGGCAGATCGTCAAGCCGGTGGAATGAGATCGTTGCAATGAGTTCCGACGCCATTGCAGTTCTGGGCTTCGTCGTCCTGTTCGTGCTGATGCTGCTGCGCGTGCCGGTCGGCATGGCGATGGGATTGGTGGGGGTGAGCGGCTTCGCCTACATCGTCGGCGGGCCGGCAGCCTTGAAGAATGTCGGCCATACCACCATGCGGACGGTGACCGACTACAACTTCGCCGTGGTGCCGCTGTTTCTGCTCATGGGCGCGTTCGCCACCACCTCCGGCATGAGCCGGGAGCTGTTCCGCGCGGCCAACGCCTTCCTCGGCCATCTGCGTGGCGGGCTCGGCATCGCCACCATCGCCGCCTGCGGCGGGTTCGCCGCGATCTGCGGCTCGTCGGTCGCGACCGCGGCGACGTTCTCGAAGGTCGCCTACCCGGAAATGCGCTCCTACGGCTATCCGCAGTCGTTCGCCACCGGCGTGATCGCCGCCGGCGGCACGCTCGGCATCATGATCCCGCCGTCGACGGTGCTGGCGATCTACGGGCTGATCACCGAGCAGGACGTGGGCAAGCTGTTCATCGCCGGGGTCCTGCCGGGCGTCCTCGCGGTCGCCATGTACATGGTCACCATCACGCTGATCGGCCTGGCGCGGCCTGCCTTCCTGCCGGCGGGGCCGCGGCATTCCTCGAAGGAGCGCGTCGCCGCGCTGCGCGACGTGTGGGCGACGCTGCTGCTGTTCGCTTTCGTCATCGGCGGCATCTATGGCGGCGTGTTCACCGCCACCGAGGCGGCGGGCGCCGGCGCCGGCGGTGCCTTCGTCATCGGGGTCGTGCGCGGCCGGCTGTCGCCCTCGGACATCTATCGCTCGCTGCTCGAGACCACGCGCATCACCGCGGCGGTATTCACCGTGCTGATCGGCGCGATCCTGTTCGGCTACTTCCTCACCGTGACGCAGACCCCGCAGAAGGTCACCGAGTTCCTCACCTCGCTCGGGCTCGGCCGCTACGGCGTGCTGGCGCTGATCATGGTCATGTATCTGGTGCTCGGATGCCTGATGGATGCGCTGGCCATGATCATCCTCACGGTTCCGATCATCTTCCCCGTCATCAAACAGCTCGGTTTCGACCCGATCTGGTTCGGGGTGATCATCGTCATGACGGTCGAGCTCGGCCTCATCCACCCGCCGGTCGGCATGAACATCTTCGTGATCAAGAGCGTGGTGGAGGACGTGAAGATTTCGACCATCTTCTACGGCGTGCTGCCGTTCATCGTCACCGACATCCTTCGCCTCATCATCCTGATCGCCTTCCCGATCATCGCGCTCTACCTGCCCTCGAAAATGTGATGAAATCCATCTCATCAGCTCGGGATTGGCTGTTGTCGTCGCGAAATGAATTGATCAACCGGACGCGGTATGATTTCGCGTCACAGCGAGAGGAGTCCACCATGTCCAGACCCATGCTAATTGCCGGCTTTGCCGCCCTCGCCATGTTGGCCGCTCGTCCGGCGCTCGCCGCCGACGCCAAACAGATGGAGGAGAACAAGAAGACGATCGCCGCCTTCTACGACGCCGCGCTCAACCAGAAGGACTTCGATGCCGCCTCGAAATATCTCGGCAACCGCTACACCCAGCACAATCCCATCGCCGCCGACGGGCCGGAGGGGCTCAAGGCCTTCATCGCCTTCTTGAAGGACAAGTTCCCCAACAACCGCAGCGAGATCAAACGCATCTTCGCCGACGGCGACTACGTGATCGTGCACGTCCACGCCGTGCGCGAGCCGGGCACGCGCGGCAACGCCATCATCGACATCTTCAAGCTCGAGAACGGCAAGGTGGTCGAGCACTGGGACGTGATCCAGCCGATCCCGGAGAAGGCCGCCAACAACAACGGGATGTTCTAGTCCGGCCGGCTGCGGCCGGCCGCGAATCGGAGGCGGACCGTCCGACGCGCCTCATGCTCGAGCATCTCAATCCCGAAGCGCTTCCGCCGCGGCGCGTGGTCATCCTCGGCGCCCACGGCTTCGTCGGCTCGTCCAGCGCGCGCCTGCTGGCGTCGCACGGCGTCGCGGTCCTGGCGTTGGGACGCGCCGAGGCCGACCTTCTCGCCGCCGGCACGGCCCGTCGACTATCCGGCCAATTTCGGCCCGACGATGCGGTCGTGGTGATTTCCGCCCGCGCGCCGTGCAGAGACGTCGCCATGCTCATCGACAACGTCCGGATGATGGAGTGCGTGTGCCAAGCCCTGGAGCAAGCGCCGGTAACGCACGTGGTCTACGTCAGTTCCGACGCGGTCTACCGCGACGCGCGGGCCCCCCTGACGGAAGATTCCTGCGCCGAGCCGAGCTCGCTGCACGGGGCCATGCACCTGGCGCGCGAGTTGATGCTGAAATCGGTAGTGAAGGCGCCGTTGGCGATCCTGCGTCCGACGCTGCTGTACGGCGCGACCGATCCGCACAATGGCTACGGGCCCAACCGGTTCCGGCGCCTCGCCGCCGCCGGACAGGACATCGTGCTGTTCGGCGAGGGCGAGGAACAGCGCGACCACGTTCTCATCGACGACGTGGCGGAGATCATCATGCGGGTGCTGGCGCATCGAAGCCGTGGCGTTCTCAACGTGGCGACGGGAAGCGTGCACAGCTTCCGCGACATCGCCGAACGAATCGCGGCGATGTACCATCCGCCCGTCGCCGTGCGCGGCACGCCGCGGCAAGGCCCCATGCCCCATGGCGGCTATCGCGCATTCGACAGCAGCGCCTGTCTGCGGGCGTTCCCGGATTTTCGCTATACCGATCTGCAAACAGGCCTGATTGCGGCCATGGCAGGCGACTCGCAACCTCGGTAGCAGCTCTCAGCGGCCAGGCGAGAACGACGGTGGCTTTCGGGAGGGCGGCGGCGCGGCCGATCAAGAGTTGGCGAATGCCTGCACGCTGATCGACTGGCGGCGCCTCCCCCAATGTCCGTGCCCGCCATCGAACACCCCGGCGCACGGCGTGCCGCAGTCGAGGCAGCGCCCGTCCGCGCCGAGATTCCATGCCGTCAGATCGTACCAGTCGCGGCCGATGAGGGTGGCGCCGCAACCGTGGCAATAAGTGCTCTGGCCGGCGGGATCGTGGATGTTGCCGGTGTAGACGTAGCGCAGCCCCGCCTGCATCGAGATGCGGCGCGCCGCATGCAGTGTCCGCGGCGGCGTCGCCGGCGTGTCCAGCATCTTCCAGTCCGGGTGGAACGCGGAAAAGTGCAGCGGCACGTCGGGACCGAGATGCTCGATCAGCCAACGGCTCTGCGCCTCGATTTCCGCCGGCGCGTCGTTCTCGCCGGGAATGAGCAAGGTCGTGATCTCGAACCAGACCTCGGTCTCATGCTTGAGATATTCGAGCGTCTCGAGCACGGGCGCGAGCTTGCCGGAGCAGAGATTCTTGTAAAACCCCTCGGTGAAGCCCTTGAGGTCGATATTGGCGGCGTCCATGTGCCGGAAGAACTCGATGCGCGGCTCCGGCGCGATGTAGCCCGCGCTCACCGCCACCGTCTTGATGCCGCGTTCGCGGCAGGCCTGCGCCACGTCCACGGCGTATTCGAGAAAGATCACGGGATCGTTGTAGGTGAACGCAACCGAACGGCAGCCGCTTCGCACCGCCGCTTCGGCGATCGCCGCGGGGGAAGCCTGGTCCTGCACGCGATCGAGCGCCCGCGCTTTGGATATGTCCCAGTTCTGGCAGAACTTGCAGGTCAGGTTGCAGCCGGCGGTGCCGAACGACAGTACCGGCGTGCCGGGAAAGAAGTGATTGAGCGGTTTCTTCTCGATCGGATCGATGCAGAAGCCGGACGAGCGGCCGTAGGTGGTCAGCACCATTTGGCCGTCTTGACGCGCACGCACGAAGCAGAGGCCGCGTTGGCCCTCATGCAGCTTGCAATAGCGCGGGCACAGGTCGCACTGCAGGCGGCCGTCCTCCAGCCGGTGCCAGTAGCGGCCGGGCACGCCTTCGATAACCGATGCATCCATTTCCAACCCGGGCAAAATGTCAGGAGCGGCATTATATCTGGGTATCGGCAAGAGCAGGAGCAATGGTGGAAGCACGCGCGCAAGGGGCAAAAACCCGGCCGCCAGCGGTGGCAGGCCTGTTCTATGAGCGGCATCCGCAGCGGCTGCGGACGATGGTTGCGGAACTGCTCGCCGCGGCGCCGCCGTCCGGCAAAACCGCACCCAAAGCCCTGATCGCGCCGCATGCCGGCTACGTCTATTCGGGCGGCGTCGCCGCCGCGGCGTTCGCGACGCTCAAGGACGGTGCGCGCGCGATCAGGCGCGTCGTGCTGATCGGGCCGGCCCATTATATCGCGGTGCGCGGCATCGCCGTCCCGACGGTGGATGGCCTGGAAACCCCGCTGGGCTGCGTGCCCGTCGACCGGGATGCGCTTACCGCCATCGCCGATCTGCCCTTCGTCGTCGAGGCCGATGCGCCGCATGCCCCCGAGCACGCGCTCGAAGTCGAGCTGCCCTTCCTGCAGATGCTGCTGCGCGCGTTCGCGGTGGTGCCGCTCCTGGTCGGCGATGCGGTTCCGCCGCAAGTCGCCGAGGTGCTGCGGCGGCTGTGGGGCGGGCCGGAAACCCTGATCGTCGTCAGCTCGGATCTCTCCCACTATCACGACTACGACACCGCGCGGCGCCGCGATGCCGCGACCGCCGCGGCCATCGAGCGCCGCGAGTGGTCGAGCCTGGGACCCGATCAGGCCTGCGGCTTTCTCCCGGTGGCCGGGCTGCTGCTGGAGGCCGAGCGCCGGGGCCTCGCGCTGCGCCGGCTGGCGCTGTGCAACTCGGGCGACACGGCGGGTTCGCGCGACCGCGTAGTCGGCTACGGCGCCTGGATGCTGGAACAGGCGCGGCCGTAGCATTCGTCTCGGACCCGTTATAGATGTAGCCTCCTTCGCGCAGGACCCGGCGATGGAACGCTCGTTCAAGAAAGAGGTGCAGGCGCTCAAGCTCGGCGAAGGCGAGACCTTCCGCGGCGAGGGCATCCTGGCGGTGACCAAGGCGCTGCTGCAGTCGGGCGTGAGCTATGTCGGCGGCTATCAGGGCGCGCCGGTCTCGCATCTGCTCGATGTGCTGGTCGATGCCGAGGACATCCTCGGCGATCTCGGCGTGCATCTGGAGACCTGCACCAACGAGGCCTCCGCGGCCGCCATGCTCGGCGCCTCGATCAACTATCCGCTGCGCGGCGCGGTGACCTGGAAGTCGATCGTCGGCACCAACGTGGCGGCCGATGCGCTTTCGAACCTCGCCTCCCCCGGCGTCGTCGGCGGCGTGCTCATCGTCCTCGGCGAGGATTACGGCGAGGGCGCGAGCGTGATCCAGGAGCGCTCCTACGCCTATGCCATGAAATCCTCGATGTGGCTCCTCGATCCGCGCCCGGATCTGCCGACCATCGTGCGCCTGGTCGAAGAAGGCTTCGCGCTCTCGGAGGCGAGCCATGCGCCGGTGATGATGGAGCTGCGCGTGCGCGCCTGTCACGTCACCGGCGAATTCAAGGCCAAGGCCAATCGCCGCGCCGCCGTCTCCGGCAAGAACCGCCTCGCCGGGCCGCCGCGCTTCGAATACGAGCGGCTGGCGCATCCTCCGGTCGTCTTTTCACAGGAGCGGCGCAAGGTCGAGGAGCGGCTTCCCGCCGCGCAGCAATTCATCCGCGCGCGCAGGCTCAACGAGGTGATCGCCGGCGATCTCGGCGACGTCGGCATCATCGTCCTCGGCGGGCTCACCAACGGCGTGCTGCGCGCGCTGGCGCGGCTCGATCTCGCCGATCTCTACGGCGCGACCCGCATCCCGATCTACGTGCTCAACGTCGCCTACCCGCTCGTCCCCGAGGAGCTGCGCGCGTTCTGCGCGGGCAAGCGCGCCGTGCTGGTGGTCGAGGAAGGCAGTCCCGACTATGTCGAGCAGGCCGTCAACGTGGAGCTGCGGCGCGCCGATATCCAGACCCGCGTGCTGGGCAAGGGCTGCCTCCCGCGCGCGGGCGAATACACCTCGGAGGTGCTGCTCGACGGGCTTGCGTCGTTCGTCGCGCAGACACGGCCGGCCGGCCTCGACGCCGATGCGATCGGCGCGCGCGCGCAGGCAATGCTGGCGCACAAGCCGCCCGCGGTCGCCGCGGTCGGCGACATCCCGGCGCGGCCGCCGAATTTCTGCACCGGCTGCCCTGAGCGCCCGGTGTTTGCCGCCATCAAGCTGATGCAGCGCGAGCTCGGCCCGACCCACATCAGCGCCGATATCGGCTGTCATTCGTTCGCGACCTTCGCGCCGTTCAGCCTGGGCAATTCCATCCTCGGCTACGGCATGTCGCTCGCCAGCGCCGCCGCCGTCGGCCCCAACATGGAGCGCCGGCCGATCGCGGTCATGGGCGACGGCGGGTTCTGGCACAACGGGCTGATCACCGGCGTCGCCTCCAACCTGTTCAACAAGGGCGACGGCGTGCTGATCGTGATGCAGAACGGCTACGCCGCCGCCACCGGCCAGCAATATCTGCCCTCGAGCGCCGCCAACCGCAGCGGCACGCCGACCGGCATGACCATCGAGCAGACGCTGCGCTCCCTCGGCGTCAACTGGCTGCGCACCGTGCGCAGCTACAGCGTCGCCAAGATGGCCAAGACGCTGAAAGAGGCCATGCGGACCGCCGAGCGCGGCCTCAAGGTGATCATCGCCGACGGCGAATGTCAGCTCGTCCGCCAGCGCCGCGTGCGCGCCGAGGACGCCGCCAAGCTCGAGCGCGGCGAGCGCGTGGTGCGCGTGCGCTTCGGCGTCGACGACGAGATCTGCACCGGCGACCATTCCTGCATCCGGCTCTCCGGCTGCCCCTCGCTCACGGTCAAGCCCAACCCCGATCCGCTGCGCAGCGATCCGGTCGCGACCGTGATCGAGAGTTGCGTCGGCTGCGGCCTGTGCGGCGAGGTCGCCCACGCCGCCGTCCTGTGTCCGTCGTTCTACCGCGCCGAGATCATCCGCAATCCGAATCTCTGGGATCGCGCGCTGCACCGCCTGCGCGCAGGCGATCATCGGCTGGCTCGCGGGACGGCGCATCGAGGCGCGGGCATGAGCGCTCCGCAGGTCCGGCCGATCACGCTCCTCATCGCCGCGCTCGGCGGCGAGGGCGGCGGCGTGCTCACGGACTGGATCGTCGCCGCGGCGACGCAGCTCGATTTTCCCGTGCAGTCGACCTCGATCCCCGGCGTCGCCCAGCGCACCGGCGCCACCACCTATTACATCGAGATCGTTCCGGTGGCGTGGCGCGAGCTGCCGGCGCGGCCGGTGCTGGCGCTGGCGCCCGGCATCGGCGACGTCGACATCGTGCTGGCGAGCGAGCTGATGGAAGCGGGCCGCGCCGTCGCCGGCGGCTTCGTCACGCCCGATCGCACCTTGATGATCGCCTCGACCGCCCGCTCCTACCTGGTGGTGGAGAAAATGGCGATGGCCGACGGCCGCTACGACAGCGCGCGCCTGATCGCGGCAATCGAATCGCATGCGCGCGCGCATCTCCTCATCGACATGGAAGCGCTCGCCAAGGAAAGCGGCGCGATGGTCAACGCGGTCATGCTCGGACTCATCGCGGGCTGCGGTCGGCTGCCGATTCCGGCGGCGGCGTTCGAAGGCGCGATCCGCGCCGACGGCAAGGCCGTCGCTGCCAACCTCGCAGGCTTTCGCGCCGGGCTTGCGGCCGCGCAGCGCGCGAGCGCCGCCGGCCCGGCGGCCGGCGCCGGCACGCGCGCGAAGCCAACCGCGTCCGGCCTCGCCGGCTCGAACGCGAGATCGTCGCGTCGATGCCGGCAACCGCCCGCGACGTGATCCTCGAAGGCGCGCGGCGGCTCGCCGCCTATCAGGACATCGGCTATGCGCGGCTCTATCTCGACCGGCTGGCGGCGATCCGCGCCGCCGACGCGCGCTGCGACGCCGGTGGCCGGTTGCTGCGGGAAACCGCGCGGCAGCTGGCGCTGCGCATGTCCTATGAGGACGTGATCCGCGTCGCGCAGGCCAAGATCGATCCGGCGCGGCTCGCGCGCATCGCGGCGGAGATGGGCGCCAAGCCGGGCGAGCCGTTCACGGTGACCGAGTTCCTCAAGCCCGGCATCGAGGAGATGTGCTCGATCCTTCCGCCCAAGCTCGCCACCCGCATCCTCGCGCTGGCGGAACGGCGCGGCTGGATCGAGCGCGCGCATTGGGGGATGGAGGTCAACACCGCGTCGGTGTCGGGCTTTGGGCGCTTCTGGCTGCTCGCCAAGCTGCGCGGCTGGCGTCCGAAATCCTACCGTTACCAGGAGGAACAGCGCGCGATCGAAGCCTGGCTACGGCTCATCGACGAGGCCGCGCGACTCTCGGGCGATCTCGCGCTCGAAGTCGCGGAATGCGCGCGACTGATCAAGGGCTACGGCGACACCCTGAAGCGCGGCATCGCCAACTACCGCCTGATCGAGGCGCGGATCGTCTGTCCGCTGCTGGCGGGCGGCATCCCGCTGCGGCAAGCCGTCGACGCCGTCGCCAGCGCACGCGCGGCCGCGCTCGCCGACCCCGAGGGCGAGGCGCTCACGCGCTGTCTCGCCGAGTTCGAGCAGCAGATCAGCCTGCGCATCGCGGCCGAGTGACGCCGTGGACTCTCCCCTCTCGAGCCTGTAACAAAACGTCCCACACGACCCCCTGATGATGGCGCGCCGCCCGCGCAACTCGTCACGTCAAGAAAAGCTGGAGGACCGCAGATGCGGATCGACGCGTATACGCACTTCTTCCCGAAAAAGTTCTTCGACAAGATGCAGGCGGTCGCCGGCGACTACAAGGACATGGGCAAGCGCGTGCGCTCGCTGCCGGCACTGTTCGATCTCGATCATCGCAAGAAGATCGTCGACGGTCACAAGGACTATCAGCAGATCCTGTCCTACCCGCAGCCGCCGGTGGAGACCTTCGCCAAGAGCCCGGCCGAGATCGACGAGCTCATCCGCATCCTCAACGACGGCTTCGTCGAATTGTGCGCCAAGGAGAAGGATCATTTCCCCGGCTGGGTGGCGCAAATTTCGCTCGATGCCCCGGACGCCGGCGCCGCCGAGGCGGAGCGCGCGATCAAGCTCGGCGCGCTCGGCGTGCAGATCTATACCAACGTCGCCGGCAAGCCGCTCGACCGGCCGCAATATCGGCCGTTCTGGAAGAAGATGAACGAGCTGGGCAAGCCGGTCTGGCTGCATCCGGCGCGTGGCGCCAACATGCCGGACTACATCGACGAGAAGAAGTCGCTGTACGAAATC
The DNA here is from genome assembly GCA_963712565.1 of uncultured Alphaproteobacteria bacterium. Lineage (GTDB taxonomy): Bacteria > Pseudomonadota > Alphaproteobacteria > Rhizobiales > Xanthobacteraceae > VAZQ01. The sequence continues at coordinate 172,205 of CAVQIP010000053.1, read as the reverse complement.
TGGTGGACGTTCGGCTGGTCCTACGAGACCGCGACCGCGATGGCGCGGCTGGTATTCTCCAAGATCATGGATACCCATCCCAATCTCAAGATCATCACCCACCACTTCGGCGGCATCGTGCCGATGCTGGAGGGCCGCATCGGCCCGGGCTGGGACGTGCTGGGCTCGCGCACCAGCGACGAAGACTACGTCTCGCTGCGCAAGAGCCTGAAGAAGCGGCCGCTCGACTACTTCAAACAGGATTTCTACGCCGACACCGCGGTGTTCGGCGGCGTGCCCGCCACCAAGTGCGGGCTCGAATTCTTCCCGCTGGAGAAGATCGTGTTCGCCTCGGACTGCCCGTTCGATCCGGAAGGCGGCACGATGTATCCGCGGGTCACGCTGCAGATTCTCGATTCGCTAAACATTCCCAAGGCCGACCGCGACAAGATCGACTACCAGAATCTCGAAGCCGTCACCGGCGTGAAGCTGGTGAAGTAGCCGCCGTCGCGAAACATACCCTCGGAAATAGGCTCATCTCCCCCGCGATGCGCACGGCGCCGGCCGTGAGCCCGGCGCCCCTGCCGTCGGCTACTTCTCTCGCGCCCAGATCAGGGTCGCGCGCATCACCTTGCCGCCGAAATTGGCGTAGGACTGCGGCGCGGCTTCTATGTGCAGCCGGCCGGCTTCGATCCGCCAGAAGCGGACCTGCTCCACGCCGTTCCATGTTTCGTCCCCGGCTATGTCGACCTTGATGACGACCTTGTCGCCCTCGACACGATATCTGCCGGAATAGGCCAGCATCGAGCCAAACGCAGCCGATCGCTCCGCATCGGTGTTCGCAACGGTACGCCCTTCCGCGGTTTGAACGACGATCCAGCGACTTGACGTCACAACGAGATAGCCGTTTGGATGTTCACCCCAGACCGGCCTTTGCTCCCCGGTTTCGACATCCTCCATGACGCAGGAGGCGAGCTTCCAGGTGCCAACGAGTTTGGCTTTGTCGTCACGCATCACCGCGCCTATCGTGGTTGGCATATGCCGGCCTTGGCCGGGTCGCCGCCATTGCAGGGAGGGAACGCCATGACACTTCCTCGCCGTCAATTCTTGCGGCTGGCAGGAGCGGCTGCCGCCCTTCCTGCCCTGTCGTCGCTAGCACGGGCGCAGTCCTATCCGTCGCGGCCGCTGCGCTGGGTGGTCGGATTTCCGCCCGGCGGCGGCGCCGACATCGTGTCCCGGATCATGGCGCCGTGGTTGGCGGAGCGGCTCGGCCAGCCGGTCGTCATCGAGAACAAGCCGGGCGCCAGCAGCAATATCTCGATTCAGACGGTGGTCAATTCCCCGGCCGACGGCTACACGCTGCTGTTCGTTCCGGCGTCGGCGGCGGTCAACGTCACGCTGTTCGATGCGCTTCCGTTCAACCTGCTGCACGATATCGCGCCGGTGTCCGGTTTGATCGATTTTCCGCTGGTGATGGTGGCGAACCCGTCGGTTCCGGCCAAGACCGTCGCCGAGCTCGTCGCCCACGCCAAGGCCAATCCGGGCAAGGTCACCATGGCCTCGTTCGGCACCGGCTCGACTTCGCACGTGGCCGGCGAGCTGTTCAAGATGATGACCGGCACCACGATGATTCACGTTCCCTATCGCGGCGGCGCGCCGATGGTTACCGACCTCATCAGCGGACAGGTGCAGGTCGGCTTCGACGTGTTGACCGGCTCGCTGGCGCACATCCGATCGGGCAGATTGCGCATCCTCGCGGTGGCGAGCAAACGGCGATCCGACGCGCTGCCGGACGTGCCGACCATCGGCGAGACGGTCGCAGGATACGAGGCGAATTCCTGGTGCGGGCTCGGCGTGCCGCGCGGCACCGCGCCGGAAATAATCGGGCGGCTCAACCGCGAGATCAATGCCGGGCTGGCTGATCCGGCCGTGCGCGCGCGGCTCGCCGAGGTGGCCACCACGCCGATATTCTTCACGCCCGCGGAGTTCGGCGCCTACATGGCGGCGGAGGTCGAGAAGTGGGGCAAGGTGATCAGGCTGGCGGGCATCCGGCCGGAATGACCGGGCCGGGTTCTTCGCTCGCATTTCGCTTCAGCGGGTCGCAGCGGATACTCGAAGGCCACGGTGCCTTGATGAACGGGCCGCCCAGGATCGCATATCTGCGACAATCTGGCACGATGGCCGGCGGGCTTTGACGTTTCGATTCCGGCGATTTTAGTCGGATGATCGCCGGCGCTTCGGCGGGAGGGGCTCCGCCGCGGCACAACAATCGCTTCGCTCCGCAGCGGTTCTCGCAAGAGGCAATCGAAGACGGGAGGATCAAATGTCGATACGCCGCGCCACCATCGCGTTGCTGGCTGCCGCGCCGCTCGCGGCTGCCGACAGCGGACACGCGCAAACCAAGCTAAGCATCGGCATGCCGACCACGCCGCCGAATATCGTGCTCATGCCGTTGCACGTCGCCAAAGAACTCGGCTTCTTCAAGCAGGAGGGCCTCGACATCGAGATCCTCGAGCTCGAAGGCGGGGTGAAGACCTACCGCGCCATGGTGGCGGGCAGCGTCGATATCTCCTCGTCTCCGGGTCCGTTCTCGATCGTCGGCCGCGCCAAGGGCGCGCCGACCAAGATCATCCTGTCCAATTCCCCCAAACTCGAAGCCTCGATGGTGGTGCAGAAGGAAATCGCGACCCCCGCCGACCTCAAGGGCAAGAAAATCGGCATTCAGGAGCCGGGCGGCTTTGCCGACGTGCTGGCGCGGGCCGTGTTGCGGGCGGGTAAGGTCGATCCCAAGGACGTGAGCTTCGTCAGCATCATGTCGGAAGACGTGCCGCCGCTGGTCGCCCGCCAGATCGACAGCGCGATCCTCCATATCGAGCAGGAAATGTTCGCCAAGCGAAAACTGCCCGATCTGCATGCCATCGCGCGGATGTGGGAACTGCAGCCGAAACAGCTCTACAACGCGCTGGTCGTGTCCGAGAACTCGATCGCCACCCGGCGCGGCGCGATCGAGGGCTTCGTCAAGGCCCACATCAAGGGAACGCGCGTGATGTATACCGACCCGGGCAAGGTGCTTCCGATCCTGGTCAAGTACACTGGTCTGCCGCAGGACGTCCTCAAGGACTCGTACGACTTCCTGTTGAAACAATGCATCTGGGACGCCAACCACGGGCTTTCCCCGGAGCGGGTGGCCTTCTCGACCGACCTGATGGTCCGCGTCGGCAACCTCGAAAAGGACAAGGCGCCTAACTACGAGGACGTCGTCGATCGATCCTTCGCCGACAAGGCCATTAAGGAACTGGGCGAGTGGAAGGGACCGGTCTGCCCTTCCGAGTCGCCGTAGTCGATTTCGTCGAAATCGGGTAGGTCTGGCCGGCGCGCCGCCGCAGCCCCGGAGTGCCGATCCGGAGCATCGCTATAATGTAGCCGGGAGCCAAAGCCCATGGACGCCATCAACGAGGCTCAGGCCGGCGAGATCGGCGGTGCGCTTGCCGCGAGCACGACTGCGGCGAAGAGGAAGGTTCCATTCTGGCGCCAACCGCCGATCTACCGCTACGGCTTTATCGCCCTCATTCTCGCGGTGTGGGAACTGGGCGGACCGCTCGTCAATCCGATCTTCTTCTCCTATCCTTCGAAGATTATCGAGGCTGCTTACCACCTCACGCTCAGCGGCGAGCTTCCCTATTACACCTGGCAGAGTCTGCAGGTTCTGTTCTACGGCCTCGGCTTCGCTATTCTGGTCGGAATTCCGCTCGCCGTGGTGATGGCGCGCGTGCGGCCGGTCGACTGGGCGCTCGATATGCCGCTCAATGCGCTCTATGCAACGCCGATGGCCGCGCTCGTCCCGCTCCTGGTGCTATGGTTCGGCATCCACATGCAGGCCAAGATCATCGTCGTGTTCCTGTTCGCCATCTTCCCGATCCTGATCAACACCTATCAGGGCGTGCGCGAATGCGACAAGAACATCATCGAGGTGGCGCGCTCGTTCCGCGTATCGGAAGTACAGCTGTGGACGCACGTGCTGCTGCCGTGGTCGGTGCCCTTCATCGCCGCCGGCATCAGGCTGGCGATCGGGCGCGGCCTCGTCGGCATGATCATTGCCGAGTTCTTCACGTCGATCTCCGGCCTCGGCTACATGATCACGCGCTACACCCACATTTTCGAGATGGACAAGAGCTTCGTGCCGGTGATCCTGCTGATGATCCTCGGCGTGTCTCTGACCGCGGCGCTGAAATGGGTCGAACGGCGCATCGCGCCTTGGAGCCGGGCGGAGGTTTGAGCGACGCGGCGTCGAGCGCGTTCCGCCAACGCCGCGAATCGAAGCGCCCCGCTCCCCCTCCTGGGCGGGCAGCAGACCGACACCGCAGGCGTCGCCAAATCGAACATAGCGCGAGCCTGGACGACTTTCTCGCATCCTTGTGGCTATCTTTCCGCGCCCGCATGAATCTCGCCGCGCCATCTGCTAGCGTCGCGCCGCCATGGATGCCGCGCGCCCCCTAGCTCCGTCCGGTTTCGCATCCGGCCCGCCGGCCGACAACGCGGGCGCCGCCGCGCCCGGCGCGAACGAGGACAGCGGGCGCATCACCCCGGTGATGGAGCAATATATCGAGATCAAGGCCGCCAATCCGGATTGCCTGCTGTTCTACCGGATGGGCGACTTCTACGAATTGTTCTTCGAGGACGCCGAAGTCGCCGCCCGCGCGCTCGGCATCGTGCTCACCAAGCGCGGCAAGCATCTCGGCCGCGACATCCCGATGTGCGGCGTGCCGGTGCATCGCGCCGACGAATATCTCCACCGCCTGATCGCGCTGGGCCATCGCGTCGCGGTGTGCGAGCAACTGGAGGACCCGGCCGAGGCGAGGAGGCGCGGCGGCAAGAGCGTGGTGCGGCGCGACGTGATCCGGCTGGTCACCCCGGGCACGCTGACCGAGGACTCGCTGCTCGACGCGCGCAGCAACAATTATCTGCTGGCGATCGCGCGCGCGCGCGCCTCCACCGGCGAGGAGGCCCGCTTCGCGCTCGCCTGGATCGACATCTCGACCGGCGAATTCCGCATCGCCGAATGCGACCGCGCCGGCCTTGCCGCCGAGATCGCGCGCCTCGAACCGGGCGAGATCATCGTGTCGGACGCGCTCTACGGCGACGCCGAATTCGCCCCCTATCTGCGCTCGCTGCCGGCGGTGACGCCGCTCACCCGCGACGTGTTCGACGGCGCCACGGCCGAACGGCGGCTCGCCGGCTATTTCGGGCTCTCCACCACGCAAGGCTTCGGCGCGCTGTCGCGGCTCGAGCTCACGGCGGCCGCGGCCTGCACCACCTATGTGGAGCGCACGCAGCTTGGCGGGCGGCCGCCGCTCACCCCGCCGGTGCGCGAGCCACAAGGCGCAACGCTTTCGATCGACCAGGCGACCCGCGCCAATCTCGAGCTCGTGCGCACGCTCGCCGGCGAGCGCCGCGGATCGCTGCTCGCCGCCATCGACCGCAGCGTGACGGCGGCGGGCTCGCGGCTCATCGCTCAACGGCTGGCGGCTCCGCTCACCGCTCCGGAAGCGATCGCCGGGCGGCACGACGCGGTCGAATTCTTCGTTACCGACGCGGCGGTGCGCGCCGACATGCGCGCGCGCCTGGCGGCGGCGCCGGACCTCGCCCGCGCGCTCGCGCGGCTCGTGGTCGGCCGCGGCGGGCCGCGCGACCTCGCCGCCATCCGCGACGGCATCCTCGCCGCCGCCGGCTTGGCGGCCGCACTCGAGGAGCGCGCCGGGCCTCGCCGCCGAGCTCGCGCAGGCGGCGCGGGCGCTGCGCCGGCCCGACGTCGCGATCGCCGCCGAGCTCAAGGCGGCGCTCGCCGACGAGCTTCCGCATCTCAAGCGCGACGGCGGCTTCGTGCGCGCGGGCTATGACGGCGCGCTCGACGACGCGCGTGCGCTGCGCGATGAATCCCGCCGCGTGATCGCGGCGCTGCAGGCGCGCTATGCCGACACGACCGCGGTGCGGGCGCTGAAGATCCGCCACAACAACGTGCTCGGCTATTTCGTCGAGGTGACGGCGCAGCACGGCGACAAGCTGATGGCGCCGCCGCTCAACGCGACCTTCATCCATCGGCAGACGCTGGCCGGCCAGGTACGCTTCACCACCACCGAGCTGGGCGAACTCGAAGCCAAGATCGCCAGCGCCGCCGATCGCGCGCTCGGGATCGAGCTCGAGACCTTCGAACGTCTCGCCGCTGCGGTGACGGCGGCAGCCGCCGCGATCAAGGAGGCCGCCGAGGCGCTTGCGATCCTCGACGTCGCCGCCGCCTTGGCCCAACTCGCGGTGGAGCGCCATTACGTACGGCCGGATATCGACGCCTCGCTCGATTTCATCATCGAGGGCGGACGGCATCCGGTGGTGGAGCAGGCGCTCACCGGCGACGGCGGGCCGTTCGTCGCCAACGACTGCGATCTCTCGCCGCCGCGTGAGGCCGCGGCCGGCCGCATCTATCTGCTCACCGGTCCGAACATGGCGGGCAAATCGACCTATCTGCGGCAGAACGCGCTGATCGCGATCCTTGCGCAGATGGGCAGTTTCGTGCCGGCGCGCCGCGCCAGGATCGGCGCCGTCGACCGGCTGTTCTCGCGCGTGGGCGCGGCCGACGACATCGCGCGCGGGCGCTCGACCTTCATGGTCGAGATGGTGGAGACCGCGGCCATCCTCAATCAGGCCGGCGAGCGCTCGCTCGTCATCCTGGATGAGATCGGCCGCGGCACGGCGACCTTCGACGGCTTGTCGATCGCCTGGGCCACCATCGAGCATCTGCACGAGAGCAATCGCTGCCGCGCCTTGTTCGCCACCCATTTCCACGAATTGACCGCGCTGGCGGCGAAGCTGCCGCGCCTGTTCAACGCCACGGTGCGGGTCAAGGAATGGCAGGGCGAGGTCGTGTTCCTGCACGAGGTGGTACCGGGCGCCGCCGACCGCAGCTACGGCATCCAGGTGGCCAAGCTCGCGGGCCTGCCGGCAGCCGTGATCGAGCGGGCGAAGCTGGTGCTGGCCAAGCTCGAAGCCGAGGATCGCGCGTCGCCGCGCGGCTTCGACGACCTGCCGCTTTTTGCCGCAGCGCCGCGCCCGACGTCGGGACCGTCGCGGGACGCGGCAATTGATACAGTCATCGCGGCGCTGGCAGCGCTGCATCCGGACGACATGTCGCCGCGCGACGCGCTCGAGGCGCTCTATGCGTTGAAAGCAAAGGCGGCGGCCGAAGATCGATAACGGGGCGGCCACGCCCCGCATGAGGGAGCTGGATCGCAATGAAACGGTGGAGCGTGTTGATCTCGCTCGCGTGCCTCGCCGCCCCGGCCGCCGCGCAGGCGCAGGCCTATCCGGCGCGCACGATCACGATCACGGTGACGGCTGCCGCCGGCGGCGTTACCGACGTGGTGGCGCGGGCGGTCGGACAGCGGCTGTCGGAGGCGTGGGGCCAGCAAGTCGTGATCGAGAACAAGGGCGGCGCCGCCCATGTGGTGGGCGCGCAGTCCGTGGCGAAGGCGGCTCCCGACGGCTATTCGCTGCTGGTGGCCGAGGCCGGGACCTTCGTGATCAATCCGACCCTCTACGGCAAAGGCAAGCTGCCCTACGACGAGGAGAAGGATTTTGCACCGATCACCGGGCTCGTTCGCATCAACCAGGCGCTGCTCGGAAATCCCGCGGTACCGGCGAAGAACGTGAGCGAACTGATCGCGCTCGCGAAGCAAAAGCCGGGCGAGCTGACCTACGGCACCGCCGGGATCGGATCCGCGCCGCACATGAACATGGTGTTGTTCGAGAGCATGGCAGGGGCGCAGCTTGTGCCCGTGCACTACCGCGGCGCCGCGCCCGCGCTCACCGACGTGATCGCCGGCCACGTCAACCTGATGTCGGTCAGCGTCAGCCTGGCGCTCCCGCCGTTCCGAACCGGCAAGATCAAGATCTTCGGCATCGGCAGCAGCAAGCGGCTTGCGCCCGCCGCCGACATTCCGACCGTGGCCGAAAGCGGATTGCCGGGCTACGAGGCGGCCACCTGGTTCGGGCTGTTCGCAACCGCCGGAACGCCGCGCGAGATCGTGATGAAGCTCAATGCCGAGGTCGCGAAGATCCTGGCCGATCCGCAATTCCGCGAAAAATTCCTGGCCCCGCAGATGTTCGAGCCGATGGCGAGCACGCCGGAAGCGTTCGCCGACTACATCAAGGGCCAGCAGCAGAAATGGGCCAAGGTCATCCACGAGCGCAAGCTCTCGATCGACAAGTAGGGTAAGTCGATCACATCCGCGCCCTGCGCAGGAGCCAGAGCACGCCGCTCCACGCCATCGCGATCGCCAGGCCGGCGGCGTAGGCCCACCACACGCCGATCGCCCCGGCGAGATAATGAACTCCGAAAAAGCCGAGGCCGAGACCGACGAGCGGGGGTTGCGCGTGCGCGAGCACGGCACCGGCGGCGCGGCCGCCGACGCGCGGATGCAGGATGATGACGAAGCTTGCCATCACGATCGGGAATACGGCGAACATGCCGGAGGCGAACGAGCCGATCCGGTTGCTCGCCGTCGTCACCGCCGCGACCACCAGCGCGGCGGTGGCGGCGCGCAGCGCGATGTCGCCGCGCCGTCGCTTGACGTCCTGGCGCGGCACCGCGTCGTGGCGGTAACGGGCCGAAGCCGGAATGGTGACGGCGAACACGACCGCGTTGAGCGCGAGCGCGCCGGCCGGCGTCCACTCGACCAGCCGCAACGCCGCGGCCACGGCGAACCATATGAACGTTGCGACACCGATGCTGAGCGCGATGCCGTGCCGCTGCGCCAACACGGCATAGGCGAGCGCGAAGACCGCGACCGCCGCATTCGCCGCGAGGCTGCCGATGGCGCTGGCGGCGATGAAGGCGGGAGGGTGCTCCAGCGCCAGGATAATATAGGCCGCGCTCGCCGCCGTCGGCAGCGCGGCGATCAGCGCGCCGATGAAAGGCCCGCTGCGTTCGACCGCAACCGAGGCCAGGACGACGATCGTCGCCGTCATCGCCATCTTGAGGGCGAGCTCGTACCAGAACAGCGGATCGGGGAACATCGGCCCTCTCCCGTCATGGCCGGGCGCTCGACCCGGCAATCCATCGCAAGAAGATGGATGCCCAGGCCAAGCCCGGGCATGACGCATGGCAGCCTGACGGACGCTTGGGCCGGCGTTACCCCCGCTCGAGCCTCACCTCGATCGGCGGGCCGCTTTTGAGCGTCTGGTAGACGACGCAATAGCGTTCGGTGAGCTTGAGCAGCTGGTCGAGCTTGTCCTGCGGCGCGTCGGTCTCGAGGTCGAAGCGCAGGCGAATCTGCGCGAAGCCGACCGGGGCCTCCTTGGCCACGCCGAGCGTGCCGCGGAAGTCGAGGTCGCCTTCGGCCGACACCTTGCCGGATTTGAGCGGGACATCGATCGCGGTGGCGACCGCCTTGATCGTCACGCCGGCGCAGGCGACCAGCGCCTCCAGCAGCATGTCGCCGGAGCACAGCTCGAGCCCGGAGCCGCCGGTAGCGGGGTGCAGGCCGGCGACCGCGAGCGCGCGCCCGGTCTCCACCTTGCAGGCGATGTGGGCGTCATCGAGCGTGCCCTTGGCCTTCAAGGTGATGTAGGCGGACTTGGGGTCGCCCTTGTAGCGCTCTTTGAGCGGCGCCTGCATGGCGCGCAATGCGGTGGCATCCATTATGCAACCTCGTTTCGGCAGAGGGACGGCGAATGGCGCAGGACAGACGACAGCCGGGCGAAAAAAGCAAGTCCGCTACCACCACAGCCCGCCGCCGGCGGCGGCCCGGGTCTCGCCGTCGTCGGTGATCACGGCGCGGTCGAGCGAGCGGTCGAGCGCCGCGAGGACGCGGCGCTTGACGAAGTCGAAGGCCGCCGACTGCCGGTCGCGCGGGCGCGGCAGGTCGCACGCGATCTCCTCGTACACGCGGCCAGGACGCGACCGCATCACCATGACGCGGTCGGCAAGGACGATCGCCTCTTCGACGTCGTGCGTCACGATGACGAGCGTCGGCTTCAGATCGGTCCACAGGTCGAGCAGATGATCCTGCAGGTCGGCGCGGGTGAACGCATCGAGTGCGGAGAACGGCTCGTCGAGAAGGAGCACCTGTGGCCGCGGCACCAATGCGCGCGCAATGGCGACACGCTGGGCCTGGCCGCCGGAGAGCTCGCGCGGCCACACCCTCGCCTTCTCGGTCAAGCCGACGCGGTCGAGCGCGCGCGCCACGCGCGCCCTTCGTTCCGCTTTCGGATACCGCTCCAAGCCAAAACCGACATTGTCGGCGACCCGCAGCCAGGGCAGCAGGCGCGGCTCCTGGAAGATAATGCCGATCTGCTCGTGCGGTGCGGTGATCACGCTGCCGTCGAGCACGACCTTGCCTTGGCTCGGCGTGTCGAGACCCGAAATCGCCCGCAGCATGGTCGACTTGCCGCAGCCGGACCCGCCGATGACGACGAGAATTTCGCCCGGAGCGACCTCGGTCGAGACGCCGTCGAGCGCGCGCACGCCGTTGGGATAGGTCTTGCCGACGCGATCGAGCACGAGCATCGATTTGGTCTCAGGTGCGCGCGAAGCGGTCTTCCCAGCGCAGGAACGGCGTCGAAACCAGGACGATCAGCCAGTCGGTCGCCTTGCCGAGAATGGCGAAGGCGACGATCGCAGCGACGATCTGGGCCGGCTTGCCGAGCTGCTGGCCGTCGATGAGCAGAAAGCCGAGACCGGTCGAGGCGCCCAGGAATTCGGCCGCGACCACGAACATCCAGCCTAGCCCCAGCCCGGCGCGCAGCGAGATCACGTAGGCCGGCATCACCGCCGGCAGCAGAATGCGCCGCACCATGGCGAGGCCGGAGAGGCGAAACACGCGGCCGACCTCGACGATCTTGCGGTCGACCGACATCACCGCGCCCATGACCCCGAGATAGACCGGAAAGAATACCCCGACCGCGATAAGAATGATCTTGGAAGCCTCGAAGATGCCGAACCACAGGATGAATAGCGGCACCCAGGCGATCGAGGGAATCGAGCGGAGGGCCTGCAGCGTCGGATCGACGACGCGATGCGTCAGCAGGGAGTAACCTGCGATCGCGCCCAGGATCGTGCCCGCCGCGACGCCGCACACGAAGCCGGCCGCAACCCGCGTGAGCGTTGCCAGCGCGTGGCGCTGCAGTTCGCCGGTCGCAGCGAGGTCGACGAAGGTGTTCCAAATCACGGACGGCGGCGGCACCAAGCGTCCGTTGGACAAACCCATGCGCACCGCGATCTCCCAGAACAGGGCGAGCGCGACCGGCAGCAGCAAGCCGAGCGCGGGCCGCAAGACGCGCGCGAATCGTGGCTTCGATGCCGCCTGCGATAGTTCCGCTTGTCCGACGCTCGCCGTCATGGAGACAACAGACATAACCGGCTCCACAAATGCAACGCCGCAGTTTGGCAACAACAACGCGCGGAGGATGCCGAACTCGGGCAAGACGCCCGAGTTCGGGTGGGGAGAGGAGCGCACCGTGCTCGATGCGCGACCGGATCGTTCCAGCCGCTAATTCGTCACCGTCACGTAGCGATCGTCGATAAGGTCGTCGACCGACTTCTTGACGTCCACATTGGCGCCGATCACGCCCGCCTTCTGCAGCGCAACACCGGCTTCCAGAATCGACTCCCGCTGTGCCGGGCCGACCTTGTTGTGGGTGAGCTCGGTGCGCTCCTTGAGCTGCTTGTCGACGACCGGGCCGTCCAAGCCGGTGACGCCTATGAAAATCTTCTTCAGCTCGTCGTAGTGGACGAGCGAATATTTGCGCGCCTCCTCATAGGCCGCGATCACGCGCCGGACGATGTCGGGGTGATCCTTGGCGAATTCCTCCCGCACGTTGAGGATGCCCCAGGTGTTGGCCTCGGGCTTGCGGAAGAACAGCCGGGCGCCGTCCTTCACCTCGTGCTGCGCCATCATCGGGTCGAGGCCTGCCCAGGCGTCCACGTCGCCGCGCAGCAGCGCGGTGCCACCATCCGCGTGCTGTTGCACCAGTACCGGGGTGATGTCCTTGTCGGAGAGGCCGGCGGAGAGCAGTGCACGGACCGCGAAAATGTGCGGATCGGTGCCCCGCACCATCGCCACCTTCTTGCCCTTGAGGTCCTCGACCTTGTTGATCTTGCTGTCCTTGGTGGTGACCAGCGCCGTCCATTCCGGCCGCGAATAGACGTAGACCGATTTGATCGGATTGCCATTGATCCTGGCCACGAGAGCGGCGGAGCCGGCGGTCGAGCCGAAGTTGATCGAGCCGGCGTTGAGGAACTGCAACGCATTGCTGGAAGACACCGTCTTCACCCAAACGACCTTGATGCCGTCCTTGGCGAACTCCTTCTCCAGGAAGCCCTTATCCTTGAGCAGCATCGACACCGGATTGTAGGTCGCCCAGTCGACATAGATTTCCTTCGGCTTGTCGGCGGCGAACAGGGCCGCGCTCGGAAGCAGTCCGACGACAACGGCAGAGGCGAAAAGCGAACGGCGGGAAAACGCGGTCATGACGAGCTCCAATCGTGTAGCCTAAGCCACGTTGAACCCTGGCCGCGTTCGTTCGCGGCAAGGCCCGGGTTGATGTCGGCGGAATTTTTTGCCCGCCGTCGGCCTAGCGAGGGGCGGGCCCCGCGCTTTAGCTGCATTTGTTAAGCGCCCGCAAGCTGCTTGCTCAAATCGGCGCTATATTCATTCTTAGAAAGCCCCGCGAAAGGCGTCAACGAGAAAATATTTGTCGTATTTTTGCGCGAACGGGGAATTGTTTTCGCTTTGCCGCGGACTCGCTGCTAGGGATGTTTTCCCGCCCGCTCGCCTTGGCCACGCTGCTACCGGTGACACATTGCGCGGGCTCCGCTATCCCGAAGCACCATGCTCAATCCCCAAACAGCCATGCCGGCCCCGGACGATCGGCCCCCGCCCGCACCCGAGGTCCTCGATGCGGCCGCCATAGCGGCGGAGCTCGAAGGCCTGGCCGACGTCCATTCCGGCAGCGAGCGCGAGCTGAGATTGGCGGTCTCCCGGCAACTCAAGAGCGCGCTGGTCGAGGGACGCGCCGCCGCCGAGCGCTTGCTGATCAAGGACCGGCACGGGCGGCGCTGCGCCGAGCGGCTGTGCTTCATGCAGGACGAGATCATCCGCCTGCTGTTCGAGTTCGCGGCCAAGCACCTCTATCCCGCGCAGAATCCATCGGAAGCCGAGCACATGGCGATCGTCGCCACCGGCGGCTACGGCCGCGGCGTCCTGGCGGCGGGCTCGGACATCGATCTGCTCTTCCTGTTGCCGTACAAGCAGACCGCCTGGGGCGAATCGATCGCCGAGACGATTCTCTATTGCCTGTGGGACATGGGGCTCAAGGTCGGCCACGCCACGCGCTCGATCAACGAGTGCATCCGCCAGGCCAAGGCCGACATGACGGTGCGCACGGCGCTGCTCGAGGCGCGCTATCTCCTCGGCGACCACAAGCTCTACGATGAACTGGTCGCGCGCTTCGACAAGGAGGTGGTGCAGGGAACCGCGGCGGAGTTCGTGGCCGCCAAGCTCGCCGAGCGGGAAGAGCGCCACCGGCGCGCCGGCCAGTCCCGCTACCTGGTCGAGCCCAACGTCAAGGACGGCAAGGGCGGGCTGCGCGACCTGCACACGCTCTACTGGATCGCCAAATACGTCTACCGCGTGCGCGAGCGCGAGGAGCTGATCGCGCACGGCGTCTATGACCCGCGCGAGTACCGGCGGTTTCGCCGCTGCGGCGATTTCCTGTGGGCGGTGCGCTGTCACATGCACTTCCTCACCGGCCGCGCCGAGGAGCGACTATCCTTCGACATCCAGCGCGAGATCGCGGTGCGGCTCGGCTATACCGAGCATCCCGGCCTGCGCGAGGTCGAGCGCTTCATGAAGCACTACTTCCTGATCGCCAAGGACGTCGGCGATCTCACCGCCATCCTCTGCGCCAAGCTCGAGGACAGTCAGGCCAAGCCGATGCCGGTGCTGAGCCGGATGATGGCCAAGTTCCGGCCGCGACCGCGGCGCTCGCTCAGCGAGACCGAGGATTTCGTCGTCGATTACAACCGCATCAATGTCGCCGACGACAACGTGTTCAAGCGCGATCCCGTCAATCTGATCCGCATCTTCCACCTCGCGCAGAAGTACAATCTGGCGTTCCATCCCGACGCCATGCACCTCGCCACCCGCTCGCTCAAGCTCGTCGACCAGGCGCTGCGCGACGATAAGGAGGCAAACCGGCTGTTTCTCGAGATCCTGACCTCGAAGAACGACGCCGAGACCGTGCTGCGGCGGATGAACGAGGCCGGAGTTCTCGGCCACTTCGTGCCGGCCTTCGGCCGTATCGTGGCGATGATGCAGTTCAACATGTACCACCACTATACGGTGGACGAGCATCTCCTGCGCTGCATCGGCGTGCTCTCCGACATCGAGGCCGGCCGCACCGAGGACACCAAGTTCGCCAACGAGCTGATGCGGACGATTCAGCCACGGCATCGGGAGCTGCTCTACGTCACGCTGTTCCTGCACGACATCGCCAAGGGGCGGATCGAGGATCATTCCGTCGCCGGCGCCCGCGTCGCGCGCAACCTCTGCCCGCGGCTCGGCTTCTCGCCGGCCGAGACGGAGACCGTCGCCTGGCTGATCCAAGAGCATCTGGTGATGTCGTCGGTCGCCCAATCGCGCGATCTCTCCGACCGCATGACCATCGAGAACTTCAGCGCCGTGGTGCAGTCGGTGGAGCGGCTGAAGCTGCTCACCATCCTCACCGCCGCCGATATCAAGGCGGTCGGGCCCGGCGTCTGGAACGGCTGGAAGGCGCAGCTCATTCGCACGCTCTATTACGAAACCGAGCCGGTGCTCACGGGTGGATTTTCCGAGGTCAACCGTGCTCAGCGCGTGGCCGCGGCGCAGGCCGAGTTCAGGGCCGCGCTCGCGGACTGGAGCGCGGCCGAGATCGACGGCTATATCGCGCTGCATTACCCGGCCTATTGGCTCAAGGTCGACCTGCCGCAAAAAGTCGCCCATGCGCGCTTTTTGCGCTCGGCCGCGCAGGGCGGGCAGTCGTTCGCCACCACCGTCGCGTTCCCCGCAGCGCGCGGCGTGACCGAGCTCACGCTGCTCGCGCCCGACCATCCTTGGCTGCTCTCGATCATCGCCGGCGCCTGCGCGGTCGCCGGCGCCAATATCGTCGACGCGCAGATCTTCACCACCACCGACGGCCGCGCGCTCGACACCATTTCGGTGTCGCGCGAGTTCGAGCACGACGCGGACGAGGCGCGCCGCGCGGGACGGATCACGGAGTCGATCGAGAAGGCCTTGCGCGGCGAGTTGCGGCTGCCGGAAGTGGTCGCCAAGCGGGCGACGGCGAAGGCCCGGCTCAAGGCGTTCGCCGTGGCGCCCGAGGTGACGATCAACAACGGCTGGTCGAACCGCTACACCATGGTCGAGGTGACCGGGCTCGACCGGCCCGGCCTGCTGTTCGAGCTGACGGCGACGTTGTCCAAGCTCAGCCTCAACATCGCGTCCGCGCATGTCGCGACCTTCGGCGAACGGGTGGTCGACGTGTTCTACGTCACCGACCTGTTCGGAGCGAAGATCACCTCGGCGACGCGCCAGGCCGCGATCAAACGCGCCCTCATCGGGCTCTTGTCGCCCGCGCCCGAGGCGGCAGCGGCGCCGGCTAAAACCGCCGCGGCCGGCTGACCCCGAACGCCGGAGCTCTTCCGCTCCGGCGCGGACGACGGCAACAGCGTTAACTCCGCGGCGTTCGCTTGCTTTGCCCGAAGAATTGGCCGGCAGCGCGCCGGTAACCCCCCTTTAAACCGGCCTATTTACGGTCCATCCGGGTCGATCCACGGGGAGCCGAGATGGCGGTCCGAAAGGGCGGCGCACGCCGCGCGGGAGCGCTCGATGCGGGCGCAGCGGCGCCAGCGAGCGACGAGCGTGCGCACGCTCGCGCCAGCCGCGCGCCGGCCGCTCGCCGGCGCAAACGCGGTGGGCGCGGCGTCCTGCGGCGGCTGTTCTACTGGTCGCTGGTGCTCGGGCTGTGGGCGATGATCGCCGCGGTCGGCGCGATCGCCTTCGTCGTCTCGACGCTGCCGCCGATCCAATCGCTCGAAGTGCCCAAGCGCCCGCCGACGATCGAGATCGTCGGGCTGGACGGCAAGCCGCTCACCATGCGCGGCGAGATGAGCGGCACCGATGTGCCGATCAAGGAGCTTCCGCCCTACCTGCCGAAGGCGTTCATCGCGATCGAGGACCGCCGCTTCTACCGCCACGTCGGGGTCGACCCCATGGGGTTGGCGCGCGCGGTGATCGCCAACGTGCTCCGCCGCGGCGTGTCGCAGGGCGGCTCCACCATCACCCAGCAGCTCGCCAAGAACTTGTTCCTGACCCAGGAGCGCACGCTCTGGCGCAAAGCGCAGGAACTGGTGCTTGCGCTCTGGCTCGAGCGCAAGTTCAGCAAGGCGGAGATTCTCGAGCTCTATCTCAACCGCGTCTATTTCGGCTCCGGCGCCTACGGGGTCGAAGCGGCGGCGCAGCGCTATTTCGGCAAGTCCGCGCGGCAGGTGAAGGTGGCCGAGGCCGCGATGTTGGCCGGCCTGGTGAAATCGCCTTCGCGGCTGGCGCCGAGCCGCAATCCGGCCGGCGCCGAGCGCCGCGCCCAGACCGTGCTCGCGGCCATGACCGAGCTCGGCTTCGTCACCGAGACCATGGCCAAGACCGCGCTCGCGCAGCCCGCGCGCGCGGTGAAGCCGGCGGGCGCCGGCTCCGTCAACTACGTGGCGGACTGGATCATGGACGTGCTCGACGACCTGGTCGGCCGCCTGGATCAGGATCTGGTGGTCGAAACCTCGATCGACCCGGTCCTGCAGGCGGCGGCCGAGAAGGCGCTGGTCGACGAGCTTTCCCTCAAAGGACCGAAATTCGACGTCGCCCAGGGCGCCATCGTCGCCATGACGCCCAATGGCGCGGTGCGCGCATTGGTGGGCGGCAAGAACTACGCCGAAAGCCAATACAACCGCGCGGTCGCCGCCAAGCGCCAGCCCGGCTCCGCCTTCAAGCCGTTCGTCTATCTCACCGCGCTGGAACGCGGTCTCACGCCCGAGACCGTGCGCGAGGACAAGCCGGTGATGCTCAAGGGCTGGAAGCCGGAGAACTACAGCCACGAATATCACGGCCCGGTGACGCTGACCCAGGCGCTATCGCAATCGCTCAACACCGTATCGGTGCGGCTCACGCTCGAAGTCGGACCGGCCGCGGTGGCCAAGACCGCCTATCGCCTCGGCATCGCCTCCAAGCTCGACGCCAATCCCTCGCTCGCGCTCGGCACCTCGGAAGTCTCGCTGATCGAGCTCGTTTCCGCCTATGCGCCGTTCGCGAACGGCGGCGACGCCGTCGCGCCGCACGTGGTCGAGCGCGTGCGCACGCAGGCCGGCAAGGTCCTGTTCGCGCGCAAGGCGCAAAATCTCGGACGCATCGTCGAGCCGCGCTACGTCGCCATGATGAACGCGATGATGCGCGAGACGATCGTCAGCGGCACCGCGCAGAAGGCGCAGCTTCCGCCTTGGCCCGCCGCCGGCAAGACCGGCACCAGCCAGGAGTTCCGCGACGCCTGGTTCATCGGCTACACCGGCCACCTCGTTGCCGGCGTCTGGCTCGGCAACGACAATTCCTCGCCGACCAAGAAGGCGACCGGCGGCGGCCTGCCGGTCGAAATCTGGACCCGGGTGATGAAGGTCGCCCATCAAGGCGTGCCGGTCGCCGGCCTGCCGGGGATGGCGGGCGCGCCGGCGCTCGCCTCGGCCGCGCCTCGGGCGACCGTGCTGCCGCCGCTGCCCGTCGGCAGCCAAGTGGGCGGCCAGGCCGGCGCGCCAGCGGCCGGATCGGCGCCCAGGCCGCAGCCCATCGATCCCAGCATCGACGGCTGGTTCCTCGACCGACTGTTCGGGCGGCGCTGACGGCGCGGCATCACGTATACCGAGGCCGCTCGATCAGTTTTGTGGTTGTCGTCCCCGCGCAGGCGGGGACCCATATCCCAGAGGCCGGTGCGCGTGGCACGATGGGTCCCCGCTTTCGCGGGGACGACAGCATATTGTGCTACCTTCGATCGCGATCCGGAGCGCAGCCATGAGGCTCGAGAGCAAGGTCGCGATCGTCACCGGCGGGGCGCACGGCATCGGGCTCGCGATTGCGCGGCGCTACGCCGCCGAGGGCGCGCGCGTGGTCATTGCCGATGTCGACGCGGCGGCCGGCCAAGCCGCGGCCAAGGCGCTCGGCAATGCCCGTTTCGTCGCCACCGACGTCGGCGATGCGCGCGCGGCCGAGAACGTGGTCGCCGACACCTGCCGCGCCTTCGGCGCGGTCGACATTTTGGTCAACAATGCCGGCATCATTTACGGCGCCGATTTCCTGGAGCTTGCGGAGGCGGATTTCGACCGCGTGCTGCGGGTGAACCTCAAGGGCGCGTTCCTGGTCGGGCAAGCCGCGGCGCGGCGCATGGTGGCGCAGGTCGAGGCCGGCAAGCCGCCCGGCACGATCATCAATATGAGCTCGATCAACGCCGTGGTCGCGATCGCCAACCACACGCCCTATTGCGTGTCGAAGGGCGGCATCGATCAGTTGACCAAGGTGATGGCGCTCGCGCTTGCCCCCCACGGCATCCGGATCAACGCCATCGGCCCGGGCTCGATCATGACCGACATCCTCAAGGCGGTCGCGACCGACAAGGACGCCAAGCGCCGCATCCTGGCGCGCACGCCGCTCGGGCGCATCGGCGAGCCCGACGAAATCGCGGCGATCGCGGTCTTCCTTGCTTCGGACGAAGCAAGCTATATCACCGGGGAGACCATTTATGCCGACGGCGGCCGGCTCGCGCTCAACTATACCGTGCCGGTTGCGGACGGGGCGCTCGAGTGACACCAATTGCGCGTGGTCGGGTGAGGTTTTCTCCGACGTCGTTCCCGCGTCAGCGGGAACCCAGTATTCCAGAGGCCGGAATGCGTGGCACGATGGGTCGCCGCCGCATGTCGGCTATAGCCGACATGCGCACTAAAAGAGCCGATCTCGGGTAAACCGAGATCGGATGCGCGGGGACGACAACCAGCAAAACCGATCGACCTGATTTGGTCTAAGGCATTCATGGCCGCCAAGCGCCCGCCGGCACTCGATCGCATCGACGTCAAGATCCTCGCGGCGCTGCAGGGCGACGGACGCTCGACCGTCCAGAAGCTGGCGCAGGCGGTCGGGTTGTCGGCGCGGGCTTGCCTCGAACGGGTGCGGCGGCTCGAGGCGTCCGGCGTCATCGCCGGATATCAGGCCGTGGTCGAGCTTGCCCGCCTGTCGCGGCCGGTCAACGTCTTTGCGGAGATCATCCTGGAGAAGCAGGCCAATCGCTCTCGCTTCGAAAAGCGGCTCGGCGCGCTCGAGGAGGTGGTCGAGTGCTGGGAGGTCAGCGGCACCGTCGACTATCTCGCCCGCTTCGTCTGCGCGGATCTCGCCGCCTACGAGGAGCTGTCCAGCGCGCTGATCGACGATGAAAATCTCGGCGTCGCGCGCATCGTCAGCCACGTGGCGCTGCGCCCGGTCCGCCGCTTCGCCGGCTATCCCGAGTCGCTGCTCCGGGCCGACCTGACAAGACGTTAACGATCCGCGGTTTCGGCCGCAGCGCGCGGCTTTGACCGCCGAATCCGCCGCCGCGCACTTCCACTTCCGCCGCACAAGCCGCAACCGCGACATACATTCAAGTCGCGGACGTGCGATTCGATTCGCGGCAGTGCGAGTAAGTGCGGAGACGTGCCATGAAAGCCATCGATCTGGAGAACCGGTACAGCGCTCACAATTATGCGCCGCTTCCCGTCGTGCTGGCACGCGGGCAAGGCGCGCATCTGTGGGATACCGCCGGACGGCGCTACGTCGACATGATGAGCGCCTATTCGGCGGCCAGCCACGGCCACGGCCATCCGCGCATCCTCGCCGCGCTCAAGGCGCAGGCCGAGCGCCTCGCCGTGCCTTCGCGTGCCTATTACAACGACCGGCTCGGGCCGTTTCTCGAGGAACTGTGCCAGGTGACCGGGCTCGACGCCGCGTTGCCGATGAATACCGGCGCGGAGGCGGTCGAGACCGCGGTCAAGGCCGCGCGCCGCTGGGGCTATCGCGTCAAGGGCATCGCCCGCGATCGCGCCGAGATCATCGTCGCCGCCGGCAATTTCCACGGCCGCACCACCACCGTCATCTCGTTCTCGACCGAGCCCGATTATCGCGACGGCTTCGGGCCGTTCACGCCCGGTTTCCGCCCGGTTCCGTTCGGCGATCTCGCCGCCGTCGAGCGCGCGATCACGCCCGACACCGCGGCCGTGCTGGTCGAGCCGATCCAGGGCGAGGCCGGCATCATCGTTCCGCCGGCGGGCTTCCTCGCCGGACTGCGCCGCATCTGCGATGCGCATCGCGTGCTGCTGATCCTCGACGAAGTGCAGTCCGGGCTCGGCCGCACCGGCGCCTGGTTCGCGTTCCAGCACGAGAGCATCCGCCCGGACGGGCTCGTTCTGGGCAAGGCGCTCGGCGGCGGCGTGCTGCCGGTCTCCGCCTTCGTGGGGCGGCGCGAGCTCATGGATGTGTTCACGCCCGGCTCGCACGGCTCGACCTTCGGCGGCAATCCGCTCGCCGCCGCGGTGGGTCTCGAAGCGCTGCGGGTGATCCGTGACGAGGGATTGGTGGAGAAGAGCCGCGCGCTCGGCGCCCGCATGCTCGCCCGCCTCGCCGCGATCGACAGCCGCGCGCTTAAGGAAGTCCGCGGCCGCGGCCTGTGGGCCGGCGCCGAGATCGACCCCGCGGTGGCGAGCGCGCGCGAGGCCTGCGAGCGCCTGCTGGCGAAGGGCGTGCTGTCGAAGGAGACGCACCGCACCGTCGTGCGCCTGGCGCCTCCCCTCGTCATCGCGTGCGCGGATCTCGACTGGGCGCTCGACCGCTTCGAGGACGTGCTGCACGAGCTCGACGGCACGCGTCGGCGCTCGCACGCGGCCTGAGCTTCGGAGGACGACCATGACCAATCGCACCTCACCGGGCGCGCGCTTCCTGATGTGCCGGCCCGAGCACTTCGCGGTCAGTTACGCCATCAATCCGTGGATGGACCCGCAGAGCTGGGCCCGCGATGCGCGCGCGCATGCCGCGGCGGTGCGCGAATGGGCCGCTCTGCACGGCAAACTGACCGAACTCGGCGCCGCGGTCGAGCTCGTCCCGCCCGCGCCCGGCCTGCCCGATCTCGTCTTCACCGCCAACGCCGCCGTCGTGCTCGACGCCCAGGTGCTGCTGGCGCGCTTCCGGCATCCGGAGCGCCAGCGCGAGGAGGCGCACTTCGAAGCGGCGTTTCGGTCGCTGCAGGCGCGCGGCTTGGTCGACGCCGTGCGAAGATTGCCGCGCGACCTCGTGCTCGAAGGCGCCGGCGATTGCGTCTGGGACGCGGGGCGCAAGCTGTTCTGGCTGGGCTATGGCCCGCGTTCGGACGCCGCCGCGCGCGCCACGGTCGAGGACACGTTCGGGCAGGAGACGATCGCGCTCGAACTCGCGGACCGGCGCTTCTACCACATGGACACCGCGCTGGCGCCGCTCCCCGGCGGCGAGCTGATGTATCTGCCTGACGCCTTCACCCCGGCGGGAAAGGCCGCGATCCGGGAGCGGGTGGCGCCGCAGCAGCGGATCGAAATCGGGATCGCCGATGGCTGCCGCCTCGCCGCCAATGCCGTCTGCCTCGGCGATAAATTGATCATGTCGGACTGCGGTGAGCGCCTGCGTACCGAGCTCGAGGAGCGCGGCTACGAGGTCGTGACGACGCCGCTCGCGTCGTTCCTGCGCAGCGGTGGCTCGGCCTTCTGTCTGACGCTTCGGCTCGACCGGCGGTCGGCTCCGGTCTCCGCCGCGGTCCGGCAAGCCGCGGTGGCGTGACGCGGCCGCGGCGTTCAGCGCACGCAAATCGCCCCTGACAACCGCGACGCGTTTGATCTAAGCTTCCATCCGTCACGGACGTGAAGCGGAGGAGCCGTCGGCGCGAGCGACGGCTGCAACAACCGGCGGCGTCCGCGCGGGAACCCAAGGAGGACTGCATCATGGCCAAACGCAAGATGACGCGACGCCGCTTCCTGGCGACGACCGCCGCCTCGACAGCAATCATTGCCCTGCCGCATGTGCGCGGCGCCCACGCCGCCGGCAAGCTGTCGATGGGCTTCTGGGACCACTGGGTTCCCGGCGCCAACAACGCCACCACGGCGCTGGTCAACGAGTGGGCGGCGAAGGAGAAGGTGGAGGTCTCGATCGACTACATTACCTCGGTCGGGAACAAGAACCTGCTGACCATCGCAGCCGAGGCGCAGGCGCGTTCCGGCCACGACATCTTCGCCTTCCCGACCTGGGAGCCGCAGGCGCACGCCAAGAATCTCGAGCCGGTCAACGACATCATGGCGGAGCTGGTGAAGCAGAACGGCGCGGTGAACCCGACCGTGGAATATCTCGCGCGCGCCAACGGCACCTGGCTCGCGGTGCCGGCGACCGTGGGCAGCCAGATCAAGGGCCCGTGCTCGCGCATCGACCTGATGAAGCAGCACGCCGGCATCGACGTCGTCGCCATGTATCCCGCCGGCAGCCCGCCGAAAGCCGAGGCCTGGACCTTGGACGCCATGCTCAAGGCTGCCGAGGCCTGCCACAAGGCCGGCTATCCCTTCGGCATCGGCCTCGGCACCACCGAGGACAATGTCGACACCGCCGGTGCGATCTTCCAATCCTTCGGCGCCCATCTGGTCGATGCCAAGGGCGATATCTCGGTCAAATCCGACCCGGTGCGCCGGGCGCTGGAATATTACAAGAAACTCGCGCAGTTCCTGCCGCCGGACGCGCCGGCCTGGGACAACACCTCCAACAACAAGTACCTGGTCGCCGGCAAGGGCTCGCTGATCATGAACCCGCCGAGCGCCTGGGCGGTGGCCAAGCGCGACGCGCCGAAGATCGCGGAGCAGCTGTGGACACACGGCATGCCGTCAGGCCCGAACGGGCGCTACGCGCCGTTCCTGCCGTATTTCTGGGGCATCTGGAACTTCAGCAAGAACAAGCCGGCGGCCAAGAGCCTGCTCGTGCACCTGTCCCAGCAATCCTCGGCGGAGAAGATGGTGGAGGCGAGCTTCGGCTACGATCTGCCGTCGTTCGCCAAATTCACCACCTTCAAGACCTGGGCGGAGGAAGCACCGCCCAAGGGCACGCTCTACCATTACCCCAACCCGCACAACCATCAGACGCTCTCGGTCGCCGCCGCGCCGGCGCCGCCGCGCATCGCCCATCAGATCTACAACCAGGCGATCCAGACCAAGATGGTGGTGCGCTTCATGCAGGGCGAGCCACTGGAGAAAACGCTCGCGTGGTCTGAAAGCGAGATCGAAGGCTTCATGCGGACCTGAGCCGCGCTCGCGGCGCCGCTCTCCGAGTCGTCGGGGCAGCGGCGCCGCCGCGCACGGCGGCGGGCCGCGTCGGCTGACGGGGCGTCCGCTGCCGCCGATAGCGCGCGTCACGGTGTCAGAATCGTCATGAGTGGTCCGCCAATGATCCTGCAATCTCGGTGCGCTCCGGCTGCCACGCCGGTCGGGCGTCCCCGAGCGGGAGCGTGAGCATGGTCGACGCCGCACTCGAAGCCCCTGCCCTGGCCGGCCGCGCTCGCCGACCCTCCGCCCTGCGCCGGGCCATGCAGCGCAAATCGACGATCGCATTTTTGATGACGCTGCCGCTGATCCTTTTGGTGGCGCTCCTGGTGCTCTATCCCGCCTTCTATTCCATCCATCTCGCCACCCTCAACAAATCGATGGAGCGCTTCGTCGGCTTCGGCAATTTCCTGTTCCTGTTCAAGCGCGAGACCTTCTGGATGGTGGTGCGGCAGTCCTGCATCTTCGCCATCACTGCCGTCGTCTTCAAAGCGCTCATCGGGTTCATCGTCGCGCACTTCGTGCACAACATCCCGAGCCGCGGCCAGCGCAAGTGGCGCGGCATGCTGCTGGTGCCGTGGGTGATTCCGCCGGCCATGAGCTGTCTGGCCTGGCTGTGGCTGTTCGATCCCTCCTACAGCGCGTTCAACTGGCTGCTGGCGCTGTTCGGCGTCGGACCGGTGCCGTGGACGGGCGATGCCTATTGGGCGCGCTTTTCTGTCATTCTGGTCAATGTCTGGATCGGCGCGCCATTCTTCATGATCATGTATCTGGCGGCGCTGAAATCGGTGCCCGAGCAGCTCTACGAGGCCGCCGCCATCGACGGCGCCAACTGGTGGCAGCGCATTTGGTACGTGACGCTGCCGATGATGCGCAACATCATGGCCATCACCGCGCTGTTCTCGCTGATCGTCACCTTCGCCAATTTCGACATCGTCCGCATCCTGACCGCCGGCGGTCCGGTCGACAAGACGCATGTCTTCGCCACTTGGGCGTTCTGGGTCGGCATCCAGGGCAACGACATTCCGCTCGGCGCCAGCGTCTCGCTGTTCATGGTGCCGATCCTGACCGTCGCCGCGGTGTTCATCCTGCGCGACATTCACCGCCGCGCGAGCGAGATGTCATGACCGCGGCATCGCTCGCCAACGCCCCGACTACGGCGCGCGGGCGCAGATACGGCAGCATGAGCCGCGACCGGCGCTGGGCGCTGCGCTGGTCGTATTTTTTTCTCACCGTGTTCGCGGTCTTCTTCCTCACCCCGCCGGTCTACATGCTGATCACCTCGCTCAAGACCAGCGCGGAGATTTCGGCCGCCACCAATCCGTGGTGGGTCTACGATCCGACGCTCGGCAACTACTTCGAGCTGCTGACCTCGGGCCAATACCTGACCTTCTTCCGCAACTCGGCGCTGGTCTCGGTCATCGTCGTGACGATCACCATGCTGATCAGCGTGCCGGCGGCCTTCGCGCTGTCGCGCCTGCGCTTCTGGGGCTCGGCCACCCTCGCGACCGGCATATTCCTGACCTACCTGATCCCGGAAACGCTGTTGTTCATCCCGTTGTTCAAGATGTTCGCGCTGGTCAACGAATACACCGGCATCCAGCTGATCAATCGCTGGTGGGTGCTGCTGCTGCTCTATCCCACCCTCACGGTGCCGTTCTGCACCTGGATCATGATCGGCTACTTCGCCTCGATCCCGAAGGAGCTCGACGAAGCGGCGCTGATGGACGGTGCGAACTATCGCCAGATTCTCACGCGCGTATTCATCCCGGTCGCGCTGCCGGGCCTCATCGCCGCCACCATCTTCGCCTTCACCGTATCGTGGGCGCAGTTCCTCTACCCGCTCGCCTTCACCACGTCGTCCGATCAGCTGGTACTCCCGGTCGGCATCATCACCACGCTGACCAAGGGCGACGTATTCAACTGGGGCCAGGTCATGACCGGGGCGCTGCTCGGTGCCGCCCCGCCGCTGATCATCTATGCCTTCCTGATGGACTACTACATCGCCGGGCTCACCGCCGGCGCCACCAAGGGATAGCGCGTCCGGTCATGGCGCAGGTCTCGCTCCGCAACGTGGTCAAGCGTTTCGACGACACCGAAGCGGTGCGCGGCATCGATCTCGACATCGCCGACAAGGAGTTCGTGGTGCTGGTCGGTCCGTCCGGCTGCGGCAAGTCGACGACGCTGCGGATGATCGCCGGGCTGGAAGACATCACCGCCGGCGAGATCGCGGTCGACGGCGAGGTGGTCAACGACGTGCCGCCGAAGGACCGCGACATGGCGATGGTGTTTCAGAACTACGCGCTCTACCCGCACATGACGGTGTACGAGAACATGTCGTTCGGGTTGCGGCTCAAGCGCTATCCCAAGGACGAAATCAGCCGCCGCGTGCAGGAAGCCGCCCGCATCCTCGACATCACCGACCTGCTCGAAAGGAAGCCGCGGCAGCTCTCCGGCGGCCAGCGCCAACGCGTGGCCATGGGTCGTGCGATCGTGCGCAACCCGAAAGTGTTCCTGTTCGACGAGCCCTTGTCCAATCTCGACGCCAAGCTGCGCGTGCAGATGCGCACCGAGATCAAGCGCGTGCATCAGAAGGTGCGCACCACCACCGTTTACGTCACCCACGATCAGGTCGAGGCGATGACGCTGGCCGATCGCGTGGTGGTCATGAACCGCGGCCGGATCGAGCAAATCGGAGCGCCCAACGAGCTCTACCACGCCCCGATGACACGGTTCGTCGCCGGCTTCATCGGCTCGCCGGCGATGAACTTTCTGCCCTGCCGGCTGGAGCAGGCCGACGGGATGCTGCGCGTGCGGCTGAGCGACCAGATCGCGTTGCCGGTGCCGCCGGCGCGCGCGCCGCGCTACCGGCCGCACCTGGGCCGCGACGGCCTGACCTTCGGGCTGCGGCCGGAGCATTTGACCGAAGCCAAGCCCAACGGCGAGCGCGCGCTCGCCACCATCGACGCGGCCATCGAGGTCGCCGAGCCGCTGGGCATGGAGACGCTGGTGTTCTTCCGCATCAACGGGCTCGACGTGTGCGCGCGCGTGAGCCCCGAAGCCGGCGCGCGCGAAGGCGCGCGCATGCGCCTCGCTGCCAGCCTCGACCACATGCACCTGATCGACGACGCCAGCGGGCGGGTGGTCTAGCCCCCGGAGCTCCTCGCTGCCGGCATCCGCGCTGCGAATATTGCCGAGGCGCCAGGCCTTTCAGATAGCGGGCTTTGAAGACATGCTCGCGATCATCGCGCGGCAGCCGCCGGCGGGCTATTCCATCGATCCCGCTTCGTGATCACGCCACGGCCTGAAAAGATTCTCTTGCAACGAGGATGGACCCGCGGGTCAAGCCGCGGGTGACGATTGGGCGCAAGGAGCGAGCGCTACCGGCCGCGAGGCCGAAGCGCGCCGGCAGTCATGGGCTGGGGTCAGGACTATGGCGCGTCACCACTACGCGGCGTTCAGAGATCAACCTAGGACGCGGGCTGCTTCCTTTGCACGAGAAAGCCCATGCGGCATTCGCGCGACAACAACCCCAATAGTCCCCGCATCGGCAGCTTGCGGCAGAGGCGGGCAAACCCGCCGTGGGCATGCGTGAGGTAGAACGTCATCGGCCACTCGCAATTTCCAAATACCGCCCGCGACAGCCGTTCGTGTTCGCGGCTGCTGAGATAGAACACCCGATTATCGTAAAACTCCCGGCAGGCGCTCACCGCCTCGCGCCAACTGAGCTCCTTGTGATGCGGGTGGCGCTTTCCCACGAGCATCCACAGGGCAAACCACCAGGTCGGACAATTCGGGTAGAAATAGTTCGCGAACGGAACGCGGACATGCGGCTCGTAGGGCAGGTACCACTTGCCGGGGACGAGATGCATCGCCATGCCGCCGGGCTTGAGCACGCGCCGAATCTCCACGAGATATTCTTCTGGATTGCGGGCATGCTCCAGGACGCTTGTGCTCACGACGACATCGAAGCTCTCGTTATCGTACGGCAAGCGATAGGGCGCGAGCGCGACCTGTTTGAAACGCTCCGGCGCACGGGCGATGCTCGGCGCTTCCGGGGCGACGGCGATATCGCATCCATGCGCGTCATATCCGCGCGCGACGAGTTCCTCGACGAGCTGGCCGGAGCCGCAACCGAAATCCAGGACGCGAACGTGCTGCGCGCGCGCGAAGCGGCCTAGTTCGTGGATCGCGCGATCAAAAAACCGCGCCGTCGCTGCAAGGTCCTCGGAATGGTCCATCGTGGCCGTGCTGCGGTTGGTGAGTACGGAGAAATTTCGGCTCACGGCCTGCGCTTTCGGCAGGCAGCGCACGCTAGCCGCATATGCCCATATCACATCTTCATGCGCGGGCCGAAGCACCGCCGCGGCTGCGCCGCGGTCAGGGCGCGGCCTGCTCGCCGCTCTTGAACTTCACCGGGATTTTAAGGTAGCGCACGCCGTTGGCCTCGGCGGGGGGAAAGCGGCCGGCGCGGATGTTCACCTGGATCGACGGCAGCAGCAGCGTGGGCGCGGACAGGGTCGCATCGCGCGCGTTGCGCATGGCGACGAATTCGTCTTCGTCGACGCCCTCGTGGACGTGCACGTTGCGCTTGCGCTGCTCGCCGACGGTGGTCTCGGACTCGTAGCTGTTGCGGCCGGGCGCCTTGTAGTCGTGGCACAGGAACATGCGGGTCTGTGGCGGCAAGCTCAGCAGCTTTCGGATCGAGCGGAAGAGCTGGTGCGCATCGCCGCCGGGGAAGTCGGCGCGCGCGGTCCCATAGTCCGGCATGAACAAGGTATCGCCGACGAACACGGCGTCCGCGATCTTGTAGCTGACGCAGGCGGGCGTGTGGCCGGGGGTGTAGATGACCTCGACCGGCAGGTCACCAATCTTGAAGCGCTCGCCGTCCTTGAACAGGTGATCGAAGTCGCTGCCGTCGGTCTTGAGATCGCTGGCGTTGAACACCGGCCGGAAGATGCGCTGCACCTCCTTGATGTTCTCGCCGATCCCGATCCTGGCGCCGGTCTTGGCCTTCACGTAGGGGGAGCCGGACAAGTGGTCGGCATGGGCGTGAGTCTCGAGCGACCATTCGATCGCATATCCGGCCGCCCGCGCAGCGGTGAGGATGGCTTCGACCGAGCGGTGATCCACCTCGCCGGATTTGGGGTCGTAATCGAGCACCGGGTCGATCACGGCCGCGCGCTTGGTCGCCGGGTCGGCTACCAGGTAGCTGAACGTGTTGGTCGGTTCGTCGAAGAACGCGCGGATAACGGGTTGACCTGACATCGGGACGCTCCTGATGGCGGCAGTCTGGGCTTGTGATCGCGGCAGTCTGGGCTTGTTTTATATATTAGCCTTCGCTACATTAGCAATATCTAAGATATCAGGAGCGGCGGTCATGGCGAGCCTCAAGACCTTCGACACCGCGGCCTTCGAGCAGAAGGCCCTGCAGGCGGCGGACATGCTGCGCGCCCTCGCCAACGAGCGCAGATTAATGATCCTGTGCAAGCTGGTGGAATGGGGCGAGGCCAATGTCGGCCGGCTGGCCGAGGCGGTCGGTCTCTCGCAGTCCGCGCTGTCGCAGCACCTCGCGAAGATGCGCGAGGAAGGCATCGTGACCTTCCGGCGCGACGCCCAGACCGTGTGGTATCGCATCGGCGATGCGCGAACCGAAGAGCTGCTCGCGACCCTGCACCGGTTGTTCTGTCGTCCCGCAAGCAAGACCAAGAAGGGAGCGCAATCATGACCCTGCGCACCATCGACCCGCATGCCGCCAAGCGTCTCCTCGACGCAGGCGCCATCCTGGTGGATATCCGGGAGGGCGACGAATTCGCGCGCGAGCATATTCCCGGCGTCCGGCAGCTTGCGCTCTCGCAGCTTGCGGTCGCGGATTTCGCGCCTGACGGTCGACCGGTGATCTTCCACTGCCGCTCCGGCGCGCGCACGCGCAGCAATGCCGCCGCGCTTGCCGCCAAGGTCGACGAGACCTGCGAGGTTTTCATGCTCGAAGGCGGGCTGGAGGCTTGGCGCAAGGCCGGGTTGCCGACCGTGGTGGACCGCGGGCAGCCGATCGAGCTGCAGCGGCAGGTGCAGATCGGCGCCGGCGGCCTGGCATTCCTGGGGACGATCCTCGGATTGACCGTTTCGCCGTGGTTCCTCGCGGTCCCGCTGTTCGTCGGCGGCGGTCTCCTGTTCGCCGGGCTGACCGGATTTTGCGGCATGGCGCTTTTGCTAGAGCGCGCGCCGTGGAACCGCGCGAACCCGGCGCGCAATGCCACATAAGCCGAGGCCGAAATGGCGGGGGTGCTCATCCAGGATGTCCTCGGCGTTGCATCCGGGGCAATCGTCGGCTTTTCGCTCGGGCTGGTCGGTGGCGGCGGATCGATCCTGGCGGTGCCGCTGATGTTCTACCTCGTGGGCGTGCCGAGCGCGCACGTGGCGATCGGCACCAGCGCGCTCGCGGTCGCCGTCAATGCCGCCGCGAACCTGGCGCAGCACGCGCGCGCCGGCACGGTCAAGTGGCGCTGCGCGTCGGTGTTTGCCGCCGCCGGCGTGATCGGCGCGTTCGCCGGCTCGAGCCTGAGCAAGCTGGTGGACGGACAGAAACTACTCGTACTGTTCGCGATCCTGATGCTCATCGTCGCAGGCCTGATGCTGGCGCGCCGCTCGGTCGGCGGCGACGAGGGCGTCGAGCTTAGCCGCCGCAACGCGCCGAAGCTGCTCGTCCTCGGACTGGCAAGCGGCGCACTCTCCGGCTTTTTCGGAATCGGCGGCGGCTTCCTCATCGTCCCGGGCTTGATGCTGGCAACCGGCATGCCGATTCTCAACGCGATCGCCTCCTCGCTCGTCGCGGTGGCGGCGTTCGCCGTCACCGCCGCGGCCAATTACGCCCGCTCGGGCTTGGTCGATTGGTGGTTGGCCGCGATCTTCGTCGGCGGCGGCGTGCTCGGCGGCATCGCGGGCGCGCGGCTCGCCGCCACACTCGGCAAGACACGAGGCAGACTGAACATCGCCTTCGCCGCGGTCATATTCGCGGTCGCGATCTACATGCTCGTGCGCGCCGCGGGCTCGTTCTAGGGCGTGATCATCTGTGCGACCACGTCTTCGCAATAGCGATACGACTTCCTTGGTCGCCTCGCGCTATGGCAATCGGCTCCCAGCGCTGGCACACTGACGATCGGCTCTTCGGCTTGGGATGAAACGTCGATGAAACGACTGGTGGCTTCCGTTCCCCTGGTTGCGCTCCTTGCGCTCGCCGGCATCGCCGGCGCGCAGGCGCAAAGCTATCCGGAGCGCGCGGTTACGATCGTGGTGCCGTTCGCCGCCGGCGGGCCGGCCGACATCACCGCCCGCATCGTCGCGGACCAGTTTTCGCGCACGCTCGGGCAACAGTTCCTCGTCGAAAACGTCGCTGGCGCCGGCGGCACCACCGGCACCACGCGTGCCGCGCGCGCCAATCCCGACGGCTACACGCTGGCGCTCGGCCACATGGGAACCCACGCGGCCGCGGTCGCGCTTTATCCCAACCTGGCCTACCGGCCGGACGTGGATTTCGAGCCGGTCGGGCTTGTCGCCGAGCAGCCCGAGCTGCTGGCGG
The DNA here is from genome assembly GCA_963712565.1 of uncultured Alphaproteobacteria bacterium. Lineage (GTDB taxonomy): Bacteria > Pseudomonadota > Alphaproteobacteria > Rhizobiales > Xanthobacteraceae > VAZQ01. Next base: position 141,180 of record CAVQIP010000053.1, on the reverse strand, counting down.
TGCGCAAGGATTTGCCGCCGAGCACGCTCAAGGATTTCGCCGCCTATGCCAAGGCCAACGAGAGCAAGCTCAACATGGCGCATGCCGGCATCGGCTCGGTGTCGCATGTCGGCTGCCTTCTGCTCAATACGGCGATCGGCATCAAGCCGACGATGGTGCCGTTCACGGGGACGGGGCCGGCGATGAATGCGCTGATCGCCGGCCAGGTGGACTACGTCTGCGACCCGATTCTGGGTCCACTGCCGCACGTGCGGGCGGGCACGATCAAGGCGCTCGCCATCGCCGCCGGCAAACGCCATGCGCTGCTGCCGGACGTGCCGACCGCCGCCGAAGGCGGCCTGCCGCAGTTCGACGCTGCGCCGTTCTACGCCGTGTTCGCGCCCAAGGGCACGCCGCAGCCGACCATCGACCGGTTGGCCGACGCCTTGAACAAAGGCCTCAACGAAGACCTGGCGCGCAAGCGCCTGCTCGAGCTCGGAGCCGAGGTCCCCGAGCCGAACCGGCGCGGCCCGGAGCCTTTGCGGGCGCTGGTGAAGAGCGAGATCGCCCGCCTTACGCCGATCATTCAGGCCGCCAGCGCGAAGTAGGCGCACGGCCGGCAACACAGCCCGGCGGCTGGCGCGCGAGGATTGCGCGTCGCGCCGCGATTGCGGCGCTCACGCCGGCACGAACCGATAGGCGGTGTCCTTTCGCTCCACCATCCCATGCCCCGGCCATGGCAAGTGAAAGCCGATGAGCGCAATGCGCTCGACGGCGAGCCGATCGAGCAGGTGCTTGCGGGTGGCGACGGCGCGATCGCTGTCGTAGTCGCTGCCCCAGCGCCAGTCGGGACGCCCGAACGAAACCGCCGCATGCGAGAGCGCGTCGGCGCCGATCAGCAGGCGCTCGCCGGCGCTCTCCACCATGACCGACATGTGGCCGGGCGTGTGTCCGGCAGTCTGCACGAAGGTGAGCCCGGGGGCGATCTGCTGGTCCTTGTTGCCCCGCTCGATCCTGCTCTCCAGGCGCTTGAGAATGCGCGCGCTTGCGCGCGCCATGCCCTTGAGCCAATCCGGCACGCGCGTCGGAGTGTCGGGATCGACCCAGAAATCCCATTCCGGCGCCGCGATCACGTAGCTGGCATTGGGAAAGCGCTCGCTGTCGTCGAAATCGTCGATCGCCCCCCACAGGTGGTCGGCGTGGCCATGGGTGAATACCACTTTGCTGATGCTGGTCGGCTCGACCCCCGCGGCCGCGAGATTGTCCGCGAGCTTGCCGGCGGTCGGCTGGAAGTTGGCGCCCGCCCCGGTATCGATCAGGACTAGCTCGTCGCCGGTCTTGACCAGGCTCACATTGGTCGCAATGGGACCGCCGGCGGCCGGCAGGCCATGAGCGCGGAGAAAGGCGGCCGCCTCGGCCGCGGGAATCTCCGGCAACGAGAACGACAGCGGCACGGTCAACGCGCCGTCGCTCACCACCATGACGTCGATGGCACCGACCCGGCGGCGAAAAGCGGGGACCGCCGCGTAGGCGAGACCACGTCGCAGCAGCGGCGCGGCAAACACCGCGCCGGCGCCCGCAAGCACCGCCCTGCGATCCGGGTATCGACCGGCCGGTGCGTGCGCGGCGGTTCTGGCCACGGTACGACGATCCTTCGTCATGAGAAAATGTCGGCGGTGATGCCCGCATACCATCCCATGTTCTCGACCTGGGTCTGCCGGCGGAGCTCCGCGCTTTCGCCGGTCTTGGAGACGAAGGTCTCGACGGCGGCGATCTTGCCGTCCTTGGGTTCGTAGCGGCCGCCGACCTTCACCGTGTCGTCGGCCGAGATCAGGCTCCAGCAGGTATTGGTGTAGCGCGCGGGAAAGGTCGGCGCGTTGGACAACTCGCCGCGGATCATCAACGCCGCCACCTTGGCTTGGCTGTTCGCCGAGAACGCCGATTTCGGCATGTCGCCGGCGATGCAGGCATCACCGAGAACATAGACGTTCGGGTCATTCGCGGACTTCATGCTGGCGGGATCGATCGGACAGAACCCGCTTTGATTGGTCAGGCCGGCATCGCGCACGATCTTGCCCGCCATTTGCGCAGGAATGACATTGACAAGGGCGGCCTTGTAGCTGGCGAGATCAGTCTCGACGCTCATCGCGGAGGCATCCACTCGCTTGATGCCGCCGTGCACTTTCGGATCCTGCCACTCGACCATGCCGGGATAGTGCTTCTCCCAACCCTCCTGGAACAAGGCCTGCTTGGAGAAGGCGTCCTTGGGATCGAGGATCACGATGCGCGACTTGCGATGTCCTTTCGCCTTGAGCACGTGCGCCATCATCGAGGCGCGCTCATAAGGACCGGGCGGACAGCGATAGGGGTTGGGCGGCGCGATCATCACGATGACGCCGCCGTCCTCCACAGCATCGAGTTGCCGCTTGAGCAGCTGTGTCTGCGGCCCCGGCTTCCACGCATGCGGCATGGCCTGTGAAGCCGCCTCGGAATAGCCCGCAACCGACTCGAATTTCAAATCTATGCCGGGAGCCACCACCAAGCGGTCGTATGACAGCCGCGATCCGTCGGCGAGGCGAACATTCTTTTTCTCACGATCGATCGTCTGCGCCGTCTGGTGAACCAGCCTGACGCCGTACTTGGATGCCAGGGCATCGTATGAATGCGTGAGGGTCTCCCAGTTGCGGAATCCGCCGAGATACAGATTCGAGTGGAAGCAGGTCGTGAATTGCCGCAACGGCTCGACCAAAGTGACCTCGACCGCGCCGTTCGAATCCTTGGCAACGTATTTCGCGACCGTTGCACCTCCCGGACCGCCGCCGACAACGACCAACTTCGGTTTGGCTTGCGCGAACACGGGTATCGGGAAGCTGCCCGCCGAGAGCAGGGCGCCCACGCCGCCGAGGAATTCCCTACGATTGGACAAGATCATGGCGTTCTCCTTGGTTCCTCTTCACTTGCTTGGCTTGTGCGACAGGCTTCCGAAATAGGCTGCGAGCGAGGCAACCTCTTGCGCCGACAGCCGGCCGGCAATCGTCTGCATGATCGGGTTGGACCGCCTTTTCGCCCGATACTCGTCCATGATCTCGACGAAGGTCGCTTCGGGCCAGCCGACGATCGATGGAATGCCTTCGTACTGTCCCGTGATTTGGTGGCAGGTCACACACTCGGACGACAGGTACTCTCCGAGCGCCCGGTCTCCTTCCCCGGCAAAGCCCATGCCCGTCATCGCCAGCGCGGCCAGCGCGGCGGGAGCAAGGCTGATCGCCGCCCGCATTCGCATCGCCGTTACTCGACCTTCGGCGCCGTTCCGGTTTCCGGCGTCACGTCGATCGCCCGCGCGCGTCCGATCACCTTGGCTTCCCCCGGCAGGCAATTCGTCATGCACGGACGCTCGGGCCAGAACTCCTTTTCCGCAACCTCGCGGTCGTCATCGATGAAGTTCGGCTGGTTCGGAAGCTTGATCGACGTGAAGTTCTTCTCGTCGAGCTCGAAATTCTCATCCTTGATGACATCGTTGAGATACAGCACATAGGCGGTAACGGCGTACAATTCGTCATTGCTCAGGGACTGCGCATTGCCGAACGGCATCGAACGCCGGATGTAGTCCATGACCGTCGAGGCGTAGGGCCAGTACGAACCGATCGACTTGACGGGATCGTGGCCCGCCAACGTGCCCGCTCCACCCATAAGGACCGGCCAGCGCCCCGCGCTCTCCCCGAACTCGCCATGGCAGGCGGCGCAACGTTCGATGTAGAGCAACTCGCCCTGCTTCACCGAGCCCTTGCCGACCGGCAGCCCCTGCCCGTCCGGACGGATGTCGATATCCCAGCCGGCGATCTCTTTCGGCGTGGCGAGCCGTCCGATGCCGAGATGCTTTGCGCCGACCGGCGGCGAACCGGCCGGGGCCGCCGATGTCGATTTGGGAGCGGCAGCCAAATGCAGCGCGCCGAAGCCGGCCACGCCGAGGGTCAGCACCGCTGTCAGCGCCAGCGCGTTAAGAGACCTCGACATTCTCGACCTCACCGTTGCTGTGGACCTGCCAGGTCTGAATGCCGTTGTTGTGATAGATCGAGTTCACGCCGCGGTGCTTGCGCAGCTCGGCTTTGGTCGGCTGCACGTAGCCGGTCTCGTCCATGGCGCGCGATTGCAGCAACAGCTCGCGGCCGTCCCAATCGAACTCGTAGTAGAAGCGCGTCAGCGCCTTGTCCCAGGCCGGGCCGTCGATCTTGGCGCTGCGCCAATTGCGGCCGCCGTCGAGCGAAACGTCCACGCGCGCGATCCTGCCGCGCCCCGACCACGCCAATCCCGCGAGCACGGTGAAGCCGGATTTGTGGTTCAGTGGCGCCTGCGGGCTCGGAGCGGTGATCACCGACTTGGCGTCCATCATGAAGGTGAAGCGTCGGGCGGTGCCGTTCGCGAGCAAGTCGGTGTATTTCGACGTCTCCTCGCGGTGGTGCCAGGGCTCGTCGCCGACCTCGATCCGCCGCAGCCATTTCACCCACATGTTGGCTTCCCACCCCGGGATCACCATGCGGACGGGATAGCCATTTTCCGGGTAAAGCATCTCGCCGTTCATGCGATAGGCGACGAGGGCGTCGTCGAGCGCCTTCGCGAGCGGCAGCGAGCGCGACATCGCGGCGGCATCGCCGCCTTCCAGCAGCAGCCATTTGGCGTTCGGCTTGAGGCCGGCCTCTGCCAGCAGCGTCTTGAGCGGGACGCCGGTATACATCACGCAATGCACCATGCCGTGGGTGAATTGCACGCCGTTGAGCTGGGCGCCGCGCCATTCCATGCCGGAATTCGCCGCGCATTCGCAGAAATACGCCCGGTTGACGCGCGGCATGCGCTTGATGTCGTCGAGCGTGAAGATCAGCGGCTTGTCGACCAGGCCGTGGAGAATGAGTCGATAGTCCGCCGGATCGACCTCGGCAATGCCGGCGTGGTGACGCTCGAAGCACAGGCCATTGGGGGTGATCACGCCGTCGAGCTCGTGCAGCGGCGTGAAGCTCACCGAACTCTGCGGCGTGGCGGTCAGCCACTCCACGTCCCGGCGGATGACGCGAGCTTCATGCGTCGACGGCTTGCCGTATTTGCGCACGGCGACGCCCTCGCCGAGGGTGCGCGACCAATCCGGAATATTCGGTGGCTGGTTTTCCGGCTTGCCGGCGCCGGCAGCCACCGCCGGGCCCGCCAGCGCGGTCGCGCCGCCGGCGGCCAAGGCGGTGCGCAGAAAGCCGCGGCGAGACGTCGGATGTCTTGCGGCGCGATCATCATTCGCCATGGTCTTCTCCGCAGCCGGTTGGCGCACGCCGTACCAGCACTAGGCGCCCAGCACGCGCACGCGGCCGCTCTCCTTGGGAGCGACCACGCGCTTCTTTCGGATGTAGTTGCCGACGACGTCCCAGATCGGCGGGCCCTCGGTGCCCTCGTTCACGCTCGCCCATCCGGCAACGACATAGTCCTTGCCGGCCTCGAGCGGCCGGTCCGTCCGTAACACCCTGAGCTCGGAGATGCGGCTGCCGATCGGCTGGTCGAGGTCGACCGTGTATGCGATGCCGCCCGCGCGCACCATGTCGCCGCCCTGCTGATAGTAGGGGTCGGCGTTGAACAGGTTGTCGGCGACGTCTTCGAGCACCTCCTTCAGCCGCGCGCCGGTCATGGTCGTCCGATAGGCGGCCGGATAGGTGATGGCGGTGGCGTTGTAGATGTCCTCGCGCGTGATGTCCTGGCCGGGCAGCAGCGAGGCTCCCCAACGGAAGCCCGGCGACAATGCGATCTCGGCGTCGCGCTCGGCGATGAGCGCGTCGCAGATCAGGTCGTCGAGCGTGCCGTTGAAATTGCCGCGGCGGTAGAGCAGCGTCTCGGTCCGGCCGACCACCTCGCCCAGCATCGCCTCGTGCGGGGCGCGCACGGCGCGGATTTTGGCCGCCACTTGCGGATCGGGCGCGATCGCATCGGAGAACACCGGGATGAGCTTGAAGCGATGGTCCTTGACCTCGCCGTCGCGGACATCGAGATCGAGCCGCGCCACGAACTTGCCGTGGCTGCCGGACGCGACCAGCAAGGTCCTGCCGACCTTCACCACGTCCGGCAGCGCGTCATGGGTGTGCGCCGTCAAGATGACGTCGATGCCGTTGACGCGCGCGGCGAGCTTGCGGTCGACGTCGAAGCCGTTGTGCGACAGCAGCACGACCAGCGCGGCACCTTCGCGGCGCGCCTTGTCCACATTGGCCTGCACGCCGTCTTCGCGAATGCCGAACGACCAGTTCGGCATCATCCAGCGCGGATTGGCGATCGGCGTGTAGGGAAAGGCCTGCCCGATCACGGCGATGCGGACGCCGCCGCGCTCGAGCATGGTCATCGGCTCGAACACCGGCTCGTTCCATTCGGTATCGCGCATGTTCTGGGCAAGGAAGGGAAAACCGAGCCCGTCGGCGATCTCCTTGACCCGGTCGGCGCCGAGGGTGAACTCCCAATGCCCGACCATGGCGTCCGGCTTCAGCAGGGCCATGCAATCGACCATGTCCTGACCCTTGCTGATCAGCGAGGTGTAGCTGTTCTGCCAGGTATCGCCGCCGTCGAGGAAAGCCACGCGATCCCCCCGCTCGGAGCGGATCGCGTTGAGGATGGTGGCGATGCGGTCGAGCCCGCCCAGCCGGCCATAGGTGGCGGCGAGCGCGGCGAAATCCACCGAGGTGAAGGCGTAGGCCGCCGCCGAGCCGGGCGCGATTTGGTAAAGGTCGAGAAGCGCCTGGCCGCTCACATGCGGCACGAGTCCCCTCGCCTCGCCGATCCCGAGATTCACCGATGGCTCGCGGAACAGCACGGGCACGAGCTGGGCGTGAATGTCGGCGACGTGCACCAGGGTGACATTGCCGACCGCATCGAAGCGCAGCAACTCATCCTGGGTCAGGCGCTGTTGTGCGAAGGCCCGCGTCCAGCCGCCGGGCAGGAGCGCCGCCGTGGCGGCGGCCACCTGGAGAAAATCCCGCCTCGAGAACATCCGACGCTTTCCCAATTTGGTGAAGCACGACCGCGCTGCAGGTCGCGACCGTGACGCAGGTCAAAAGTGCCGAACAACCGCGAGCCGATCGAACGGGCTTACATGCGCCGGCGGCCCGTTCGACCGGATGGCCGCGCGACGGTTCGCCGTCACGTGACCGTGATCGAATCTTCCCCGACGATCTTGGTTCCGTCGTCGTCGGTCCACGTCAGCACGACCGGACCGGATTCCTGGGCCTTGAACTTGAACTGGATGTAGGGATTGGCGGAAATTGCCGGCTCGAAATCGGCGGAAAAGACTTCCTTGCCGTTCACGGTGCAGGTGAACTTGTTGAGAATCTTGCGCGGGATGGTATTTCCGCCGGCGTCCTTGCGCAGACCCGTCTCCATGACGTGCGACACCAGGGCCTTGACCTCGACGAGGTCGCCCTTCTTCGCTTGTTTCTTGTCGAGCTTGATGCGGGGTTTCACTTCGGCCATGGAATTTCTCCTTTCGGCTGGCGTTGGCGCGCCCGATCTCAGCCGCCGCAGCCGCCGATCGTGACCTTTATCGGCTTGCTGGCCGTGAAAAAGGATCCGTCGTTCATCTTGGCGACGGCGATGACGTTCTGGGTCTCGGCCAGACGGATACGGACATTGGCTTCGGCCGCCCCGCTCGCCGGCGAAAAGTGGAAGGTGGCGATGCCGCCGCGCGGATTTCCGTCCGCCACGATCAGCACGTCGCTGACGTAGGACTGCTCGGTCATCGGGCTCTCGACCGACACCGTCATGGGCACGGTGTTGCCGTTCTCGGCGATTTCCGGAAGGTCGAGCCGCACGCGGCCTTCGGTTGCCGGCTTGCCGCCGGTGAATTTCTTGATCAATTCCTCGGAATCGTTCTTGGCGGCGCGCGCAGGCGAGATCGCGCCGCCCCACGCCGCTGCCGCCACGGCGCCGACGCCGATCAAGAGGACCCGGCGACGATCCCAGGTGGTGAAAATCATTCTCGGCTCTCCTCGGTCGACCCGGCACCGGTTCGGTGACCGGCTGCCGCGCTGCAACAGGCGCTCCTCGCCTGCGTTCGATCGCAGGACATATTCATATATCTGCAACTATGTAGCCATCGACGTCGCCAATTGCAAGTGCTTTTGTCGGAGCCGTGCACCGCGTTTGCGATGCGACGAATCCATCTCTTTTCATTCGAACAAATGCATGTATTGTCGTTGCAGAAAAGAGCCGTGGAACTCAGACCTCGGCGCGTTTCGAAGCCCGCAAAGCAATAAACGCAACCAAAACTGTGGGAGGCACGTTCCAGTGACGATCAGACGCACGTTGTTGGCGGCGGCATGTGCGGCCGTTGCGGCCGCATCCGTTGCAATCGCTCAGGACGGCGACACCGAAAAGGCGATCGAAAAATATCGCCAGATGCTGAAGGAAGATCCTTGGAGCAATCCGGGATTGCTGGATGCCGACCGCGGCGAGGCGCTGTGGTCGACGCCGCGCGGACCGAAAAACGTCTCGCTGCAACAATGCGATCTCGGCAAGGGAGCCGGACAGGTGGATGGCGCCTTTGCCGAACTGCCGCGCTATTTCCCCGATGCCGACCGCGTGATGGACCTGGAGACGCGCATTCTGTGGTGCATGGAAAAGCTGCAAGGTTTCAACCGCGCCGATCTCGTCAAGAAGCCGTATCCCGGCGGCGGACAGCCGGTCAAGGAACTGGGCGCGATGGCCACTTACGTCGCGAGCAAGTCGAGCGGCATGAAGTTCGCCGCCAAGCTCGACCAGGCGAAGGAGAAGGACGCGGTCGCGCTCGGCGAGACCCTGTTCTTCCGGCGCTCGGGCCCGTTCGATTTCGCCTGTGCGACCTGTCACGACGCCAGCGGTCTGCGCATCCGGCTGCAGGGATTGCCGCATCTGTCCAGCCCGGACGAGGCGCGCAAGGTGGTCGGCGAGTGGCCGGCCTATCGGGTCTCGACCACCCAGGTCATGACCATGCAGCACCGGCTGTACGATTGCTACTGGCAGATGCGGATGCCGGAGCTCGAGCTCGGGTCGGACGTGAGCGTGGCGCTGATCTCCTATCTCGCGAGCCAGGCCAAGGGCGGCGACATCGCTGCCCCCGGGCTCAAGCGCTGAGTGCAGGGGAGGCAAGCATGCGAACCAGCACCGCCGCACTTTTCGCTCTCGCCTTGAGCGCCACGCCGGTTTTGGCCCAGCAGACGCCCGCGCTCGATCCGGCCCGCGCCGATGCCGCGATCAAGTCGGCGTTTCCGACCGCTCCTGCCGACTGGCAGTCGCGGCTGGTGCCGGACGAAACCATCCGGCAGTGCTCGGCGCACCGCAACACGCCGCCGAAGGCGGTCGCAGAGGCGATCCGGCAACGTGAAAGGGCGACGATCGTCTATCCGCCCGACGGCAAGCTCGTCGGCGACTGGAAGAAGGGCGAGGCGATCGCGCAATCGGGCTACGGTCTGCGCTTCACCGACTACCCGCCGCGGTCCGCGAACGGCGGCAACTGCTACGCCTGCCATCAAATGACCAGGCAGGAGGTGAGCTACGGCACGCTCGGGCCGGGCCTGCTCGCCTACGGCAAGAACCGCCAATTCAGCGACGCCGACACCAAGGCGGCCTACGACAAGATCTACGATTCGCAGGCAGCGTTTCCGTGCTCCAACATGCCGCGGTTCGGCACCAACAAGATCCTCACCATCGAACAGATCAAGGATCTGGTGGCGCTGCTGATGAGCCCGGACAGCCCGGTCAACAAGTGACGCGTGGGGCGCCGGTGCCGTACGATCGGAGACGAAATCGTCCCCGCGACCAGGGAGGACGCCCATGCTGAAGAGCAGACGAGAGATCATCGGCGCCATGGCCGCTTCCGGCGCCGTGCTGGCGTCGGCGACCGGCGCACGCGGCAACCCGGTGCCGATCGACCTCGCCCAGATCAAGAAGGACACCGATATCGCCTGCCTCTACCACTGCGACTTCGGCGATCCGCAGCGCTTTTCGCAGATGCTGCAGAACATGTTGAACCACTATACGGCCTACGAGTTCGACACCTTCAAGCTCAAGCTGGTCGTGGTCGCGCACGCCGCGGGCATCAAGTTCTTCCTCGAAGACCGCAGCGCAACGCCGTGGGCGCAGGAGACCATCGATCCGCAGATTTACCAGCGGTTTGTCGCTCTGACCAAGTACGGCGTCGAGGCCTATCTGTGCCAGATCACCTACAGTCGCCTGAAGATCGATCCGGCCAAGACCCGCAAGGACGCCTTTCTCAAGTTCGTGCCGTCCGGGGTCGCGACCGTGGCCGAGCTGCAAGCGAAGGGTTTTGCCTATCTCAAGGTCGGCTGAGCATCGCGCCCGCGCGCAGCCCTCGCTGATCGTCTCCCGTACTGACTGCCGTCGTCCCCCGCGCAGCAGGGACCCACCCGTGGCGACGTTCGGTCGTCCGCTTGCGCGCGATGACGATGCGGACCAAGTTAGGCCATACGTGGGTGATAGAGCCGGGAGCGCGCAATGCCCACCCCTACGGATCAAGATGACCGGAACGCGCGCTAAGTGTTGGCCTTGAGGTAGTCGCGCAAGCTGCCCTTCTCGTAGCCACGCTCGGCGACGAACTTGAACATCGCCAGGAACTGCTCGGGCGGCAGGTATCCCTGTTCGCGGGCAACCTCCCGTTCGCGCGGTTTGCGCGCGGCGAGACCGGCGGCGCGCTCGGGGAAGAACTGGAACGTGGGCGTGGCGCGGACGTCGTATTTCTCCGCCAACCGCTTCTCCGAGATTTTCTCCCCGTCGAAATCGGTGACCTCGCGCGCGCCGATGATATTGAGCTGCAGGATATCGAAGCGCTCCCGCACGAAGCCCGCGATCTCGGGCTTGGCGAAGTTCACCAGATGCGTTTGCCGGCAATAGGGGCAGCCGCGCAGTTCCCACATGATCGCCAGCCGCTTGCCCTTCTCGGCGGCGGCGGCGAGATCGTCGGCCAGCTCCAGAAAGCTCTCCAGGAACCACGGCTGCCGATAAAGGCCGTCGTCGGTGAGAATCGCTTGCGCTAGGGCCGGCCCGCCAAGCCGGAGCACAAGACCGCCGCCCGCCGCTCCGGCAACGAAAGCGCGCCGCGACAACATCGCCGTCACCCTGACATTCATTATTTTGAATGCATATATTCGAGCCGCCGGCGGCGGACAAGCCGCTCCGGGCGGGAAACACCCGGAAATGCCGCGCGAGGCCCGTATCGATCGCCACCGGCGTCCCGCTCCAAAAACATATTCAATTTATGGTAGGTTTATGCTAGCTCGTTCGCGGACAAGGAAGACACGGTTGCGCATGCATCGTCTGACATGGATTGCGCTGGTGGCGGCGGTGACATCATTTGCCCCCGCCGCCACCGCATTGGAGCTCGTGATGTTTCGCCGCGCGGGGTGTTCCTGGTGCGCGGCATGGGATCGCGACATCGGCCCGATTTACGACAAGACCGACGTCGGCAGACGCGTCCCGATTCGATTCATCGGTCCGGAGCGCGTCAGCGAGATGAAATCCGCGCTCAAAAGCCCGGTCCGCTTCACCCCGACCTTCGTCCTGGTCGACGAGGATCGCGAGATCGGCCGGATCGAGGGCTATCCGGGAGCGGATTTTTTCTGGGGTAGGCTGGAAGGACTGCTGCCGCCACCGCCCGACGATAACGGTGAGCGATCGTCGCCGGCGCCGACGACCGCGGCGCGCTGAGGGAGCACGCATGAGGAAACACGCCAATGCCGCGCGCCGCGTCAGGCCTTCCGAGACCGAGCTCGATCTCGATACCCTGGTGGCGAACGCCCGCGGCGCCAGCGAGTTCCTGAAAGCGCTCTCGCACGAAGCGCGCCTGATGATCCTCTGCCTCCTGGTCGACGGCGAGAAGTCGGTGACCGAGATCGAGCAGACGCTCAGCTTACGGCAACCCGCGGTGTCCCAGCAGCTCGCCCGTCTCCGGGTCGACGACCTGGTGGAGGCCCGCCGCGACGGAAAGAACATCTACTATTCGCTGGCGCGCACCGAGGTCCGCGACGTGATCGAAGCCCTGCACCGCGCCTTCTGCAAGCCGCGCCGGATGAAGTGAATCGGGACGACGCTCAACGCGCGGCGGCTACTTCCGCCCACCAAGGCGGCCACGCACCCACGACGTCCGCTGACAGGTGAGAAGAGGACGGCGGAGGCAATACAACGTGCCCGCCGTTCCGTTCCATGCGAGACGAGCCCAATCAAATTTGTGTTTGGGCAGCATGGAGCATTTCGTTTTGCACCGCTTCGTAGAGTGTGATCCAGGCTTGTTTCAGCTCTGGAGTAAATGCCGGGCCAAACTGCTGTTCCAGGCCCCATATCAGCGCCTCGCCAAACGCGACAAAATGCGATCGCTTCACTCCGAATTGCGCGTGCTGACGACCCGTATAGCTGATGATGGACTGGAATATTTCACGTTGATCGAGCGCACCGACAATGGCGGCGATCATGTCCATCAGCTTAAGTTGCTGCCGTTCCATATCATCGGGGAACAAGCGCCGCGCGTCCGGCGCGAGTTCGAAGAACCGGCGGTAAAATGCCTCGGCGAGTCTTCGACGGACTGGCCACAGCGCATCGAATGACTTCCTAATGATGTCAACCTGTTCGGGCGTCATGATTGGCTCCCCAAAGCGGGGACCGCCTGGCGGCTCGGTTAGCTATCCTAATGAGCCCGCCGGGCGCAGTGATACCAGAATCGACTGCAGATGGTTCCGACCGAAACCAGTGATCCCGATGTCCGAATAGGCCGCGCGGTATTTGCGTGTGGACAACCCACGCATCCTCGACGGCAGATTTCACGTTCAGATGCGCGGTCGCGCGATCTGCCGGAGAGATCCGCACCTCATACGACTTGCTGCGAGCGCGCCGCCGATCCTTCCCCCACCAGCGCCGCCACGCGCGCGCCGAACGCCTTCGTCCCCAGCGGCCCGCCGAGATCGCGGGTGCGCCAGTGCGGGGCGGCGATGGCGCGATCAAGCGCGTCCTCGATGGCCGCGGCCGCGCGCACGAAATGATCGTCGTTGCGGCGCTCGCCGAGCCACGCGAGCAGCATCGCCGCCGAACCGATGAGCGCGGCCGGGTTGGCGCGGTCCTGCCCCGCGATGTCGGGCGCCGAGCCGTGCTGGGCCTGGGCCAGCGCGTGCTCGCCGCCGGCATTGAGCGAGGCGGCGAGCCCGAGGCTGCCGCTGATCTCGGATGCGAGATCGGACAGGATGTCGCCGAACATGTTGGTGGTGACGATCACGTCGAAGGCACCGGCGTCGCGCACCAGCAGCGCCGCCATGGCGTCGATGATCCGCTCCTCGTAAGCGACGGCGGGGAAGCGCGCCGCCGCCGCCCGCACGCATTCGAGAAACAGCCCGTCCGAGACCCGCAGCACGTTGGCCTTGTGCACCGCCGTCACCTTGTTGCGACGGCGGCGGGCGAGGGCGAAGGCCGCCTCCGCGATCCGGGTCGAGCCCGCGCGCGTGATCTTGCGCACCGAGAGCGCGAGGTCGGGCGTCGGCATGAACTCGCCGGAACCGAGAAACATGGAGCGGTCGGCGTAGAAGCCCTCGGTGTTCTCGCGCGCGATGACGAGGTCGACGGCGGAGCCGCAGCGGGGCGGAAAGCCGCCGCGGCTGCGCGCTGGCCGGATGTTGGCGAAGAGGTCGAGGCGCTTGCGCAACTCGCCCGACGGGTTGAGGCCTCCTTCTGCTACCGGCGGATAGTCGTTGTGCGACACCGGTCCGAGGATCACCCCGTCGGCGGCTAAGGCCGCGTCCACCGCCGCCTCGGGCAGCGTGGTGCCGTGCGCGCGCAGGGCTGCGAGCCCGATCGAGGCCGGCGCGAACGCGAGACCGAGCTCGAAGACGCGGTCGGTCGCGCGCAGAACCTCGATCGTGGCGGCGGTGATCTCCGGACCGATGCCGTCGCCCTCCATGACGACGATGCGGACCGGCGTGGACGACGTGGCGCTCACGGCTTTCCTCCCCTTGTGCGTGCGAAGCCTAGCAAGTCCGCGACTGGTTGACGACCGATCACCGGGATGAGCATCATGATGCTCATCGCTGCGGTCACTTCCGCCAACCCGACGGTCCTCATGCAAGAGCGCAATCCCCAACAAGCGTCCGTTCACGACACCGCCACCGCCGCGAGCGACCTGCTCAACCTGCATGAGATCGTCGCCAAGGCGCGGCAGAACCTGAACCAGAACGATTGGGACTACATCGTCGGCGGCGCCGAATCCGAGACCACGCTGCGGCGCAACCGGATGGCGCTCGACGCGATCGCGTTCCGGCCGCGGGTGCTGCGCGACGTCAGCAAGGTCGATGCCTCGGTGAAGGAGTTCGGGCGCAAGCTTCGGCTGCCGGTCGTGCTCGCTCCCGTCGGCTCGCTGGAGAGCTTTCATGCCGCTGGCGCCGAATCGGTGGTGCGCGCGGTCGATGCGTTCGGGGCCGGCCACATGCTCAGCTCGGTCTGCGATCCCGGGCTGGAAGAGCTGGCCGCGGCGGCGCCCGATGCCTTGCGCCTCTACCAGCTCTATGTGCGCGGCGACACAGCTTGGGTCGACGATCACGTCGCACGCGCCGTTGCCCACGGCTACGCCGCGTTCTGCCTGACCGTCGACACCGCGCATTACAGCCGGCGCGAGCGCGACATCGCCAAGCGTTTCGTGACCGCCGGCCGGCGGCGGGTGCAAGGACGCGTCTTCCAGGCCGGACTCGACTGGCGCACGGTCGAGCGCATCAAGTCGAAATTCAAGATCCCGCTCGGCATCAAGGGCATCGCCACCGCCGAGGACGCCAGGCTCGCGCTCGAGCACGGGGTGGAGTGGATCTACGTATCAAACCACGGCGGCCGCCAGCTCGATCACGGCCGCGGCTCGCTCGACGTGCTGCCGGAGGTCGTCGACGCCGTCGCCGGCCGCGCCAAGATCCTGGTCGACGGCTCGATCTGTCGCGGCAGCGACATCGTCAAGGCGATCGCCACCGGCGCCGACCTCGTCGGCATCGGCCGCATGCAGTGCTATGCGCTGGCGGCCGGCGGGCAAGCCGGCGTGGTGCGGCTGCTCGAGCTGCTCGAGGACGAAGTGCAGCGCTGCCTCGGCCTCCTCGGCGCGACGCGTTTTGCCGATCTCGACCGAACCTATCTCTGCGCCGCGGCGCCGGCGAACGCGCCGCACGTGCTCAGCGCGTTCCCGCTGCTCAAGATCGAAGACTACAGGTACTGACGTTTGCCCGGCGAGACGCCGAAGCAGGCTCGCTGGGAAGCGAGCTCGGAAGCCATGACGGCTTCGCGCTCAGCCCTTGTCGTACTCGTCATCGCGGCGCCACCAGACGCCCGTCCTCGTTGCGCCCCTTGGGGGCGCGGTCGAGCCACTGGTACATGCCCCAGAGGCCGTCCACTCCGCGCGCATAGGTCGGAATAGGTGTGGTAGACGACGCCGTCGTCGAGCGCGAACGCGCTCATGCCCGGCCTATCGCGCGACGTACGTCGGCCGCGATCGGTTCCGGATCATGGCCGCGTTACTGGGTGACGGGTTCCGGGACCGGTGTCGCGTCCATCGCGTGGCCGCCGCGCTCGGTAGTTGTATTCGACGACCTCCCTCGCGCTGTTGCTCCTCGGTGAACGAGACGTTGAAGTCGAAGTTGAAGTCGCTGCCGAGCGAGGACGCCCAGGGAAACGTCCAGCCCATCCGCCGCTTGTACGCCTGCAGCTTGGCAAGCGGCGCCCGCGACACCGCCGATCAGCGTGACGTCGTGGTTCGCCAGGTGGACGACGAAGCCGTCGAACCCGTCCGCGATCGCCGAGCAGGACGGACACCCCGCCGTCGTAGTCGGGCCCGAACATGAAGTGGTAGACGAGGAGCTGCGAGCGCCCTCTGAAGAGGTCTTTCAGCGAGGCGCTCCCCTCGTCGGTCTCGAAGCGGTACTCCTTGTCGATCCTGACCCACGGCAGCTCCTGCCGCCGCCGCGCCAGCTCGTCGCTGCGCCGCGTTAGCTCCTTCTCCGCCTCGAGCAGCTCGACCCGCGCTGCCAGCCACTCGTCACGTGTTCCGGTCATGTGCGTCGTCATCGTTCTTCTCCTTCGTCGTTCGTACCGTTCTCGATACGACTTGCTGGTTGGTGGTCGTGAGATAAACTAGGATCCGGCATCGAACGGTGGGAGTGACAAGTGTGGCGGGATTCAGATGGACTCGCTGATCACCGCTGCGGCGCGCGCGCTCGCGGCGGGTGATCCCCTCGGCGCACTGAACCGGGTCGCCCTGCGTGACGACGCGCCTGCGCTCGCGCTGCGAGGCATCGCGATGGCGCAGCTCGGCGATCTCGTTCGAGCGAAGGCTCTCGTGCGAAGTGCGGCGCGCGCCTTCGGTCCGAAAGAGGCGGTGGCCCGCGCGCGGTGCGTCGTGGCCGAGGCCGAGATCGCGCTCGTCTCGCGCGACCTGGGCTGGCCTGCGAAGGCGCTCGACGCGGCGCGGGCGACGCTCGAAGCGCACGGCGACCGCGTAAATGCCGCGCATGCGCGCAATCTCGAGGTCCGGCGCCTGCTGCTGATCGGCCGCCTCGACGAGGCCGAGCATGCGCTCGCCGAGCTCGACCCCACGCCCTTCCCACCCGCGTCGAGGGTCGCCCACGAGCTGGTGGTTGCGGGAATCGCGATTCGGCGCCTGCGGACGAAGGCGGCGCGCGCTGCGCTCACTCGGGCCGAGCACGCCGCGCGCGAGGCGGACATCCCCGCGCTGACGGCGGAGGTCGAAAACGCATCGCTCGTGATGAAGACGCCCGCGGCGCGCCTGATCGCGCGTGGCGAGGAACGCCCGCTCCTGCTCGATGAGGTCGAAGCGCTCCTGGCGTCAGAAGGCGCTCGTCGTGGACGCGTGCCGCCATGTCGTGCGGGACGCAGGCACGGTGGTCTCGCTCGCGACGCGCCCGGTATTGTTCGCGCTTGCACGCGCGCTGGGCGAAGCCTGGCCCGGAGACGTGCCGAGGAGCACGCTAATCGCACGCGCCTTCCGGGCGAAGCACGCCGATGAATCGCATCGCGCACGGTTGCGAGTCGAGATCGGGCGGCTTCGCGTGGAGCTTCGGACGCTGGCAGACGTGAGCGCGACGAAGCGAGGCTTTGCGCTGGCGCCGCGCCGCGCACGCGAGGTCGTCGTGCTGGCGCCGCCCGTCGAAGAGCAGCATGCGGCGGTGCTCGCCTTCCTCGCCGACGGCGAGTCGTGGTCGAGCTCGGCCCTGGCGATTGCGCTTGGAGCCAGCCCGCGCACCGTGCAGCGGGCGCTCGATGCGCTTGCGGCAGCAGGCAAGGTGCAGTCGTTCGGTCGCGGGCGAGCGCGTCGTTGGATGACCCCGCCCGTGCCGGGTTTCCCGACAATCTTGTTACTCCCCGGTCCACTGCCGAGTGACTAAGTCCTGAGTGGCGCATGTGCTTGTCGGCGAACCGGTGCCCACTTCGCCGGAACATCGCAGGATGGAAGCATGAAACGATCTGCAGCCGAAATCCTCCGTGAATACGGACCCTTTCCGGGCGTCGACCACGTGCATGGGGTTACGTTTGACGGTCAGCACGTCTGGTTTGCGTACCGGAGACAAGCTCAACGCCTTCGATCCGGCGAGTGGGAAGGTGCTGCGCTCGATTGATGTCGCCGCGCACGCAGGAACGGCCTTCGACGGTCAGCACCTGTTTCAGATCGCCGAGGATCGCATCCAGAAGATCGATCCGAAGACCGGCCGTGTGCTCGCCACGATCCCGGCGCCCGGCGGCGGCGGTGACTCGGGGCTCGCGTGGGCCGAAGGGACGCTCTGGGTCGGGCAGCATCGGGGCCGGAAGATCCATCAAGTCGATCCCCAAACAGGCGCGATTCTTCGCACCATCGAGTCCAAGCGCGTCGTCACCGGGGTCACCTGGATCGATGGCGAGCTCTGGCACGGCACCTGGGAAGGTGACGAGAGCGATTTGAGGCGAGTCGATCCTCGAACGGGAGAGGTCCTGGAGAGGCTCGAGATGCCGCCCGGAATGGGCGTATCGGGGCTCGAGTCCGATGGCGGCGATCGGTTCTTCTGCGGAGGCGGAAGCAGCGGGAAGGTGAGAGCCGTCCGCCGACCCAGGCGAGGCTCCGCGGCCGGAAGCGGCTCCGAGATCCCCGTCGACTCCACGCGCAAGTAACCGACGCGGCCCCTGCGGGCGATCTTCGACACCGCGACGAGCTGGTCCTCTCGCAGCGTGCAGCAGGTCATCCGTTCTGCATCTCGACGCACCGCTCGTCGACGCGCGAGAGCGATGCGCTGCCGTTGTGCATGAGCCATGCGTCGACACGCGCTCGCTCTTAGAACGTCAATCCCGTTCGGAACACTTCGAGCGCATAGAAGTAGAGCTCCGCATCGAGACAGCGCTGGATGGTGCCGGCTTGGCGAAAGCCGTGCTGCTCGCCCGTGAACAGGAAATAGCCGACCGGATTGCCCTTGCGCCGCAGCGCCTCGACCATGGCCTCGGCCTGGTTCGGCGGCACGATGGCGTCTTCCTCGCCCTGGAAGAAGATCACCGGCTTCGACAGCCGATCGGCGTGATAGAGCGGCGAGCGCTCGCGATAACGGGCCTGCTCCTGCGGATAGGGCCCGATCAGCCAGTCGAGGTAACGCGATTCGAACTTGTGAGTGTCGCGCGCGAGCGCGGCGGCGTCGCTCACGCCGTAATAGCTGGCCCCGCCTTGGAAGAAATCGCGGAAGGTGAGCGCCGCGAGCGTGGTATAGCCGCCGGCGCTGCCGCCGCTGATGACGCAGCGCTTGCCGTCGACCCGCCCTTGCTCGGCCAGGAATTTAGCACCGTTGACGCAGTCGTCGACGTCGACCACGCCCCAGCTGAGGTAGAGCCGGTCGCGGTAGGCGCGGCCGAAGCCGGTGCTGCCGCGGTAATTGACGTCGAGCACCGCGATGCCGCGGCTGGTCCAATATTGGATCCCCAGATTGAAGGTGCTCGACGCCGCCGCGGTCGGCCCGCCGTGGCACTTGACCAGCAGCGGCGGCTTCTCCTGCGCAGGCGACGCATAGTCGGGATTGTGCGGCGGGTAGAACAGCCCGAATGCCGTCTCGCCGCCCGCGGTCGGGAATTGCACGCTCTCGACGCCCGCAAGGTAGTCGGCGATGCGCAGGTCGGCGCGATCGAGAACGTCGGTCGCCTTCTTCAGGACCGAGTACCGGCGGGAGGCAAGGTCGAGCACGACGATGCTGGCGGGATGATCGGAGGCGCCGGCGCGAAACACCACCCGATCACCCGCGGCCCGCACCGAGCCGAATTCCGTGAACGGCGTGTCGAGCGGGAGCAAAGCGCCGTTGCCGAGGTCGAGCACGGCGAGCCGCCCAAGTCCGGCCTCGGAACGCGCGCAGACGATGCGATCGGGCCCGGCGAAGGCGTAGGTCGAGGTCGCGAGCGACCATTGCGGCAATCCGAACTCCGCCGCCATCGGCGCCAGCGCCCGCGTCGCCCGCGTCGCCAGTTCGAGGCCATAGAGGTTCCACCAGCCGGTACGATCGGACACGAACACGACGCGCGCGCCGTCCGGCGACCATTCCGGCTGGAAAATCGATTCCGCGGGCCCGCCCGCGATCAGCCGGGGTTCGCCGAGCGCGCCATGCTCGCCGACTTCGGCGAGGTAGAGCATGGTGCCGTTCCACGGCATGTTGGGATGATCCCAAACGAGCCAGGTGAGCCATTTTCCGTCGGGCGACAGCCGCGGCGACGCGTAGAAGTCGTGCCCGCTCGCGAGCACGCGTCCGGCACCCTCCCGGCCCTCGGCCGCGTGGGCGGTGGCGAGGTCGACGGCGACGATGGCATTGACCGGCTCGCCGGCGACCGTGTGATCCTCGCGCACGCCGAGCCAGCGCTTGCGGCGAGGGTCGATCACGCCGTCGGCAAAACGCCACTCGCGCCCGCGCGCGGGCGGCGCGGGCGTCAGCGCCTGCGGCTCGGCGCCCGCTGCCTGGCGATAGAGACGGCCGTCGGCAAAGTTGGAGAAATAGATCACCCTGTCCTGCACCGTCCATGAGCCGCCGCCGTATTCGTGCACGCGCGTGCGCGCGTTGAACGGCTGCGGGGTGATGTCGGTCGCTCCCCCATCGTCCCCGCCACGAACCACGACATAGCGGCCGTGCTCTTGCGGACGTCCTTCCAGCCAAAAGACGTTTCCGCCGTCGAGGCGCACCTCCGACAACGCAATGGATTGCGCGACGATGAGATCCGAGGTGATCGGCGATCTCCAGGAGCCGTATGGCGCCGTTCTGCTCATGCCGTGAACTCCAGGCTCGCGCGGCGGCCCGGCACCTGATGCAAGCGATTCTCGTGCAGCAGGTAGTTGACGTGGGCGAGCACCTCACTGAATGCGAAGCCCATCTGGTGGGGATCATCGATGGCGCGCCGGAATACGACCGGTACCAGCTCCGCCGCCGTGCACGGCGCGCGCCGGCACGCTTCTTCGATCGCGCGACAGCGCGCCGCATGATGGGCGCAAAGTTCATCGATCCGGGAGCGCAATCCGACGAACGGTAGATTGTGCCCCGGCAGCACCAGCGCGTTCGCGGGAATGTGGCGTTTCAGGCTCGCGAGCGAACGCAGGTAGATGCCGAGCGGGTCGCCTTCGGGGTCCATCGCCTGCACGCTGATATTGGGCGAGATCCGGGCCAGGACCTGATCCGCGCAGATGAGCAGATTGTCCGCCGGACAGAACAGCATGACCTGTTCGGGGGCATGGCCGCCGCCGGTGAGCACCTCGAACGTGCGCGAGCCGATGCGGAGCGTTTCACCCGCGATGAGCCGGCGAAACGTGCGCGGCAGGCCGGAGATCATGCGCAGGTAGCGATGGCCGCCGGTAAGCAGCCGCTCGGTGGTGTCGCCATCGAGGCCGTGCGAGCGATAGAAGCTGCGATAGGGCTCGGCGTTGAGCGCGCCGGGATCGAGGTGGATGTTGAGACTGACGAGATATTCGGTCTGGCTCATGAGGAGCGGCAGGCCGAAGCGCGCGCACAGCCAGCCGGCGAGACCCATGTGGTCGGGATGATAGTGCGTGACCAGCACGCGCGTCAGCGGCCGCGCCGCGAGCGGTCCGGCGAGCAACGCCTCCCACGCGGCGCGCGTCGTGGCGTCGTCAAGCCCGGTGTCGAGCAGCGCCCAGCCGGCGCCGTCCTCGATCAGGTAGACGTTGACGTGGTCGAGCCGGAACGGAAGCGCGAGGCGCAGCCACAGAATGCCGGGCGCGACCTCGGTCGGCCGCCCGGGCGCGGGCGGCGCTGGATGGGGAAAGGTCAGTGCGGTCGGATGAGAATGAGCAGACATGGTTATGGTGAGGGAGTGTGGGGCGGGCAAGGCGCGCGGCATTTCCGCCTGCTGCAGAGATGAACTTTTCGCCTTGGCTCACCCTACCGCCGCTGCATTGATTCAATGCCAATACGGCGGATAGCCGGAGTTGCGGTCCTCGGCCTCGAGCAGGCGCAGCATCGCCGGCCACTCCAGCACGCCGTAGGGACGGCGGGTGCCGGGCTGATAGAGATGGGCGGTATGCGCCAGCACGTTCTCGCCCGGCATGGTGAGCTCGGTGCGCGCCGCCATGGCGTCGACCTGCGAGCGGCAGGACAATTCGAGCTGATACATGGTGTTGAACGCCTGCTGGATGGTCGCCCCGCAGGTGAGCAGGCCGTGGTTGCGCATGACCAGGGCATCGTGGGGGCCGAGATCTTGGACGATGCGTTCGCGCTCGTCGAGGTCGACGGCGGGGCCTTCGTAGTCGTGGTAGCCGATGTGGCCGACGAACCGGATCGAGGTCTGCGACAGCGGCAACAGCCCGCAGGTCATCGCCGACACCGCGATGCCGGCGCGGGTATGGGTGTGCAGCACGCAGGCGACATCCGGCCGCGCCTTGTGGATCGCGCCGTGGATCACATAGCCCGATTTGTTGATGCCGTAATCGGTGTCGGGCTTCCCGATGATCTCGCCCTCCACGTCGATCTTCACCAGGCTCGAGGCCGTGATCTCCTTGTAGAGCATGCCGTAGAGGTTGATCAGCAGATGATCCCGGCTCCCCGGGATGCGCGCGGTAATGTGGTTGTAGATGAGATCGGCCATCCCGTATTTGTCGACCAGGCGGTAGCAGGCGGCGAGATCGACGCGCGCCTGCCACTCCTCGGCCGAGACCTGGCCGCGGATCGACTTGAAGTCGGTCGTATAATTCATGGATAGTTTCCGTGGCGATGCCGGGGATCGTCCTGGATCAGACCGGCCAGCATAGCGCCGGCCGGCGGGCAAGGCCAAGGGAAGCCGAAGCGAAGGCCAAAGAGAAAACTGAGGGGAAGGCAACAGGGGGAGAGCCGGCCGTGGCGATCCGCGACATCCTGCGCAACAACGTCAAGGACAAGCTCGCACGCGGCGAGGTGGTGGCGTCGATGACCGTGCGGCTCGTGCGCACGATCGAGATCGCGCGCATCGCCCGGACCGCCGGGTTCGACACCCTCTACGTCGACGTCGAGCATTCGAGCTTCTCGCTCGAGACCACGAGCCAGATCTGCATGGCCGCGCTCGAAGCCGGGATCGCGCCGTTCGTGCGCGTTCCCGCCAATACGCCGGACTACATCGCGCGCGTGCTCGATGGCGGCGCGCTCGGCGTGATCGCGCCGCATATCAGCTCGGCGCAAGCGGCGCGCGAGGTGGTCAGGGCGGCGAAATTTCCGCCGCTCGGCGAGCGTTCGAACGCAGGCCTCCTCCCGCACCTGCACTTCCGCTCGTTCCCGGCGCCCGAGATGCAGGCCGCGCTCAACGATGCCACCATGGTCATCGTGCAGTTTGAGAGCGCGGCCGCGCTCGACAACGCCGAGGAGATCGTGGCGGTCGAGGGCGTCGACATGGTGCTGATCGGCCTCAACGACCTGCTGGCGGATTGGGGCATTCCCGGAGAGTACGACCATCCGCGCGTGCGCGAGACTTATGCGCGGACGATCGCCGCCTGCCGCAAGCACGGCAAGCACTGCGGCGTCGGCGGCCTCGCCACGCGCCCCGATCTGGCGGCCGAGTTCGTGCGGATGGGCGCGCGCTACGTCTCGACCGGCACCGACCTGGCCTTTCTGCTGAGCGCCTGCAGCGCGCGCGCCAAGCAGGTGCAGGAGATCAAGCTCTGATGTCGCCGCCGGGGAAGCGTCTTCCGGCGAAGCGGCAACCGGTTCGCCGTGGCAGACGCGTCAAACCCAACCATGTCGTCACCGCCGCGCGCGTCTATGCCGAAGCCGGCGCCGCGGACGCTTTCGCACGGCGACTGCTGGTGGCGCATGGCCTGCCCGAGCAGGACGCGGCGATCGTTGCCGGCTGCCTGGTGAGCGCCGATTTGCGCGGCGTCGACACGCATGGCCTCTGCCGCCTGCCCGGCTATCTCGACCGCCTCCGCCGCGGCCTGATCAATCCGCGCCCGGTGCTGGAGCCCAAACGGGTGACGCCGGCCGCGGCCGCCTTGGACGGCCACAACGGTTTCGGCTTCGTCGTGGGCATGCGGGCGATGCGCGAGGCGATCGCGATCGCGCGCGAATTGGGCATCGGCGTAGTCGCGGTCCGCCGCAGCACCCATTTCGGCATGGCCGCCTCCTACGTGCTGCACGCCCTCGACGCCGGCTTCATCTCGCTCGTCTTCAGCAATGCGTCGCCCGCCATGCCGCCCTGGGGTGCGCGCACCGCGCTGCTCGGCACCAATCCGTTCGCGGCCGGCGCGCCGGCGGGCAAGCACGCGTCATTTCTCTTGGACATGTCGCCGGCGGTGGCCGCGCGCGGAAAAATCCGTCGCGCCGCGCGCCGCGGCGAAAAAATCCCGCCGGGCTATGCGCTCGATGCCGACGGCCGTCCGACGACGGATCCGAAGGCCGCCCTCGGCGGCGTGGTGCTGCCGATCGGCGGCTACAAGGGCTCGGGGCTGGCCATGCTCATGGATATTCTCGGCGGCGTGATCTCGGGCGCGAATTACGGCGGGGACGTCGGCGACCAGTACAAAGTCTACGACCGACCGCAGGACGTCGGACACTTCTTCCTCGCGCTCAAACCCGATTTGTTCGTGCCGCAGGAGGACTATCGCAACCGCATGGACACGCTGATCGCGCGCGTGCGGGCCTGTCCCAGGGCGGCGGGCGTCGACGAGGTTCTGATCCCGGGCGATCCCGAGCGGGGCCATGAAGCGGAGCGACGCCGCTCCGGCATTCCCTACAGCGCCAACGAGATCGCGCCGTTGCAGGCGGAGGCCGCCAAGGCCGGCGTCGCGCCGCTGCGCGTGTCCACCGCCCCGCTCGGCTGATGAAGGGACATTCTGGCGCAGCCGGCCGGCCAACATCGCGGTCGACAACATGATATGCCAATGGTGCAAAAGCACGGCCGGACCGGGTATCTTGGCGCGCGGGGACATGCGCATGGCCTGGTTCGGCGACGGCTCGGCCACGACGATTTCATTCCGCCGACGGCGCGACGACAACGAGCTCTCTGGAGGAGTTAACGCATGCCGAAATCGTATGGAACGCTGCTCAAGGCCGCCGGTCTGTTGCTGGCGCTCACGACCGCGGTCGCCGCCCAAGACTATCCGAGCAAGCCGGTGCGGCTCATCATCCCGTTCCCGCCCGGCGGCAGCAACGACGTGGTCGGGCGCATGATCGCGACGCAATTGTCCGAGCGCCTCGGCAAGCAGGTGGTGGTGGACAATCGCGGCGGCGCCGGCGGCGTCATCGGCACCGAGCTCACGGCCAACGCGCCGCATGATGGCTACACGCTCCAGATCATTTCGCTCGCCCACGCGGTCAATCCGTGGCTCTACAAGCTGCCCTACGACCCGATCAAATCCTTCACTCCGATCTCCATTCTGGCCAGCGGGCCGAACGTGCTCGCGATCAATCCCGCGCTTCCGGTCAATTCGGTCAAGGAGCTGCTCGCGCTCGCCAAGCAGAAACCGGGCGAACTGCAATATGCCTCGGCTGGCGTCGGCAGTTTCCAGCACCTCGGCGGCGAACTGTTCAAGCTCGAGGCCGGCGTCGACATGCTGCACGTGCCGTTCAAAGGCGGCGGTCCGGCGATGATCGATGTGATCGGCGGCCATACCAAGTTGCTGTTCAGCTCGCTGGTGCAGACCACCCCGCATATCCGCTCGGGCAAGCTCAAGGCGCTGGGCACCGGCGGCAGCAAACGCAATCCGGTTCTGCCTGACGTGCCGACGATCGCCGAGGCCGGGGTGCCCGGTTACGAAGCGGTCAACTGGTGGGGGATCGTGGCGCCCGCCGGCACCCCCGCGCCCATCATCGAGCGGCTGCACAAGGCGATCCAGGAGGTGCAGACCTCGGCCGACGTGCAGAAGCAGTTCTCGTCCGAGGGCGCCGAGATCGTGCAGATGAGCCCGCCCGAGTTCGCAGCCTTCATCGAGAAGGAAATGAAGAAATGGGAGCGCGTGGTGAAGCAGGGCGGCATCAAGGCGGAGTGACTGCTCTCACTCTTTCGCTCAGCACTTGATTTGTCATCCTGAGGCGGCCGCGCGGACGGGTCCGGCGTTCGGCCGGCGGTTCGACATTCGGGGTCGCTGTCGGGTCGCGCGATGAAGCCTTCCGTTTGGAACAACAAGGACGTCTGGGCCGGCCTGATGCTGATCGGCATCGGCGCAGCGGCGATCGTCCTCGCCCGCGACTATCCGTTCGGCACCGCGCTGCGCATGGGTCCCGGCTATTTCCCGATCGTTCTCGGGGGACTCCTGATCGTGTTCGGGCTCTACGTACTGGCCACCGGCTTGCGCCGAGCCGAGGCGATGGCCGGCTCCTGGTCGCTGCGCGCGCTCGTCGTCCTGCCGCTGTCGCTCGTTCTGTTCGGCCTGCTGATGGACCATGGCGGCTTCGTGCCGGCGATGATCGTACTGATCTTCGCCTCGGCCACCGCCAGCACCGAATTCAGATTCGTGGAGGTCTTGCTGTTTTCGGTCGGCCTGACCGCGCTGTCGGTCGCCGTCTTCGTCTGGGCGCTCGGCCTGCCCTATCCGTTGATCGCGGGCTTGGACTGAAGCCGTCATGGCGCTGTTCGACAACCTGATCTTCGGTTTCGGGGTCGCGCTTTCGCTGCAGAACCTGCTCTACTGCCTGGTCGGCGTGACCGTGGGCACTCTCATCGGCGTGCTGCCGGGCATCGGCCCGCTCGGCACGATCGCCATCCTGATGCCGCTCACCTACGGCGTCCCGCCGGTCGGCGCGCTCATCATGCTGGCCGGCATCTATTACGGCGCCCAATACGGCGGCTCCACCACCGCCATCCTGGTGAATCTGCCGGGCGAGACTTCGGCGGTGGTGACCTGCATCGACGGCTACCAGATGGCGCGGCAGGGCCGCGCCGGCCCGGCGCTCGCGATCGCGGCCATCGGCTCGTTCTTCGCCGGCACGGTGGGGACGCTGCTGATCGCGCTGTTCGGTCCGCCGCTCGCCGAGATCGCCCTCAAGTTCGGCTCGCCGGAATATTTCTCGCTGATGCTGATGGGACTGGTCGCAGCCGCCGTGCTCGCCCAGGGCGACATGGTCAAATCGCTGGCAATGGTGGTGGTCGGCCTCCTGCTCGGCCTCGTCGGCAGCGACGTCAATACCGGCGTGCAGCGGTTCAGCTTCGGCATCATCGAACTGTCCGACGGCATCGGTTTCATCGTGGTCGCGGTCGGCGTGTTCGCGATCGGCGAGATCATCGCCAATCTCGGCGACAAGGAGGAACGGCGCATATTCAGCGCCAGGGTGACCAACCTGTTCCCTTCGCGGGAGGATTGGAAACGCTCGATCGGACCGATCCTGCGCGGCACCGGAATCGGCTCGTTTTTCGGCGTGCTGCCCGGCACCGGGCCGTCGATCGCCTCGTTCGCGTCCTACATGCTGGAAAAGAAGCTCGCCGCCGACCCTTCGCGCTTCGGCCAAGGCGCAATCGAGGGCGTCGCGGCGCCGGAAGCCGCCAACAACGCGGACGCGCAGTGCAAATTCATCCCCATGCTCACCCTCGGGCTGCCCGCGAGCGGGGTCATGGCACTGATGCTGGGCGCGCTGACCATCCAGGGCATCCAGCCCGGCCCCGAGGTCATGACCCAGCGCCCGGATTTGTTCTGGGGACT
Organism: uncultured Alphaproteobacteria bacterium; assembly: GCA_963712565.1. GTDB lineage: Bacteria > Pseudomonadota > Alphaproteobacteria > Rhizobiales > Xanthobacteraceae > VAZQ01. Next base: position 114,068 of record CAVQIP010000053.1, on the reverse strand, counting down.
GATCGCCAGCATGTGGATCGGCAATCTGATGCTGGTGATGCTCAACCTGCCGATGATCGGGCTGTGGGTGAAGCTCCTGCAGGTGCCGTATCGGCTGCTGTTCCCCGCCATCATGGCGTTCTCGGCCATCGGCGTTTACAGCGTGAACAACTCGTCGTTCGAGATCTATCTGACGGCGCTGTTCAGCGTCTTCGGCTTCGTCTGCAGCAAGCTCGGATTTCCGCTGGCGCCGATGCTGCTCGGATACGTGCTGGGACCGATGATGGAGGAGAATTTGCGGCGTTCGATGCTGATGTCGGGCGGTGACGCCTCGGTGTTCGTCACCCGTCCGCTCAGCCTCGCTTTCATCCTCGCGACCGTGCTGATCCTCGTGGTGATGGTGGTGCCCGCAGTGCGGGAGCGGAAACGGGAAATTGCGGATTGACGAGACCCGCTGCGAACCGCGCGAGGCGACTGCTCGTCTCTCGCCGCGTCATGCGCGGCCTTGACCACGCAAGTCGGATCTATCCGACTTGCGCATCATTAAGGGCCGAACTCGGGTATACCCGAGTTCGGGCGCATCCATCTTCGCTCGCAAGAATGATGGATTGCATCGGAGCTCGGGCTTGCCCGAGTTCCGCGATATCGGGCGCCGCAAGTCGGGTAAACCCGACTTGCGGTGTCAAGCCCGGCAATGACGGTCCATTATCATCACTCCGGCTTCACGCCAGACTGCTTGATGATCCGCAGATATTTGTCGCTCTCCGCCCTCACGAAGGCGGTGAATTGATCGACTGTGAGCGGGGTCACGACCGCGCCGTCGTCGCGCAGCTTGGCCCCGATGTCCGGCTGGGTGACGATCTTGTTGATCTCGGCGTTGAGCCGCGTGACGACGTCTTTCGGGGTGGCGCGCGGCGCGAACACGCCCTGCCACAGGCTGATGTCGAAATCCGCGATGCCGGAGGCTTCGGCCACCGTCGGCACGTCCGGCGCGGCGGGCGAACGCTTTGCCGGCGACACCGCGATGAGCTTCAGCCTGCCTGCCTTCACTTGCGCCCATGCCGCGGGAAAGCCCGAGAAGAAGAAATCGACGTGGCCGCCCAGGAGATCGTTCAAGGCCGGTCCCGCCCCCTTGTAGGGGACGTGCGTGAGGTTGGCGTTGCTCTTGAGCTTGAGCAATTCGCCGGCGAAATGCCCGGGAGTCCCGGTCCCCGCCGACGCGAATGTGAGGCCGCGGGTTGCCGCGGCTTTCAGCATGTCCGGCACCGTCGCGTAGGGCGCGCTGCCGGGGATGACGAGCGCGAGCGGCACGATGGTCGCGAGCGCGACCGGCTGCAGATCCTTGTCGGGGTCGTAGGTGAGCCCTTTGATCCAGTGCTGATTGATGGCGACCTCGGCCGGCTGACCGACCAGCAGCGTGTGGCCGTCGGGCGCGGCGGAGACCACGCTCTGCGCGCCGATCGAGCCGCTCGCGCCTGCCCGGTTCTCCACCACCACGGTCTGGCCGAGCGCGGCCGCGAGCCGGTCCGAGATCAGCCGCGCGACGATGTCGCCGGTTCCGCCCGGCGCATAGCAGACGATCAGATGCACGGGCCGGCCCGGAAAACCCTGCGCCCCGGCGGGCTGGGCCACGGCGGCGACGGCCGCCGCCAGCAGCGCCGCAGCCAGCGCATATCGCAAGCTCGCCGTCATGGGGGACCCTCGATCGTCGGCCAGCCGACCTCGCCGGCAATCATAGCCGCTTCCGATGCCGGCGGCAGACGGCATCCGCGGCGCATCGGCGGTTCGCCGGCCTTAGATGTCGCCCGCGCCGCGCCGCCCGGACAAGCCGTAGCGATGCAGGTCGGTGCCGTTGGCGTCGAGCCATACCTTGGCGCGCTCGACGTCCGGGTAGAGCCGCTTCACCAATCGCCAGAAGCGCAGCGAATGGTTGAGCTCCAGAAGGTGGGAGACCTCGTGCGCCGCCAGGTAGTCGAGCACGAAAGGCGGCGCCAGGATGAGCCGCCAGGAGAACGACAACACGCCGGTATTTGAGCACGAGCCCCAGCGGCTCGACTGGTCGCGCACCGCGATGCGCTTGATCGGAACGCCGAGCTTGGCGGCGTAGCGCCGGCTGGCCGCGTCGAGATCACGCTGCGCTTCGCGTTTGAGAAAATCGCCGACCCGGCGGTCGAGGTGGGGCGGTTCGCCCGCGACGCAAAGCACCCGGCAGCCCGTCGCTTCGGTCTCGATCCACACCGTGCCGCGCACGCCGCGGCGATGCACGATGCGGTGCGGCTCGCCGCGCAGCGGCACCTCCATCCCGTGCGCGAACGGCGTCGCTTCCGGCAACCGCTTGAGCCGTGCCGCGATCCACCCGCCGTGCTTCTGCGCGAACTCCTTCGCCTCCTTGACGCTGCCGCGCGGCGGCATGGTGAGAACCACCTCGCGCGACGCGGCATCGATGCGCAGCGTGTAGCGTCGCGCCTGGCGATGCCGGCGCAACCGGACGAGATAGATCGCTTTGTCGAAAACGACCTGAACGGCCGAGGGCTCGCTCGGACGGCGATAGAGCAACGCGCGAAGCGACATGGACGCAGATCCACCCTGCAGCAACCCCGGGCGAAATACTGCCATAATGGCAAGAGCGCGCAGCATGACGGGTGACAAATAAAGGCTCTTCCCCAAGGGCCGGGGCCTGGTGCGAAGCACTCCTACCATAACTTGGGGCTCTCAACGTTTGAATCCATTTTCATAACTTATTGGGCCGGCGGCGGCCAGCGGCAGCGGCCGGTCACGCCGTCATCGCGTCCGGCCGTTGGCCAAATCGGCTAAAAGATCAATGCTTTAGCGGCGATGTAGGCGGCAGCCGCGATGGCGAATCACGTGCAAACCTCGGCTGGATGCGGCTTGCCGCAATATTTGGAGCGAATGAACCGGTCTGGCCGGCGGCCGTCCCGGCCGGCGGTGCCGGCCGCGGGCGCTATTCGTTGGCGACGGCCTCGACCGCAGCGACCGGCGGCACGGGCGCGGCGCCATTGCTCGCATTGGCCGCGCCGATCTTGCCCTTCACCGCGCGCGTACCGCTGCGCGCGCTATTGGCGTTGTTGGACAGCACGAAGTCCGCGATGCGCGGCACGATCTCGGCGCGGAAACGCGAGCCGTTGAACACGCCGTAATGACCTACCGCGGGCTGCAGCCAGTGCGCCTGGCGGTGCGAGGGTATGTTGACGCACAGCCGATGCGCGGCTTCGGTCTGGCCGACGCCCGAAATGTCGTCGTTCTCGCCCTCGACCGTGAGCAAGGCGACGCGGCGGATCTTCGCGGGATCGACGCGTGCGCCGCGATGGGTCATCTCGCCCTTGGGCAAGGCGTGACGCACGAACACGGTCTCGACGGTCTGCAAATAGAACTCGGCGGCCAGATCCATGACCGCGAGATATTCGTCGTAGAATTCGCGATGCTTCTGCGCGGAATCGCCATCGCCTTGCACGAGATGGCGGAACAGGTTGCGGTGCGCCTCGATGTGCCGATCGAGATTCATGCTCACGAAGCCGTGCAGTTGCAGGAAGCCCGGATAAACGTCGCGCAGGAAACCGGGATTCGGAAACGGCACCTTGGTGATGACGTTGCGGCGAAACCAGTCGACGCCTCGCCGCTCGGCCAGGGTATTGACCGCGGTCGGATTGACCCGCGTGTCGATCGGGCCGCCCATCAGCACCATGGAATGGGGCACATAGGGATCGTTCTCGGCCTCCATGCGCGCGACCGCGGCAAGCACCGGGACCGAGGGCTGGCACACCGCCACGACGTGGGTATCCCCGCCCAGCAGATGCAGCATCGAGATCACGTAGTCGATGTAGTCGTCGAGGTCGAAGCGACCCTCCGACACCGGCACCATCCGCGCGTCGACCCATTCGGTGAGGTAGACGTCGTGATTGGGCAAGAAGCCTTCGACCGTGCCGCGCAACAGAGTCGGATAATGCCCCGACATCGGCGCAACCATGAGCAGGCGCGGCTGCGGACGGCGCGGCAGGTGGTCGAAGGCGCGCTCGAAATGCAGCAAGCGGCAGAACGGGCGCTCCCAGACGGCGGAGATATGCACCGGGACGTGCTCGCCGCCGACCACGGTCGAACCGATATTCCAGTCCGGCTTGCCGTAACGCCGGGTCGAACGCTCGAACAATTCGAGACCCGCGGCCATGGTCTTGCCGAAGGAGGTGTGGGAGAGCGGGTTCGCCGGATTTTTGTAGAACAGCCGCCCGGCATCAGCGAAGGCCCGCGACGGACTGAGCCAGGCGTGGCCCATTTCGTACAGCCAGTACATCGGCGCCGCGTACATCGGGCCGGTGTCGCCGGCTGCATCCGGCGCGCCGCCGAATTCCCCAATCGCCATGGCCCCGGCCCCCAGCGGCTTTTGTTGCACCGCAGCAGAGTGTCGTGTTTTCGTCATACAGTCAACCTAGCGAGTTCCCTTATGATCCGATTTATCAAGTGAAATAACGATTGGCCGGGAACTGTAGCTTTCGCGCCGCAGCAAAGCTGCCATGATCCGACCGCTCGGAACCTATTCGCCGGTCTGCAGCAACGAGCCGACCCGGCGCGCGCTCTTGAGCAGCTGCAGGAAGGCAACGACGCCGGCGGCAAAATAAAGCGCGTTGAGCGCGAAGGCCTCCACCATCAGGTCGGCGCGGAACACGTGCTCCATGACCAGCGCCCGCATGCCCTCGAACACATAGGTGGGCGGCAGCATCCAGGCCACCACCTGCAGCCAATCCGGCAGCACGCTCACGGGGTAGTACACGCAGGTGAGCGGCATGAGCACGAACATCAGCGTCCAGGCGAGCGACTCCGCGCCCATGCCGTTGCGCAACAGCACGCCGGAGACGACGATGCCGACCGCCCAGCTGGTCAGGATCAGATTCAAGAAGAACGCCGCGAGCGCGAGGCCGAGGCTGTAGACGTTGAACCCGAAGAAGGCGATGGCGAGGAAGGTGACCGGCACCATGCCGATCGCGAGCCGGATCATGCTCATGATCATCAAGGCGCAGACGAACTCGATCGGCCGCAGCGGGCTGATCATCAGGTTGCTCAGATTGCGCGACCACATCTCCTCGAGAAACGACACCGAGAAGCCGAGCTGCCCGCGAAACAGCACGTCCCACATCAGCACCGCGGCGATGAACACCCCGCTGGCGCGGGCGAAAAAGCCGGAATTCTGCGCGATGTAGAACTGCAGAAATCCCCACACGAAGAGCTGCACCGCCGGCCAATAGATGAGCTCCAGAAGCCGCGTCCAGGAGGAGCGCAGCAGATAGAGATAGCGCAGCACCATCGCTCCCACGCGATGGGGCGCCAGCGTCACCGCGCTGGTGGAATGGGCGCTCATGTCGGCGCCTGCAGGTGCAGATCGCGGTCAGCCAAGCGAGAGCGGCGTAATTGCCTCCACGAACACAGGAGCGTCGGCCCTGGCATCCCCTCGCCCGCTTGCGGGGGAGGGACAGGGAGGGGGCAGGCGCGAAGCTCGGTGCCGAATATTCTCCCTTCCCAGCCCAGCGGGGGAGGGAGGGCACCGAGATCGCGGCCAGGTCGGTTCGCCATTCGATCGATGTTCGTAACCGGCATCGTCATTGCGCCGCCTCGCGGATTTCTGCGCGCCCGCGCGCGACGTCGAGAAACACCTCTTCCAGCGTCTCCCGGCCATAGCGGATGAGCAAGCGTTGCGGGGTGTCGTCGTCCTCGATGCGGCCGCGCTTCATGATGATGACGCGCTCGCACAGGCGCTCGACCTCGGACATGTTGTGGGAGGCAAGCAGCACGGTGGCGCCGCGTTGCTCGCGGAAGCGCTCAAGGTGAGCGCGGACCCAGTCGGCGGTGTCGGGATCGAGGGACGCGGTCGGCTCGTCGAGCAGCAGCACCGCCGGAGAATTGATCAGCGCCTTTGCCAGCGCGACGCGGGTCTTCTGCCCGGACGAGAGCTTGCCAGTCGGCCGGTCGAGGAACTCCAACAGGTCGAGCTCCTGCGCGAGCGCAGCGATACGCCCCTCGAGCTCCTCCACGGCATAGAGATATCCGAACACTCTGAGGTTTTGCCGCACGGTCAGGCGGTGAGGCATGTCGACATAGGGACTCTCGAAATTCATCTTGTGCAGCACCTGGTAGCGCTGGCGCGGCATCTCGGCGCCGAGCACCTTCACCGTGCCGGAGGTCGGCATGACCAGGCCCATGATCATGGCGATCGTGGTGGTCTTGCCGGCGCCGTTGCCGCCGAGCAGCCCGGTTATCGACCCCGGCGCCAGCGCGAATGAAATGCCGTCGACCGCGCGGGTGGTCTTGTAGACCTTCACCAGCTCCTCGACGGCGACGGCGGGCTCGGCGGCTGTGGACATGCCGTATATATGGGTTGCGCGAGACCGCACATTTGGCGCGAGCGGGCGCGCGAGGCAAGGGGCAACGGGATCGGGGTGCGCCAACGGACGCTGCGCGCGACCATGGTCGCGGCGTTCGACCACGGTTGAGGACGCAGGCCGAAGGGATACATTATCGGCATGACCGAGCAACCCGCCGAGGAGGCCCACCGCACCGGCCGCAGCGTGCGTCTCGACACGCTCGTGCGGCTGCGCTGGCTCGCGGTAATCGGTCAGACCACCGCGGTGCTGGTGGTCTATTTCGGGCTCGACTACGAGCTGCCGATCTGGGCCTGCCTGGCGGTGATCGCGCTGTCCGCGTGGCTCAATGTGGCGCTGCGCATCCGTTTCCCGATGACGCAGCGGCTCGAACCAAGTCGCGCGGCATGGCTGCTCGCCTTCGATGTCGCCGAGCTCGCGGTGCTGCTGTTCTTCACCGGCGGGCTGCAAAACCCGTTCGCGTTCCTTTTTCTCGGGCCCGTTCTGATCTCGGCGACCGCGCTGCCGCCGCGCATGACCTTGATGCTCGGCGGCTTCGCCATCGCCTGCGCCACCGTGCTGGTGTTCGTCCACGACCCATTGCCGTGGGACACCGAGCCCGCGCTCGAATTGCCGGCGGTCTACGTGATGGGGGTCTGGCTTTCCATCTTGCTCTCGATCGCATTCATCGGCCTGCACGCCTGGCAGATCACCGAAGAATCCCGCCAACTCGCGGACGCGCTCGCCGCCACCGAACTCGTGCTCGTACGCGAACAGCACCTCTCGCAGCTCGACGGGCTTGCGGCCGCCGCCGCCCATGAATTGGGCACGCCGCTCGCCACTATCACGCTGATTGCCAAGGAGCTCCAGCTCGCGATCAAGCCGGATTCCGAGCATGCCGAGGACGTGCGGCTGCTGAACGAGCAGGCCAAGCGCTGCCGTGCGATCCTGGCGAAGCTCACCGAGCTCTCGAGCGGCGATCCGTTCGACCGCATGAAATTGTCCACCCTGATCGAGGAGGTGGTTGCGCCGCACCGGAACTTCGGCGTCGCGATCAATGTCGCGCTGTCGGCGGGCGAGGTGGCCGAGCCGGTCGGGGGCCGCAATCCCGCAATTCTCTACGGACTCGGAAATCTGCTCGAGAACGCCGTCGATTTCGCGCGCGAACGGGTCGAGGTCGCCGCTTCGTGGAACGGCCAGGACGTCGCGGTCACCATCACCGACGACGGTCCGGGCTTTGCCCCCGAGATCATGGATCGGATCGGCGAGCCCTATGTCACCAGTCGGCGCCGCGAGCGCCCGAGTGCCGAGGGAGAGGCGGGTGGACAGGAGGCGAGCGGTCTCGGACTGGGTTTCTTCATCGCCAAGACCCTGCTGGAACGCTCGGGTGCGACGCTAGACTTCGAAAACCGCCCGTTCCCGGACCGCGGAGCGGTGGTCCGAGTGCACTGGGGCCGCAACGACTTCGAGCGCACCATGGCGTTCGCGGCATGAATGGATTGTCCCGCCGTTAAGTGGTTGCTCCAGGCCGCTTTCGGCCCGATTCTAAGGCGCGGCCGGCAATTCATTATCGATTATTCACTTGAGGTTGCCCAACAGGTTCGTACAATGAACGCGAATCTACGAGCGACCTGGTGCTCTCGCAGGCGGCGTAGCGTTGCGGCGGCAGTCGCATGGTGGAGGCGTATATGGCCATGGCCGATCTCGTCGCGGCGGCGATGCCGAGCGACCGTTCGCTGCTGATCGTCGAGGACGACAAATCCTTCCTGCAGCGGCTCGCCCGCGCCATGGAAGGCCGCGGCTTCGCCGTGACGACGGCGGAATCGGTCGCCGATGGCCTCACTCAACTCGAAACCAGTTCGCCCGCCTTTGCCGTCGTGGACATGCGGCTCGAGGACGGCAACGGTCTCGACGTGATCTCGGCGCTCAAGCGCCGGCGCCCCGACGCGCGCGCCATCATTCTCACCGGCTACGGCAACATCGCGACCGCGGTGAACGCGGTGAAGCTCGGCGCGGTCGACTATCTCTCCAAGCCGGTCGACGCCGACGACGTGGTCGCGGCGCTGCTCGCGCTCGAGGGCCGCAAGGCCGAGCCGCCGGAAAACCCGATGTCGGCCGACCGCGTCCGCTGGGAGCACATCCAGCGCATCTACGAGCTATGCGGCCGCAACGTCTCGGAGACGGCGCGCCGCCTCAACATGCACCGGCGCACGCTGCAGCGCATTCTGGCCAAGCGCGCGCCGAAGTAAGCGATCAATCTCCCACGTCCCGGCGGCGGTGGCGGAGTTTCCTCCGCCGCGTTCCGTCATTTGTTGTCGCCCGTGCTCACGGGCGCGGTCGACATGATGCGAGACATTCATTTTGATGCGCCGGTCGATCAAAAAGTAGGCAGGTTTTCGCACTGCAACCAAATCGGCGTTCGCGCGTTAACCCCGTCGGGAACGATCGGAGATTTCCAATCATGTATCCGAATCAAGACGCCATTTTCGAGCGCCTGGAAACGACCAAACGCTTTGGTCTCCTGTCGGATTACCTGGTGAGCTGGTCCGGACGCGCCGGGCGGCTCAGCGCCAAGGTCACGGTCTGGGGCAGGGACGGAACCCCGGAACACGTGGTCCAGCACTATATCGCCCGGCTGCTCCGGGGCCTCGTCAACGACGGCCAGATCGTCGTCGCCGATTAAGCCGCACCATCCGGTCCTTGCGGATCGGTCAGCGCTGAAAGGCGCAGTGCTGCCGCGCGCGCGAAGGCGAGCATCACGCGCTTGCGGGTGGCGGCCTGCAGGCGATGCTCCGGGGCCTCGCATACGATCGATGCGCCGAAGGCATCGGCGACGATGAGGCCGGTGTCGAGCGGAAAAATCTCGCACGGCACCTCGAGCGTGGTGGCGAAGAACAGCCGGTCGCAATGAAGCCGATAGTCGATCCATTTCTGGTCGGCGCGAAAATCAGCAACCGAGGACTTGATCTCCACGATCCACAGTTCGCCGTCGCTACCGAGCGCCACCAGATCGGCGCGCCGGCCCGATGTTAGCGGCAGTTCGGGCACCACCGAAAATCCCAGCGAATGCAGCAGCCGCGTGGTGCCGCGCGCGACCGCGAGCGCGGTGGGCGATTGGCGGCCGTCGATGGGCGCGCAGGCAGCGAGCGAACTGATGCTCATGGAATGCAGAAGTCCCGGCAGCGGCACGCTTGTCGTTGCACGACGGAGCCGAACGTCACGCACGCTACACCCCGACCAGCTGTCAGTCGTCAATAACCGCGCAGGTTAGGCCCTCTGTCGTTCCCTGACTACTGATTACCGATCCCTGATCCGGTCGCGCGCTCGGGGAAAGCCCGGGCGAGCGCCTCCCGGCTCGGCGCGATGACGCCGCGCTCGGTGATGAGGCCGGTGACCAGGCGCGCCGGCGTCACGTCGAAGCCGTAGTTCGCCACCTGCGAGCCTTCCGGCACGATCCGCACGCTCTCGACGCGGCCGTCGGCGGTGCGGCCGGTCACGGTGGCGACTTCGTCGGCACCGCGCTGTTCGATCGGAATCTCGGCGAGCCCGTCCGACACCGAAAAGTCGATGGTCGGCGAGGGCAGGCCGACGTAGAACGGAACGTTGTTGTCCTTGGCCGCGAGCGCCTTGAGATAGGTCCCGATCTTGTTGCAGACGTCGCCGTTCGCGGTCACCCGATCGGTTCCCACGATCGCGATGTCGACCATGCCGTGCTGCATCAGGTGGCCGCCGGTATTGTCCGGGATCACCGTATGCGGCACGCCGTGCTGGCCGAGTTCCCAGGCGGTGAGCGCGGCGCCTTGGTTACGCGGGCGCGTCTCGTCGACCCAGACATGGAGCGCGAGGCCCTGATCGTGCGCCACGTAGACCGGCGCCAAGGCGGTGCCGAAATCGACGGTCGCCAGCCAGCCCGCGTTGCAGTGCGTCAGCACCTGCACCGGCTCGCCCGGCTTCTTTTCGGCGGCGAGCGCGGCGATCAGTTTGGCGCCATGGCGCCCGATCGCCCGGTTGGTGGCGATGTCGTCTTCGCAAATCTCGGCCGCGCGGCGGTAGGCGGCGGCGAGCCGCTCCTCGCGCGGACGGTTGCGCACCGCCGCCACCATCTCGTCCAGCGCCCATTTCAGGTTGACGGCGGTGGGACGCGTGGCCAGCAGCCTCGCGACGGCGCGCTCGAGGGCTTCATCGGACGCATCGGCGCGCAGCGCCAGACAGACGCCGTAAGCCGCCGTCGCCCCGATCAGCGGCGCGCCGCGCACCTGCATGGTCGCGATCGCGAGCGCGGCGTCGTCGAGCGTCGCAAGGCGGATGACGGCGTAACGATGCGGCAGCCGGGTCTGGTCGATCACGCCGACCGACCAGCCATCCGGTTCCACCCAAATGCTGCGGGTATGTTTGCCGTCCACCTTCATGCCGCCAGACATAGCTGCGATTCCATGAAAGGCAAAGCGCGCCACGCTGCCTCCCCTCTCCCCGCGGACGCCAAGAGGTGATAGAGAGGCGAGAGGGGGCCCATCGCATGCCGATCGACTACGAAGCCGAATACAACAACCGCGCCCGCGTGCCCGAGCATCCCGAGATCTTCGCGCGCTGGGCGCGCGAGGCCGAGGACTACCGGGCCGAAGCGATGAAGGAGCGGCGCGCCGAGCTCGGACTGAGCTACGGATCGACCGCACGCCAGTTCATCGACCTGTTTTCGCCCCGACCCGACGTGACGGCGCCGCTCGCGCTGTTCATCCATGGCGGCTACTGGCGCTCGCTCGATCCCTCGCTGTTCAGCCAGATGGCGCGCGGGATCAATGCGCACGGCGTGGCGGTCGCGGTGGTGGGCTACGACCTCTGTCCGGAGGTGACCATCGCCGAGATCATCGACCAGATCCGGCACGCCTGCCTGTTCCTGTGGCTGCGCACCGGCCAGCGCATGATGGTTTACGGGCACTCCGCCGGCGGACATCTCGCCGCCGCGATGGTGGCGACCGACTGGCACACGCTCTATCCGAAGACGCCGGCCGATCTCGTGCCCGCGGCGTACTCGATCTCGGGACTGTTCGACCTCACGCCGCTGATCGGGGTCGCGATGGCGCAGGATCTGCGGCTCGATGCGGCCGAGGCCCGCCGGGTCTCGCCGCTGTTCTGGCCGGCACCGCAAGGACGCGTGTTCGACGCCGTGGTCGGCGGCCTGGAATCGAGCGAGTTCTTGCGCCAGAGCCGCGTCGTCGCCGACACCTGGGGCAAGGCCGGAACGCAAACCCGCTACCAGGCCATCGCCGGGACCAACCATTTCACCGTAATCGACGCGCTGTCCGACCGGCAGAGCGCCATGGTCGGCCGACTCGCCGAACTCGCCCGCAAGGTTCAGAACCAGTAGCGCCAGGCGAAGACGACGGTCAGCAGCGCGCCCACCAGAACCACAAGCCTGCGCGCCGTATCGTTCGGCATCACCTGCGCGAGCCGCGCGCCGATGAGACCGCCCACCAAGGTTCCCGCCATCATCAACAGCGTCGCCGGCCACGACAGCACGCCCTGCGCCGCAAACAGCACGGTCGCCGTCGCGCTGTTGAGGGCGGTGACCAGGTTCTTGGTCACGTTGGCCGAGCGATAGTCCCCGCCGGTTCCGACCGAGAACACGCCGAGCATCAGCACGCCCACGCCGGCGCCGAAATAGCCGCCATAGACCGAGACCGGCAGCACCGCGGCCAGCGAATGGGGCGAGAACCGCTTGCCGCCGCTGCCGGCGGCGCGCGCGGCGAGCCACGTGCTGATCCGGCCGGCATAGGCGAACAGCACGGTCGCGAAGCCGAGCAGGAGCGGCACCAGCGCCGCGAATACCCGTTCGGGCGTGAGGAGCAGCAGCGCGGCGCCTGCGAGCGCACCCGCGACCGAAGCGAGCGCCATGGCGATGAACGAGCGGTCGAACGGCGGCAGTTGTGAACGGTCGTAAATCGCGGCCAGGAACAGACCGGGCATCAACGCCGCGGTGTTGGCGGCGGTCGCCATCACCGGCGGCAGCCCGGCCGCGAGCAATGCGGGAAAGGTGATGACCGCGGCGCCGCCGACGATCGCCGCGATAATGCCGCCCACGATACCGGCGACGACCAGCAGAACGACGTGCAGGGGGTCCATTACAAGTCCGGCTCGTCATGTCCCGCACAAGCGGGCGACGACGGCAAGAGACATCAGAAGAACGCCTGGATGCCGGTTTGGGCGCGGCCGAGGATCAGCGCGTGGATGTCGTGCGTGCCCTCGTAGGTGTTGACGGTCTCGAGATTGCACAGCACGCGCATCACGTGAAACTCGTCGGCGATGCCGTTGCCGCCGTGCATGTCGCGCGCCAGGCGCGCAATCTCGAGCGCCTTGCCGCAATTGTTGCGCTTGAGCAGCGACACTGCCGCCGGCGCCGCCCGGCCCGCTTCCAGCAGCCGCCCGAGACGGAGCGCCGCGTGCAGGCCGAGCGTGATCTCGGTTTGCATGTCGGCGAGCTTTTTCTGGACCAGCTGGTTGGCGGCGAGCGGACGGCCGAACTGCTTGCGATCGAGCACGTATTGCCGCGCGCGGTGCCAGCAGAACTCGGCGGCGCCCATGGCTCCCCAGGCGATACCTGCGCGCGCCACGTTGAGGCAGCCGAAGGGACCGGCAAGGCCCTTGGCATTCGGCAGCACGTTCTCCTCCGGAACGACCGCATCCTCGAGCACGATCTCGCCGGTGATCGAGGTGCGCAGCGAGAGCTTGCCTTCGATCTTCGGGGTGGAGAAGCCCTTGGTGCCGCGCTCGATCAGGAAGCCGCGGATGACGCCGTCGACCTTGGCCCAGACCAGCGCGAGATCTGCGACCGGCGAATTGGTGATCCACATCTTGGTGCCGGTGAGGCGGTAGCCGCCCGGCGCTTTCTCCGCCCGCGTCACCATCGAGCCGGGATCGGACCCGTGATCGGGCTCGGTCAGGCCGAAGCAGCCGACGATCTCGCCCGATGCGAGCTTCGGCAGATATTTCTTGCGTTGCGCCTCGCTGCCATAGGCGAAGATCGGGTGCATGACGAGCGAGGACTGCACCGACATGGCCGAGCGGTATCCGGAATCGACGCGCTCGATCTCGCGCGTGATCAGCCCGTAGGCGACATAGCCGAGCCCGGCACCGCCGTAGGCTTCCGGGATGGTGGGGCCGAGCAGGCCGAGCGCGCCCATCTCGGACACGACGGCGCGGTCGAAGCGCTCCTCGCGGTTGTCCAGCAGCACGCGCGGGAACAGCTTGTCCTGGGCGTAACCGCGCGCGGTGTCGCGCACCATGCGCTCTTCTTCCGTGAGCTCGCCTTCGAGGTCGAGCGGATCTTCCCAGTTGAACGCGGCGTCCTTGAGTGGCGGCGGGGGCCGATGCTCGCGCTGCTCGGCGGTCTGCGACATGGCGTGCTCCCGGGCTGGCTCGCGGCCTTTCATGCCCACGTTCATCCGCCGGATTCAAGGGGCTTGGCCGGTGCCGAGCCGTCGGCGAGCGAACGTGGAGGGCCCTCAAACTGTTCCCGGAGCCGTGGACCCCGTGTTACGAGCCGGCGGGCGAACAGATGACAGGAACCCCAAAAATGGAAGATGAAAACGCCCGTCGCAGCCTGTCTTGGCCCGGCGGGAAACCCATCGCCGTGCTGGTCAGCATCCTGTTCGAGACCTGGTCGGATGGCAAAGGCCCGGGCTACTTCCCGCGCACGACGCCGCTCAAGCCCGGCACCGTCGACCGCGGCGCCATTCAGTGGGCGCAATACGGCGGCAACGAAGGCCTCTGGCGCATCCTGCGCACGCTCGACCGCCATTCGGTTCCCGCCACCATCTTCTGCAGCGGACGGTGCGGCGAGCTCTATCCGGATGTCATCGGCGCGGCCGCCCAGGCCGGCCACGACATCGCCGGCCACGGCTACACGCAGGACGGCCTGTTCTGCTACATGACGCCGGACGAGGAACGCCGCGCGATCCGCAAGACGCTGGACGCGCTCGAACGGGCGTGCGGGGTGCGCGCGCAAGGCTGGGCGACGCCGGCCTACAGCTGGACCGAGCACACGTTCGATCTGCTGCTGCAAGAGGGCGTGCGCTGGTATGCCGACGCCTTGGACATCAGCCTGCCGCGCAAGCACAAGACCGCGAGCGGCGACATCGTCGCCTTCCCCTGGAGCGACTTCGTCGACAATCGCGTGCTGCGTGGCGCGCCCCGAACCTTCTACGAGGTCTACAAGGACACGTTCGACTATCTGCGCGAGCACGAGCCCCTGGGCTTGATCCACATCGGCTTCCATGCCCATTTCGGCGGCCGGCCGCTGATGACGGCGATGTTCGACAAGCTCCTGAAGTTCTTGCGCGCGCAACCGGACGTGCATTTCCCCGGCCACAGCGCGATCGCGCAATGGGTTTTGCAACGCGGCGACGACGATTTGAGCTACGCCAGGCGGTTCTTCGCGAACGGGTGAGTTGCAGGATCGCGATTGCAATGTGAGGCGACCGTGCGCCGCCTCACTGCGCGATCTGGATGCTCTTTTCCTTGACCAGGCGGCCCCATTTGCCGATGTCGCCGGCGAGCACCGCGCGCATCTCCGCCGCCGCGCCGCTCCTGATCTCCATGCTCAGCGCCTCGAGCTTCGCCTTGACTTCGGGCGCGGCCAGCGTCCGCTTGATGTCGGCCTCGATCTTGTCGACGATCGCCGGCGGCGTGCCGGCCGGCGCGAACGCGCCGATCCAGGTGGCGACATCGTAGCCGGGCACGCTCGATTCATCGACCGTCGGCACGTCGGGCAGGTGCGGCACGCGCTTCGCCGTCGTCACCGCCAAGGTGCGCAGCTTGCCCGACTGCATCCCGGCATTGGCGGTGGCGAGGTCGGCGAAGATCACTTGCGTCTGGCCGGACATCGTGCCGGTGACCGCGGGCGCGCCGCCGCGGAACGGAATGCTGGTGATATCGACGCCGGCCATGGCCTTGAACAGTTCGAGCGCGAGCAGCGTGGCGGTGCCGCCGGACGCGTGGTTGAGCTTGCCCGGACTAGCCTTGGCGAGCGCGATCAGCTCCTGGATCGATTTCGCCGGCACCGCCTCGTTCACCAGCACGACCTCGGGGATCGAGGTCAGCAAGGCGACCGGCTCGAAGTCGCGCTGCGAATGGTAGGCGAGATTGGGATAGACCACCGGGTTCATGGCCATGGTGCCGTCATGCGCCACCAGCAGCGTGTAGCCGTCGGGCGCCGACTTCGCCGCCGCTTCCGCGCCGATGATCATGGCGGCGCCCGGGCGGTTCTCGATCACGACCGGCTTGCCCCAGAACTCGGCGAGCTTGGCGCCGACCACCCGCGCCGTGGTGTCGATCGAGCCGCCCGGTGCGGTCGGCACGATGATGCGCACGGGACGGTCGGGATAGCCTTGCGCGCGCGCCGCCGGCAGCGCGCCCAGCACGGCGACGGCGACCGCCAAGACGCAACCGGCGGCGGCGGCGAACAGGCGCCGCTTGATCATGTGCTTCCTCCCTCGACCGCCGCCATCCCGGATTGCCGCGCCGGGACCGATCGGCTAATGACGTGTTCTAGCGCGCCCGTAGCTCAGCTGGATAGAGCGCTGCCCTCCGAAGGCAGAGGTCGTGAGTTCGAATCTCGCCGGGCGCGCCAGCGATTTCGCCGCCGACCCGGGTCCTTCGCCGCCCATCGCCCGCTCTGCTAGGCTGTCCGTTCGCAGGAAGCGCAGGACGTCATCATGATCGCGCGACGCCACCTCCTCATGGCCTGGATCGGCATTGCCTTCGCCCCGCTCGGGGCGAGGGCGGCCGAGCCTTCCGCCAAGTCGTTCGTGGGAGCGATCTATGCCAGCTACAAAGGCAAGAATGGAAATGGCGTTTCGCTCGAAACCGACGCGGCCGTGCGGCGCTATTTCGCGCCCGCGCTCGCGGCGCTCATCATCAAGGACCGCAAGGACGCCGGCGGCGAGCTTCCGACGCTCGACGTCGATCCCTTCATCGATGCGCAGGATTGGGAGATCGACACGGTCGATGTCGCGGTCCGCGATATCGCCCCCGACAAGGCGCGCGCCACGGTGTCGTTCAAGAATCTGGGCAAGCCCACCACCGTCGTCCTCGATCTGGTCAAGCTCCGGCAGGGTTGGCGTATCGCCGACATCACCTGGGACCGCAAGCAAACGCTGCGCGGAATTTTCGGCAAGAAGTGAGGCACTCCCCCGTGCGAGCGTCCCGCCCCTCGCCTCTTGCCCTGAGTTCTCGCTGAAAGCGGCCGGCGGCCGGGCTTGAGGCCTCTGCGCGGAGCGATAGACTGGTGGGAGATGACCCGTTTCGGCGCAAATTTCCCGCGCGTTTCGCCCGCACCTTCCATGCCGCATTCGTGCCCTTGCCAGGACGAGGGTCCGGCCGCAGCGGTCCTGTTTGCGCGGCAACCATCATGAGCCGGCTGCCGCTCACCGTCGCGACCTGGGATTACGACCGGGTGCGAGCGCTCGCCGACGGCCGCGTCCGGGTCGAAGGCTGCGAGGTCAACTACATCACCATGCCGGTGGAAGAAATCCTGGAGCGGGCGTTCTTCCATCACGAATTCGATGTCGCGGAGATCGGCTTCAGCCCCTATCTGATCGCGCTGTCGCGCGGCGTTGCTCCCTATCTGGCGATCCCGGCGTTCCTGTCGCGGATGTTTCGGCATTCCGCGATCTACATCCGCACCGACCGGGGAATCGAAGGCCCGGCGGATCTCAAGGGCAAGCGCGTGGGCGTCCCCGAATACCAGATGTCGGCGGCGTTGTGGGCGCGCGGCGTCCTGCAGGACGAGTTCGGAGTGGCGGCGGCGGACATCAACTGGGTGCAAGGCGGTCTCGAGACACCCGGCCGGCGCGACAAGTTTCCGCTCAATCTGCCGCAAGGATTTCCCCTCGCCTCCGCCGCAAACGGCGCGACGCTCGCGCGATTGCTCGCGGCCGGCGAGCTCGACGCCGTGATCTCGGCTCGGCAACCGTCGTGCTTCGTCGCCGGCCACCCCCTGATCCGGCGGCTCTTCCCCGACTACCGCGCCGCCGAGCGGGACTACTACCGCCGCACCGGTATTTTCCCGATCATGCACGCCGTCGGCGTGCGCCGGGACGTCGCCGACAAGCACCCCTGGCTAGCGGCGAGCCTGTACAAGGCTTTCGTGCAGGCCAAGCGGCTGGCCGACGCGGAATTCACCGAGGTCACCGCGCTCAAGATCGGCCTGCCGTGGTTGACCGCGGAGTTCGACGCCACCCGGGAGGTGATGGGTGACGACTTCTGGTCCTACGGGGTCGAGCCGAACCGCAAGACGCTCGAACTGATGGCGCGCTATTCTCACGAACAGGGGCTTGCGGTGCGCCGGGTCTCGGTCGAGGAGATGTTCGCGCCGAATACCTTGAACGACATTCGCGTCTAGACTCCGGATCGAACCGCGCGCTTTCGCTAGGGAGACGACCATGTCCGTCCAGCTGATCTGCTGCTCGCATAGCCCGCTGATGACGACCGATGTCGAGGAGAGCGAATCCAACGTGCATGCGGAATTCTTTCGCGAGCTCGATTCCTGCGCGGCGGCGCTGCACGACTTCAACCCGGACCTGGTGGTGGTGTTCGGGCCCGATCACTTCAACGGCTTCTTCTATGAATTGATGCCCGCCTTCTGCATCGGCACCGCGGCCGAAGGGACGAAAGACTGGCATCTGCAAAGCGGTGCGCTGCGGGTGCCGCGGGAGCTGGCGCTCGCTTGCATCCGCCACCTGCAGTCGCGCGACTTCGACGTGGCGGTGTCGCACCAGATGAAGGTCGACCACGGAATCACCATCCCCCTGTTCAAGCTCACGGGC
Organism: uncultured Alphaproteobacteria bacterium; assembly: GCA_963712565.1. GTDB lineage: Bacteria > Pseudomonadota > Alphaproteobacteria > Rhizobiales > Xanthobacteraceae > VAZQ01. Next base: position 95,902 of record CAVQIP010000053.1, on the reverse strand, counting down.
GCGCTCGCGCGCTACGACGTGCTGCCGATCTTCGTGAACTGCGCCGCCGACCCGCGACCATCGTTCCGGCGCGTACGCGCTTTCGGCGAAGCCGTGGGCGAGTACCTGGCGGGCCAGGACATGCGCATCACGGTGATCGGCTCGGGCGGGCTGTCGCACGATCCGCCGACGCCGCGGCTCGATCAGAGCCCGGCCGACGTAGCGCGCCGCCTGATCGTCCGTCACACGCCGACGCAGGAGGAACTCGACGCCAGGGAGAGCAGGGTGATCGCCGCCGCCCGCGACCTGGTGGCCGGCAAGGGCCCTTGCTTGCCGCCGAGCGAGCGCTGGGACCGCGACTTTCTCGACAAGTTCCTCGGTCCGCGGCACGAATGCTTCGATGCAATGACCGATGCCGAGATCGATCGCGTCGCCGGCTTCGGCGCCCACGAGGTACGCACCTGGGTGGCGGCAGCCGCCTGCGCACGGAAGATGGGAAATCTCAGCGCCGAACTTCGCTATTATCATCTGGTGCCGGAATGGATCACCGGCATGGGTATCGTCGTCGGTCGGGCATGAGCGAAAAAAGACCAGAAGCCGATCCGCGCCGCCGCGATTCCAAAGGTGCGGCACCCGCCAGCGGCGGCTGTCTCGCGGCGAGCAACCCATGATCGAGAGCATCGAGATCGAGCGCTGCACGGGATGCGGCATCTGCGACGCGGTATGCCCGGCCGACGTGATCCACATGGAGCCGGTTGCGGTCGCCGTGGAGATCGCAGGCTTGGCGCAGACCAAGCTGTTGCCGGTGATCAAGTATCGCGAGCACTGCATCACCTGCTTCAGCTGCGAGATATTCTGCCCGGAGCAGATCGTGGACGTGCATCCCTCGGTCAAGAACCGGCCCCGGCCCTGGTGACGCCATGGCGAAGCTCGACGGGGTGCTGATCGAAACCGACGTGCTCGTCGTCGGCGCAGGCGCCGGCGGCCTGCTCGCCGCCCTGAGCGCCAAACGCCACGGCGCTGCGGGGACCCGGGTCACGCTGCTCGATTCGTGGATGATCGGGCGCACCGGGCACACCGCGTTCTCGAATGCATGGATGATCGTCGCGTTGCCCGGAGACGACCTCGACGGCATCACGCGCGAGATCGTTGCCGGCAACGACGGCATCGCCGACCAGCTGCTGGTGCGTGAATCGCTCGCGCAATCCTTCGCGCGGCTGCGGGACTTCGAAGCGATCGGGATGAAGTTTCATCGCGCCGACGACGGCAGCTACGCGCGACGCCCGACCCGGGGGCTCGACCTCGCCCGCGTCATGTATCCCGAAGGGGGCGGGCTCGAATTCTGCTGGCGGCTGCGGCTCGCGCTCGAGGCCGAGGGGGTGCAGCTGCTCGACCGCATCTTCGTGACCGGCCTGCTGCGCGCCGCCGACGATGGCCGCATCGTCGGGGCGGCCGGGATCCACAGCCGCACCGGCGTGTTCCACGTCATCAAGGCGCGCGCAACGATCGTGTGCACCAACGCGATAACGTTCCGCTCCGGTTTCGTGCGCGACATCACCGGCACCGGGACGCTGCTTGCCTATCGCGCCGGTGCGGCGCTGCGCAATGCCGAGTTCAGCTACGTCCGGCCGGGTACCCCCAAGTTCTACTTCGAGGGCATCACCTTCGCGATCCAGGAGGGCGCGCATTTCGTCAACGCCAAGGGCGAGGCGTTCATGCGCGACTACGAGCCGGACTGGGCCGACGAGGCGGACGTTCCGCGCATCGCGCGCGCCATGGCGCTGGAGAAGGACAAGGGCAACGTCCCGCTCTACCTCGACATGTCGGCGATCCCCGAGCATATGCGCGACGAGTTCATCCAGAGCAAGGTGAAATGGATGGACTATTTCTTTCGCAAGCTGGGATCGGAAGCGCGCACCGACATGTTCGGCAAGACGCCCTACTACGCCCTCAATCAAATGACCAAGATGGGAATCCGCACCGGACCGGACTGCCGGGCCGATGTTCCCGGCCTGCTCGCGGCAGGGCTCGCGCAGGCCGGCTGCGCCAATCATTTCGCGGGCTTCCATATCGGGCTTTGCGTCGGCAACGGCTGGGTGGCCGGGCGCAGCGCGATCGAGGATCTGGACCGGCTGCCGGCGCCGCGGGTCGACGCCGGCCGCGTGCAACTGCTTCACGACGAGACCATGCGGCCGTTGAAGGCGGCGGCCGCCACGCGAGTCGGATCGGATCTTGCGCGACCTGCAGGCCGTGATGTTCGCCTACGACGTCGGCATCCTGAAAAGCGCGGATCGTATCCGGCGCGCGTCGCAGGAGGTCGATGCGCTGGCGCGGCAGGTTCGCGAGATCGCCGCCCCGCATACCCACGAGCTGGTGCGCCTCAAGGAAACCGAGGCGATGCTGCTCGCGGCGCAGTTCATGCTTGGCGCCTCGCTGTTTCGCACGGAGTCGCGGCTCAGTCACTTCCGTGACGATTATCCTGAACGCGACGACGCCAACTGGCTGGTCTGGATCGACATCTCGCCCGGCGGCGCGCAACCCGAGTTGAAGAAGACACCGATTCCGACCCCGCTGTGCCCTGTCCTGGCGCGCTCCGCGCGCCCCACGCGCCTCGACCAACGTTTTGCGGTCGCCGGTAACTAGAGTTGCACCGGTGAGGCCGAACCGTGAGGCCGCGCGCGTTTCCGACATCTGGGCTGCTTCAAAAGGTCCACCGGCGCCAACTACCGAGACATGCAAAACCTCGCTACAGTCGACGACCTAAGTATTTGGGAGGATAAATGATCTGGCATCCCGCGGTTCGGTTGTGCCTGGCGGCGGTCCTTGGCCTGCAGGCTCTCGCCACGGCGCGCGCGCAGGAATTTCCCAACCGACCGATCACGATCGTGGTCGGTCTCGCCGCCGGCGGCATCACCGACGTGACGGCACGGCTCTATGCCGAGGCGGTCTCAGCCAGCATCGGGCAACGGATTTTGATCGAAAACCGCCAGGGCGCCGGGGGCGCGGTCGCTGCCGCCGCGGTCCAGAACGCGGCGCCGGATGGCTATACCCTGCTGGTGTTCTCGGGCTCGCAACACGCGGCGGTTCCGGCGGTGCAATCGGCGCCCTACGATCCGGTCAAAGGGTTTCAATCGGTCACCTTGCTGTTCAATCTCGCCGCCCTGATCGCGGTGCCGGTCACCAGCCCGGCGAACAGCGTGGCGGAGCTGCTCGAATACGGAAAGAAGAAGCCGGGCGGCCTGCTGTTCGGCTCACCCGGCGTCGGCACCCCCTCGCACCTGCTCGCAGCCAAGATCAGCGACGCGACCAAGACCCCGATGCAATACGTGCATTACCGCGGCGGCGCTCCCATGATGGCGGACCTCGTCACCGAGCGCGTCGATTTCGCGCTCGCGTCCTATACCGTATCGAAGGGCTTCTTCCTCGAGAAGAAGCTCAAGGCGCTCGCCGTCGATGCGGACGCCCGCCTGAGCGTAATGCCGGACGTTCCGACCTTGACCGAAGCCGGACTCGGTCAGACCAAGGTGGCAAGCTGGTTCGCTCTGGCGGCGCCGGCGGGAACGCCGAGCAACATCGTGCAAAAACTGCACGATGAATTCGTCAAGGCATCGCGCAATCCCGACTTGCAGCGGCGGCTGACGGAGAACGGAACGATCATCAATACCAGCAGCCCGGAGCAAATGAGCAAGCTGCTTGCCGCGGAAGTGGAAAGCACGAATCAGTTGGTGAAAACCCTGGGCCTTCGGCAACAGTAGCGCCGACCGGTTCCCGGGCCAACCCGCAAACATCCAAGCGTCGGCGTCGGCACGGCAAAGCATAGCGCGCCGCCTTCGCTGCGGGCTTGGCAATCGCCAAATTGGCTGAGCGGTCATGCCGTGCCGGAATGCCGGCCGGATTGCGGCCGTGCCATAAGGACACCGTGCGTTCAGGCCGAGCTCTGCCGGATTTCCCTGCGCAAGGTCGACCTACCGCTTACCGACTCTCTCCTCCGAGGATTGCTCCCCGCCATGCACCGGCCCGAGAAAATGGCGTGAGCGACGCGGCCAGTCCCGACTTGATCCTGCCAGCGAAGCCGGCCCGGCGCGAGCACGTTCCGCTCGGCATTCTTTACATGGTCGGCGCCACGATCGTGTTCGCGGCCTCGAGTGCGGTCTCGAAATGGCTGGTGGCGAGCTATCCGATCGGCGAGGTGCTGTTCACGCGCACGGCGGTCGCCCTCGTCACCTGTGCGCTCTTCATCCTGCCGCAGGCGGGGCTCGCGGTCTTTCGCACGCGGCGTCTGCGCCATCACGCGCTGCGTGCGGTTTCGCAGGGCTTTTCGCAAACGTTTCTCCTCATTGCGTTCAGCCTGATGCCGCTTGCCGGCGCCATTGCGATCAACTTCTCTTCGCCGCTGTTCGCAACCCTGGTCTCGGCACTGCTGCTGAAGGAGGCGGTCGGCGCGGCGCGCTGGGCGGCGCTGCTGGTGGGCTTTTGCGGCGTGCTCATCGTCACCAATCCGGGAGCGGGAACGTTCCAGATCGGCGCGCTGTTTGCGCTGGCAAACGCCATCCTCTACGGGTCGGTCACCGCCGCCGTGCGCGGCATGACCGCAACCGAGTCGGCGGAAACCTTGACCCTCTATCAACTGACGCTGCTCACGGCCTTCTTCGCGCTGCTGTTGCCGCTGGGATGGGTCTCGCCCACGCCCATCGACGCGGCATGGATCGTGTTCAATGGCGTCTCCAATGCGGTGGGGCAATATTGGTGGACACGCGCGCTCCATCTTGCGCCCGCCTCCGCGGTGGCGCCGTTCTTCTACCTATCGCTCATCTGGGCGAGCATTTTGGGGTTCGCGGTCTGGGGCGACGTGCCGACGATCCCGCTGGTGATCGGTTCCGCCGTCGTGGCCGCCTCCGGGCTGTTCCTGTTGTGGCGCGAGAGCAGCGCTCGCCAAGCGGTCGCGGAAGCCGCCCGCGAATGACGCCGGTGTGCGACGACACGGCCGATGTGCCGCTCGCGTCGTCGGCCCTCCTCGCGTTTCGAGGCCCTTCCTGGCCCAGACCGCGCGGTCCCTCGCAGCGGTGCCGCGCGACAGGCGATCGCCGGCGACCCGTTCTCGAACGCGCCTACCGGCCGACACCGCGCCTGCCGAGATAAATATCTCGTAAAATTCTGCGACCTTATGCCGTCTAGCCGCCGCCACCGCCCCACGTCACGCTGATAACGCGACGGACCTCCGCGTGACGGCGTGGAGACTGGCAGATCTATAGCGGCAGCAACGGCTTACAGCAAAAAGGCCGCTAGCCGCACGGGGGGCGACGGGTGGCATATCAATGGGTTGATTGTGAGCCTGCGTTCATTGCTGCGCGCTATGACCGCATCGCCGGCCTGATTGGTTTTATCGATTGGTTATTCTTTGTCCCGCCCTTTTTCCGTCAGCGGGCGGCGCAGCGCCTGGCGCTGCGGCCGGGCGATCGGGTGCTCGAGATCGGGTGCGGCACCGGGCGCAACTTCCCCTATCTGCGCGCCGCGGTCGGACCGAGCGGACGGATCTATGGTGTCGACCTTTCGGCCGGCATGCTGGCGCGGGCGCAGGCGATGTGCCGACGGCGGCGCTGGAGCAATGTCGAAGTCGCGCAGGGTGACGCCGCGGACTACCTCGCGCCCGAGCCGCTCGACGGCGTACTGTTCGGCCTCTCCTACAACACCATGCCGCATCACCTCGTCGTGCTGCGGCGGGCATTGCAGCAGCTGCGCCCGGGCGGCCGCCTCGTCATCATGGACGGCAAGGTTCCAGCGGGTCGCGGCGGCAGGCTGGCGCTGCCCTTCGGCCTGTGGCTGATGAAGCGCACCATGCTCGGAAATCCGCTCATCGAACCGTGGAAGGATCTCGCCGCGGTCGTCGACGACTTCGAGATGGAGGAGTTCCTGTTCGGCTCCTGGTACGTCTGTTGGGGAACGAAGTCCGCCCGCGCCCACGGGGAGGTCCCCTACCCGCCACAGCGGCTGATCGCGGCGGCGTGACGCCCGATCGCTGACGCGCGCTCGCCGCTGCCGCGACCACCGTCCCGCAGGATCTTTGGTCGATACCTTGATTGGCCGCCGGGCTTGCAGCGCTGACGAGTCCGCAGCCTTGACTGCCTTGCGCGAATGGATCGAAGATGCGGCGCGTGTTCGCGGCGTGCTGCATCGAAGACGCGTCTCGAGAGCCGGCATGAAACGCGTTGTTGCGTCGATTTGGATGTGCTGGGCCGCCTTTTGCGGGACGCAATCCAACACCGCGCCCCTCGCCTTCGGCATGACCCCCGAGGAAGCTTCGATCGCGCTCGGCGTGCCGCTCGTGTATCACTCCGGAAAGCCTGGCTCGGAAATCTATCTCGCCTACGGGTCTCCCGGCATTCCCGGGTTCTATCCGTCCGACTCCGCGCTGGCGCTACAGTTCCGCAAAGGCCAGCTGACCGGCTGGAAGAAGGATTGGCGCTTGCGCCGCCCATGGCCGTTCTGAAGGTCTAGTTTCGGCGCTCATGGTTCCCCTCTCCATCCTCGATCTTTCGCCGGTGGCCGACGGTTCCTCCGGCGCGGTTTCGTTGCACAATTCGCTCGACCTCGCGCGCCTCGCCGACCGCCTCGGTTTCACGCGCTATTGGGTCGCCGAGCACCACAACCTGCCCTCGATCGCGAGCTCCGCGCCCGACATCATGATCGGACAGATCGCGGCGGCGACCCAGCATATGCGCGTGGGCTCGGGCGGCGTCATGCTGCCGAATCATGCGCCGCTGATGGTGGCCGAACGCTTCAAAGTGCTGGAGGCGCTGTTTCCCGGACGCATCGATCTCGGGCTCGGCCGCGCCCCCGGCACCGATCCCGTCACGTCCTATGCGCTACGGCGGCGACAGGATGCCGGCGGCGAGGACGATTTCCTGCAGCGGTTCCAGGAGCTGTTGCTGTTCGAGAGCAACGGTTTTCCCGAAGGCCATCCGTTTCGCTCCGTGCGGGCCATGCCGGACGACGTCGCGCTGCCGCCGATCTGGCTGCTCGGATCGAGCGGTTACAGCGCGCAACTCGCCGCCATGGTCGGTACCGGATTCGCCTTCGCGCATCATTTCGCCGAACACGATGCGATCGAGCCGATGCTGAGCTACCGCGATCAGTTCAAGCCGTCGGCGGCGCGAGCGACGCCCTACGCCATTCTCGCTTGCGCCGCGATCTGCGCCGACAGCGAAGCCGAGGCGGAACGGCTGGCCTCCACCCTCGATCTCAACTTCGTGCGCAGAAGGCGCGGCGAATACCTGCCGCTGGCGAGCCCGCAGGAGGCCGCCGCCTATCCCTATTCGCCGGCCGAACGCGCGCTGATCGCGCGCAATCGCGCCCGCCTGTTCGTCGGCACGCAGGCGACGATGGTGGAGCGGCTGTCGGCGATGATCGCCGCCACCAAAGCCGACGAGGTGATGGTCACGACCATGATTTACGACCACGCCGCCCGCCGGCGCTCCTACGAGCTGCTGGCGGAGGCGTTCGGCCTGCGCGCTCGAACGGCATGAACAGGTTCGGCCGCGGCTTCAAGCCGTGCCGGAACTCGTTGCGGTCGCGCGCGGCGGAGACGGGCGACGACGGCGGTAGTTGCTTTGTCGCGGCGAAAGCGTGAAATTGCGCGGTCCGAGCCGGCACACGATACTGCGCCCGGCCGGCAGCATGCACAGGAGGTCGTCTTGGGTAAGCAGTTCTCGCTCACGTCATCCGACAAGTTTCAGTTGGGTGCCTATCGCGCCGATCCGTCCGGCCCCGCCAAAGGCGGCATCGTAGTCATCCAGGAAATCTTCGGCGTCAACCACCACATCCGCGCGGTCTGCGACCGGCTCGCTGCGGAGGGCTATGCGGCGGTGGCGCCGGCACTGTTCGACCGTCAGACCAAGAACTTCGAATGCGGCTATACGCCGGACGAGATCGCCAACGCGCGCAAGTTCGTCGCCAATCCGGATTGGGGCGCGATGCTGCGCGACACGCAGGCCGCAATCGACGAGCTCAAGAAGGACGGCCCGGTCGCCATCATGGGCTTTTGCATGGGCGGCACCATCGCCTTCCTCGCGGCCTGCAAGCTCAGCGGCCTTTCGGCGGCCGTCTGCTACTACGGCGGGCAGATCGCCAAGAATGCCGACGAGAAGCCGAAAGTGCCGACCCTGATGCACTTCGGCGAGAAGGATGCCTCGATCCCGATGACCGACGTCGAGATGATCAAGCAGAAGCGCGGGCGCGACACCGAAATCCACGTCTATCCCGACGCCCAGCATGGCTTTCATTGCGACGAGCGCGGCAGCTTCCACGATGCGAGCGCCAAGACTGCGTGGCAGCGCACCCTCGATTTCCTGCGCAAGCATGTGAAGAAGTAACGGGGGCCGAAGCGATCGTTCGGCACGGGCCGAAGTCGGGCAAATCCGACTTCGGCCGGGCGAGCGCGGCGAGCGTTTGCGACCGCGGTCAGTCGACCGAGATACCCGCGGCCCTCACCACCGCGCCCCATTTCTCCGTTTCCTCCCTCAGCAGCCTGCCGAATTCGGCCGGCGACATCGGCATCGGCGTGCCGCCGAGCTCGGCGATGCGCGCTTTCATCTTCGGGTCGGCCAAGGCGGCGGTGATGGCTTTGTTCAACACCTCGATGGCCTCCGGCGGGGTGCCCTTGGGAGCGGAAATTCCATAGAAGACGCTGGCCTCGTAGCCCGGGACGGTCTCGCCGACGGTGGGAACATCCGGCAGCGCGTCCGAACGCGCCGCGGTCGTCACGCCGAGCGCGCGCAGTTTGCCGGTTCGGACGAACTCGACCGATCCCGGCAGGTTGTCGAACAGCACGTGGACCTTGCCGGTCATGAGATCGGGATAGGCCGCCGCCGAGCCGCGATAAGGCACGTGCACCATGTCGAGGCCCGCCATCGACTTGAACAACTCCGCCGACATGTGAACGGAGGTGCCATTGCCGGAGGACGCGTAGCTGAGCTTTCCCGGATTGGCCTTGGCGTGCGCGATGAACTCGGCGACGGTCTTCACCGGCAGCGAAGGCGGCACCACCATGACGTTGGTCAGCCGCATCATGCCGGCGACCGGTGCGGTGTCGCGCAGAAATACGAACGGGAGATTTTTGTACAGCGTCGCACCGATGGCGTTGTTGGGAGCGACGAACATGATGGTGTAGCCGTCGGGCGGCGAGTTGATCACCGCATTGGCCGCGATCATGCCGCCCGATCCGACGCGGTTTTCGATGACGAATTGCTGGCCGAGATGGGCCGAGAGCCACTCGCCCACGATCCGGGCGACGATGTCGTTGGGCCCGCCCGCTGCAAAGCCGACGACCCAATGCACCGGACGGCTGGGATATTTGTCGGCGGCTTGCGCCGGCGCGAGCAGACAGACACAGACGAGACCAAGCACGAGGGAACGAACGGCGCGCATCAAGCTCTCCATTGCCGATTCAAAGCGCGGGATCGTGACGCGCTGCCCGAGACGAGGCCGGAAATGTTGCTCTGCCGATGCGCGTTCACGCCGCATCCTACAATCGGCGCGAGGCGACGGATAGGGATGAGCCGGCAGCGCTGACCTTGGCTGCCACGTCTGCATCGTGACGGCGAGGCGACCGCGGCGCAGTCGCCTGCCTCAGTTCGTGCGCGCTGCCGTCAAGCCGGCGTGGATTGGGTCGCCTTGTCGGCTACGCCGATCGGACAGCTCACGCCGGTGCCGCCCAGGCCGCAATAGCCCATCGGGTTCTTCGCCAGATACTGCTGATGGTAGTCCTCGGCGAAGTAGAAGGGTGGCGCATCGAGGATCTCGGTGGTGATCGCATCGAAGCGCCGCGCCTTGAGTTCCTTGTCGTACATCGCCTTCGAAGCCTCCGCCGCTTTGCGCTGCTCGGGCGTGAACACGTAAATGCCGGAACGATACTGGGTGCCGGCGTCGTTGCCCTGGCGCATGCCTTGGGTCGGATCGTGGTTCTCCCAAAATGTCTTGAGCAACCGTTCGTAGGAGATCTTCTTCGGATCGTAGACCACCAGCACCACTTCGTTGTGGCCGGTGCGGCCGGTGCAGACCTCCTGATAGGTGGGATTGGGCGTATGGCCGGCGGCGTAGCCGACGGCGGTGGTGTGGATGCCCTCGCCCAGTTCCCAGAACTTGCGCTCGGCGCCCCAGAAACAGCCCATGCCGAACATCGCGGTTTCAAATCCGTCCGGGTACGGCCCCTTCAGCGGTCGGTGCAGGACGAAATGCTCGCGCGCGGTCGAGATCGGCGTCGGACGGCCCGGCAACGCCTCGGCAGCCGACGGCATTTCGAGCTTTTTCTTGAACATGAACATGGCAACGTCTCCCGTGATCCTGACAGCAATATAGGCGCCGCGTCGCAGTTGCGCACCCGTCCTGCGCGCCGCCTCGACCAACGGTCGCGACAGCCGCGCGGATATCACGGCCGCGTGGGGCTGCGCTCGGACCCTATTCCGCCGCTGCATTTGTGCCCATATGCTCTCGCTCAGCGCCAGCACATGCGCTCCGCGCATCGACCCCGGTGCCGGAAAAACGAAAGATGGGAGGACGCTTTCATGCGTAGTCGTTTTCTAGTGCCGCTCACAGTATGCGCCGCGTTAACCCTCGGCGCCGGAGCTTGGGCGCAGCAGCCCGCTGCACCGCCGCCCGCACCCCCAGCTTATGGCAGCCCGGGAGTCAATCTCGAGCAAGCGAAGAAGGCGATCGAAGCTGCCGAGGCGGAGGCGAAGAAGAACGGATGGTTCATGGCGATCGCCGTGGTGACGAACGGGGGCTATCTCGTCCACTTCAGCAGGATGGACAACACCCAGTTCGCCTCGATCCAGATCGCGCAGCACAAGGCCAAGGCGGCGGCCACCTTCCGCCGTCCGACCAAGGCCTTCCAGGACGCCTTGGCCGCCAACCCGGCGAATGTATATCTGCTGACGCTCGACGGGATCGTTGCATCCGAGGGGGGCATTCCGATCATGTCGGGCGGCAAGATCATCGGCGCGATGGGCTGCAGCGGCGGTACCGGAGCGCAAGACGGACAAGTCTGCAAGGCCGGCGTCGACACCTTCAAATAGGCGGGCGCGTCGATCGCAAGGTTGGTCGTTCCATAAGAGGCCGTGGCGGCAACGCCGCGGCCTTTGTCTGCGCGCTCAATCGCGTGCGTATCCGATCAGCGGCTTTTTCTTGCGGCCGAGCAGGATCAGGATGGCGCCGATGATAGCCAGCACGAGCGAGACCGGCTGCTGGAGAAAGTAAGGCTGGACCACGCTGACCCAGGCCCACGACCCGGCCAGCCGCTCGACCATCGGCTGCAGCGCCACCAGCGAGCTCTGGTGGACGTTCTCCCAGATCGAGCCCACGCTGCTGATATATATCGTCTGGTCGGCGATCGACTTGGTGCCGTCGTGGACCAGGAAGATGAAGCCCAGGGCGAGCAACAACAGACCGAAGAACCGGAGAACGAAGCGAATCATGGCATGGCTGCCCTACGCGCAAAGAAATATGCGTCGCCCATCTATCGATTACCCCCATCCTCCGTTCGGTTCAATTATCGACGGTGCCAACCTGTGGGGGAGGGCTGGACACCATTTTCCTTGCGGTGACCCCGGATACGGCCGCAACGATTTTACCGCTTCCCTTGAGCCGCGGCCGTTCGATCCGCTACCTTGGCTCTGCGGCCATGCGACGCGAGCGTGCGGCGTGAGCGTGCGACTGAGCGTACAACTTGAGCGTGGGTAAGGGGTTGAGATGTCTTCGAAGAGCGACGGCCGCGGCACACGACCGACCTTCACCGACCAGGAAGCGCTGCTGTTCCACAGCCAGGGCCGTCCTGGCAAGCTCGAAGTGGTCGCCACCAAGCCAATGGCGACGCAGCGCGACCTGTCCCTGGCCTACTCGCCCGGCGTCGCCGTCCCGGTGCTGGCCATTGCGGCGGATGAAGACCGCGCCTTCGACTACACCACCAAGGGCAATTTCGTCGCCGTCATCACCAACGGGACTGCCATCCTCGGCCTGGGCAATCGCGGGGCGCTTGCGGCGAAACCGGTCATGGAGGGCAAGGCGGTGCTGTTCAAGCGCTTTGCCGACATCGATTCGATCGATCTCGAGGTGTCGTCCGAGGATCCCGACGAGATCGTCAATTGCGTCAAGCTGCTCGGCAAGAGTTGGGGCGGCATCAATCTCGAGGACATCCGTGCGCCCGAGTGCTTCGTCATCGAGCAGCGGTTGCGGGAGCTGCTCGACATTCCTGTATTCCACGACGATCAGCACGGCACCGCGATCATCGCGGCGGCCGGCCTGATCAATGCGCTCGATCTCACCGGGCGCGACATCAAATCGACCAAGCTGGTGTGCAACGGCGCGGGCGCCGCCGGCATCGCCTGCCTCGAGCTGCTCAAGGCGATCGGATTCACCCCTGACAACATCATCCTGTGCGACACCAAAGGCGTCATCTATCAGGGCCGCACCGAGGGCATGAATCAGTGGAAGTCGGCGCACGCGGCGAAAACCTCCGCCCGCACGCTGGCCCAGGCGCTGGCCGGCGCCGACGTCTTCTTGGGGCTCTCGGCCAAGGGCGCGATGACGAAGGACATGGTGAAATCGATGGCGGCAAAGCCGATCATCTTCGCCATGGCCAACCCCGATCCGGAGATCACCCCCGAGGAGGTGGCGGAGGTGCGCAGCGACGCCATCATGGCAACCGGCCGCTCGGACTATCCGAACCAGATCAACAACGTGCTCGGCTTTCCCTACATCTTTCGCGGCGCCCTCGACGTGCGCGCGACCGCGATCAACATGGAGATGAAGATCGCCGCCGCCAACGCGCTCGCCGCGCTTGCCCGCGAGGACGTCCCCGACGAGGTCGCCGCCGCCTATGGCAGCCGGCCGAAATATGGTCCCGAATACATCATTCCGGTGCCGTTCGATCCGCGGTTGATCTCGTTCGTCCCGCCCGCCGTCGCCACCGCCGCCATGAACACCGGCGTCGCGCGGCGCCCCATCGTCGACATGGACGCCTACCGGGCGCAGCTGCGCTCGCGCCGCGATCCGGTGGCCGGCGTCCTGCAGCGCGTGTACGAGCGGCTGCGGCGGCGGCCCCAGCGCGTGGTCTTCGCCGAGGGCGAGGAGGAGCAGGTGATCCGCGCCGCGGCCAGCTTCGTCCACGAGGGTCTCGGTACCGCGCTGTTGGTGGGCCGCGAGGACCGCGTGCGCGACAGCGCGCGCACGCTCGGCATCGAGCTCGGCGGCGGCATCGAGATCATCAACGCGCGGCTGTCGCATCGCAACGCCGCCTATGCCGCCTTTCTGTACGAGCGGCTGCAGCGTCGCGGCTTCCTGCAGCGCGACGTGCAGCGTCTCGTCAACCAGGACCGCAATCATTTCGCCGCCTGCATGGTCGCGCTCGGCGACGCCGATGCCATGGTCACCGGCGTCACCCGCAATTTCTCGGTGGCGCTGGCGGACATTCGCCGCTGCATCGATCCCAAGCCCGGCCACCGCGTGATGGGCGTGTCGCTCGTGCTCGCGCGCGGACATACCGTCCTGGTCGCCGACACCGCCGTGACCGAAATGCCCAATGCCGAGATTTTGGCCGATATCGCGGTCGAGGCCGCGGGGGTTGCGCGCCGGTTCGGCTCCGAGCCGCGCGTCGCGCTGCTGGCGTTTTCGACCTTCGGCCATCCGCCGGGCGAGCGAGCGGCCCACGTGCAGGGGGCGGTGCGCATCCTCGACCAGCGGCGGGTCGATTTCGAATATGACGGCGACATGGCGGCCGATGTCGCGCTCAACATGGACTTGCGCGACGCCTATCCGTTCTGTCGGCTGTCGGGCCCCGCCAACGTGCTCATCATGCCGGCATTCCATTCCGCCTCGATCTCGACCAAGCTGTTGCAGGAGATGGGGGGCGCGACCGTGATCGGCCCGATCCTGGTCGGACTCGATCGGCCGGTGCAAATCGTGCCGCTCTCGGCCAACGATGCGCAACTCGTCAACATGGCCGCACTCGCGGCGTTCAACGTCAGCGGATGACGAGGACGGACCGCGGATGACGCCTTCACGCACTTCCGTCCGGCGTTCTCCGTCGCTTGTCCTCCTCGAGCCAGGGAGAAGAACATGACCAGCAGGCTGCAGGGAGTGATCGCGGCGATTGCGACTGCCGTCGACGAGAAGGGTGAACCGGACTGTGCGCGCTCGGCTGGGCTTGCGCGCTTTCTGCTTGCCAATGGATGCGATGGACTGAACGTACTCGGCACCACCGGCGAGGCCACCTCGTTCTCGCTCGAGCAGCGCAAGCGCGTGATGACGGCTTACCGCGAGGCCGGCCTGCCGCTGGACCGCCTCATGGTCGGCACCGGCGCGGCGTCGGTCGCCGATGCGGTCGCGTTGACGCGGCATGCGGCGCAGCTCGGCTTCGCGGCGGCGCTGGTCCTGCCACCATTCTACTACAAGGGCGTGCCGGACGACGGGCTAGTGGCCTATGTCGAGACGATCGTGGCTGCAACTGCCGGCAACCCGATCCCGATTTATCTTTATCACTTCCCCGCGCAATCCGGCCTGCCGTGGCATGTCAAGCTGGTCAAGCGCCTGCGCACTGCCTTCGGCGCGCGGATTGCCGGCTTGAAGAACTCCTCGGGCGACATGGCCTATGCGCGCGAGGCGGCGACGGTGGCGGCGGATTTCCGAGTGTTCCCCTCGACCGAAGCGGTGCTGATGGAAGCACGCTCGGGCGGCTTCGCCGGTTGCATCTCCGCCACGGCCAATCTCAACGCCGACCTGTGCGCGCAGGCCTGGCGCAATGGCGATGCGGATGCGCTCGACGTCGCGGTGTCCATCCGCAAGCTGTTCGACGGCAAGCAACTCGTTCCAGGAGTGAAGGCGCTGATCGCGCATATCCACCGTGATGCGGCCTGGGCGCGGGTGCAGCCGCCGCTGAGCGCCTTCTCCGCCGGGGAACGGGCGGCGGTGGCGGCGGCCTATGACCGCCTGCGGGCGCAGAACTCGCAGCGGCCGCAGATCGGCGCGAAAAGTGCCCAAGTCGGATGACCGGATCACACCGGCGGGCGCTCGCCGCGTGGCCTCGCCTGCTCGTGGAAGGCAGCGGCCCGGTGGGCGGCCAGGCCGCCCCGGTCGGGCGTATCGGCAGCGTGCCGTTGACGCTTGCGGGCGAGCCGACTATAAGCGGCTCGCGTTGGCGGCGAAGCTCTCGCCGCCGCTCGCTTTTTACGACTCGAGCCGCACGACCATGAGCGGGCCGCACGCAGGCCCGCAGAACGAGAACAGGCATGGCTAATACCAGTTCCGCCCGCAAGGCCACCCGCAAAATCGCGCGGCGCACCGAGATCAACAAGGGGCGACGCTCGAAACTGCGCAGTTTCGTACGCAAGGTCGAGGAGGCGATCGCGACCGGCGACCGCGCCCAGGCACTTGCCGCGCTGAAAGAGGCCGAGCCGGTGATCATGCGGTCGGCGCAGAAAGGCGTCGTGCATCCCAACGCGGCGAGCCGCAAAGTCTCGCGCTTGAGTCATAGGGTCGCCAAGCTCGGCAATAGCTCGCCGGCGCGGCCGTAAAGATTCCACCGCGCGCGCCCGCATTGGCGAGCGCGCACGCGCGAACACGACGGCACGGACCGCCGCCAACTCAATTGCTTTGGATTGTTTGGAAACTTGTGCGCCTCGTCGCACAAGTTTCACATGCAGTGGCGATAATGGCGCGAGCGCTTGTACGTTCGGCTAGTGCGAACATGCACGCGCGCTGGCCGATGCGTTTGGGGCGGGGGCTACCCTAGGTTTCCGCTCAAAGAAATATCTGTTTGCAGAACGGCTTACAGGGCAAGCAAGAAACAGGACTTTGATTTCGGGCAATTTCGCCTGTCCGCGCCGAGTCCTCTGCGATCAAAATCACCGCCGCGCACCGGCGCTCAGCACGCCGCCGCCCACGCGCGAATATGTAAGTTAATTCAAAATATTATGACAGCGTTTCGCGCCCAAGCGAGCGCCTTCCAGCAACGCGCGAGCGGCGAGCGCGCGCTGCTTTACGTTCGCGGGGCGTTGCAGGGGTACGAGGCCGTGCTATTTTCAATTTGCCGCTGGGCCACCGGCGGTTTTCAGTAAAAGGTTCGTATTCGAGCTCATCGAAGATGAGAACGGGTGAGTCATGTCCAGTCGTTCCCCACCTCAACTTCGATTTAGTCCAGACGTGGCGTACGTGGATTTAAGCCTAAGCTTCGTGGCGTTGAGGTTGTAGGCGTCGACGACGCGGAGCAGGCCAAAAATACTTCGCAAAGTCTGAACGCGTGCATAGCCCTCACCAAGAGCGGCGGCGATGGACAGGGGGGTTTCATGACAACAAGGCGGGTCAACGCATCCCCTGCTGGCGCGATCGGGCGGCGCGCCAACAGCCTGTTGCGATATTTGGTGATTGCTGCGCGCGGGCCGGCACCGCCCCCGCGCTGAGAGTTCGCCCGCCTCCGCAATCCGTCGGCGGCTACCCCTTCCCACTCCGCGGCCCCGAGGCTGCGGCCACTCCTCCCACCGCCTCCGTTCCTGCGTCCTGTCACCTCGCGTCGGCCCTAACGGGCGTCCGGAAGTGTCGCGTTTCAGTCCGCGTTCGACCCCCTCTGTTTGAGCCGACCAGGCCAGAGACACGCAAGGATGACGAGCATGGATCAGGAGCGCTGGACGCGGGTGAAGGATCGCCTTCGCGCCGAAGTCGGTGACGACGTCTACTCGAGCTGGTTCGCGCGCATGGAGCTCGACGGCAGCGAGGGAGATACCGTCAAGTTGTCCGTCCCCACGCGCTTCCTCAAGAGCTGGATCCAATCCCATTATGCCGAGCGCGTGCTGGCCTGCTGGCAGGCCGAGCAACCCAGTTTCTCGCGCATCGAGCTCACGGTGCGCTCGGCCGTGATCCGCACCTTGCCGCCGAAGAGCAAGCCGATCGAGATGCCGGCGGGACCGCGCGAGCTGCGCGAGGTCAAGGCCAATGGCGCCGATCTGCGTCCCACGGGGGGACCGATTTCGGCCGTGCACGAGGCGCTCGGCGGTTCGCCGCTCGACCCGCGCCTGACCTTCGATACCTTCGTCGTCGGACGCTCCAACACGCTCGCCCATGCCGCCGCCAAGCAGGTCGCGCAGGGGAAACGGGGCGAGGCCGTCATGTTCAACCCGCTCTACATCCACGCCGGGGTCGGCCTGGGCAAGACCCATCTGCTGCAATCTCTCGCCTGGGCCGGTAACGCCACGGCTGAGCGCAAGGTGCTCTATCTCACCGCCGAAAAATTCATGTACGGCTTCGTGGCCGCGCTGCGGGCGCAGAACGCGCTGGCGTTCAAGGAAGCGCTGCGGACCATCGACGTCCTGGTGATCGATGACCTGCAATTCCTGCAGGGCAAGTCGACCCAGGCCGAGTTCTGCCACACCCTCAACGCCCTGATCGACGCCGGCCGCCAGGTCGTGATCGCGGCCGACCGGCCGCCTGTCCGATCTCGAAAGCCTGGACGAGCGCGTGCGCTCGCGGCTGGCCGGCGGGCTCGTGGTCGAGATGGGATCGCTGGGCGAGGAGCTGCGCCTGGAAATCCTGCAATGCCGGGCCGCGGCAGCCAGGCTGCATCATCCCGGCTTCGATGTTCCAGCGCCGGTGCTTGTCTTCATCGCCAAGACGGTGACCCACAATGGCCGCGATCTCGAAGGCGCGCTCAACCGGCTGCTCGCCCACAGCAAGCTCACCGGCCAGCCGGTGACGCTCGAAATGGCCGAGCGCGAGGTGCGCGACCTGATCCGCCCGCAAGAACCCAAGCGCGTCAAGATCGAAGACATCCAGCGCGTGGTCGCCCGGCAATACAACGTGAGCCGCGCCGACCTGTTGTCATCGCGGCGCACCGCCAATGTCGTGCGTCCGAGGCAGGTGGCGATGTATCTGGCCAAGACGCTGACGCTGCGCTCGCTGCCGGAGATCGGACGGCGCTTCGGCGGGCGTGACCACACCACCGTGCTGCACGCCGTGCGCAAGATCGAAAATCTCGTGAACACCGACACCGCGCTTGCCGAAGAGATCGAGCTGCTGAAGCGGCAATTGCAGGAGTGAACCTGCGGGGTCGGGTCGGAACTCCTGCCAAATCCGTTGGGTAAGTGTCGGCATGCCCGCCATTGCCCTTGCGAAAACCGCCCCCAAGCGCCACTTTCCTTACCCCCTCGAGCTTTTCCACGCGAGCAGGCGGGTCGAAAAATGAAAGTCACCGTCGAACGCGCAGCGCTGTTGAAGTCGCTCGGCCATGTCCATCGCGTAGTCGAGCGGCGCAACACGATTCCGATTCTCGCCAACGTGCTGATCAGGGCGGAGAAATCGAAGCTTGCGTTCAAGGCCACCGACCTCGACCTCGAGGTAACGGAGACGATCGCCGCCGAGGTCGGCCCGAGCGGCTCGACCACCGTGCCGGCGCACATGTTCTACGAGATCGTGCGCAAGCTCCCCGAGGGTGCGCAGATCGTGCTCGAAGCTTCCGGCGACCGCGCGGTGCTGGCGATCCGGGCCGGCCGCTCCCGCTTCACCCTGCAGACGCTGCCGGAGAGCGACTTTCCCGATCTCGCGGCCGGCGAGATGACGCACACCTTCAAGCTCGCGGCCGCCGACCTCAAGCGGCTGATCGACAAGACCCAGTTCGCGATCTCGACCGAGGAGACGCGCTACTACCTCAACGGCATCTATCTCCACACCGCCGGCACCAACAAGGCGCCGACGCTGCGCGCGGTCGCCACCGACGGGCACCGCCTGGCGCAGTTCGAGCTACCGCTGCCCGCCGGGCGCCGCCGGCATGCCCGGCATCATCGTGCCGCGCAAGACCGTCGGCGAAATGCAGCGCCTGATCGAGGACAACGAGGCCGAAATCACCGTCGAGCTGTCGCAGGGCAAGATCCGTTTCACGCTCGGCGAGACCGTGCTCACCTCCAAGCTGATCGACGGCACCTTTCCTGACTACGCCCGCGTCATCCCGGTCGGCAACGACAAGGAGCTGACCGTCGACAAGAAGGAGTTCGAGCAGGCGGTCGACCGCGTCTCCACGGTCTCGAGCGAGCGCGGCCGGGCGGTCAAGCTGTCGCTGACCAACGGCAAGCTGATGCTGTCGGTCACCAATCCGGATTCCGGCAGCGCGACCGAGGAGATCGAAGTCGAATACGGCGCCGAGCCGCTCGATATCGGCTTCAATTCCCGCTATCTGCTCGACATCGCGGCCCAGCTCGAAGGCGAAGCCGCGGTGCTCAAGCTCGCCGATCCGGGTTCCCCGACCCTGATCCAGGACCGCGACACCAAGGGCGCGCTCTACGTGCTGATGCCGATGCGGGTGTGATCGGACGCCCGTCGACGGACGGCCGCCGACAGAATGCTTGACGGGCTCGGTCTCCGCGCCATCTCCTCCGTCGTCCGTGCTTCGCCGTCCATTCATCGCTCATGGCCTTCGCCCGCATCCGCCGTCTGACCCTGACGAATTTCCGCAGCTATCACGCCGCGCAGATCGATGTCGGCGCCGGGCCGGTGGTGCTGGTGGGACCGAACGGCGCCGGCAAGACCAACCTCATCGAGGCCATCTCGTTTCTGGCGCCCGGACGCGGGCTGCGGCGCGCCACGCTCGAAGATGTCGCCTTTTCCGAAGGCGACGGCTCCTGGGCGGTATCGGCCGACGTGGAAGGCGCGCTCGGGCTTGGCGACGCTCGGGACCGGAATCGAGCCGCCGGCGACCGAGGACGCGGCGGTCGTGCGCAAATGCCGCATCGATCGCGAGCCGGTCCCATCCGCGTCGGCCTTCGCCGATCATCTGCGCGTCGTCTGGCTGGTGCCGGCGATGGACGGCTTGTTCAGCGGCCCGGCCTCCGAGCGCCGCCGCTTTCTCGACCGCCTGGTGCTGGCCGTCGACGCCGAGCACATGACACGCGTCAATGCGCTCGAACGCGCGCTGCGCTCGCGCAACCGCCTGCTCGAAGACCCCCGTCCCGATCCGCACTGGCTCGACGCCGTCGAGCACGAAACCGCGGAGCTCGCGATCGCGGTGACGGCGCTGCGGGTGGAAACGGTCAGCCGGCTGCAGGCGGCGCTGGCCGCCCGCAGGAACCCGGCGCAGGCGTTCCCCGCCGCCGAGATCGCGCTCGAGGGCTGGATGGAACGGCTGGTGCCGCTTCACCCCGCGGTCGAGGTCGAAGACCGCTATCGCGCGGTGCTGCGCGACAATCGTCCGCGCGATGCCGCCGCCGGCCGCACGCTCGACGGGCCGCACCTCAGCGACCTGACCGTGATCCATGCCGGCAAGAACATCGCCGCCGCCGAGGCCTCGACCGGCGAGCAGAAGGCGCTGCTCATCGGCCTGGTGCTGGCCCATGCCGGGCTGCTTGCCGACATGTCGGGCGTCGCGCCGGTCCTGCTGCTCGACGAGGTTGTCGCGCATCTCGACCCGTCGCGCCGCGCCGCGCTCTATGATGAGCTCGACAAGCTCGGCGCGCAGGCCTGGATGACCGGCGCCGATGCCGCCGCCTTCGTGGAGATCGAAGCGAAGGCGGACATGCTCGAGGTCAGCCCCGGCCAAGTTGGAAAGCGAATCGGAAATCAAATCAGAAAACGAGGTTCGTGATGCGCGCTGCCTATTACGAGGCGAACGGATCGGCCCGCGAGGTATTGCGGGTCGCGGAGGTGGAGACGCCGCGGCCCGGGCGCGGCGAGGTGCGCGTCCGCCTGCTCGCCTCCGGAGTCAATCCTTCCGACGTCAAGAGCCGCGCCGGCCTGACGCGCAAGATCGCCTTCCCGCGCGTGATCCCGCACAGCGACGGCGCCGGCGAGATCGACGCGGTGGGTGAAGGCGTTTCGCCGGCGCGCGTGGGCGAGCGGGTCTGGGTTTGGAACGGGCAATGGCGGCGCGCCGTTCGGCACCGCCGCCGAATGGATCGTGCTGCCATCGGAGCAGGCCGTGCCGCTCCCCGCCGCCGTCAGCATGGAGGCCGGAGCCTGCCTCGGCATTCCGGCCTATACCGGCTATCAGGCCGTGCTGCTCACCGGCGCCAGGCAAGGCTCGACCGTGCTCATCGCCGCCGGCGCCGGCGCCGTGGGCCATTACGCCATCCAATTCGCGAAGCAGCGCAAGGCCACCGTCATCACCACCGTGAGCTCGTCGGCCAAGGCCGAGATCGCGCGTCGGGCCGGCGCCGACCATGTCGTCGACTACAAGCGCGAGAACGTCGGCGAGCGGATCATGGCGGTCACCGGAAACCGCGGCGTGGACGCGGTGATCGAGGTCGATCTCGCCGCCAATGCGCGGCTGTTGCCGAACGTGCTCGCGCCCAACGGGGTGGTCGCGATCTATGGCAGCGGTGCGCCGGAAGCGTCGATCCCGTTCCAGTTTCTGCTCCAGAACAGCATCACGCTGAAGTTCTTCCTCGTTTACCTGATGCCGCCGGAGGAGCGTGCGCGCGCAACCGCCGACATCACGCGCATGCTCGAAAGCGGCGAACTCATCCACAACGTGGCGCAGACGTTCGATCTCGGCGACATCGTCGCCGCGCACGAAGCGGTCGAGGCCGGCCAGGCGTTGGGCAACATCGTGGTCAGGATCGCGTAGCGGGGCCCGCGAAGCCGCCAAGCGTTGGGAGCGAAAACCGCGATCCGACGCGAGCGATTTCGCGCCGGGCGTTTCCTGCCTTCGGCCCTCGCCCCGCGCGCCTTGAGGCGCGCCTGTAGCGGGCCACCGCGCCGGCAGCCTGCGTCGCCTCGACGCCGCGCGCCAACGTTCGGCGCCGCGCCAGCGGTCGCGATCGCAGCGAAGATGCGCCTCCACGAGGGGGCTTCCGGCACGGCTCGGCGCCTGTCGCCGGAGCGCGCCCGCGTTAACAATCCGGCCTTTTGCGCGGCGATTTTCGGACCGGTTTTTTCCCCCTCCCGGACCTTTAAATTTGTCGACAAATCAATATATTAGCTGCAGTCAGTTTGTCCTGTACGGCACCCATTTTTCGTGCCAAACCAAGGCTCTTCGATTCCGCATTTTTCGCACTCGATCCGAAAGTCCGCCATGGCTCAACCCGCCCGCCAGCCTGCGTCCCTTGCCTCCGAGTACGATTCCGACTCGATCAAGGTCCTCAAGGGCCTCGACGCGGTGCGCAAGCGGCCGGGCATGTATATCGGCGACACCGATGACGGCTCGGGCCTCCACCACATGGTCTACGAGGTCATCGACAACGCCATCGACGAGGCGCTCGCGGGCTACGCCACCGAGGTTGTCGTCACCCTCAATCCGGACGGCTCCTGCACCGTGCGCGACGACGGCCGCGGCATCCCGACCGACATCCACAAGGGCGAGGGGGTCTCGGCCGCCGAGGTCATCATGACCCAGCTTCATGCCGGCGGGAAATTCGACCAAAACGCCTACAAGGTGTCGGGCGGCCTGCACGGCGTGGGCGTGTCGGTGGTGAACGCGCTGTCGAGCTGGCTCAAGCTCACCATCTGGCGCGACGGCCAGGAGTACTTCATGGAGTTCCGCGACGGCGAGGCGCGGAGCCCGCTGTCGGTCGTCCGCCCCGCCCACGACCGGCGCGGCACCGAGGTGACCTTCCTGCCGAGCCCGCAGACTTTCACCATGACCGAGTTCGATTACGCGACCCTGGAGCATAGGCTGCGCGAGCTCGCCTTCCTCAATTCGGGTGTCCGGATCGTGCTCTCCGACATGCGGCACGCGGTCGAGAAGCGCGAGGAGATGCGTTACGAGGGGGGCGTCGAGGCCTTCGTCAGATACGTCGATCGCAACAAGACCCCGCTCATTCCCGCCCCGATCATGATCAAGGCCGAGCGCGAGGGCATCGCGATCGAATGCGCGTTGTGGTGGAACGACAGCTATCATGAGGCCGTACTCTGCTTCACCAATACCATCCCGCAACGCGACGGCGGCACCCACCTCGCCGGCTTCCGGGGCGCGCTCACCCGCCAGGTTACCGGCTACGCCGACAAGGCGGGCGTGGCGCAGAAAGAGAAGGTGGCGCTCACCGGCGACGACTGCCGCGAGGGACTGACCGCGGTGCTCTCCTGCAAGGTGCCGGATCCGAAGTTCTCCTCGCAGACCAAGGACAAGCTCGTTTCCTCCGAGGTGCGTCCGGTGGTCGAGAACCTGATCAACGAGGCGCTGCAATACTGGTTCGAGGAGCACCCGTCGGAAGCGAAGGTCATCGTCGGCAAGGTGGTCGAGGCCGCCGCCGCCCGCGAGGCCGCGCGCAAGGCGCGCGAACTGACGCGCCGGAAGGGCGCGCTCGATATCTCATCCCTGCCCGGCAAGCTCGCCGACTGCCAGGAGCGCGATCCGACCAAGTCCGAGTTGTTCATCGTCGAGGGCGACAGCGCGGGCGGCTCCGCCAAGCAGGGCCGCGACCGCGCCTTCCAGGCGGTGCTGCCGCTGCGCGGCAAGATCCTCAACGTCGAGCGCGTGCGCTTCGAGAAGATGCTGTCGTCCGAGCAGATCGGCACGCTCATCACCGCGCTCGGCACCGGCATCGGACGCGACGAGTTCAACGCCGACAAGCTGCGCTACCACAAGATCGTCATCATGACGGATGCGGACGTGGACGGTGCGCATATCCGCACGCTGCTGCTCACCTTCTTCTATCGCCAGATGCCCGAGCTCATCGACCGCGGCCACCTCTTCATCGCGCAGCCGCCGCTCTACAAGGTGACGCGCGGCAAATCCGAGCAGTATCTCAAGGACGAGCGCTCGCTCGAGCATTATCTGATCGAGACCGGGCTCGAAGAGGCCGTGCTGCAGCTCCATTCCGGTGAGCATCGCGCCGGCGAAGACCTGCGCAGGCTGGTCGAGGACGCGCGCACCATTCGCAACGTCCTCAATGGGCTGCACAGCCGCTACAATCGCCGTGTCATCGAGCAGGCGGCGATCCTCGGCGTGCTCAATTCCGACATTTTCGGCGATCCCGACAAGGCGAAGGCGGCGGCGCCCTATATCGCCAGGCGGCTCGATGTGCTGGCGGAGGAAACCGACCGCGGCTGGCAGGGCAAGTTCACCGAAGGCGTCGGCTTCGAGTTCGAGCGCACCGTGCGCGGCGTCAAGGAAGTCGCCATCATCGATCCAGCCCTGCTGGGCTCGGCCGATGCGCGCAAGATCGACGAATATGCCCCCTCGTTGCAGGAAGCCTATCGGCGGCCGGGCGTGTTCCGCCGCAAGGACGAGCAGGTGGCGATTCATGGGCCGGTCGGCCTGTTCGACGCCGTGATCAATGCCGGCCGCAAGGGTCTTTCGCTGCAGCGCTACAAAGGACTGGGCGAGATGAACCCAAATCAGCTCTGGGAGACAACGCTCGACGTCAATGCGCGTTCGCTCCTGCAGGTGGGCGTAAAAGATGTCGCCGACGCCAACACCATGTTCGACGAACTCATGGGCGACAAGGTCGAGCCGCGCCGCGCGTTCATCGAACAGAACGCGCTCACCGCGAGCGTGGATGTGTGACCAAGGGCCGTGAGCGGCCTCGATCCCGAGAACCAGGTCAGCAGCTTTCGGACAGGTCAGCGGCCGTTGGCCCAGCTTGAGGCCCGGCGCCGGGCATCGTCGGTTTTCTGCCAATAGAGCTGCCAGCCGTCGGTTGGGCCGATGCCGTCGATGGCGGCGGGTCCGGTGAGTTTGGCGGCAGCGGCGGGATCGAGCACCATCGGTGGCCTGCCGCCGTGGCCGACCTGCTCGATGGCTGCCCGCAACATGCGCCGATAGGCGCTGATAGCCTTGTCGGACTGCCCGAGATGCTCCTTGCTGCGGTCCTGGATCGACCCCATGGACTCGCAGGCCCATTGGTCGTGCACGTTGATGTCGGCTCCCATGCCGGTGAAGGTTTGGTGCTCCTGCTCGTGCGGGTCGAAGCCGTAGTCGTTGCTCTTGTTCTTGCGCGGAATGTAGTCGGGCAGCTGGTAGAGTTCGAGCCGCTGGCGTCGCATCTCATCCTTGTCGACCGGCGCCCCGAAACTGGTGAAGATCGCGTACCAGTAGTGCCTGTGATCGTCGATCGGCACGTGCCATTGCGTGATCGTCATCTCGCTCGACATCGGGATGGTGAAGGCGTGCGGGAACACGAGGTTGGTGACCCGTACATGGGTGTTGGCGTTGCTGATCCGGCGCAGCGTGACCACGCGCATGCCGTAATCGGTCGGCTCGACCTCGATCTGCGGACGCGGAAACTCGCGCATGATCCGGGTCATCGGCATATCGGAATCGATCGACTTGTCGCGAAACAGCTTGCCATAGCCCTTGGCCGGCTCTTCGTCATGGAAGAAGCGGTGCAGGAACGAGGTGTGCGCCGGATCGATGCCGACCTCGAGCGACTGCAGCCAGTTGCAGTCGATCATGCCCTTGAACGCGAAGGTGTGCGTCGCCGGCGCGGTGAAGCAGTCGAAATCCGCGAATGCCGGCGGCTCGCCCGCGCCCATATAGGCGAACAGGATCCCGCTTCGCTCCACCACCGGATAGGCCTGCTGCCGGATATTGGCGCACATCCGGCTGCCCGCGGGCTCCGCCGGCGTCTCCAGGCACTGGCCGGCGACGTCGAACAGCCAGCCGTGGAAGGCGCAACGCAGCCCGTCCTGCTCCAGCCGTCCGAAGGCGAGATCGGTGCCGCGGTGCGGGCAGGCGCGCGCCAGCAAGCCGTAACGGCCCTTGCCGTCGCGGAACAGCACCAGGCTTTCGCCAAGCAGGCGAACCGGCTTGACCGGCCGGTTGCCGGCCAATTCGTCGACCAGGGCCGCGGGCTGCCAGTAGCACCGCATCAGCTTGCCGGCGGGCGTGCCGGGGCCGGTACGGGTAATGAGATCATTCTGTTCGGTGCTCAACATATGCCCGATTCCATGCGTCCGCGCGGTGCAGTCCGGCTTGAATTATAGGAACAAACACGGGGCCGGCCAGTGTTCTCGAAGCCGGTCGCACCGCGGACGGAGGGAACCGGATGAGAGCACCCGGCGTTAACATTTGGCCGTGACGGCATGTTGAGGAACCCATCATGCGCGATGAGGCAGGACACAAAGTCGAGACCGCGGTCGAGGCGCGGGCGGGATTTCTCGACCGCCCCGTTCTGGTCGTCCTGTGCGTGAGCTTGGCGCTGGGGGTGGTGGTGCTCGGCGCCATCTGGCTCGGCTTTGTCACGCTGGGCACTTAACTTTCAGCTCCAGCTTGCCACCCGTAAGTTCCGATGGAGCCGCAAAGGCGCCGTCCTCGCTTCTAATGCCCCGGCAATACCACCACTTTGGGCGAAGCCGGCAAGCTCGTCTTCGACACCACCAGCGAGGGGACCTCGCTCATCTCCACCGTCCAGTTCTGGCGCGCCCGCTCCAGGAAACGGTGGAGGGTGTAGGTGCTGAAATAATGCATCGGGATCATCAGCGGCGCCTTGAGCGCCTGCAAAACTTCCATCATACCTTCGAGGTCGAGCGTCATGTTGCCGTCGACCGGCACGAAAACGACGTCGACGCGGCCAATCTCGTTGAGCTGTTGCTGGTTGAGCGTGTGGTGCAGGTGCCCGAGATGGGCGATGCACATATTCGCCGTCTCGAAGATGAAGATCGAGTTGCCGTGTCGCTCGGTCCCGCCGCGCCAGTCGCGAATGTTGGTCGGCACGTTGCGCACGCGCACGTCCTTCACCGTGACGTCGTGGCGCGCCGGCAGGTCCGGGGTCGGCCCCCAGCCGCGCAGCACGTATTTGATGCCGGGATCGGGGTGATCGCTGAAGTGGCTGGTGTGCGCGTGGTTCATCGTGACGACGTCGGGCAGGACCGGCGGCCGGACATAGTCGTTGTAATCGGTCGCGATGCGCACGAGCTGCGGGCTCTCGATCAGGAAGGTCGAGTGGCCGGCATAAGTGAAGCGGACCTGATCCGAATTGAGCGCGAGCCGCAGTGCGGCAGGAATGACGCGCGCCGCATTCGAGGCCACGAGGCCGGGGCAATTCTCCACCATCTCCGGCTTCGGCGCCGGCGCCTGCACGCGCTCGAACGCGGCGAGCGGCGAGGGGGCGAGCCCAATGAATGCGGCGAGCGCCGTTGTTCGAGCCATTGCGAGCATGCGAGTAGTCCCTTTCGCCGTGCGCCGGCGGGCCATGCGCGACCGCTAAAGCGCCGGACGCCCCTTGGCGCGGCGAAAAATTTGCCATGGATCAGGCTGCGGCGCCACTGGGGCCGGCGAGGCGTCACGCGAGGGCCGCGTTTTACGCCGTCAGGCCCGGAGCCTGTTCGCGCCCGTTGCGGGCATCCCCATGTCGTGCTTGATCGCAGCCGGAACGCGCTCGCCTCCGGCTGGGAGATCGCTCAGCGCGCCGACAGGATGGCGCCTTTCGAGGTCACCACCACCCAGCGGCCGTCCTGCCTGCGGATGGCGTCCACGCGGCCGAGCCCCGGCACCACATCGCCCTGTTCGACCTCGATGATGCCGACGCGGCCTTCGATCAGGGCGGTCCCGCGGCGGACGTCGCGCACGACCCACCCTTCGACCCCGAGCTTGCCCAGCTGATTCGGCCCAGCCCCGGGTGGCGGGGGCGGCGCGATCGAGCCGGTGACGTCTTTCGATTGCGTTGCAGCGTCGGCGCGCGAAAGACGCTCCAGCGTCTCGATCGCCTTGTTGAGCTTGGCCACCGGCTCGGCCTGGGTGCGCTCGATGCGCTCGATGCGCTCGCCGATCCTGGTGAATTGCGCGCTCGCGCTGCGGTTGCCGGCATCGATGCTGACCTTCAACGCGGCCAGGTCGACGCGCGCCTGCAGCACGTTCTCCTTGAGCGCCTGGATGGTGTTCTCGAGGCCGGGCCGGCCACTCGCCACGGCAGGTGCCGCGCCGGACTGCACCAAGCCGTAGGCTGCGAGCGCCCCGATCATGGCGCCGAGCGCAGCCGAAAGCGCTAACGACGCCGCCAGCAACGTGAACCGGCTCACGTGCGGCACCGTCCGCTCGGCGCCGGGCTCCGGGGCCGGGTCAGCGCCGACCGCGGCGGCGTCCTCCCCCGCTGCCGGTTCGTCGACCGGCGCTGCGATGTGCGGCGCCTCGATGCTGGCGAGCTCGATCTTCCGCGCAGCGATCTCGGCGCTGTCGATCTTCGGCAGATCGACGGCCAAAGCCATCAGCGGCGTCGCCGCTGGGTGCATCTCGTTCACCGCCGCCGGCGCAACCGCGAGTTCGGTGGGCGACACCGGCTCCGGCCTATCCTTGATCGTCTCGTGCATTCCCATGGGAAGGTCCCCAAAAAGCCCGGCGGATTGGAAACCATCGCGGTTACCATTTGGTTACGATTTCTCACCGGGAGCGCGAGGCCCGCGCCGCCACAAATCCCTCGACGCCGTCATACCCCCAGATAGCGGTGCTGGATGGCCGGTGCGGCGGCAAGTTCGGCGGAGGTGCCGGTCCACACCACCTTGCCGCGCTCGATCAGATAGTGGCGATCGGCGATGCGGATCAGCGCCTCGACGTTCTTGTCGATCACCAGGATCGACTGGCCGGCGGCCTTGAGCCGCGTGAGGCACTGCCAGATCTCGGCGCGGATCAGCGGCGCCAGCCCCTCGGTCGCCTCGTCGAGGATCAAGAGGCGCGGATTGGTCATCAGCGCGCGGCCGATCGCCAGCATCTGCTGCTCGCCGCCGGAAAGCTGGTTCGCCATGCTGGCGATGCGCTCGGCGAGCCGCGGAAACAGCGCGCAAACCTTGTCCAGCGTCCACGGCGTCGGCTGCGCCGCTGCGATTGGCGGCGGTGGCGATCAGGTTCTCGCGGGCGGTGAGATTGGGAAAGACCTGCCGCCCCTCCGGCACCAGGCCGATGCCGAGCTTGGCGACCTGATAGGCGGGCAGCGCGCGAATTTCGCGGCCGTCGAAGCGGATGGAGCCCGTCATCGCCGGCGTGAGCCCCATGATCGAGCGCACCGTCGTGGTCTTGCCCATGCCGTTGCGACCCATGAGCGTCACCATCTCGCCCGGCGCGATGGCGAGCGACATGCCGAACAGCACCTGGCTGAGGCCATAGCAGGTCTCGATGTTCGAGATTTCGAGCAGCGCGGCGTCAGCCATGGCGCTGCTCCTGCTCGCCGAGATAGGCCTGCCGCACCTCGGTATTGGCCCGGATCGCCTCCGGGTCGCCGGAGGCGATGATGCGGCCATAGACCAGGACCGTAATCCGGTCGGCGAGCGCGAACACCGCCTCCATGTCGTGCTCGATCAGCAAGATAGTCAGCTCGCGCTTGAGCTCGCGCAGCGTCTTGACCATGCGCGCGCTCTCGTCCGGACCCATCCCGGCCATCGGCTCGTCGAGGAGCAACATGCGCGGGGATGTGGCGAGCGCCATCGCGATCTCGAGCTGGCGGTGCTCGCCGTGGCTGAGATTGGCGACCGCAACGTCGCTGCGGCCGGCAAGGCCCACGCGCGCCAGCGCCGCGCGGGCGGGCTCGCGCAGCTCGGCCTCGCCGCGCGCGTCCCGCCAGAAGCGGAAGGAGTGGCCGGCATGCGCCTGCACCGCGAGCGCCACGTTGTCGAGGGTGGTGAAATCGAGAAACAGCGAGGTGATCTGGAACGAGCGCGCGAGGCCGAGCTGGCTGCGGCGGTAGGTCGGCAAGGCGGTGACGTCGCGGCCTTCGAAACGGATGTGACCGGCGTCGGGAGCGATCTCGCCCGCGAGCTGGCCGATGAGCGTGGTCTTGCCGGCGCCGTTGGGTCCGATGATGGCGTGGAGCTCGCCCTTCGACACCTCGAGCGTAATGTCGTCGGAGGCAACGACGCCGCCGAAACGCTTGCTCAGCCCGTCGATTTCAAGCAGGGCCTCAGCCACGCCGCGCCCCCGCCAGCAAACCGTCGATGCCCCCGCGCGCGAACAGCACGACCAGCAGGAAGATCGGTCCGATGATGATCTGCCAGTATTCCGTCACGCCGGACAGCGCCTCCTCCAACAGGAGCAGCGCTACCGCGCCGAGCACGGGGCCGAACACCGTGCCCATGCCGCCGAGCACCGCCATGACGATGAGGTCGCCCGAGCGCGTCCAGTGCATGATCGCGGGACTGATGAAATCGGTATGATTGGCGAGCAGCGCGCCGGCGAGGCCGCAAAGCGTGCCCGCGATCACGAAGCAGACGAGCTTGTAGCGATAGGTCGGAAAGCCGATCGCGCGCATGCGGCGCTCGTTCGAGCGCGCGCCCTGAATCACCATGCCGAAGCGCGAGTTCACGATGCGCCAGACCAGGTAGACCGTCGCCAGCAGCAACGCCAGGCAGAGCTAGTAGAAGACCGTCTTGTTGGAGAGGTTGATCAGGCCGCCGAACTGGCTGCGCTTGTAGATGGTCAGGCCGTCGTCGCCGCCGTAGCGGTCGAGTCCGATCGCGACGTAATAGATCATCTGCGCGAAGGCGAGCGTGATCATGATGAAATAGACGCCGCGCGTGCGCAGCGACAGGGCGCCGACGACGAGGGCGAACAGCGCCGACACGGCGAGCGCCACCGGCCATTGCAGGAAGCCCGAGTTGATGCCTTCCTTGGCGAGGATGCCGATCGCATAGCCGCCGATGCCGAGATAGGCGGCGTGGCCGAAGCTCACCATGCCGCCGAAGCCCATGATCAGGTTGAGGCTCACCGCCGCCATCGCGAGGATGACGATGCGGGTGAACAGCGACATCAGGAAATAGTTGCCGGTTGCCGCGGCGTAGACCGGCACCAGCGCCAGCAGCACCACCACGCCGACGACGAATGCGTTGCGCGGAGTGAGCCAAGCGGTCATTTGTTCGACGCCGGAAACAGACCTTCCGGCCGGAACACCAGGATCGCGGCCATCAACATGTAGATCAACATCGAGGAGAGCGCCGGTCCCGCGCTGGAGGCGGCGTTGGTAGCTGAGAAACAGGCGCAGCAGGTCCGGCAGGAACGCCCGGCCGACGGTATCGATCAGGCCGACGATGATCGAGGCGACGAAGGCACCGCGGATCGAGCCGATCCCGCCGATGATGATGACGACGAAGGCGAGGATCAGGATGTTCTCCCCCATGCCGATCTGCACGGTGAGGATCGGCGCCTGCATCATCCCGGCGAAGCCGGCCAGCGCCGCGCCCAGGCCGAACACCAGCGTGAACAGCAGCTTGATGTTGACGCCGAGCGCACCGACCATCTCGCGATTGGAGGCGCCGGCGCGGATCAGCATGCCGATCCGCGTGCGCATGACCAGAATGTAGAGCAGCAACGCGACCGCGAGCGTCGAGAGGATGATGACGAGGCGATAGAGCGGATAGTAGACGCCGGGCAGCACCTCGACCGCGGTCAGCATCTGGCTCGGCAACGGCAGCGTCATGCCGGCGGGCCCCCAGATCAACCGCACCGCCTCGTTGAAGAACAGCAGCAGGCCGAAGGTGCCGAGCACGTGGTCGAGATGATCGCGCCCATAGAGCCGTCTGATCGCGATCACCTCCACCGCCATTCCGACCAGCAGCGTGGCGACGAGCGCGAGCAGCGCGCCGGCGACGAAGCTTCCGGTCAACGCCGCAAAGGTGGCGGCGAAATAGGCGCCGATCATGTAGAGCGAGCCGTGCGCCAGATTGACCAAGTCCATGATGCCGAAGATCAGCGTCAGCCCGGCCGCCAGCAGAAACAGCAGCATGCCCAATTGCACGCCGTTGAGGCATTGCTCGATGAAATACAGCATGCGTCTCGATTTCCTGCGCTATCCCCGCGAGCGGAAAAGCAAAGGACGGGCCCCCAGGACAGGACGACGGAAGGATACGGCTTCTCTTTTCGAAAATTTGCTCCGCACGAGAGAAGCGAGCGGCCTGCTCCCCCCGCGCCAGCGGGGCGAGGGGGGATCAGGGGCGGCCCTTATCGCAAGTCCGGCAACCCCTCACCCCGACCCCTCTCCCCTGACGGGGAGAGGCAGCTCACCGAGATCGCGACACGATGGTACATCGAGCGCAAGAACGTGGTCAGCCCGTCGTCCGATGTTTATTTCATCGGGCACTTGCCGACGTGCTTGTCCTGATCGTTCTCGACGATGGTGGCGACGGTCTTGAGCACGTAGTCGTCGCCCTGCTTCACCGCGTCCTGCAGGTAGAAGTTCTGGATCGGGATGTGATTGGGCCCGAACTTGAAGTTGCCGCGCACCGACTTGAAGTTGGCCTTCTCCAGCGCCCGGCGCATATCGTCCTTCTTGCTCAGGTCGCCGTTGACCGCTTTGAGCCCGCTGTCGATCAGGGCCGCGGCGTCGTAGGTCTGCGAGCCGTAGAACGACGGGCGAGAGCTTGTACTTCGCCTTGTAGTCGGCGACGTACTTCTTGTTGGCCTCGTTCGGAAGGTCGTTCACCCACTGCTGCGCGCCGGGAATGCCGACGGCGAGGTCCTTGAGCCGCGGCAGCGACAGCTCGTCGATGGTGAACGCGGTGTAGAGCGGGATCTGGCCCTTGAGGCCGGACTGCGCGTATTGCGTGATGAACTGGATGCCGGCGCCGCCGGGATAGAACGCGAAGATCGCGTCGGGCTTGGCGGCGCGCGCCTTCGACAGCTCGGCGGAGAAGTCGAGCTGGTCCGGCCAGCGCGGTCAGCTCCTGGCCGACGATCTGGCCCTTGAACGTCGCCGCGCACGCCTTCCAGCATGTCCTTGCCGGCGGCGTAGTTCGGGCCGATCAGGAACGCGGTCTTGACGCCCTTCTGGTTCATGTAGAGGCCGACCGCCTGCGGGGTCTGGTCGTTGTTCCACGAGGTCGAGAACACGTAGGGCGAGCACAGCTCGCCGGCGAGCTGCGAGGCGCCGGCGTTCGTGACGATCGCGAAGGTCTTGGAGTCGACGATCGGCTTGAGCGAAGCCAGCAGCACGTTCGACCAGATGTAGCCGACGATGAAATCGACCTTGTCGGACTCGATCAGCTTCTGGGTCTTCTGCACGCCGACCTCGGGCTTGATCTGGTCGTCCTCGTAGATGACCTCGACCGGCAGGCCGCCGAGCTTGCGGCCGAGATGATCGAGCCCAAGCTCGAACGAGTTGCGCATGTCGTTGCCGATCGCCGCGACCGGGCCGCTGAACGTGCTGATGAAGCCGATCTTGATGGTCTTCTGCTGGGGCAGCGCGGGCGCCGTTCCGAGCGCCAAGAGCGCGACCGTTCCCAAGAATCTTCTTCATGTCTGCTGTCCTCCAAAACACTGGCAAAGGTGGATGTTGTCGAAGCGTTAAGCGACTTTCTGGGGCGATCTTAGTGGATCGGTTGAGGGGCCAAAAGCCCTCCCGACCGTGGCCTTTCGCCTCTTGCTGGGAAGTCGTAACCCAGATGGGCGCGAGCGAAAATGGGCTTCGTGCCACGGCAAAACCGGCCCGCATTGCGCTCCAGGCGGGCTCACGTTCACCGGCGCCTTGCCTTGCCGGGGGCCGGGCAGTAAAGCATTGGCAGTCAAGCATTTGCGGCTGCGGTTCTCGCCACGAGCAGAGGCGGCATTATGCACGAATTGACCGGCAGGACGCATTGGCACGAGCCGACCGGCAACAACCGCGCCGGTTTCGGCGAGTTCGGCCGGCCGAAGACGCCCTACGACCTGTTCATGGAGTCGGAAGGCATTCCGATCTTCCGCGACATCGGCGTGAGCAAGGTGCAGAACCTGCCGCTGGCGCCGTGGAAGCGGCTGGGCGGCAAGGGCAGCTACATCCAGCTGCACGGCACCGAGGGCAAATGGGGCTGCTACGTCGTCGAGGTGCCCGGCGCCGGCGCGCTCAATGCGGAAAAGCACCTGTACGAGGAAGTCTATCTCGTCGTCGAGGGCCGCGGCACGACCGAAGTCTGGCTCGACAACGACAGCAAGCGCCACGTCTTCGAATGGCAGAAGGGCTCGCTGTTCTCGATCCCGGTGAACGCCTGGCATCGTATCGTCAATGCCAGCTCCTCGCCGGCGCTGCTGCTCGGCGGCACGACGGCGCCCAACCTCATGAACCTGATCAACAACGTCGAGGTGATGTTCAACTGCCCGTATGAATTCCGCGACCGCTTCAGCGGCGCCGACGATTTCTACAAGTACAAGGACGACATCGAGCCCGACCCGGTGCGCGGGCTCGCCATGCGGCGCACGAATTTCATCCCCGACGTGGTCAATTGCGACCTGCCGCTCGACAACCGGCGCTCGCCCGGCTGGCGACGCGTCGAACCGTTCATGACCGGCAATACGTTCTATCTCTGGATCGGCCAGCACGAGAACGGCCGCTACTCCAAGGCACACGCGCACACCTCGGCGGCCGTGCTGATCTGCCTCAAGGGCAAGGGCTACACCTACACCTGGCCGGAACGCTACGGCGTCACGCCGTGGAAGGACGGTCACGCCGACAAGATCAAGCGCGTCGACTACGAGCCCGTCGGCATGGTATCGGCCGCGCCCGGCGGAGCGCGCTGGTACCATCAGCACTTCGGCGCCTCCAAGGACCCGCTGCGCCTGACCGCCTGGTTCGGCCCGCACAATCCCGGGCGCGAGCCCGGCCCCCCCGGCGAAAAGCACACCGACTATACCGCCATGGACATCCCCGAGGGCGGCACCTCGATTCCGTACTGGATGGAAGATCCTTTCATCAGCGCCGAATACGAAGCGAAGCTGAAGGCCGAGGGAGTGCCGAGCCGGATGGAGCCGGACTTCTATAAGCAGGGCACCGTCGTGCCGAAATTCGCGGGCGCGTGAGGGATGGCACCAGCCTTGCGGACGTCATGCCCGGGCCTGTCCCGGGCATCCACGTCTTTCTCTTGTTGCCGAATCATGGATGTGGATGGCCGGAACAAGTCCAGCCGTGACGGCGACTGGCGGACCCGGACATGACCGACGACGAGGCCGGCGGCCGCATTTTCTTCTCCAGCACCGGGCGCTCGCTCGTCGATGAAGACGAGATCGTCGTCCTGAGCGTCGGCGTCGATATCGGCTCGTCCACCTCGCATCTCGTGTTCTCGCGCATCGTGCTGGAACGGCTCGACAGCCGCTACGTCGTCACCACGCGCGAGACGTTCTACCAGTCCGACATCCTGCTCACGCCCTATTCCGCCGCGGAGGAAATCGACGCCGCGGCGCTCGGCGCGTTCATCGAGCGCCAGTACCAAAACGCCAACGTCGATCCGGACGAGATCGACACCGGCGCGCTGATCCTGACCGGCGTCGCGGTGCGCCGGCGCAACGCCCGCAAGATCGGCGAGCTGTTCGCCCGTCAGGCCGGCAAGATGGTCGCGGTCTCGGCCGGCGACAGCCTGGAGACGGTAATGGCCGCCCACGGCTCGGGCGCGGCCGCGCGCTCGATCCGCGACCGCGCCACGGTCATGAACGTGGATGTCGGCGGCGGCACCTCGAAGATCGCCATCTGCGCCGACGGCCGTATCATTGACCTCACCGCGCTCGACGTGGGCGCGCGCCTGTTCTGCCTCGACCCCTCAGGCCGCATCGTGCGCATCGAGGAGGCCGGGCGCCGCTTCGGCGCCGAGCTCGGCGTCGAGCTCGATCTCGGCACGCAGCTTGCGCCGGAGACCGCGCGCGCGATCGCGGCGCTGATGGCGGATCGCCTGTTCGAGGCCATGGGCGGCGGCGCCCCGACGGCCGGCGGCGCGCGGCTGCTGCGCCTCGATCCCTTGTCGTCGGGCACCGCCATCGACCAGGTGACCTTTTCCGGCGGCGTCTCCGAATACATCTACGGCCGCGAAGCTGCGACCTATGGCGACCTCGGCGTGCTGCTCGCGCACGAGGTCCGCGCCCGCGCCGAGCGCTGGGGGCCGAAATTCGAGCGTGCGCATGAAGGCATCCGCGCCACCGTCATCGGCGCGGCGCAATACACGACGCAGGTGAGCGGCAGCACCATCTACGTTTCTCCGCTCGAAGCCTTGCCGCTGCGCAATGTGCCGGTGATCGCGCCGGCCTTCGCGCTCGACCGCGACGACATCGATTCCGCGGCGGTGGCCGAGGCGATCAAAGCGCTGCTCAAGCGGCTCGACCTCGGGGAGGCCGACACCCCGATCGCGGTTTTCGTGCCGTGGCGCGGATCGGCGACCTTCCAACGGCTCGACGGTTTCTGCCAGGGCCTGGTCGATGGCCTGGCGGCGATCCTCGCGGACGGCCACCCGCTGGTGCTGGCGGGCGACGGCGACGTCGGCGGCCTCATGGGCATTCATCTGCGCGAGGAGATGCAGATCGAGAACGCGATCGTCTCGGTCGACGGCCTCGAGCTCAAGGAGTTCGATTACATCGACATCGGCGCCATGCTGCCGAATTCCGGCGCGGTGCCGGTGGTGATCAAGTCGCTGATCTTCCCCGCGGCCGCGGGCTCCGGCATGGAGCGGCAGCCCGCTCCGCGCGTGGTCGCGGGCTGAATGCTCGGTGCTCGGCGATCGTTTATAGTTCTTGACCTGCCGAAGCTCGCGTATCCGACCCGCGCGGAGGCTTATAGGATCGCGGGCGCGTCGTCGCTGACCATGCGGGACGGAATCGGTAAGCGGAGTTGCCGAGCTACAGGCCGTAGATGCGCGTTGCCGTTCCTCCGAGCACCGCCTGCCGCTCGGCGGCGGACAGGCCGGCGACCAGATCGGCGATGCCGTTCCACGTTTCGGCGTAGCTGGCGCCGAGCAAGATCACCGGCCAGTTGCTTGCCGCCATGACGCGATCGGGGCTGAACAGGTCGAGCACGTGGTCGCAATAGCGGCGAATGGCGTCGGTCGACCAGCGCCAGCGCATGATGATGTCGAGTCCGATCGAGAGTTTCATCGACATGTTGCGATGCTCGGCAGCGCGGGCGATTTGCGTCGCCCACGGCTCCCAGCCCTGCTCCGGGATCGGCGGCCGGCCGAGATGATTGATCACCAGCTTAAGCTCGGGCAGCCGCTGCGCGACGTCGAGCACGGATTCGAATTGCGCGGCGTTCACGGGAATGGCGTCGAAGGCAAGCTTCGCCGCGGCCAGGAGCTTGAGCAATTCGACGACGCCGCTCTGCAGGAGCCAGCGCGGATCGGGCTCGTTGCTGATGAGATGACGCACACCGACGAGCTTGCCGCCGCGCGTGCGTAGCCGCTCCAGCTCGCGCGCGGTGGCGTCCGGATCGGCGAGCGGCAGCCAGCCGACGACGCCGCGCACGAAATCGACTTCCTGGCAGAGATCGAGGCACTCCTCGGTCTCGCCGCCGACCTGGTGCAGGACCTGGACCAGCACCGTCCCCTTGACACCGCAACGCGCAAGCTCCGGACGCAGGTCGTCGGGCGTGAAGTTGCGCGCGAACCGGTCGCCGACCGGATCGGGCCAAGTGTAGGTGTGCCGGTCGGCCCACCAGAAATGATGGTGCGCGTCGATCATGATCGCGGCGCCACGAACGCCTCGTGCTCCTTGGTCAGCCAGACATTGCCGGAGGCTTCCACGTTTGGCACGCCGATATAGCAGAAGACGAGCGAGGCTTCCTCCGTCTGCGAGGCATTGGCGATGACGTGAATGGCCCCGCTCGGCACATAGACGAAGTCGCCGGCCTCCAGGATGAGCTCCTTGCGGTCGCTGCAATCGCTCCTGGCCTGGATGCACCTGATCTTGCCGGACATGATGTACCAGCAGACGTCATTGTTGCGGTGGTAATGCGTCGGATTCGGCCCGGCGCCGGGGACCAGCACGGTGCGCCCCATGACCGCATTGGCACCATCGACGGTCTTGTCGCTGATGCCGAAGCCCACCCGCAACGGCGGCTCGTAGGTGGTGTCGACGCCCACTTTGTTCTGCCGCACCACCGTGATGGTCTGCTTGTCGAACGGGACCATTCGATCGTCTCCTGCTGCTGTTCCTTCATGCCCGAATTACGCCGCGCACCCTCCCCCTCTCCGCGCCGGCGGGAGCGGAAGTCCCACCGAATTTCCCGCGCGTTGAGCGACTCATTTTCCCGTCCATTGCGGTGCGCGTTTTTGCACGAATGCCTCGACGCCAAGGCGAAAGTCGTCGCTGCCGTAGCAGGCGCGCACCAAATCATCGCCGTCCGGCAGGCCCGCGTGCAGAAGGCGGCGTATCGCCTCCTTGCTCACGCGCATGGTCACGGGAGCATGGTGCGCAAGCAGCGCGGTCAATTCGGCAACGCGCCGGTCGAGGTCGGGCGCCTCCACGATCTCGCTGAGGAAGCCGGCCGCCAGCGCCTCCGCGGCTGGAAGATTCTCGGCCAGCAGCAGCATTCGCTTGGCGCGCGAGGCCCCGAGCGCCGCCACCAGCCGCGCGTAGTTCGCCATCGACAAGCAGTTCCCGAGCGTGCGCGCGATCGGAACACCAAAGTGCGAGCCGGGGGTCGCGATGCGAAGATCGCACGCCGCCGCGATCGCCAGCCCGCCGCCGATGGCAAATCCTTCGATTACCGCCAGCGTCGGCAGCGGCAGCGCCTCGAGGCCGGCGATGTAGCCTTCCATCTTCGTCTCATAGGCGATGCCATCGTCGCCGCCGCGGAACGCTTGGAACTGGGCGATGTCGGTGCCGGCGATGAACGCCTTGCCGCCGGCACCGCGAAACACCGCCACGCGCAGCCCAGCTTCGTTGCGGATGCGCGCGCACGCTTCGCCGAATTGCTCGTACATTCGCCAGGTCATGGCGTTGCGCGCCGCCGGCCGGTCGAAGAGCACCGTGGCGACCTCGCCGTCGCGCCTGTAGCGCACCTCCCCGTCGCCCATGGTGCCTCCGCCTGACAGTTGCCCGGCCTGATCGGTCAAGACTTGGGCCGAGTGCGCCGCCTGATCTCCTCGATCACGACGCTGTTGTCCAATTCCCCCTGCCCGTGCCGCAAGCACGCCGCGAGCACGTCGGCGTGGACTTCGAGCAGGGGCAGACCCTGGCCCTTCGCCTGATCCAGCATGAGGCGAACGTCCTTGAGCGTCTGGCGTGCGCGGCCCTCGGGCGAAAAATCGCGCTGCACCATCTTCGGACCTTTGGTGTCCATGACCTGCGAATAGGAAGCAGAGCCCTGCGCCACTGCGAGAAAGGCCTCGAGGTCCAACCCGAGCCGCTCGGCAAAGACCAGACCTTCGGCGAGCGCCAGCCGGTTGAGGCCGAGGATCAGGTTCACCGCAAGCTTCGCCCGCCCGCCATCGCCGACCTTGCCGATATGGAAGTAGCGGGGAAAGAGCGCGCGCAGGACCGGCTCGACCTCGGCAACGGTCGGCGCCTCGCCGCCGATGAGGCCGACGCCCTCACCCCGCCGCACCTGCTCGCTCGTGCCCGAGACCGGAGTGTCGAGCAGGCGCAGCCCGCGCGCCGCGACGCGCTCGCGCAACGCGGCGATGCGATCGGGATCGCACGTGCTCGCGCAGAGCACAGTCTTGCCGGCGCCGTCGCCCAGCGCCGGCAGCAGTTCGCTTTCGATCACCGCCTCGACCTGGTTGGTATCGAAGACGGCGAGCACGATCGGATCGCAGCGCCGAGCCAGCTCGGCGACCGACACCGCGGGACGGCCGCCGAGTTCGGCCAGCCCGGCGTTCTTGGCGGGATCGACATCGAAGCCCACGACCTCGAAACCGGCCGCCCGCAGCCGATGCGCGAGCGCCTGGCCCAACAGGCCGAGGCCGACGAGGCCGACCGGAGCGCGGTTCGTCATCTCAATCGCCTCGCGCACATCTTGTCATGCCCAGGCAAGCCGGCATGACACCGAATGGTGGCCAGCGCTTGCGTTCACCTTCAAGCAAGCGGCGCAATGCCGAGGTCGCGCGCGGCCGCATCGAGGCTCTCGCGCAGCGGCTTTGGCATGGGGATGCCGTTGTTGCTGCGGTCCTGCCGCTTGAGGTGGCTCTGCTCGCCCGGCAGCCAGATGCGCTCGACCGCGGGCAACCGGTCGGCTCCCCGCATGGTCCGGATCGCCGCATCGACTCGCCGCTTGAACTCTCCCGCTGGCGCGAAGGCTTCGACCGATATCGCGACGATGGCATGGCCGGTATTGGTCGCCTTGCCCGCCTCCTTGACGAAATCGATGACCTCTCGCCCGAACGCCGCCCCGTTGAGCGTGCCGGCGAGCAAACCGATGATCAGGCTCAAGCCGTAGCCCTTGTAGTCGCCGATCGGAAGCAGCAGGCCTTCCTCCGCGCGCTTGGGATCGGTGAGCGGCTTGCCGTCGCGGCCGATCATCCAGCCGACCGGCATCTCCTCGCCGCGCTGCATCTTGAGCCGCACCTTGCCGAAGGCGGCGACCGTCGGCGCCATGTCGAGCACGATCGGCGGCTCTTCTTCGGCCGGGATGGCGATCGCGATCGGATTGGTGCCGAGCAGGTTCTCGGTCGATCCCCAGGGCGGCAAGTGGTTGTTGCTGCCGACCGCGAGGTAGAGCCCGATCATGTCGTGAGCGAGCGGCATCATGGCGTAGAGCGCCGCCGGGCCGGCATGGTTGCTCATGCGCGCGCCAACCCAGGCGACGCCCGTGCGTCTTGGCCTTCTCGATCGCGGTCATGGCGGCGAAGCGCATGACCAGATGCCCGATGCCGTTGTCGCCGTCGACGAGGGCGGTGGCCGGCTTCTCCCGCACGATGCGGATGTTGGGCCGCGCCTTGACGCCCCCGGCCCTGAGGCGTCGCAGATAGAGCGGCAGGCGGATCACGCCGTGAGTGTCGCTGCCGCGCAGATCGGCCTCGACCATGAGACCGGCGACGATCTCGGCGTCGCCGGAAGTGAGACCGGCGGCTTGCAACGCGCGCTTGATGAACGCCGCCAGCGGCGCCGCCGCAATGCGCGGCGCATCGGCGGTCGCTGTCGGTTCTTGTGCTGCGACGGTCTGCTCGGCCATGTCCACCCCGCTCAGTTCTGCCTGCCGCTATCTCATCTTGCTCGCAAGGCAATTACAACTCATCCAAACGCGTACCACCGGCTACCAGGTCGCCAGTAATCTCAGCAAGCCGCGCCGCCCCGCACAGCGCCATGGCGCGGACGAGCTCGGCGCGCAAATGATCGAGCACCGCGCGCACCCCGTCGGCACCGTCGAGCGCGAGCCCCCAGATGACGGGGCGGGCGACGAGCACCGCGTCGGCGCCGAGCGCCAGCGCCTTGACGATGTCGGTGCCGCGGCGGATGCCGCCGTCGACGTAGAGTTCCGCCTTGCCGGCGAGGGCGTCCGCGATCTCCGGCAGCGCATCGGCGGTGGCGACGGTCCCGTCGAGGTGGCGGCCACCGTGATTGGAGACGATGATCGCCTTCGCCCCGGCGTCCACGCAGCGCACGGCGTCGTCGCCGCGCAACACACCTTTCACCAGCACGTCCAGGGGCGAACGCCGAACCAGCCATTCGAGGTCGCGCCAAGTCGCCGGAAAGGTCACGCGTGCCGCTGTGCCCGGGCTTGTAGGAATGCTGCGCGATCGGTTGGCCCGGTAGATTGGCGTTGCGAATGGCGGGCGACGGCGCGAGCGGCGCGCGCGCCGCGCGCGGGCTCGAGCCGTAGACCGGCTGATCGACGGTGAGCACGACGGCGCGGTAGCCGGCACCCGCCGCGCGGTCGATCAGATTCTCCGCCAGCGCGCGGTCCGGGCGGAAGATAGAGCTGGAACCAGCGCGGTCCGGTGCCGGGCGCGGCCGCCACCTCCTCGATGCTGACCGTGGAGGTGGTCGGCAGGACGAAGACGGCGCCGGCCGCCGCCGCGCCGCGCGCGCTGGCGCGCTCGCCCTCGGGATGGAAGAGCTTGTGGCGACCGAACGGCGCGACCACGATCGGCGTCGAGAGCTGGACACCCAGGAGGCGCACGCCGGTGTCGATCGTGGTGACGTCGTTGAGCACGCGCGGGCGCAGGCGGAGCCGCCGCCACGCGGCGAGGTTGGCGGCGAGCGTGATCTCGTCATCGGCGCCGGCCGCCGCGAAGGCATAGGCGCCGGGCGCGAGCTTGCCGCGGGCTTGCTGCTCGAGCGCATCAAAATCGGCGCTATCCAAAGTCCCCTCCCTTCGCCACCGCCCGCCCCAAGGCCATTGACATCCGGCCTCGCGGGCCATGGAGGAGCGTAAGCGCGCGCAACGCCGCGTTGCGGTCCACAACGCGATCAGTGGCCTGATATTGACCTTTGACGCCGGCAACGCGCCATGTGTTATAGCGGACGGCGCTCGCTCGCGGCTGGAATCCGATCATCGCATGGCTCGTTACCGCGTCACCGTCGATACCGGGGGGACATTTTCGGATTTCGTCTATCTCGACGAGGAGAGCGGCGAAATCTCGATCGCCAAGGTCCCATCGACGCCCGATGATCCCTCGCGCGCGATCCTCGCGGGCATCGAGGCGCTTCTCGCCAAGGGCGTAGACGCCGCCGACATCGGCTATTTCTGCCACGGCACCACGGTCGGCACCAATGCGCTGCTCGAAGGCAAGGGCGCCAGGACCGGCCTGCTGGTGACGGAGGGATTTCGCGGCATCTATCCGGTCGGCGAGCAGGCGCGCCCGTACGGCACGGCGATCTTCGACGTCATGTACGACAAGCCGGCGACCGCTGGTGCCGCAGCGCCTCACCGGCGAGGTGAAGGAGCGCGTCGATTTCCGCGGTCAGGTGCTGCGGGCACTCGACGAGGCGGCGCTGCGCGAGACCGTGCGCGAACTCAAGGCGGAAAATCTCGAGTCGATCGCGGTGTGCCTGTTGTTCTCGTTTCTGCATCCCGCGCACGAAGCGCGCGTGCGCGAGATCATCCTCGAGGAAATGCCGGACTGCAGCATCTCGCTGTCGTCCGAGGTGCTGCCGCAGATCCGCGAGTATTACCGGCTGAGCACCACCGTCATCAACGCCTATCTGCAGCCGATCCTCGCGCGCTACATCGCGCAGCTCGACCGCGCGCTGGCGCGCGCCGGCGTCGCAACGCGGCAGAAATACGTCATGCAGTCGAACGGCGGCATGGCGACATTCGCCGCCGCCGCGCGCCGCGCCGTCACCACCGTGCTGTCGGGACCGGCAGGCGGCGTCACCGCGAGCGCCTACGCCTGCCGCATGAGCGGCTTTCGCAACATCATCACCTTCGACATGGGCGGCACGTCCTGCGACGTCGCGCTGATCAAGGACGGCGAGCCGCTCATCGCGAGCCGCGGCAAGATCGAAGGCCGCGACCTCGCGGTGCCGATGATGGACATCAACACGGTGAGCGCCGGCGGCGGCACGCATCGCCACGGTCGATCGCTTCGGCGTGCTCCAGGTCGGACCGCAAAGCGCGGGCGCGGTGCCGGGGCCGGCCTGCTACGCCCGCGGCGGCGAGGCGCCCACCATCACCGACTGCAATCTGGTGCTGGGCTATCTCGGCGAGGACAATTTCCTCGGCGGGCGGATGCGGCTCGACGCCGCCAAGGCGCGCGCCGCGATCGAGACCAGGGTGGCGCGGCCGCTCGGCCTGGGCGTGGCCGACGCGGCCGAGGGCATCGTGCGCATCATCGACGTGAAGATGGAAGAGGCGATCAAGGCCATCTCCACCATGCGCGGGCACGACCTGCGCGATTTC
This sequence comes from uncultured Alphaproteobacteria bacterium, assembly GCA_963712565.1. Taxonomy (GTDB): domain Bacteria; phylum Pseudomonadota; class Alphaproteobacteria; order Rhizobiales; family Xanthobacteraceae; genus VAZQ01. The sequence continues at coordinate 52,535 of CAVQIP010000053.1, read as the reverse complement.
ATGCTGCTCGCCTTCGGCGGCGCCGGGCCGGTGCATGCCGGGCGCATCGCCCGCGACCTCGGCATGGCCGGCGTCATCGTGCCGCTCTATCCTGGCGTCTTTTCGGCGATCGGCCTGCTGATGTCCGACGTCAAGCATGACTACGTCCGGTCGCAAGATGACGCTGCTGAGCGACGCCACGCCGGGGGACGTCAATGCCATGTTCGGGCGGCTGGCGGCGCAGGCGCTGGAGGAATTGCGCGCCGACGGCTTCGCGCCCGATCGCATCCGCATCGAGCGTGCGCTCGACATGCGCTATGCCGGCCAGGGCTACGAGATCGCCGTCCCCTGCCCCGCCGTACCGCTCACGGCCGCCGACTTGAAGAGCTGCGGATGACCTTCGACCGGCAGCACAAGACCATGTTCGGCCACACGGCGCCGGAGGAACCGGTCGAGATCGTCTCCTATCGCGTGCGCGGCGTCGGCCTGGTACCGCCGGTCGAAATGCCGAAATTCAAGCGCGCCGGCACGCCGCTGGCGGATGCGCGGCGCGAGGTACGGCGCGTGCGGTTCGACGGCCAGGAGCTCGACTGTCCGGTCTATCAGCGCGAGCGGCTCGACGTCGGGCTCGACGTTGACCGGGCCGGCGATCCTCGACCAGTTCGACTGCACGACCGTGATCTGCCCGGGCCAGGTCGCGCGGGTGGACGAGTGGAAGAACCTGATCGTGACGAATCGGCCGCTGTCATGCCTGCGAAAGCGGGCATCCAGTTGCCCGCACAGTTATGAAAGGATCGTCGTGCGTACACGAATGATATGGATTACTGGATCGTCCGCCTTCGCGGACGATGACGACTGAAAGCCTGGCGAAGGAAGTGATGTCCATCGACGCGGTCGATCTCGAAGTGGTGAAGGCGAGCCTCTCCGGCATCGTGCAGGAGATGCAGAACTCGCTGTTCCGCACCGGCTTCTCCACCATCGTGCGCGAATCGCAGGACGCCTCCTGCGCGCTGATGAACGCCAACGGCGAGGTGGTGGCGCAGCACGTGGTGCTGCCGCTGCATCATCGGCGCGTTTCCGGCCTGCTGCCGCCGCCGTGATCGACGCCTTCCGCGACCGCATCGCGCAAGGCGACGCCTTCCTCATCAACCATCCCTACCAAGGCGGCAGCCCGCATGCGCCGGACATCGCGGTCATCACGCCGGTCTTCGCGGCCGGCGAGCTGTTCGGCTTCTGCGGCTCGATCGCGCACAAGAGCGACATCGGCGGCCCGGTGCCGGGAAGCTGCTCCGGCCAGGCGCGCGAGATCTTCAACGAGGGCCTGCACCTGCCGGCGGTGCGCTACCAGAGCGGCTACCGCAGCAACGGCGACATCGAGCGCCTGATCGCCGCCAACAGCCGCACGCCGGAGCTCGTGCTCGGCGACATCCGCGGGCAGCTCGGCGCCGACCGGCTGGGCGAGAAGCGGCTCAACGAGCTGATCGGCAAATTCGGCAAGGAGAAGATCCGCGCCTGCTTCGAGCGTCTGCTCGAGGCGTCGGAAGGCAAGCTCAAGGCGGCCGTCGCCGAATGGAAGGACGGCCGCTTCGAGGCCGAGCGCTTCGTCGACGACGACGGCATCGACCTGGAACGGCCGGTGCGCATCCACGTCGTCGTCGAGAAGAACGGCGACCGGCTGCATTTCGATTTCGGCGGCTCGGCCGACCAGACCAAGGGACCCGCCAATATCCGCCCGCCGCTGGTGCAGGCGGCCTGCGCCTACGCGCTGATCTCGCTGATCGATCCGAGCATGTATGTTTCGAGCGGCCTCCTGCGCGGCTTCACCATGACCGCGCGCGAAGGCAGCGTGCTCAATCCGCGCTTCCCGGCGCCGGTCAACACCTACAATCCGACCGTCCACGCGCTGGTCGACGCCATCTTCGACGCGCTGGGCCACATCGTGCCCGACAAGGTGCGCGCCGACGGCAGCGGCAGCCGCTCGATCATCCTCGGCGGCCGCAACACCTATACCGGCAAGGGCTACGTGCAATACGAGATCATCGCCGGCGGCGCCGGCGCGCGCGCGCGCAAGGACGGCATGTCGGGCATCACGGTCAACCAGAGCAACGCCAAGATCGCGCCGGTCGAGATCATCGAGAGCGAATTCCCCACCCGCGTCCTCCGCTTCGAGCTGATCGCGGATTCCGGCGGCGCCGGGCGAATTCCGCGGCGGGCTCGGCATCCGCCGCGAATATCTCAATCTCGCCGACGCGCGCTTCTCGATCCGCTCGATGAAGCACGTCATCCCGCCGAACGGCTGCGCCGGCGGCGCAAGCGGCCGCCCCGGCGACATCTGGATCAATCCCGACACCGACGAGGCGCAGCGCCTGCCGACCCGCTACGCCGACTATCCGCTGCAAGCGCGGGCGACATCTTCCGGCTCGACACGCCGGGCGGCGGCGGACATGGCGATCCGCTGGCGCGCGATCCCGCGCGCGTGCTCGCCGATGTGCGCGAGGGCGTCGTCTCGCGCGAGGCGGCGGAGCGCGAGTATGGCGTCGTTCTCGTACCGGCCGCGCGCTCATGGCAGCTCGATGAGGCGGGCACGCAGGCGCGGCGAGCCGAGCTCAAGGCCGACAAACCCAAACCCTGCGCCGCTCGAGGTCCAGATGAATGATGACGCAAGAGATCCGGTGAGCCGCACCGGCGTGATCGGCCTCGGCGCCATGGGATTGCAAATGGCGCGGCACATGGTGAACAAAGGCTTCGACGTCAGCGGCTACGACGTGGACGTGGACGCCATGCGCCGCGCGGTCGACCTTGGCGCGAATACCTGCCTCTCGCCGGCGCAGGTCGGCGCCGTCGCCGAGGTGGTCATCGTCATGGTGGCGACCGACGAACAGGTGGAAGACGTCATCGGCCGCTCCGGCCTGCTCGATTATCTCGCCCGCGATTCGGTGATCTGCATCGCAAGCTCGTGCACACCCGAGACCTGCCGCGGCTGGAGAAAACCGCGGCGGCATACGGCATCGGCGTGCTCGACTGTCCGGTGGTGCTGGGACAGGAGGCCGCCGACAACGGCATGGTGACCTGTTATGTCGGCGGCGAGGAACGCTGGCTTGCCCGCGCCAAGCCGGCGCTGTCGGCGTTCAGCGCCCAGGTGCTGCATCTCGGCGGCGCGGGCACCGGTCAGATCGCAAAGACCGTCAACAACATGCTGTTGTGGGCCTGCATGGCGGCGAACTTCGAGTCGCTCACGCTGGCAAAACAGCTCGGCGCCGATCTTCCGCGCCTGATCGAGGCGCTCCGCCACGGCAGCGGCGCCAATTGGTCGCTCTCCCGCTGGGGCAAAAGCACTGGTAAATGGGCGGAGAAGGACATGGATGTGGCGCTGGAACTGGCGCAATACGCCAGAGTGCCGGTGCCGCTCGGCGCGCTGGTCGATCAGCTGATGAAGCATATCGATCAGGACAAGATGAAAGCCCTGCTGTCGTGAGCGGTTGCTCAAGCAACGCGCTCGGGCCCGCGGAACTCAAGATGGAGCAGGAACGATGAGACGACTGATGTTCTCGATCGCGCTGGCGGCACTGGTCGCCACCCCGGCGGGCGCACAGCCGGGCCTGACCCAGGTGCGGATGGCCTATGACGGGTTCTCCATGACGTCGGGGCCGCTGATCTATGCCGACAAGCAAGGCATTTTCAAAAAGTTCGGCCTCGATATCACGCCGATCTTCGTCGACGGCGGCTCGATGCTCACGCAAGCCGTGGTCGGCGGCTCGGTCGACATCGCGCAGAACGGCTACACGCCGGCGCTCTCGGCCGCGGTGCAAGGCGCCGACATCGTCATCATCGGCGGGATCTCGAACAAGCTGCCGTTCCAACTCGTGGTCAAGACGTCGATCACCACCGCCGCGGAGCTCAAGGGCCAGAGCGTCGCGATCAGCCGCTACGGCTCCTCGACCGATACGGCCGCGGATTTCGCGCTCGCTCACCTCAAGCTCACGCGCAACGACGTCAAGGTGCTGCAGCTCGGCGGCGCCGCCACCCGCATGGCGGCGGCAATGAGCGGACAGATCGCCGGCACCATGGAGCAATATCCCGACACCGCCGAGCTTTCGCGGCACGGCTTCCATGTGCTGGTCGACGTGACCGACATCGCCGGCGACTATCCGAACACGTCCTACGTGACGAGCCGCAGCTTCCTCAACAGCCGGCCCGAGGTGGTGAAGAAGTTCCTGATGGCGATGGCGACGGCGGTGCACGAATACAAGAGCAACCCGTCGGTCGCGATCCCGCTGTCGCAGAAGTTCCTGGCCGTCAAGGACGCCGCCAATGCCAAGGCGGCGTACGAGGCCTACGTCAAGGTCTATCCCGACGATCTCAAGCCGTCGCTTGCCGGCATTTCGCTGGTACTCAAGGCGATCGCCAAGAAAGAGCCCAAGGCCGCCGGCATGAAGCCCGAGCAATTCGTGGATACGAGCACGCTCGACGCGCTCGAGAACGAAGGCTTCTTCAAGAAGCTTCGGACCGCCAACTGACGGGCACGCGATGGAGGCGGGGCGCCGAGCGAAGCTGGAGGTGCGCCGCGTCTCGCTCGACCTTTACAACGAACGGACCGGGCAATCGCTTCCGGTCCTGCACGACATCGACCTTGCCGTGTTCGAGGGCGAGCTCGTGTCCATCGTCGGGCCGTCGGGCTGCGGCAAGTCGACCTTCCTCAATGCGGTCGACGGCCTCGTCCCGGTGACTTCCGGTGCGATCCTCCTCGACGGCCACGCGGTCGACGGCCCGGGGCCGGACCGCGCCATGGTGTTCCAGCACGACAGCCTGTTTCCCTGGCGCACGGTGCTCGAGAACGTGACATACGGCCTCGACCTGCAGGGCCGGCTCGCCAAGGCCGAGCGACGCGACCGCGCGTCGGCCCTGGTCGAGCTGGTCGGCCTCGCCGGCTTTGCCGGGCACTATCCGCACGAGCTTTCCGGCGGTATGCGCCAGCGCGTCAATATCGCGCGCGCGCTCGCGGTGGAGCCGCAGCTCCTCCTGCTCGACGAGCCGTTCGCCGCGCTCGACGCCCAGACCCGCGAATTCATGCAGGTGGAGCTGCTGACGATTCTCGCGCGTACGCGGACGACTGCGCTGTTCGTCACCCATCAGATCAACGAGGCGGTATTTCTCTCCGATCGCGTGGTGGTGTTCTCGGCCCGGCCCGCCCGCATCAAGGACGTCGTCGGCATCGATCTGCCGAGGGCCCGCGCGCTGGCGCTCAAGCATCAGCCGCGCTTCGTCGAACTCGAGCAGCGCATCTGGCGCTTGATCGAGCAGGAAGCGGAGAAGACCGGCATGCTGACGGTGGCGTGAATCGATGATGGACGCCTCTATCGCAACCGAGCACAAGCGCGTCTCGGCCGAGCCAAGGCCGGCGGCAGCGCGGTCGTTCTGGAAACAGCACGAGCATGCACTGCTCGGCACGATCTCCATGCTCGTGTTCCTGTCGTTCTGGGAAATGTCGGTGGGGTTGGGATGGGTCAATCCGCTGTTCACCAGCTCGCCGAGCCGGATCGTGCGCACGGCAATCGAAATGTTCGCCGACGGCAGCATTCTCACGGACATTCAGGTATCGGGTTACGAGTTCGTCGTCGGTTACGGCGCGGCCATCGTCATCGGCGTGCCGCTCGGCATCATGATGGGGTGGTACAGCCGGGTCGACGCGGTGCTCGATCCGTTCGTCTCCGCGCTCTACGCCACGCCGCGCATCGCGCTGCTGCCCCTGGTCATGATCTGGTTCGGCATCGGCCTGATGTCCAAGATCGCGATCGTGTTTCTCGGCGCCATCTTCCCGATCCTGGTGAACACCATCACCGGCGTGCGCACGGTGAACGCGGATTTCGTCAAGGTCGCGCGCTCGTTCGGCTCCAACGACTGGCAGATGTTTCTCACGGTGGCGCTGCCCTCGTCGGTGCCGCTGTTGCTGAGCGGCCTGCGGCTGGGGCTCGGGCACGCGCTGGTCGGCATCGTGGTCGGCGAAATGTACGGCGCCACCCACGGGCTCGGCTTCCTGATCGCGACCGCGGGCGCGCGCTTCCAGACCGACAAGGTGATGGTCGGCATCATCATCATCGCTTCAGCCGGCATCGCGATGACCGAACTGCTGCGCCTGATCGAGCGGCGCTTCGAGCGCTGGCGCCCGAGCGTGGGGGGATGATTGCCCGGGCATAGAAAAGGTCTCACCCCGTCACCCTGAGGTGCGAGCCCACTTGGGCGAGCCTCGAAGGGCCACGGCCCGGGTACTGGGGCCGCTCATCCTTCGAGGCCCGCGCGCCATTCTCGGGTCTAAGCGCGATCAGCGCTCATACTGCGCGCGGGCACCTCAGGATGACGGCGAGAGAGCCCGGCATAGCATCACGGTGGCATTGTTGTCGACCGAGGTCGTCCGCCGCGCCGCCTCGAAAGCTGCTCGATCGCGTCCCAATCACCTTGAATGAGCGCCTCCTTTTTGGCGCGCGTCCAACCCTTGATCTGGCGCTCAACAGCAATCGCATCAGTAAATGCATGCGAAATGTTCCGACCAAACCAAACGCACCGGACGTCGTGTCGATGTGTAGCCGGGATAGGTTCCCGCATTGTGCTCCGCAATTCGCCTGCTTAGGTCATCTCCCGTCGCAGTGCCGACGTAAAATGATCCGTCGGCACACCTGAGCATATAGACAAAGGCTCCCATTCGAGAGCTACGCCCGTTTCGCCTTCTGGCGCTTGAAGGCGCCGAAGCCCGGACGATAGCTCTTGTCGTCGAGGAACTGCTTCATGCCCTGGCTGCGGCTGTCGTCCTTGTCGACAAAGCGCAAGGCGTCGCTCTTCGCGTTGAGGTAGTCGGACGCCTGCGGTTCGTTCATGAAGCGCACGGCGCGAAACGCCTCCTTGGTATAGCGCAGCACCGCCGGGCTCTTCTCCATCAGCTTGTTGGCGAGCTTGATCGTCTCCTGTTTCAGCGTCGCCTTGGGATAGGAGAAATTGACGAAGCCCATCTCCTTCGCCTTCTTGCCGTCGAACGTGTCGCCGGTCAGCGCGTAATACATGCCGTCGCGGAAGTTCAGGGTCTGCGCGACGTTCCACGACACGATGCCGCCCGGCAGGATGCCCCAGTTCACCTCGGAGAGGCCGAACACCGCCTCGTCTGCGGCGACGGCCAGATCGCAGGCGCAGACCTGCGTGAAGCCACCGCCAAAGCAGTAGCCGTTGACCATGGCGATGGTCGGCTTCGGGAAGGTCGACAGCTTCTGCCACCGCCACTGGTTCGAGGCGCGGCTGGCCTTGCGGCGCAGCACCGGATCGGCGTCGCCACCACGGAAATAGAGCTTGATGTCCTGGCCGGCACAGAACGCTTCGCCCGCACCGGTGAGCACCAGAATTTCGGTCTCGGAATCGATCGCCAGTTCGTCGAGCGCATCGTCCATGTCGAGGTGGAGTTGCGGACTCATGGCGTTGCGCTTGTCCGGCCGGTTCATGATCAGCCAGGTGATGCCGTCCTGCTTCTCGATCAGGACCGTCTCGTATTTCTTCATCGTCACGGTCTTTCTCCTTGGTTGGTTCAGTCGCAGCCGCGTCGATCGCGGCGTTCAGGTTCGAGCGAGCGCACTGGCGGCGGAGCGGCGCGCCAGGACGTAGAAGACCGCTGCGATCATCGCCATCAGCACCGACCATATCAACCCGAGCGCCGCCAGCTCGGTGCCCTGGCCGTTGGTCCAAAGATCGAACAAGGTCACCGCCATGGTCTGCGAGCGCGGACCCGAGAGCAAGATCGCCAGCGACAAGACACGCGCGGCCATCAGGAAGATGAACAGCCAGCCCGCGACCAGCGCCGGTGCCAGCAGCGGCGCCACGATGCGGCGCAACCGCGTGAAGGCAGACGCGCCGCACATTTCCGCGGATTCTTCGAGCTCGCGGTGGATCTGCAGCATGCCCGAGGCGCTGTAACGCATCCCGTAGGGCAAGTAGTTGATGACGAAGGCCCAGATCAGGATGCCTAGCGTGCCGTAAAGCGGGATCGGCAGATGCAGAAAAAGCTGCATCACCGCGATGCCGAGGATGAGGCCGGGAAACACCAGCGGGATGGTGGCGAGCCGCTCGACCGCCCAGCCTCCCGGCGCGCGGCGCACCGCCAGCCACGCCGCCATGAAGGTGAGTGCGACCGCGATCGTCGCGGTGGCGATCGCGACCAGGAGGGTGTTGGCGATCAGCTCAAAATGATCGGGCGAGAATACGCTGCGATAATTGTCGAGCGTCACGAGCCCGAGCGCGGCGGCGCTGACCGGCTGATAGAACGGGAGCAGCGACACCCAGGTCAACATCGCGATCGGCACGACCAGAAGCAGCACGAAATTGACAACGAGCAGCGCCGCCGTTGCGTAGCGCAGCCGTCCGAGGTCGAACGGCCGCGGCCGAAAGCCCTTGCCGGTGATGGTCGCGAATTTATCCGCGTGCCGCGACAGCCGGCCGTAAATGGCGAGCAGCACCAGCACCAAGGCGAGCATCAGGACCGAGAGCGCGCTCGCCCCGCCGATATCGGGCGGCGCCTTCGCCACCATGTTGCCGTAGATGTCGGTGGTCAGCACCGAAATGCGTCCCGGCAAGCCGACCAGCGCCGGCACCTCGAACGCCTCGATGGCGCGGATGAAGACCAGCATCGACAGCGCCAGAATGGACGGCAGCGACAGCCGCAGCGTCACCCGGGCGATGGTCGCCCAGACGCCGGCGCCACTCACGCGCGCGGCCTCCTCCAGCTCCGGGTTGGCGTTGCGCAGCGTCGCGCCCGCCAGGAGAAAGGCCAGCGGCGACCACAGAAAGCCCTCCACCACGATCATGCCGGGCATGGAATAGACGTCGATCAGGATGTCCGCCGTCCCGGTGAGCGTGCGGTAGAGCTGATTGACCGGTCCGGCCTTGCCGAAAACCAACAGCCAGGCGGTGACATACAGGATATAGGGGGTGCCGAGCGAAATGACCGCGGTCAGATAAGCGAGCGGCTTGAACGGCGTATCGGTGCGCTCGACGATCCACGCGGTGATCCAGCCGATCGCTAGCGCGAGCACGGCGCTGCCGGCCGCGAACACCAGCGAGTTCGCGCTGACCGCCAGGAAACGGCGGTTTGCGAGCACCGCTGCAAAATTGGCGAGGCTCCATTCTCCGCCCCGTTGCGCATCCGCGACGCTCGCCTCGAGCAAGAACACCAACGGCGGCAGCACCAGCGCGGCGAGGACGATGATCAAGAATGCCGCGAGCAAATGAGTTTGGCGGGCGGAAAAGCCGGACCAAAGCGTGGCGGTCATCGCAGCGCGCGGCGACACGGCCGGCAACGCCTTTTGGTCCACAGCTCCTACGGCGTGGACATCGGTCAAATTAGCGGACGAGGTCACGGTTCGTCTCGCGCCTCTGTCGCCGCAAATGCCGGGCAAGCGGTTCTAGCGTGCTCTCCCCCCGCAGGCGGGGGAGGGAGCGCACTGAGTTCGCGGCCAAGTCAGCGACCCAACCGAACCGCCGCTGCTACCGAAACAGATCATCGTAGACCTTCTTCCATGCGACCATGTTGTCCTCGGTCTGCTCCGGGGTGAAGAAGTGCGTGCGGAACTGGCCCTCGTCCGGCTTGAGCGATGGTGTCAGCGCCGGCACCGCGGGATCCGCCGGCAGGTAATCGGCCGCGCGGAAGACCTGCTGGCCTTCCGGCGAGATGATGAAGTCGACGAGAAGCTTGGCCGCATTGGGGTGTGGCGCGTCCTTGTGCACCGAGATCACCGATAGCGTGCCGGTCACCGGCTCCATTTTGATCCAATCGACCGGCGCGCCCTTCTTGGCGCTGATCACGGTGTGATGATTGAAGATCTGCAGTCCCAGCAGATATTCACCGGCGATGACCTGATCGAGCACCTCGCGCGCGGCGCTGCCGATATTGGCGATCCGCTGCTTGGCGAGCTCGCGCAGATACGCCATCCCGTTCTCGCTCCCCATCTCCGTCAATACGGTGCCGATGAAGCCGGGGCCGCCCGAGCTCGATGGCGTCGTGCTCCAGGCCATTTTCCCGCGCCATTTCGGGTCGAGCAGCGCCTGATAGGTGCGCGGCTCCGTACCCCGGGGAACGAGCGCGGTGTTGAAGCCGGGGGTCAGAAAGAACAGGTTGTTGGCGACCCAATAGCCCTCGGGGTCCTTGTACTGCGCCGGATAGGCCTTGGCCGCGTCGGGCAGCCATCGCAGCACGTAGCCTTCCTTCTTGAGCGGCACGACCGTCGAGGTGCCGTCGAACACGTCGGATTGCGGCTTGCCCGCCCGGCTCTCGTTGATGATCTTGACCGAGAGCTCGGTGGAGTTGGCGCGGGTCGAGCGCACCTTGATGCCGTATTTCTTCTCGAAGGCGGCGCTCACCGGGCGCACGAGCTGGGTGACGATCTGGGTCGTATACCAGACCACCTCGCCTTCCTTCTTCGCGGCCTCGATCAGGGTGGCGTCGGCGGCGCGCGCCGAGCCGCCGGCGAGGCTCAGGACTGCCGCCATCGTCAGGGCCCGGCACAGATGCTTCATCACCCGCCTCCCAATCCAAGCGGCGTGATCGCCGCGTTGTTTGCACGCCGATCCGGCGACGGTGCTCATTCCGCCGCAATCCGCGGCAGCTCGAAGCCGCGATAGTCCCGGTCGCTCAGCGCCTTGATCGCCGGCATCACCTCCGATGCGAACAGCCGGATGTTCTTCTCGGTGAGATCGCCCGGCAGTGTGCCGAACTGCAGCATGCAGACCAGCTCCGAAAAGCCCATGATATTGTGGCATTCGGCGATACGGCGCCGCACGGTATCGGGGCTGCCGCAAATCATGATCCCGCGCTCGATCAGCTGCTCGATCTTCACGCCGCCCTTGTGTCCGCGCTTGGCCGCGAGCGCGCGCTTGAGCGATTCCGGTGACATGTAGCCGGGCGGGAAGAACATCAGCTCGGATTGCTTGGGAAGGAAGACGTTGAACAGCGCCTCGATGTGCTCGCGCGCCTCGTTCACGGCCTGCTCGTCGGTCGCCGCGACGTAGACCGGAGTGGACCAGCCGATGCGGTCGGAGGACGCCTCGTAGCCGTAGCGGCGCTGCGCCAGCTCGCGATAGAGATTGAGGTAGCGCGCGACCAATTCCACCGGGCTATAGGCCTGCAGATAGACGTATTTGCGATCGGGGTGCGCGGCCCATTCGAGCGTCTCGACGCTTCCCATCGACGGGCACCAGATCGGCGGATGCGGCTGCTGATAGGGCCGCGGCCACAGATTCACGTATTCGCAGTGATAGTGTTTGCCCTCGAAGGCGAAGGGGCCGGGCTCGGTCCACGCCCGCACTACCAGATCATGTGCCTCCTGGTGTCGTTCGAGCGAATGGACCGGGTTGGTGCCGAACGAAAAATATTCCGAGCCGACGCCGCGCACGAAGCCGCTGATCAGTCGCCCGCCGGTGATCACGTCGATCATCGCGTGCTCCTCGGCCAGGGTCAGCGGATGCTGGCGCAGGCAAAACGCGTTTCCCAGGATGGCGATGCGGCAGTCGCGCGTGCGCCGCGCCAGCGCCGACGCCATCACCACCGGGGAGGGCATGAGCCCGTACGCGTTCTGGTGGTGCTCGTTCACGCAGACGCCGTCGAATCCGAGCTCGGCGCAGAGTTCGAGCTCGTCGAGATAGCGATTGTAGAGCGCGTGCCCCTTTTTCGGATCGAAGTAGCTGTTGGGCAGCACGATCCACACCGTGCGGTACTTGTCCTTCACGCTCGGATCGAGGTCCGCGTAGGGCATCAGGTGAAAGCTCATCACCTTCATCGCGGACCTCGTCAATTGCGCAGGAAGGCCTGCATCGCCTGCGCGACCGCGCCCGCGCATTCGATGTGCGGCAGGTGGCCGGCGTCAGGGATCATGGTGAGCGTCGATCCCGGCAGCAGGCGATGGAACGCCTCGGCATAGACCGGCGGAATGATGCGGTCGCCAGCGCCCCAGATGACATGGGTCGGCACGTTCACCCGATGCAGCCAACGCGCGAGCCGCGGGTTGAAGAAGCGCGGCTGCCATCCGAAGCGCGCGCTGGCGATGCGGTTGAGGATCGCGAGATCCTGATACTTGTCGGCGGCGGCACGCTCCGCCGCCTGCGCGCCGAGAGTGGGATCGGCGTAGGCCAGGCGTGCCTGCTCTTCCGGGTCGATCATGAAAATGTCGGTCTTGGGGACGCCTTTGACGTGGATGCCGGCCGCGGAGATCAGCGTCAGGCTGCGCAGGCGCTGGGTGGAGCGCACCGCCATTTCGAGCGCGATCCAACCGCCCAGCGATTGCCCGACGACGTGAACGCCGGAAAGGCCGAGCGCCTCGATGGCATCGAGGTAGATGTAGGCCAAGTCGGAGACATCTTCGATCCAGTCCGGCACCTCGGACGCGCCGAAGCCGGGATGGTCGGGCACGATCACATCGAACCGCTCCGCCAGCGTATCGAGGATGGCCGGCCACTCCGCGAGCCCGTCGGTGCCATGCAGATAGATGAGCGGCATGCCCTGGCCGCCGCGCGCGAAGCTGAGCTTGCAGCCGTTGAGGTCGATCGTGTGCCTGACAAATGCCATCGCTCACCCTGCCGTTCGCCGTCGCGGAAAAGGCCCTTCCCTGGTTCGGACTAGGTCTTCCGTTCGGCGCGATGGATCAATTCGTTCGACGGCAGCGTCGGGTCGCGCAGCTTGCGCGCCTGCTCGGCGCCGCTCACCGGCAGCCGCGCAGGATCGAGCAGGCCGACCTGGACCAGCAGCGAGGCCTGGTCCCAGTAGATGTGCTCGTACGCGACCTTGCCCCCGACGATGCCCATCACCACCACGTGCGGGAGGGCGACCTTGCGGCCGGTCGGCGCCACGCCCGGCAACAGCGCCGGCATCTCCACGTCGTGGGTGAAGGTGACGATGAGCTCGTCGATCACGCGACCCTGCCCGAGGGTGCGCGACACCTGCGACACCTGCGTGTCCGCCGGCCAGCGGCCGACGAACCAGCTGGCGTAGAACGTGCGCACCTCGTCGCGGCCATAGCCGCCGGTGAGCACCGGAACGTGCGTGACGTAAGGCGTATCCGTCATCGTCGCCATGGTGGCATCGACGCTGCGCTCCACGAACTCGGCGCGCACGTGGGCGTCGAATACCGCACCCGGGTCCGCGTTGTTCACTGAAGCCTCCATTCATTGGAGTTTTTCGAAGGGCTCACCATTAGAGCACGTCCCCGCCATCGGACGCCATCCGCGACCCGCCGTCCTTACCTGCGAGGGAAGACCGCGGCGCGGCGCGGATCGATGGCGATCCGCACCGGCGTGCCGCGCACGAGGTCAGCCTGCGCCCGGGCAACGACGCGCAGCGACGTGGCGCCGCCGATATCAACCTCGTATTCGACGCTATTGCCCTGGAACGCCAATGCGGTGATCCGACCCGGGACGGTGTTGAGCTCGGGGGCGTCCTGCGAGGTGATCGTGAGATTTTCCGGGCGCAGAACCACATCGACCACGACGCCGGGCGGCTCATCGGCGCCGAGCGTGAGGCGGTGCCCGCAGCCCTCGAGCGCAATTCGGGCGCTGCCCTCGCCGATCAGCGCCTCGATCTTGCCCGCAAGCACATTCGCTGCCCCTAGGAAGCTCGCGACGAACAGGTCCGTCGGCCGCTCGTAGATCTCGGCCGGGGTCCCCTCCTGCACGATGCGGCCGTGGTCCATCACCGCCACCCGATCGGCGAGCGACAGCGCCTCGATCTGATCGTGGGTGACGAACAAAGCGGTGACGCCGATTTGCCGGATCAGCGTGGCAAGCTCCCGCCGCATGCTGTCGCGCAGCCGCGCGTCCAGATTCGACAAGGGCTCGTCGAGCAAAAGCAGGCTCGGCCGCCGCACGATCGCGCGCGCCAGCGCCACCCGCTGCTGTTGTCCGCCGGAGAGCCGGGTCGCCGCCCGGCGCGCCATGGTCTGCATCCCGACGAGCGCGAGCACGTCCATGACCCGCTTCTCGATTTCCGCCCGCCTTGCGCGCGGACGCGCGACTTCGAGCGGATAGGCGACGTTGTCGAAGACGTCGAGATGCGGCCAGATCGCATAGGACTGGAACACCATTCCGATCGAGCGTTGGTGCACGGGAACGAAGGTATCCGGATCCGAGACCACGCGGCCGCCGATTGCGATCGAGCCTTGCTCGGCGTGCTCGAGCCCGGCGACGCAGCGCAGGATCGTGGTCTTGCCGCAACCGCTGGGACCGAGCAGCGCGTAGCATTGCGCCGGCGCCACCGAAAAGCTCACGCCGTCCACCGCCTTGACCGCGCCGCCCGCGGCCGCAAAGGATTTCGCGAGCCCCGTCACCGTCAGCATGGTCATCCCGCGAGTGCGCGCCGCGCGAGCGTGCGGCGCGCAACGAAAATCACCGGCAACGCCACGGCGACGATGATCGATGCGAGCGCGGCGGAGGGCGCCGGCTGACCGGACTGGAACAAGTGCCACAGCAGCACGGACAGCACCACGTTGTCCGGGCTGTAGAGCACGAGCGCGATGGTGAACTCGCGCACACCGACTATGAACAGGAGAATGAAGCCGGCGGCCAGCACCGGCAGCATGAGCGGAATGAGCACCCGCCGCTGCGTCGCCGTCCAGCGCGCACCCGAGGTGGCGGAGGCCTCCTCGAGCTCCTGGTGAATCTGCATAAATCCTGCGCGCGCGAGCCGGGTGGTCGTGGCGAAACGGTAGGAATAGGCGATGATCAAAATCCACACGGTGCCGTAGATACCGATTGGCAGCGACAGATAGAGAAGCATCACCGCGAGACCCGCGATCACCGCCGGAATTCCAACCGAGAAGACCGAAAGGAAATCGAGCGCGTGCCGGAACCTGATTTTTGAACGCGAGATGATCCAGCCGAGCAGCGCGCCGATGGCGCTCACGATCAGCGCGGATGCGAGCGCGACCAACAAAGTATTGCGCAATCCCAGCCAGAACGTCCGGCTGGCGAACAGCTGGCGGTACGCTTCCAGGCTGAAATCCGCCGGCGTCGCGCCGAGCGGTAGCGCGTAGCCGAAAAAGCTCGTCCACAACAGCACGGCGGCGGGAAGAACCGCGGCAATGGCCACATAGAGACTCACCAGGACGAGCGCGGGCAACCGCCAGGCGCCGAGCGGCAGGCGCCGCTGGCGGTGGCCTTTCCCGGTCACCGTGACGAAACTGTCGGCGCGCGCGATCAGGCGGTTGTAGACGACGAGCAGCAACACGCCGAGCACGACGAAGGGCAGCGAGAGCGCCGCAGCAGCGCCGTAATTGGGCAGGCTCGACAGCGGGTTGAGCTCGAAATAGATGCGGTAGCTGAACACGTTGATTTTTGCCGGCAAACCGATGATCAGCGGCAGCTCGAACTGCTCGGCGGTGATCAGCGTGATCAGGATCAGCGGCGCAAGCAGTCCCGGCAGCAGCACCGGCAGCGTGACCCGGCGGAAGGTGGTCACCGGCGAGGCACCGGACGTGCTGCTCGCCTCTTCCAGAGCCGGGTCCATGGCGCGCAGCGTGGCGGCGAGCAGCAGGAACACGAACGGCGTCGAGGCCAACGCCTGGCACAGAACGAGGCCGCCCATGCTGAAAATATCGATCGGCCCGGAGCCGTCCATGCCGAACGCCGCCCGGATCGCGAGATTGAGCCAGCCCGCGTTCGGTCCCATCAGGAAGATCCAGGCGATGGCGAGAACCGGCGTCGGCACCAGCAATGGAAACAGGATGAGCGAAAACCAGATTTCGCGTCCTGGAAGATCCGTGCGCTCGACCAGCCATGCGAGGCCCAATCCGATTGCGAACACGACGAGGACCGTGCCAGCGACGAAGATCAAGGTATCGGGCAGGATACGCGTGTAGATCAGCGGGTCGGTGAACAGCGCGCGGACGTGTTCGAGCGTCCAATGGGCGCCGGGCTCGAACGGAAGATAATCGGCCGGACCGCGAAAGGCGGCGAACAGCAGCATCGCCAGCGGCACCGCGATCAGATAGATGGCGGCGCCAGCGCCGACGGCGAGCACCAGCTTGGCGGTGACGTCGAGGTTATCGACCTTTCGCATAAAGCCAACGGGTCTGCAGCCGTACCGTTCGCTCAGCTTGATGCCCGGCGCGCGCCGGGACAAGCATCCAATTCAGCGCGATTGTCCGGTCAAGATAGCGGCGGCGCGGCCGAACAGCGCCTCGCGGGCGACCATGTTGTCGGGTCTGTCCCACACCACCTGCAGCTTGCCGGAATGCAGCTGCTTGGCGAGTTCGTTGTGGGAGGTCGGACCGTAATCCGCCTGGGACGTCATCTGCAGGCGCGCGGCCTTGCCCTCGGCGGTGGCGAGAAAACCGGCGAGCAGGCGAGCGGCGCTCGGATGCGGCGCATTCTTCATGATGGTCACGCCAAATTGGCCGACCACGACCGGCTCGGGCACCACTTGGCTGACCGGAAGGCCCTCGGCGGCCACGGCCCGAATGAGCGAATCGATTTCCCCGAACGCGTAGAGGCGCTCGCCCGATTGCAACAGCGACTCGCGCGGCGCCCGCGTGAGCAGAAGATTCATCTTGCTCACGATGTCGCGCGCGAACTGCAGCGCCGCCTCCTGGCCCCAGGCCAGGCCCAAGCCCCCGATCAGCCGCGGCAGCAGAAACGCGCTGGACACGCCCTTTCCCTGGTAGCGCGCATCGAGAATGTCCATCCAGTTCTTGGGGGCGTCGGCTTGCGTCAACCGCTTGTTGTTGTAGGCGACGGTGTAGACGATGTTGCTGGTGTAGGCCATCTTGCCGTCGAAAGCGACGTTGCGTTTGTCGATTCCGAACGCAGACCAATCGACCTCCGCCAGCAGGTCGCGCTGCACCACCGGCAAGGTTCCCGTCAGCGAGCTTTGAAACACATCGACCTGGTGGCGGCCGGCGCGCGCTTCGCTGATCGCTTTCACGGCAATATCGTTGTCGCCGAGGAATTGCACGTCGATGCCGGGAAAGACTTTTCCGAATGCCGCCGGAATCCATTCGACCTCGCGCCGCTGCGTGCCCCAGATGATAACCGTGCCTTCCTGCTTCGCCGCTGCGTAGAGCTCCTTGACCCCGGATTGATCGAAGGATTGCGCGCAGGCGCTGCCCGGCGCAAACGCCAGCGCGAGCGCGGCGCAGACACAGGTCACGATTGCCGACGCGCGGCGAAGCCAGCGGGCCATCCGCACCCTCCTTCGATCGACCAGGGACGGTGATTCCGCCCTTCGCTAGGCGCGCAACAATTCGACCGCCTTGGCGTCGCCTTTGTCGAGAATGTAGTTGCCCGCTTCGAACACCACCGGCGGCGTCGCCGGATCGCGGCTCACGCCCAATGGGTCGCCGCCGGCGGCGACCACCTCGAGCTGGCGTTGCAACAGCCGGCGCAGCATCACGACTCCCTGGTCGCTGGTTGCGAGGTGCTCGTCGGAGTGGAAGGTGATCGGTCCTTGCCCGACCTGCGCCTCCCAATCGCCAGGAAACTGCTGGTGCTCCTCCGGCGTCAGTTCCGCCCACAGCTTGCCGTTCATGCGCGAACGCTTGGCACCGAGCTCGCCTCGGGTCTTGACCTTTCCCGCCACGTAGATGCGGAAATGGGTGTCGTCGATCGGCAACGTCCAGCCCAGCGATTCGACGCCCGCGTAGCGCTCCACCCGCGGATTGGGGACGACCCGCAGTGTCGGCAGCGCCGCCTCCGTCACCCGGTAGTGTACGCGCCCGTCTTCGAGCAGGCGCGCGGAGATGGTCTTCACTCCGGTCGGAGAATATTCCCACTTCACCTTCGGCATGATGCCCATCTGCGCCACGAATTGCACGCCGCTGAACGCGCCATGCAGAATGGGAACGTGAAATGCATCCGGCACGTTTTCGTAATGCTGCAGCCAGTTGCACGGCACGATCGTGCCGCCGCCCGACCCGATGCTGCTGTCGTCGGCCTCGATCATCTCGCCCGGTGCGAGCTTTTCCAGACAATCGTAGCGGGGCAGGACCGGCTTTTTCTCCGGCGGACCTATATAGGCGAAGATCAATCCGTAGCGCTCCTGCACCGGATACCAGGGCTGGCGCACGCGATCGCGTTTGAGGCCGCCTTCGGGCTCGCACGGCTGCTCGAGGCAGCGGCCCTGCGTGTCGAACAGCCAGCCATGATAGCAGCAGCGGATGCCGCGCTCCTCAACGCGGCCGTAGTAGAGCGTGGTCCCGCGATGGCAGCAGCGTGCCTCCACAAGACCCGCGACCCCCCGGCCGTCACGAAACAGAATGAGGTCCTCGCCCAGCACGCGCACCGGCTTGGGCGTCGCGCCGGCGTCTGCGAGGAGTCCGATCGGATGCCAATACCGGCGCAGCAGTTCGCCCATCGGCTTGCCGCGTCCGACCTCGGTCAGGGCGGCATTGTAGCTCGAGGGCTTGCGCGCGTAGCCGGTACCGGTATCGATCGCCTCCGTCATCCTCGGCCTCTCCCTGGGCAGGCGTACCGAGCGGTCGAGCATGAGCCTAAATTTGACAAAGTCAACTTGAGCTGGTTGGACGGTCCGCCACGTGCATGCCATGGGAAAAACTCAGATCAACCGCCGAGAGCGCGGCCGCCTTGCGAGCCGTTCTCCGCGCGCACCCGGCGCCAAGGTCGACGCCAAGCCGAGCGACCTCGTATCCTCGAAGGTCATCAGGCTCGCCAACATCCTGCGCCGCAGCTCGACCCTGGTCTACGGCCGCAGCTTCGCGCTGTCCCAGGTCGAATGGCGCATCGTCGCGCTGGTCGGAGAACATGCCCCGGTCTCGCTTCACACGCTTGCGGACCTGATGGGCCTCGACAAGGGCCAAACGTCGCGCGGGGTGAGTGCGCTGGTCGCCCGGCGCTTGGCGCTGCGCGCGCACCGCCAGGATGGCCGCGGCATAGCAATCACGCTCACGGCGCGCGGAGCGGCGATCTACCACGAGCTTATGGCATCGGCGCTCGAGCGCAACCGAGTCCTGCTCGATGGCTTGGACGATGCCGAGAGAATGCAGTTTTTCAGAATCCTCGACCGGCTGACCGGTTTAGCCCGGAACATTCTCGAGCGGGAACAGGACGCCTGACCACGCGTTCCGCTTGGCGGCGGCACCTACGCCTTTGAACTCGCTGTAGCTTTGGCCGGGCGCGGCGCGGCGCGGTAAACGCGTTCGACTCGAAGCTGGATGCACGCGGTCGTGGGCAGGGTCCCGCCCGTGCGTCCTGGGCGCGAATCCATCTCGCGGACTTGCGATTTCCATATTAGAATTGAACCAAGCTATCATTCGGGACGGCGCGCGGCGTGACCGATGGGTCACCGCTGCTTCACTCATCGCTCCTTCAATCGGCGATTCACGGGAGATTTGCGAATGGCTGCTCTCAGCGTCAATGGCAAAACTCATCAGGTCGATGTCGATCCCAACACGCCCCTGTTGTGGGTGTTGCGGGAGAATATCGGCCTGACCGGTACCAAATACGGTTGCGGGATCGCGCAATGCGGCGCCTGCACCGTCCATGTCGACGGCGTCGCGATGCGTTCGTGTTCGGTGCCGTTGAGCGCGGTCGCCGGCAAGCAGATCACCACGATCGAAGGGCTGGCGCAGAACGGCGCCCTGCACAAGGTGCAGAAGGCCTGGCTCGACCACGACGTGCCGCAGTGCGGCTACTGTCAGTGCGGCATGATCATGGCGGTGGCGGCGTTGCTCAAGGACAAGCCGAAGCCGAGCGACGCCGACATCGACGCCAACATCACCAATATCTGCCGTTGCGGCACCTTCCAGCAGGTGCGCGAGGCGATCCACGCCGCCGCGGCGAGCGCGTGAGCAGGGAGGCAGCCATGAATTACATGCCGAAAATCGATCGCCGCTCGTTCCTGGTCGGCACCGCCGCGGTCGGCGGCGGCCTCAGCCTCGGGCTGCAGCTCCCCCTTGGTCCCGAGGTCGTGCACGCCGCGGACGGCTCGCCGGAAGTCAATGCCTGGGTGGTGATCCGCCCGGACGACACCGTCGTCATCCGCATCGCGCGTTCGGAGATGGGTCAGGGCTCGCTCACCGGGCTCGCCCAGCTCGTCGCCGAGGAGCTTGAATGCGACTGGTCGAAGGTGACGACCGAATATCCCTCGCCCGGACAGAACGTCGCCCGCAAGCGGATATGGGGCGACTACGCCAGCACCGGCAGCCGCAGCATCCGCGAGTCGCAGGAATATGTGCGCAAGGGCGGCGCGGCGGCGCGCGAGATGCTCAAGCAGGCCGCGGCCAACGAGTGGAAGGTCGCCGTGTCGGAGGTGAGCGCTGCCAACAGCGTGATCACGCACAAGCCGTCCGGCCGCACCACGACCTACGGCAAGGTGGCGGAAGCCGCCGCCAAGCTCGAGCCGCCGAAGGACGTCAATCTCAAGGATCCGAAGGACTGGAAGATCGCCGGCAAGCCGCTCAAGCGGCTCGACACCGCCGACAAGCTCACCGGCAAACAGCTCTACTCCATGGACGTCAAGCTGCCGGGAATGCTGTGCGCGGCAGTCAAGGAAAGCCCGGTTTTCGGCGGCAAAGTGAAGAGCTTCGACGCAGCCAAGATCGCGAACATGCCGGGCGTCAAGAAGGTCGTTCAGAGCGGCGATGCCGCCGTTGCGGTCGTGGCCGACACCTGGTGGCAGGCCAAGACCGCGCTCGAGGCGCTGCCGATCGTTTGGGACGAGGGACCGAACGCCAAGGTCTCGAGTGCCACGATCGCCGAGATGCTCAAGGCCGGCCTGGACGCCGACAAGACCTTCGTCGGCAATAAGCAGGGCGATGTCAAAGCCGCGATCGCCGGTGCGGCGAAGAAGATCGAAGCGGTGTACTCCTATCCATTCCAGAACCATGCCGCGATGGAGCCGATGAATGCCACCGCGCTCTACACGGCCGATAAGTGCGAGGTCTGGACCAGCTCGCAGAACGGCGAAGCGGCGCTCGCCGCCGCCTCCGAGGCCGCCGGCCTGCCGGTCGCCAAATGCGACGTGAACAAGATGCTGCTCGGTGGCGGGTTCGGCCGGCGGGCCCGCAGCGAATACGTCTCGCACGCGGTCCGGGTCGCCAAGGAGATGCCGGGTACCCCGATCAAGCTGATCAAGTCGCGCGAAGACGACACCGCGAACGGCGTGTATCATCCGATCACGCAATGCAAGCTCATCGGCGCGCTCGACGCCGACAACAACCTGACCGGCTTGCACATGCGCATCTCCGGCCAGTCGATCCTGGCCGCCGTCGCCCCGGCACGGCTGGCGGAAGGAGGGCGCGATCCGATCACCTTCCAGGGCCTCAATGCCGGCGGAAACGAAGGCCAGCTCGGCTACACCATCCCCAACCTTCTGATCGATCACGCGATGGTCAATCCGCCGATTCCGCCATGGTTCTGGCGCGGCGTGAACAACAACCAGAACGCCATCTATCTCGAGTGTTTCATGGACGAGCTGGCTCACGCGGCCGGCCAGGATCCGCTTGAGTTCCGGCGCAAGCTGATGGCTAAGCATCCCAAGCATCTCGCCGTGCTCAACGCCGTGGCCGAAAGGGTCGGTTGGGGAAAACCTGCCCCGCAAGGCGTCTATCGCGGACTCGCCCAGCAGATGGGCTATGGCAGCTATGTCGCCGCCGCCGCCGAGATCTCGGTGACCGGCGGCAACAAGGTCAAAATCCATCGCATCGTCGGCGCCACTGATCCGGGCCATGCCGTCAATCCGGCCCAGATCGACCGGCAGGTCGCCGGCTCCTTCGTCTACGGTCTCTCCGCCTGTTTCTACGGCGAGTGCACGGTGAAGGACGGACGCATCGAGCAGACCAACTTCCACGACTACAACGTGATGCGCATGAGCGAGATGCCCAAGGTCGAATCGATCGTGATGCCGTCCGGCGGCTTCTGGGGCGGTGTGGGCGAGCCGACGATCTTCGTAGCCGCGCCGGCCGTGCTCAACGCCTTCTTTGCCGCGACCGGCAAGCGCATCCGCTCGATCCCGCTGAAGAACCACGATATCTCGTTCGCGTGAAGAACCGGAGCGACGGCCGCACCGCCGCCGCTCCCGCCCCGCAGGCAAGTCGAAGCGGCCTAGCGGTCGCAGCATGGCCGCGTGCGCGGGGCGGGCCTCGGCGCGCGGCGCCGCCGGCGTGACGCCCGCGCCGAATCGACCTCGCGCAGCCGCGATTTCCATATTAGAATGAAACCAAGCTGGTCTTCAGGACAGCGCGTGCGGCGCGACCGATCGGTCGTCGCCGCGTCAAACATCGCCGCTTCGAATGGCGACTCATGGGAGGACTGCGAATGGCTGCTCTCAGCGTCAATGGCAAGACTCATCAGGTCGATGTCGATCCCAACACGCCCCTGCTGTGGGTGTTGCGGGAGAATATCGGCCTGACCGGCACCAAATACGGTTGCGGGATCGCGCAATGCGGCGCCTGCACCGTCCATGTCGACGGCGTCGCGATGCGTTCGTGCTCGGTGCCGTTGAGCGCGGTCGCCGGCAAGCAGATCACCACGATCGAAGGGCTGGCGCAGAACGGCGCCCTGCACAAGGTGCAGAAGGCCTGGCTCGACCACGACGTGCCGCAGTGCGGCTACTGTCAGTGCGGCATGATCATGGCGGTGGCGGCGCTGCTCAAGGACAAGCCGAAGCCGACCGACGCCGACATCGACGCCAACATCACCAATATCTGCCGTTGCGGCACCTTCCAGCAGGTGCGCGAGGCGATCCACGCCGCCGCGGCGAGCGCGTGAGCAGGGAGGCAGCCATGAATTACGTACCGAAAATCGATCGCCGCACCTTCGTCGTGAGCGCAGCCGCCGCGGGCGGCGGGCTTGCGCTAGGCTTCGACATTCCGTTCGGCGGCCCGCAGGTGATCCGCGCCGCGGACGGCTCGCCGGAAGTCAATGCCTGGGTGGTGATCCGCCCCGACGACACCGTCGTCATCCGCGTTGCGCGTTCCGAGATGGGTCAGGGCACGCTGACGGGTCTCGCTCAGCTGGTCGCCGAGGAGCTTGAATGCGACTGGTCGAAGGTGACGACCGAATATCCCACGCCCGGCCAGAGCGTCGCCCGCAAGCGCGTGTGGGGTGACTTCTCGACCGGCGGCAGCCGCGGCATCCGGATGTCGCACGAATATGTGCGTCAGGGCGGCGCTGCGGCGCGTGAAATGCTCAAGCAAGCCGCGGCCAACGAGTGGAAGGTCGCGGTGTCGGAGGTGAGCGCTGCCAACAGCGTGATCACGCACAAGCCGTCCGGCCGCACCACGACCTACGGCAAGGTGGCGGAAGCCGCCGCCAAGCTCGAGCCGCCGAAGGACATCAAGCTCAAGGATCCGAAGGACTGGAGGATCGCGGGCAAAGGCGTGAAGCGCCTCGATAGCCTGGACAAGATCACGGGCAAGCAGGTCTACGGGGCCGATCTCAGGCTGCCCGGAATGCTCACTGCCGCAATCAAGGACTGCCCGGTGCAAGGCGGCAAGATCAAGAGCTTCGACGCCGCCAACGTTGCGAACATGCCCGGCGTCAAGAAGGTGGTGCAGGTCGGCGATTCAGGCGTCGCCGTCGTCGCCGACACTTGGTGGCAGGCCAAGACCGCGCTCGAGGCCCTGCCCGTGGTCTGGGACGAGGGCGAGAACGCCAAGGTCTCGAGCGCCACGATCGCCGAGTGGCTCAAGGCCGGTCTCGATGCTCCGGAGGCGTTCGTCGGCAACGCGAACGGCGACGCCAAGGATGCGATCTCCAAGGCCGCCAAGAAGGTCGAAGCGGTCTACGCCTATCCCTATCAGAACCACGCGCCGATGGAGCCGATGAATGCGACCGCGCTCTACACCCCCGACAAATGCGAGGTGTGGGGTCCGACGCAGAACGGCGAAGCCGCATTCGCGGCAACCTTGGCGGCGTCGGGACTGCCCGCCGACAAGTGCGACGTCTACCGGCTGCACCTCGGCGGCGGGTTCGGCCGGCGCGGTGCGTTCCATGACTACACCACGCAGGCCGTCCTCATCGCCAAGCAAATGCCGGGCACGCCGGTGAAGCTCCTATGGTCGCGCGAGGAGGACATGACGCACGGCCGCTATCACCCGGTCATGCAGTGCAAGCTCACCGGCGGCTTCGATGCCAACAACAATCTGACCGGCTTGCACATGCGGCTCTCGGGCCAGTCGATCCTGGCGGACGTATTTCCGCAGAACCTGGACAAGGGCAAGGATCCGCTCACGTTCCAGGGTCTCATGCCCGCCGGCACCGAGCACGCGTTCGGCTACTCGATCCCGAACCTGATGATCGACCACGCCATGCGCAATCCTCACATCAAGCCGGGCTTCTGGCGGGGTGTGAACATCAACCAGAACTGCATCTTCCTCGAGTGCTTCATGGACGAGCTGGCGCAAGCGGTCGGCCAGGACGAGCTCGAGTTCCGGCGCAAGCTGATGAGCAAGCATCCGCGCAACCTCGCCGTGCTCAACGCGGTGGCGGAGCGAATCGGCTGGGGCAAGCCGGCGCCGCAGGGTGTCTTTCGCGGTCTCGCGCATATGAAGGCGTTCAACGCCTACGTGGCCGCGGCGGCGGAGGTTTCGGTCACCGGCGGGAACAAGATCAAAGTCCACCGCATCGTCGGCGCCACCGATCCGACCTATGCGGTCAACCCGGCCCAGATCGACCGGCAAGTCGCGGGCTCGTTCGTCTACGGCCTGTCCGCCCTGTTCTATCAGGAGTGCACGGTCAAGGACGGCCGCATCGAGCAGACCAACTTCGACAACTACAACTCGATGCGCATCGCGGAGATGCCGAAGGTCGAATTGATCCTCATGCCGTCCGGAGGGAGCGATCCCTGGGGCGGCGTCGGCGAGCCGACCATCTGCGTGGCCGCGCCCGCGGTGCTTAACGCGTTCTTCAAGGCGACCGGACAACGCATCCGCTCGTTCCCGCTGAAGAACCACAACATCCAGATGGCGTGAGGCCGTCGAAGCGGCGGCAATCGCCGCCGCTTCGTCCTTCCGACCAGGTCGGGAAGCGCCGTGGGCCCGGAGTCGCGGACTTTGGGCCCGCGACGCGCTGTTTTGCGCATACCATTTTTTTGAACTAATCTCGAGATGATCGAACCGCCGGTTTGGAGGCGCAGCAGGTTCGCTCAGGGAGGGGGGGATGGCTCGGATCACCGTCAACGGGCAAACCCACGACGTCGATGTCGATCCCGATATGCCCCTGCTCTGGGTGCTGCGGGATACGCTCGGCCTGATCGGCACCAAATACGGCTGCGGGATCGCCCAGTGCGGCGCCTGCACGGTGCACGTTGACGGTATGCCGGTACGCTCCTGCGCGCTGCCGGTCAGCGCGATCGCCGACCAACAGATCACGACCATCGAAGGCTTGAACGCGGGCGAGTCGGAAGCGACCGGCGGCCTTCATCCGGTGCAGAAGGCGTGGCTCGATCTCGACGTTCCCGCAGTGCGGCTATTGCCAGAGCGGAATGATCATGGCGGTCGTCGCCCTGCTCAGGGAGAAGCCGAGCCCGAGCGAGGCCGAGATCGACGCCGCCATCACCAATATTTGCCGTTGCGGCACCTATCAGCGCATCCGCGCTGCGATTCACGCCGTCGCTGGCCAGCGCGTCAGCGGGGTGCGAAACCCATGAACCGTATTGCGCACCTCAGCCGCCGCTCCTTCCTCGCCAGCGTCGCCGCCGCCGGCGGCTCGCTCGCGCTCGGCTTCGAAATCCCGTTCGGCCCGCCGGCAACCCGCGCGTCGACCGGCGCACGGGAAATCACCGCCTGGATCGTGATCGAGCCCGACGACACCGTCATCATCCGTGTCGCCAAGTCCGAGATGGGCCAGGGCAGCTTCACCGCACTGCCGATGCTGGTGGCCGAAGAGCTCGAATGCGACTGGAGCAAGGTGAGGGCCGAATTCGCCCCGCCGCACGAGAATCGCCGACGCGACCGGGCGTGGGGCAACATGTCGACCGGCGCGAGCCGGTCCATCAGCGCATCGCAGAATGATCTGCGCCGCGCCGGTGCTACCGCGCGCGAGATGCTCATTGCCGCCGCCGCCGCGCAATGGGGCGTTCCCGCCGACGAATGCGCCGCCTCCAACAGCACGATCGCCCATCGCGCGAGCGGCCGCAGCGTCACTTTCGGCCGTATCGCCGCGGCCGCCGCCGACATCGCGCCGCCGGCGCAGGTGGCCTTGAAGGAGCCAAAGGACTGGAAGCTGATCGGCAGCCGGCAAGGACGCCTCGACGTTCCCGACAAGATCACCGGCAAGCCGATCTATGCGATCGACGTGCGCCTCCCGAACATGTTGTACGCCGCCATCGTCCAGTGCCCGGTGTTCAAGGGCACGTTGAAGTCCGTCGACGAGACGAAACTCGCCGGCATGAAAGGCATCCGCCGCGTGGTGAAGCAACCGGACGCGGTAGCGGTGGTGGCGGACAGCTGGTGGCGGGCGAAGAAAGCCGCCGAGATGCTGCCCGTGAGCTGGGATTTCGGTGCCAACGCCGACGTTTCCAGCGCCACGATTCGAGAGAACGTGCTCGGAGGCCTCAGCGCCGGCGACGCCCGCGTCGGCCGTAAAGACGGCGATGTCGACGGCGCCCTCGCTCGGGCGGCCAAACGCATCGAAGCGGACTACGAGGCGCCCTTCCTCAGCCACGCCACCATGGAACCGCAGAACTGCACGGCGCACGTTACTCCCGATCGGGTCGAGATCTGGGTGCCGACGCAGGACGGCGAGACGGCGCTCGCCATCGCGGCAGACGCCGCTGGCGTGCCCTTCAGCCAGGTCGTGGTTCACAAGATGATGCTCGGCTGCGGCTTCGGCCGACGGGGAATCTTTCAGGACTTCGTGCGCCAGGCGGTGCTGATCGCGAAAGAGGTCGACCAGCCGGTGAAACTCGTTTGGACGCGCGAGGAGGACACCCGTCACGACTTCTACCGACCGGTGGCGGCGGCCAGAATGACCGCCGGCCTCGACGCCGACGGCACGCCGATCGCCTGGAAAATCCGGACCGCGGGCCAGTCCATTATCGCGGCGGTCTCCCCTCGCGTCATGCAGTTCGGCGTCGACCGGAACTTTCTGCAAGGCCTGCTCGAAGACATGCCCTACGAGCTGCCGAACTACCTCGTCGATTTCGCCATGCGCAACACCCATGTGCCGGTCGGCGTCTGGCGCAGCGTCAACCATTCGCAGAACGCATTTTTCAAAGAGAGCTTCATCGACGAGATGGCGCACGCCGCGCGAACCGACCCCTATCTGTTCCGGCGCAAGCTGTTGCAGCACAAAACCAAGGATCTTGCGGTGCTCGACGCCGCGGCAACCCGCGCCGGCTGGGGCACCCCCGCGCCGTCAGGCGTCTTCCGCGGCATCGCGCTGCATGGCTCGCAAAACAGCATCTGCGCGCAGGTGGTCGAAGTCTCGGTCGCCGATAACGGCAAGCTGCGGGTTCACCGCGTCGTCTCGGCGATCGACGCCGGCCACGTGGTCAACCCGCTCACCGTGGAATTGCAGACCGAGAGCGCCATCGTCTATGGGCTCACCGCCGCGCTTTACGGCGAGATCACCATCGAGCGCGGGCGGGTCGTGCAGTCGAACTTCGACGACTATCCGATGCTGCGTCTGGCCGAGATGCCGCGGGTCGAGACGGTCATCCTGGCGAGCGGCGGCTTCTGGGGTGGCGTCGGGGAGACGCCCGTGCCTCCGCTCGCGCCCGCCTTGTGCAACGCCATTTTCGCGGCGACCGGCAAGCGCATCCGTTCCCTGCCGCTCAAAAACCACGATTTGCGGAACGCATAGCAACGACGAACGGCGGCCCCCGGCACCGACCAATATTCGCAAGGCCCTGACATGAGTGCCACCCGCAAGGTGACCGCCGCCTTGGTTTTCATGTCGATCGGTCATGCCTCGGCGGCCGGGCTGGCGGACGCTCCGCCCGGCGCCATGTCCTGTTCCGGCTGTCACCCGACCAGCCGGATACAGACCACGGTGCCACGGCTGACCGGCCGCAATCCGGCCGACATCGTCGCCGCGATGCAAGCGTTCAAAGTCGGGCAACGCCCATCGACCGTGATGGAACGCATCGCCAAGGGATTTTCCGAGGACGAGGTCAAAGCCATTGCCGCCTGGTACGGGGCGCAGAAGGATTGAGGAAAGGGGGCCGATCGTGATTGCCAAGCGCAGCCGGCGTGATCTCCTCAAGACTGCGGTTACGGCAGCCGCGGCCGCCCTGCTCCCGCTGCCCGCGATCGCGCAAGGCGCCCGCGGGCGCGTGGTCGTCGTGGGTGGGGGCTTCGGCGGAGCGACCTGCGCCCGTTTCATCAAGCGGATCGATCCGCGCATTGCCGTAACGCTGGTCGAGGCGAACCCGACTTTCGTCGCCTGCCCGTTCAGCAATGGCGTTATCGCCGGCCTGCGTGACCTCACGGCGCAGGAATTCGGCTACGACAAGCTGGCCGCTGATGACGTCGTCGTCCACATCTCGCCGGGGACCGCGGTCGACAACCAGGGTCGCACCGTGACCCTCGGCAATGGCACCCGGCTCCCCTACGACCGCCTGGTACTGGCACCCGGCATCGACATCCGATGGGACGCCTTGCCCGGCTACACCGAATCGGCCGCCGAGCGCATGCCGCACGCCTGGAAGGCCGGCGAGCAGACGCTACTGCTGCGCCGCCAGCTCGAAGCGATGGCGGACGGCGGGACCGTCGTGATCTCGGTGCCCGCCAATCCCTTTCGCTGCCCGCCCGGCCCCTACGAGCGGGCGAGCCTGATCGCCTATTATCTCAAGAGCAAGAAACCCAAATCGAAGGTCATCATTCTCGACGCCAAGGACTCGTTCTCCAAGCAGCGGCTGTTCCAGAACGCCTGGAAAGCGCTTTACCCGAACCTCGAATGGGTGTCGCTGTCGAACGACGGCAAAGTCACCTCGGTCGACGCCGGTGCGATGACGCTCGTCACCGATTTCGGCCGGCACAAGGCTGACGTCGCCAACGTCATTCCGCCGCAGAAGGCGGGCCGCATCGCCGAGCTTGCCGGGGCGACCGACCGTACCGGCTGGTGCCCGATCGACCCTGGCACGTTCGAATCCACGCTGGCGCCGAACGTGCACGTCATCGGCGACGCCGCGATTGCGGGAGGGATGCCGAAATCCGCCTTCGCCGCGAATGCCCAGGGCAAGGTGTGCGCAGCGGTGGTGGCGAAGCTCCTCGCCGGCGACAAGCCGGGCCAGCCCAAGCTCATCAACACCTGCTACAGTCTGGTGGCGCCCGATTACGCCATCTCGGTCGGCGGCGTCTACCAGCCGGCGGACGGTCAGCTCAAGGAGATCGAAGGCTCGGGCGGCGTCAGCCCCGTGGACGCGCCAACATCGACGCGTGCACTCGAAGCCACGCTCGCGAATGACTGGTTCAAGACGGTCACCCAGGAAGTCTTCGGCTGAGCCCTGCGGGGCGCTCGCCTACGCCGCGCTCGCCATCGCGGTGACGATAGGCTTGTGCGGCGGCGCGCCGGCCGAGGACATACTTCGTCCCTATGCCGTCGTGGGAGACGCCATTCCCGCATCGCTCACCGGCGCGAAGGGCGACGTGGAACGCGGGCGCAGCATCGTCGTTAACCGGCAGGTGGGCCTCTGCCTACTCTGCCACAGCGGGCCCTTCCCGGAGGCGAAGTTCCAGGGCACACTGGCGCCGGACCTGAAGGGAACCGGGACGCGATGGTCGGAGGGCCAGCTGCGGCTGCGGATTGTGGATGCGAGCCGCCTCAACCCGGAGACAATCATGCCGCCCTACTACCGAATTGAAGGTCACACGCGCGTGGCCCCGGCCTTTCAAGGCAAGACCGTGCTGACGGCGGAGCAGATCGAGGACGTGGTCGCCTATCTCGCGACCCTGCGCGACGAGCAAAAACCATGATGCACCGCGACATCCTGCAGGCGACCCGACGCCGCTTCCTGGTCGGGACGGTGGCGCTTGCCGGCGCGGCCGGGCTCTCGCTGGCGGTCAAGCCGGCCTCGGCCACGCCCGCGTCGATGCGGGCCGCGATCCGGAAGGTGGTCGGCGAGGCACCGGTCAAGAAGGGCAAGGTGAAGATCGACGTGCCGCCGCTGATCGAGAACGGCAATGCGGTTCCGCTCACCATTTCCGGCGACAGTCCGATGACGGCGGACGACCACATCAAGGCCATGCACGTCTTCACCGAGAAAAATCCGCAACCGAACGTGGTGAGCATCCATATCGGTCCGCGTGCCGGACGAGCCCGCGTGGCGACACGCATCCGGCTCGCCGATTCGCAGAAGATCGTCGCCATCGCTCAGATGAGCGACGGCTCGTTCTGGTCCGACGAGGTCGACGTCATCGTCACCCTCGCGGCTTGCCTCGAGGGGGGAGTCTGACCATGGCGCGCGCCCTCATCAACGTGCCGGCGAAAGCCAAGCGCGGCGACGTCATCGAGATCAAGACATTGATCTCGCACAACATGGAAACCGGCTTCCGCCCCGACAACACCGGCAAGCTGTTGCCGCGCGACATCATCAGCGAATTCATCTGCAAATATAACGGCGAGGAAATCTTCCGCGCCGAGCTGTTTCCGGCGATCGCCGCCAATCCGTTCCTCACATTCTCCACCATCGCCACCGAAAGCGGTACGCTGACGTTCGAATGGACGGGCGACAACGGCTTTACGGCGACTGAATCCGCCGAAATCACCGTCGAATGACGCCGGCGGCAGTTGTCATTCTGGCGACTGCCTTGGGAAGCGTCACGGCGATCGCCGCCGAGATTCCGCTCGCCGACCGAAAATCCGGCTACGAGTTCATGGGCCGCGAGATTCGCACCATGCAGGATGACGACACGACCAATCCTGCCATGCTGTGGGTGCTCGACGGCGAAGCGCTGTGGAAGCGGAAGGACGGCGCCGCCGCTAAATCGTGCGCCGATTGCCACGGCGACGGGCGGACCAGCATGCGAGGCGTGGCGGCGCGCTATCCCGCCTTCAACGCGTCGCGTGGACGGCCGGTCGATCTCGAACAACGGATCAATATCTGCCGCACGGACAAGCAAAACGCGACACCGCTCGCGTTCGAGAGCAAGGAATTGCTGGCGCTGGCGGCCTATGTGGGGCGGCAATCGCGCGGCATGCCGATCGCAATCGAAGACGACGAGCGCAGCAAGCCGTTCCTGCAGACCGGTCGCGACCTGTTCAACCAGCGCCAGGGACAGCTCAATCTGTCATGCGCCCAGTGCCACGACGACAATTGGGGCCAGAAGCTTGCCGGCGCTCCGATCCCGCAGGGGCACGCGACCGGATATCCGCTCTACCGTCTGGAATGGCAGACGCTCGGCTCGCTGCAGCGGCGGCTGCGCAACTGCATTTTCGGGATGCGCGCCGAGTCCTATCCCTTGGGCGCACCGGAATACGTCGATCTCGAGCTTTATCTGATGTGGCGCGCGCGCGGGATGAAGGTCGAGACGCCGGCGGTGCGGCCCTAGACCAACTCCGCGCTGTCGGCCAAACCTCCGGGCTGTCATGCCGCGAAGCGGGCATTCGGTAAACGCAGCGCTCGCCGCCCCCGTCACACCTGCGTCCGGTGGAAGTCGTCCTCGGGCGTCGGACCCCAGACCGTAGTCTTGCCCGGCGTCCACAGTTTGGGCCGCTGCGGCGTATCGTGGTGCCACGGGCGCGGCTCGAAATAGCCGAGCTCCTCGTCCAGCATCTGGTCGAGCTCGCAGAAGAACTCGACCACCTGCTCGTCCGGGTTGCGGTGATAGGTGGCGATATTGTGCCCCGGGCCGTGGCGCAACGGGCCCCAGATGATCGGGAGCTGCCGTTGTCCCATCAGCTCGCACGAGTTCTGCAGATGCATGAAGTCCTTGAGCTCGAACGCAATGTGATGGAGCTTGACGTTCGGGCCGGTGAAGAAGTTCACGGTGTGGTGATCGGAATTGCAGCGCATGAAGCAGAAGAAATCGCCGATCCAATCGGAGACACGGAAGCCGAGCACCTTCTCATAGAACGCCACGGTCCGCTGGATGTCCGGAGTGAAGAAGGCAACGTGCCCGAGCTTGAGCGGGCCGATACCGGCAACCTGCTCGTGCTTGCCGAGATAGCTCCATTCCTTGAACAGCTGGATCGTCGTGCCCTTGTCGTCGCTGAACGACAGCACCTGGCCCATGCCGGGAATGGAATCGTTGACCAGTTCACTCCTGACGCCGTCTTTGGAAAGCTCGCGCGCGAGCTCGCCGAAGTCGGAGTTGGGGGCGACCTCGAACGACAACTTGATGCAGTGCGCCCGATCGGCCTTGTTGAGCTGGATCACGAGCTGTCCGATCTTGGTGGCGAGAAAGGCCCGCTCCTTCTCGCGCTCGGCCACGATCAATCCCATGAACCTTTCGTAATACGCGATGGCCTTTTCCAGGTCCGGCGTTTCGAAAGTGGCATGTCCGATTCGTCTCGGTTTGATCATGGGTTTTTTCTCCTTTCGTGATCCGGCGCCCGCTTCAGCACCGGATCCGTTGCATTATTTTTTTCCAGGCGGCACGAACGAGCGGTCGACCACGGCATCCACCTGCAGGGATTGATCGACCAGCCGCAAGGACTTGTAGACCGCGATCTGTTCCGCGATGTCCTCGATCTGCAGCCGCGCTTCGGGGTTGAAATAGGGCAGTGCCCGCGCCAGCGACTCGCGCCCCTCGCCCGTCCGCGCCGCGATGATATCGATCAACTCGTCGTAACCTTCGCCCTTGGTCGGCTTGCCGTCCGCTCCGTTGTGCTGAAAGGCGCGATCATACATCACGATCGCCCTGCGGTAGGCGCGGACGAAACGGACCGTGAGGTCGCGGTGGTTGGCGATGGTGGCCGGCGAGGCGAATAATCCGCCGAATTGGGTCGGCACCTCGTCGCCCATCCACGCGATGATCTTGCCGGCACCGCTGGCCTCGACTTGCTGCGCCAAGGTCGCCGGCAGCGGGCTCACGTCGACTTGACCGCCTTTCACCGCCGAAACCTCGTTCGCCAACGTCTGCAGCGGGACGATCTGGATGTCCTCGAATCGGAACCCGTGCTTCTTGGCCAGCCGTGCCAATTGATTGTGACTGCCGGAGCCGACCGTGGTGATCGCAACCTTCTTGCCCGGCAGGTCCGACGGCGTTTTCAGGCCGCGATCGTACGCGCTCTTGTTCACGACCAGGGCCACGCCGTGAAATCCGGGATATTCCTCGTATCCGCCGGCGATCACCTTCAGTCCGCCCTTGCCGGCGAGCGTGTAGATGCCGGCCGAGAAAGCGGTCATGCCGAACTGCGCGCTGCCCGACGCGATCCCGGCACCGATCTCGGTCGCGGAGGTGAGATGCACGAGGCTCGCCTCCAAGCCCTCGGCGGCGAACAAACCCTTCTCGATGGCGATGTAGAGCGGAGCAATGGCCGAGAGCCGGTTACCCGCCGCGACGACTTTGTCGGCGGCTTGCGCGACGGAGGCGAGGCAAAGCAGCAACGCCGCCGCCGATAGGCCCCCGAGCATGGGTTGAGCCCTAACGGCGTGCACGCCCTTTTGCGGCGCGCTAGGGCGAAACCCCTCCTCGCTCATCGAAGCCGCCTGTCGCATCCTGACATCATCCAGATCCTGACGGCTTTTGCCGCGCTCGAGCCATCCTACGTCGTCGGCCGCCATCATCGCCAGCCCAGCAGGACCCGCTCCAGCCAGCTGATGATTGCGCCGATCAGGAGACCGAGGATGGCGATCGCGACGATCCCGGCCATCAACTGATCCGTCTGCATGAGATTGCCGGAAGTGAGCAGCAAGGCACCGATCCCGGTATTCGCGCCGATCATTTCCGACGACACGACCAGGATCAGGGCGATCGAAGCGCTGATCCGAAAGCCCGACAAGACCGATGGCAGCATGGCCGGTATGACGACGTCGAGAACGATCTTGTGAAACGGGACGTTGAAGCTCTGTGCCATGCGGATCAGGTTGCGCGGCACATTGTCGACGCCGGCATAGGTGGAAACCGCCATCGGAAAGAATACCCCGAGCGCGATGGTCGCGACCTTGGAAGCCTCGCCGATGCCGAGCCAGAGAATGAGGAGCGGCAGCAGGGCGATCTTGGGGACGGGAAACAGCGCCGATATGAAGGGAAGCCCGGCGGAGCGGCCGAGCCAGGACAGCCCGATCAGGCCGCCGAGCGCGACGCCCGCGGCCGTTCCGACGAGCCAGCCAGCGCCGATCCTGACCAGGGACGCGCCCAGGTGTCGGGCCAGTTCGCCGCTCAAAGTCATCTCCCGCAGCGCCTTCCAAATCTGGCTCGGCGCCGGCAGGAACAGCGGATCGGCCAGCCCGGCCCGGCTCGCCGCCTCCCATCCGAACAGCAGCGACGCGAAGAAGAGCCAGGAAACCCAGCTGCGCGACACCGGGTCGAAACCGCCGCCGCGGAACCGCACCGCGCGCTCGCCCCGTTCGATCGGAATATCAACCATCGGTCATCTCCCGGTCCGCGATCTGCGCCTCCTGGCGGATGTGGGACCAAAGCTGCTCGTAGAGCCGGTCGAGCTCCTGGCGCGCCTTCGCTTCCCGGCGATCTACGCGCGGGACCGTCACCGACACGATCTCGCGGATACGACCTGGCCTGCGCCGTAGGATCATCACGCGATCGGCCATGCGCAATGCCTCGTGCAGATTGTGCGTGACATAGGCGGCGGTGGTGTCCTCGCGCGCCCAGATCGCTTCGAAATCGTCCATCAGGAGATCGCGCGTCTGGGCATCGAGCGCGGAAAAAGGCTCGTCCATGAGCAGGACCGCCGGCCTCACCACCAACGCGCGCGCAATGCCGACGCGCTGGCGCATGCCGCCGGAGAGCTGCTTGGGCAAGGCTTGGCCGAAATCGGTGAGACCGGTGCGAGCGAGCGCATCCCGGACGCGTGCGTTACGCTCGGCACGCGATAGCGAATGGTGCTCGAGCGGCATACGGACATTGCCGGCGACCGTTCGCCACGGCAGCAGCGCGAAATCCTGGAAAATGTAGGTGAAAGGATTGAGGCTGTCGGGAGGCATGCAACCGCGCACGGATACCGTACCGCGGGTGGGTTGCAGAAGCCCGCCGAGGATGCCGAGCAGCGTCGACTTCCCGCAGCCCGATGGGCCCACGATCGCGAGTATTTCACCTTGCCGGATGCTGAAGTCGACGTCTTCGAGAACGGACAGCGCGCCGAATTGATGATGGAGGCGCTCGGCGACCAGCTCGAAGGCCATTCACCCGGCCCTGTTCGCAAACGACGCACCGCTGGCGCGCCCGACGCCGATCGCGCGATCGCCCCACCTCCTGCTCGCGCGGCACGAATTCATCAGGATCCCGGCATCATCGCTCTTGGCACGCACTATAGCTCAATTCGCGCGACGGGTTGAGCGCAGCGAAACCGGCTGTCCCCGGTCGGGCTCACCCGCCACGGCGCGCGCCGACCGGGATCATCGCCGCCAGCGCTCAGCCCCGCCCGACGCACTCGACAAGATCGTTCGATTGGGCGAAAGCTTCGGCCGTCAATGCATCGGCACGCAGGGAGCAAAACCAGATGGCCGGCTACAGGCTCGCGACCTACCAAACCGCTGACGGCCCCCGCGCCGGCCTCGTGATCGACGACAAGGTGTTCGACGCCGCCAAGCTCACGGGCAAGGGCGCCTATGCGACCGTGCTCGGCATCCTCGAGGATTGGAGAGCGGCGCAAGGCGTCCTGAACAAGGCCGCCGCGAAGGCGGGGAAAAGCCGCATCAAGGCCTTGCCGCTTGCGCGCTGCAAGCTGTTGGCGCCGGTGCGCTGGCCCTCGGCGATCTACTGCGCCGGCGCCAACTATGCCGACCACGCCGCCGAGATGGCCCGCCGCATGAACCGGCCCATGGAGCCAGATCCGCACAGCCAGGGTCTCAAGGCCTGGCATTTCATCAAGGCATCGCGGGCGCTCACCGACCCGGGCGCGACGGTGAAGATTTCAGGAGTCTCCGACCAGGTGGACTGGGAGGTGGAGCTGGCGGCGGTGATCGGGAGGCCAGCCAGGAACGTGCCGCAGGACAAGGCGCTCGACTATGTCGCCGGCTACACCGCGGCCAACGATCTTTCCGCGCGTGACCGCGGGCGTCGTCCGAACATCAGCGATACTTCCCCGTTCAAGGCGGATTGGACAAAGCACAAGAGCTTCGACGGTTCCTGCCCGCTCGGCCCTTGGATCGTGCCGGCGAGCGATATCGGCAACCCGCAGAATCTCGGCCTCAAGCTGTGGGTGAACGACATCCTCAAGCAAGACTCCAATAGCAAGGACATGATCTTCAACCTGGCCGAGCAGATCGCGCAGTTGTCGAGCGGCATGACGCTTTACCCCGGCGACCTGATTCTCACCGGTACCCCCGCGGGCGTCGGCTCGGCGCGGGGCGAATTCCTCAAGGCCGGCGACGTGGTCAAGATCTGGATCGAAAAGATCGGGACATTGACCAACAAGATGGCGTGATTAGGCGGCTTTAATCTCCTCCCGGGCAGGTAAGGCATGTCGTTTGAGGATGCCGGACCAACGCGCTTGCCGCTGGTTACATTCAAACAATTGTATTATACGAATGTCCAAAGGCGCTCATTTCACGGCCGTAGGCAGCCGGGCGCCGCAACAACGCAGAAACTTCACGCAGGGAACTTAGGGTCGAAGGAGACGCCGCAGCATGGCCGAGCAGTACGTCGGTAAAACCGCTGAGTTCAAGGACGGCGACCGCCGGATCATCTTTGCCGGAGACAATGAGATCGGCATATTCCGGCACGAGGGCCAATTCTACGCCTACAGCAATTTCTGCCTGCACCAGGGCGGCCCGGCCTGCGAAGGTCTCACCATCGCCAAGGTCGAGGAACGGCTTATGCCCGACAAGACCTCGCAAGGCCTTTACTTCTCGGACAGCGAGATGCACTTCGTGTGCCCGTGGCACGGCTACGAGTACGACATGAAGACCGGCGAATGCGTGTCGGACCGCAAGCTCAAGCTGCGCAAGTACAAGGTGGTCGAGAAAGGGGACGAGGTTTATGTCCTCACCTAAGAGCGCGGCGGCGAAGACGACGCGCCGGCCGCAGGTGGAGCCTGCGGCGAAGAGAGCGCATGCACAGCCGGCAGCCAGTCGGGCGCAGTCGCAACGTGCCGGCAAGTCAGCGAGCAAACCCGAAAGCGGCGGCACCGGCTCGGCGGAGGCGACGCGGCTTGCGGCCGAGATCGAGCGCGCGCTTGCGAGCGGCCGGCGCGATATCCCGAGTAAAGAAGCGCTGCAGGCGCTGATGGCCGCGATGTGCAAGACTTACGCGGCGCGCGTGGATGCCGGCGAAGAGCTGTTGCCGCTGCCGGAGCGCGGCGGCGCCACCGCCACCGACGTCATGATTACCGCGAGCGGCCTGCTGAAGGCCGCTAACTTGGCCGTGTTCGAGCTCGGCATGTGGCAGAGCTGGACCGGCCGCTGACTCGAAAGCGGACCTGCCCACAGAGAATTTGGAAACGTCTGGAGACGAACCATGGAGCTTCTCGCTGAACGCGGCCGACGCATCTCCGTCGACGAGTTGAACACCACCAGGCTTCTCGCCCATGCGCGCAAGCAGGCGGTCCAGCGCAAGCTCGACGACATCCTGATCGTCGACGTCGACGCCCACCATTACGAGAACGAGCATTACACCGACATCCTGCCGTACATGGAAAACGACGTCTTCCGGCAGTGGACCATGGGGGGTCGCGGCCAGACCGATCGCGGCTCGATCGTGCCGACCAATGCCGGCTTCATCCAGGACATGGGCGGGCGCGTGACGCGCTATCCGCTGCGTCGCTCCGAGAAGACCGAGCAAGGCGGCAAGCATCGCGACGTTCAGCTCGGCGAGCGCTGGATGGACGCGATGAGCGTCGACTATTCCTGCCTGTTCCCGACCGGCATGCTCAATATCGGCATGCACCCGCAGAAGGAGATGGAGGTCGATCTCTGCTGGGCCTACAACCGCTGGGTCACCGAGAAGGTCCTGCCGGAAGCGGGCGGCCGCATGTATTCCATGCTGTGCCTGCCGTTCTCCGATCCGGCCGCCTGCGTGCGGCAAGTCGAGACCTTCGGCGGCCGACCGGGCGTCACCGGCTTCATGGTCACGACGGTGCGGCACCTGCAGGTCAACGACAATGCCTATATGCGGCTCTACCGCACGATGGAGGAGCGCGGCCTCGCGCTCGCATTCCATTCCGGGCCGAACTGGAACGAGCCGGTGTTCCGCGCCTGCAACCGCTTCCTTTCGGTGCACGCGCTCGGCTTCACCTTCTACAATATCCTGCACCTCACCAACTGGGTCATCAACGGCATGGGCGAGCGCTTTCCCAAGCTGCCGGTGATCTGGATCGAATCCGGGCTCGCCTGGGTGCCGTTCCTGATGCAGCGGCTCGACCACGAATACATGATGCGCCCGTCGGAAGCTCCGCTGCTGAAGAAGAAACCGTCGGAGTACATGCGCGACATGTACTACTCCTCGCAGCCGATGGAGACTCAGGACCGCCAGGCGATGGAGTGCACCTTCCGCATGATCAACGCGGAGACCCAACTGCTCTATTCCTCGGACTATCCGCACTGGGACTTCGATCTGCCGAGCACGATCTACGACCTGTCGTTCCTGTCGGAGAAAGCCAAGCACAACATCCTCGGCGGCACCGCGGCGCGCCTGTTCAAGCTGCCGCCGCGCAACGAGAAGCAGAAAGAGAACCTCAAGAAGTTCGGCAATCTCGCGGCCGCGGCCTGAGCCGCGGACACCGCCGGCGTATCGACCGCCTCCCGGATCGCTCCGGGAGGCGGTTTGATTTTTCCAGCACTGAGTTGTCATGCCCGCGAAGGCGGGAATCCGATCCGCACCGCTTCGCGATGTCCATGTGCGAGCCACGACTGTCGCGCGGATGATGCCGGTCGTTATGGGGCGGTGCTGACACCCTGCGCGCGGCGCCCGATGCGCAGCTCGATCGCGCGCAGGCCGGCGACGATGACGACGAGGGGAATGATCTGGATCACGCCCAGCGCCGCCACCGCACCGTAGCTGCCGCCCTCCTCCCACATGGTCAGACTGATGGTTCCGAGCACGTGGGTGCCGGGGCCGACCAGGAAGATCGAGGCGCCGAGCTCGCGCACCGCCAGCACGAACACGTAGATCCAGCCTGCCAGCAGCACCGGCGCCAACAGCGGCAGCACGATGCGGGCGAAGACCTGTCCAAGCCC
Source organism: uncultured Alphaproteobacteria bacterium (assembly GCA_963712565.1). Classification (GTDB taxonomy): domain Bacteria; phylum Pseudomonadota; class Alphaproteobacteria; order Rhizobiales; family Xanthobacteraceae; genus VAZQ01. Next base: position 13,345 of record CAVQIP010000053.1, on the reverse strand, counting down.
GGCGCCCGAGACCGCCGCCATCTCCTCCAGATCGCGATGAAGCTGGGTGAGGCCGCTCGACGCGAACCGCATGCCGTAGGGCAGATACAAGGTCACATAGGCGACCAGCAGGATCCAGATCGTATTGTAGATCGGGATCGGCAGCATGAGATAGGCGACCAGGATGCCGGCGCCAACGATCACGCCCGGGATCGCGATCGGCGCGAAGGCGAGCGCATCGAGGATGAAGCCGTAGCGCGGCAGCGACCGCTGCGCGATCCAGGCCATGACGAAGGTGAGGCCGGCGACGATCGTCGCCGCCATCGCCGCCAACACCACGCTCGTCTTCACCGCCGCGAGAAAGATCGGATAGCTCAGAATGAAATCGTAATTATCGAGCGTCGCCAGCGCGCGCGAGGAGACGAACGGCTGCGCCAGGTTGCGGAAGAACGACTGCCAGACGAGCGTGATCAGCGGCAACCCGAGGGCGATGACGAACATCACGCCGATGCCGAGCGCGACCGGCCAGCGCCAGCGTCCGAGCCTGACGCGGGTCGGCCGGTAGCCCTTGCCGGTGATGGTGGCAAAGGATTCCGCGTGACGGGTGGCATGGCGGTAGAAGTAAACAGCCAGCACGCAGATCGCGAGCAGGGTCAGGCCGAGCGCGCTCGCGACCCCGAACGCCGGCGGGGTCGAGATGATGGCGCCCTGGATGTCGGTCGTGAACACGTCGATGCGCGCCGGTCGGCCGATGAGGCGCGGGACTTCGTAGGACGCCATGCCCATCACGAACAGCAGCAGCAGCGCGGACAGGATCGCGGGCCGCAACAGCGGCAGCGTGACCTTGGTGAAGACGTGGCGGTAGTTCCCGCCGGACATCAGCGCGGCCTCCTCCATGCGCACGTCGAGCGCGCGCAAGGCCGGGCCCAGCGCCAGATAGGCGAGCGGAAAATAGTGGCTCGAAAGCGCCCAGGTCATCCCCGCCATCGAATAGATGTTCAGCGGCGCCTCGCTGAGGCCGAAGGCCGACTTCAACAGCGCGTTGCCCCAGCCGATGTTCGGGCTGAAGACGAAAATCCAGGCCATGGCCATGAGCAAACCGGGCACGGCGAACGACAGCAGCGACAAGGTGTGAAAGAGACTTCCGCCAGGCGCGTCCGTGCGCTCGACCACCCAGGCGACCAGCGCACCCATGACGAAAGTCGTCAGCGCGGTGGCGACGGCGAACACCAGGGAATGCCAGAACAATCGCAGGATGTGCCAGCTCGAATAAGCCTCGACGAAATTGTCCAGCGAGAACGCACCGGGACCAAAACCGGTGTCTTCGGTGAAGGCGTTGTAGATCAGCGCGGAGAGCGGAACGAACACGAACCAGACCGCGACGGCGACGCAGAGGACGAGCAGGATGTTGGGGAGGGTCACCACCCGCGCCACGCGGCCGGCCGCGGCTACGCCGATAAGCCCGTCCAAACGACTATTGGCGACGGTCACCCAGCACCTCTGTCGTCATCTCCCGTATAGTGAGCCGTCACCCTGAGGTGCGAGCGAAGCGAGCCTCGAAGGGCGACGGCGCGAATGTCGGGGCCGTTCATCCTTCGAGGCTCAGGATGACGGATCATGAGTGTGTTCGCCGCTCACCGCCCTTTGAACAACTGGTCGAACTGGCGCTGCCACTTGCGCTCTTCATCCGGGCTCATCAGGACGGTGATGACCTTCTTCTGTCTCAGCATCTCGACTATCCCCGGCGGATTCGACTGCACGTCGTTGCGCGTCGGCAGTCGTCCGAACCTGGCGAGGAACTGCTGGGATTGCTGGCTGAGCATGAAGTTGGCGGCCAGCCGCGCGGCGTTCGGATGCGGCGCCTTGGCGTTCACGCCGACTTGCCCGAAAAACAGCGTGACCGGGTCGAGCGCCCACACCGCGATCGGGCCACCGGCGAGCTTCACGTTCATCGACAGGTTCACGTAGTTGTTGAGCGATACCCAATACTCGCCCGCGCCGGTCGCCCGCGCCATCGCGAGGTGACCGTCGGTGACCACCGGTTTTAGCGTTGCGACGATGTTCTTGACCAGCTCGATGCCTTTCTGCTCGCCGTAATACTGCAAGATGGCTTTGAGCCATTCATTGTCGGTGCCGTCGATCGCGACCTTGCCGGCCCATTCCTTGTGTTGAACGAACTCCTCGTAGCTCTTGGGCAGCTCGGAGGACTTCACCTTCTCGGTGTTGTAGGCCGGCGAATTGTAATTGGCATAGACGCCGTACCAGCGCTTGTTCGGATCACGGGCGTCCGCGGAAATGTTGCCCGCCTCGGGTGGCTCGTACGCCGCCAGCATCTGCAGCGGCATCTTGTTGATCGTCGCGGTCTGCAGCAGGTCGTAGGACTTCTGATCGGCCCGGAACTCGATCGCCATGCGCGACATCAGCACCGCATCTGATGCGCGCACATATTCGACTTTGATGCCGGTGGCGTCGGTGAACAATTTGAACAGCGGCAGTCCTTCCTGCTCGTTGGTCGAGGAGTAGACGATGAGCGAGCCCTCCGCCTTTGCCGCCGCCAGCAGGGTTGGATCGAGCCACGGCTGCGATTGGCCCGACGCCGGGCCCTGGGCGCAGGCCGGCCCTAGCCCTAGGTACAGGACGAGGCCGACCCATCCAGCCGCCGAGCACGCGAGTTTCGCTGAGCCGCTCACCTCATCCTCCCCATCGGCGCCGTGCGCCGGAGCGGCGCGATACGGAATCCTTGTGGTTTTTCCGCCCGTTGGATTGCGCGCCGGCAAAGCATATCTCATGCCCAAGATTTGACAAACCGGCCTCGGTGCCCGAAGACGCTCGCGCCGCCGCAGGAGACGAATTGGTGAATTCAGTGACGGCCGATCCGGCCGAAACCACGCCGGCGAGGACGCCCGCGCCCGTCGGCCTGATCGACGTGCGCGTGATCGCGATCCGCTACGCGGCGCGCGATACCAATCTCTACCAATTCGCGCGCCTCGACGGAAAGCCGCTGCCGGCCTACGAGCCGGGCGCCCATATCGACCTGCATCTGCCGAACGGGCTCGTCCGCCAATATTCCCTGATCGAAGCCGAGCCCGATCCCGGCAGCTACACCGTCGGCATCAAGCGCGACCCGGCCAGCCGGGGCGGTTCGCGCTACGTGCACGACGAGCTGCGCGTCGGCAAGACGCTCAAGATCAGCGCGCCGCGCAACAATTTCCCGCTGGTGGAGAACGCCAACCACGTCGTCCTGTTTGCCGGAGGCATCGGCATCACGCCGATCTGGTGCATGGTGCAACGGCTGGAGAAGCTCGGCCGCTCCTGGACCCTCTACTACGCCTGTCGCTCGCGCTCGGACATGGCTTTCCTGCACGCGCTCGAAGCGATGGCGCCGGCGCAATTCCACTTCGACGACGAGAGCGCGGGGGGCTTCCTCGACGTGGCGGCCCTCGTCGCCGAGGCGCCGGAGGATGCGCACCTCTATTGCTGCGGGCCGACCCCGATGCTGAATGCGTTCGAGGCGGCAACCGCGGATTGGCCGCGCGAGCAGATCCACATCGAATATTTCACTCCCAAGCAGACGCCGGACAAGAAGGGCGGCTTCGTGGTCGAGCTGGCGCGCTCCAAACAGGAATTCGTCATTCCCGAGGGCAAGAGCATCCTCGAGGTCCTGCTCGATGCCGGCGTGGACGTCGACTACTCCTGCGAGCTCGGCATCTGCGGAGCCTGCGAGCAACGGGTGATCTCCGGCGTCCCGGAGCATCGCGACGCCATCCTCACCGAAGAGGAGCAGGCCTCCAACACCAAGGTCATGATCTGTTGCGCGGGATGCAAGAGCGAGCGGCTGGTGCTCGATCTGTGAGATCGGACGAGTCGCATGGTCGTTGCCTCGATCATTTTTGCAAAGCGCCCGCAACAGCGCACGTCATCCCCGCGAAAGCGGAGACCCATATGCCAGAGATCACAGTTTGGGGCACCATGGGTCCCCGCTTTCGCGGGGACGACAGCACGGCGAAACGTTCACGTCTTCCGAGGATGAGGGCGGAACGCTACTGATTGAGCAGAGGTATGCTCTTGGCGTCGGCCGGCTTCGGGATCGACTGCAGGTAGGCGTAGATGTCGGCGAGATCGTCGTTCGGCAGGATCGCCTCCTGGTACGGCGGCATGAAGCGATTGCTGGTACGCACGAACGCCGTGAACGCCTCGGACGCGATCGGATCCGGCGCGAGCTTCGGCCCGGCGATGCCCCCTTGACCCTGCATGCCGTGACACTGCCAGCAACCGTGCTGGATGAAGGCGGCTTTGCCCTTCTCGGCCGAGGCGGCGAACGCGCCGCCACAGGCGAGGAGGCCGGCGGCGAGCGCCGCCAGCCCACAAACGCGAACCAAACGCATTGACTGACCTCCCCTAGCGCGGCTGGGTCCAGACATTGACCAGCGCCGGCTGGCCGGACTTGACCACCGCGACCGCCTCCCTGATCGCGGGCCCGAGCTGGGCCGGATCCTTGATCGGACCCTTGGCCCACCAGCCCATCGATTCCGCCAGCTTGTGATACTCGATGTCCGGGTTCTCGATGCTGGTGCCGATCGGGCCCATGTCACCACCCAGGCTCGCCACGCGATTGCGGAAGTTGGACAAGCGCTGGACGTGCATCACCTCCTGATGGTAGCCGCGGTTGTTGTGCATCACGGTGAGCAGCGGGATCTTGTGACGCGCAGCGGTCCACAGCACGCCCGGGGCGTACATGAAGTCGCCATCAGTCTGCAGACTAACGGAGAACCGTCCGAGATCGCGGTTGGCGAGCGCCGCACCGATCGACGCCGGAAGATGATATCCGACGCCGTAACCGCCGGGTCCGCCGAGGTGGTGATAGTGCTTCTCCATCGGCCAGAGCCGGGATGCCCAATTGCTCATCTGGCGATCCGAGCCCAAGAATGACCAGTCGAGATCCTTGATCTGCGCCCAGAGCTCCATGGTCAGACGCGCGGTGCTGATTGGGCTCGCGTCCCATGCAATGGAAGCCGCGGCCTTGGTGCGCTCGCGCCCCTCGGCGTGGGCTTTCTTGATCGCCTCGCCGCGTTTCTCGATCGCGGCCTTGCGGTCGTTCGGGATGGCCGTTTTCACAGCCTCGATCAGCGCCGGAAGCGTCGCCTCGGCGTCGCCGGGCATCGACACATCGACCACCTGGAACCGCTGCAGATCCTGGTAATTCGACTTGGTGATGAGATCGACCGAGCTGATGCTGATCAGCTTGGTGTCGGGCTTGATCTTGGACGTGTTGATCCCGATGCCGTGCTGGCCATTGTCGATATAAGAGTTCACAACGGCCCAGAAGTCGGAGAGCTCCATGCCGATGATGACGTCGGCACCGTTGATCACCGTGGGCGGACGGCTGAGGTAGTGGGTCTTCGGGAAGTTCATGCGGCCGCCCTGATCGACCACCGGCGCCTGCAACAGCTCGGCGAGCTGGACCAACAGCCTGATCCCGTTGTCGGTGCGGGCCACCCGATCGACCACGATCACCGGGTGCTCGGCATTGGCCAGCATCCGCGCGGCCTCGCGCACCGCGCCGGAATCGCCCTGCGGCGGCGCGCTGGCCACGTAGCGCGGGATGTACAGCTTCTCGCCGTTGTCGCGCATCGGCTCCTGCTGCAGGCCGGCGTCGAGCGAGATGGCGACCGGTCCGTAGGGCGGCGTCATCGCGATCTTGTAGGCGCGCACGAACGACTGCGCGAAGTGCTGCAGCGAGACCGGGGTATCGTCCCACTTGGTGAAGTCGCGCACCAGCGCGTTGATGTCCTGCGCCGAGTGGATCGTCGGCACGCCCGGCGGCCGGTGGGCGGCGTCGAGGTCGTTGCCGCCGACGATGATGACCGGCACGCGATCGCACCAGGCGTTGTAAACCGCCATCGCCGCGTGCTGCAGGCCGACCGTGCCGTGGCAAAGCGTCATCAGCGGCTTGCCGGTGATCTTGAAATAGCCGTGCCCCATGGCGACCGCGGATTCCTCGTGGGTGCAGGTGAGGAATTCCGGCATCCTGTTGCCGCCGTAGTTGATCAGCGATTCGTGGATGGCGCGGAAGCTGGAGGCCGGGTTCGACGGCAGGTACTTGATGTCGAGCGTCTTGATGACGTCGACCATGAAATCGGAGCCGGCCCTGCCGCCGATGCGCGACAATTCCTTCGGCGTTCCGGTCTCGGCCGCCGCGACGTGCATGGACGGAGGCAGCGCGGAGGGCCGCGGCGCGGGCGCCGCGTTGGGCGAGGTCGCCTGCGTCGCGCCGTTCGCAGCCGGCGGCGTCACCGCCGTCGCCGCACCCGCGACTGCAACACCGGCCAAGAACTTGCGCCGGCTCACCTCGGGACGCGGATCTCGTCGTGCCATGGAGTTTCTCCCTTGATGGTCATCTCCGGCGATCCACGCGGGTAACGCCGGCTGACTCGAATTTTCGATAGTGGAGGGAATATTACCGCCCGCCATGCACCCTGGGAAGGCGCTTGCATGCCCGCTTCGACATTCCGGTACGGCGCCGACGTCATAGCGTGCCGCTTGCGCGCAGACCACGCCACGGCGAGAATTCATTCACGCGTCCACGGCGGGAGTGATGCATGAGCAAGCCGGTCCGGCTCTATTGCTGGCACTTCATGTCCTATCCGTACCTGCCCGCCGATTTCGACCAGGCCTACGACAGCGGCTGGGTCACGGTGCCGAACCGCCTGTGGGACAGCGAGCGAAGCCGCGGCCTCTACCAGGAATACATCGACCAGCTCGCCTATGCCGACGAGATCGGCTTCGACGGCATGGTGCTCAACGAGCACCACCAGAACATCTATGGCTTGATGCCTTCGCCCAACCTGATCGCGGCGGCGCTCTCGCAGAAGACCCGCCGGGGTAAGATCGTCATTCTCGGCAACCTATTGCCGCTGCATCTCAATCCGCTGCGCACGGCGGAGGAATACGCGATGCTCGACAACATGTCGGACGGCCGCCTGATCGCCGGCTTCGCGCCGGGATCCGGGCCGGAGACGTTCAACTACGACGTGCCGTCGGCGCCCTCGCGCGAGCAATTCTGGGAGGCCGTCGATCTCATCCAGCGCGCCTGGACCGAGGACGGCCCGTTCGCGTGGGAAGGCCGCCACTACCCCCTGCGTTACGTCAATCCGTGGCCGCAACCGACGCAGCGGCCGCATCCGCCGATCTGGATCCCGAGCGCGCGCTCGGCCGAAACCTTGGTCAACATCGCCAAGCGCGGATATTGCTACTTCCTGTCGTCGCGCAGCCACGGCAGCGAGACCGCGAAGTCGCAAGCGCAATTTGCCAAGATTCTCGAGGATCACGGCGCCCGCTTCGATCCGTTCCGCATGGGCATCCTGATGTCCGCCCATGTCGGCGAGACCGATGCGCAGGCGCAGGCCGAGGCCAAGGATGGCGTCTGGTATTTTCTCAAGAACTGCCTCAAGGGGCACCTGCGGCGTGAGGGCCGCATGCTCACCGCGGGACCGGGCATTCCCTACATCCCGCCGTCCGAGTTCCGCAGCTATCTGAAATTCGCCGATCCCACCGCGCCGTTGCTCGGCGACGCCGAGGATTGGAGCGATCTCGAGCGCACGCAATCGATCATCGTCGGCGGCCCGGAAACGGTTTATCGCCGTATCCTCGACATCATCGAGCACGCCAAGTGCGGGCATCTGCTCATCCAGTTCCACATGGGCAACATGCCGGACGCCGTCGTGCGCAAGAGCATGAAGTTGTTCATGGCCGATGTTGCGCCGCGCCTGAAGGAGGCGTCGGCCAAACTGTTCGCGCGCCACTTCCCCGCAATGGAGCGCAACGCGGAGATGGCGCAGTGAGATCAGCCTCTCGTCATTCCGGGGCGCGGACGCAGCCCGCGAACCCGGAATCCATAGACTCCGACCGACCGATCAGGACGAGCCTGTGGTTATGGATTCCGGATAGCCGCACGCAGCCAAATTTATGCAGGCTGCGTACACTTGCCTGCATGGCTTCCGGAATGACAAGGGACAGAACGGTGCAATGACTGCACGAACATTGGACCTGCGCGGCCGCAAGGTGGCGGTCATCGAAGGCGGACGCGGCGAGCCGCTGGTCTACCTGCACGGCTTTGCCGACGTGCACGCCGTCGCCGGCGACCTCCTGCCTTTTCATCAGCGCCTCGGCGAGGCGGCGCGCGTGATCGCGCCCGCCCACCCGGGCTGCGCGAGCAGCGACGAGCTCGGCGACGATTACGGCATCGACGACGTCGTCTTCCACTACCTCGAAGTTTTCGACGCGCTCGGCCTGGCGAGCTTCGATCTCGTCGGCCATTGCGTCGGCGGCTGGATCGCGGCCGAGTTCGCCGTGCGCCACCCCGAACGGGTGCGACGCCTCGCCTTGATCGGCGCGTGCGGGCTGTTCGTGCCGGGCGCGCCGATCGGCGACGTGTTCATGCACTCGCAGCCGGAACGGGGCGTGGAGCTCGCCACCTTGCGAAAGCTGCTGTTCGCCGATGAAAACGCGGCGGCGGGATTGCGCTACTTCGCCAGCGCCCGCGGCGATATCGAGGAGGAGATGCGGCGCTATCAGATGCTGCGCTTTTGCTCCTTCGTCGGGTTCAAGCCGCCGTATTTCTACAATCGCGCACTGCGCGGGCGCCTCTACCGCGCCGGCATGCCGGCCACGGTGATCTGGGGCGCGAGCGATCGCATGGTCCCGCGCGCCCATGGCGAGGCCTATGTCGCGGGCCTGCCGGGCGCCGAGGGTTTGACGCTGATCGCGGGCGCCGGCCATTCCGCGCCGCTCGAGGCGTCCGACGCCACCGCGGATGCGCTCATCGATTTTCTCGGCGCGACGCGGGCCATCGGCAACCGCGCGCGGCGCGGTTGACCGCAGGCCCGCCGACGCCATGCAAGAAGCCCCGGGCGCTCGGCCCGGGGCTTTGCGTTTCGGACGCGAAGGACCGCAATGATCAGAAATCGCGGTGCTCGAAATCGCGCCGCAGTTCCAGGCGCACGTTCGGATCCGGGTCGCTGCCGAGATACTGGCCGTTCTCGTAAACGTCGTAGCTCGGATTGGCCGAGCGCGGCTGACCCTCGCTGCGACCATAGGTCTGCTCGAACTGCGAGGGATATTGCTGGACCGGCGCGCGGCGGGTCGTCTGCGCCAGCGCCGGCGAAGCGACGACGGCGGCAAGCGCGACCGTAACGAGGAGCGTCTTCATTGCTTGTTCTCCAAAAGTTGGCTTGGGTCACCCTTGTGCCCACGCGGTATCTGGGCCGCGCGGGGCCTAGGTGCAACGCACAATGTTTTGAACACGCCGTGACCGGAGGCCTAAAAAAGTTCTATATTGCTGGCACTTAACTGGGTCCGAGTGTTTATACAGAGTTAATGCAGCGCAGCATAAGCGGCCGACTTACCGCCGCATTCGTTGTCCCGGGCACGTAAATTGATCAAAACGCCGCGCGCCCCGGGGGTCGGGGTCAAGCAGTGGTGTCGGCTGCGAGCGATGCCTTGTTACGGATCATGTCGGATGCCTTCTCCGCGATCATCAGCACGCAGGCATTGATATGCGCCGAGACGAGGTCAGGCATGACCGAAGCGTCGACCACGCGCAGGCGTTCTGCTCCGCGCACCCGCAGCTGCGGGTCGGTGACGCTGTCGGGCCCGATGCCCATGGCACAGGTGCCGCAGGGATGATGCGCCGTGATGGCGGTCTTCCTGATCCAGGCATCGATCTCGGCATCGCTCTTCACCGTTTCGCCGGGTGAGGTCTCCCGGCCGCGATATGGCTCCATCGGCTTCTGATAGGCGACGTCGCGGGCGCGCTTGAAGCCCTCGCGCAGGCGCGGGAGATCGTTGGGCGCGGAAAAGAAATTGTAGACGATGCGCGGCGGCTCGCGCGGATCGCGCGAGCGCAACAGGATCTCGCCCCGGCTGTCCGGGTGCAGCAGGGTCGGACGAATGCCGTAGCCGTCGACATAGGCCGGCCGCACTAGCGGGAACCAGAGATGGGTATCCGCCGGCGCGCCGCGGAACATGAACTCGATGTCGGGCACGGCGAGCTCCGGCCGGGTCTTGACGAAGGCGTGGAGCCCGCCCGGCACCACCGTGCCCGGACCGGTGCCGAAGCAATAGGCGCGGATCATGGCGACCGCCATGCGGTCCAAGCGCATGTCGCGGCGGAACGTGCTTTCGTTGCGCCGCTCGAAAAAGATGATGACCGCGAGGTGATCCTGCAGGTTCTTGCCGACCGGCAGATCGATCACCGGCGTGATGCCCATCGCGCGCAGATGCGCCGCCGGGCCGATGCCCGAGAGCATCAGCAGCGGCGGGGTGTTGAACGCGCCGCCCGCGAGGATCACCTCCCGATCGGCCGCGACCCGCACCGCGTCGCCGCGGCCTTTGACGTATTCGACGCCGGTCGCGCGCGCGCCTTGCATCAGCACGCGGGTGGCGTGCGCGCCGGTGGCGACGTGCAGATTTTTGCGCCGCCGCGCCGGTCGCAGATACGCGGTCGCGGCCGAGGAGCGATAGCCGTCACGGATGGTGTATTGGCCGCGGCCGAAGCCTTCCTGCTCCCTGCCGTTGTAGTCGTCGGTCAGAGGGAAAGCCGGCGTCCTTGGCGGCCTCGAGCCAGGCGTCGTAGAGCGGATCGCGGGTCTTGGCGAATTCGGTGCCGACCGGTCCCGTGCCGCCGCGCCAGATATTCTCGCCGCCCTCCCAGCGCTCGCAGCGCTTGAAGTAGGGCAGCACGTCGGCATAGGACCAGCCGTGCGCGCCCTTCTGCGCCCAGCGATCGTAGTCGCCGCGATTGCCGCGCGTGTAAGCCATCACGTTGATCGACGACGAGCCGCCCAACACCTTGCCGCGCATCGCCTCGATGCGTCGGCCGTCCAAGTTCGGTTCGGGCTCGGTCTGATAGCCCCAGTTGAACATGTCGTATTCGTGCATCTTGCCCATGCCGAGCGGGACGTGGATCAACGGATTGAGGTCGCGCCCACCCGCTTCGATCAGCAGCACGCGCGCCGCGCCGTCCTCGCTCAGCCGGTTCGCCAGCACGCAGCCGGCCGAGCCGCCGCCTACGATGACGTAGTCGTAGCCTGTCTTCACGCTCATCTGCTGATCCCCGACAGAGTCAATCGAGTGTCCCGCGAAACAGGCCGTGTGGAAAGGCGTAATGCGGTCACGGAGCGACGAGTCCGACACTCTCTCCTTGCCACCTCCCGACAGCGCTTCTCCCCCCTCGCCGACCCTGGTGTCGTAGCCCGATGGAAGTCGCAAGATCATGTTGTGGGCGCCGGCGGCATGGGCCGCGCGCAGCACGGCGTCGCTGTCGGGCGCCAGGTATTCGGCCAATGACTTTTGCAGCGATTGCTGCTGACACCTTGACGTGGAGGCGGTATCTGGGTAAGACGGAATTTCCGGGAGTTATGCAGCGCCTTTGGGGGGCAATCACTTGGAAAAATGAAAGGCTTCGCGGGGCATCTTTCGGCCCCGTCGCGGCCACGAAACATCGTCTCGCCGTCAATACAATCTGCAATTCATTTACCAGCACGAGGAGGACGACGCTGAACCCCAGCCAACCGCCCGATGTTCATGAAAGACGACGCGTCGCCGTCAGCCACGGGCCGGCAGCGTGTCCAAGCTTGATCAGCCATCCCGTAGCTTTGCTCGAAGGCACTTACAAAATGACAAACGGTGATCGATTTAGCTTTGCTGCGGTTGGCGGCAGGTCCGACATCAAGCAGGAGTATGTCTTTAAGGTGAGTTTGGTTGCTGTAGTGCGCGTGCGTGCCCAGAACGAGAGTCTTGCGCGTGAAGTCGTCCCCTCCATCCTCGGCTCGCCAAGTACTGACGAGGTCAGACTGGCCAATGAAGCCGATTTCGTAATGGGTAGGGACGCCACCATAATCGCGGTCGATTTCTCGGTCGAAGAAGGCTCCGCTAAACTCGTTGAGGTCGACGGCAAAACAGTCAATCCGTGAATGTTCGGTGGCGCCCGGGATTCGGACCATTACCGCGGACTCTTCAGGCATGCTTTCTATCGTCATGCTCCCGACTGATTGCGAACTAGATCGCGAGTCAGCCCAGACGGAAATAGCAACGACGCCGCTTACTCTATTTGGTGAGCGCGCGGCTTCGGGCAACGATCATCTCGCTCATCAGTGGCGCGGCACGCACTTGAACACATGCTTTGTTGAAACGGTGGTTCAGCCTGAAATTGCCCTGGGGACGTCCCGTTGTATCCTTCGCGATCGGCTTCAGGTGCGCCCAGCCATTTTCCAACCGAGTGAGTGTTGCGCAAGATCAAAACGTTTAGGCACCCCCGCATCGCTGCGGTGGGTGGCTCGGGTGGACTTTGCTGAAGCAGACGGACGCGCACCCCCTCGAACACGCTTGGGCACGCTGCAGAAGAGCTCTTGAGGGCTGGCGGGCGAGTTCTTAAGGGCGCCGACGCCCGTTAGAAGTCGGCTTGATGGCCTGCCCGTTTATTTCAAGAAGCATAGCAGGCCCATCAGAATCGAAGTCGACATCGATTACGGTTGCGTTCCAGCCGATCGCACTATTGTTGTCATTAGCTAGTCTGATTTCGTCAGTGCTTGGCGAACGGAGGACCGAGCAAACGGCTTGACGGGCCACGTTCTCGTCAGCGCAACGCACGCGCACCTCAGCGAGGAGCTTCATCTTGAATGTGTATTCGTTCATGGTCGGTACTCCCTTGGACGGCAATTAGTAGGCCTCGCCTCTACCAGCGCCCGTTGGTCGCTTTGGACGGCGCTAAGTTCACCTGACCAAGCATGCTGTAAAGCGAAATATGGTTTCGTCGAGCAAAAAAACGGTTTCAAGTATGTTTCAAGCTGTGGGCGAGAAATCGATCGAGCACTCGTGTGGCCAAGCGCGTCGCCGATGGATGGCTCGGGGCGGGTACGCACTGGCACCCGCTGACCGTGCTCACGCGCTTGCTTCTATCGATTCTGCGACAGCGCAAAAATCTAATCTCCCCAACTGGAAATCAATCTCAAAGAGCGTCTGATGTCGATGACTCTGCAAATGCTGAGGACGAACACGCCCGACCTTAGCCTATCTGCAATTTCGATAAAAGATTCGGCGTTTGAGACGGTCCCACTCTTCAGCGACGAACTCGTCGCCATTCTGCCGCCAAACTGGGGGATATGTAGGGGGTGCCTGCATTTCGGTGCCCCCCCTTGATCCTGGCAACGAGAATTCACGCTGCATCCTGGCAACGAGAATTCACGCTGCGTAGAACGATCATGGATAGTCGGCACGCGCCCACCCGCCGCCCAAGCCAGTGATGGAGTTCTACAGCGTCGGAGCGATAGGGTGTTGTGGCGGTGGGACTTGGGGCTTCCAGCAGCAA
>CAVQIP010000052.1:0-146334 GCA_963712565.1 uncultured Alphaproteobacteria bacterium | reverse complement strand
TAGGACGGGATCGCCATCACTCCGGCGCGGCCGCCAGCAGGCAGGCCATCAGCGCGGTGAAGCCGACCGTGAGCCAGAGCAGGCCGAAAGAGACTGAGAAGCTGAGCATCATCTGCCCCTCCCCCGCTATTGACCCACGAAACGCCGCTCGAGCTCGCGCGTGAACTCGTCGTGGTGCTCGCCGCCGTGGCGCCGCAGCTGTGCCGTGATGACCTGCTCGGCCCTGCGCCGCTGGCCGGTTTCGATCGCATCGACCAATCGCCGCCAGAACGAGGGCCGTTCAAGCGCCGCGGAGACGAAGGCAGGAGAGAGCATGGTCATTGAAAGCCCCCGATCTGCGGGTCCAAGGCCTCCACCTTCTAATGCGCTGTCCGCCCCTCCCTCTGTGAAGCAGTTCACATTCCGTGCCGGCTTTCGCGCGCCGCGGCAGACACCGAGGCGCCGGTGGCCGGCCGGCGACGCCCGCCCTTGCCCTCCCCGCCGGTTGCATCCAGCCCGATGTCTCGCGAGCAACGACGGCAGTTTGTCGCTGGCCGCCCGCGCGCCATGACGGCGGTATGGGCTTAGGATAGGCTCGCAAGAAATTCCTTGATCGAGAGGTCCGAGCATGACGAGACTTCGCGCAATATTCGCCGCGGCGGCGGCCCTGCTGTGCCTGGCTTGCGGCCAGGCGCAGGCGCAGAACTGGCCGAACCGGCCGGTGAAGATCATCGCTCCCTTCGCCGCCGGCGGCGCCGCCGATACTTTGGGCCGGATCATCGCCGACCACCTCTCCACCGCGTTCCACCAGCAGTTCTTCGTCGAGAACCGCGGCGGCGCCGGCGGCATGGTCGGCGCGGCGGCCGGTGCCGCGGCCGAGCCCGACGGCTATACCCTCGTCGTCTCCAGCATCGCGTCGAACGTGATCTCGCCGGTGTTCAACGCCAATGCCGGCTACGACGGGCTGCGCGATTTCACCCACATCGCCTATCTCGGCGGGCCGCCGGTGGTCATGATCGTGCATCCGTCGCTCGGCGTGTCGACCTACAAGGACTTCGTCGCGCTCGCGCGGCAGAACAAGGAGCCGATGAGCTTCATCTCTCCAGGGACGGGCTCGCACGGATTTCTGGTCGCGGAATATCTGGCGCGGCAGGAGGGCTACAAAGTCAGCCACATCCCGTACAAAGGCGCGGGTCCCGCGCTCACCGACCTGGTGGCCGGGCACGTCAAGCTCGGCACCATGACCTTCTCATCCGCCGCCGAGCAAGTGCGCGCCGGCAAGGTGCTGGCGCTCGCGGTCTCCACGGAAAAGCGCATCCCGAACGCGCCGGACATCCCGACGTTCCGCGAAGTGGGCCAGGACCTGGTGGCGGCGACGTGGTTCGCGCTGTCGGGACCGGCGCGGCTGCCGAAAGACATCGTGCAGCAGCTCAGCCGCGAGACGCTCAAGGCCATGCAGCTGCCCGAGGTGCAGAAGCGGCTCGCGCTCGACGCCATCGAATCCAGGCTGATGTCGCCGGAAGAATTCACCAAGTTCGTCGAGGCGGAAACCGCGCGCTGGGCGCCGCTGGCGAAGTCGCTGGCCGCGAGCCATCCGCAGTAGCTCTGCCATTCCGCCGAAGGCTACGACCAACTCGCAGCCGACCACGCTGCGCGCCATTTTGGAACCGCAAGAGTGGCGTCAAATTCGGTCTGCTCCCTCCCCGCTTGCGGGGGTGGGGTGGGGGCATGATCTGCACGTTCGCGCAAGCATGCCCCCCTCCCGGCTCGCTTTGCTCGCCGACCTCCCCCGCAAGCGGGGGAGGGAGAGCCCGCGGCAGCGGCGGGCGCTAAATCGGCACCGCCATCGCCTCGAAGGCGGCATCGCAGTTGATCAGGTCGACCCGCTTCTGCACGATGCGGAAGCTCGCGCCCTCGCGCCGCAGCCGATGGTGCTGCCGGCCGGCGAAGACGCGCTGGGTGTCGTCGCGATATTCGACCATGATCACGGTCGAGCCGACGACATATTCGCCCTTGGCCTCGTCGGCCTGCTCGATCAGGGTATTGCCGATCAGGTGCGCCGTGCGCGAGGGCGGCGTCTGTACATGGATGCGCGGATGCTCCAGGCGCTCGACCCGCGTCCGCATCAGCTCGCGGTCATCGTAGAACAGCGAGGCCTGGTCGAACGGGCTCGCCTGCTCCGGCACCGCCGGCACCCAATAGCTGCCGTCGTCGCTGAAAAGACCCATCCATTCGCGGAAGCGCCGCTCGTCGAGCAGCCGCGCCTCATGGATCAGGAACGCTTCGAACGGCGCACGGTCGATGCCGGCGACGACCGGCGCCGGGGAAGCGGCGCGAGCGGACGCGTCCATCACGCCGCCTCGCGCATGTAGCCGAGCCAGGCCTTGTATTGCGCACGCACCACCATCTCGTGGGTGGCGAGCGCGCGCGTGGCGTTGAGCTCGCGGTCCGGCTCCTCGTCACCGAGGCCACGCGAAATGTCGACCCAATCGCTGGCGCAGCTGGCGAGCCCCTTCTGCGCACGTACGAACGATTCGAGGTCGTCGGTCTGCACGAAGGACGACGCCGAGTGGGTGACGTTGAGCAGGCGGATGTTGCCGAAATTCATCGCGTCGGGCGCGCCGACGAGGCGAATGGGATAGATCGTGACCTCGGTGCGGTCGACCCGGACCGGCTTGATCACCCGCACGTGGATGTTGAGCCCCATGATCGACACGTTGGGATAAATCAGCGAATTGTGCAGGCGCGGGGTGAGGATCTGCTGCGCGCGCTCGGCGCCGACCTTCTCCGCCAGCACGCGCTTGTACTCGTCGAAGGCCGGGCTCGAGCGCTTGCTGTCGTCGAGCGCGGTGTTGCTGGTCCAGCCGTGGCCGTTGCCGGTGATGTAGCTCTTGCGCTCCTTCCACGACGCCGCCGTTTGCTTCTTCTCGGTCTCGACGACGGCGGCGCCCTTGCGGTCGCCCTCGCGGCGCGCGAACTGCACGCCCTGCTTGTTCACCGTGGAGGCGTGACCGAACGGAACGTGATAGGAATCGAGCACGTTCTCGACCTGGAGCTTCCAGTTGCCGTTGTAGGCGTAGCGGTGCATGCCGGCGTCGAGCGCGAGCTCGCCCGCGGGCGCGCGGTCGACGAGGTCGTCGATGTTGCGCTTCATCGGACCGATATGGTCCTCGAAGCTCGGTCCCTTCGCCGCCAGGCTGGCGAACACGAAGCCGCGATACTCGCCGACGCGCGGCGCGCGCGCGAGGCCGAACGCCGCCGGGTCGAAATCGGCGGCGCAGCCTTCCGGCACCGGCACGGCGGCGAGCCGGCCGTCGGTGTCGAAGGTCCAGCCGTGGTAGCAGCAGACCAGCCGCGGCGCGTGGCCCTTGCGCTCGTTCACCACCTTGGCGCCGCGGTGGCTGCAGCGGTTGAGCAGCACGTGCACGCCGCCGTCGCGGTGGCGGACCATGATCACGGGCTGGCGGCCAAGCTCGGTGGTGACGTAGTCGCCGGCCTGCGGCACCTGGCTGACATGGCCGACGAACAGCCACGCGCGGCCGAAGATGCGTTCCATCTCGAGCTCGAACAGGTCGGGATCGGTGTAGACGCCGCGGTACACGCGCCCGGGCTCGATCAGTTTCGCGATGTCCTCGGCGTGTCCATTGCGCATGGGGTGATCTCCAGGTGCTGCGAAATCGGCTCCGCCCTCATTTTGAGGAGCGCGCAATCGCCAACATCACAGCGCAGCACGGCAAGCACTCTCAAGTGCGTCCAGCATCACACGGAGTATCACTCCGCGGCCTGGTGGGCGTAGCGCTGCACGTCCATGTTGACGAGGTCGAGCGGCGACGCGGTCTGTTCCAGCATGCCCCAGCTCTTGAGCCAGTCGTAGGTGCGCTGCATTTCGTCGAGCGGGATCGGGGCGGGGTCGCAGACCACCAGCCGGCTCGCGCGCAAGTCTTCCACCTTCAACGCGGCGATTTCCGGATCGCTCTTGCCGTGATAGTCGATGAAATAGTGCAGATAGGCCTGCTTGTCGGCGTTGATGCGGCGCACCGCCGCGCGCACCGCGCGGTTGAAGGCGGCGTAGGTTTCCGCATCCACCCGCTCGGAGGCGACCTCGGTGCCGTGGAAGAACGCCGAGCAGATGACGCGACAGCCTTTCTTCTCCGCCAACGTGACATGCGGCTCGGTCAAGGTGGTGGCATCGACCTCGCCCTTCATCAGCGCGTCGAGCCGGTAGCGCGAACCGTTGGGCGCGCGGCACAGCTTGATCTCATCGCGCCGGAGAAATCCCTCCAGCATGTGCAGCGCGATGTAATGCGTGCCGAAATAGAACGGCACGCCGATGGTCTTGTTGGCGAGCTGTTGCGGCGTGAACACCGGCGAATCGGGGGCGACGACCACGGCGGCGTAGGTCACGATGGCACGGCGGCCGAGCTGGCGGCTGCCGGCGGCGGTGGCCTGTACCCGGCAATAGTTGCCCCACTCGCAGGCATTGTACATGTCGGCCTTGCCCTGCTCGAACAGCTTGCCGTGGCTGGCGAACGGGTCGACCCCCGCCGGGCTGGTCACGTGGGTCTCGAGCTTCTTCTCCACGCCCTGCTCGCGGTCGGCCCACTCGACCGTGATCCCTTCCTGTTCGAACAGGCCCTCGTCGTAGGCGACGAGCTCCGGCAACCCCTGGAACGGCGCCGTCGTCTCCAACACCAGCTTTTTCATGCATTTGCTCCGAGCCTGCCGCCAGGCGCTTGCCTATCGGGCGCAGTTGAATACGACAGCGTCAGCGCGTCAAGCGCCCAATGGTAGGATTGTTCAACAATGGCCTATAGCCCGTCCCCGATCCGCCGCGACAGCGTGATCAGCCAGGCGGCGCAGGAGATCTGCCGCGTCATCGAGGCCGAGCGGCTCGCCCCCGGCGAGGCGCTGCCGCCGGAGACGCGCTTCGCAGCTGCTCGGCATCAGCCGCAATTCGGTGCGCGAGGCGCTGCGCGTGCTGCACGGCCTGGGCTATGTCGACAAGGCGGCGGGGCGGCGCGTCGTGGTCACCGCCGCCTCGCAGGGCGGCAAGAGCATGTTCGACGAGAGCGTGCTGCTCGAGGCGGCGCCGATCGCCAACGAGGTGCGCTCCCACATCGCGCAGAAATGCGCGGAACTCGCGGCCGAGCGCCTCACCGCGGCCGAGCTCGGCGAGCTCGAACGCGCGCTCGCCGCGCTCGAACGGGCGATCGCGCGGCAGGCGCTCCGCAGAGTGTGAGGGCGCGAGCTTAGGCTTGGGCCACGGGCGAATCAAGAAAACCGGGCGCTTGCCGACCTTGGAGGCAGGCGCACCTCGTCGCTGGCCTTACGCCCGCGGGCGCAGCCGCTGGATCTGCAATTGCGCCAGGAACGGCACCAGCGGATGCGCGCCCATTTTCACGATGCGCGGCAGGTCGAGCTTGATCAGCGCCTCGCGCTGATCGGGCGGCAAGTGGAACTTGTCCGCGAATGCCGGCGCATCGGCCATGTACTGCGCGCGCAGCTCGGCGTCGTGGGCGAGCCCGTGCAGCGCCGACGTCAATTCCACCAGCTCGGGCTTGATCGCGGGATAGTGCGCGGCGTGCTGCGCTTCGCCCGACCCTTCGGTCCAGGCGAGCGAAGCGTAGTTGTGGTGCCAGCTCGGATCCATGGAGACGACGTCGGGCTTGCGCTCGCCCAGCGCGCCGGCGGCGCAGGCCCAGCAGCGCAGCTCGATATTGCCGGTGTCGTCGAGCTCGGCCTCGTCGTAGCCGATCAGCGACTTCAGCTTGCCGCTGCGCAGCTGCTCGAGCACGCGGGTGTCCCAGCCGAGCTCCGGATTGGAGTAACGATCGGTGCCGGGAAAATGCGACATGCCGCCGCTCGACAGCACCACGGTCTTGAGACCGAGCGCGGTGACGGTGCGTGCAACCGCCTGCCCGAACGCGTAGCAGCGTTCCATGGTGGGTTGTGGCGGCAGATAGGCGTTCACGTAGATCGGCAGCACCGGGTCGGTATGGCCGAGATGGGTGAGCGGAATGCCGATCGCATAATCGATCTTCGCCGTGCTGGTGAAGGCCGGGTCGAAGTTCTGGCGGTAGAGCTGGCGCACGATCTCGAAGCCGATCTCGCTCGGAATCTTCCAGTGGAACTTGCGGCCGGCGAATTCGCCGGTGGCTTCGCCGCCGACATGGACGGTGAACGGCGGCGCGGCATTGTGGAAGAACTGCTCGGCGTGGTCGTTGGAGAAGATGATCCAGAGATCGGGCTCAAGCGCCCGCAGCTTCCTGCCGATGTCGGCCGCCACCTGCGCGCACGTGCTCGACGTTCTTCTTGTCCTCGGTGTCCGGCATGGTGAAGAACTGGGGCGCATGGGGCAGCATGGCGCCGCCCAGCACGGTCGACATCATGGTCGGTCTCCTTCCGATTCCGGCGCGGGCAAGCGGGCGCGCGGCCGGCCCCGTGGCTCGCCGAAACTATCGCTCAAAGCACGGCGCAACAAGGCGACACTTCACAGCCGAAACGGAAGCCAGTAACGTTCGCCCGCGCTCACGCCTGCCCCCGCTGTCCTACGCCGATCCTTATCCCAGTGCGAAACCGACGAGGAGGCCCGATGGTCGAGGTGCCGATAACGATTGCATGCGGCAACTACGACCGCACCCGCGCCATCCGGGACGGCCGCGTCAAGGTCGAGGGCTGCGAGGTCACCTACCTGCCGCTGTATCCGGAGGAGATTTTCTTCCGCGCCTTCCGCTATCAGGAATTCGACGTCTCGGAACTGTCGTTCTCGAGCTACATCCGCACGGTCGCGGCGGGAACGTCGGCCTATGTCGGCATCCCCGCCTTCGTGTCGCGCCTGTTCCGGCATTCCGGCATCTACGTTCGCGCCGATTGCCGGCATCCGCGCGCCGGCCGACCTGCGCGGCAAGCGCGTCGGCCTGCCGGAATATCAGATCACCGCCGTGGTCTGGATGCGCGGCATGATGCAGCACGAATACGGCGTCAAGCCGACCGAGATCCATTGGCGCAGCGGCGGCCAGGAGGAAGCCGGGCGCGACGAGCGCACGCCGCTCAAGCCGATCGCGGGCCTCGACCTCAAGCCGATCGGCAAGGAGCAGACGCTGGTCGGCATGCTGCGCGACGGGGAGCTTGACGCGCTGTTCACGGCGCGCGCGCCGTCATCGTTCCTGCGCGGCGAGCCCCACATCAAGCGCCTGTTCCCCGACACGCGCGAAGCGGAGCAGGCCTATTACAAGAAGACCCGCATGTTTCCGCTCATGCATCTCGTCGGCATCCGCAAGGAGCTGGTGCAGAAATATCCGTGGCTGCCGTCGAGCGTGTACAAGGCGTTCTGCGAGGCCAAGGCGCTGGCGATGATCGACCTGCTCGACGTCAACGCGCTGATGGTGACGCTGCCCTGGCTCATTCCGGAAACGCAGGAGACGATGGCGATCATGGGCCAGGATTTCTGGGCCTACGGCATCCACGAGAACATGCGCGAGATCACCGCGCTGACGCAATACGCCCACGAGCAGGGCCTGATCGATCGCAAAGTGACGGTCGAGGAGCTGTTCCATCCCTCGATGTTCGAAATTTCCAAGGTGTGATGGAGCATCCCGCCGGCTTGTGCGCCACACACTGCTGCTGTCGTTCCCGCTTTCGCGGGGACGACAGTCACCTGAAGTCACACGGTCCGGCCGAGTTGGCATGACCCACTGAGTTGGCGTGTATAGTGCGCAGGTCCGGAGCGGATGATGCAGCGCGATGACCGGGTGATCGTGGCCGGCGCCGGCCCCGTCGGGGCGGTGACCGCGCTCGCCCTGGTCAGGAAGGGCATCCCGGTCACGCTGATCGAGGCGGAAGCGGAGCCGCCCGAGGATCAGCGCGCCGCCACCATCCATCCGCCGACCGTGGAAATGCTGGCCGAGCTCGGTCTCAAGGACGCGGCCTTCGCCGAGGATGCGAGCGGCGGATTGCTGTCCCCGATCTTCCACTTCCGCGACCGCGTCACCGGCGAGCTGGTGGCCGTGTTCGACATCAGCCTGCTCGAGGGCGAGGTGCCCTACCCGTTCGTGGTGCAATGGGAGCAGTACAAGCTGGTGCGGGCGGCGGTACCGCAGATCGAGGCCAGCGGCATCGCCGAGGTCCGCTTCTCCACCAAGGTGACGGGGCTCGCGCAGGACGCCGACCATGTCGACGTGACGGTGCTCAACGCCGGCGGCGAGGCCGAAACCATCCGCGGCCGCTACGTCATCGGCGCCGACGGCGGACGCAGCACCGTGCGGCGGCTGGCGGGAATCGAGTTCGAGGGCTTCACCTGGCCCGAGCGCTTCATCAAGATCGGCACCAGCTTCGATTTCGGCGCGACCGGCAAGGGATTTTGCACCCGCAACTATTTCTCCGACCCGAACGAATGGCTGAACCTGTTCAAGGTCAAGGGCAACGGCGGGTCCGGGCATCTGGCGCGGCATCATGCCGGTGCCGCCCGAGGAGACCGACGAGCAGGCCTTGAGCATGGACGGCATCCAGCGCCGCTTGCAGGGCATCCATCGCAGGAACGGCGACTACGAAATCCCCTATCACGCGCTCTATGCCGTGCATCAGCGGGTGGCCGCGACCTTCAACAAGGGCCGCGTGCTGCTCGCCGGCGACAGCGCCCATGTCAACAATCCGATCGGCGGCATGGGCATGAACGGCGGCATCCATGACGCCATGAACCTCGCGCAAAAGCTCGCCGACGTCTGGTTCGGCCGCGCCGAGCCCGCGGTGCTCGACCGCTACACCCGGCAGCGGCGCAAGGCGCAGGTCGATTACGTGCAGGCGCAGACCATCCAGAACAAGAAATCGCTGGAAGAGAAGGACCCGGTGATCCGCCGCCAGCATCTCGACGAGTTGCGGCGCATCTCCGAGGACGTGAAGCTGCACAAGCAGTTCCTCTACCGCTCCGCGCTCATCGACAGCCTCAACTCGGCCAACGCCGTGGAGTGATGGCGTCGCATCCAATCGTGCGGCGAACTCGGTGCCCTCCCTCCCCCGCTTGCAGCCGACCTCGGGTTTACCCGAGGTCGGCAAGTTCTTGACCGGCCGAAGTCGGAAACATCCGACTTCGGCTGGAGGGCCAGGGTAGGGGCAGGCATGAAGATTCGTGCGAAGGCCCCCTCCCCACCGCTCCCCCGCACCCGGGAGAGGGAGCAGACCGAGTCCGGCGCGCCGGCAAACGCAACGCAGGTCGTCGCCGGATGACGACCCCGCCCCTGCATGGCATGCTCGCGCCATGGATGTCGTGGTCACGGACGTGTCGCAGACCTGGCCGGGCCTCGGCGGCACCAGCGTGGTCGCGCTCGAGCATTTCTCCCACCGCTTCCGCTCGCGTCGGATCACCTGTCTGCTCGGGCCGAGCGGGTGCGGCAAAAGCACGCTGATCCAGATCATCGCCGGCCTGGAACGCGCGACCGGCGGCAGCGTCAGGATCGAGGACCCGCAGCGGCGCGGTGTCGAACATCCGCTCGGCGCCGACTCCGTGATGGTGTGGCAGAACCTCAACCTGTTCCCCTGGCGCAACGTCATCGACAACGTCGCCTTCGGCCTCGAGATGCGCGGCATGGCCAAGGCGGCGCGGCACGAGCGGGCGCGGACGCTGATTTCCTCGGTCGGATTGCGCGGCTTCGAACGCCACCTGCCCGGCCAATTGTCCGGCGGCATGCGCCAGCGCGTCGCGCTCGCGCGCGCGCTGATCATGGAGCGGCCGATCCTGCTGATGGACGAGCCGTTCGCGGCGCTCGATGCGCAGACCAAGATCGTGATGCAGGAAGAGCTGCTGCGCATCTTCGACCAAACGCACAAGACCATTCTGTTCGTCACCCATGCGATCGAGGAGGCGATCCTGCTCGGCGACGAGGTCGTGGTCATGACCGCGCGGCCGGGCCGCATCAAGGACGTGATCGCCGTCGATCTGCCGCGCCCGCGCTCGCTTGAAATGGTCAATTCGCCGCTCTTCGGCACGCTGTTCGACCGCACTTTCCACCTCATCCGCGAGGAGGTGACGAAGAGCATGGAGCAGCAATCGACGGTGGACGCGCAATGACGCAAGCGCGCAGGCTGTGGGCGAGCGCCGTGCCCATGCTGACGATCGTCGCCGTGCTGGTGGCGTGGGAGGCGCTGGTGCGGCTGCGCGGGATCGCGCCGATCTACCTGCCGGCGCCGTCGTCGGTCCTCGGCTATCTCTGGCGCATGATCGCCGACGGCTCGATGCCCTATCATCTCGGCATCACCTTGCTGCGCATCTTCGTCGGATTCGCGCTCGCCGCCGTGTTCGGGATCGTACTCGGCGTGGTGATGGGCATGTCGCGCACGGTGGCGCGGGTCGCCGACGTCTGGATCGCCGCGCTCTATCCGCTGCCGAAAATCTCGCTGATCCCGCTGCTGATCATCTGGGTCGGAACCGGCGAGGCCTACAAGATCGTGATCAGCGCGGTGAGCGCGTTCTTTCCCATCGTGATCAGCACCTATGCCGGCATCCGCCAGACCGACCGCGGCCTGATCAAGGCGGCGAAGGACCTTGGCGCGAATGCCAGGCAAATCCAGCTCAAGGTGGTGATCCCCGCCGCCGTCCCGAGCATTTTCGCCGGCCTGCATCTCGGCATGGGAGTCGCGATCATTCTGGTGGTGGCCGCCGAGATGATCGGCGGATCGAGCCAGGGCGGCATGGGCTGGCTGCTGATCAGCTCCGGGCAGGTGATGGAGACCGAAAAGGTGTTCGCCAGCCTGATTGTGCTTGCGGTGGTCGGGGCTGTTGTCATCAAATTGCAGCAATGGATCGACCGCAAGGTCGCGCCGTGGGTCGACCACGGCTGACGGTCAACGGAGGCGGATATGACGAGAGCGGGCAAGAGCGTAGTGGCGGCGAGCTTGGGCCTTTGCGCCGCGATGGTGGCAACCATTCCGGCCGGCGCCGCCGACGTCGTGCGCGTCGGCGAAGGGCCGTTCATCACCGGCGGCGGATTCTTCATCGCGCGCGAGAAGGGCTACTTCAAGAAGCTCAATCTCGAGATCGAGACCAAGCGCTTCGAGGACGGCGCGTTCGCCGTCCCCTCGATCATCGCCGGCGAGCTCGAGTTCACGCTGATGACGGCCAATGCCAGCCTGTTCAACAGCATCGCCAAGGGCGCGCCGCTGGTGGTCATTCTCGACCGCGGCCACAATCGTCCCGGCTTCGGCTACACCGTCATGAACGTGACGCAGGCGGTCGCCGACGAGGGCGTGCGCACGCTCGCCGACTTCGGCAAGCTCAAGGGCAAGCGGATCGGCGTCGGCGCGCTCGGCAGCATCAACCAGTACAACGCCGCGCAGGCTCTGCTGAAGGCCGGCCTCGACCCCGCCAAGGACGTGCAGTGGATCGTGAACGTGCCGCAGCCCGACCTGATGCGGATGCTGGGGCAGAATCAAGTCGACGCGACCGACCTCGCTTACCAGTTCGGCTTCTTCGCCCAGAACAACAAATGGGGCCCGATGGTCGCCAACGGCGATCAGATCGCGCCGGGCGCCGAGATCGCGACCTACGCCGTGCGCAAGGATTTTCTGCAGAAGAACCGCGACGCGGTGGTGCGCTTCGCCATGGCCTATCTGCAAGGGATCAAGGAATTCAACGCCGCCGCCAAGGACCCGGGCGCGCATGCCGACATCGTCGATATCCTGGCGAAGAACACGGCGCTCAACAAGCCGGAGCTGGTGAAGGCGATCGCGCCGCACTGGTCCTACATCGCCGATGACGGGCTGCCGCTGGTCGAATCGATCATGACGATGCAGGATTTCTGGAGCGGGAAATATTTCACCTTCGTGGAGAAGAAGGTCACCCGCACCCAGCTGTTCGACCTCAATGTCGCCAAGGAAGCGAAGGCGCGGCTGGAGCGGGAGAAGCCGTTCGGGAATTGACGCTCGTTGCTTCGCCGTCACCCTGAGGTGCGAGCCCGTTTTCGGGCGAGCCTCGAAGGGCGACGGCCCGGACGTCGGGGCCGTTCATCCTTCGAGGCCCGTGCGCATGAGATTCGCCGACCGGGAAAGACCAGGCTTTGCGCGGGCGCCTCAGGATGACGGAGCGAGGGTTCAGCGCCGTTACTTCAACATTTCCCCCCACTTCGCCTCGATCGCGCGCGCCTCCGCGAGCGACAGCGCCGAGGTCGGCGGAAACTTGTCGATCCAGGGAAACGGGCGGCAGGCCTCGATGATCACCTTGGAATGCGAGGTGATGCCGCGTTCCTTGGCGGCCGCGGGAATGCGCGGATCGAGCGCCGAGCTCCAGGCGTTGCGGATGATGTCGAGCTGCTCCGACGGCTCGCACCGGGTCGCGACCGCCCACATCACGTCGTTGAGGTTGGACGGATCGATGTCCTCGTCCACCACCACCACGATGCGCGCCATGTAGCTGTGGGCGGCGGCCACGAGCGCGGCGCGCTTGGCATGGCCGTCGTAGCGCTGCTTGAGCGCCACCACGGTCATGAGCTGCGAGACGTGCTGCCAGGCGCCCACCACGTCGGTGACGCCGGCGGTTTCGAGGTTCTGCCAGATGGTGGCGGCGCGGAACGGCAGCCCGAAATGAAAGCGCGGCGGCTTCATCGGCGGCGATCCCAGAAGGATCGGATCGTCGCGATGATGGATGGCGGTCACCTCCATCACCGGCGCCGGCCGCGCCTCCGAGGCGTAATAGCCGGTGAACTCGCCGAACGGCCCTTCCGGCAGCGTCGTCTCGCTCATCGGCAGAAGATGGCCTTCGAACACGATCTCGGCCTGCGCCGGGATCGGCAGACCGGTCAGCGGTCCGGGATGGACCTCGATCGGCGCGCCTTTGATGGCGCCGGCGAACTCGTATTCCGATTGCCCGGCCGGCAGATATTCGAAGCCGGCGATGAACAGCGCCGGATCCTGGCCGTTGACGACGGCGAGCGGACAGGGCTTGCCCGCTTCCCAGTATTTCCTGGCGATGATGGCGCCGTGCCGGCCGGCATGGTCGAACTGGACGGTGACCTTGTTCCGGCCGTGCACCTGGACGCGATAGATCGAGGCATTGATCCAGCCGCCGTCGGGATCGCGCATGATCACGATCGAGCCCGAGCCGATGAAGGGGCCGCCGTCGTGGCGGTGCCACACCGGCGCCGGAAATCTTGCGAGGTCGACCTCGGCGCCTTGCTTGGTGTTCTGCAGGAAGGCCGCGTCCTTGACCGCGGCCGGCTGCTGCGGTTGCAGCGTCTTGCGCTTCTCCATCCAGGCCTTGAGCGCGTCGAGCGGCCGCAATGCGGGATCGATGCCGAGCGCGAGCGCCGCCCGCTGCGGACTGGCGGTGGCGTTGGTGAAGATGCGAAAGCCGCGCGGGAAGCCCTTGATGGCGTCGAACAGCAGCGCCGGACAATCGGGTTGCCCGGCGGCGACCTCGGTGATCGCCGCCGATCTCGAAGCGCGGGTCGGCGCCCTCGATCCGCCGCAGCGCGTGGAGCTCGTCGACACGCTCGATGAATTCGCGCAGGTCCTTGTACATTCCCATTCGTTCCGCAAGCGCCCGGTAAGATGCAGGATATCAGGCCCGGCGCCTTGTGGTGAGGCGCCGTTCCTCGCTATTCTTCGCCATCCCCGTTCGCCAACAAGGACAACCGCCATGGCCAAGCTTCGCCACATCGCGCTCATCGTTCCCGATCCGGAAAAGGCCGCGAAGTTTTTCGAGGATGCCTTCGACATGAAGGTGGCGGGCAAGGCCCGGCGCGGGCTCTACGTCTCCGACGGCACCGTCAACGTCGCGCTGCTCAAGCAGGAGGGCGACGAGAAGGTCGGCATCTATCATTTCGGCATGTGGGTGGACGATCTCGACGCGGCCGAGAAGAAGGTCGTCAATGCCGGCGGCAAATATCTCGCCGGCCGACCCGAGCCCTCCGCCCGCCGGGCAGACCGCGCACTCCTACTACGAGGCCAAGTACAAGGACCCGCTCGGGATCGTGTTCGACCTCACCCACACCGGCTGGATCGGCGCGGTGAAGGACGTCGCACCGGCGAAGAATTGAGTGTTACCCGCTAACTGGAGGCTGGCTCGGTCTGCTCCCTCTCCCACGCGCCCCGGGCTTGCCCGGGTCGCGTCTTATATTTCGCGCAAGTCGGGCAAGCCCGACTTGCGTGGGAGAGGGGTGGGGCTGAGGGGATAAGGTCTCGCGATAGGCTTCGAACCCCCTCACCCCAACCCTCTCCCGCAACGGGGAGAGGGAGTCCACCGAGCTCGCGGCACATCCTGCGAGCTTGCATGGACCAATTCTCCAACCGCGTGATCGTCGTCGGCGCCGGGCCGGTCGGGCTGTGCCTGTCGCTCGCCTTGGCGCAAGCGGGCGTGCGCGTCTGCCTGATCGAGGCGCTGGGTGAGGACAATTTCCTCGAACAGGTGCCGCGCGCGGGAACCAACCATCCCGCGACCTTGGAAATGCTCGACCGCATCGGCCTCTACCACAAGCTCGAGCCGCGCGGCATCGTCGCGCCGCTGTTCCACTATTGGGACCGCCACGACAACAGGCTGATCGCCGAGTTCGATCACCGCCATCTCAAGGACGATACGCGCTTTCCCTATGTGCTGCAGTGCGAGCGCATCAAGATCGTGGAGGAAGCGCTCGCGCTCGCGAAGGCGCATCCCGACATCGACCTGCGGCTGTCGACGACGTTTACGGCATTCACCCAAAGCGCCGACGGCGTGGCGGCGCAGGTGACCGGCCCGGCCGGCGAATCGGAAATCATTCGCGGCGCCTATCTCGTCAGCGGCGAAGGCGCGCGCAGCATCGTGCGCAAGGAGCTCGGCATCGAATTCGAGGGCTTCACCTATCCCGACCGCACCTTGAATATCGAAGTCGCCTACGACTTCAGGCGGCACGGCTATACCGAGCGCAATTACATCTCCGATCCCGAGGAATGGTCGAACCTGTTCCACTGGAAGGGTCCGCCCGACCGCTGGCGCGTGCATTTTCCGACCGCGCCCGACGACGACGAGAACGCGCTCACGCGTGCGGAGGCGCTGCAGGCCCGGTTGCAGCGCTTTCTGCCGACCGGCCGGGCGTTCGACATCGTCGGCAGCAACCTCTACGTCGTGCACCAGCGGGTGGCGAAAAAATTCCGGGTCGGCCGGGCGATCCTCGCCGGCGACGCGGCGCATGTGAACAGCCCGATCGGCGCCATGGGCATGAACAGCGGCATCCACGACGCGTTCAACCTGGCGGAGAAGCTCATCCAGATCCTGCGCGGGGAGGCGGCCGACGACGTGCTCGACCGCTACGAGCGCCAGCGCCGCCACGTCGCCTTGCAGCACACGCAGGCACAGACCATCCGCAACAAGCGGCTGCTGGCGGAGCGCGATCCCGCGGTGCGCCGGAAGAACCACGACGAGTTGCGCCGGACCGCGGAAGACCCCAAGCTCGCCCGCGCCTTCCTGCTGCGCAGCTCGCTGATCGAGAGCCTGCGCGAAGCCGAGCGGATTGCATGAGCCACTGGCCTGAGTGTTGCATGAGGGTTTTCATGCGGGATGAAATCAGAGCAGGCGGCAAACTCGGTCTGCTCCCTCCCCCGCAAGCGGGACCCGCAAGCGGGGGAGGGAGCGCACCGAGCAAGTGGCCCGGTCGCACATCCAACTCATCAATCCGCCTTGGCGCCCGACACGCGGATGACCTCGGCCCATTTCTTGGTCTCGGCCGCCATGAAGGTCCCGAAATCCTTGCCGAAGGCGGTGCCCGGCTCGGAGCCGAGCTCGTGGATGCGCGCGACGATATCGGGCGACTTCGATCGCCTTGGCGACCTCGGCGCGTAGCTTGGCCAGCACCGGCGCCGGCGTCTTGGACCGGCGCCACCAAGCCGACCCAGGACGACGCGTCGAAGCCGGGCAGGCCCTGCTCCGCGACCGTCGGCAGGCTCGCGCAGCGCCGCCGGCCGCGTTCGCGCCGGCATTGGCCAGCGCGCGCACCTTGCCGCCGGTGATCTGCGGCAGGCTGACCGGCAGGAGATCGAAGAACATCTGAATGTGTCCGCCGATCAGATCGTTCATGGCCGGTCCCGCCCCGCGATAGGGCACGTGGACGATGTCGATCTTCGCCATGCTCTTGAACAGCTCGCCGGAGAGATGATTGGTCGTGCCGATGCCCGCCGAGGCGAAATTGATCTTGCCCGGCTGCTTTTTGGCGAGCGCGATCAGCTCCTGGACGTTGTTGCGCTGGCACGTCCGGATGCACCATCAGCACGATCGGCGCGCGCGCAAACAGCGCGATCGGAGCGAAATCCTTGGCCGGATCGAACGGCAGCTTGCTGTAGAGCGTCTGGTTGACGGTGAGCGGTCCGGGCGCGGTGAACAGCAGCGTGTAGCCGTCGGGATCCGACTTGGCCACCGACTCGCTGCCGGTGTTGCCGCCGCCGCCGGATCGATTCTCGACGATGAATTGCTGGCCGAGATTGTCGGTGAGCTTCTGCGCCAGGATGCGCGCCATCACGTCGACCGAGCCGCCGGGCGGGTACGGATTGACGATGCGGACGACGCGCTCGGGATAATTCTGCGCGGCGCCTGGCGCCGGCAGCGCAAGGAGCGCCAGGACAACGATCGTGGATCGACGCAAAAGCTGCAACATCTGCTTGGCTCGCTGCTGAACCCGCCCGTGGCTCGAAGCTATGTCATTTCGAACGTATCTGCCAGCATCGCGCGCCGCGACCGCACGCCGCTACGGACGCAGGACGCACGCCAGCTTGACAGCCCCCGACCGCCGCGACAGCGTGGGAGACCTCCGTGAGGAAAAACCATGAGCAAGCTGCGCCTGACATTCGCGTGCGGTCCCTACGACCGCACGCTCGCCCTGCGTGACGGGATCGATCCAGCCCGAAGGCATCGACCTGAACTACATCGCCTCGCAACCCCCGGACATTTTCTGGCGCATGCTGCAGTTCAAGGAATTCGAAATCTCGGAAATGTCGCTGTCGAACCACGCCACGCTGGTGAGCACGGGCGCGGCGCCCTTCGTCGCCATCCCGGTTTTTCCATCGCGGGTTTTCCGCCACGGCTACTTCTTCATCAACACCGACAAGGGGATCAAGACGCCGGCCGACCTCAAGGGCAAGCGCGGCGGCGTGCCCGAATACACCATGACCGCGGCGGTCTATATGCGCGGCCTCCTCCAGCACGACTACGGCGTCCTGCCGAGCGACGTCGAATGGGTGCAGGGCCGCGCCGACCGCCTCGGCCGCAAGCTGCCGCCCGATATCCGACTCACCCAGGCGCCGTCCGGCACCGAGCTCGGCGACCTGCTCGAGCGCGGCGAGATCGACTTCATGATGACCGCCAACAACCCGCTCGCTTTCCGCCGCGGCTCGCCCAAGGTGCGCCGGCTGTTCCCGAACTACGCCGAAGTGGAGAAGGATTATTACCGCCGTACCAAGATCTACCCGATCATGCACACCGTCGTGATCCGCCGCGACGTCTACGAGGCGAATCCGTGGGTGGCGCTGAGCATGTACAAGGCGCTCTGCCGCGCCAAGGAGCACGCCTATCATCTGCTGGCCGACATGGGCTCGCCCAAGGTGTCGTTCGGCCTGGCTGCAGCCGCTGCTCGAGGAAGAAAGAGCGATCATCGGGCCGGACTGGTACCCGTACGGCATCGAGCCGAACCGGCCCACCATCGAGGCGCTGCTGCAATACACTCACGAGCACGGGCTGACCGACCGCCGCGTCAAGCTCGAAGAGCTGTTCGCGCCGAGCACGTTGCGCGACATTCCGATGAGCGAGGGCCAGCACGTGTAGTACCACTGGCCGCCGAGAATGACTCACGTGGACCGTCGTCGATTGGTGCCGGTATAAGATCAAGTACAAAAACGGGGAGGAGGCGCGATGACCGTACCGCAGCTGATGCCGTGGATCGGGGGACCCGTTAAGTTCGAGGCCGCGCTCTCGCCCCTGGTATGCCCGATCGACGAGACCGTGGCCTCGCACATCATCGAATCCGACGCCAAGGTCGTTGCCGCCGCCGTCGAGCACGCGCACGCGGCGTTCCACGCGCATCAGGGCGTCACCACGGCCAAGCGCGTCGAGTGGCTCACGGCGGCGGCCGACGCCATCGACAAGATCGAAGGCGAGATCGTCCGCTCGCTCATCCGCTTCATCGGCAAGCCGCGACGCGCCGCGACCTTCGAAGCCAAGCGCGTGGGCGCCTTCATCCGCGCCTGCGCCGCGCAAGTGCCGCATCTCATGGGCGAAGTGCTCCCGCTCGACGTCGCCGCGGCCGGCGCCGGCCGCTTCGGCTTCACCACCCGCATCCCCTACGGCGTGGTGGCCGCCGTCACGCCGTTCAACGGACCGGCCAATTTGCTGATTCAGAAAGTCGCCCCGGCACTCGCTGTCGGCAACGCCGTCGTGGTGAAACCGTCGCCGCCCGGCACCGAGGTCGCGCTGCTGATGGCGGAAGCGGTGAAGCGGGCGGGCGTGCCCGATGGTCTGTTCAACGTCGTGCCGGGCGGGCGCGAGACCGCGAAGCTCCTCGCCGCCCATCCGCTCGTCGCCGCCGTCACCGTCACCGGCAGCACCGCTGCCGGCAACGAGCTCGCGCGCGCCGCCGGCGCGAAGAAATTCGTCGGCGAGCTGGGCTCCAACGCGGCGAACATCGTCTGCGCGGACGCCGACCTCGTCGACGCCGCGGCGCGCATCGCGGGCGCAGCGTTCGAAGCCAGCGGCCAGCAATGTATCTCCGCTCAGCGCGTGATCGTCGAGCGAGCGGTGTTCGACCGCTTTCTCGAGTTGTTCGTCGCCGCGGCAAGGAAGCTCAAGGTCGGCGATCCCGAGGATGCCGCCACCGACGTCGGACCGATGGTGAGCAGCGCGGCCGCCGACCGCGTCGAGCAAATGGTCGCCGATGCGGTGGCCAAGGGGGCGAAGCTCGTGCTCAAGCCGGAGCGACGCGGCGCCATTCTTGGACCGGCGATCGTGGCGGATGCTCCGCCGGAGGCGCGGCTCATGCGCGAGGAGGCGTTCGGTCCGGTCGTGGTCGTGCAAGGCGTCGCCGATGTCGACGCCGCGCTCGCGCTCGCGAACTCGTCCGAGTTCGGCTTGCAGGGTGCCTGCTTCACCGCGAGTCTGGAAACGGCATTCAAGGTTTCGCGCCAGCTCAGGGTCGGTTCGCTCTGGATCAACGACGCCAGCCGCTTCCGGCTCGACACTTACCCATTTGGCGGTGTCGGCGCGAGCGGCTTCGGACGCGAAGGCGTGCGCTACGCCATGGAGGAGCTTTCGCAGTGGAAGTTCACGGGGCTGCGGCTCAATCCGCAATGACCGCGGTCGGCCTCATCGGCTGCGGGGGAATGGCGCAGGACGTGGTGGCGGCGCTGCGGGCGAGCCCGGCGAACGGCGTATCGATCGTCGGCGCGCTCGCCAGGCCCGGGCGCGGCGCCGCGGCGCGCGCGAGGCTTTGCGAGATCGATATCGTCGAAGCGCTCGATGAGCTTCTTGCCCGCGGCCCTGCGCTGGTCGCAGAAGTGGCGGGCCAGGCGGCGGTGGCGGAATACGGCGATCGCGTGCTGCGCGCCGGGATCGATTGCTTGGTGATCTCGATCGGCGCGCTCGCCGATCCGGCGCTGCTCGCACGGCTCAAATCCGCGGCCGATGCCGGCAACAGCCGCATTCTGTTGCCGGCAGGCGCGATCGGTGGCATCGACGCCATCGCCGCCATGCGCGTCGCCGGCTTGACCTCGGTTCGTTACCGCTCCCGCAAGCCGCCGGCGGCTTGGCGCGGCACGCCGGCCGAGCGCCTCGTCGATCTCGGCGCGCTGACGCGGCGAACCATCCTCTATCAAGGCACCGCGGGCGAAGCCGCGCTGCTCTATCCGCAGAACGCCAACGTCGCCGCCGCGGTGGCGCTGGCCGGTCTCGGCTTCGACGCCACCGAAGTCGAACTCGTCGCCGATCCCGACGCGCCCGGCAACGTGCACGAGATCGAGGCCGAGGGCGCGGCCGGGCGCTTCGCCATCCAGCTGCAGGGCAAGCCGTCGCGCAGCAACCCCAAGACCTCGGCCCTGGCGGCGCTCAGCGTCGCGCGCGCGCTGCTCAATCGACAAGCGACGATCGTGATCTGACATGGACCGGAGGCGCACGACGAACGCCTTCATCGGCAGCCCGGTCGAACGCATCGAGGATCTGCGCTTTCTGCGCGGCCGCGGCCAATTCGTCGACGACCTCGTGCGCGAACATCTTCTGCACGCGGTGATCCTGCGCAGCGCGGTCGCGCATGGACGCATCCGCTCGATCGATACGCGCGCGGCACTGACGCGGCCGGGCGTGCATGCCGTCATCACCGCCGCCGATATCGGCGCCGCGATCCCGACCATTCCGCTGCGGCAGGAATCCTCGCCCGCCTTCAAGCCCTTCGAGCAGCCGGTGATCGCGCACGACAAGGTCCGCTATGTCGGCGAGCCGGTCGCGGTGGTGTTGGCCGACAGCGCCGCCGCCGCCGAGGACGCGCTCGCGGCGATCGCGCTCGACATCGAAGCCCTCCCGGCGGTCGTGCATGCCGGCGCGGCCGCGCGGAATGACGTTCTGCTGTTCGATGCCGCCGGCAGCAATCTCGCGCTGACGCTCACCGGCGTGCGCGGCGATGCGGATGCAGCGTTCGCGCGCGCGGCTTACGTCCGCCGCGAGCGCTTCACGGTCCAGCGCCACGGCGCGGTCCCGATGGAGCCGCGCGGCCTGCTGGCGGAATGGGATGGCGCGGCCGGCCGATTGACGGTCTATGGCGCGGCCAAGGTCGCCTTCCTCAATCGCCGCGTGCTGGCGAAGCAGATGGGGTTGCCCGAAAGCGCGATCCGCATGGTGGAGAACGACGTCGGCGGCGGCTTCGGCGCGCGCGGCGAATTCTATCCCGAGGATTTCCTGATCCCGTTCGCGGCGCGACTCACCGGCCGACCGGTCAAGTGGATCGAGGACCGCCGTGAGCATTTGCTCGCCACCAATCATGCGCGCGATGCCGAGTGCGAGCTGGAGATCGCGTGCGACGCCGACGGCACCATCCGGGCGCTGCGCGGGCACGCCTTCACCGACCAGGGCGCCTATATCCGCACCAATGGCCCGACCGCCGCCCGCAACATCGCGCAGGTTCTCACCGGGCCCTATCGCATCCCGC
Organism: uncultured Alphaproteobacteria bacterium; assembly: GCA_963712565.1. Classification (GTDB taxonomy): domain Bacteria; phylum Pseudomonadota; class Alphaproteobacteria; order Rhizobiales; family Xanthobacteraceae; genus VAZQ01. Next base: position 125,221 of record CAVQIP010000052.1, on the reverse strand, counting down.
ACGTGCGCATCGACGTCGCGCTGATGATGACCAACAAGACGCCGGCGGGAACCTATCGCGGGCCGGGGCGGTACGAAGCCGACTTCTTCCGCGAGCGGCTGTTCGACATCGCGGCCCGCGAGCTCGGGCTCGATCGCGTCGAGTTCCGCAGGCGCAATCTGATCGCGGAAAGCGAGCATGCCGTACCCGCTCGCCACCGTCGAGCCGCTCGACATCGCGACCGCGACCGACAGCGGAGATTACGGCATGACGCTGGCGCGCTGCCTCGAGGAAATCGACTGGGCGGCGAAGGCGCCCATGCAAGGCAAGCTGCTCGACGGCCGTTACCACGGCCTCGGCGTCGGCTGCTACCTCGAAGGCGGCGCTTCCGGCCCGAAGGAGAGCGCGCGCCTCGTGCTCGAAAGCGACGGCAAGGTCGCGGTCTATGTCGGCTCATCCTCGATCGGCCAGGGGCTCGAGACGGTCTGCGCCCAGATCGCGGCCGACGCGCTCGAACTGCCGATGGACGAGATCAAGGGCGTATTCCACGGCTCGACCGATCACGTGAGCGAAGGCTACGGCTCCTACAGCTCGCGCTCGGTGGTGATGGGCGGCAACGCCATCGTCGCGGCGGCGCAACAGCTGCGCACCGCCATCCGCTCCGCGGCGGCCGAGCGCTGGACCTGTGCGGCGAACGACGTGGAGCTCGACGCCGGCACGGCGCTCGGCCCCGACGGACGATCGCTGCCGCTCGCCGCCTTCGCGGGCACGTCGGCGGAGGCCACCTATGCCAGCAACAAGCGCACCTACAGCTACGGCGCGCACGCCGCGCATGTCGCGGTCGATCCCAAGACCGGCCATGTGGAGCTTCTCGATTACGTCGCGGTGGAAGACGTCGGGCGCATCATCAACCCGCTCACCCTGCATGGGCAGGCGGTCGGCGCCATCGTGCAGGGTCTCGGCGGCGCGTTCCTGGAGCATTTCATCTACGACGAGGACGGCCAATTGCTGACCGGCTCGTTTGCGGACTATCTGCTGCCGACCGCGAGCGACTTTCCCTACATTCGCGCGGTGGCGCTGGAAGAAAAGCCATCGCCGACCAATCCGCTCGGCGCCAAGGGCGCGGGCGAAGGCGGCATCATCCCGGTCGGGGGCGTCATCGCCAACGCGGTCGCCGCCGCGCTCGGCTCGCTCGGGGTCGAGCCGCGCGACCTGCCGCTATCGCCGCCGCAGGTGTGGGAGCTCATCCACGCCGCGCGCTTCCAGGCGCGCCGTTGACCGCTCCGTTGCTGCGATGATACGTACACAACATTCTGTCCCTGCCGTTGCGTGCGGTGCGAAGGACGCGTCCCCATCATGAAATTGCCGCCCTTCGACTATGCATGCCCGGCCACATTGCCCGAAGCCGTGCAACTGCTCGCCTCGCGCGACGGCGACGCCAAGGCGATCGCCGGCGGCCAGAGCCTGATGCCGATGCTCGCCTTCCGCCTGGCGCAGCCGGCGTTGCTCGTGGATCTACGCAAGCTTGCCGATCTGCGCGGCATCAGGATTTCGGAGCGCGGCGTCACGCTCGGCGCCATGGTGCGCTGGCGCGAGATCGAGGACGACGCCCGACTCGAGACCGCGCATCCGTTGCTCAAGGCCGCGGTCGCGCACGTCGCGCATTATCAAATCCGCAATCGCGGCACGGTCGGCGGCAGCATCGCGCATGCCGATCCGGCCGCGGAAATGCCCGGCATCGCGATCACCTGCGACGCCGAGATCGCGGTCGTCGGCAAGTCCGGCGCGCGCGTGATCCAGGCCGCCGATTTCTTCCAGGGAGCGCTGACGACCGCGCTGACGGCCGACGAGATCATCGTCGAAATCCGCCTGCCCGCCTGGCCCGCCGGCCGGCGCTGGGGATTTCGAGGAATTCGCCCGCCGCCGCGGCGACTTCGCCATGGCGGCGGCCGCGGTGTTCTACGACCAGGACGAACGCGGCAAGGCGCGCAACGCCCATGTCGGCGTGGTCGGCGTTGCCGACCGGCCGCTGCGGCTCCTCGCCGTGGAGGACGTGCTCAACCGAGCAACGATCGACGACGCGACGATCGCCAGGGCCGAGGCTGCCGCTGCCGCCGCCGTCGATCCGCAGAGCGACATTCATGCCAGCGCCGCCTACCGGCGCGCGCTCACCGGAACGATGGTCGAGCGCGCGCTCAAGCGCGCGGCCGCTTGAGCTTCAACCTGCCGGGTGCCCATGTCGGTACGATTTCGCGTCAACGGTCACGAGGTCGAAGTCGAGGTCGAGCCGCGGCTGACCTTGGCGGATTGCCTGCGCCATCAGTTGCGGCTCACCGGCACCCATGTCGGCTGTGAGCACGGGGTGTGCGGCGCCTGCACCATCATCGTCGACGGCGCCGCGGTGCGCTCATGCCTGATGCTCGCGGTGCAGGCCGAGGGCGCAGACGTAATCACGGTCGAAGGGCTCTCCAACGACGCCGACCTCACGCCGCTGCAAAAATCCTTTCGCAAGCATCACGCGCTGCAATGCGGCTTCTGCACGCCGGGCATGATCACGACCGCGCATGCGCTGCTGAGCGAGGAGCCCGATTGCGACGCCGCGCGAGTGCGCGAGGTGCTCTCCGGCAACCTCTGCCGCTGCACCGGATACATCTCCATCGTCGAGGCCGTGCTCGACGCCCGCGCCGCCTACCGGCGAGAGGATCGCGCCGGCGGCCGTGCGAGCGACCGTGCAACCGACCGCACGAGGCAGCGCCCATGAGAACGGTCAACTCGCTCATCGGCAGCCCGATCGAGCGCCTGGAAGATCTCCGCTTCCTGCGCGGGCGCGGGCAATACGTCGACGACGTCGCGCGCCAGGGCATGCTGCACGCGGCGATCCTGCGCAGCTCCGTCGCCCACGGCCGCATCCGCTCGATCGACGTTGCGCGGGCGCGCAGGCTCCCCGGCGTGCATTTCGTGATCACCGCCGCAGACATGGGCGAGCGCGTGCCGCGCGTCCCCATGCGGCTGCAGCCATTGCCGGACTTCGAGCCGTTCGGGCAGCCCGTGATCGCGCACGGCAAGGTGCGTTACGTCGGCGAGGCGCTGGCGGTCGTGCTCGCCGACACTCCCGGCATCGCCGAGGACGCGCTCGGGCTGATCGAGGTCGACATCGAGCCGTTGCCGGCGGTCGCCGACCGCCACGCGTCGGCGCAAAACACCTCGCTCTTGTTCGAGGACAAGGGCAGCAACCTCGCGATCAAGTTCCACGCGGTGCGCGGGGATGCCGCAGCCGCATTCAAGGATGCGCCCTACGTCCGGCGCGAGCGCCTGCGCACCCAGCGGCACATGGCGCTGCCGATGGAGCCGCGCGGGCTGCTGGCGGAATGGGATGGCGCGCGTGGGCGGCTCACCGTTTCGGGCGGCGCCAAGGTGCTGTTCTTCAACCGCCGGACGCTCGCGAAGCAAATGGACCTGCCGGAAAGCGCCATCGAGATCGTGGAAAACGACGTCGGCGGCGGCTTCGGCGCGCGCGGCGAGTTCTACCCCGAGGACTTTTTGATTCCGTTTGCGGCGCGCCACAGCGGCCGCCCGGTGAAGTGGACAGAAGACCGGCGCGAGCACCTGATGTGCGTAAACCACGCGCGCGAAGCCGAATGCGACGTGGAAATCGCCTGCGCGCGCGACGGCACGATCCTCGGACTGCGCGGCCATGCCTATGTGGACGTGGGCGCGTATATGCGCACCAACGGCGCCGTCGGCGCGCGCAACGTCGCGCAGTTCATGTCCGGCCCGTATCGCATCCCCAATATCGACATCGACGTGGCGTTGCAGCTGAGCAACAAGACGCCGGTCGGCACTTATCGCGGGCCCGGCCGCTTCGAGACCGATTTCTTCCGCGAGCGGCTGTTCGACATGGTGGCGCGGGACCTCGGGCTCGATCGCGTCGACTTCCGGCGCCGCAACCTGGTCTCGCGGCAGGAGATGCCCTATTCGATCGCCACCATCACGCCGTACGAGAGCAAGGACGAGTTCGACAGCGGCGACTACCACGCCACGCTCGATCGCTGTCTCGACGAGATCGGATGGGCGAAAAAGTCGAAGCTCGCGGGCAAGCTGATCGACGGGCGCTATCACGGCCTCGCCATCGGCTGCTTCATCGAGGGCGGCGCCGCCGGGCCGAAGGAGAGCGCGCGCATCGTGCTCGAGCCGGATGGACTTTATTCGGTCTATGTCGGCTCATCCGCCATCGGCCAGGGACTCGAAACCGCGTTCGCGCAGATCGCGGCAGACGCGCTCGAAGTCCCGATGGATCGCATTCGCGGCGTCTTTCACGGCACCACGTCCTATGTGAGCGACGGTTACGGCGCCTATCACTCGCGCTCCGTGGTGATGGGCGGATCGGCCATCCTCGCCACGGCGGAAAACCTGCACGCGGCGATCCGCGTGCAGGCGGCGAAGCGTCTCGGCTGCGAGCCTTCCGACGTGAAAATCGTCGAAGGCAGCAATGCGGTGGGGCCGGGCGGCAAATCCATCGCCCTGAACCTGCTGTCGACCGACGGCATTTCGGCCGAGGGCGCTTTCCTCAACAAGAAGCACACTTATACCTATGGCGCCCACGCCGCCCATGTGGCGGTCGACGCCAAGCTCGGCCACGTGCAGCTGATCGACTACGTGGTGGTCGAGGATTGCGGACGCATCATCAATCCGCGCACGGTGCACGGCCAGGCGGTCGGCTCGGTGGTGCAGGGGCTGGGCGGCGCCATGATGGAGCATCTCGTGTACGACCAGGAGGGCCAACTGCTGACCGGCTCCCTCGCCGACTATCTCATCCCCACCGCCAGCGACTTCCCCAACGTCCGCGCCGTCGTGCTGGAGAATCATCCCTCGCCGATCAATCCGCTCGGCGCCAAGGGCGCCGGCGAAGGCGGCATCATCGCAACCGGCGGGGTCATGGCCAATGCGGTCGCCAATGCCCTGAGCGCATTGGGGGTAGAACCGCGGCAGCTTCCGCTCACGCCGACCTACATCTGGGAACTGGTGCAGGCCGGCAAGCACAATTCCTGATCCGCCACCTTCGAAGGATTTCACCGTGCTGTCGTCCCCGCGAAAGCGGGGACCCAGGCCGCCTCAAACCGCGATCTCCTGGAATATGGATCCCCGCTTTCGCGGGGATGACATGCGTTATCGCGGGCCGCTCTTGCGCTCGCACCTCCACCCGCTTCATTGACTGCCCGCGCGTTGCAGGAATACGCTTCGCCCAACAATCCCCATTCCACAGGAGTTGGCCATGAGCGTTGCACGACATCCGCGCCCGCCGGAACTGGTCGATGTCCCGATCGAGGACATCATGCAGAAATATGTCGGGCGCTTCCGCGAGAAGAAACCGGATTGGGCGGCGTTCGAGGACGCCAAGATCGAGGGCTACAAGCGCGCGCAACACCGCTTCATCGGCGCGGGCGGCTCCGGCAAGCACGGCGACCCGACCGTCATCCCGGCGAACAACTTCACCTTGTCGATCATGTATGTGGAACCGGGGCAAGGCAATGCCGCGCACACCCACGAGGTCGAAGAGTGCTTCTTCGTGCTGCAGGGCTACCTCGACGTCTTCGTCGAGGACGAGAGCGGCAAACGCCTCACCACGCGGCTCGGGCCGTGGGAATGCATCGCGTGCCCGGCCGGCGTGATCCACGGCTACCAGAACGACAGCCTGGAGCCGGTCTATTTCCAGGTCATGCTCGGACGCGCCAAGCCCGAGACCATGGGCTACGCCGACGAGGAGCTCTACAAACGGCGCGACGCGCATCTCAAGGCGGTGTGAGGCAGCGTTCCGACATTCTCCAGGCCTCATGTTGAGGAGCGCTCGAAGAGCGCGTCTCGAAAGATGAAGGCCGCCCCATCCTTCGCGACGCTCGCTTCGCGGGCTCCTCAGGATGAGGTGGATGAGGTACTGATTCGGTGGAGATTTCACATGCGTGCTGTTCTCGCGATTGCCGCCGTTCTCGCCATCACCGCGCCGGCCCAGGCGCAGGACTGGCCGCAGCGGCCGGTGACCATCGTGGTGCCGTTCGCGGCCGGCGGCTCAGCCGACCTGCTGGCGCGCATCCTGCAGCAGCACATGCAGGCGAAGTTCGGCACTGCGTTCGTGGTCGAGAACAAATCCGGCGCCGGCGGCAGCATCGGCACCGGCTACGTGGCGAAGGCGCCCGCCGACGGCTACACGCTGCTCGTCGGCACTGTCAGCTCGATTGCCATCAACGCGTTCCTCTATACCAAGCTGAACTTCGACGTCGCGCGCGATCTACAGCCGGTCTCGTTGCTGGTGCGGTTTCCGAACCTGCTGTTCGTCAATCCGAAGATTCCGGCGAACACGGTGCCGGAGCTGATCGCTTACCTCAAAGCTAATGACGGCAAGCTCAACTACGGCTCCTCCGGCAACGGCACGTCGTCGCATCTGTCCTCCGTCATGTTCGAGCTCGCGACCAAAACCAAAATGACGCACGTCCCGTTCCGCAGTACCGGGGAAGTGGTCAACAGCATGCTCGGGGGCAACATCGACCTCGCGATCGACAGCATGACCACGACCTGGCCGTTCGCCACGGCGGGGAAGGTGCGCGCGCTGGCCGTGACCACGCCGCAGCGCAGCGCCGCGGCTCCCGACCTGCCGACCATCAGCGAGACGCTGCCGGGCTACGAGGCGACCGCCTGGCAGGGACTGTTCGCGCCGGCGGGAACGCCGCGGCCGATCGTCGAGAAGATCGCAGCCGAGGTGAAGCGGATATGGCAGCTGCCCGAGGTCGTCACCGCGCTCAAGAATGTCGGCGCCGAGCCCGCGCCCTCCACGCCTGATGAGTTCGCCGCCTATACCGCGGCCGAACGCGTGCGCTGGGGCGAGGTCGTCAAGGCGTCGGGCGTGAAGATCGATTGATCGCCGTCATGCGCGGGCTTGCCCCGCGCATCCATCCAGTCTGCGAAGATGGATTGCCGGCCCGAGGCCGGCACCGCCGACGCCGGGACGAGTTTAGCTCACTCCGCTGCCTCGCGGCGCGTGCCCTGCGGCAGCCGGTCGCGGAAGTGCGGCAGCACCTCCTGCGCGATCGCCGCCATGTTGGCGCGCGCCATGTCGTCGGGCAGCGTGCCGAACTGGGTCTTGGTCAGCGAGGTGTTGAAGCCGGCGAGATCCTGATACTCGGCGAGCTTCTCGCGCACCGTGTTGGGACTGCCGACGATGACGACGCCGTGCTTGATCACGTCCTCGATGGACTGCGGCTTGCCCGTGACCTTGGCCGCGCGTACCCGCTTCATCGAGGCGGTGTCGGTATAGCCCGGCGGCAGCAGCATCTCGGTCGGCATCTTGAGGAAGGAGTTCATCAGCGCTTCGAGATGCGGGCGCGCTTCGCGCATCGCCTTCTCGTCGGTGTCGGCGACATAGATCGTGTTCGACCAGGCGAGCTGGTCGGGCGAGGCCTGGTAGCCGGCCTTCTCCGCCTCGTCGCGATACATCTGGAAGAAGCGCGCCACTGCCGCGATCGGGGTCAAGCGTCTGGCAATAGGTGTAGCGCATCGCGCGGCCCAGCGGATGGTCGAGCCGGAGCCCTGCGAGGGAATCCAGATCGGCGGATGCGGGCTCTGGTAGGGCCGCGGCCAGGGGTTGACGTATTTGAACTGATAATGCTTGCCGAGATAGGGGAACGGCCCGGGCTCGGTCCACGCCCGCACGATCAGATCGTGCGCCTCGGCGAAGCGCTCCTGCGAATAGGCCGGATTGATGCCCATGGCGTGGTATTCGGCGCCGATGCCGCGCACGAAACCCGCGATCAGGCGCCCGCGCGTGAGATTGTCGAGGATGGCGTATTCCTCCGCGACCGTCAGCGGATTGTTGAGCAGCGGCAGCGCGCGGCCGAGAATGGCGAGCTTGGCGCGCTTGACGCTGCGCGCGAGCGCGCCGGCGAGCACGCCGGGGATCGGCATCATGCCGTAAGCGGTCTGGTGGTGCTCGTTGAGGCATACGCCGTCGAAGCCGAGCTGGTCGGCGAACTCCATCTGGTCGAGATAGTCGTGATAGAGCTCGGCGCCCTTCTGCGGATCGTAGTGGCGGTTCGAGAAGGTGACCCAGGCCGAGCCGTTGCGCGCGATCGCATCGAGATCGGCGTGCCGGTAGGGCATGAGATGGAAATTGAAGATCTTCATGCTGCGATCCTCATGGCGCCGATGAAGGCTTCGATCTCGGCGGCAAAGGCGTCCGCCTTCTCCACCTGCGGCAGGTGCCCGCATTCCGGAATGATGACGGCTTTCGAGCCCGGGATCAGCCGCTGATAGGCGAACGCATAGTCCTTGGGAAACAGCCGGTCGTGCTCGCCCCAGATCAGCAGCGTCGGCACGTCGATCCGGTGCAGCCATTTCTGCAGTTGCGGATCGTGGTTGCGCGGCTGCCATGAGAGCTTGGCGGTGGTCGTCCGATTCTTCAGCGCGGCATCTTCGAGCTCCGGCCGCTCCGAGGCCACGACGACCGCCTCGGCGCAGCTCCTGATCGTAGAACAGGTCGCGGATGCGCTGCTCGTCGCTGCGCAGGAACGGGTCGACCTGCTCCACGTCCTTGACGTGGATGCCGGCCGCCCCGACCAGCGTCAGCGAGGCGAGGCGCGCGGTGTTGCGCACCGCGAGCTCCGCGGCGATCCAGCCGCCGAGCGAGCTGCCGATGAGATGGACGCCGCGCAGATCGAGCTGGTCGAGAAACTCGAGATAGAAATTCGCGAGGTCACCGACGGTATCGAGCCATGCCGGCGTATCGGAGGCGCCGAAACCGGGATGCTCGGGGACGATCACGTCGAATTTCTTCGCCAGCTGCGCCATGCAGGGCAGCCAGATTCCGACGCCACCGCCGCCGTGCAGGAACAGCAGCGGGGCACCGCTTCCCCCGCGCATGAGACGGATGCGGCAGTCCCCGATCAAGATCGCCTGGTCGCTATGGTCGGCCATTCCCCGGTCCCTTTCCGCTGCCGCCGGCTGCGCGCCCGGGGTGCGGTAATTGTACCCCTCGAATATCACGCACATATACACTAATCTGCGGCGCCATCGATTGCGAGCGCCGCCGGGCGCGATTGCGCACGATCGCATGCGCCGAGAGGAGCCCCGATGTACGCGCCAGCCGGAGTGAAGACCAGCACGGACTACCCGATCCCGGACAGCATGAAGGCGTGGGTGCTGGGCGATCCGGGCCAGCTCACATTGAAGACCAAGCCGGTGCCGGTGCCGAACAAGGCCGAGGTGCTCGTGCGCATCGACGCGGTGGCGATCTGCGCCACCGATCTCGAGATCATCTATCACGGACCGCCGGCCTCGATCCTGGGCGGCATGCCGCACAACAAGAACTTCACCCCCGGACATGAATACATGGGCACCGTGGTCGCGCTCGGGCCGGGCGTCGACGAATACAACATCGGCCAGCGCGTGACGGTGGAGATTCACGCCGGTTGCGGGCAGTGCAAGCGCTGCCGCGAGGGCATGTACACCGCCTGTCACAACTACGGGCTCAACTACGGCGATGTCGACAAGGGCCACCGCGCCAACGGCTTCACCACCGACGGCGGCTTCTGCGAATATCAGGTCAACAACATCAACACGCTGGTTGCCATTCCCGATGCGATGTCGGACGAGGAGGCGACGCTGGTGGTCACCGCCGGCACCGCCATGTACGGGCTCACCGAGCTGGGCGGGCTGGTGGCGGGCGAGAGCGTGGTGGTCACCGGCCCCGGCCCGATTGGGCTGCTCGGCGTCGCGGTGGCGAAGGCGCTCGGCGCCCATCCCGTCATCCTCACCGGCACGCGCGACAACCGGCTCGAGATCGGGCGCGAGCTCGGCGCCGACCACGTCGTCAACGTGCGGAAGGAGCAGGACCCGGTCGCGGCGGTGCGCCGGCTCAATGGCGGCAAGGGCGTCGACTACGTGGTGGAGTGCTCGGGCGCGCCCAATGCCGTCAACGAGGCGATCCGCATGGTCAACCGCGGCGGCAAGGTCTGCCTCGCCGCCTTTCCGCACGAGGAGACGCCGGTCGACGTCGCCCACATCGTGCGCAACAACATCTACCTCTACGGCATCCGCGGCGAGGGCAAGAGCGCGACCCACCGCGCCGAGGCGTTCATGAGCCAGAAGCGCTTCGACGCCACCAAGATCCACACCCACACTTTTCCGCTCGACGACCTGCCGACCGCGATCCGTTACGCCAAGGACCGGGTCGAGGACGCGATCAAAGTCGTGGTGAAGGCGCGCGGCGTATCGGCCGCGCACAAGGTGGCTGCGGAATGATGTTTCGCTCGCGGCCAGCCCCCGCTGTCATGCCCGCGCAGGCGGGCATCCAGTAGTCCGAGACGGCACGGCCGACAGTCAAGACTAGTGACTACTGGATCATCCGCTTGCGGATGATGACAGCTCAGCAAGTGGAAACATGAGAAGACTTCCGTGCGCTCTGAGGCGACGGGAGGGAAGCCGACAAGACGGGAGGGTTGTGACATGTGGCGTGCGGTGACGTTGAACGGACTCGTCTGGCCTCACAGCCATGGTCATCGCTGCCGCGCCGTGGGACGCGCGGGCGCAGAACTATCCCTCGCGGCCGATCACCGTGGTGGTACCTTTCCCCGCCGGCGGCCCGAGCGACGTGGTGGCGCGCATCGTGACCGAGCAGATGGGAAAAATCCTCGGGCAGACCATGGTCATCGAGAATGTCGGCGGCGCCGGCGGCACGATCGGCAGCGCGCGCGTGGCAGCCGCGCAGCCCGACGGCTATACCCTGCTCGCCGGCAGCATGGGGTCGCACGTCTCCGCCCCGGTGCTCACGCCGAATGTGAAATACGATTCCGAGCGCGATTTCGAGCCGATCGGCTTCACCGTGCATGCACCCGCCGTCATCGTTGCGAAGAAGGATTTCCCGGCTAAGGACCTGCGCGAATTCGTGGACTATCTGAAGAAGAACGGCGCCAGCGTGAAACAGGCGCATGGCGGCATCGGCTCGTCGTCGCACATGGCATGCCTGCTTTTCACCTCGCAGGCCGGAGTGCAGCCGAGCCTGGTGGCCTATCGCGGCACCGGCCCGGCGATGAACGACCTGATCGGCGGGCACGTCGACTTCTTCTGCGAGCAGGCCGTCAGCGTGGCCCCGCAAATCACCGGCGGAGCGATCAAGGCGTACGGCGTTTCCTCCGGCGAGCGCCTGGGCGTACTTCCCAACGTGCCCACGGCCAAGGAGGCCGGGGTCAACTACCAGATGAGCATCTGGGCCGGCATTTTCGCGCCCAAGGGCACGCCGAAGGACGTCGTCGACAAGCTCGCGCGCGCGCTCGACCAGGCGCTGGACGATCCCGGCGTTAAGGACCGGCTGGCCAATCTCGGCGGCTCGATCCCGGCGAAGGACGAGCGCACGCCGGCGAAGTTCGATGCCTTCGTGCGGGCCGAAATCGCGCGCTGGTCGCCCATCCTCAAGGCGGCCAATGTCGAGGCGAAGTGACGCGAGCGCTCGGCCCACCGCGCACGCCTTCCAATGATCACGGGATTTAGCCGCTCAAGCCGGGGGCCCATGGGTCCGGCGACGATCCCCCAGTTAAACCCGGGCCGCGCATGAACCGCGGCGCCCTCGACCGCGACACTTGTCGGGAACGCCCGAGGCAAGATTAGAGGCGGGCAAACCATGCCGACACGACGCGAGTTTCTTCGCACTATGACGGGGACGGCCGCCGGTCTCGCGCTGGCGCCCTATGCGTCGAGGCGGACGGACGCCGCGAGCGTCGTGGTCAACGACATCCATTCCCAGCTCAATGCGACCCACGTCGACCGCGTCGTCGCGGTCGATTCGGAGGCCGCGCTCCAGGCGGCGCTAGCGGCGGCGCGCACCGAGGGCAAGCAGGTCAGCGTGGCAGGCGGTCGGCACGCCATGGGCGGCCAGCAATTCGCCACCGACGCGGTCCTGCTCGACACCCGGCCGATGCGACGGATCGTCGGGCTCGACGCCGAGCGGGGCGTGGTCGAAGCCGAGGCCGGCATCCAGTGGCCGGACCTGATCCAGGGTTTGATCGCCATGCAACAGGGGCGGACGCCGGCCTGGGGCATCATCCAGAAGCAGACCGGCGCCGACCGGCTCACGCCTCGGCGGCGCGCTCGCCGCCAACATCCACGGTCGCGGGCTTGCCCTGCGTCCCATCATCGGCGACATCGAGTCGTTCACCCTGATGGACGCCGACGGCAAGGTGCGCACCTGCAGCCGAACCGAGAACAGCGAGCTCTTCCGCCTCGCGATCGGCGGCTACGGCCTGTTCGGCGTCGTCACCCGCGTGCGGTTGCGGCTGATGCGGCGCACCAAGCTCGAGCGCATCGTGCGGATCATCGACACCGACGATCTCATGCCGGCCTTCGCGGAGCGCATCGCGGACGGCTATCTCTATGGCGATTGCCAGTTCTCGACCGACGCGTCCTCGGACACCTACCTGCGCAAGGGGGTGTTCTCCTGTTATCGCCCGCTGCCTCCCGATGCGCCGATGCCGGCGGAGCAAAAAGAATTGTCGCAGGCGCGCTGGGGCGAGCTGTACCATCTCTCCCACGCGGATACGCGCGCCGCCTACGACGCCTATACTTCCTACTATCTCTCCACGTCGGGACAGCGGTACTGGTCCGACACCAGCCAGCTCAGCGTCTACATCGACGACTACCACGCCGAGTTGGACCGCCGCCTCGGGGCTTCGCACAAGGGCACCGAGATGATCACCGAGCTCTACGTCCCGCGCCCGGCTTTGGCTTCGTTTCTCGCGGCCGTGCGCGCGGATTTCCGACAGCACGATGTGCAGCTGATCTACGGAACGATCCGCCTTATCGAGCGCGACCAGGAAAGTGTTCTTGCCTGGGCGCGCGAGCCCTGGATTTGCACCGTCATGAATCTGCACGTGGAGCACAGCGACGACGGCATCCGCAAGGCCGCGGACGATTTCCGTCGCCTGATCGACCGCGCCATGGCCCACGGCGGGAGCTATTTCCTGACCTATCACCGCTGGGCGAGCCGCGCCCAGGTCGAGGCCTGTCACCCGCCCATGGCCGAGTTCCTGCGGCTGAAGCGGCGGCACGACCCGGACGAGGTTTTCCAAAGCTCGTGGTACCGACACTACAAGCGGATGTACGCCGACGCGCTCTGAACGCGCGCGCTGGATCGAGCGAGCCGAAATCTCTCGCATGACCGTCGACGCATCTGATCGCCGACATCCCGGCGCAAACGTCGATCCGAGAGTTCCTCCCCTGCCGAAAGCATATGCACACGGGATAATCCGCCGTCATCGGCGGCGGCTTGGAACCGCGATTGCCCCGGCGTGGACACACGTAAACGGCGATGGTGGCTGACATGCCTTTTGCGTTATAGTTCGGGGGGATTGGGGAATTCCGTGCTCGACACGGTCATCCGGAGTGCGCATGTCGTCCTCGGCCCCGAAGCTTTGCGTCGACGACATCAGCATGACGTTCAAGACGCCGACCGGCGTCTTTAATGCGCTCGCGCCGGTCACTCGACGCCAAGCGCGACGTCACCCTGATCGAGGTGCCCAACTCGCCGTCCCCGCTGCCGTCAGGGCCGGACCAGCCGTGATCGGCAACAGCACCGAACCCATGATCACCCAGGGAATTCGTCAAAACATCTGGAGCGAGCCGTTCTTCAACGTGCCGAAAGAGCTCGGTCCTTACGCCTACTCCACCATCAATGTCCGCCTCGATTCCATCCAGAAGGAGCCCGAGGTGGTGCGCGGCTTCGTCAAGGGAATGGTGAAGGGACTGAAATTCCTCTACGCCAATCCCAACGAAGCCGCCGAGATCGCCAAGAAGCAATTCCCGACCATGGCGCTCGAGGACCTCAAGGCGACGCTCGACCGCTCGTTCAAGGACGAGATGTGGAGCAAGGACGGCATGATCAGCAAGCAAGCCTGGGCCACCGGCAGCGCCGTGGTGCGCGAGGCCAATATCCTCAAGACCGACGTTAAATACGAGGAGATCATCGACATGAGCTTCGTCGAGAGCGTGCGTGCGAGGCTGTGAGCGGATCAAGTCGAGCAACTCTAGCAACAGCAGAAACCGGGAAGAGCAAATCATGTCAGAGCCCATCTGGAACAAATTCCTCACCGAGCGTGACAAGGCGGTGTTCGAGACGTCGGGTTACGGCGCACGCGGCGGCTTCGGCAAGCGGCCGGCGCTGCTGATCATCGATGTGAACTACGCGTTCTGCGACGAGCGCCCGATGCCGATCCTCGAATCGATCAAGCGCTGGCGCAATTCCTGCGGCGAGGACGCCTGGACAGCCATGCCCTATCTCAAGTCGTTGATCGACAAAGCGCACAGCAAGGGCATCCCGGTGATCTACACCACCGGCGTCCGGCGCGAGGACAATTGGGACAGCGGGAGCTGGACCTGGAAGAACGGCCGCTCCGACGAAGATATGACCAGCAAACCCGCCACCAACGTCAACGGCAACGAAATCGTCGCCGAGATCGCGCCGGCGCCGCAGGACATCGTGGTGTTGAAGCAGAAGCCGTCCGGCTTCTTCGGCACCAATATGGCGAGCTATCTCACGCTGCTGGGCTGCGACAGCGTGATCGTGACCGGCACGACCACATCGGGCTGCGTGCGCGCGACCGTGCTCGACGCGTTCAGCCTCAACTATCGCATCGCGCTAGCGGAAGAGGGCTGCTTCGACCGCTCGCAGGCGAGCCACGCGATCAATCTCTGCGACATGAACGCGAAATACGCCGACGTGGTGAAGACCTCCGAAGTGCTGGCGTTCTTCGACAGCCTGCCCAGCGGCATGTTCGATCTGCCGAAGGGCTCGGCCGCGCCCGCCCCGAAGCCCAAACTGGCGGCGAATTTTTGACCGGAGCCACCGCGAACTCGATACGCGGCCGTTTCCTCGCTTGCGGGGAGAGGGCCGCGGTGAGGGGACGCTCCGAGACATTCAGGCCTTGGAGAGGCCCCCTCACCCGACGCGCTCTGCGCGTCGACCTCTCCCCGCAAGCGGGGAGAGGTTGAGCTCGCTGCACTGTCAACGACCTAAATCAATTTCGACGGGCTCGGCAGTCCCAGCAGCACCTGCCCCACCATCTCGAAATTGGCGAACTGCGCCTGTACCTGCTGGATCACGGTGTGCACGTCGCGGAAGCGGCGCTCGAACGGATTGCTCTCGAAG
The DNA here is from genome assembly GCA_963712565.1 of uncultured Alphaproteobacteria bacterium. Lineage (GTDB taxonomy): Bacteria > Pseudomonadota > Alphaproteobacteria > Rhizobiales > Xanthobacteraceae > VAZQ01. The sequence continues at coordinate 110,061 of CAVQIP010000052.1, read as the reverse complement.
ATCGCGGTCGCGCCGGCGGCGTGATAGACAGTGTCGACGACATCCTTCGCCTGGTGCACGGCGTAGGTGCCGGCGAGCTTGAGCGTGGCGCGCTGCGACAGCGCGAGCGCGTCGCCCTGCACGGCGGTCTCCCAGCTCTGCTGCAATATCTGCATGAGATAGCTCCTCGCCGACGCGAGCTTCGCCTCGGCGAGCGCGACCTGCGACTGGATGACGGCATTGTCGCGCAGCACGAAGGTCTTGGTCTTCGGCACCTTGGTTGCCGCCAACGCGACGAAGGCATCGAGCGATGCGCGCGCCAGTCCGAGCGCGATGGCCGCAAATCCGGTGCCGTAGAGATGGAACGTGGTGAAGCGATAGAGCGGGCCGCTCTCGCGCCGGTCGGCGGCGGATTCGCGCGTGAAGGTGTAGGCGTCGGGCACGAACAGGTCGTCGATCGCGTAGTTGTCGCTGCCTGTACCCTTGAGGCCGACCACGCGCCAGATGTCGTTGACCTCGGCGCTTGCTTTCGGGATCAGCATGGTGCGCTCGGCCGGCTTGCCGTCGGGGCCAAGCCGCGGGCTGCCATCGGGCTCCACCACGGGACAGTGACAGCCGAGCCAGTCGGCATGCTTGATACCGCTGGCGAAGCTCCAGCTCCCCGACGCCCGGTAGCCGCCCTCGACCAGCATGGCCTTGGCGTTCGGTCCCACCGGGCCCCAGGCCATCACCGCGCGCGCCGGCCCGAAAATCTTGCGCGCCACCGCAGGCGCGACATAGGCCGCCGCCATGGAGCAGCCGCAGGCCTGAACCACGCACCAGGCCGTGCTGCCGTCGGCCTTGGCGAGTTCCTCGATCGCCTGCATGAAGGTTGCGGGATCGCCTTCCAGGCCGTCGCAGCTTGTCGGAATCAGCATGCGGAACAGCCGCGCGTCGTGCAGCGCGGCGAGAACTTCGGGGGCGATTTCCCGCTCGCGCTCGGCGCGCGCGGCGTGCGCCTCGATCAGGCCGCCGAGTGAGCGAGCGCGCGCGATGCAGTCGCTCGCGCTCGCCTGCTGCGCAGAGGGTCGTTCCAGCATCGCATCTCCCACTGGCTCATCGCCATTGTGGCGCATTGGTCACGCCGGTCAATCGGCGCGCATGCGCGCCAGCGACGACAAGCGCCGTGCGAGATAAGCGCCATCCAGGACAGCCACGATCAGGAGAATGGCGCCCATCGCGACCTCGTTGACGTAGGGCGGCGCGCCGACCGCGTTGAAGCCGGCCCGCAGCACGGCGAGGCTGAGAACGCCCATGGCGATCCCGAGCGGACGCCCCGTGCCGCCGGCGAGCGACACGCCGCCGAGGATCGCGGCCGCCGCCGCGGGAACGATCACGTCGGACAAGCCCGCCGGCGAGGCCGACGCCAGGCTGTAGCTCAGCAGCGCCCCGGACAGGGCGGCGCAGAATCCGGAAAAGCCGAAGATGCCGATGACGAGCCCGTCGACGTCGACGCCGGCCGTCATCGCCGCCCGCCGGTCGCTCCCGATCGCGATGATGTCGCGGCCATAGCGGGTCAGGCCGATGACCAGGGCGGCGATGACGAAGATCGCGATGGCGATCAGGCTGCGGATCGAAAAGACGACGCCGATGGGCGCGCTCAGGGCGAGCGCGACCGCCATATTGTCGTACGGCAATGCGCGGTTCTCGGTGACGACATAGGCGATGCCGGCGAAGACCAAGAGTCCTCCGAGCGTCACGCCGACCGAGCCGAGCCGCAGCCGCACGATGATCCATCCCTGCGCCATTCCCCCGGCCAGGCCCGCCGCCAGCGCACAAACAAGGCCCAGCCACGCATTGTCGGCGCCCATGACCACGGCGATGCAACCGGCCATGCTGTACATGCCGACGACGGAGAGATCGAACTCGCGGATCATCATGGTGAGACCGAGCCCAAGCGCCACGAGGCCGATGGTGGCGAAGGTCTCGAAGGTCGAGGACGCGGTGGCCGGCGTGAGGAAATCCCTTGCGTCGATCAGGGTGAGGCCGAGAATGCAGGCCGCCAGGATGAGCAGCGGACGCGCATGCGGATCATGTCGCAGCGAGCGTTTCATCCGTCAGTCCCGCGTGCCCTGCGTCTGCAACGCGATCACGCCGAGCACGATGAGCCCCGCGATCAGATACTGCCACTCGGTGCGCAGGCCCTGCAGCACCAGCACCACCTGAATGATGCCGATGATGATCGCGCCAGCGAGCGTCCGCAGCGCCGACCCCTCACCGCCCTTGATGACGGTGCCGCCGACCAGCACCGCGGCGATGGCGTCGTATTCGTAGCCGATGCCGTAGTTCATGCTGGCGGCGTCGTAGCGGATCGCGAGCATGATCCCGGCCGGCGCCGTGAACAGGCCGGCCCAGAGATAGGCGCCGGTGATCGCCCGCCAGGTGCGCACGCCGACCGCCTCGGCGGCGCGAAAGCTCGCGCCGACAAGGAAAAGATCACGACCGAAGGCGGTGAACGACAGGATGAACTGCGCGAGCGCGGCAACCGCGAGCAGCACCGCGAATTCGACCGGAACGCCTGCGATCCTGCCTTTGAAGCCGCCGTAGCTCGTTCCCGCCGCCGCGTAGATGGTGCCGTGCTCGGCAAAGGCTTCCGCGACCCCATAGATCAGCGCCAGCGCCGCGATGCTGACGATGATAGGGTTGGCCCGCAGCCAGCCGATCAAAAAGCCTTGCAGCGCATTGATCAGGCCAGCGAAGGCGAGCGCCGCCGCGAGTCCGCAGGCAAAGCCGCCCCAATTGGCCGTCAGAACGAAAATCATCGCGGTCGCCCCGGTGAGCGCGCCGAGAGAGAACGACATGATGTTCCCGCTGATGGTGATCAGCGTCATCCCGACCGCGACGCATCCGATGAAGGAGACGGTGGTCAACAGCGAGAGCATGCTGGGTCGCGACAGGAAACCGGGCGTGGTCAGGGCGACCGCGGCCAGAGCGAGCAGAACGGCGGCCCGAACGACGGCGACATAGTTGCGCCGCTCAGCGGCGGCGACGTGCGGCCGCGCATGCGCGCCGGATGCAAGCGCACGGTCCGCGATCGGCGACTCGGCCGGCCGGCTCATGCCGCCGCCTGCACTGGATGGGTGATATCGGCGAGAATACGCGCCATCGCGATCGATTGGCGCTCGTAGCGCGCGACGGTCCGGCCGCGGTACATGGTCACGACGATGTCGGCGATGCCGACGACCTCTTCGAGCTCCGAGGAAGTCATGATCAAGGCGTAACCGAGCGAGCACAATTCACGCATGATCCGATAGATGTCGGCGCGAGCGCCAACGTCGATGCCGCGCGTGGGCTCGTTCATCAACAGCACGCCGGGCCGAGATCGCTCGATCGCACGGCCGAACAACAGCTTCTGCTGGTTCCCGCCGCTCAGCTTGGCAGCGGCGGCGGCGAGACGGCGCTGATCGACCGCAACCCGTTCGGCGCGGCCCCGGGCGACGCGCTCGAGCTGCCGCCAGTCCAGGACGCCGAGGCGCGTATGCGCGCCGAAACTGCCGGCGACAAGGTTTTCGAGCACGCTACGCTGGTGGAAGATGCCTTCGGCGGCACGATCCTCGGACAGGAACACGACGCCGCGTGCAACGCAGTGTGGCACCGAGCCGAGCCGCAGAGGCCTGCCGTCGATGCTCACGCGGCCGCTGGCGTCGGGCACGAGACCGGCGAGCGCGCGCGTCACCTCCTTGGCGCCGGAGCCGATCTGCCCGGCGATGCAGAGAATTTTCCCGCGCGGCGCGGCCAGCGACACCTGATGGACGATGCCGGGAACGACGAGTCCATCGACCACGAGGACGTCGCCCGCCTGCGGCGCCGCTGCCGAACCCGGATACATGTCGCCGAACGGGCGGCCGAGCATCAGCTCGATCAGCTGCTCGCGCGTGATGTCGCGGACCACTTTGGTCGCGACATGCTCGCCGTTGCGCAAGACCGTGACGCTGTCGCAGAGCTCGAACACCTCGCCCAGGCGATGGCTGATATAGAGGATCGCGTGCCCCTGCGCCCTGAGCGCCTTGAGCACCTCGAGGATACGCGCGATCTCGCTGTCGGTCAGGGTCGCGGTGGGCTCGTCGAGAATCAGCAGCCGGGTATTGCGCGCGAGCAGGCGCGCGATTTCGACGAGCTGCTGCTGGCCGATGCTGAGCGCGCTCACGGGCAGGTCGAGATCCCAGGCACCCGCGCCCAAGGTCGCGAGCGCGTCGCGAGCGCGCTGGCGCAAGTCGCGGCGGCGGTGAAACACCGGGACATCGGCGCTGCCGAGCCAGATATTGTCGAGGATGGAGAGGCGCGGCGCGAGGCTGAGCTCCTGGGCGACAAGTCCAAGGCCCAGCGCCTGCGCGTGGCGCGGGCCGCGGATCGTCTGGCGCACGCCGTCGATCGCGATCGAGCCGGCGTCGGGCGCGAAAATACCCATCAGCAATTTCACCAACGTGCTCTTGCCGGCACCGTTTTCGCCGCAGATCGCACGGATTTCGCCCGGCCGCAGCGTCAGCGAAACGTCGCACAACGCGCTCAAGCCCGTGAAGCTCTTGCTCAACCCCTCGACGGTGAGAATGTCCATCGCGCGGTACCACCCTACTTAGTCACGCTGAGAGGGCGTCAGCCTTGCTCCACTGTCGTCTCCGCGAAAGCGGGGACCCATCGCGTCCCGAACTGCGATCTCTGGAATATGGATCCCCGCTTGCGCGGGGATGACACGCGATATTGCGGCTGCTGCTGTGCTCGCAAGTCAAGATGAGAGAGCAGCGCCCACTCGACACGACGGCAAGTGGTCACGTCAATAGGTGCAAGGCGCCTGCCACTGCGCAAGGTTGGCCTTGGTGATGAGTTCGACCGGCAGCAGCACGGCCTTTGGCAGCTTCTTGCCAGCGAAGAAATCATCGACCGCGTCGGCGGTGCGGCGGCCGAGATCGGTCGGGATTTGGCTCACCGAGCTGTACATCTTGCCGGCGCTGATGGCGTCGAGCCCTTCCTTCTGGCAATTGCCGCCGACCACGATCAGTTGCTTTGCTCCAGTGCCGACCGAGATGCCCGCGGCTTCCGCGGCCTTGATCGCGGCCACCGCCTGGTTGTCGGCCATGCCGTAGACGACGTCGAGGCCGCCGGTGGCGGCAAAGCGGGCATAGAGCTGGCCGGCGAGTCGTTCGCTGGTCGCGGTATCCCAGCGACCGTCCTCGATCGCCGCGATCTCCACCTTCGGGTTGCCCGCCATCACCTCCTTGAAGCCGGCGACGCGGCGAGGGCCGAGGCCCTGCTGCAGCGCGCCGGTGATCAATGCGACTTTGGCCGGCTTGCCGCCGTCGCGGCCGCTGTCTTTCAGCGCCTGCAGCGCGGCCTTGCCGACGATCCGCCCCATCTCGTTCTGGTCCTGGCCGACGAAAGTGACATAGAGCTCCTCGGTGCCGTCCTTGGGGGTGTTGTTGACGATGATCACAGGAACGCCCGCCTGCTTGGCGCGCGTGAGCACGGGGACGACGCCCTGCTCGGAGATCGGCTGGATGACGATGAGGTCGAACTTGCGCGCGATGCCGTCATCGGCTTGGCGCGCCTGCAGCGCAGCGTCCAATCCGGCGGCCTGCACCGTCACCTCCATGCCATGCGCCAGCGCGCGCTCGCGGAAGGCTTTCTCGGTGGTCGCGACATAGGGATGCGCCGTGAACGACTCGAGCAGGAGGACCTTCTTGCCCTTGCTAGCGTCGGCGGCATGCGCGGCCGACAGGCACAACATCGCCGCCGCCGCCATGGCGGCCGTGGTGCTCGCAAGCCGTTGCAATTCAGAGATGTGGAGATCAAATCCCATGGCGCAAACTCCGGCGATGCTGATGAGGATGCGAGCAGTCTAGACCGGGGCAGAAAGGGCGACAATGCTGGCGCCCAGTCGCTACCGTCGCAGGGCGTCGACGCGCACGCAAACACCCCATGGCCATCGCCGGCGAGCTTTGCGATAACGCCTATCCCGCAACGGTCCAATCAGCTCCGAGGATTGAGATGGGTGAATTCGCAATCGGTCAAAGCGTGTCCCGGTTCGAGGATCCGCGGCTGCTCAAGGGCGGCGGCCGCTATGTCGGGGACATGGTGCTGCCGGGCATGGTGTTCGGCTGTGTGCTGCGTTCGCCGCATGCCCACGCGCGAATTCGCTCGATCGACGCAGACAAGGCCAAGGCCGCGCCCGGGGTGCTGGCGGTGCTCACCGGCGCCGATTGGCAGGCCTCGGGATGGGGCGATCTGCCGGTTCCCGACGGACTGAAGCGGCGCGACGGCAGCGTGTTTCGACCGCCCTACCCGGCCCTGACCCGGGATCGGGTGCGCTGGGTCGGCGATTACGTCGCCTTCGTGGTGGCGGAAACCTACCATCAGGCGCTCGACGCGGCCGAGCTGATCGCGGTCGACTACGAGCCGCTGCCGGCGCTGGTCTCGACGGCGCAGGCAACCGCCGCCGGCGCGCCGCGGGTCTGGGACGGCTGCGCGGACAATATCGGCTTCGTGCAGCTGTTCGGCGACAAGGCCGCGACCGAAGCCGCCTTCGCCAAGGCCGACCACGTCGTCAAGCACCGCTTCGTAATCAACCGCGTCACCGCCGCCACCATGGAGCCGCGCGGCTGCCTCGGCGACTACAACGCGACCGAGGATCGCTACACCATCTACACCACGTTGCAGCGCGTGCATCCCTTCCGCGCCGAGCTGGCGCCGATCCTGAAGGTGCCGGAGAGCAAGATCCGCGTGGTCGCCGGCGACATCGGCGGCAGCTTCGGGATGAAGTCGGCGGTCTACAACGAAGTGGCGCTGGTGCTGTTGGCGTCGAAAGTCGTGGGACGGCCGGTCAAATGGACATCCACACGCTCGGAGTCCTTTCTCTGCGACGCGCAGGCCCGCGACAACGTCACCGAGGCCGAGCTTGCGCTCGACAAGAGCGGCAACTTCCTCGCCATGCGCGCGACCGTCGTGGCCTGCATCGGCGCCTATCTGCAGACCGGCATGCCGGCCTTCACTGGCAATATCGGCACGCTCGCCGGCGTCTATCGCATCCCTGCGATGCACGCCGACGTCACCGCCGTGTTCACGCACACCAATCCGGTGCGGCCCTATCGCGGCAACGGCCGGCCGGAGGCAGCCTATGTGATCGAGCGGCTGGTCGACCTCGCCGCCGACGAGCTCGACGTCGATCCCGCCGAGCTGCGGCGCAAGAACTACATTCCGCCCGAAGCCATGCCGTTCAAGACCGGGCTCACCTTCACCTACGACAGCGGCGAGTTCGAGAAGAGCATGGACCTCGCGCTCAAGCTCGCCGACTTCGCCGGCTTCGAGCAGCGGCGCGCGCAGTCGCGCAAGCACGGCAAGCTGCGCGGCATCGGCCTCTCCAACACCATCGAGCGCGCGGCCGCGCAAGGCTTCGAGGGCGCCGAGATTCGGTTCGACAAGTCGGGCGCGGCCACGCTGTTCGCCGGCAGCGTCACCCAGGGCCAGGGCCACGAGACGATCTTCAAGCAGATCATGTGCGACCGCCTCGGCATCGACCCGCACGAGGTGCATTACGTGCAGGGAGACAGCGATCAGGTCTTCCTCGGCGAAGGCACCGGCGGCTCGCGCTCCGCCACCATCGGCGGAACGGCGGTCGACATCGCCGCCGACAGGATCACCAGCAAGGCCAAGCAGATCGCGGCCCACGCGCTCAAGGTCGATGCCGCCGACGTCAACTTCGCCGACGGCGTCTTCTCCAGCCCCAAGACCAATCGCACGCTCACCATCAAGGAAGTGGCGAAGGAGGCGATGGAGCCGGGCAAGCTGCCGAAGGGCATGGATGTCGGTCTCATCGCGACGGCGACCTATGTCGCGCCGGTGCAGAACTTCCCCAACGGCTGCCACATCTGCGAGCTCGAGATCGACCAGGACACCGGCCAAGTCGAGATCGTGCGCTACAGCGTCGTGGACGACGTCGGCACCGTCATCAATCCGCTGCTGCTGAAGGGCCAGATCGTCGGCGGCGTCGCGCAGGGCGTCGGTCAGATTCTGATGGAGGACATCCGCTTCGACGGCGACGGCCAGATCCTGACCGGCTCGTTCATGGACTACGCCATGCCGCGCGCCACCGACATCAGCGCGGTCGAGGTCAAGAGCAACCCGGTGCCGACCAGGACCAATCCCCTCGGCGTCAAGGGCGCCGGCGAAGCGGGCTGCGTCGGCGCCATGCCCGCGGTCGCCAACGCGCTGGTGGATGCGCTCTCCCATCTCGGCATCAGGCATGTCGAGATGCCGGCGACGCCTGAGCGGCTGTGGCGGGCGATGCAGCAGAGCAGCGCGAAGTAACGAACCTGTCGACTAGTTCGTCAGTACAATGCTGTCATCCCCGCGAAAGCGGGGATCCATATTCCAGAGCCGGTGGCTACGGGTCCCCGCTTGCGCGGGGACGACACACATCCGGTAGTCGGAGGACACATGAAAAAATCGTTCGTTCGCGGCACCTGGCAGGTCAAGCGTGCGTTCTCGCCTTGCGTGGTCACCGAAGGCGCGGGCCGCACCATCTACATCGCCGGGCACACCGGGCAGGTCGATGATGCCGGGAAATCGCTGGCCGGCGATTTCGACGCCCAATTCAAGCAGACGTTCCGCAACATCGAGAAGACGCTGGCCGAGGCGGGCGCCAAGCTCTCCGACATGGTGACGATGACGGTGTTTCTCATCGATGCGCGCTACACCACCCGCATGACCGAGTTGCGCGGCGAGTTGTTCGGCAAGGATTTCCCCGCAAGCGCCGCCATCACCGTGCAGGGCTTCGCCCAGCCCGAGATGATGATCGAGGTGCAGGGGATCGCGGTGACCGCGTAGTTCCAAACGTGGTGCAAGTGGCACCGGCGGGGCTTCAATTCACCACCGATTTTACGATAATCTCCACACCGTTCCATATTTGCAGGCCGAGGCTGCATGACCGAGACCTTCGAGAGCGCGCTCTCCGCACGCGTCGCGGCGATGGCGGACGCCTGCACCCGCTGCGGCAAGTGCGTCGAGGTCTGCCCGGTGACCGGACCCGGCGGCGTCAACGCCGAGCCGGTCGCGGTCATCAGCGGCATCATCGACATCGTCCGCACCGGCGACGGGCCGGAAGCGTCGCGCAAATGGGCGAGCGCCTGCGTGCTCACGGGCGAATGCATCAAGGCCTGCGACTACGGCGTCAATCCGCGTTTCCTCCTGGGCATGGCGCGGGTCGCGATGGCGCGTCACCGGACTGCGCCGGGCGAGCAGCGCCGGCAGGGCGTCGACGGCTTCCGCAAGGTCGCGCGCGAGGTCACCCATATCTCGCAGATGCAGCTCGACGACGAACTCCTGGCGCGGTTGGGACAAACGCCGGGCGGCGGTCCGGCGCCCGACGCGCCGCCGGATTTCGTGTTCTACACCGGCTGCAACGTGCTCAAGACCCCGCATATCGCCCTGCTTGCGCTCGACATCATGGATGGGCTCGGCGTGACCTACCAAGTGCTGGGTGGACCAACCCATTGCTGCGGGATCGTGCAGATGCGCACCGGCGACGTCACGACCTCCGGCCGCTTCGCCGAGAGCACGATGGACAAGCTCGCGCGCAGCAAGTCGGGGCAAGTGGTATCGTGGTGTCCGAGCTGCCATGTGCAATTCACCGAGACCACCCTGCCGACGATCGAGAAGACCCGCGGCGCGAAGCCGTTCGAGATGACGCCGTTCATGCTGTTCCTGCGCGGCAACCTCGATCGCCTGCGGCCGTTGCTGCGCCGGCGGGTCGAGATGCGCGTCGCCTTGCACCGCCACCCCGGGCTCAAGGGCGTGGTCGAGGCCGCGCAGGATATCCTGCAGGCCGTGCCCGGCGTCGAGCTGATCGATCTCGGCCAGCCCGCGGTCGGACTGATGAGCAATTATTTCCGCGCGCTGCCGGCCTATCGACGAGAATTGCAGAAGAGCGAGCTCGACGCCGCCGAGCGGGCGGGCGTCGACGCGCTGGTCGCGGTCTATCACGCCGACCACCGCGAGCTGTGCGCGCACGAGCGCGACTATCCGTTCCGCATCATGAATCTGCTGGAGATCGTCGGCGCAAGCATGGGGCTAAACCGCGACGATCACTTCAAGCGGCTCAAGCTCCTGCAAGACGTCGACGCGATTGCGGCCGACTGCCAGGACCTGATCGCGCAGCACGGGCTCGACATCGCGACCACGCGGGTGGCGATCCAGGCGATGCTGGACGAGCAGCCGCTGCCGTTGCGGGGCGCGTGTGCGGAGCAGTAGCCGATCGTGCAACGGACGCCGCGCAAACCTCTCCCCTCGCGGATACAGCATGGAATATCAAATCCAACGCCGTTGTCGCGATGCGCGCGTGTTTCGAAACTAATCTCCTTTCATTCAAAGCGGGGCTGTTCGTGACGGACATCGAGACGTGAAAGGATCGAACGGTAAAACACGAGCGCCGGTGCTGGTTGTAGGAGGCGGCCTTGGCGGACTCGCTGCCGCACTCGCGCTATCTCTCAAGGGTGTATCGGTGCAGGTGCTGGAGCAGGCGCCGGAGTTCAAAGAAATCGGCGCCGGAATCCAGCTCGGTCCCAACGTGTTCCGCATGTTCGAAGTGCTGGGTCTCACCCAGGAGATGTTTCGCTGGTGTGCGTTCCCCGAGGCCCTGGAATTCCGCGACTCGATCACCGCCGAAACCATTATCGATATGCGGATCGACAAGCGCTTCCACGAGAAGTATCACGCGCCTTACGGCGTCATTCACCGCGCCGATATGCTCAATGTCATCTATAACGCATGCAAGCAGTCAAGCCTGATCGAGTTCGCAACCTCTCAAAAGGTGGTGTCGATCGAAGACGATGGCGCCGGTGTCACCGCAAAGACCGAGACCGGTGAAACTTATAGAGGCGCAGCACTGATCGGCTGCGATGGTCTATGGTCGACGGTGCGTGAGAAGATCGTTGGCGATGGCAAGCCGGTGGTGTCCGGTCACATCGCCTACCGCGCCGTACTGCCCACCGCTGAATGGCCGAAGGAATACCGACTTCCCAAGATGATCGTGTGGTGTGGCGAGAAGACTCATCTGGTGCATTATCCGCTCCGCCGAGGGGAATTGTTCAACCTGGTCGCCGTGTTCCACTCAGACCGCTACGAAGAGGGTTGGGACACCTACGGCGACCCAGGCGAGCTAGAGGCTCGCTTCGCAGACAAATGCGAGCCGGTGCGCACGCTCCTGCAAAAGGTCAATGCCTGGAGAATGTGGGTGCTGTGCGATCGCCCCGCGACTAAGAGCTGGACTCAAGGCCGCATGACTCTGCTGGGCGATGCGGCGCATCCGATGCTTCAGTATCTCGCCCAGGGCGGAAACATGGCGCTGGAAGACGCCGTCTGCCTCGCCACCCAGGTCGACGATGCGGACTGCGACTATGAGAAGGCGTTCCGGAAATACCAGGAGCTGCGTTACTTACGCACCGCGCGGGTTCAGTTGATGGCGCGCGTCTTCGGCGAGATATATCATGCGAGCGGCGTAAATCGGGAATTGCGCAACAAGCTGCTGCGCGAGTGGAGTGAGGAAGGCGGCATTGATATGTCGTGGCTCTACGGCGAACAACCGGAACTGCCGCTTGTCGGTACCATTCCCATGCCGCCACCAACCAAGTTGGAACCTTTTTGATTAACACGCTTTAGCGGTCATCCGCGCGCTGGAGCCTCTCGCCGGCCGAGATCGGCGGCAATCTGGGGCCTTGACCTTCCGCTCCTTGGACTTCTGCTTGACGCGCGGCAGCTTCGGCCTCTCAGTTACGAGCAGCACCGTCCCGTCATCGCCAGCGCGACCCGCTCCTCCTCGCTGAGCTTCTCGTGCGCGTGGTCGTGCGCATGGTCGTGCGACGGCGCGGGCGGCGGGACGCCGGTATCGGCAATCGGCTCGTCATGCGGCAGTCCATGTCGGCGCATTTCGGCGCGGCGAATTTCGGTTGCCACCGGATCGAGCCGGTTCGTGCCCGGCTCGAACACCGCGCCGTAATCGCTTTCCGCCGCTGCCCTGCTGACATAGCCGCACCGCACGTCGCGCGCCAGGCTCGCGAGGTCGCGCTCGAGCGGCGAGCCGAAGCCGCCGCCGCCGCCGGAGCGCAGGATATAGGCGTCGCCGGCGTGCAGGACCTGGTTGAGCGCCTTGCCGTTGTGGAAGCGCTGCTCCTCGTTCTTCCCGAAGCGGTGGATTGCGACCGAGTTGCCGGCACCGGAGAGCCCGCCGTCGAGTCCCCACGGCTTGCACTTCACGCGATCCATCTGCGAGTTGAAACGAAGGTCGTGGCGCGCCTGCACCACCTGCTCGCAGCCGAGCCCGCCGCGAAAGCGGCCGGCGCCGCCGGAGTCCGGCACGCAGCGCATAGCGCTCGACCAGCAGCGGATATTTCGCCTCGACCTGCTCGGACGGACCGTTGTGGGTGTCGCCGTCGTTCATGGCAATAGTCGCGTTGCGGCCGTCGCTGTCGTGCTTGGCTCCCCAGCCGCCGCCGATCAGTCCACCGAGATAGATGTAGAAGCTGTCGTCCTTGGGACGGCGGCCGTTGACGCGGCCGACGACGAGGTCGGCATGATGACCGGCGATGATGCGCTCGGGGATCACCGGCGCCAGCGCCTTGAAGATGGTGTCGATGATGGTCATGGGATAGGTCATCCACATGCGCATCGCGGCGGGCTTGAGCGCGCTCACGACGCGGCCCGGCGGCAGCACGATCTCGAGCGCGCGGAACTGGCCGTCGTTGATCGGAAGATCGAGCGCCGAGGTCAGGCACTTGAACGCCACCTGGCAGCAGGAGCGGCCCGCGGTCTCGCCGGAATTGTAGAAGCCGGCGACCTGTTTCGACACGTCGGTGAGATCGACCGTCATTCGCTCGCCCGCGATCTCCACGCGCACCCGGATCGGCACCCGCTCGCCGACCTTGACGCCGTCGTCGTCCATGAACGACTCCGCCTCGTAGACGCCGTCCGGGATTTCGCGCACGCGTGCGCGGGTGGCCGCCTCGCTGTGGTCCATGATCGCCGCGATGCCGCCGAGCACGGCGTCACGGCCGTATTTCTGGATCATTTCGAGGAAGCGGCGCTCGCCGGTCTTCACCGCCGCGATCTGGGCGCGGAAGTCGCCCATCGCGCGCTCGGGCAGGCGCACATTGGTCTTGATGATCGCGATCAGCTCCTCGTTGGGCGCACCCTTGCGATAGATCTTCACGATCGGCATCTGCAGGCCTTCGGAGAAGATGTCGGTGGTGGCGCCGTCGAGCGTGCCGCCGACATCGGGCCAATGCGCCATGCAGCAGGAGAACGCCACCACCTCGCCGTCGTGGAAGATCGGCACGGTGAAGGTCATGTGGTTGAGATGGCTGCCGGTGATATAGGCGTCGTTGGTCAGGAGAATGTCGCCGGGATCGAGATTCTCCACGCCGTAGTGCGCGAGCTTGGTCTTGACCGTGTCGCTCATGCCGCGGATGAACATCGGCAGTCCGAGCCCGATCGAGACCGTGTTGCCCTCCGCGTCGAACAGACCGACGGTGAAATCGAGCGCCTCGTAGATGATCATGTTGTAGGCGGTGCGCATCAGGTTGGTCTTCATCTCCTCGGTCGCGGCGATGAGACCGTTGCGCACGATCTCGGTGGTCACCGGATCGGTGCGGCGGCCGGCGGTCGTCTGCGGTCTCAGCGCGGCGTCCATCGTCAGCTCCGCAAAATCTCGATCACGAGGTCGCCGAAGGCATCGACCGCGACGACATCGCCGGGATGAACGACGGTGGTCGAGGCGTATTCCTCGATCAGCGCGGGCCCGGCGATGCGATTATGGGCGAGCAGCGCCGCGCGATCATAGCTCGGCGTGTCGAGATGGCGGCCGGCCTCGGCGAAATAGACCGCGCGCGTGCCGCGACGAGCCGCAGCCGGCGGCACGGCCTCGCCCGCGGCGATAGGCTCGAACGTGGGCTTGCGCATCAGCCCGGTGATCGCGCTGCGCAGGCTCACGATCTCGGCCTTCTCGCCCGGGGCCGAATAGCCGTAACGCGTCGCGTGCACGGCATCGAAGCGCGTCTTGATGCCGTCGCGATCCTCGGCCTGGAACAGCTCGACCGGCAGCTCGACCGTGACGGCGTGCTCCTGCCCGACATAGCGCATGTCCGCCGCGCGCCGCAGCGTGACGTCGGCAACGGCGACCTCGCTCCGACGCACGGCGGCGCGACCCTGCCGCTCCATCTCGGCGTAGATGTCTTCCATGGCCGGAAACGACGCTTCCGCCAGCGGCGTGAACCAGGTCTTGACGAAATCGCGCCGCAGATCCGCGACCAGCATGCCGAAGGCGGAAAAATGGCCGGGCGCGCGCGGGACGACGACCCTGGCGATGCGCAATTCGCGCGCAACCATCGCCGCGTGCAAGGGTCCGGCGCCGCCATAAGCGACCAGGGTGAAATCGGCCGCGTCGAGGCCGCGCTCGGTGGTGACCCAGCGCACCATGTGGGACATTTTGGTGATGGCGATGCGCAGGATGCCGTCGGCCGCGGCGGTGAGATCGAGGCCGAGCGGCTCGGCGACGCGCGCGGCGAGCGCGCGCTTGGCGCCGATCGAGGTCGAGCCGCATCTCGCCGCCGAGAAAACGGTCGGCGCCGAGGCGGCCGAGGACGAGGTTGGCATCGGTAATGGTCGGCTCGCTGCCGCCCCGGCCATAGCACACCGGACCGGGCTCGGCGCCCGCGCTTTCCGGCCCGACATGCAGCGCGTCGCCGGTCTCGACCCGCGCAATCGAGCCGCCGCCGGTCCCGACCTCCTGGATGTCGATCATCGGGATCTGCACCGGCAACCCGGTGGCGTAGCCGCCGATGAGGGCGCTGCCGGTCATCAGCACCTCGCCGTCGTGGATGACGCCGGCCTTGGCGGTGGTGCCGCCCATATCGAAGGCGATCGCGTTCGCAAGCCCGATGCCGTCGCACAGCGCCTTGGTGCCGATCACGCCGGCGGCGGGCCCGGACTCGAGCATACGAATGCACGCGCTTTGCGCCTCATCGACATCGAACAGACCGCCGGTCGACTGCACGATCAGAAAATCGCCCCCGAAGCAGGCGGCCTCGAGATGGTCGCCCATCTCGCCGAGATAGCGCCGCACGCTCGGACCGACATAGGCGTTGGCGACCGCCGTCGAGGTACGCTCGAACTCGCGGTATTCCTGCGAGAGCTCGTGCGAGGCGGTGACGAACAGCTGCGGATGGCTCGCCGCGATGATCGCTTTCGCCCGCTCCTCGTGCGCGGGATTGCGATAGGAGTGCAGAAACAAAATGGCGATGGCCTGCACGCCCTGCGCGACCGCCGCGGCGGCGGCGGCACGCACCGCGTCCTCGTCGAGCTTGATCAGCACCTTGCCCTGCGAATCAATACGCTCGCGGATCTCGTAGCGCAGGTCGCGCTCGATCAGCGGCTCGTGCCGGCGAAAGAACAGATTGTAGGATTCCGGCCGGTTGACGCGGCCGATCTCGTAGATGTCGCGGAAGCCCTGGGTGGTGAGCAGCGCACAAGGCGCGCCGGTCCGCTCCAAGATGGTGTTGATGGCAACGGTGGTGCCGTGCAGAAACAGCCGCGCCGCGCGGAAGCCGGCGCCGGCCTTGGTGACGCCCTGCTCGATGCCGGTGACCAGCCGCGCCGGCGTCGTCAGCGTCTTTCCGAGCCGGAGCTCTCCAGTCGTCTCGTCGAAAGCGGCGACGTCGGTGAAGGTCCCGCCCACGTCGGCTGCCAGCCGAATCTGGCTCAACTCCATCGTGCTCAAACGGAAACTCCGGCGGACGGGTCGGCGCAAGCGACGATATCAACCGTCTCCACGCACCGCAACGCCGGCCATTTCTTTTGCCCCAGCGGCAGCCTGCTTGCGCAAAACCGGCATCACCTCGCCGGCGAAGCGCGCGATGGACTGCAGACTTTCGTCGCGGGTCAGATCGCCGAAGGCGAATTGCCCGACGACGTAATTGCAGCCGGTCTCCCTGAGCTGGCAGGAGAGGAATTCGGCCACCGTCGCCGGCGTGCCGGCGATGCCCTGGCCGCGCTCGACCACCAGATCGAAGGTCGCAGGGCGCGGGTGCGATTGCGGACGCGCATGCCGCCGGAACAAATGGGTAAAGCTCGCATGCCAGACCAGATAGGCGCGGCGTGCGATCGCCATGGCGGCGGCGTCGGTCGGGCCGACCACGATGAAGCGGCCGAGGCCGAGCTTGGGAAAAGCGACCGTGCGGGCATGGACTTGCGGCCAGATCGTGCGGTAGCGGTCGATCGAGAGACGGGTCTCGTGCGGCGGGTCGAGACTGACGACGTTGAGATTGCGGCGCGCCGCGCGCTCGGCGCTGTCCGGCATGTGAACGCCGTACCAGATCGGCGGATGCGGCTTCTGCAGCGGCTCGATTTCCATCGGCACGTCATGGAAGGAAAATCGCTTGCCCTTGAAATCGAGCACCTTGTGCGTCAACCCCTTGAGCACGAGCTCGACCGCTTCCGCGTAGGTCTCCTGCGCGTCGTCCGGATCGGCGCCGTAGTATTCCAGCTCGATCGGGACCGAGCCGCGGCCGAAGCCGATCTCGAGGCGTCCGCCGCTCAATTGATCGAGCATGCAGATTTCCTCGATCAGCCGCAGCGGATGGTGCAACGGCATCGCCCATACCAGCGGACCGAACCGAAGTCTTCGCGTGCGCTGGGCGACCGCGGCCAGGAACACGCTCGGCGAGGGCGCCATGCCGAGCGGCGTCGAATGGTGCTCGGCGAGATGGTAGGCGTAAAATCCCGCGCGATCGTAGGCCTCTGCAATCTTGAGGCGATCCTCGTAGTAGTCCGCCAGCACGCCGCCGTAGCGATCGAGATGATCGAAGACCCCGAATTCCATTTGCTCTCCGCGCGACGTCCGTTCCGCCATGGCGCCGCAGCGATCCATCTTGATCATTTGCGCCGGCGAGGCAACGGCGATGATCGGCGGTTCCCAATCCCGCTCTAATGATCCACGGTCGCGCGGATATAGGCCCAGATCGAATCGATCTGCTCCGTGTCGAGCACGCCGCGCCAGGGCGGCATGGTGTTCTTGCCGTTGAGCACGGAATTGACGAAACGAGAATAGTCGTCCGGGCGCAGCCGTCGAAGGTCGAAGCTTGTGCCGCCGCCCGGGTTGCGCAGCCGCTCACCGTGACAGGTCCAGCAGTAGTCGGAATAGATGCTCTCGCCCTTGACGGCCTGCTGGGCATTGGCCGCGGGCTGGGCGAGGGATGAAGCGGGGGCAATTGCCAAGGCGAATGCCGAGCAGCCCACAGCAAGCGGCCATGCTCGCATGACAATGTTCACGTCAGATGGCGTTGGCTGCAACAATCCGGGGGCGGCGAGGCCGCCAAGAGGGACGGCCTCGCATGATTTTCGCCGATCAGTCCTCGAACAGCTTGAACGTCCACACCATCCCGCCGGGCGGCACGTTGGCCAGGTTCGGATCGCCGACGCGCGCGACGTACGGTCCGGAAGAACCGCTCGTCGTGGTGACGTATTGCTTGCCGTCGCGCTCCCAAGTGATGGGCTGTCCGACACTGCCGGCCCCCATCTGGTATTGCCACAGGACTTTCCCGGTGTCGGCGTCGACCGCCACGAACTCGCCGGTGAGCTGGCCGGTGAAGACGATGCCGCCGGCCGTCACCATCGTGCCGGACATGTTCGGGCTCTTGAGCGCGAGCGCCCATTTGGACTTGCCGGTCAGCGGATCGATCGCCCGCAGGTGGCCGCGGCCATCGGGATGGTCGAAGACGTAATCGCGCTTCACGCCGAAATAGGGCGTTTGACCGGGCTTGAGCTTCGCGAGTTCCTCGACCGGCAGCGGCTCGTAGTCCCATCCGAAGTCGGTCGAATTCACGTAGGCGAGCTTGGTCAGCGGGCTGTAGGACATCGGGGCCCAGTTCTTGCCGCCGACCAGCGCCGGCCAGATGCGTACCTTGTGGCCCGCACCCTTTTCGAACACGGATTTCGTCTCGGCGCTCCACACCGGACGGCCCGTCTCCAGGTCGATGCTGTCCGCCCAGTTGGCTTTCACGAACTTGTTGGCGGCGAGCAGCTTTCCGGTCGCCCGCTCGAGCACATAGAAGAACCCGTTGCGGTGCGCTTGCATGATCACTTTGCGGTTCGACCCGTTGACCGGCAATTCCGTCTGCACCAGTTCATTGACGCCGTCGAAGTCGTAGGGATCGCCCGGCGCGGTCTGGTAGTACCAGACGACCTCCCCGGTCTTCGGACGGATTGCCAGGATCGAATTGGTGTAGAGGTTGTCGCCGACGCGGCCGAGCGGGTTCCAGGGCGCGGGATTGCCGGTACCCCAGAACACGAGGTCGAGTTCCGGATCATAGGAACCGGTCAGCCAGGTACTGCCGCCGCCGGTCTTCCAGGAATCGTTCTTCGGCCAAGTCTCGGAGCCCTTTTGGCCCGGCTCCGGAATGGTCCAGGTGCGCCACAGCACCTTACCGCTCTGGGGATCGTAGGCCTCGAGATAGCCGCGGTGGCCGAATTCGGCGCCCGCCACGCCGGCGATGACCACGCCGTTCGCGACCAGCGGCGCGACTGTCATGGAGTAGCCGTCCTTGGGGTCGGCGGATTTGGTGCGCCAAAGCTCCTTGCCGGTCTTCATATCGAGCGCGATCACGTTGGCATCGAGCGTCGTGCGGAAAAGCTTGCCGTCGAGCATCGCGGCGCCGCGGTTGACAATGCCGCAACACACGATCCGCGTCGTCTCGGGCGGATACTCGATCACCGCCTTCCAGATTTCCTTGCCGGTCGAAGCATCGAGGGCGACGGTCTTGGCGTGATCCGTGATGTACATGACCCCGTCCTTGACCAGCGCATGCGACTGCTGGCCGTTGTTGTCGGCCATGCTGTAGGACCACGCCGGCACGAGGCGCTTGACGTTGTCACGATTGATCCGCGTGAGCGGGCTGAAGCGCTGCAGGCCATAGCCCATGCCGTAGGTCAGGACATCGCCGGGCGTCTTTTCATCGTTTTTCAATTCGTCCGCACTCTGGGCGAGCGCCGTCAGCGGGAGTGCCGCGCTCACCAGCGCGGCCAGCAGCGTTGATCGCATCATGATGCTTCCTCCTGGTTTCAGGTCGGCCGCGTTGTTTTCGTTGTCCGCCGGAACCGGCGGGGCCGCCTGATGCGAACATGATAGCGCGCGCCTGCGGCGATGTGGACCGAAAAGATGCAGATAGGTGGGCCACGGCCCGTTGCCGCATTTTCAAGCGCGGCGGGCTATGGCATCGTGCGCCGATGTTTCGCATGCCGACTTTCGTGCTGACCGCCGTCATCGCGCTGGCCGTCGCGACGAGCGCCGCGGCGGCCGACCGCATTCGTCTTGCGGTGCAAAGGACCGGAACGCTGGCCTGGGAACTCGACGTCATCAGGACGCACGGGCTCGACCGCAAGCTCGACCTCGAGATCGACACCATCGAGCTTGCCTCCACCGAAGCCGGCAAGATCGCCCTCAAGGGCGGCTCGGCCGATCTCATGCTGTCGGATTGGCTGTGGGTCGCGCGCGAGCGCTCGCTCGGCGACAGCCTCGTCTTCTATCCCTCCTCGAGCACGCTCGGCGCGGTGATGGTTCCACCGCAATCGCCGATCCGGGAGGTTGCTGATCTCAAGGGCAAGAAGCTCGCCGTCGCCGGCGGCCCGCTCGACAAGAGCTGGTTGCTGCTGCAGGCGCTGGCGCGCCGCGCCGGAATCGATCTCAAGCGACAGGCCACGATCGTCTACGGCGCGCCGCCGCTGTTGTCTGAGAAAGCGTTGCAGGGCGAGCTCGATGCCACGCTGACGTTCTGGAACTTCTGCGCCGATCTCGAAAGCAAGGGGCACAGGCGCGCCATCGCCATGGACCGGGTCATGACCGGCCTCGGCGCCAAGGGGCCGATCGCGATCGTCGGCTACACTTTCGACGGCGGCTGGGCGGCGCGCAACCGCTCGACGGTAGATCGATTTCTCGACGCGGCCCGCCAGGCCAAGGACATCCTCGCCGCATCGGCGACCGAATGGCAGCGGCTCGCACCGCGCATCCGCGTCAGCGACCCCAGCGCGCTCGCCATCTACCGCCAGCGCTACGGCGAAGGCATCGTGCGCCGCCCGCTCGCCGAGGAGGAGGCGGACGCGCGCGCCTTGTATCTCGTGCTGGCGGAGATCGGCGGCAGCGAGCTTGTCGGCCCGGCGCGCGAGCTCGCGCCGGGAACTTTCTACCGGCCGGCGGCGGGGGAATGAATTGGGCGCGCGACTCGTCTCCCTCGCGGTGCTGATCGCGGCCTGGTATGCCGGCTCGCAGCTGGCCGGCGCGCGCCTGCTTCCGGACCCGCAGGCGGTGGCGATCGCAATCGTCGAGGAAGCGCGTTCGGGCGCGCTCGCCTTCAATCTCGGCGCCACGCTCGCACGCGTCGCGGCGGCATTCGTCATCGCCATGGCGCTCGGCTCGGTGATCGGGCTCGTCATGGGCCGCTCTCGGGTCGCCGACCGGCTGGGCGATCCATGGCTGATCGTGTTGCTCAACCTGCCGGCCTTGGTGATCATCGTGCTCGCCTATGTCTGGGCCGGCCTCACCGAAACCGCGGCGATCGCGGCCGTGGCGTTGAACAAGCTTCCGATCGCGACGGTCACCGTGCGCGAAGGCGCGCGTTCGCTCGACCACGCCCTCGACGACATGGCGCAGGTGTTTCGCATGGGGGCGTGGACGCGCCTGCGCCACGTCATATTGCCGCAGCTTGCGCCCTATCTCGCCGCCGCGGCTCGCTCCGGCCTGTCGCTGGTGTGGAAGATCGTGCTCATTGTGGAACTCCTCGGGCGTCCCAACGGCGTCGGCTTCGAGATCGGGGTGGCGTTTCAATTGTTCGACGTCACGCGCATCCTGGCCTATGCTCTCGCCTTCATCGCCGTCATGCTGGCAATCGAAACGCTCCTGGTGCAGCCGCTTGAACGACATGTCGCCCGCTGGCGTCCGCGACCGGCTTGACGTCGCCATCAAGCAAAAGCGTTTTCGCGCTGCCTCCGGCGGGACGCTCCAGGTGCTGGGCGAGCTTGCATTCAGCCTGGGCCACGGCGAGGTCGCCGCGCTGGTCGGGCCGTCGGGCTGCGGCAAGACCACGCTGTTGCGGATCATCGCCGGGCTCGACCGCGACTTCGACGGCAGCGTCGCGCTTCCCGCCCATGGCACGCTCGGCATGGTGTTCCAGGAGCCGCGCCTGCTGCCGTGGCGCACGGTCGAGCAGAACGTGCGGCTCGCCGCCCCGCACGCGACCGAAGCCGGGCTCGATGCCCTGTTCCGGACGCTCGGCCTCGCCGCCCACCGCGATCACTATCCCGGCGAGCTTTCGCTCGGGCTCGCCCGCCGCGTGGCACTGGCGCGCGCCTTCGCGGTCGAGCCTGACCTGCTTCTGCTCGACGAGCCGTTCGTGTCGCTCGACGACGCGCTGGCGGCGCGGCTGCGCGACGAGCTCGCCGAGCTCGTCAACCGCCGTCCCGTCACCACGCTGCTGGTGACCCACAACGTCGAAGAAGCGATCGGCCTTGCCGACCGATTGCTGCTCCTGTCGGTCAGTCCGGCGCGGGTGCTTGCCGAAGTTGCGGTCGCTCGCCCGCGCAGCGCCCATACCGCGCAGGAACTCGCGGTGATCCGCTCCGAGATCGCGCAGCGAATCAGTCAAGCGCATCTCTGACTGTCATGCCCCCCGTGCCCGGCGAATACCGCCCGGGCGCGTTCGAGCTGGACGCGTTTCGAGATGAAATCTGATCCGTCGCCCTTCGAAGCCCGCCAAGCGGGCTCGCGCTCCGGGTGACAAGTCAGGAGCGCGCTATCGTCGCTACCGCGGGAACGGAATGAAGCCGTCGCGGTTGGGCATCTTCACCCGGGGCAGCGACTGCGCATCGAGCGCCTCGTCGGGCCCGATCACGCCGTTGAGATGGAGAATGTAGGCCGAGACCGCATAGACCTCGTCCCCGGTGAGCGATTTGGTCTCGTTGTACGGCATCGCGCGGCGGATGTAATCGAACAGCGTGGTGGCGTAGGGCCAGTAGCTGCCGACCGTCTTCACCGCCGGCCGGTCCGAGGCGATGGTGCCGAAGCCGCCGACCAGCACGTCGTTCGGCTGGCCGGCGCCCTTCTCGCCGTGACAAGCCTGGCACTTCGCGGCATAGACGGCCTCACCCTGCGCCGGCGTTCCACGGCCGGGCGGAAGACCGGCGCCGTCTGGTCCCACGCTGATGTCCCAGGGCGAAACGTCGCTTGGCGAAATCGTCTGCCCGAGGCGGGGGGCCTCGGCCGCGAGAGCCGGCGCGGCGGTGAGTATCCCCGCTGCGCAGATCATCGCCGGACCGGATGCGGCAAGATCACGCCAATGCATTGCTCGCCTCCCCCTGCTCATTGATCCGCCAGCTGGCGACGGCGTTGTAGTGATAGAGCCCGCGCAGCCCGCGCTCCGCAATGAATTGCGCACGGCTGGGCTGCACCATGCCGGTGTCGTCGGTCGCGCGGCTTTGCAGCACGGCGGGGCTGCCGTTCCATTGCCAGGCGGCGCGGAAACGGGTGAGCGCTTTCGGCAGTACCGGCTCCTGCAGCGCCGTCGACGCCCAGCTCTTGCCGCCGTCGGCCGACACCTCGACCTGCCGGATGCGGCCCTTCCCCGACCAGGCAAGGCCGCTGATCTCGTAGAAGCCGGGTCCCTTCAGCGTCAGACCGGGTGAAGGATGGGTGATGATCGATTTCACCTCCATGGGAAATACGAACTGCCAAGCCTTCCCGTCCCGCAACAGCACCGTGTATTTGGAAGTCTCGTCCTTGGCCATGACCGGCGCCGCGGTGAGCTTGAGGCGGCGCAGCCATTTCACGTTCATGTTGCCCTCGAAGCCGGGCAGCAGCAGCCGGATTGGATAGCCGTTCGAGGGACGCACGCGCTCGCCGTTCTGATAGAGGCAGACGAGCGCGTCATCCATGCACTTCGCGAGCGGGACGCTGCGGCTCATCGCGGCGGCGTCGGCGCCCTCGGCCACCACCCATTTGGCATCGGGCTCGACGCCGGCCTCGTCGAGCAGCGTCGCCAGCCGGACCCCGGTCCATTCCGCGCAGGAGAGCAGGCCGTGGATCGCCTGCGCGTCGAGCGGCTGCGGCTGCGCGCTGTTGAGCGCGCCGGAATTGCCGGCGCATTCGAGGAAGGCGATGCGCGATTCCATCGGGTAGCGCGCGAGCGCCTCGAGCGTAAACAGTAACGGCCGCTTTACCAGGCCCTGGATCAGGAGGCGGTGCTGGTCGGGATCGATGTCGGGCGTGCCGGAATGGCTGCGGTCGAAATGCAGGCCGTTCGGCGTGATCGTACCGTTGAGGAGCTGGAGCGGCGTGCGCGCCACGCCGATGCCCGTCGTCGCCGGATTGGGCGGCGGGGGCAGGCTGCGCACCACCTTGCTCTCGAACCGCGACGGCTGGCCGTAGGCGGTGAGTGCGGCGCCCGGCTGCTTCATCCAGCGCGGCACGGCGAGCGGCTCCGCCCGAGCCATGGTCGCGCCCGCCGCTCCCGTCGCCGCGGCGACGAATGCGCCCTCGAGGAACACACGCCGGTTGAGCATGCCGTTGCCGGCGGCGTGCTCGATCTGCGGCTTCCTGCCGTCTCCCTGCTCGCGCATCTGCTGCTCCTTTTCGTTGTCTCGTTACGCCGCCCGGTTGCCGTCGGGCATGATGGCGGCTTCGAATTTCGCGCCTTCGATCCGTGCATCGGTCAGAATGGCATTGGCGAGGTTCGCACCCTCGAGATTGGCGCCGCGCAGATCGGCCGCGTTGAGCTTGGCGCCGTAGAGATCGACCCCGGCAGGATTGGCGTTGCGCAGATCGGCGCCGGTGAGATCGGCCCACTTGGCGTCGGCGAGGCTGCGATTGGCGTCCTTGAGCTTGGCGCCCACAACATCGGCCCGCGTCAGCGACGCCCGGAACAAGCTCGCGCCCGAGAGGTCGGCGTTCCTGAACTTGGCGCGATCGAGCTTCGCGCGCTTGAAGTCGCGCTGCTTGAGATCGCGCGCGGAGAGGTCGCGGGCCGCGCAATTCCTGGTCGTGCCGGCGAGAAACACCTCGGGATCGGCGGCGAGCGCCGAAGCGCCTAGTAGCGCGGCCACGGCCCCGGTTGACAATCCACTAACCCAGCAGCGAATGGGCATGCTCCCACCTCTCCCCGCGAGCAGCATAATCCGGTTGCGTGTTTGCGATCTACATTCATCAAGACGCTCGACGGCGAGCACGAATGGATTATTCTCTCCCGCAACAGGCCGGACTTAACCGGCCGGCAAGCAAGGCCCCACGTGCGGCTTACTCAGGGAGCGACGCTCATGAAGACCATCGCATCGGCTGCGTGCGTTTTGTTCCTGCTCGGTGCCGGCGCCTCGGCGCAGACACTCGACGACCTCAGGAAAGACGGCAACGGCGGCTCGACGGACAATGTCCTGACCTACGGCATGGGCTATCACCAACAGCGCTTTAGCCCGCTCAAGCAGATCAACAAGCAAACCGTCAAACGCCTGGTGCCGGTGTGGAACCTCAGCCTCGACAACAATTGGGGCGAGCAGGCACAGCCGATTGTCCACAACGGCGTGATGTACGTCACCAACGCCAAGGCTACCGTTGCGATCGACGTCGCCACCGGCAAGCAGATCTGGAAGCAGACGCTCGATTGGCCGCCGGAGACCCCGCGCATCGTCTGCTGCGGCGTCTCCAACAAGGGCGCGGCGATCTACAACGGCAAGGTCTTCCGCACCACCCTCGATGCCCACGTGGTCGCCTATGACGCCAAGAACGGCAAGGAGTTGTGGAAGTCGAAGGCGGCGGAATGGAAGGACGGCTTCTCGCTCACCGTCGCCCCGCTGGTGGCGAACGGCGTGCTGGTCACCGGCATTTCCGGCGCCGAGTTCGGCATCCGCGGCTTCATCGACGGCTGGGACACGGAGACCGGCAAGCATCTCTGGCGGCGCTATACCATCCCGGCGCGCGGCGAGAAGGGCAACGAGACCTGGCCGCAGAACAACAACGCCTGGGAGGTCGGCGGCGGCTCGTCTTGGATCACCGGCTCCTACGATCCGGAACTCGATCTGATGTATTGGGGCATCGGCAATCCGGCGCCGTGGGCATCGCAGACCCGCGACGGCGACAACCTCTATACCTCCTCGGTGCTGGCGATGCGGCCGAAGACCGGCGAGATCGTCTGGCATTATCAGTTCACCCCCAACGACGCCTACGACTACGACGCCTGTTGGGAGCTGATCAACGCCGAGCTCAATATCGGCGGCGAGAAGCGCAAGGTGATCATGCAGCTCAACCGCAACGGCTTCCTCTACGTCATCGACCGCAGCAACGGCAAACTGCTCGCTGCCAATCCGTTCGAGAAGGTCACCTGGGCGAGCGCCATCGATAAGGAGACCGGCCGGCCGGTGGAGACCGAGGTCGCCAAGAATCTACGCAACTTCCAGCAGATCGAGCACTGGCCCTCGACACTGGGCGGCAAGAATTGGCCGCATGCCGCGTTCAATCCGGAAACCGGCCTACTTTACGCCAACACCATGCACATCGCGCGCATGTACAAGCACCTCGAGGCCAAGCCGCATGTGGTCGGTCAGCGCTACATGTATATCGAGAACATCCCGATCCCGAAGAAGCCGGGCGAGCCCTATGGCCACATCGACGCGATCGATCCGCTCACCGGCAAGCAGAAGTGGCGCGTGCCGCTGACCGACCAACCGATCTGGTCGGCGATGCTCGCGACCGGTGGCGGCTTGCTGTTCACCGGCAAGGAGACCGGCGAATTCATCGCGCTCGATGCCGACAACGGGCAGCAGGTGTGGCAGTTCCAGACCGGCTCGGGCATCAATGCCATGCCGATCACCTACAGCCACAACGGGCGGCAGTACGTCACCGTGCTGTCCGGCATTGGCGGGCTGTGGTGGAACATCGCGCGCGAGCAGCTCAAGGACAAGGTGCCGCAGGGCGGATCGGTGTGGACCTTTGCGATCCTGCCGGAATGAAAATTAACTAAACGTCTGGTCCTTTCCGCCCTCATCCTGAGGAGCCCGCGAAGCGGGCGTCTCGAAGGATGGGGGCGGAAACCATTCGTCACCTCGCAGCACAAATAACTCCATGACGCGCATAGCCGTGGCGCTCATCTTGGCGCTGATCCTAATTGGTAGGGCCCCACCAGCACCGGCCGAGGAAAACCCGAGCTTCCCCAGGGAGCAGATCGCCGCCGGCGCGGAAATCTACGCCGTCAACTGCTCGCCGTGCCACGGCGCGCACATGCAGGATCCCGGGGCGGCGTTCAATCTACGGAAATTCCCGCCCGACCAGCATGAGCGCTTCGTCAATTCGATCACGCGCGGCAAGAACCAGATGCCGCCGTGGGGCGATTTCTTCAAGCCGGATCAGCTCGAGGCCTTGTGGGCCTACATCATGGCGGGCGAGCGGTGACGCGAGTACTTGTCACAGCTTCGCGCGCATTCCGACATAGATCGAGAGCGGCTGCGCCGGGGTGATGGTGCGGGGGTCGGTCGGCGGATTGGGAAGCACGTTGACGATCGACTGCGGATCGAAATAGGTGCCGAAGGTCGCGAATTTCCGGTTGAACAGATTGTTGATGACGCCGTAGATCTGCACCTCCTTGGTGAGCTGGTAGGAGCCGTGCAGGTTCGCGACCCAGTAGTCCGCGAGCTTGACGTTCTGGTTGGCGTCGTCGCCCACGTACCACTGGCTGCCGACCCAGATCACGTCGGTGCCGAGCTTCAACGCGGGCGTCACGAAGTAATCCACGCCGCCCTTGACCTGGTGCCGCGGGATGCCGGGGATCTGCTTGCCCGGCGTGACGAAGATGTCGCCATTGGCATCCGCCGAAGGATTGTTCGGCGACGCCAGCAAGCCGGTGAACTGGTAGGTGGCATCGACGAAGGCATAGTTGGCATAGACGAGATATTGCGGGGTCTGGTACTGGGCGCCAGCCTCGAGCCCCTGCCGGCGGGTGGCGGGGACGTTCTGGAACACGCCGCGGCCCTGCAGCACGCTCGCGACCTGGATGATGTCGCTCTCGCTGTCGGTACGGAACAGGCCGAGCTTCCAATCGCCGCGGCCGCGGGCGGTGTTGATGTTGCCGCGCAGCCCGGCCTCGCGCGTGCGCGCGACAACCTGGTTCAGCGGCGGATCGGAGACCAGAAACCCCTCGAGCAGGCAGGGCCGCAACGGATTGGAGCAGCCGAGCTCGAGCGGCGTCGGCGCGCGGTTCGCTTCCGAATAGCCGGCGTAGAAGGTCATCAGCTCCGGGAGGATCTTGTAGGTGAAGCCCGCCACCGGATTGAAGCGCTCGAACGTGTACTGGGCGCTGAGGTCGGGGCTGGTGCCGAGCAGATCGGACATGGCGATCTGGGCGATGTTGTAACGTCCACCCGCAGTCACCGACAGCCGGTTGGTGATGTCGAAGGTTTCGTTGAAGTAGGCGCCGTAATAGGTATTCCACGCCGCGAGGCTGACGGGGGCGAAGCCGATATTGCCGGCCGGTGTGGATGATCTGCCCGGTGCCCGGCACCGCCGCGTTGGGACCGACGAAGAAATCGGGATAGATGTAGCCGAGCTCGCTATTGCCCCGGAAGCCGATCTTGCTGCGGTCGACGCTGGCGCCGATCGTGAAGTAGTTGTCGTGACCGAACACCTTGTCGTCGTTGAGCGCCTGCAGCGAGGCGCCGGTCGTCATCGCGTTGGTGAAGGTGCGATCGACCGTGCCCCACGGCGTGCGCGCGCAGGTATTGCCGGCCCCGGGAGGGCAATTGATCGGCTGGTTGTTCGGATTGAGAATCTGGAAATTCGCCTTGGGCTGCGGCGGGAATCCGTCGTCCTCCAGGCACAGCGTGTTGAACAGCGGATTGCTCGCGACCCCGCTGCAGCGCTCGACCTCGGCGGCATTGTCGTCGACATGCTCCTGGTGGAACCTGCGGTAATAGAGATTGCTCTGCACCGTCCAATGGTCGGTCACGGAATAGCGGCCGTTGAGCGCGAGCAGTTCCGCCTGGTTCTTGGTGGTCTGCGGCCAGGTGAAGATCGCCCGGTAGTCGTTGTTGAGCAGCTCGATCGGCGTCGGCCCAATCACCCCGAAGTAGTTGTCGGCAGCCGACGCGACGAGGTGGATCTCGGCGTCGGTGCCCTTCCAGCCGAGATCGCCGTAGAAGCGCGCGAGCCGCGACGGCGACTGGTAGCGCCAGCCGTCGTCCTTGAGCCCTTGCGCCGCGAGATAGAGACCCCACTCGCCGTTGCGCACGCCGTATTGAATCCAGCCGCCCACGCGGCCGTAGGAGCCGCCCGAGGCATCGAATTCGGTACCGTTATAGGTGAAGCCGTCCTTCATCTGGAAGCTGATCGCGCCGCCCAGCGCATTGAGGCCGAAGGCCGGATTGTTGGTCCAGACGTCGGCACGGCCGATGGCGATGGTCGGGATCAGGTCCCAGTTGACGGTGTCGCCAAAGGCCTCGTTGATGCGCACGCCCTGCATGTAGACGGCGAGCCCCTGCGGCGTGCCCTGCACCGGGGAGGCGCTGAAACCGCGATAGCGCAGGTCGGTGGCGAATTCGTTGCCCTGGACGTTGTTCGTGATGACGCCGGGAATGCGCTGCTGCAGCGTCTCCACCACGTTGGGCGAATAGACCCGCGAGAAGTCCTCGGAGGTGACCGTCTGCACCATCGCCGGCACCTTGTTGCGGTCGAAGCCGATGCCGGTCACGGGCGTGGTGGCGACGACTTGCAACGCGGAGAGGTCGGGGGGCGGCGTCGGCGTGGCGGCTGGCGCCCGCGCCGGAGTAGTCGTCGCGGCACGGGCGGGAGCGCGCCGGACCGGGGCCGGCGTCTGCCGTGGCGCTGTGACGGTGACCTCCGGCAGCGTCGCCGCCACCTGGCCCCAGGCCGCCGCCGGCAACATCAACGCACCGACGGCTGCCGCCTCCAGCAGGCGGCGTTTTCCCGCCGCAAGCCGCGACCCGACGCGACCACGCCCACTCGCCCCACGCATCGCACCAATCCCCGGTAAATTCTGGAACATTCTCCCGTCGGGGTCCCATGACGTTTTGCCAATTCTGACCGGAACATCTGGCAATGTGGCTGCGGCGCCACAGCGCTCGGGCGGCGCCATGGCGTCGGTCCGGTGCCTTCCATCTTCCCGCGAACCCAGGGGAGAACGCCGACGCGTGCGGCCGCGGAAACGGCCAGCCGATCCGGACGATGGGGGGCTACGACTCGGTTGCAACCAGCCGCACGGCCAGGCGGATCAGCTCGGGCAGGTTCTTGGCGTTGAGCTTCTGCTTGAGCTGCGAACAGGCATTGACCACGGTCTTGTAGCTGACGTTGAGCTCCTGGGCGATGCGGCCGTAGGGCTTGCCTTCCGCCAGCAGCGAGAGCGTCTGCAACTCGCGTGGAGTGAGGTCGGCGAGGGGATTTGAGCGCACGCCGGTGCGCGCCAACGCCACCTGCACGGCCAGATCCTTGCTGAGATAGGGCGTGCCGGAGCGCACGCTGTCGAACGCCTTCATCAGCTCGTCGGAGGACGTGTCCTTGAGCACATAGCCGGTGGCGCCGGCCTCGAGCGCGCGCGCGGCGATGATCGGATCGCTGTGCATGCTGAATACGAGAACACGCGCGCGCGGATCATGCGAACGCATGCGCCGGATCACGTCGAGGCCGCCGAGCCCGCTTCCCTGCAGGGCGAGATCGACGATCACCACGTCGGGATGGTGACGGCGGTAGAGGCGATAGCCGGACGTCACGTCGCTCGCCTCGAGCACGGTCGCGACACCCGCGTCCTCCAACATACGCCGGCAGCCCTGCAGGACGATCGGGTGATCGTCGATGATGAGGACGCTGGTCATGGCCTCCCGTCGCGCAGCGGAATCGTGATGCGCACGCAGGTACCGCACCCGCGCGCGCTCTCCACCTTATAGCTGCCGCCGAGCGCTTGCACGCGTTCCTGCATGCCGCGCATGCCGAAGCCGGGCGGCGTCGCCGGATCGATCCCGCGGCCGTCGTCCCGGATGGCGAGCGCCAGCGCCGCCACGGCGCTGCCCTCGCTTTCGATCGCGCCGCGCTCGCCGAGCTCGATGCCGACGCGACTCGCCTGCGCATGGCGGATGACATTGGTCAGGCTTTCCTGCACGCAGCGATAGACAGTGAGGTCGACCGAATTGCCGTAACCGCGCATGAGCCTGTCGGCGGAAAACGTGAACGCGATCTGCGGATGCTGGCGCGCGCGGTCGCGCACGAGTTCGGCGAGAATGTCCTTGAGCGGCACATGCCCGAGCGCCATCGGGCGCAATCGGTTGAGCATGCTGCGATTGATGCCTTGCAGGTGCTCGATGATCGCCAGCATGTCGCGCGCGCGGTCGGTCAGCTTGCGCGCGGCGTCGCTCGGCAGCTCGCGGGCCGCGGTCGCGATCGAGCCGGCATTGGCCTTGAGCCCGAACAAGCTCGGGCCGACCTCGTCGTGCAGATCGAGCGCCGTGCGCCGCCGCTCGTCGTCCTGCGCAGTGATCAGGCGATGATTGAGCCGCTCGTTCTCGGCGCGCGCGGCGTCGAGCGCCTGTGCCAGCGCGTTGAAGCGGTCGGTGATGACGGCGAGCTCCTGCGCGTGCGGCCGCGGCAGCCGCACCTGGTAGTCGCGCCGCTCAAGATCGGCGAGCCCGCGGGCGACGCCGGTGAGCGGGCCGAGCACCCGCCCGAACAGCAGGTAGAGCATGCCGATGACGGCGACGTTGACGATCAGCGCCACGACCGCGAGCGCAACGGTGTTGCCCCAGACCTCGGCGATCTCGTCGCGCGGCTCTGGCACGATCTCGACCGAACCGATGCGCGCGCCGTTGACGACGACCGGCACGTCGCGGCCGGCGACGGGAGCGGCGATCAGTGCCGCGAACCAAGCCGGCGCGCGCGCTTCGCGCGCCTCTTCGGCAGCGGGCGATGGCAGCGGCGCGCCGCCGGCGTCCTTCACCACGATGCGCACGTGGCGGACGAGCCGCAGCGGCGAGGCGAGGTCGGACAGGAATTTCTCCGCCGGCATCGCCTGCTGCATCAACGCGACTGCCTCGCTCACCAGCAGCTGCGCCAGCTCCATCGAGGCCGCGATCTCGACCCGCGTGGACCGGCGCGCCTGCAGGATCGTTACCGCCCCCGCCACCAGCCCGGCGATCACATCGATCAGGATAAAGGCGATGAGGAGCTGGGCCCGCACCGAGCGGCCGTGCCATAGCGCGTGCGACAGCCGGCGCGCCGACGGCAGCGCCAGCGGCCGCGGCGACGGTGTCCGGCTTTCCGATCGCGCGCTGATGACCGTCCTCCCGGTTCTGGCAGCGTTGCAAATTGGGCCCCTGGGACGGAGCCGACGACGATGGTAATTTAGCCACAAGCCCGGCGCCACCGCACGCGCAGAAGCCGTCCGCGCCGGCGCGCCTTGCCAACGGGGCGCGAGCGACGTGTGCGATGGTGCCATTGCTACAATCGCGGCCTCCATCCGCCCTGACTGCCCCGCAAATCCGCACAAGGACGCTCATGATCGATCACGTCGGCTTCCCGGTTTCCGATTACGAACGATCGAAGGCGTTCTACGGCAAGGCGCTGGCGCCGCTCGGCTATACGCTGATCATGGAGATCGCGGCCGATCGAACCGAAAGTGGCAGCCCGGCCGCCGGGTTCGGTAAAGACGGCAAGCCCGACTTCTGGATCGGAGGCGAAGGCGGGCTCAAGGGCATTGTTCACGTCGCAATTACCGCCGACGATCGCCGCGCCGTCGACGCCTTTTACCGCGCCGCGCTCGCGGCCGGCGGCAAGGACAATGGCGGGCCGGGCCTGCGGCCGCAATATCATTCCAGCTATTACGGCGCCTTCGTGCTCGATCCCGACGGCCACAACGTCGAGGCGGTTTGCCACGCCCCAGCCTGACCCGGCAACGCCATCGGCGTGGAACCGCGGAGGCGGGCGGGTGTTGGTTCGATATGCGCGACAAGGGCAACACCCAGGCGAGCATCAAGCGCGTCTGGGACATCATCGAGCAGGTCGGCGTAGCCATGCTGACCACGCAGTCATCTGGTGGCCTGCGCGCGCGACCGCTCGAGGCGCGGCCCGAGCGCGATGCCGGTATCATCTGGTTCGTCACCGACTGCCACAGCAGCAAGGAGCATGAGATCGAAGCCGAGCACGACGTCGGTCTCGTCTTCATTGACGCCAAGGATAAGGCCTATCTCTCCATCAGCGCCCGCGCCGAGGCGTGGCGCGATCCCGCCAAGGCCGCCGAAATCTGGAGGAGCACCGACAACGCGTGGTGGAGCGGACCGGACGATCCGAACGTCTGCGTGCTGCGGGTGCGGCCGATGACCGCCGAACTATGGGACGGGCCCGCGAGTGCCGCTGTGGCTGCGTTCGAGTTTGCCAAGGCGCGGATCACCGGCGAGACGCCGAATCTCGGGGAGAACCGCAAGGTAGCGGTGAAGATGTGACGGGGCGAGACGCCGCCCGGCGCGGGTCCGACCGCGCATCGCCGAGCAAGCGGCCGAGCGCGATCTACCGACTCGTCTGGAACGCAATCCGTGCCCGCAAGCAGATCACGTGCATGTATGACGGTCGCTATCGCGAGGCTTGTCCGCATATCTTGGGTTATAAGATTTCCGGAAAGGACGCCGTTTTCGTGTTCCAAATCGGCGGAGAAAGCACGTCGCGGCTCCTGCCCGAGGGCGACTGGCGCTGCTTCGACCTCGATCGTATGACAGACATTCAGCTGCGCGACGGCCCCTGGCGCGGCGGAACGCGGCACAGCAAACCGCAAAGCTGCGTCCAATTCGTCGATGTCGACGTCAACGTGCCGGAAACGTTGACGCGACGGCAGCCTTTGCGATTCGGGTCCCGGGCGCTGCGACCGCCGCGGCGCAACGACAAGTAGCGGGTCGTCCGTTACTTCTTCAGCTTGAGCTTTTTTCGTCGCTGGCCGAGCGTGCGCAGGCGCAGCGCGTTCAACCGGATGAAGCCCTCGGCGTCGCGATGGTCGTAGGCGACCTTGCCTTCCTCGAAGGTGACGAGGTCCTGGTCGTAGAGCGAATAGGGCGACGACCGGCCGACCACCGCGGCGTTGCCCTTGTAGAGCTTGAGCCGCACCGAGCCGGTCACGAATTCCTGCGATGTGTCGATGGCGGCTTGCAGCATCTCGCGCTCGGGCGTGAACCAGAACCCATTGTAGATGAGTTCGGCGTATTTCGGCATCAGCTCGTCCTTGAGGTGAGCCGCGCCACGATCGAGCGTGATGGATTCGATGCCGCGATGGGCGGCGATGAGGATGGTGCCGCCCGGGGTCTCGTACATGCCGCGCGACTTCATGCCGACGAAGCGGTTCTCCACGAGATCGAGCCGGCCTATGCCGTGGGCGCACCCGAGCGCGTTAAGCTCCGCGAGCAGGTCGGCGGGCGAGCGCCGCTTGCCGTCGAGCGCGACCGCGTCGCCGCGCTCGAAATCGACCACGATATGGACGGGCTTTTCGGGCGCATCCTGCGGGTCGAGCGTGCGCGAATAGACGTAGTCCGGCACCTCCTCCGCCGGATTCTCCAGCACCTTCCCCTCCGAGGAGGCGTGCAGGAGATTGGCGTCGACCGAGAACGGCGCCTCGCCCCGTTTGTCCTTGGGGATCGGAATCTGGTGCTGCTCCGCAAAGGCGACGAGCGCCTCGCGCGAGCGCAGGTCCCATTCCCGCCACGGCGCGATCACGGTCACATCGGGCTTGAGCGCATAGTAGCTGAGCTCGAAACGCACCTGGTCATTGCCCTTGCCGGTTGCCCCGTGCGCGACGGCATCGGCCCCCACCTTGTCCGCGATCTCGATCTGCCGCTTGGCGATGAGCGGCCGCGCGATCGAGGTGCCCAAGAGATACTGCCCCTCGTACAGCGCGTTCGCGCGGAACATCGGGAAGACGTAGTCGCGCACGAACTCCTCGCGCAAATCCTCGACGAAGATGTTCTCCGGCTTGATGCCGAGCA
Source organism: uncultured Alphaproteobacteria bacterium (assembly GCA_963712565.1). Lineage (GTDB taxonomy): Bacteria > Pseudomonadota > Alphaproteobacteria > Rhizobiales > Xanthobacteraceae > VAZQ01. The sequence continues at coordinate 76,017 of CAVQIP010000052.1, read as the reverse complement.
GCAGCGCCTTCTCCCGCGCGGGCGCGAGCTCCTCGCCCTGGCCCAGATCGGCGGTGAAGGTGACTACCTCGCATCCGTAACTGGTCTGCAGCCATTTCAGGATGATGGAGGTGTCGAGCCCGCCGGAATAGGCGAGAACCACCTTCTTCACGTCGCGCTTCTTGGTCTCGCCTTGCGGCATCGTCGACTGCGACCGGCGACGCCGGTCCTCCCGTTTGTGATCGCCGGGCGAAACCGGCGCCCCCCGCGCGCCAGACCTGGGCTCGCCCCGCGCGCCATCTTTGATGCCGCGTCAGTGCCGGCAAAATGACCGCCGTGGGGCGGCGGCGCGGACTATAGGGCGAATGCGGGGAGGTGCAAGCGGCGGACGGCGGGTCGCGGCGTGCCCGGTCAGCTCGCCGGCGCGGGCGCCGAGCCGCCGCTAGAATTTCAGCGGATCGAGCAAGTCGATGACGTGCGGCGCTTGAGCGTCCACCACGCTGACCTTCTTGGCGAACGTCTCGTGCGCCGCGAAGAACGCGGTGAGGCCGTTGTCGGCGAAAGACCAGTTGTCCCTGACCGTGGCCGCGGGATTGTTCTGCTTGCGGTACTTCTCGTTGGCCTGCTCCTTCTCCCAGTCCTTCTTGCGCTCGACGTCGATCTCCTCGATCGGGTAGGTGAGATGAATGGTGAAATCGGCGGCCTCGCCGCGCGCCGCCAACAGCATTTCCATCGTCTCGCGCTCGGGATTGCCGTGCTCGCCGTTGCCCGAAAAGACGTAGTGCGCGGCGACGATGCGCTCGAAGAAATCCCTGTCGAGGTTGTAGGAGCTGCCGTGGTGCGGGACCTTGAGCAGATCGATCTCGATCTTGCTGTCCGTGCCGGGCGCGAGCCGGCCCGCGAGCTGCAGGCCCTCCAGGATCTTGTCGCCCCGCGCATCGCCGGTCAGCAGCATCCGCTTGCCGCCGGCCTCGGCCAGCACGACGATGCTGGACAGATTCGGAACCGACTTGTCGACGTAGGCGGCCAGCCCCGCGGCCGGCGATTTGCCTTTTTTCTTGAGATCCTCGAGCCACTTGTCGTGCTTGACCTGTAGCGCCTCCAACTCGGGTTTCATCGGGCCCAGCACGGTGAACTTGAGGTCCTGCGCGACCGGCGTCGCCTTGGCACCCTCGCGCGCGATGATCAGCTTTCCGCCGAATTCCGGATTGCGCGGATATCCCAAACCATCGGCATCGTTGCGCAGGCGATATCCCTGCTCGATGCTGGCGAGGACTTTGAGACTGCTGGCGATCACCTCCGGGTCTTCCGCCGACGCGTCCTCGACCGCGCGCACCGCATCGTCGGACAATTCGCCGCCGGACGCGGCCGCCGTACCGAACTGCCCTCTGAACGAGGCCAGCAGCTCTTCCGGCTCATTTCCGATGATCGCGTCGAAGCTGTTGTGCCAGAAGCTCAAGACGTTCAGCCGCAGCGGCCGGTGTGCCTGCTTCCTCGTGAGCTCTTCGCGCGTAAGATCGAGAATGCCTTGGATATGGTCGTCGTCGACGTGGCTCACCATAAGCAGGTCGACTGGAAGCGAATCGTTTGCGGCGAGACCGCGCGCCTGCCTGATCCGCTCGAGCCGCGGCTCGAGGTGCGGCTGGTAGACGTTCTTCGGCCCGCCATCGATCATCACCAGGCCGGGTTCGGCCTTGGAGCCGAAATGCAACAGCAGGCAGTCTCCCTTGCGCGCGCGGCGCACATCCAAGCTGAAGATCATGGTCCGCGTCCTCAGATGCTCTGGAACGCCCGCAACACGTCGAGCATGCCGTGACCCTGGAAGCTGCGCTCGCGGCCGAGATCGGTGGCGCTTTCGCACAGCACTTGTTTGATGCGGCGCGGCATTCCGATCAATTCGGAGTAGCGCGCCATCAACATGGCGGCCGCGCCACTGACATGCGGCGCCGCCATGCTGGTGCCGTCGAGATCGCCCCAGCCATCGTCACGGAATGGCGCGCGGATGCGTTCCCCCGGCGCGACCAAATCCGGCTTCGCCCGCCCGTCTCCGGTCGGTCCGCGGCTGGAGAAGAAGCTCACCCCGTAGGTGTGCGGCGAGTAGCGATGCGTCGCTCCAACCGTGATCACCCCGTCGGCGTTTCCCGGATCGGTGACGCTGAACGCGGCGTAACTTTCGTAGGAGCCCTCCTGGGTCTGAAAACTCTGATAGCCGAGATTGCCGGCGGCGGCGACCACGACGACGCCGCTGTTGACCAACCGCTCGCACTCCACGCAGACCGGCGTGCCGCCGCAGGCGTAATTGCGCACGTCGTGCGGGATGGAGAGGCTGAGATTGGCGCCGTGAATCGTGGTGTAGTCGTTCTGCCCGTTCAGGTGTCGGATGTATTGCAGCGCGGCGATGATGGCGAATTCGGTTTCCTTGATGGTCGGCGCCAGCACCCGGAAGTCGTAGAGCTGGATGTCCGGACACATTCCATCCACGTATTCCCCCTGCAGCTCTTTCGGCAGGTCCTTCGCGCCTCGCCCGCTGGCCCCGAGGATTCCCGCCACATGGGTGCCGTGATCGCTCATCCGCGGCCGCGATTCCGGCTTGACTTCGACGAACGGCTTGACCGACTCCCAATGGATGGGGCGTTTGGACCTCGTGTCCCGCGCCAGTTCCGTGAGCAGCTTTACCGCTTCCTCCTCGCCTGGCTTATCCTTCAACTCATCGTGCAACAGCTCCTTGAGCCTTGCAGCCTTGATGTCCGGATCCGGCGCGTCCGGGCCGAGGATCCTGAGGTTGTCGAGGCTGATGATCTTGCGGATGTTGCTGAAGTCGAAACTCGATTTCACGCGGCTATTGCCGGCGGCATCCTTGAATGAAGGGTGGTTTCCCTGGATGCCCGAATCGATGACGGCCCAGGCGATCTCGCTGCAGTTGACCGAAAACAGCGTGCGCGCCGCATCCGCCTTGACGGCGGGAACGGAGCGAGCAAGCGCCATCGTGGCGGCGCGGTTGAGCGAGACCTGAAATATCAGCGCGTCTCTTTCCTTCGGCGTCGGCGGGAATTGCGCCAAAATGCCGTGAAACGCCTTTCGCAGACCCTCGGCAATGGCCGTCTTTCCGTCCTTGATCGCCTGCGCAACCTCTTCCGGCGAGGCGGGCGCGTCTTGCGGCGCGTTTTCGCTCGCCCACAGAATGATCCCGGCGAGCGCGGCGTAGCGATCGAACGCCGTCAGCAATTCGTCGACCCGGTCGTACTTGGTCGGCGCGCTCCAGTGCGCGACCATCCTTTGCACGATGTCGAGCACGCCGGTTAGCCGCTCCCAGCCTTGCTCCGCGTGCAAGTAGATCTGCATGTCCTTGTTGATGCGCGGGCTTTTCCACCATTCGCTCATCGGCACGATGACCCGCAGGACTTCCCCGAAATAGAGGCGCGCGGCGATGACGCCCTGCAGGTATGCGATCTCGGCGAGGTCGTGCGGCGCCCGTTTGATGCGGTCGTCGAGCTCGGCCGCGACCCGACCGGCGACCTGGGCCCGCTGGGGCGTGATCAGCAGCTCCTGCGGCTGGCCCGGCTTGTCCGCGTAGGCAATCCAGACGTCGCCGAGAACCGGCGAGTCCTGCAATTGGCGCCGGTCTCCGGCCGGACCGAGCAGGATGTACTCGACGAGAGAACGTGGAATCTTGACTGCCATCGTCACACCTTCGCCGCCGGATAGGGAAAGTCCGCGGGCCTGCGCAGCGCAGGGTCCACATGCTTGCGCAAGGCAGCGTCGCAGACCGCGTATCCCCAATTGATCAGCTTGTCCTGCAGATCGTCATTCATGCGTTTGAGCCGGGTCGGGGTTTCCGCCAGCGCCAGTGTCCGGGCGAGACGGACAGGGCAGCGCATCCGCGAGCTGGTAATTTGCGATATCGGTGCGGATGCCCCAATAGGCGCCCTTGCGCGCGCCGCGACTTGAGCGAATCGATCACCTGCCGCTTGCGTAGCGAGCGCACCTGGTTGTCGATCAGGTCGAGCACGCGAAAAGCATGGCGCGCCCAATCGGATTTGGGCTCCTCCTCGGGCTTGAGCTTGCCGCCGGCGTCGCTCACGAAAATGGTCTGGTAACGCTTCCACGCGGTCTCGAGGCCGAGATTGTCGTACACGCCGCCGTCGGTGAGGACCACGCGGGTGGTGAACGGCGGGTGCTGCAGGTCCTGGCCGGAGTTCGGGGTGAAATCGTCGTCCTCGAGCCGGAGCGTGCACGGCGACAGCACCGGCGGGAATGCCGAGGACGCGGCGACGGCGCGCGCCAGTGGAACGGTCGGCGCCTTCACCTCGCCGACGCGGTAGTCCCGCATATACGGCTTCATGAAGCGCCACAGCGCGCCCGACTGGACATTGGTCGCATTGATGACAAAGCGTGGCGCATCCGGGAGATCCTGCAGCGTCGCTCCGGCAAACAGATGCCGGTCATACGCGGCCGTGACGCGATCGCTGATCGTGCCGGGAGCAAGCGCGCCGACGATGATGGCCTCGGCGTCGAGCGTTTCGCCGGCAAGCCGCCGCAGCGGCGTCACCACTTCGGGCACGAAATCGGCCGCCAGGCGCGCCGGATCGAAGCTGAGCCGGCGCCACTTCAATGCCAGCACGCCGGCGGTGATCGAGCCACCCGAGACGCTCGAAATGCGCTTCAAGCCGGAGAGCAGGCCGGTCTCGTACAGCCGCCACAACACCCCGATGTGGAACACCATGGCGCGGTAGCCACCGCCCGAGAGACAGAGCGCCGATGCCCGGCTCCGGCGGCGTTATCGGATCATCGGACGGGATTGATTCGACGGGATCGTTGGCCATGGCGGATCGACTCCAGCTTGAGCGACCGGACGCGATTGGGCAAGCTCGACCTCAGGATGCATTTACAATCTGATACAACCTTGCCACATCGCGCCCGTGCTGACCAGTCCCGGCGCGGCGAGACGAGCAGCGCAACGCCAAGCGCGAAGGCGCGGGGCGCGAAGCAGAGTGCCGGCAGCGTCGACAGTTGATGGGGGTTGTCGGCAAGCGCGATTGCCTGCCGGGCATGACGATCGCGATTGGCTCCTGAGAGACGACGATCGCTCACCCCTGCGGCCGCGAGGCCGAGCGTAGCGCGTTGAAGCGCGCCTTCTGCTCGTCGCTCAGCGCGTCGTAGAATTTCGTGAGCGCGGGCTGCACGGCTTTGACGGCACCGAGCGTCGCCGCGAGCCGCTTCTCCATCGCCTCCACCCGTCCGGTGGGAGTGAGCGTCTGATAGGTCGGGCAATTGGCCTTGAGCCCGTCCGCTGCCTTGGCGGAGGCGTCTTTCAATTCGACGAGCGACGCTTGCTGTGCCGCCGTCGGCCGCACCGCCTGGGCGATCCGGTCGATCGGCAGGTCGGTCACGCCCGGCGCTCGCTCATCGCAAAACTTGGAGAGATCGCGTTGGTCCTGTCCGGCGACAGTGGAATTGTCCCCCGGCGCGATGGCGTTGAAGCGCGCCTTCTGCTCGTCGCTGAGCGATTGATAGAAGCGTTCGAGCGCGGGACGTACGGTCTGCACCGCTTGCAGCATGACTTCCAGCCGGCTCGCCATCGCCGCGAGCCGCCCTGTCGGAATGGTCGGCAGATCTTTCGGACATGCCGCCTTGAGGATGTCGATGGCCTGGGCGCTTGCGGCCTTCAACTCGTCGAGTGCCGGGCGCTGGGCATCGGTCGGCTGCACGATCTCCGAAATGCGTTCGATCGGCCAATCCGTCAGCTCGGACGCCTTGTTGCTGCACACGTCGGCGGCGCGTTGCTCGCCGCCTGCTCGCGCCGAACGGCGCGCGGCCGAGCCCGCGCCATGGTCGCGCGCAACCGCGCCGGGACCGCCATAGGCGTAATTTCCGTAAATGCCGTAATAGATGTCGTCGTAGGCATAGGGCCAGAAGTCGTCATAGGCATACGGCCAATACACGTAGTCGAACAGGTCGTAGTAGGCGTAGGGCCAGAACACCGGTCCGATCCAGCCGATGACGAGACCGCCGCGCCACCATGGCCAGGGCGAGCCGAAGAATCGCCCGTGGAACCGGGCCGAGGCGAAGTGCGGCCGCCACGCCGCATTGGCGATGGCGCGATTGCCGAACAGCCCGTGCACGCGACCGAGATTGGCCGTGCGGGAGAAGCCTCCCGGCCCATCGATCGTCCGTGCCGAAGCGGTGGTGAATCGGTTGCCGCCGGGGAGCCGCGCGGCCGCAACGCCGCCGCGCTGCGGCCCGAACGAACGCCCGACGAAACGGCTGCCGCCGACGGAACGCCCGGCGACGCCGTCGATGCGCGCGCCTCCGAAGGAGCGGGTCCCGATGCCGGGCCCGCCGATCCGCGACATCCCGATGGAACGAGCGCCGATGCCGGGCCCGCCGATGCGCGATACCCCGACAGAACGAGCGCCGATGCCGGGCCCGCCGATGCGCGACATTCCCAGGGCACGACCGCCACCGAAACCGCCGCCGCGTCCGCCAAGGCTCATGCCGCCGTGCCCGCCAAAACCGCCGCCATGCCCGCCGCCACCGCGTGCCTCGGCTTCCAGCGTGAGAAGCGGGACGATGAGCAGCAAGGCTGCGGCCGCGCCGACGGCGGTGGTCCAGCCAGGCCTCGTCACGCGGGCGGACTGACGCCTGCCCTGATCCCCGGCAGTTCCGCACGATCTGACCGCTGCTAACGCTGACATGGACGCTGCTCCTCGGTCGCGCCGCCCCGACAATTGCGTCACCGCTAGCCGTTTATCATGGTTTTCTGATGATGGCGCGGCGCTTCTGTCATGACCATCTCCCGATTCGGTCGGCGGCATGGCGGCGGCGACGGCCGCCAAGCCCTCCGCCGACCCCGGCGCGAAACGTCAGTGCGTCGCCCGCACGCCGAGCCGCACCAGGCGCGGCAGCACCTCGTCACAGAAGTACGGCAATTCATCGAGATAATTGACGAACGACAGGGCGATGCCGCGCACGCCGGCCTTGCTGATGCTTTCGAGCTCGTCGGCCACGCGGTCGGGCGTGCCCACGAACGGGTAGCCGCCGATCGCGTTGGCGGCGAAGTACTGGCGTTTCTTGGCGTATTCCTCCGGCGGTATCGTCTGCGGCGTGATGTTCTTGTTCGCGAGCATGCCGTCGATCGCGCCCCAATCGGCGTTCTCGATGATGGCGTGGCGGTAGTAGTCCTCCGCCTCCTGCTGGCTCGGGCGGCAGATCACCTGGCCGACGGTGTAGACCTCGATCTCGCGGCCGAAATCCTGCGCCGCCCGCTTGATCTCGGCGACCTTGCGCGCGTTGCCCTCGAGCGAGGTGCGCGAGCCGGCGGTCGCCACGAAGAACGCATCGCAGTTGCGCAAGGCGAAGGCCTGGCCGACTTGCGAGGAGCCGGCATTCATGATGATCGGCCGGGTCCCGCCAAAGGGCTTGGGGTGGGCCCGCACGCCCTTGAGCTGCAAGAACCGGCCGTCGAAATCGAACTCGCCGTGCTCGGACCAGGCGCGTTTGACGGCATCGAGCCATTCCTGCGCGAACTCGTAGCGCGCGTCGTGTTCGCGCTGGCTGACCCCGAACATCTCGAACTCGCCCTCGTTCCAGCCGACCACGAGGTTGACGCCGAAGCGTCCTTCGCCGACGTGGTCGGCGGTCACGAACTCCTTGGCCGCGATCAGCGGGTGGAACAGCGGGGCGTGCACCGTGCCGAACACGGTCATGCGCTCGGTCGCCGAGAGAAGGCCCACGGCCCAGGTGATGGTCTCCAGCGTGCTGCCATGAAAATCGGTGGCGCCGCCGTATCCCTTCCAGCGGCCGATCGGCAGCATGAAATCGATGCCGGCGTCATCCGCCATGCGGGCCAGGCGACGGCAATCCGGCCAGCTTGCCGACCAGCGCTCCGGCACCTTGGTGGCGGAGCGGCCGGACGAGCAGTTGGCGCCGAAGATACCGATCTTCAGCGCATTGGCATTGTACATGGCGATGCGGTCGCACATCGCACCGGTGCGGGCCAACACGGCATTCTCCATCGGCGTACGAACTTCCGCGCTGCTGCCATTAGGCGGTCGCGCAATGAGATGAGCCCTACCGCCTGCCCGACGCGAAGCGGACAGCGCCGCCTCCATCACCTGAACCCGGCGCGATAATACTTGGCAAGTCCCTCGATTTCGGCCGCCGTCAATTGAGCCGCGATGCTTCGCATGCGCCCATACACGTCGTTTCGGCGTTCGCCGGAAGCGTACATCTTGAGTTGCCCAATCAGATAGTCGCGATCCTGCTCCGACAGGATCGGCGCCTCGATCGGGCCGCCGGCGCCCGGCCGATGACAGGCCGCGCACGGCGGGATGTTGCGGGCGGGATCGCCGAGCTCGACCAGCCGCACGATCGCCGCGGGCGATTCCGCCAACGTCGCCGGATTGGGATTGCGCTTGGGCTGACCCGCGTAATAGGCCGCCACATCGGCGATCTGCGCGGGCTCCAACGCTTTGGCGACGCCGGTCATCTGCGGATGGGCGCGGCTGTCGGTGCGGTAGTCGTGCAGCTGCTTGTAGATCGCGGCACCGGATTGTCCGGCGAGGTTGGGAACTTCGGGCACGACGGCCACTCCTTCTTCGCCGTGGCAGGCCACGCATACCTCCGCCACCTTGGCTCGACCTCGTTCGGGATCGGCGCGGGCGAGAACCTGCAGGACCTCCGGCGTCCACGTCACCTGCGAAACCGGCGTCGGCGGCGTGCGGTCGGACGGCTGCGGCTGCGCCGGTGAACCAGGCAGAATGCCGAGCGCGCGGCAGATTGCGGTGTAGGCATCGAGCCCGGCACTGCGACCCTGCACGACCGGAATGATCACGACGCCAAGCACGATGCCGCTGAACACGATGGCAAGCACCGCCGCCGTAGCCCAGATGCGCCACGGCTGGTCGAGGACATGGGGCTCGGACATGCGCGGGTCCGACACGGCGCGCTCCTACTCGATGCGGTGCACGATCGCGCTCGGTGATGGCGCGATTGCGAATTGCGCGATGGGATAGCCGTAGGCAAGCAGCATCAGGATGAGCACGAGCACGTTCCACAGCGCGAAACCGTTGAGCGCCGCCGGGAGCCGCTGCGGCGGATGGACCGCCAACGCATAGAGGGGCCGCGCGATCGCCGCCAGCGGGCTTCGGTGCAGCACCAAGAGGTTACGCACGAACAACAGCGCAGAGGCAAGCAGGACAAGCCCGGCGACGAACGACACGATGACCCAGGGTCCCCAGGCGGCAATGATCGGGTCGGCATAGTTGAAATTGGCGACGCGCCGCCATTGTCCCTGCAGGCCGAGCCAGTGCCAGGGCAGCGTCATCACCATCATGCCGATGAACCACAGCCAGAGCTGCGCCCGCAGCGGGGCGAGCGAGAGGTATTCGCGGCCGGTGAGGCGCGGCCAGATCTCATAGGCGATGGCGAAATACATGATGACGACCGAGCCGCCGAAGATGAGGTGGAAATGCGCGGTGACCCAGGACGTGTTGTGGACCATCGCATTCATGCCGTAGCCCATATTGATGAGCCCGCCGAAACCACCGAAGCCGAGCATCACGAACGAAAGGCCGGTCGCGAGCACCATGGGGCGCTCCCACGGCAGCGCCGCGATCCAGCCGAACAGGCCGTGTCCGCCACGCAGCCTGCCCGCGATCTCCAGGGAGGCGGCTATGGTGAAGATCGTGAGCAGCGTCGGCACCGACACGAAAGCGGTCAGCAGCACCTGGATGAATTTCGTCGCGTTGCCGTGTTCCGGATCCATCAGCAGATGATGCATGCCGACCGGGAGGCTGTAGATGAGAAACAGGATGAAGGTCAGCCGGCCCATGGTGTCGCTGTAGAGTCGTCCCCCGGCTGCGCGTGGCACCATCGTATAGAACGCGATGTAGGCCGGGATCAGCCAGAAATAGACGATTGCGTGCAGCGTCCAGGAGAACAGCGTGCGCGCCAGCCCGACGTCGACGGTTTGGGTCAGGCCGAGCGCCGCCGGAATGACCTGGAACAGCAGCTCGGCGGCCACGCCGACGGTAGTCCACAGCCACATGACGGCGTTCGCCACGGTCGCGAACATCGCCAGCGGTACCGGACGTCCGGGATTCTCGCGCTTCCACCCCACCATCGCGACGATCATCAACAGACACCAGATCCAGGACCCGACCACCACCAGGACGAGGCCGATATAGAACCACGGGCTGCCGGTGAGCGGCGGATAGAAGGTGAAGAGGACCGATGCGGTGCCGCTCGCGATCGGTCCCACGACCATGACCACGCCGATGATCGCCATCCAGAACGCAAGCCAGGCCCATATGATTCCCGGCAGCGGACGGGCAAGCGCCGTCACCGCAACGAAATAGCCGAAGCCCATGATGAAGAACGTGGTCAGCACGTAGGCCATCGCCACGCCGTGCGCGGTGACCGACATGAAATATTGCCCGGGCGTACCAACGTCGGCGCCGAGCGGACTGCGCACCCACATCTGCCAGGCGCCCAGCACCGCGGCGGCAAGGAAGGCAGCAAACGCAACCCAAAAATGCGCGAGACAGAGCCGCTCAACGTTGCGCACAGGAAACCCTTCCCTCGGAATCCGGCCTGAACTCGCTCTCCGGCAGCACCTGCACGGTTGCCCACATCTCGCTGTGGCCGAGGCCGCAATATTCATGACAGGGCATCAGCAGATCACCGCTGCGGGTGAATACCGTGTGCACCTGCGCAACGTAGCCCGGCACCACCATGGTGTTCACGTTCGTGCCGGTAATGAGCAGGCCGTGGATCACGTCCGGCGTCGTGAACCGCAGCGTCACGGGCCGCCCCTGCGGCACCGCGATGCAGCGCGGGACGAACATGAACTGCGTCGCCACCGCCCGCGTCGTCACGCCGCCATCGGCGGTAACCGTGGTGCCGAGATTGTGCTCCGCGAACTCGCCAGAGAGATGCAGTGTCTTAGGATCGAGGCGCTCGACATTGCTGGGCGGATTGATGTTGATGGTGAGGGCGGTGAACACGATCATGCTCAAGGTCGCGGCGATCAGCACGCCGACGCCGAAGGCCCACAGCAGCTCGGTCCCGAGGATGCGCCGCTCGTGCATTTCGGGATGAAGCTCGGTCATGCCATCATCCGATCGTGCCGCGCGGAATGAAGACCAGCAGATAAATCGCGAGGTAGCCGAGGACGAGCAGCGCGACTGCGGCGCCCGCCAATACGCCAGCGCCGAGCGGCACGATGCGCATCACGCGTGCAAGCGCCGCTTCATCTACCTCGTCGGCCACTTCGAAGGGGGAATCGGATGCAGACGGCTGGTCTGAATGCACGATCGGCTCCGGAAACGGGCCTGGGAGCACAGCGAAAGCTCGAATGCGCCCTTGTTTTTAGCGCTCAGCGGCGCGGTCGGCAAGATGATCGCGCCGGGTCATGCGCCCGTTTCCCGCGCCTACCGCCGGTAAGGCCCGAGCTTCTCGAGCGCCGCTTCGACGAAGGAACCATCGACCGCATCATCGAGATTGACGGCGGCCTTGACCAGGCCCTGCTCGGTGTAGAAGGCGAGATCATACGCGAGACTTGCCTTGTTCACGCGCCCGTCAGGGTTCATCCCGGTCGGCGTGATCGCCTTGTAGATGTCCCGGCTCTTGATCGGCGTCGCCTCGCTGAGGATGGCGATGACCTCGTCGGCGTTCGGTCCGTCGAGCCTGCCGTTCGCGAGCGCGCCGTTGTAGAAGCGGACGGCGCGGATGTAGGCGCGCATGAACTTCTTGGCGGCCTCCGACTGCTTGAAGGCGAACTCCTCCGAATACAGCAGGACGGCGATCTGATGGTTCGGCAGGATCTCGTCGTCGGATTTGATCAGCACCGCGTCGCCATTCCTGATCGCGAGCGCAGGCCCCGGTTCCACCGACGCCGAAGCGTCGACCGATTTGTTCTTGAGCGCGACGACATGGTCGGGCAACGGAAGGTCGACGGTCTCGACATCGGAATATTTCAGTCCGGCGGACTTCAACAAGGTGTTCAGGGTCGAGGTATTGCTCACGCCCGGGGCATTCATCGCGAACTTCATGCCCTTGAGGTCCTTGAGCTCCTTGTAGCGCCCGCTCTCGACGTGATCCTTGCGAACCAGAATCTTGGTGCCGCCGTAGCCCGGCGGCGAGGACGCCTTGTCGGCGACGATCTTGATCTTGATGCCGCGTGCGACCGCATTGTAGAGCCCGGCCGAGGCGGAGCCCGCGCCGGCTTCGATCTGGCCGGCACCCAGCGGCGCCACCATGTCGGCGGCCGAGCGGAAGTTTGTCACTTTGACATCCAGGCCTTCGTCGCGGAAGTATCCCTTCTTGGCGGCGATGTAGATCGGCGCGTCGCTCGTGCTGCTGGTCGCGCCGACGGTTATCGCCTGCGCGCGCGCCATGCCGGCCGGCGCAATCGATACCCAGGCGAGAACGGCAAATAGCATCCAATTCCTCACGCCCGTCTCCTCCGGTTCGTTGTTCTTCCGCGCTGGTGAATAATAGCGGCCGCGCCGGAAAATTGGCCACCGACCGGACGACGAACCCGGTCGGCTCCTCGCCCATGGGGACAGAGCGCGCGCCGCATGCGCGGCAAGCCCTATTCCAACCCGGCGTCCGCGCGCGCGGGGTAGGCCCAGCACAGCGCGGGCGGCAGCACCACATCCACGTCGCTGCCGATCGCGTGGCGCGCGCTGGTTCCGAGCTCGAGCGCCTCGAGCCGGCCGCCGAGCGCGGCGAGCTCGTAGACGGTCTGCGTGCCCTGATAACGGCGGCCGGCGACGCGCGCGGTGAACCGATTGCTGGGGCCGGTCGCGCCATCGTGGCCAATCCGCAGGTTTTCCGGGCGCACCGCGATCTTGACCGCATCACCCGCCTTGACGTTCAACGGCATCAGCGCCGTGAGCCGGTGCCCTCCCGCGTCGACGGTGCCGAACTCGCCGTTGCGCTCGATCAGACGGCCCGCGAGCAGATTGGAGGCGCCGGTGAAGTTGGCGACGAACAGGTCGGCCGGCCGATTGTAGATCTCGTCCGGAGACGCGATCTGCAACAGCTTGCCCTCGCGCATGACGCCGATGCGGTCGCCGAGCACCACGGCTTCGGCCTGGTCATGGGTGACGTAGACGGCGGTGACCCCGGTCTGCTTGATGATGCGGCGCAAGTCGTCGCGCAGCCGCAGGCGCAGCTGCGCGTCGAGATTGCTCAGTGGCTCGTCGAGGAGCAGGAGCTGCGGCTGGTAGACCAGGCTGCGCGCGAGCGCCACCCGTTGCATCTGCCCGCCCGAGAGCGACACCACCGAGCGCTGCGCGAATTCCGACAGGCCGACCAGCTCGAGCGTCTCGCCAACCTTGCGCTCGAGCTCGGCGCGCGCGACACGGCGGTGGCGGAGCGGATAGGCCACGTTCTGCTTCACCGTCATGTGCGGCCAGACCGCGTAGGACTGGAACACCATGCCGATGTTGCGCAGGCGCGAGGGCACCTGGACGCCGTCGGCCGGCGCCGACACCAGCCGCCCGCCGATGCTGACGCGCCCGGCGGTGGCATGTTCGAGGCCGGCGACGCAGCGCAGCGTCGTGGTCTTGCCGCAGCCGGAGGGGCCGAGGAGAACCACGATCTCGCCCGCCGCCACGTGAAAGCTCACACCGTCCACGGCCGGCCGGCCGAGGACGAACTGCTTGCGCAGCTCGCGAACGTCGAGCGCCGCCGACATGCGTCGCCTCCAAATCTTAGCGTAACGCGGACAGGCGCATGACGCTCCGCTGCATGCCGGCTACTGCCGGTAGCCGTAGATCTTGTTCCACTCCTCGATCCAGCTCGAGTGCAGCTTCACGTACTGATCGAAGTTCGGGAGCCAGACCTTGACCACCTTGGGATCGAAGCCCTGCGGATAGACCGGCGCCGTCTTGAGCGAGGTGAGATTGCCCAGCTGTTTGATCATCAAGGTCTGGCCTTCCTCCGACAGACACCAGTTGAGGAACAGCTTGGCGGCGTTGGGATGCGCGGCGGTCTTGGGCACGCCGCTGGCATATGGATTGACCGGCGCACCCTCGGGTGCGAAGAAAATCTCGAGCGGCGCGCCGTCGCGCTTTTTCGGGTAGACGATGTTGTAGAGCAGCGGACCCATCGTGATCTCGCCGCGCACCAGCGAATCGGACATCGGCGCGCCGGAGGGATAGAGCACCGGGTTGGTCGCCGCCTGCTTCTTCCAGTAGTCCTCGCCGAGCACCTGCCGCTCGAACATGACGCGCGTCCAGGTGGTGCCGCCCGATGGCGCGATGACCTGGCCGATCTGCTTGTTGGCGTATTCCGGCTTGGTGAGGTCCATCCAGCTCTTCGGCGGCTTCTGCACCAGCGCGGAATTGTAGGCGATCGACCATACCAGGGTGACGCGCGGCCACAGCTTGGGCGAGATCATCGCTTCGGGGAGATAGTCCTTGCCGTTCGGCGGCGCATAGTCCTGGAACAGGTCCACCAGGCCGGTCATGAGAGCGCGGTCGGAATGATCGACCACGTCGGCGGTGAGCTTGCCGGCGGCGGCTTCGGTCTTCACGCGGGTGATGAGCTGGCCGCCCGGGGCGCGCACCATCTCCACCTTGATCTCGGGGAAGCGCTTGTTGAAGGCCTTGATGACCTCCTGCTCCACCTCGGCGAAATTCGCCGTGTAGTAGACGAATCTGCCCTCCTTCTTGGCGGCGTCGATCAGTTCGGGCGGCCCGAAATTCTGGGCGGCTGCCGGCGTTGCGAGCGCGACGGCAAGACCGAACGCAGTCAAGATCGATTTCATGGCGATGTTCCTCCGGTTGTTATCGTTACTCGTCATCCCGAACGGCCGACGCTGCCATCGGTACTGCCGCGCGACAGCCAGCCCGCGACCCCGATCAGCACCGCGAGCAGCGCCGTCTGCACCAGGCTGAAGGCGGCGGTTTTCCCGGTATTGCCGCCCTCGTAGTAGTCGAGCAGCAGCACGGCCATGACCGTGGTGTCGCTGGTGTAGAGAAACAGCGAGGAGCCGAGCTCGCGGATCGCCAGGATGAACAACAGCGTCATGGCAGCGACGGTACCGGGGCGCGCGAGCGGCAGCACGATGCTGCGGATCGTGCCGATGCGGCCCTTGCCGCAGATCCAAGCCGCTTCCTCGAGCTCGCGGTGGATCTGGAGAAACGAGGTCGACAACGACTTCATGGTGTCCGGCATGAAGCGCGCGATGAAGGCGAGCGCGAGGATCCAGATGGTGCCGTAGAGCCCGCCGGGCAGCCCGATCCAGGCCCAGAGATAGGCGACGCCGATCACCAGTCCCGGAATCGCCACCGGCAGCGTGGCGATGAGATCGATCCCGCGCCGTCCGGGCACGCTGGCGCGGTGCACGGTATAGCCGATGGCGAAGGCAAGCACGCCCCCCGCCAGCGCCGTGATCAGGCCCACCTCCATGGTGTTCCAGATCGACCGCATGGTGAGCGGATTGTCGAAGACGCTCTCGAAATGCCCGAGCGAATAGTGCTGCATGTCGAACAAGCTGGCGGCGTTGGGGATGAACAAAAAGCGGCGGAACGCCGCCACGATCAAAGCCAGCGTGGGCAGCACCACGACGGCGAACAGATAGAGGAACGCCAAGCCGAGCGTGAGCCAACGCCACCGTCCGAGCTCGAGGGCGCGCGGCCGGAACGCCTTGCCGGCGACGGTGGTGAAGTTGCGGCCCGAGAGCACGCGCTGCTGCAACACCACCAGCGCCCCCGTCACCACCATCAGAATGATCGCGACCGCAGCGGCCGTGCTGTAGAGCGGCGGGCTCCAATTGGTCAGCTTGAAAATGTAGGTGGTCAGCACAGAGATGTTGGCGGGCGCGCCGAGCACGGCCGGGATGCCGTAGATGCCGAGCATGACGATGAAGGAGAGCAGCATGCCGGAGATGATAGCCGGGGCGATCAGCGGGAAGGTCACTGTGAACAGCGTGCGCACCGGGCCGACCCCCGCGATCTCCGCCGCCTCTTCCAGGCTCGGGTCCATGTTGCGCAGCGCCGAGGCGGTGAACATGTAGACGTAGGGCGCGTAGTACATGCCGAACACCAGGATCAGCCCGGTCATGGAATAGAGATCGATCCGCCAATCGAAGCCGGCCCATTTGAGCATGGTGTTGATGAGGCCCGACTTCGGTGAGCCGAGGATCGACCAGGCGACGCCCGCCACCAGGGGCGGCACGAACAGCGGGATCAAGCTCGCCGCGCCGATGAAGCCTTTCCACGGCGTGTCGGTGCGCACCACGATCCAGGAGAAAGTCAGGCCGATCGCGACCGCGAGCGCCGTGCCGCCGGCACAGGCAATCAGCGAATTGGCGAGCGCGAGGTGGACATTGGGGTTGCCGAGAACGGTGAGGAAGTTGTCGAGCGAGAGATCGAATACGCCGAAGCCGTCCACCACCGGGTTGGTGTTGGTGAGCGCGCCCAGGAGCAGCATGGCGACGGGGTAGAGGACGAGAAACGTCAGCACGACGAGGAGCGCGCCCGACCACAGCCAGCCGGCGACGACACGCAGTCGGGCCGCGCGCTCGACCTTTGCAACCGGCGCACCAAATGCAGCGGCTTCTGCCGTCACGCGCTCCCTCCGGCGTCCGTTATTGTTGTTGTTGCCATGGGTAGCACGCAGCCGCGGGGTGGGCAAAGGCGCCCGCGAGGACAAGTTTACGCAGTCTGCGCAGGCCCGGCCGCGTTGCATCCGGGACGATGTCCCCGCAGCTGCGCTCCGCTTCACGCGCCGACCGGGCCGTCCCGGTCGCCCACATCCCCGCGAAGACGGGCGTAACGCCCTTTAGGCGTGCTACCATGCTCGCAATGTCAGTCCTTGCCGCTCGGTCGCCGGTCGCCAGACCCGAAGTCGCCGACCTCATGGCGCGGGCGCGCGCGGTCGCCGAGCGGGCGCGCGAGCGGGCGCAGCAGACCGAAGCCAATCGTCGCGTCGGCGACGACATGATCGAGCGCATGCGGCACGCGGATCTGTTTCGCGTCATGCAGCCGCAGGCCTATGGCGGCTTCGAGTACGGCTTCGACGTCTTCTTCGAAATCGTCGCGGCCATTGCCGCTGGTTGCGGCTCGACCGGCTGGGTCTACGGGCTGCTGGCCTCGCACCAGTGGCTCATCGCCTGCTTCGACCCGCAGGCGCAGGAGGAGGTCTGGCGGGACCGCAGGGCCCTCGTCGCCGGGACCTATGCGCCGGTCGGACAGGCCGTGGCCGCGGACGGCGGCTATCGACTGTCCGGGACCGGGAGCTTCTGCAGCGGCTGCGACAATGCCCAGTGGCAATTGCTCGGCGGGATGATTCCGCAGCCGGACGGACCGGCAAAGCCCGGTTTTTTCTTGCTGCGCACCGCCGACTGCACCATCGACGACAACTGGCACACGATGGGGCTCGCCGGCACCGGCAGCAAGAACATCGTGGCCCGCGACGCGTTCGTACCGACCCATCGCACGCTTGCCTTCGCCGAACTGGCCGATGCCACCGCGCCCGGCATGCGCGCCAATCCCAATCCGCTCTATCGGCAATCCTTCCTCGCCGTGCTGCCGATCACCATCGTGTCGCCGGTGCTCGGCATGGCGGAGGGCGCGCTCGCCGATTTCCTCGCCATGGCTGGTCACCGCGTCACCCGCGGCGCCGTGACCGGCGGCAACCGCCGCATGGCCGAGCTCACCACCGTGCAGATGCGCGTCGCCGAGGCGAGCGCCCTGATCGACGCGGCACGGCTGTTGATGATCCGGGATCTCGCGCAGGCGTTCGAGACCGCGGCGCGCGGTGAACCGATCAGCGTCGACATGCGGTTGCGCAACCGCCGCGACCAGGCGTTCTGCGTGCGGCTTCTGGTCGAGGCCATCGATGCCTTGTTCCTCGCCGCTGGCGGGCAGGGATTGTTTCTGGAAACGCCGCTGCAGCGCAGCTGGCGCGATGCGCACGCCGCCGCGTCCCACATCAGCCTCAATTGGGACTCCACCGGCAGCATGTACGGACAATTCATGCTCGGCCTGGAACCCAAGGGTCAATATTGAGCGACCGTGCGCTAAGGCTGCCGACCCCGCATCCGCTCCAGCGCTCTTTCCACCGCCGCCTCCGAAATTCGCGTGCGCGGCCAGCGGTAGAGCCAGCCATGCACGAGCCAGACCAGCAGAAAGCTGAACACGCCGGCGAACACCACGTCGGTGAAGAAGTGCGCGCCGGCCGCCATGCGCAACACGCCCACGGCGGCGCCGAAGACGAGCGCCGCGCCATAGGCGAGCGCGCGCCATTGCGGCGGCACGACCGCCGCCGGAGCGAGCGTCCAGAACGCGCCCGAGGGCTCGCCGGCGATGAAGGAGCAGTTCTTCGGGCAGTCTCCGCGCGGATCCCACCATGGGCGGAAATGCTCGCCGCCGCCGAACTCGGTCACGTCGATGGGGCGCGGCCGGCCCCAATGCTCCTTGAGCACGAGGTTGGCGAGTACGCCGGGCGCGAGCGCGAGCGTGAGCAGCATCAGCACGACCGCGCGGCCCGGGATGAGCAGCGGCCGGCTCGGGCGGATGAGCTTAACCGCGAGCGCGCCAAAGGCGGGCATGGCGACGAGCGTGACCAGCCACATGGCGACATCGCGCGCCCGCAGGAAAGGCGGATCATAGGCGCGCCAGAATCCGCCGCGTCCGGGATCGAAGAACAGCGCCGCGAGGTTGAGATCGAGGTCGGGCCGGATGCCGAAGATGAGTCCGACCGTCGCGGCGGCGGCAAGCGCGATCACGAGGCCGGTTCGGTTCATGCGTTTGATCCCCGCGCGTGTCTAGCCGACGCGCCGGGCGAGTTCAAATGCGCGGTGCGTGATGAAACAGCGCACGGTCGCGCGGTAGTCTCCCCCCTGTAGGCGAGAGAACGAAGCCTGCGGCACTGCTACGGAAACCCGCAAACGATCGGCCGACCGGCTATTGCGGCCGCGGCGCCTGCTCGCGGCAGGCCTGCGCATCTCCGCGCGACGGCGACCACCAGTCGCCGCATTTATCGCAGCCGGCGAGCAGGGCGCCGAGCACGATCATCAAGGCGATACGGCCAAGCTTCAGGTCGGCGGTCCGCCGATCGGCTTTCGAAGTCGCTGGCATGGGCGCTCGCCTGTCCCCTCGGTCGAAGGCACTCTATAGCAGATTCACTAACGGATTTCCGGCGGATGTGAGGCTGCCTTCGCCAGCGCCGCCGGCTCCGACCCGCGCAGCACTGGCTTCCAGAAGCCTGCGCTCCAGCCCGCGATCGCCCAATAGGCAAAGCCGCCGGCAAGCCCGGCGGCGATCACCGGCAGCGGCTCGTTGAGCGGGATGCGGGCCTCGTCGATATAGCCGAACAGATTCCAGCCGATCCAGGCCGAGACCGCGCCGTTGCCGGCGTGGAACATCCAGGAGCGGAGGGCGAAGGCTTCCGAGCAGAGAATGCCGATCGCGGCGGGAAGCCACATCACGCTCAGCAGCATCACCAGCAGCACCGGCGCCGCGAACACGAAGCCGAACATGGCGAACGCCTGGGCGTCGGGATCGGCGCCGGCCTGACCGAGCTTCCACGAGCCGAGCACGATCACCAGCGTCCCCACGATCACCGCGACGACGTAACCGAGGGGCACCAGCAGGAACCGCAGCAGCAACCGACCGAGGCTGTCCATGCGCAACTCAATCCGTCATCGCCATGGCGCGCAACGCCAGGCGCTCGCGCGCGGAGAGCTTTTCGGTCGCGCTCTTGAGCTGGCCGCAGGCGGCGAGGATGTCGCGCCCGCGCGGGGTGCGTACCGGCGAGGCGTAGCCGGCGTTGAAGATGATCTCGGAGAATTTCTCGATCTGCTGCCAGTCCGAGCACTCGTATCTGGTGCCGGGCCACGGGTTGAACGGGATGAGGTTGATCTTGGCCGGGATGCCCTTGAGCAGCTTCACCAGCGCCTTGGCATCGGCGAGCGAATCGTTGACGCCCTTGAGCATCACATATTCGAAGGTAATGCGGCGAGCGTTGGAGACGCCGGGATAGTTGCGGCAGGCGTCGAGCAGATCCGCGATCGGATATTTGCGGTTGAGCGGCACCAACTCGTTGCGCAGTTCGTCGCGTACGGCGTGCAGCGACACCGCCAGCATGCAGCCGATCTCGGCGCCCGCGCGTGCAATGTTCGGCACCACGCCCGAGGTCGAGAGCGTGATGCGGCGCTTGGAGATGGCGATGCCTTCGCCGTCCGCCACGATCAGGAGCGCGTCGCGCACCGCCTCGAAATTGTACAGCGGCTCGCCCATGCCCATCATTACGATGTTGGAGACCATACGACTCCCGCCGTTGGCGCGTTCGGCGCCGAGGTCGGGGCTTGCCGCGTTCGGATCCAAAGTCCGCACGTCGGGCTGGTCCGACTTGCGTTGCCAGTCGCCGAGACGGTCGCGCGCGACCATGACCTGGCCGACGATCTCGCCGGGCGTGAGGTTGCGCACCAGCCGCTGCGTGCCGGTGTGGCAGAACGAGCAGGTGAGCGTGCAACCGACCTGGCTGGAGACGCACAGCGTGCCGCGGTCGGACTCGGGGATGTAGACGCATTCGACCTCGTGCGGGCGCTCGTCCAAACCTTCGCCCGAGCGCTCGCCGGGCAGCCGCAGAAGCCATTTGCGCGTGCCGTCGACCGAGACCTGCTCGGCAACGACTTCCGGGCGCGCGAGCGTGAAGTGCCGATCGAGGCTGGCGCGCAGCTCTTTCGACACGCTGGTCATGGCATCGAAATGGGTGGCGCCGCGCACGTAAAGCCAGTGCCAGAGCTGTTGCACCCGCATCTTGCGCCGCGCCGGCGGCACGCCGAGACCGCCCAGCGCCTGCGCCAGCTCGGCACGCGACAAGCCCACCAGCGAGGGCTTGTCCGGCGGCACGTAGCGCTCGAGCGGCGCCTTTTCGACGAAGCCCGCGGGCGCTGCGCTCGCAGCCTCGGCGATATGGAGCGGATTCGTCATCGTTAGGAAACCGTCATCCTGATCTGCATTTAGCATAAATGGGATGACCGGGCGGATAGCGATAGGCCGCT
Organism: uncultured Alphaproteobacteria bacterium; assembly: GCA_963712565.1. GTDB lineage: Bacteria > Pseudomonadota > Alphaproteobacteria > Rhizobiales > Xanthobacteraceae > VAZQ01. Next base: position 55,013 of record CAVQIP010000052.1, on the reverse strand, counting down.
GCCGGCCAAGATTCGTGTCATCGCCCGACCGGCGATCCCGCCGCCGGTCTCGGGTCCCTTCACTGCAACCGCTCGATCAGCGCCATCGCCGCCGCCGGCGCGCGTACCTTGGCACCCGAGATCATGTAGATGAAGACATCGCGCGGGCCGTTCTCCCGCGTCCGCGGACTCCCGCAATGGTGGCGAGATCCTCGGGCGCGCCGCCACCGGCCCACAGCCGCGCGCGTTTCGCCCAGAGGTCGAGCGCGCGCGGCGGGTAGCCGGTCTTTTCCGCTTCCGATGTTCGCTGCAGCCGGGCGTAGACGAAATCGCCGGTGACGTCGGCGATCACCGGATGCTTCTCGGATTCCACGACGACCACCGCGACCGCGAACTTGCGCAGCAGCTCGATGAACGCCGGCACCAGGAAACTTTCATGCCGCACCTCGACGGCGTGGCGGATGGTCTGGTCGCCGAGACGCCGCGGCAGCAGCGCCAGAAAGGCCGCGAAATCCGCCGGGTCGAACTTCTTGGTTGGCGCCATCTGCCAAAGCACCGGACCGAGTTTCGATTTCAACTCGAGCACGCCGCTGGCGAAGAAACGCTCGATCGATTCGCCGGCCTCGGCCAGGACGCGCCGGTTGGTTGCGAATTGCGGACCCTTGAGCGCGAACACGAAATCATCCGGCGTCTCGGCGGCCCATTTGCGAAAGCTGTCCGGCTTCTGGGTGCGGTAGAAGGTGGCGTTGATCTCGATCGTGCCCAGCTTGCGGCTGGCGTGCTCGAGCTCGCGCGCCTGCGGCAGTTCCTTGGGATAGAACTCGCCGCGCCAAGGCTTGAATACCCAGCCGCCGATGCCGACGCGGATCATGGGTCAAACTCCCCCAACGTGTGGCCGCGCCCGTGTCATTTGGGAAACAAGGCCGCCAGATCCTTCGCGCCCTGCAAAGCGGCTTCTTCATCCATCCTTGCATTGGTCGCCGCCAACAGCCTTGCGACGACGTTGTTGCGGATGGCGACCGGATTGCGTTCGTAGCCCCCCGGCCGAAAGAAATTCGATGTGGGCACACGCTCGCGCCATGCCGGCGGCATCTTGATCATATCGATGCCGTTGCCGTCGCCGGTGAGGTTCATCATCTCGAGCTCGGCCGCGCTCAACGTACCGCCGTATCCCTGCTTGCGCGCGAACACCACCGAGTCCATCAGCTTCTGCGTTTGCAGCAAGGGGCCAACGTCCAGGTCCAGATTCAGCGCATGGATGCCAAGACCTTTCGACGTGTTCGCCAACCTGTCATGCGCATTCCAATCGTCCGGGACGCTCCGGCTGAAATGAACCATGGCCTTGAGCACCGCCACTTTTCTCTCCAGCGCTTTTCTTGCGTCACCGGCCGACGCCGCGGCCTTCGCATTCAGAGCGTTGACGAATTGGCCGCCCTTCTCCGCCAACAGCTCGACGCTGTTGGTGGACAGCAGTTGGTTGTAGCCGAGCGCGGTGGAAATCGCCCGCGCGTTCGGTCTCGGATATTCCAACCCCGCCTGCACGTCGTATTTGCCGTTGCCGCCGGACTCGAAGCCGTAAATCCGGACCACTTGTTCCTTGGTCAGCCCGGCGGCGGCGGCGACCGTGACGTAGGCGCGCTTGTATTCGATCTCGCTGCGGGGCTGGCGCGGAACAAAGCTGAATTCCTGCGCTGCCGCCCGCAGAAAGTCGGCCACGACCGGCACGTATTTGCGCGGCGGGGGTTCCTCGACCGGCGCCGAGGGATCTATGGGTCGCGGTGGTCCCGAATAGACCGGCGGTTGCGCCAGCACGTAGTCGTCGAGCAGAATTTCCTGATGGCTGCGACGTTTGGCGTGCCGCAGCCGCCGCTTGTCCGCGGTCTCGCTCCAATAGGCGTCGGCCTCGGCCTCGTATTTCCGACGCGCGGCGATGTACTCCGCCAATTTGCGGCGATATTCGATCGCGGCGAAAAACGATTGTGCGACGGTCAACGATTCCGCCGATCGCTCGGCGGACTCGGCGGCAAATCCCGGCGCGGGCGCGAGCAGCAACGCCGCGAGAACGCATCCCTGGCTGCCGCGAATTGAATAAAGCCGCATCTGTTCCTCTCGGCGATGCCGGATACGCCGCCGGATTCATCCGCGCGACCGCGGGAGCCGGCCATCACCGAAGATGAATGCGACCAAGGCCCGCCCTGCCGGGCATTCCGTGCTCCTTCACGCTCCGCTTACGCGGAACACGGCGCGATCGAGCTATTTGCACTCCTGCTCGATCTTGTCGAGCGCTTGGCCCAGCCCCTTGAGCGAATACTGGTCGGTCGATTGAGTGCCGCGGCCCGACGTGCCCTTCACCGTCAGGTCGGCGCCCTTGCGCATCGCCTCAACCATGCGCGCTTCCTCGGCGACGTTCTTGATCCAGGCACCGTCGTTCTGCGTGTACATCTCAAACTTCGTGCTGCCGACCTCGGCGGTGGCGTCGGAGCTGGTCTTGAACGGATAGCCGATGATCACCGACACCTCGTTCTTGACGTTTTCGGCCGGGCGGGTGGAGACGAAGATATAGGACTGGTCGCGCTTGCGGCCGGCGGGCTCGGTCTTCGTCGTTTTCGGCTTGGCGAGCGCGAAGCAGACCTTGTGGCCGCTGGGCGAGGCGGTATAGGCGCCCCAATCGCCGTACTGGCCGAGCAAGGTCGGCTGGGCGTTGCCGGCAGGCACCGCCGCGGTGGCGGCACCTTTCGGCGGCGGCGCGACGGCGGGCTTGGGCGGTTGCTGGGCGGCGGGCTTCGGCGGTTGCTGCGCATGGGCACCCGATGCCACCGCTACGGCAGCGAGGATTGCGGTCGCGGCAAATCGAATCCCGGTCATCGGCCCACCTCCGTGACGGCTGCTGCACTGACGAAGCCCCGAATGGCATGGATTGCTTGGGGAATTCGGCAATGTGAAGGCGAATTGGCCGCGCGCCGTCACAAATACATGTGTCCGTGTAATATCGGGCGGCTTGCCCTGCTCCGGTGCTATAGCAGCGCCCAACCCAGTTCGTGCGTGCCCCCGTGAAAGCCATCCTCTGCCGGCGCTTCGGAACCCCCGACGACCTCGTGCTCGCGGATATCCCCGATCCGGTAGCGGGGCCGGGCGAGGTCGTGGCCGAGGTCGCGGCCGTCGGGCTGAATTTCTTCGACACCCTGATCGTCGCCGGCAAATACCAGACGAAGCCGCCGTTTCCGTTCTCGCCCGGGGGCGAGTTCGCGGGCGTGGTGGAAAGCGTGGGCGCCGGCGTCACCGCGTTCGCGCCCGGCGACCGCGTCATGGGCTACACCAATTTCAATGCCGCACGCGAGCGCACCGCGGTGGCAGCGGACAACATCGTCAAGCTTCCGGCCGGTCTCGACTTCGACCGCGCCGCCGCGCTGACCATCACCTATGGCACCGCCTATCACGCGCTCAAGCATCGCGCCCGGCTGCGCCCGCAAGAGACGCTGGCGGTGCTTGGCGCTTCCGGCGGGGTCGGGCTCGCCGCCGTCGAGCTGGGCAAGGTCATGGGTGCGCGCGTGATCGCCTGCGCATCCACCGACGCCAAGCTCGACTTCGCCCGCAGCCACGGCGCGCACGACGTGGTGAACTACGACCGCGAAGACCTGCGCGACGCGCTGAGAAGGCTCGGTGGCGAGCACGGCATCGACGTCGTTTTCGATCCAGTGGGTGGCCGCTATAGCGAGCCGGCGGTGCGTTCGCTCGCCTGGGAGGGCCGGCACCTCGTCGTCGGCTTCGCCGCCGGCGAGATTCCGAAACTGCCGCTCAATCTGGTGTTGCTCAAGGGCTGCGCCGTGCTCGGCGTGTTCTGGGGGGCGTGGGTTCGGCACGACAACGAGCAGTACAAGGCCGCCATCAGCGAACTCGCGCATTGGTGCGCGGAGGGCAAGCTGTCGTGCCACATCCAGGAAGTCTATCCGCTGGCCGAGACGCCGCGGGCGCTCAAGGCCCTCGCCGACCGCAAGGTGATGGGCAAACTGCTGGTGCGGCCGTGAGGCCTAGCTGACTGTGGCTCGCGGCGGACGAGCGATTCTGCGTCGGAATTGGCGGGAAAGCGCTAAATCTCCTGCGTCTTCATCCGCGCGAGCGCGGCGCGCGCGGCGTCGCGATGCTCCGGGCGCATGTGTCCCATCACCATGCGCAACGCCGTGAGCAGCACGGCGGCATCGTCGGTGAAGCCGACGAGCGGCAAGACATCCGGCATGACGTCGAACGGCAGCACGAAATAGGCGAGCGCGCCGACCAGCGCTGCCTTCACCTGCACGGGCGTGGCGCGGTCGAAGGCGCAGTAATAGGCGGCAAGCAGATCCTCGGCGAAGGGCAGCCCGGCCGCCACCCGGCAGGCCTTGCGCCAGAAATCGCGGCGCACGCGCTCCTCGTCGCGCGCGGCGCGTTCCTCGCCGCCGTCTTGGTACCAGGACGCCGTATGCTCGAACGCCATCGTCTGCTCCGTTCCAAGCCCGGACCGAGCGCAGCGAATTCCGGGCGCTACTCGGCCCTTGCGCTCGGCTCGCGGCGCCGGCCGTGCCCGCACTAGATGGTCTGCTGACCGCGGCGCCGCAAGGCGCTCAACCGGACCCCGCGGCCAGCCGATCCATGGCCTCGGCCAGGGCGACGTCGCGCTCGGTCACGCCGCCGGCATCGTGGGTCGCGAGCGTCACCTCGACTTTGTCGTAGACGTTGAACCACTCCGGATGATGATCGAGTTTCTCCGCCACCAGCGCCGCGCGCGTCATGAAGCCGAAGGCCGCGTTGAAATCCTTGAAGGTGAATGTTCTGCTGATGGCGTCGCGGCCCTTCACCTCGCTCCAACCGTTGAGCGTGGCGAGTGCGGTCTTGCGGGCGCTGCCGGTCAATTTCTCAGCCATGGTTGCTACCTCGCGGTCGGGATTGTGACATGAATCGGGCTCCGGCAGCCACTCGCAAAGGCGGCGCGAACGCCTAGCTAGTAGCTCGGCGCTCGTTCGCCCGGAGGTCCTCCATGTCCTGGTCGCTCAACATCGGCACGATCGCCGGCACCGCCATCCGCGTCCACGTCACCTTCCTGTTGTTTCTGGCCTGGATTTTCGCCGCCAGTTGGGTGGCGGGCGGACCGGAGGCGGCCTGGCAAGGACTTATTTTCCTGCTGCTGCTGTTCGCGTGCGTGGTGGCGCACGAGTTCGGCCACATCTTCACCGCGCGCGCCTTCGGCGTTTCCACGCCCGACGTGACGCTGTTGCCGATCGGCGGCGTGGCCCGCCTCGAGCGTATCCCGGAGGAGCCCTATGAGGAATTCCTGGTCGCCATCGCCGGCCCGCTGGTGAATGTGGCGATCACCGTCGCCCTGGTCCTGATCGCCGGCGCGCAGGTGAATATGGCGGATCTCTACGCGGTCGAAAGCCCGAACACCTCGATGATCGACCGGCTCGCCACGGTCAACCTGTTCCTCGCCGTGTTCAACATGATCCCCGCCTTTCCCATGGACGGCGGGCGAGTGTTGCGGGCGCTGCTGGCCGCGCGCATGGGCTACGTGCGTGCGACCGAGATCGCCGCGTTGATCGGCCAAGGCGTCGCCTTCGCGCTCGGCTTCATCGGGTTGTTCACCAATCCGATGCTGATCTTCATCGCGATCTTCGTCTATCTCGCCGCCGCCTCCGAGGCGCATCTCGTCGCCATCCGCGCGATGTCACGCGGGGTGCCCATCAGTACGGCGATGATGACGCAATTCGCCACGCTCACGCCCGAGGCGCATGTGGAAGACGCGGTCCAGACGCTGCTGCGCACGAGTCAGAGCGAGTTTCCCGTGGTCGATGCGGCGGGCAAGCCGGTCGGCCTGCTCGGCCGCGGCGACCTCATTCGCGCGCTCAAGCAGCTCGGCCCCGACGCCCGCGTCGCCGAGGCGATGACGACCACAGTGCCGACGATCGGACAACGTCGCTGCCTCGAAGAGGCGTTCCGCATTCTGCAGGAGAAATCCGCGCCCGCCGTTGCCGTGATCGACGCCGCCGGACGCCTCGTCGGCCTGGTCACCTCCGAGACCGTGGGCGAGATGCTGATGCTGCACGAGGCCTTGCCGAAGGGCGTACGGCTCGGGCCTTGGACGCGGCCGACCGGCGCCTGACCCGTTCCCCGTCACGAAAGTTGGCGCAGCCGACCGCGGCTATGCCGATTTGCGCAGCGCCGCCAATTCCGGCGAATGCGCGGGCTCAGCCCGGCGCATCTTGGTCGAATAGTACGACGCATTCTGCTCGCCGCGCAGCGCCTCGCGTGTGAACTGGATGAGGTGATGGGCGACGAAGCCCATGCCGAGGACGGCATCGATTTGCCCGCGCCGCAGCGCATGGCGTGCCGCCCGCCAGAACGGCTTGCGATAATCCGACAGGATGCCGATGTGCAACATCAGGCGGACGGCCAGCACCAATGCGCTCGAAAGGTTGCCGAACGTGAGCTTGCCGCGCGCGGGCAATACCATCCGGTTCACGTAGGTGGAATCGATTTGATGCTCGAACCGGGCGAACAACCGCTCCGGATCGTTGGCATGGGCGATGCAGCGGCGCCACGTCGACACGACCTCGTCGTAAGGCCGCAGGAAGCGTACATTGCTCTCGAGCGTAGGATCGTTCACGAGCCGCCCGGCCTTCTCGAGCCGGTCCCACAGCGGCGTCTTCGGCAGCGCCTGCAGCAGATTGATGGTCAGCATCGGGATCCGCGAGAGGTCGACGAAGTCCTTGAGCCGCGCCTCGGTGTCGTCGGAATCGGTGTCGAGCCCGAGGATGATGCCGGAGACGACCTCGAGGCCGTAGTCGTTGAGCGTCTTGATCGATTCCATCATCGGCGCGGCGACATTCTGGTTCTTGCGCATCGCCTTGAGCGCATCGGCCTCCGGCGTCTCGATGCCGACGAAAATGGCGATGAACGAGGTCTCGCGCATGAGCGCGAGGATTTCAGGCTGCTTGGCGATGTTGAGCGTCGCCTCGCAGACGAAATTCAGGGGATAGCCGTGCTGCTTCTGCCATGCCAGGAGGTGCGGCAGCATCTCCTTGGCGGCCTTGCGATTGCCGATGAAATTGTCGTCAACGAAATAGACCACCGGCGGATGCCCCTTCTGCTTGCGCATGGCATCGAGCTCGGCGGTGATCTGCGCCGCGGTCTTGAGCCGCGGCTGCCGGCCATAGAGGTTGGGGATGTCGCAGAACTCGCAGAGATAGGGACACCCGCTCGAGAACTGCAGCGTCAGCATCAGGTAGTTCTTGAGCGGAATCAGCTCATAGGCCGGGATCGGAAAATCCTGCAGCGCAAGCCGATCCCTGGTTTCAAAACGCTGCTGCCGGGATGGCCGCGCCACGCTGTCGTCGAGGCGCGCGATCAGCCGGTCGGTGGCGTCCCCGATCTCCCCGATGTGGAGGTAGTCGATATCGGGATACATCTCCGGCGAAGCCGAAGCCGACGGCCCGCCCAGGACCACGACCTTGCCAGCGGCATGCGCGCGCGCGGCGATGTCGTGAACCTGCAGGGCCTGGACGTGCATGCCGCTCACCATCACGACGTCGGCCCACTCGATTTCGGCGGCGGTCGCCTTGCGGATGTTCTCGTCGATGAAGCGGACCGGCCACGCTTGCGGCATATAGGCTGCGATCAGGAGAAGGCCCTGCGGCGGCATGAACGCGCGCACGCCCTTCATCAGCCGGTAGGCGTGGTTGAACGTGCCGAACGCGGGCGCGTAATGCGGGAACAGGCACAACACCCGACGCGTGTTCTTGACTGCGATCGATGAGCGCACGCGACCTCCGGTCTCGGTTGGCCCATGCTCGCCTCCCCGGTGGCGTGGCGCAAGGGGCTCCCAGGCTCCAAGGGACGGGAATCGCGCCCGGCAATCGCATTGCGTCTGCCGACTTGCTCACTATATTCCCGGCACCGGCGGGCCCTCTGGGCCCGCGATTGGTTTTCGATGCATCCATGAAGCTCCGCAACGTCGCCATCATCGCCCATGTCGACCACGGCAAGACCACCCTGGTCGACCGGCTGCTGCAGCAATCTGGCGCCTTCCGCGAAAACCAGCGGGTGGCGGAGCGCGCGCTCGATTCCAATGACCTCGAGCGCGAGCGCGGCATCACCATTCTCGCCAAGGTGACCTCGATCCTTTGGCACGATACCCGCATCAACATCGTCGACACCCCGGGCCATGCCGACTTCGGCGGCGAGGTGGAACGCATCCTCAACATGGTGGACGGCGCGCTGGTGCTGGTGGACGCCGCCGAAGGCCCGTTGCCGCAGACCAAGTTCGTGGTGTCGAAGGCGCTCAAGGTTGGGCTCAAGCCCATCGTCGTCATCAACAAGGTCGACCGGCCGGATGCGCGGCCCTCGGTGGTCGTGAACGAGGTGTTCGACCTGTTCGCCGCGCTGGACGCGAGCGAAGCGCAGCTCGATTTTCCGCTGCTCTACGGCTCGGCCAAGGAAGGCTGGATGGCGGCCTCGCCGGACGGCCCCAAGGATCGGGGCATGGCGCCGCTGTTCGATCTGATGATCCGGCACGTCGCACAACCGACTATCGAGGAGGGGCCGTTCCGCATGCTCGGTACCATCCTCGAGGCCAATCCCTATCTCGGCCGCGTCGTCACCGGGCGCATCACATCGGGCGCGGTGAAGCCCAACCAGACCGTCAAGGTGCTCGACCGCAACGGTGCGCTGATCGAGGACGGCCGCCTGACCAAGGTGCTCGCCTTCCGCGGCCTCGAGCGCACCGGCGTCGAAGAGGCTTCGGCCGGCGACATCGTCGCGATCGCCGGACTGCCGCAGGCGACGGTGTCGCACACGATCTGCGCTCCGGAGGTGACGCAGCCGTTGCCCGCGCAGCCGATCGATCCGCCGACGCTGGCGATGACCTTCCGCATCAACGATTCCCCGCTCGCCGGCAGCGAGGGCGACAAGGTCCAGAGCCGCGTCATTCGCGAGCGGCTGTTGCGCGAGGCCGAGGGCAACGTCGCGCTCAGGATCAGCGAGTCGACCGAGAAGGATTCCATGGAGGTGGCCGGCCGCGGCGAATTGCAGCTCGGCATCCTGATCGAGACCATGCGCCGCGAGGGCTTCGAGCTCTCGGTGTCACGGCCCAAAGTGCTGCTCGAGCGCGACACCCGCGGCGACCTGCTGGAGCCGATCGAAGAGGTCGTCATCGACGTCGACGAAGAGCACAGCGGCATCGTCGTGCAGAAGCTGTCCGAGCGCAAAGCCGAGATGACCGAGATGCGCCCGTCCGGCGGCGGCCGCGTACGGCTCGTGTTCCGCGCGCCGACGCGCGGGCTCATCGGCTACCAGGGCGAACTCCTCACCGATACTCGCGGCACCGCCGTCATGAACCGCCTGTTCCACAGCTATGGGCCCTATCGCGGCGAGATCCTGGGTCGCCGGAACGGCGTGCTGATCTCCAACGATCAGGGCGAGGCGGTCGCCTACGCGCTGTGGAACCTGGAGGACCGCGGGCCGATGATGATCGAGCCGGGATGGAAGGTGTATCGCGGCATGATCGTCGGCGAACACACCCGCGGCAACGACCTCGAAGTCAACGTGCTCAAGGGCAAGAAGCTCACCAATATCCGCACCCATGCCAAGGACGAAGCCGTACGCTTGATCCCGCCGATCCAGATGACGCTGGAGAAAGCGCTCGCCTACATCGCCGACGACGAGTTGGTGGAGGTGACCCCGAAGGCGATCCGGTTGCGCAAGAAACTGCTCGATCCCAACGCCCGCCGGAAGGACGAGCGGCGCAAGGAGGCGGAGCGGGTGTAAGACCATCGCCTGATCTGGCGGCTACCCGCGCGCCGATCGCGACGTGCGGGCGCGGGTCGGAATCGCGGCCTGACTGATTCGTCCGCCAACCCTCGCAATCGCGTGCGCACGGCACGCGCATCCACCCACCGTGACGCCGATTCCAGCCTTCGCGCACGCGGCCGAGGCAATTTGCCGGGCCTGCGTGTCGCCGCTGCAACATCCGGTTAGACCGCGAACATGTCTCGATTTTTAGCGCCCTTGCAAACGCCGCGCTGCACCGCAGTGTTGCAAATCCACATCAATCGGCGCGATCATTAATGCGAGGTTAAATATAGCTCTTGAAGCGCGACGAACTGCTTGCTTGTATCACGTCATGAGCACGACCCTAATCGAAGTCCGTCGCGCGAAGCCGTCCGATGCACCGGCGATTGCGACGACTCACGACGAGGCCTGGAGGAACGCCTATCAAGGCATCATTCCGGGACCCGAATTGGACAAGCTCATCAACCGGCGCGGCCCGCAATGGTGGGACAGCGCGGTTCGCAAAGGCAGCCGGATCGCGGTGCTCGCATTCGGCGATTGCGTCGCCGGTTATGCCAACTACGGCCGCAACCGTGCGCGCAGCCTGTACTACGACGGCGAAATCTACGAGCTCTATCTGCGGCCTGAATTCCAGGGGCTGGGCTTCGGCCGCAAGCTGTTCTCCGCGACGCGGCGTGACCTGATGCAGAGCGGGCTGCAAAGCCTGGTGGTCTGGGCGCTGTCGGACAACGAGCCGGCAGTCGGCTTCTACCGCGCGCTTGGCGGCAAGGCGGTGGCGCGCTCCTCGGAGCGGTTCGGCGCGCGCGTCCTCGACAAGGTGGCGTTCGCCTGGAATAGCTGATCCGTGAGTTTGTAGGGTGGGATTTACGCGGCGCGCTCGCGCGGCGTGATCCCATCTCGTGCCGCGCGTATCTATTCTCGGTCGTCGGTCGGCCGTTGTCCGAGCGCGGGCGCGGGCAGCCCGGCCAGCGCGCAGGCCGCCCGCACCGTGTTGGCGAGCAGACATGCAATGGTCATCGGTCCGACGCCGCCCGGCACCGGCGTGATGGCACCCGCGACCTGCGAGACCTCGGCGAACGCCACGTCACCGACGATGCGCGATTTGCCGCCCTCCTCCGTCACCCGGTTGATGCCGACGTCGATGACGGTGGCGCCGGGCTTGACCCAATCGCGCCGCACCATTTCCGGCCGCCCCACCGCCGCGAACAGGACGTCGGCGCGGCGGCACACCGCCGGGAGATCGCGCGTCTTCGAATGCGCGATCGTCACCGTGGCGTTCTCCGCCAGCAGCAGTTGCGCCAGCGGCTTGCCGACGATGTTGGAGCGCCCGATCACGACCACTTCGAGCCCGGCGAGTGACGGCCGCACGGTCTTGGCGAGGAGCACGCAACCGATCGGCGTGCAAGGCGCCAGCGCCGGCAGCCCCGCGCACAGGCGCCCGGCATTCACGGGGTGGAAGCCGTCGACGTCCTTGGCCGGATCGATCGCGGCGATGACCTCGTGCGGATCGATTTGCGCCGGCAAGGGAAGCTGCACCAGGATGCCGTGGACGGTGGGATCGGCATTGAGGCGGGCGATCAGGGCCAGCAATTCGGCCGCGCTCGTCGCCTGCGGCAGCCGGTGGTCGAACGATCGCATCCCGCTGCCCGCGGTCATCTTCATCTTGCTGCCGACATAGCTCTCGCTCGCCGGGTTGTTGCCGACGAGCACTACCGCGAGGCCCGGCGTGATGCCGCGATCACGCAACAGCCGGTGCACCGCGTCGGCGACCTTGCCGCGCAAGTCGGCCGCGATCGCCTTGCCGTCGATGATCCTTGCGGTCATGGCTCTGCAGCTTGCCCGAACTTCGCTACGCTACCCTCTCCCCATTGGGGACAGGAGGGGGCGCGGAAGCTGCCGGAAGAACGGCCGCGACCCTCGCCCCCGTTGCTTCGCCCCGCCGCTGCGCCGCCCCCCGCGGCGAGAGGCATCCTCGTCGGCGGCGCAGATTTCGTTACGCCATCGCGCAGATTTTCGCCAGCGTCGTCGCGAGCGCCGCGCCCGCGCCGTCCACTCGCACGCGCTTTAATCGCGCGTTCGCCCCCGCGATGAGGTGGACATCGCGCTGAGCGACCCCGAGCGCGTGCGCAAAGAGCTTGACAAGCGCCGCGTTCGCCTGGCCTTCGCTCGCCGCCGCACGCACGCGCACCTTCAGAACGGGGCGCCCATCGGCCAATTGTTCGATGCCGACGACGGCGTCGCGGCCGCCCCGCGGCGTGACCCGCACGACGACGACAATGCCGTCCGCCGTCGCCGTCCACGGGCGAGCAGTCGTCAAGTTCAGAACACGTTGGGAAGGATGTACAGCGCGATGCAGTAGCGAATGAAAATGATGATCAATATGAGAATTATCGGGGAAACGTCGATGCCGCCGAGATTGGGCATGAGGTTGCGGATCGGCCGCAATGCCGGTTCGGTGATGCGATAGAGGAAATCGGCGATGGTGCCGACGACCGGATTGCGGACATTGACCACGTTGAAGGCAATAAGCCAGGAGAAGATCGCCGCCGCGATCAAGATCCAGATATAGAGCTCGAGGGCGAGATCGATGACGAGGAAGAGCGCGCGCATGGACCGGATTCGCTCCTGAGAATCGCGGGCAACATGTAGCGGGCCGAGCCGGCGCAAACAAGCACGATGCCGGCGGAATCGCCGCGGTGGTCCCCGCCTTCCCTGCCGACCGATCCTTGACTCCTTGCAATGCGGGCCGTAAATGGCCCGCACTCGCAGCCATCCGCGGTTGCATTTTGGCGGGGCCGTAGCTCAGTTGGGAGAGCGCCTCGTTCGCAATGAGGAGGTCAGGGGTTCGACCCCCCTCGGCTCCACCACGCCAAAACGCGAATTTTCCGAGATTTTGGCGCCCGATTCCACCGGCACGAACCTGCCCCGCCGATGAAGCCGACCGATGCCGTGCCGGAATCCATCCTGCGCCACCGTCCGTTCACGCTCTATTGGAGCGCGCGCAGCTGCGCGTCCTTGGGCTTCCAGATGCTGGGGGTGGCGGTGGCCTGGCAGATGTATGCGCTCACCGGAAGCGCGTTCGACTTGGGCTTGGTCGGTCTCACCCAGTTCCTGCCGGCGGCGGCCTTCATGCTGGTGGCGGGCCAGATCGCCGACCGCTACGACCGCCGCCGCCTGCTGCAGATCTGCCAGACCGTCGAGGGGCTGGCCGCCGCGGCATTGGCGGTCGGCTCCGTCTCCGGCTGGGTGAGCAAGGAATTCATCCTGGCGGCGGTGTTCGTCTTCGGAGTGGGGCGCGCGTTCGACGCGCCGACCCAGCAGACCTTGCTGCCGGCGGTGGTGCCGGCGGCGTTGTTTCCGCGCGCGGTCGCGGCGTCGGCATCCACTACTCAGCTCGCCACCATCACCGGTCCCGCGATCGGCGGCGCGCTCTACGGCTTCGGAGCGAGCGTTCCCTACACCGTCTGCTGCGCGCTCTTCCTCGCATCGGTGGTTCTGTTGACCTTCGTGCACATCGAACGCGTCGTGTCGACGCGCTCGCCGGTCAACCTCGAGGCGTTCTTCGCCGGCGTTTCCTACATCCGCCGCAATCCGATCGTGCTCGGCGTCATCTCGCTCGATCTGTTCGCGGTGCTGCTCGGCGGCACCACCGCGCTGCTGCCGATCTTCGCCGATGAAGTCTTCCACACCGGCCCGGAAGGGCTGGGCTTGTTGCGCGCCGCACCGGCTGTCGGCGCACTGGCGATCACCGCCGTGCTGACGACCTCGCCGCTGACGCGGCGCGTCGGCCGCATCATGTTCGTCAGCGTTGCCTGCTTCGGTCTGGCCACCATCGTGTTCGCGCTGTCGACGTCGTTCATGCTGTCGATGGCCGCACTGGCGGTGCTGGGCGCAGCCGATGCGGTCAGCGTGGTGATCCGCATGACGCTCGTTCAGATCGAAACACCCGACGAGATGCGGGGCCGCGTGAACGCGGTGAATTCGCTGTTCGCCGGTACCTCCAATCAGCTCGGTGATTTCCGCGCCGGCGTGATGGCGGCGTGGCTCGGCGCCATTCCGGCGGTGCTGGTCGGCGGCGTCGGGACCTTGCTGGTGGTGCTGATCTGGACGCGGTTTTTTCCGGCGCTCAATCGCGTCGACAGCTTCTCCGTGAAGAAGCTGTGATCCACGCCGGCGGAGCGGACTGCGCGCCGGGTCGCCCAGCTCAGCCGCTGGACGCCTGCTGCTGCGCGGCTTCCGGCCGCCCCAGCCAGTGGTTCAGGAACGCCGCGAGCCAGGCGCGGCCGGCGGGGTCGTAGACCGCGCGATCCGCGAAATGCGCGCCGCGCGGCTTGGCGTTCGGCAGCAGCGTGCGCTCGTGCCCGCGCGTGGTCCAACGACACATCATGGCGTGGGTCACGTCGGGGTGGAATTGCAGCGCGAAGGCCGCGCCGCCGTAACGGAAGGCCTGAACCGGAAACGAGTCCCCCTCCGCCAGCAAGTCGGCGCCGAGCGGCAGGTCGAAACCTTCGCGGTGCCACTGGTAGACCTGCTCCGGCCAGGGATCGCAGACCGTGCGCCCGATGTCGGTCGGCCGGATCGGGTAGTAGCCGACCTCGGCGTGGCCGTCGGGATGCTTGTAGACGCGGCTGCCGAGATGGTGCGCCAGCATCTGGGCGCCGAGGCAGATGCCGAGAAACGGCTTGTTCTCCGCGAGCGGCACCTTGAGCCAGTCGATCTCGTGGCGGATGAAGTCGTCGCGATCGTTCGCGCTCATGGGGCCGCCGAACGTGATGGCTCCGGCATGCTCGGCCATGGTCGCGGGCAGCGGATCGCCGAAGCGCGGGCGACGCAAGTCGAGCGGGTAGCCGCGCTGGCGCAGGGCGTGACCGATGCGCCCGGGGCTCGAAGTCTCCTGGTGCATCACGATCAGAATCGGCTGGCGCATGGTGCGGTCGTCGGGAGTAAAGCGTGCGAACTCAATACCCGCTCGACTTGGGTTTTCAAGCCGCATCGCGCGCGCAACCGCCATGAAACCGGCGCGGGGCTCGGGCTCAGCGCTGACGGGCCCGGCGGTGCAGGTCCGAGATCTGGAGCAGCAGGCTGCGCGGCATCACTCCGATCAGCGCCTTGACCACTTGGTTGGCCGAGCCCGGGACCACCAGCACCCGGCCCTCCTTGAGCCCGCGATAGCCGTCCCTCGCCACCCGCTCGGCGGGGCGCGTGAGCAGCGGCGGAAAGATCTCGCCGCTCATGCCGGCGCGCGCCTGAAACTCGGTCGGCACCGGCCCCGGGCAAAGCACGGTCACGCGCACCCCCTTAGGCTTGAGCTCGCGATGCAGCGCCTCGCTGAAGGAGACCACATAGGCCTTGGTGGCGTAATAGACCGCCATGCCGGGGCCGGGCAGGAAGCCGGCCACCGAAGCCACGTTGAGAATGCCGCCCTTGCGGCGCTTGAGCGGGTCGATGAACGCGAGGGAGAGATTGGTCAGCGCGCGCACGTTGAGGTCGATCATCGCGAGCTGCGCGGCACGGTCGAGCCGGTCCGCGGTTCCGATGAGGCCAAAACCGGCATTGTTGACGACCGTATCCGGCTCCAGTCCGCGCCGGGCGAGCGCCTCGCCGATCTCCTGCGCCGCATCGACGGGCGCGATGTCCAGCGGCAGAACGGTCGGCCGGGTGCTGCCCTTGGCCGCAATGGCGTCCGCAAGCGCAACAAGCTCGGGCTCGCGCCGGGCAATCAGCACCACCTCGTGGCCTTTGGCGGCGAACTCATGCGCGAGCGCCGCCCCGATCCCGGCCGACGCGCCGGTGATCAGCGTGACGGGGCGTTTCTCCGCGCTCATGCCGGCTCGGTCCCGCGCCGGCTCGCAACGCCGTGCCCGAGCTCGATCCGTTCCCGCGACGAGATGCCGAGGAGGTCCGCGGCCCGCCAGATCAGGTTGCTTTCGAAGTCGCTGATCCGGCCGTCGGCGTAGACGATTTCCCACATCATCTCGACCACGCGCCGCCGGCCGTCCTCGTCGAGCGAGCGATTGATCCGGCTGGTGAAATGGTAGAGATCGATCGCCTGCTGCTCGGCTTCGGTCGCCTCGGCCACCAATTCGTCGGTCGCCGCCTCGTCGAGACCGAACTGCCGCTGGATCACGGCGTGCAGCTTGTCGCGCTCGACGGCGGAGATGTTGCCGTCGATGGCGGCGGCATGAATGAGCAGCGCCGCCGCCGCCAGGCGATAGTCGTCTGGATCGAAGCGCAGCGGATGCTTGCTGCCGTCCGACACCTCGGACAGGAATTTGCGAAAGCTTTCGAACATGCCGCCGCCACCGAGATGAGCTGAAACGGCGCCACGTTGCACGCCGCCTGCGCAAAGTCCAGCGCCGGGGCGCGCTTGCAAAGTGGATCCGCTCACGTGTCCGGGTGAAGCCGCGCCAATCGGATCGGGCTACTGGGTTGCCTTGCCCTTGCGCAGGCTCGCTTCGAGCAGTTCGAGATTGTTCTTGATATAGGCATTGCCCGGGTCCTGGACCTGAGCCTCGAGCAGCGTCTCGCGCGCGCGCCGGTAATCGCCGCGCAGCATATAGGAGTAGCCGCGATTGTTGAGGATCTCGCCCGTGGGCCCAGCGATCTTCACCGCCTGGTCGTAGGCGCGGTCGGCGAGCTCGAACTTTCGCAGCCGGTCATAGGAGGCGGCGAGGCCGAGCCAGGATTCGCCGTCGCGCGGATGCAGCTCGACGGCACGGCGGAAGTGGCGTTCGGCGGCGGCGAAATTGCCGGCGCGGAACTGCTTCTTGCCGAGGTTGAAATCGTCGTCGGGCGCCCTGCCGGGCGGTGTTTTTGCGGCGGTTGCGGGCCGCGCGTCCGCCGACGACGTGCGCACGCTGCCGGTCGTGACCGGATCCGCCTCGGATGCGGTGCTCTGGGCGGTCTCGGTCTTCGACTGGAACAGGTCGCCGAGCTTGGTCGAAGTTTCGCAGCCGTTTAGCCCGAACAGACAGACGACCGTCGCAACGAGAACTCGTGCAGCTGTTGCTCCCATTGGCGCGCTCCCCCGGCGGCCAGGCGTCGATCTCCGGCCCCGAGGCGAAAGCACGCGACGCTCCGGTACGGCCGTCGACAACAAACCGGCTGGGCCAAGCTAGGCGACGACGGTTAAGAATCTCTCGCCGGCGGCGCAGGTGGCGGGACCGGCGCCGGTCCCACCATGCGCGCACCGGCGGAAGCGCGAGGTAACAACGAGTCGGCGCGCTGTTGATTGCACTGTGCGCCTGCGGCAACATACGGGCCCGCTCGCGGAACATGGTGAACAAAAGGTATCCGGCCGCCTTGCGCGCGGCGCAGCAGCAAACGGCAAGGAGAGTTTCGATGTCGAAGCCACGGATCAGTTACGTCGACCCGGCGAACGTCAAGGACGAGGCCATGCTCGCCGAGTTCGAGCGCTGCGCCCGCGAAGGCACGCCGCGCCCGGAGAGCCAGGCGATCCGCGCCCACGTGCCGGCGGTGTTCTGGTCCTTCGCCAACTCGTGGCGCGACGTGTTCAAGAACGGCGTGGCCGACCACGGCATCAAGGAGCTCTGCCGCATCTATGTCTCGCGCTCGGTGCTGTGCGAGTTCTGCGGCAACCAGCGCTCGATCAAGGCGGCCAAGCAGGGCATCGTCGAGGACGACTACCGCGACCTGATCAATTTCGAGAGCTCGACCCGTTACGACGAGCGGCAGAAGGCGGCGCTGTCCTATGCCGAGGCGATCACCTGGGATCTGCCGGTCGACGACAAGTTCTGGGCGCGGCTGCACCGGCATTTCAGCGAGCCGGAACTGGTCGAGATCGGCTATTTCGTCGCCCTGACCATGGGGCAGCAGCGCTGGCTGCGCACGCTCGACATCGAGCACCACCAGATCCTCGCCGGCACCGACGCCTCGATGGCGCCAGGCTTCGAGACCGAGGCCGCGCTCCAGCGCTCGAAAGAGGCCTCCGATTATTGGGCGAAGGCGAGGGCCAAGGCACAGGCGGCCGAGTAGCGCCTTCCCCTCGGTGCCGACCCATATTCCAGCCGCCGCGGTGTGTGGCACGATGGCTCGCCGTCGGCGCGCCGACATCGTGCAGAGGGTGGGTGCGGGATGGGTGACGTCTATCCGGTCGTGAAAGTTGCCGCCGTCCAGGCCGCGTCGGTGTTCCTCGATCGCGCGGGCTCGACCGAGAAGGCGTGCCGCCTGATCCGCGAAGCCGGCAATAACGGTGCGCGCGTGATCGGATTTCCCGAAGGATTCATTCCCGCCCATCCGGTCTGGTACCACCACCATTCCGCGACTGGCGCGCTCGCCAATCGGCTGGCGACCGAGCTGTTCAAGAACGCCGTCGCAATCCCGGGGCCGGAGGTGGATGCACTCTGCGCGGCCGCGCGCGCCGCCAACGCCTATGTCGTCGTCGGCGTGTGCGAGAAGCTTCCCAACACCACCGGGACCATGTTCAACAGCCAAGTCTACATTGCGCCCGACGGCACGCTGATCGGCAAGCACCAGAAGATCATGCCGACGGTCGGCGAGCGGCTGGTCCATATGGGCGGATTCGGCGACACCTTCGGCGCGTTCGCGACCGAGTTCGGGCCGATGAGCGGGCTCATCTGCGGCGAGAACTCCAATCCGCTCGCGGTTTTCGCGCTCACCGCCGAAGCCACGCGCATTCACGTCATGAGCTGGCCGAACCATTTTCCCGTGAGCGGCGACCCGCTGCGCAACCGGGTGGCCGTGGATTCCCAGGCGTTCGCGCAGATGAGCAAGGCATTCGTGATCTCGGCCTGCGGCACCGTCGACGAGCGCATGATCGAGATGCTGGCGCCGAGCGCGGAAGCGGAGCAGTTTCTGCGCAATCCGGATTGCAGCGGCGGCAGCGTCATCGTTGCGCCCAACAGCCGCATCATCGCCGGCCCCATGGGCGCCGAGGAAGGCATCCTCTACGCCGAATGCGACCTCGAGATTGCCGTCCAGATGAAGCTCCGGCACGACTTCGCCGGTCATTACAATCGCCCGGATATTTTCCACCTCCAGATCAATCGCGCCGCGCCCCGGCTGTACTCGGTCCACGGCCAAGGAGCGGATCCCGCCCTGGCAGCCGCGCAGGCTGCCGCCGCGAAGCTCGGCTTGGCGCCGGCAGCAAGCGGGCTGTTGACGGACGCGAGCACCGACCAGGACGAGCGCGGCGCCTGACCGGGGCCCCGGCCCTCCAATCCCTTTTCGATCGGCTCGACCAAGCGTTTTTCCGCTGTAACCCCAATTGCTTGGCTTATGCATCCCAGGCATAGCTGCGCCGCAGCATAGGCCCTGCTGCAATGCAGCATACGGCCCCATATCGGGGCGTCGAGCGCGCTCAGCGTCCCGGCGCGTCCCGGATGTGCCGGGGCTGCTCCATCCGCGCTCCCAAGCTCGAAGGTCATCCATGGGTAGGAGTGACGCCATGCAGGCGCTCGCCAAATTCACCATCACCGTGCTCAGCGCCGCCGCTCTGGGCGCGGTGGCCGTGCACGCTATCCACGCCCAGACCCTGTTGCCGGCCGCGCCCGACGCGGCGGACGTGAGAGTCGTTGCCGATTGGCAAGGGGCCTTCACCCAGTCGTTCGGAGCGCGTGTCCTTGCCCATGGCGATCCCCGGGACGCAATCGCCGGGCAGCCGCCGAGCTATGGCTCCAGCCTGCCGATCTTCGACGAACTGGAGAAGACGCCGGTCGGGAACGAAGCGCCGGAAGACTAAAGACCAGTGCCACGCCTGCGAGGTTCGCAAACCCGCGCGGCGACTCGGCCCGCGGCCGGTTAGCCTATCCGCGCGAAGCCGCGCGGAAACGCGTGCAGCCGCTTGATACCAGTCGGCGTGATCAAAACGAGCTCGCCGGTCTGCACGCCGGCCTTGCCGTCGGGCGTGACCACGTTAGGCTGGATGACCACGGTCATGCCGGCCTCGAACGGCTCTTCCGGGACCGGTCCGGCCGGCCGGCTCCTGCTGCCGAGAATAGGCGGGAAATAGCCGCCGCCGTAGCCGTGCAGGAGATCGTCGATGATGGTGAAGCCGGCGTCCTCGATCACGCCAGCGGCGTCGATCACCTGCGCCGGCGTCGCGCCGTGCCTGAGCACGGCGGCGATCGCGTCGAAGGCGCTATCGGCCGCGGCGTGCAGCGCGCGGTAGAGCGGCGGCGGATCCTCGCCCACGGCAAAGCTGCGCAACACCTGGCCGGAGTGATCCCAGAACGCCGCGCTGATCTCGGAAAACACGATATCGCCCTTGGCAACGCGCCGCGTCGAGGGAAACTGCGCCGGCACCCCCAGCCGCGGAGCGTGCATGGAGGTCGCGCCGATGAAATGGATGACGTTGGTGCCGCCCGCGCGCAGGTAGGCGCGCTCGATCAGGTCGCCGAGCGCACGCTCGTCGAGGCCCGGCGCGAGCCCGGCGCACAGCCCCGCCATGCCGCGGTCGCTCAGCCAGGCGCCGATGCGCAGCCAGTCGATCTCCTCCTGCGATTTCACGCGTCGCAGCCGCACATAGGCGCGGTTGAGGTTGACGATTTTGCCGAAGCGCGCGGCGAGCGCCGCATGCGGCTCGAATGGCATCGCCCCGATGACGGCGACGCGGTTCGAGCGCGCGCCGCGCTGCTCCAGCACTGCAATGGCCGCGCGGATCGAGGATTCACCGCCCCAGGCGACCTCCGCCTCCGCGGCGAGCCGCTGCGCCAGCGGCGCGTGGTTGATCCATTGCACGAACAGCGCGTCGCGTTCGCGCGGGGTGAGCACGCCGATCGCTTCCACGGTCACCGGCCATTGCGTGAGCCACTGCACCGCAGAGCCGGCGCGGTTGGCGCCGTAGAACACCAGGTGATCGCATTCCGCTTCGGCGAGCGTGGCCTCGACCGCGGCCCGGCGTCGCGCCATCTCGGCCGCGCTGTAGCGCGGATATTCCGCATCGACGATGTGGCGCAGCCGCGCCGGCAGCGCCGGTCCCTCAGCCTCGCCGCCGGTCATCCGGTTGCGCGCGCCATCGCTTCCGGCTTGGCGGCCAGGCGCTCCTGCACCAGCTTCGCCGCACCCACCATGTCGACCTTGCCGGACCCGAGCATGGGAAGCTTGTCGAGCACCCAGACCTCGGACGGAATCATCAGGTCGGAGGCGTGCTTCGCCTTGGCGAAGGCCTGGAACTCGGCCCGCGTCGCGCCCTTTTGCTGCGTCAGCAGAATGAGCCGTTCGCCCTTGCGCAGATCGGGCACGGCCACGACGCCCGACGAGGCGTTCGGCCAAAGCTCGGACCCCAACGCCTCGACCGCGGCGAGCGAGATCATCTCACCGCCGATCTTGGCGAACCGCCGGGCGCGTCCCTTGATGGTGAGGAAACCCTGTTCGTCGATGCTGACGATATCGCCGGTGTCATGCCAGCCTTCGGCCGGCGGCTCCAGCACGCCGGGGGCCGCGACCTTGAGATAGCCGAGCATCACATTGGGGCCGCGTACGTACAGCCGGCCGCCATCCTCGACGCCTTCGACCTTTTCCAGGCGCGTCTCCATGCCCGGCAGCACGCGCCCGACGGTGCCGAACTTGTTGAACATCGGCGTGTTCAATGCGAGCGCGGGCGCGGTCTCGGTGACGCCGTAGCCTTCCAGGATGCGCAGCCCGAATTTCTCCATGTAGGTGCGGCGGGTCGACTCCTTGACCGGCTCGGCACCCGCCAGGATGTAGCGCAGGGAGCGGAAGTCGTAGGGGTGCGCCACCCGCGCATAGCCCGCCAGGAAGGTATCAGTGCCGAACATGATGGTGGCGTTCACCGCGTAGATCAGCTCCGCCACGGTGCGGTAGTGCAACGGCGACGGATAGAGATAGATGCGCACTCCGAAGACCAGCGGCAGCACCACGCCGACGGTGAGACCGAACGAGTGGAATACCGGCAGAACGTTGAACACCTTGTCCTCGCGGCCGAAATCGATGCGCGCGGCGGCCTGCGCGGCGTTGGCCAGCATGTTGCGGTGGGACAGCACCACGCCCTTCGGCACGCCTTCGGAGCCGGACGTGAACAGGATGGCGGCCCAGTCGTCGGGCTTGCGCTCGACCAGCGGCTTGCGGGCGTTGAGGAGGCCGCGGATCTTGTCGGCCACGGTCACGCTGGCGCGGACGTCTTCGAGATAGACGATCTTGACCTCTTTCTCGATCGCGGCGACCAGGTTGCCGAGCCGGCCCTTCTCGATGAAGGTGCGCGAAGAGAGGATGATGTCGATCTGCGCGGCTTTGCAGGCGGCGAGGATATTCGCCGCGCCGGCGGTGAAGTTGATCATCGCCGGGACGCGGCCCGCCGTCATCAAGCCCAGGATCGTAACGACGGCGCCGTTGGCATTCGGCAGCATGACGCCGACGGCGCGCCCCGCTGCCGCCAGCGGCATGAGCTTGGTGCCGAGGATGGCGGCGCCGACGAGCAGGCGCTTGTAGGTGAGCGCGCCGGTCACGGGATCCTCCACCGCGACGCGGTTGCGGCCGTGCGTGGCGGCGGCCTGCATCACCGCTTCGACCACGGTGCGGTCGGTCGAGGTGGTGCGGAAAACGAGGTCGGACATGATGGCGTAGAGCGCCGCGCCGGCCGCTTGCCGGCGCTTGCGTCCTTTGAGCTCGGGATCGACGGTGAGCTTCACCGGCTCCAGAATCGTCACCTTCACCTTCGGGAACCAGCGCCGGCGCACCTGGGTCGGCGACAAGCGGCTGAACGGCGTCTGTTCCAGCCCTTCGATGCGCACGGGAACGATCTCGGCGTGGGCCTTGTCCGCGATCATGGCGGCGCCGTCATAGACCTTCATCAGGCTGCCGGTGACGGTGATGCGTCCCTCCGGAAAGATGATCAGCGCGTTGCCGGCCTTGACCGCTTCGATCAGGGAGCGAACCGCCATCGGCTTGAGCGGATCGAGCGGCATCGCATTGGTCAGCTTCACGAACGGCCGCACCCACCACAACTTTGCAATGCCGATGTCGATGGCGAACACCGGCTTGCGGTTGCGCAGCGACATCGCGAGCCCGGCGTCGAGGAAGCTCACATGGTTGAGCGCGATGATGAGGTTGGGGCCGGCATTGTTGAGATTGTCGATGCCTATCACCTCGATCCGGAACAGCGTGCGATAGATGATCGAGAGCGCATCGCTGAGCGCGCTCGCCGGCATGGTGCGGCCGATGGCGATCGCGACCAGCAAGCTGGTGGCACCGAGCAGGAGAAACAGCTGCGACGTCGTCATTCCGGCCGTCTGCAGCAGCGCCACGATCACCGAACTCCCCGCCATGAACGCGGCGTTGAGCACGTTGACGGCGGCGACGACACGCGCGCGGCGGTCGGCGCCGGCCCAGGCCTGCACCGCAGCGAATACCGGGACGATGAACAGGCCGCCCGCGATCGCGAGCCCCGCGAGGTCGAACGCGAGGCGAATGCCGCGCAGCGAACCGAACAACGCCCAGAAGCCTGAGAAATTGGGGATCGGCGCGACGCCCGCGGTCGACCAACCGAGGTCGATCGCGAACACGCCGAGCAGGACCGCGCCGATCAGGGTCGGCAACAGAATGATGCGTCCGGCCGCGAGCCAGGCCGCTAGGCCGGAGCCGACGGCGATCGAGATCGAGAAGATCGCGAGACACGTGGTTACGACTTCTTCATCCCCGCCGAGCACGTTCTTCACCAGCGGCGGCATCAGCGAGAGCGCGACCGCGCCGACGAGCCAGAACCAGCTCGTCACGATTGCGCCCCACAACAGCCGGGGATCCTCGCGCAAAAATCTCAGCAAACCGCTGGTCGAAGCGAGGATGTTCTTCTGCACCACGAGATCGGGCGCCGCCCGTCCGGTGCGCGGGATGAGCAGGCTTGCACCCCAGCACATCAGCGAGAACAAGATCATCAGCACCGCGAACCTCGCGGGGTCGCCACCGTTCTTGGCGGCGAGGCCACCGACGATCGTGCCGAGCAGGATGGCGATGAAGGTCGCACCCTCGACCAGCGCGTTGCCGGTCGGCAACTCGGAGCGGGCGAGATGGTCGGGAAGGATGCCGTATTTGATCGGGCCGAACAGCGAGGCGATCACGCCGTAGAGGAATAGTGCGACGTAGAGCAGGAATATTGGTGCGCGCGCCTCGGGGTCGAGCGAATGCAGATAGAACGCGAGGACCGCGACGAATGCAGCGCCGATCTCGGAGAATTTGATCCAGCGCGCCACCACCGCTTTGTCGAATTTATCGGCGAGCTGGCCCCCGAGGGCGGAGAGAAAGAAGTAAGGTGCGATGAAGACCGCGGCGGCGAGCGTGATCAGCGCTTCTGCGTCCGAGCCCCCGACATGGAACAGGACGAGAAAGACCAGGGAGTTCTTCAGAAAATTGTCGCTGAACGCGGAGAAGAACTGAGTCCAGAACAGGGGCGCGAAGCGCCGAGTCATGAGCAGGGACGAGGACATGACCTTTTCCGGTGGTTCGATCGGACGCCTGCGGCACAACTGCTTACAGCCGCCGGTGCCGATAGCCAAGCCGGCAGCCTAAAGACGATAATTCGGGCGAAAGGACAATCAGCCGCGATCGGGCACGAACGCCCGAAACCGCGCGGTGGGCGGCGTACCCGATGGCGGAAGGGAGCCGTCCGTAAACAAAAGCGGGCGGCCGGGGAGCCGCCCGGTTATCACGCCCCGCGGCGTCGTCTTAGCTACCGGCCGAGCGTCCGCTGCCCCGCCGGCTGCATCAGGGTTGCCGCGACGCTCAGACCCACAGCCGCCGCGAACACGAACGCAAAAAGCGAGATCCACATGACACAACCCCCGGCGTTTGACTGCTGATCGTCGATCGAGCCCGCCATTAACGCCGAACCGCGTCATCGGGTTCCTGGAACTTCGCTGCCGGTGGGTAATTTAGTACCTCTCGCCCCGGGAAATGCGACGCCGCGGGGTCGGTCATCCCGGCACCGAGTTGCGGCGTCCAGCGGCCTTGACTGCGGTCGCTCCGGCTTTTGACCTCGTGCGATCTATGCGCGACTATTCCGGCCGCGGCCCCCGGCACGTCGTCGTCGTTCCCCTCCCGGGCCGCTCTGCCGGAGCTCGTCGTTCGCGTGCAAGCAAGTTCGCCAGACCCGACGACAGGCCCGCTTGCGCGGCCGGCGGGCAAGACCAGACGATGAAGTTCACCGGCGACATCTCGATCGACGCCCCGCCCGAAGCGGTGTTCGCGAAAGTGCGCGACGCGCGCTTCTTCGCGTCCTGCGTCGAGGGCGTGCAGGATCTGAGCGAGATCGATCCGGATCACTACACCGCAGTCTTGGAAACGAAGGTCGCGTACCTCAAGTTCAAGTTCAACGTCGCGGTCGAGGTGGTGCGAGCCGATCCGCCGCGCGAGATCGAGGCCAAGATCGAAGGCACGCCGCTCGGCATCGTCGGGCGGCTGAGCGCGCGTTCGTTGACCCGGCTCGCGCAGGACAACGGGGGGACCAAGGTGAGTTACGAGATCGACGCGGCGCTGACCGGCAAGCTCGGCAGCCTCGGCCAGCCGGTGCTGCGTGCCAAGGCCAAGGAGATGGAGCGGGCCTTCGCCGAGCGCATGCGCGCGGCGTTTGCCGGTTCGAAATCCGCGTCCGAGATCGCCACATGACGCCGTTCGAACTGCACGAGCCTACGTCGCTGCCCGAAGCGATCGCCCTGCTCGACCCCGACGACGCCAGCGTGCGGCCGATCGCGGGCGGCACCGCGCTGATGCTGATGATGAAGGCCGGCGTGTTCCGGCCGAGGCGGCTGGTGAGCCTGCGCAAGCTGGGCGAGCGGTATGCGCGCATCGCAGCGGGGGCCGACGGCGCGCTTGCCATCGGCGCGATGACCCCGCTCGCGGCGGTCGAGCGCTCGGTCGAGGTAGCGCGCGCCGCCCCGGTCATCCCGCGCGCCATGCGGCGGCTCTCCAATATCCGCGTGCGCAACGTCGCCACGGTCGGCGGCAATCTCGCGCACGGCGACCCGCATATGGATCTGCCGCCCGTGCTCATCGCGCTCGGCGCCGAGGTCGCGGTCATCGGGCCGAAAGGCGAGCGCACGATCGCGGTCGAGAACCTGTTCGCCGGTTACTTCGAGACGGTGCTGGCAAAGAACGAATTGATCGCCGAGCTCCGCATCCCGGCGCAAGGCACAGCGCGCGCGGCCTATCTCAAGGTCACCACCGGGTCGGCCGAGGACTGGCCCGCGCTCGGCGTCGCGGTCGCGCTCGAGGCGGAAGCCCGGGCAGTCAAGTCCGCGCGCGTCGTCGTCAGCGCCGCGACCGAGAAGGCAACCCGTATCGCAGCCGCGGAAAAGGAGCTCGCCGGGGCAACCGTCGACGACAAGATCCTGGCGCGCGCCGGCGATGCCGCCGCCGCCGAAGTCGAGTGCATCTCGGACGTGCGCGGCTCGGCCGCCTACAAGCGCGAGCTCGTTCGCGTCTATGTCGCGCGCGCCGTGCGCCGCGCGCTCGAGGAACCCGCTCTCGCCGGCAAGGGAGCCGCCCACTGATGGCAGCCACCACGACGCAAGGACAAATCGGCGCTCGAGTCGGCGCGCAAGTCGGGCGCTCGCTGCCGCGGCTCGAGGCGCGCGAGAAGGTCACCGGACGCGCCGAATATACCCACACCATGCGGCTCCCGGGCATGCTGCACGGAAAGATCTTCCGCAGCACGGTCGCGCACGGCCGCATCAAGTCGATCGACGTGAGCGCAGCGATGCAGGTGCCCGGCGTCCATCGCGTCGTCACCTCGCAAGACGTGCGCAAGGTCATCCCCGAGCCCTATTACGGGCCGGCGTTCCACGACCAGCCGATCCTGGCGATCGACAAGGTGCATTACGTCGGCGAGCCGGTCGCGGTCGTGCTCGCCGCCGATCCGCACGTCGCCGAGGAGGCGGCACAGCTCATCGTCGCCGAGTACGAGGAGCTGCCGGCGGTGTTCGACGAGATCGAGGCCGCCGACAACAAGATTGTGGTGCACGCGGAGCTCAAGCCCGCCGGCACCTTCGCCGACCTCAAGCATCTCAAGGGCCGCAAGGGCACCAATATCGCGCTCGACTTCAAGCTCCGGCGCGGCGACGTCGACAAGGCCTTCGCCGACGCCGCGCACGTGTTCGAGCACACCTTCCGCACCCAGAAGGTGCTCCATCTCGCGCTCGAGCCCTATGCGTCGATCGGCGATTGGAAGGAGTCCGGGCTCACGATCTACAGCGGCGCCCAGGGTCCATCGTTCGTGCGCACCGAGATCGCGCGCCTGCTCGGCTGGCCGGAGAACCGCGTGCGCATCAAGGTGCCCTATCTCGGCGGCGGCTTCGGCGGCAAGCTCTACATCAAGCTCGAGGCGCTGGTGACCGCGCTCTCCATGATCGTGCGGCGCCCGGTCAAGGTCGCGCTCACGATGGAGGAGCAGTTCTACACCATCACCAAGCATCCCTGCACGTTCCACATCAAGACCGGCCTCGATGCGAACGGCCGCATCACCGCACGCAAATGCGAGGTGTATTGGAACGGCGGCGCCTATGCCGATGTCGGCCCGCGCGTGACGCAGAAATCGGGCTTCACCGCGTCGGGACCCTACGACATCGACAATGTCTGGATCGACTCCTACGCGCTCTACACCAATCTGCCGCCGGCCGGGGCGCTGCGCGGCTTCGGCATCCCGCAGCTGGTATGGGCCTACGAGAGCCATACCGACATGATCGCGCGCGCCCTCAAGCTCGATCCGGTCGAATTCCGCCGCAAGAATGTCTTGCGCGAAGGCCGGCCCCACGCCACCGGCCAGATTTTGGAGGGTGCCGAGCACGAGCGCGCCCTCGAGCGCGTGGCCGAGCGGCTCGACTGGGGCAAGCCCTTCGCACGCGGCGGCGGCACGCTGCGCCGCGGCCGCGGCGTCGCCATGGCGATCAAGGCAGTGATCTCGCCCACCACCTCGGTCGCCAACGTCAACATCGCCGGCGACGGCAGCACCACGCTCTATTGCGGCACGGTCGACATGGGCCAGGGCTCCGACACCGCGATGGCGCAGATCGTCGGCGAGGTGCTCGACATCCCGGCCGAGAGTGTGCGGATCGTCCCGCGCGACACCGATGTCACGCCCTACGACATGGGCACGCTCGGCTCGCGCTCGCTGTTTCACATGGGCCACGCGGTGCGGCTCGCGGCCGAGGAGGCGCGCGACAAGATCAAGGCGATGGCGCGCGAGGTCGGCGAGCCCGAGGGCAGCAACATTCCGCTGCCCGAGCTGTTCAAGAAGAAATACGGCATGCAGGCCGGCAACATCGTCGGCACCGGCATCTACAAGCCCGACTACATCCCGCCCGATCCGGCGACCGGGCTCACGCCCAACGTCACGCCGTTCTGGATGTGCGCGGCCGCGGGCGCGGAGGTCGAGGTCGATACCGAGACCGGCCACGTCAGAATCCTGCGGTTGATCAACGTGGTCGATTGCGGCCGGCCGGTGAACCCGAAAATCGTCGAGACGCAGATTTCCGGCGGATCACTGATGCAGCTCGGCTTCACCATGTTCGAGAAGATGCACATCGACGGCGGACAGGTCACCAATGCTTCGCTCGCCGACTACAAGATCCCCGGCATTCTCGACGTGCCGGCGGTGATGGAGAACGAGCCGGTCGGCACCCGTCAATCCAACGGTCCGTTCGGCGCCAAGGGGGTGGGCGAGACCGCCACTTTCTGCGTGTCGCCGGCCATCGCCAACGCCATCGAGGACGCCTGCGGGGTGCGGCTCACCGAACTTCCGCTCAATGCCGAGGCCGTGTTCCGCGCGCTGCGCGTCAAGGCGGACAAACCGCTCGGGGACGAGGGATGACGCGCACCATCAGCTTCATCCTCAACGGCGACAAGGTCGCCGCCACGATCGCGCCGCACCACAATCTGGTCGAGGTCCTGCAGCGCGAATTCAATCTGATGGGCGCGCGCGAGAGCTGCGGCCAGGGCATGTGCGGCTGCTGCACGGTGCTGGTGAACGGCACCGCCGTCTCCGGCTGCCTCTACCTCGCCGCCTTCGTCGACGGCGCCGAGGTGACCACGGTCGAGGCCCTTGCCGATCGGCAAACCAACGGCCTCAGCCCGGTGCAGGAGGCCTTCATCGAGGCCGGCGCTTTCCAATGCGGATACTGCACGCCGGGCTTCGTGCTGATGGCGACGCAGCTGCTCGATGCCCATCCCGATCCGGACGACGACCAGATCCGGCACTATCTCTCGGGCAATCTCTGCCGTTGCGCCGCCTATCCGGAGATCGTCAACGCCGTCAAGATCGCGGCGCGCAAGCGCCGGGCGCCGTCGCCCGCTTGATGCCGCGGCGCGAGCGGTTGCGGCGCGGCGCCTACTCGTCGAGCGGCTCGATGACGTCCCCGCGGTGGATGGTGCCGCCCTGCTCGATGCGGCAATTGAGCCCGGAGCGGTTGTAGAGCGGCAAATAGACCGGTAGGCCCAACAGCTTTTCCAGATATTTGCAGGGAAAGTTCAGCCGTCCGCCGGTGAGCACGGTCGCGCCGACGCGAAATCGCCTGCCGACCAGGCTGTTGAGGGGCACGCCGCGTACCGTCAGGTTGCGCCGATGATCGCCAGGCTCGATCCTGATCGGGCCGGCCTGCAGCGGAGGATCGTTGCGGGCCAGCGCCTCCAGCACCTCGATTTCGAACAGCGTGACTTCGCGCGCATCGGGTTTTGGCGAATAGGTACCGGTTCCAAAAAAGTAACGGTCGCCCTCGATGCCGCGGCCCGCGACCAGATTGGCCTCTTCCAACTCCTCCATTTTGCGGGATGCCGCAGGCGCGATGTGAATGCGCAGGAGCCGTCCGCGCCACGCGGTCGTCCTTTCGCGATCACCTGGAGCGAAGGTTTGCGACGATAGCAGGGTGGTCACGGTCACTCCGGTTGCGGCGCCTGGTCTTTGATCGGCGTCATTATCACGTGCGTCGCGGTTCCGTCCATCGTCAGCGGCCAGGCCGACGCGGAAACCTCTGCGCCGCCGGTCGTGAAAAAGGAGCGGTTGGTATCAAAGCTCCTCGCCGCAGCTATAATGCCGGGCATGGCTATGACCGGCATGCGCGCCGACCCCATGCACGTGGAAACCGACGTCCTGATCATCGGATCGGGCGGCGCCGGCATGTATGCGGCGATCGAGGCCGCGCGCGCGGGTTGCAGCGTGTTCCTCGCCGAGCGCAGCCTGATCGGTCGCGGCGGCGCCACCGTCATGGCGCAGATGACGGTGGCGGTCGCGCTCGGTTCGCAGACGCCGGATCACTGGAGCTTTCACTACAACGACACGCTCGAAGCCGGCCGCGGCCTGTGCGACGAGCGCCTGGCGCGGCTGCTGTGCGAGCAAGGCCCGGCCTGCATCCGCCAGATGGACGAGTGGGGCATCGGCTGGGCGCGCAAGGACGGCCGCATCGCGCAAGCGTTCGCCCCCGGCCACGACCGCCCGCGCTGCGTCTATGTCGACTTCCTCAATACCGGGCCGGCGGTGTCGAAGACGCTGCGCGGCGTGGTCACGCGCAGCAAAGCCATCCGCAAGGCCGGCGACCTGCTCGTTGTCGATCTCGTGCGCGTCGGCGGCGAAGTTGCCGGCGCGGTGGCGTGGCACGTGGCGAGCGGCGCGCCCGTCACCATCGCCGCGAAGGCGACGATCGTCGCGACCGGCGGGCTCACCCGGCTCTACCGCCGCAACAGCGCGTCCGCCAATATGGGCGGCGACGGCTATGCGCTGGCGCTGCGCGCCGGCGCGCCGCTCGTCGACATGGAGTTCGTGCAGTTCTTCCCGATCGGTCACCTTGCACCCCGGCTGATCGGCATGGACCCGATCATGTGGGACCCGTTCCGCTACAAGCTCGGCGGGCGGTTGCTCAACGGCGAGGGCGAGGAGTTCACCGCGCGCTACGGCGTGAGCGAGGAGGGACGCTACGTCATCACCCGCGACGTTGCGACCTATGCCATCGTCAAAGAGGTGGAGGCCGGGCGCGGCTCGCCGCATGGCGGCGCCTATCTGAGCTTCGAGCACTGCTCGCAGGCGGAGCTGCGCCAAGCGTTCGGCCCGGTGATCGACCGGCTCGCCAGGAACAACATCGATCTGACCAGAATGCCGATCGAGGTCGCACCCATCGCGCATTACCACATGGGCGGCATCGTCGCCGACGCGCGCATGGAGACCGAGGTGCCGGGCCTGCTGGTGGCGGGCGAGGCGGTGGGCGGCGCCAACGGCGCCAACCGATTGTCCGGCAACGCCATCACCGAGGCGCTGGTGTTCGGCGCCCGCGCCGGGAAAAGCGCGGCCGAGCGGGTCGCGCGCATGCGCGCGCACGCGTTCCGGCCGCCGGCCGCGCGGCCCGCACTCGATCTGCTGGCCGGCAGCGGCAATGGCAGCGACATCAACACCGCGGCCATGATCCAAAGCTTGCAGGCGACCATGGCCGATGGCGTCGGCCCGTTCCGCACCGCGGCCAAGCTCGCGCGCGCGCTCGCCGCGATCGACGACATGAGCGGCGCGCTCGGCGAGCGCCCGACCGGCGACAACACGGCGTTCGACCTGCGCCGGCTCGAATGGTTCGACCTGCGCAACATGCTGATGGTCGCGCGCACGGTCGCGATGTCGGCGCTGGCGCGCACGGAGAGCCGCGGCGCCCACCAGCGCGAGGACTTCCCTGGAATGCTGCCGCAATGGCGCGTCAACCAGGTGGCGCGGCTCGACGGCGGCAGCGTGGCGCTCGCCCAGGCGCCCGCCGCCACGCGCGATGGCGGCGCAATGAGCACTATCGCAAAACTGAAGGTGTGGCGCGGCGAGCGTCCCGGCGCCGGGCGGTGGGAGCGCTACGACGTTCCGTTCGAGCCCGGCCAGTCCGTGCTCGACGGCTTGCGCTGGATCCGGGCGAACCGCGATCCCAGCCTCGCCATCCGCTTCTCCTGCATCAACGCCAATGCCTGCAAGGAATGCATGATCGAACTCGACGGCAAGACGGTCTATGCCTGCACCGCGCGGCTCGCCGCCCGCGACATGACGCTCGCGCCGCTGTCCAACAAGCCGCTCGTGCGCGACCTGGTCACCGAGATCGCCCCGCCCGCGGAGCGGTTCGTGACGTGATGGATCGATCGTCTCCTCACGTCGAGCTGTCGTCCCCGCGCCGGCGAGGACCCATATTCCAGAGGCCGGAGTGTATGGCACCATGGGTCCCCAACGCATGTCGGCTATAGCCGACATGCGTCACTATAAAGTGCCGATCTCGGGTAAACCCGAGATCGGTTGCGCGGGGACGACAACCACGGTGGTGTAGGAAATCAAACGACCGAAGGTAAGACGACAGCCATGTTCCAGACCCGGAAAGAACAGATGTCCGTCGAACGCAAGCCGACCGCCTTCGGCGATCTGCGCGGCTGGATCGAGGCGCTGCGGGCGCAAGGCGAGCTCAAGGAGATCGACGCCGAGGTCGATTGGAACATCGAGCTCGGCACCATCATGCGGCTGGCGCAAGGGCCCGGCACCGGCAAGGCGCTGCTGTTCAACAACATCAAGGACTACAACACGCCGGCGAGCCGCTGCCGCCGCATCTTCGGCTCCGCGCTCAACAACTACCGCCGCATCGCCATGATGCTGGGGCTGCCGCCCGACACCCATCCGCGCGAGCTGGTCAAGATCGGCCGCACCATCCTCACCGGCAGCATCCCGCCGAAAATCGTCGCGACCGGGCCGGTGAAGCAGAACATCCTCAAGGGCGCGGACGTCGATCTCTACGAATTTCCGTCGCCGCATTGGAACCGGCTCGACGGCGGCCGCTACCTCCTCACCTATGGCGGCTGCGTCACCAAGGATCCCGAAACCGGGACCATGAATGTCGGCATCTATCGCGGCATGGTCGCCGGCCACGACCGGATTCCGATCCTGATGTGGCGCGCGCAACATATCGGACATCATTTCACCGCCTGGCAGAACGGCGGCAGCGCGGAAATGCCGATCGCGGTCGCGATCGGCTGGGAGCCGTCGCTCGGCTTTACCGGCGGCTCGCCGGTGCCCAAGGGCATGTGCGAATACGACGTCATGGGCGCCATACGCGGCGCGCCGGTCGAACTGGTGAAATGCGAGACCGTCGACCTCTACGTGCCGGCGGCGGCCGAGATCGTGATCGAAGGCTATCTCGGCCTCGATCCCGCGACCTATGTGATGGAAGGCCCCTATGCCGAGTTCACCGGCTACCTCGCCGGCGACCGCTCGCCCAAGCCGACCATCCGCGTCACCGCCATCACCCACCGCGACGATCCGATCCTGCGCGGCACCATCGAAGGCTCGCTGCCCGGCAGCTATTCGGAGAACGGCGTGTGCTCCTCGATCATGCGCGCGGCGACCGCGTGGAACGTGCTCGACCGCGCCGGCGTGCCGGGGATCACCGACGTGTGGTGTCCGCCGGTACAAACCGGCATCAACGTCCTGGTGCGGATGAAGCAGAGCTATCGCGGACAGGCCAAGCAGGCCGCCAACGCGCTCTGGGGCTCTTCCGCCGCGCATGTGCGCTACAAGCACGTCACCGTCGTCGACGACGATATCGACATCCACGATTACGCCGCCGTCGACTGGGCGATCGCGCATCGCGTGAATGCCGGCGAGAACGACGTCGTCATCATGCCGGCCACGTTCGGCGCGGGACTCGATCCCTCGACGCGCCGGCGCGACCGTAATCCGGACCTGTTCGGCACCGGCAAATGGAACCGGGTGCTGATCGACGCCACCGTCAATCTCGACTACGACCCCGATCCCGAACTCGGCGGCGCGCGCTTCCCGCCGACGGTGTGGCCGCAAGCCGACGACATCGAGAAGGCCTATGCGCGCTGGAGCGAACTCGGCCTGGGCAAGCCGAAGCTGGGCGAGTAGCCATGGTCATCGCCCAGGGTTCTGCTTTCCGGCCGGGCTTCCGGACGGAAGGCTAGGCGGGGTTCGGCCGCCTATTTGCGCGACTTCAACTCCGTGACCACGCCCTCGAGCATCCGACAGACCCGCTCGGCCGAGGACGCATCGATCGCCCTGGTGTCGATGAAGAGATCGAGACCGGCGCCGTGTTCGCTGATGACTTGCGCAGCTTTGCTCGCCCCGTCGGCGCGGCCTTCCACCGCGTAGGGTACGACCGGATGGGCGATGCCCTTCAACGTGATCGGCTCCAGCGGGCGCGCGCGCACCATGTCACGCACGAGCGTGAAAGTCTCGTAGCTCAGCACGATCCCGCCGGGCTCCGCGATCGACTGCAGCCGCGCCGCCAGATTGGCTTCGGCGCCGATGATCGTGTAGTCCATCCGGTCGTCGCTGCCGAAATTGCCGACGTTGCAGAATCCGGTGTTGATGCCCATCCGCACCCGGAACGGCTCCTCGATGCCGCGCTTTCGCCACTGCGCGTTGAGCTCGGCGAGGCGTCGCTGCATGTCCAGCGCCATCGCCAGGCACGCCTTCGCGTCCTTGACTACGCCGCGCGATTCCGGATCGCCGAAAAACACCAGGATCGCGTCGCCGATGAACTTGTTGATCGTGCCGCCATGCGCCGCCGCGATCGCCGACATTTCGGTCAGATATTCGTTGAGCAGGGCCGTGAGTTCTTCCGGCTGCATGCGCTCGGTCGCCGACGTGAAGTTGACCACATCGGAGAAGAACACCGTCAGTTTCTTTCGCTCCGTGGTGACATGCACGTCCTTGCCGGCGAAAATGCTGCTGTAGAGCTGGGGCGGCAGATATTTTGCGATTTTTTCCGCCAAGGCCGATAGGAACTCGTTGGTTCGTCCCAACTCCTTGTTGAAGCGCGCGATCACGCTGGACTGATGGCGTTGCAGCGCGATGAAGGCGAGGCCGGCAATGGCAACGAAGGCGAAATAGAGCAGCAGATATTTGAATGCGAAGATGTGGGCTCCGATCGGCTGGTTGATCGTGAATTCCTCGATGCCGCGCACGTCGCCGACCTTCCAGTTGCGCTTCGGGCTATCGGGATGGCTGTTGTGGCAATCGACGCAGGCCGCCCCCATGATGATCGGCGTGACCAGTCGGACGCGTCGATCGAAGATCGAGCCGGAAACCTCATGCACGCGCGCGTTCGGATCTTGCCGCAGGCTTTCCAGCGCCCGCGCCTCGAAGGCGTCGAAGGCGTGCGGCGCGCGGTTCTTGAAAGGATAGTCGGAGAAAAAGCGGAACTGGGTGTTGCCTTGGTTGATGAGGCCGCCGAGCTCGAGCGAGAGCGTGGCGGGAATCGGAATGGCGCCGGGCACCTCGGCATAGTGCGGCAACACCTGGGTCTTCTCGCCGCCGGCGAGCACGCGCCCGACCACGTTGCGCGCGTAGTAGTTCCGGAAGCTGTCGATCATCGAGGACAGGTCGTCGGCCTGGTCGAGCAGCGCCCGTTCCGACAGGTTGCGCATATCGAGCCAGACCGCGACCGGCAGCCCTGCCAAGACCAGCAGCACGAGCACCACGGTGATCGAAAGCTTGCTCGCGAAATATCCGTTGATTCTCTCGCCCACGGAGGCCGGACCGCCGGATTCCGCCGGACGAAGCTGGGACGGTTCCGCAAGATGTGGCGCGCTTACGCTCATGTTGACCTCGTTCTGCCAGCCGTGGACCGGCTAACCCCGCCTCGACGACCGCATGCTCCGCTGCCATGGAAGCAAGGCAGAGATAAGGACTTCGTCACCGTCCATACACCTCCAGGGGCATGGCGCCAGCGGCGGTTCCCTTGCTTCCATCCCCGCGTCAATTCGGTAAAGTGAGGTGATCCGCCGCCCATCCCGCCCCGCAACGGAGACCACGCCGATGACCGAAGAAGCCGTCACCTTTCCCTCTGCCGGCCTCAAGCTCTCGGGCGTCGTGCATGTTCCGAGCGGGATGCGGGCCGGCGAACGGCGCGCCGCTTTCCTGGTGCTGCACGGCTTCGGCAGCAACAAGACCTCCTCCAATACCATGCAGCCGACCAAGGTGCTGAGCGAGCTCGGCTACGTCGTGCTGCGCTTCGACATGCGCGGTTGCGGCGAAAGCGAAGGCGAATTCGGCCGAGTGATCTGCCTGGAGCAGGTCGAGGACACCCGCAGCGCGCTCAGCTTCCTCGCCAAGCATCCCGCGGTCGACCCCGAGCGCATCGGCGTCATCGGGTCGAGCTTCGGCGGCGCCGTCGCGGTCTATACCGGGGGCGTCGACGCGCGCGTCGCCGCCGTTATCTCCAACGGCGGATGGGGCGACGGCGAACGCAAGTTCCGCGGCCAGCACAAGTCTCCGCAGGAGTGGGCGCGCTTCACCAACATGCTCAAGGAGGGCCGCAAGCACCGCGCCAAGACCGGCAAATCGCTGATGGTGCCGCGTTACGACATCGTTCCCATTCCGCCGCACCTGCGCAACAACCTCGCCGCCAATTCGATCCAGTCCTTCCCGGCGGAGACGGCGCAAAGCATGTTCGACTTCCGCGCCGACGACGTGGTGGGGAAGATAGCGCCGCGGCCGCTGCTGCTGCTGCACGCCGCCAACGATTCGGTCACGCCGACGGAACAGTCGATCGAGCTGTTCAAGCGCGCCGGCCAGCCGAGCGAGCTGCACCTCATCAGCGACGCCGACCATTTCATGTTCGGCGAGGGCAATTCCCGCGTCTGGAACCTGTTGCGCGGATGGCTCGGCGACTATCTCCCGGTGACCGCGGCGGCGAAGAAAGTAGCCGCCGCCATGCACCATTGAATGATTTGTCCGCGTTGAATCTCGAGGCGTCCAAGCACAAGGTCGCGGCGCTCACCGCGCCGCGCAACGCCGTTCTCGTGGGCGCCAGCGACCGGCCCGGCAGCTGGGCGGCGCGGGTATGGCACAATCTCAACCGCTACCAGTTTCCCGGTCCGATCTATCTGATCAATCCGCGCCGAACCGAGATCTGGGGGCAGCCCTGCTACCCGGATTTCAAAGCCCTGCCCGAAGCACCCGACCACATGGTGGTGCTGGTGCCGGCGGCAGGGGTGATCGACACGCTCAAGCGCGGGGCCGCCGCGGGGGCGCGCAGCGCCACGGTTTTTTCCGCCGGCTTCGGCGAAGGCTTCGACGCGCAAGCCGCCGCGCTCGGACGCGAGCTCGCCGCCGTGATCGCCGACACCGGGCTCGCCGTGTCAGGCCCGAACTGCATGGGCAATGTCTGCGCCAGGAGCCGCCTCGTCACGCTGACCGAGGACCGTCCGCTGGCAGTGCGGCCGGGCCCGGTCGCGCTCGTGGGCCAGAGCGGCGGCATGATGATCTTCACCAACCAGGCACTGCAGGAGCGCGGCATCTGGCCGGAATATCTGATCACCAGCGGAAACGAAGCCGGGCTCGCGATCGCCGACTACATCGCGTTCTTCGCCGCGCAGCCTGAGCTCGAGGTCGTCATCATCTATGTCGAGGCGATTTCGAATCCGGCGAAATTCAAGGCGGCCTGCCGCATGGCGCGCGCCGCCGGCAAGTCGATCGTCGCGGTCAAACTCGGCCGATCGCAAGCCGGGCGCAACGCCGCCATGGCGCATACCGGCTCGCTCGCCGGCAGCGTCGAGGCCTTCGACGCGGTCGCGGGCGAGGTCGGCGTCATTCTCGCCGACACCCTCGACGACGCGGTCGAAATCACCGAATTGCTCGTGCATACCGGCGCGCCGCCCGGCCGCCGGCTCGGCGCCGTCACGCTCTCCGGCGCCTATCGCGGCCTGCTGCTCGATGCGGCGGAAAGAAACGGCCTGGACTTTTGTGCGCTGGCACCGGCCACGACCGAGCGGCTCAATGCCGTGCTCACGGTCGGATCGCTGGTCGGCAATCCGATCGACGGCGGCTTCGGGGTGCTCAGCAGCGCCGACAATTTCATGGCCAGCATCGACGCCCTGCAGGGCGACCCGAACGTGGACATGGTGCTGGTGCAGGAGGCGCTGCCGCGCGCGCCCGGGTCCGACCGCGCCGAGCACTACATCCGCCTGGCCGACGACTACGCCGCCACCAAGGCGAAAAAACCGATCGCCTTCGTCACCCCGATCTCCCACGGCCAGACCGATTACAGCCGTACGCTGCGGAGCAAGGCGCCGCACGTGTCGTTCCTGCAGGAAGCCTACAAGGCGCTGCGCGCGATCGCGAGCGTCGCGCGCCGGGACGAACGCGAGCGGCTGGCACGCGCCGCGTCGGCAGACGCGCTACCGCCTGTGCCGGAGCGGCGCGCGCTCATTGAGCGCTTGCGAGGGTGCGCCACGGCGGAGCCGGTCGCGCTCGACGAGGCCCGATCCAAGGACGTACTGCGCGCCTACGGCATCGCCACGCCGGCGGAGGCGCTGGTGACGTCGCGCGCCGACGCGATCGCCGCGGCCGACCGCATCGGCTATCCCGTCGTGCTCAAGGCGGTGTCGCCACAGCTCGTCCACAAGTCCGACATCGGGGCGGTGGCGCTCGATCTCGCCACCTCGGCGCAACTGGCGGCGGCCTATGACCGCATGACGCAAGAGCTGCGGGCGCACGGCGTCATCGGTATGCTGGTGTGCCGGCAGATGCGCGGCGGCCTGGAGCTGGTGCTCGGCCTTCATCGCGACCCTGAAATGGGCGTGGTGGTGATGGCCGGCTTCGGTGGCGTCTTGCTCGAGCTCGTCAAGGACGTGACGTTCTGCGCGCCGCCGGTGAGCGCGGACAAGGCGCGCGACATGCTCGCGCGCCTGCGCGGCGCCAAGCTGCTGCAGGGCTATCGCGGCTCGCCGGCCTACGATGTCGACGCCGTGGTCGACGCGCTGGTCGCGCTCGGCGGTCTCGCCGCCGACCTCGACGGCATCGTTCAATCCGTCGACATCAATCCGTTCCTGGCGCTGCCGCGCGGCGGCATGGCGCTCGATGGCTTGATCGTGCTGCAGCGGCAGCCGTGACGGCTGAAAACAATGCTCCGGTACCGCCTACTTGACTATCGAATGCGCCGTGAAAGCATACGGTCCATCGGCCGGTCATCCGGGAATTTCTCAACGAAAACAATTTGGGGAGGTGTCATGAAGAACTTCATCCGCGTCCTGGCTGTCGCGCTGGTGCCCGCGGCAGCAGCTGCGGCGGAAAAGCCGGATTGGGCGTTCCCGGTGACGGAAAAGGTTCAACCCCCTCCCCGCTTCGAAGCCGGCAAAGTGCGAGCAGCGCCGTCCGGCAGCACGCTGTCGATCACGCGCGCCAAGGCGGACGACATGTACGACATCCCGAACTGGTTCCCGGACATGTACCCGCCGATGCCCAAGATCGTGCAATACGGCAACAAGGATAGGCAGGTGCGCGCTTGCGGCGCGTGTCACCTTCCGACCGGGACGGGTCACGACGAGTCCGCCTATATGGCCGGTCTCCCGGCGTCCTATTTCATCCGCCAGATGGCCGACTGGAAGAGCGGCGACCGCAAGTTCGGCGGGACGATGGTGGCCATGGCCAAGGTCATCACCGATGCCGAGATCAAGGAAGCCGCCGACTATTTTGCGGCGCTCAAACCGCGGCCCTGGATCCGGGTCGTCGAGACCGACACCGTGCCGAAGTCCTATGTCGGCCCCGGCAACAAGCGGCTCGTGCACCCGGACGGCGGCAGCGAGCCGCTGGGCAACCGCATCATCGAAGTGCCGGAGGACGAGGAGGTCGTGGTCTACCGTGATCCCAGTTCCGGCTTCGTCGCCTACGTGCCGAAGGGCAGCATCGCCAGGGGCAAGGAACTGGCAACCACTGGCGGCGGCAAGACGGTTCCCTGCAGCATCTGCCACGGCCGCACGTTGCAGGGCTTGGGCGACGTGCCCGCGATCGCGGGACGTCATCCCAATTACATCGTTCGCCAGCTCTGGAACATGCAGAACGGCGAGCGCGTCGGCACGTCGGCGGCTTTGATGCAGCAGGTGGTCGAAAAATTGACCAACGACGACATGCTGGCGCTCGCGGCCTATGCCGCGTCGCTGACGCCGTGACGATGACCGATGTCCGCGAATGCCGAGGGCTGCGCTCGGCAAATGGAGGACGCAAATGCTCAGCAACACATCGGCCGACATCCGCCGCGTGGTGACCGCGCTCGATGGCAACGACAAGGCGATCGCGCTGTTCGACAGCCGCCCGACTCTCGACGACGGAGGCTCCGGCAGCGCGTCGGCAATTCTGTGGGCAACGGATGGAGCGCCGACGCGGCGGTGCTGCGCCAGCGCGCCAAGGTGGAACTCGTCCCCGACCCGGAACTCGAGCGCCGGGCGCCGCGCCGGGAGGCGATCGTCAATGTCGTGCTGGCGGACGGCAGCGAGCTGAGCGAACACGTGCAAGCGGTGCGCGGCACCAGCGACAACCCGATGCCGCGCGATGAGGTCGTCGCCAAATGCCGCGATCTGATCACGCCGGTGCTGGGTGCAGCCGGGTGCAACGAGCTGATCGACCGGGTGCTCGGGATCGAACACGTCGGCAATATGCGGGAGCTGCGGCCCTTGCTGCAGAAGTCCGGTTAGCCGCGTCGACGCCCCTCGCTCGGCACCGCTCGGGACGACCTGCGCATTGGTGTATAATGGCGGCGGCCCAAGGGCTGGCGCCCAAGAACTCACAGGAGACGCTCCCCATGCAACGCAACGGACGGGTCAATTCCGGCGATGTATCGATCTTCTACCGCGCCTTCGGCATGCGCGGCGGCACGCCCATCCTGCTCATGCATGGCGCCAACTATTTCGATTCCTACGACTGGATCGAGGTCGCGGAAGCGCTCGCCAGCGATCGCGAAGTGGCCACCTTCGACAAGCGCGGCTTCGGCGAGTCCGGCTGGAGCGCGAGCAAGGACTATTCCGTCGACGCCAATATGGGCGATATCCTCGCGGTCATCGGCGAGTTGAAGTGGGAGCGCCCGATCGTGGTGGGGCACTCGGCTTCGGGCCGGCTGGCCATATCGTTCGCCGCGAATTTTCCCGAGAAGACCTCGCGGCTGATCATCGTCGACAGCGGGCTCGCGCGCGAGGAGGGCGGCGGCGCCGGGCGTCCCACGATCGGCAATCCGCCGATGGTGTTCGAGTCGGTCGAGGCAGCGATGGCGCATTTCGCCAAGCTATCCAACCCGCCGCGCATCTCCCACGACCGTGCGCGCGCGCAAGCGGCGCTGGTCAAGGTCGAGAAGGGCTTCATGCTCCGGCGGGATCCGGACTTCCAGAACTCCAAGCCGCAGGGCGAGGGCGCGAATTTGCCCCGGCGCGCGAGCCGCGACGTCTGGCAGGAACTCGCCGCGGTCAAGTGCCCGACCATGATCGTGCGCGGCCTGCGCTCGGACCGCTACACGCCGGAAATCATCGCCCGCATCTCCCGCGACTATCCGGGCATCGAATGGGCGACGGTC
Organism: uncultured Alphaproteobacteria bacterium; assembly: GCA_963712565.1. GTDB lineage: Bacteria > Pseudomonadota > Alphaproteobacteria > Rhizobiales > Xanthobacteraceae > VAZQ01. Next base: position 13,935 of record CAVQIP010000052.1, on the reverse strand, counting down.
AATTCCCAGCATGACGTGGCCGATCAGGCGCCGCAGGAGCTGGTCGCCGCCATCCGCAAGTTCAGCGCCAGCGCCTGAGCCGGCGCCATGCCGGTTGCAACTAAGCCGAAGATCGATGTCAAACCGGAATGGTGGGACAACATTTTCGCACCCAGCTCGTGCCTGGTGCTGATCACGACGGTCGACCGGCAAGGGCAGGTGAACGCCGCGGCGTTCGGAACCTGCACCCGCGTCTGCCACGATCCCATGTATATCGCGTTCACCTGCAGCGCCGACAAAGACACCACCAGCAACGTCAACGCCACCGGCGAGTTCGTGGTCAACGTGGTGCCGTTCGAACAGGCCATGCTCGACAAGGTTCCGGTCTGCGGACTGCCGTTCAAGCCCGGTGTGAACGAGTTGGAGAAAGCCGGGCTCACCGCGATCCCGTCGCGTGTGCTGCGGCCGCCGCGCATCGCGGAGTGTCGCGCGCATTTCGAATGCCGGGTCGAATGGACGCACGCATGGCTCTATCGGGTGATGATCTGCGGCAGAGTCGAGGCGGTCAGCATCGATGACGGCTGCATGGACGCCGACGGCTTCATCGTCTGGGACAAAGTCAAGCCGGCGCATTATTGCGGCATGCGCTATCGCGACCGCTTCGTTCCCGCCTACGACCGGCCCACACGCGGAATCTGGCGCTACGACGGTCGCGACGATGAATTCCGCCACGGCGAAAGCTGGCGCGACGCCTACCGCAGCGGGGATTGAGCGGGAGATCGGATTGTTGGGTCGGACGCGCGTATTGTGATATGGCCGCCGACCGGGCGGCGAACTCGCTCGGCTCCCTCTCCCATCGGGAGAGGGGTGCGGTGAGGGGTTATGGTTTATCGTGAGATCTGAACCCCCTCACCCCAACCCTCTCCCCACGGGGGAGAGGGAGCACACCGAACTCGCGGCAACGCCTTCCAATTAGTCCGAGAGATGATCGCCTCCGCGCAGGACAAGAAAAAGGAGATCGCGTTCTTCGACGGTCATGCCGCCGCGGACGATTACGACGTGTTCGCGCCGCAGGCCAGCGCCCGCCTGGTCGACGCGTTCGTAGACCTCACGCGGCTCGAACCCGGCGCGCGGGTGGCTGATCTCGGCTGCGGGTCGGGGGCGTTCACCGCGCTGCTCAAGCGCGCGGGCTACGACTGCGTCGGGCTCGACATCAGCCCCAAATTGATCGCGGTCGGCCGCCGCAAATATCCCGACATCGAATTCGTCGAAGGCGATATCGAGCGGCTGCCGTTCGCGGACTCCAGCTTCGACGGCGTGCTGCTGAGCGGGGTGGTGCATCACTTCCCCGACCCGTCGCGCTGCGCCGCCGAGGTGTTCCGCGTGCTGCGCCCGCGCGGCCGCTTCGTCGCCTTCGATCCCAACCGGCGCAATCCGTTCATGTGGCTCTACCGCGACCGCGCGTCGCCGCTCTACAGTCCGCACGGGGTGACCGAGAACGAGCGGCCGGTGCTTGCGCACGAAGTGGCCCAAGTGTTCGAGCGCGCGGGCTTTAGCGTCTCGTCGCACTATCTCGCCGGCCTCGCTTATCGCTACGTGGCATCGCCGCGGGCGCGGCTCTTCCTGCCGATCTACAACTTCATCGACGCCGCCGTGTTTGGCCTTCCCGTGATGGAGCGGCTGCGGCCGTTCGTGCTGACCGCCGGCGCGAAAATGCCGGCGTGAGCGATGACGCCCGAGCTCGACATCGTCATTCCGGTCTACAACGAAGGCCGCAACATCGTGGCGACGCTGGCCGCGCTCGCGCGCTCGGTGAGCACGCCGGCGCGGGTGCTGATCTGCTACGATCACGCCGACGACGACACGCTGCCCGCGATCCGCGACAATGCGCAGCTATACGCCGGTCTTCCCGTCGAGCTCGTGCGCAACGCCGGCCGCGGCCCCCACGCCGCCGTCATGACCGGCTTCGCCGCCAGCACGGCGCCGTTCGTGCTGATGTATCCCGCCGATGACGACACCAACGCCGCGATGCTTGACCGCATGGTCGCGCTGGCGCGGCAGGGATGCGACATCGTCTGCGCCAGCCGCTTCGTTGCGGGCGGCGCGATGGTCGGCTGTCCGCCGCTGAAGGCGGCGCTGGTGCGCACGGCCAACTTCACGCTGCGGCATCTGGCGCGGCTGCCGACCACCGATGCCAGCAATGGTTTCCGGATGTTCTCGCGCCGGGTGATCGACCGCATCGCGGTCGAGTCCGATCAAGGTTTCTGCTACAGCATCGAGCTCTTGGTGAAGGCCCACCGTCTGGGCTGGAGGATCGCGGAGGTGCCGGTGCGCTGGTTCGAGCGCCGGCACGGCGCCAGCCGGTTCCGGGTGCTCAAATGGCTTCCGGCCTATCTGCGCTGGTACGGCTACGCCTTCGCCACCACCTTTCTGCGGCGGCCGGCGGCAACGGTCGCCTTGAAGGGGACGCGGACATGAGGCTGGGATCACAACCATGAAATGGCCGCGCATCCGCTCGCGCCGCACCACCGCGGTCTCGCCGTGGGTGAGCATCATCGCGCGCGAAGTGGAATTCTCGCCCGGGGCGCCGCCGCAGACCTATCACGCGGTCGAGCAAGCCGACTACATCTCGATCGTCGCGCTCACCCCGAGCGGAAAAATTCCCATCGTGCGGCAGTATCGCCCGGCGCTCGAAGCCTTCGCGTGGGAGCTGCCGGCCGGCCTGGTCGATCCTGGCGAAAGTCCGACCGACGGCTGTCGTCGCGAGCTGCTGGAAGAGACCGGACTGACCGCGCGTGCCGTCCACGCCCTGGGCGAGCACAGCGCGTGCACGGGACGCCTCAACAACCGCATCCACAATTTTTTCGTCGCAACCGGCGCCCGCGTCGCCGCGTTCGAACCGGAGCCGGGCATCACCGTGCGGCTGGTGTCGCCGGCGGACATCGCACGCCTGATCACGACCGGCGCATTCGTCTCCCAGCTCCACATCGGCGCGCTGCTGCTCGCCGAGCTCAACGGCTTCATCGCATTGCCGAGGACGGCGGCGAGGCGGCGCACGGTGCGAAAGTCACGGACCAAGTGAGCCGTGCCATCCTCCGCCAGCGTCACGTGCTCCTCGCCGCCTGCGGCGACAGCGCAATAGAGCCGGCCGCCGTCTCGATCCGTGATCTTGCCGCACGATGGGTTTGGCTTTTCGATCGAACGCGCTAAATTCGGTCGCGCGGTCACATAGAAAATCTCCGCTCAAGACAACAGGAGGTCCGATGCGCGCGTCCGTAAGGATCATCACCTCGGCACTGGCACTCGTCGGGACGGCGCCGCCGCTTGTGGCGCAGACGCCGCCGGCGCCGATCGTCAAGGTCGAGGGACTCCGGCAGATCTCCGCCCACGTCCACATCATCCCGGACAACAGCGTCCCCTTGGTGCCCAATGTCGGCTACATCGTCGGCGATCGCGCCGCGCTCGTGATCGACACCGGCCTCGGCCCGCGTAACGGCGCGGCGGTGTACGAGGTGGCGAAGAAACTCGCCGGCACGAAGGCGCTCTATCTTGTCACCACCCACGTTCATCCCGAGCACGACCTCGGCGCCCAGGCCTTTCCGGACACGACCACGCTGATCCGCTCGACCGACCAGGTGAAGGAGATCGCCGAGTCCGGCCTGCGGCTCGCCAAGGTGTTCGCCAGCCGTTCCGCAATTAATGCCGAACTGCTCAAGGACGCGGATTTCCGCAAGGCGGACATCACGTTCGAGCGCGACTACGACCTCGACCTCGGCGGCGTGCAGGCGAAACTCACAGCCATGGGTCCCAACCATACCGTCGGGGATACGATCATCTGGATCGGGTCCGAGCGCGTCCTGTTTGCCGGCGATCTCGCCATGCGCGCCCAGCCGGCCTTTGCGAGCCCCCATTCGAACCTTCGGCAGTGGCTCGCGAGCCTCGACCGGCTGGAGGGACTCAAGCCCGTCATCATCGTACCCAGTCACGGCCCGACTGGCGACGGCACCGGCTTCATCACCGGCTATCGCGCCTACCTGACGGAGGTCCGCGACCGCGCGGCCGCTGAAAAGCGAGCCGGCCGCAGCGTCGATCAGGCGGTGGAGACAGTCACCGCCGCCTTTGACAACCGCGCCCCGGACAAGGCGCGCCTCGCCGGTGCGATCAAGGCGGCTTACGCCGAGGCGCCATGACTGCGCACGACCAATACCCAATTTTGCGGGACATGCTCTAACGATTGTCCGCTGTCGGCGGCAACAGCAAACCAGCCATGCGATCGAGACCCCGCGCCAGCGCGAGGCTGGCGGGATGCTTGGCGATGTGCGCGCTCACCTGCGGAAAGCGCCGTCGAAACAGCTCAACGCCTTCCTCGTGCAGCCACACCGCCACGACGAGCAGCGTGAGCAACCAGGTCAAATAGTAGTAGCGGCCGGCGCTGGCGTAGAATAGGCCGACGCATTGCTGCGCCAGCGTCGCCCATGCCGTCAGCCGCAGCCAGGCATCGGCTTGTCGCCACAGCGCGACCCGCGCCAGCACGACGAGCGCCGCAGCATGGAGCGGCGCCATGGCCACGGATTCCGACGGACCGGCGAGCCAGCCGCCGATCTGCCGAATCGCCCGCGCCAACTGCTCGCCGGCGAAATCGAAATGCGCGAGTTCCGCGAGCGCGGCGAGATAGGCCGACGGCGGCATCACCAGCAGCCGGGGATGCGCGGCAGTTGCGGTGAACAGCACGAACACGCCGCCGAAGACCCAGTTGTGCAGGGCCATGCCAAGCACCGGCAGGAAGCCTATGCACAGGCCGGCCACGCGCCGATACTGGCGCTGCCACAGCGCCGCGAGGCCGGCGCCCGCGAGCAGAACGGCCGCCGCCGGCGCGATGTTCGGCCGCACGAACAGCGCGAGCGCGAACATCAGGCCGGCGCCCCATGCGGCGCCGAAGCGATCGTCCGGGCCGCGGCCTCCTTGCACTCGACCGACCAGCAGCACGAAACCGGCGAGAAAGAAAATGTACGCGGCCGGATCGGCAAAGCCGCGCGCCGCCCACTTGACGTATTGCACGAGACTCGAGCCGAACAGCGCGCCGACCGGAACGGCCGCGAACACCAGCGTCAGCGCCAGCGCCCAGCGCAGCGGCAGGAAGCGCCGGAACATGGCGAAGACCAGGAACGGCAGCAGCAGAACGAGCGAGAGATAGCCGAGATAGCTCTCGCCGAAGATCAGATGTTCGGCGGCGCGCAGGTAGCGCATGCCCGGCGTGAAGTAGAACACGTTTTCGCCGCCGGCGAGCGCACCCACGACGTCGCCGGCCACGAGCTGGCGCAGCATCGCACGCGCGTAGCCGTCGTAGACCAGCCCGTCGTCGCCGCTGTCGAACGGGCGCACGCCGCCGAGAAAGCTCGCATCGTCGAAGAACACGACGGCGAGCGTGATCGCGACGAGCGCGAACGGCAGAACGAGCCGTCGCAGGCGAACCCTCACCAGCAGGCCGAGCACGACGGCAGTCGCGATCAACGCGAGGCCGGGCTCCGCCAGCTGACGAAGCCTGACGGTCGAGACTCGGCGCGAGCCGCATCGCCAGCGGCGGTTCTTGCCGGATCGCGACCCCGAAAATCCGCCGCCCGATATCGGCGGGCGCGAGCGTGCGGCACTGCATCGAAGGGTGCGAAATCGCCGCGAACTGCGCGTTCGCGCCCTCCCAGAGCACTTCGCCGCGCCAGCACACGTCGCTGCCCACGAACTCGGCCGGAAACCGGTACATGACGAACCACGGCATCCGCAGCGTCCAGCGATGCAGCAACGCGAGCGAGCGTCGGTCGCGGGTGGCACGCTCGAGATCGCTGACCTCCGAATTCCAGTTGTAGCCCAGTTCGTTGATGAACCCGAGCCGCAGCCATACCGGATCGGAAAAATCGATCCCGCTGACGCGGCGCGAATACTCCGCACGGTTCCAGATGCCGTCGGCGGAAAAAGCGAAGACCTGCGCGGGAAAAGCCTGGCCGCGCCAGCAGCCGTCTTGCGCGCGGTCGCAGCGGCGCGCCGGCGGATACTTGGCGTCGAACTCCGCCGCCATGATCTGGAACGCGGCGGCCGGCAGGGAGGCTTCGAGCGCGCCGCCCGCGCCGTCGACGAGAAAGACGTTGTGGCCCTCCTCGATGCGCGGGGCCGCGACCCAGATCTGCGCGAGCACGCAAAGCCCCACCGCGCCGAGTGCACCGAGCCACGGCTTTGCGCGCACCGCCACCGTCCCCAGCGCGATGACGACGGTCGCGATGAGCAGAAGCGCGTAGCGAAAAAGGTCGTTGACGGGAAGCCCGAGCGCCGCGAGCACCAGGACCAACGCAGCAAGCTTCATCCAGGGCTGATGCTTGGCGACCGAGTTGTCGGCGGGGTGCGTGGGGTTCAATGCTCGGGCCCGTTTTGCCCGACGGTATCGGCTCGGATCATGGTTGTCGAAGGGCAGTCTGCCGCTCGCCGCAGACCCTGCGACATGGGGCGCTGCCATCGATCCCGACGGCCTGGATCGCTTGCCGTTCGCTGCTACAGTCCCGATCCATTCGTTCCAGCGGAGACGTCGTCATGCCCCCGGTGCTTGCGCTCTACGAGGATATTCTCTCGAACGGCGCCGAGCTTGCGTTGCCGGCATTGCCGCGGATGATCTTCATCGTGCACGGCGGCGTCGCCATCGCCGACCGCGCGTTCACCGACGGCGAGGCCTGGCACGGCGAAGGCGCCGCGACGCTGCACGCCGGCTCGGCGGGTGCGACCTGCTGGCGCTTCGAGCTCGGCTCGGCGGTGGCAGCCGACGGCGCGACGGCGGGCGCGACCTCGCGCCCAAAACTGTGCGCGCGGCTCGACACCTTGCCGCCGGGCGACCTTCTTCTGCGCGGCGACAGCGTCGGTTTCCCGCCGGGCGGCTACGCCTATCTGCACCGGCATCAGGGGCCCGGCATCCGTTGCCTGCTCGAGGGCGGCATCCGCATCGATACTCACGGACGCTCGACCTCCTATGGGCCGGGCGGCGCCTGGTACGAGAGCGGACCCGAGCCCGTGTTCGCGCAAGCCGCCGCCGACCGGGCGAGCCGCTTCGTCCGCGTGATGATCCTGCCGCGCGCGCTGATCGGAAAAAGCTCGATCCAATACCTCAACCCCGCCGACAAGGAGAAACCGCGGGTGCAGCAGTACAAGATCTTCGCCGACGCGGCGATCGCGCGGCCAACGTCGCGGCACCTCAGCGCAGCATCCGCACCTCCCCGCTTGCCGGCGAACTGGTACCCCGGCCGCCAGATCGACGACCAGATAGTCCTCCTCGACCGAGACCGCGAAGGTCTCCGCGACATAGGGGCCTTTGACCAGCGCCGCGCCCGGCTCGACCGTGACCGCAAACTGTCGCGCGCGGGTGGAATTGGGATCGCACCAGGATTGGCCGGTGCGGATGTCGAACTCCCATCCGTGCCACGGGCAGCGCAGGAATTCGCCGTGCCGCACCAGGGAATACTGGCCGGGCCCGGCCGACTGCACGAGCGCGACGATGCGGCCGCGACAGAGCGGGCCGCCGGCATGCGGACAACGATTGGCCAGCGCGAAATATTGCCCGCCCAGATTGAAGATGCCGATGTCGCGGCCCTTGACCGTCACGATCACGCACGTGCCCGGCGCCACGTCGCGGGCCTTGGCGACGACCTCGCGGGTCATCGCAACGGTATCACTCGGTGACCGTCATCCTGAGGTGCCCGGCCGAAGGCCGGGCCTCGAAGGATGCGCCGCCACGGGCCGTCGCCCTTCGAGGCTCGCTTCGCTCGCACCTCAGGGTGACGGCGGGAGCGAGTCATTCTTGTCGGCCGTTGACGTGATGAGCGATCCACTGCAGCGTCACGACAGGCGATACAGCGCCTTGGCGTTGTCGCGGAACACCTTGGCCTTCTGCGCCTCGGTCAGCGGGAACTTGAACACTTGCCGCGGATCGTCGAAGTCCCAATGCGGGTAGTCGGTGGAGAACATCAGCCGGTCCCAGCCGATCCAGCCGATGACGTCGGCGAGATGCTGCGGATCGGCCGGCTCCTCGATCGGCTGGGTGGTGAACCAGCAGTGCTCGCGCACGTATTCGGAGGGAGGCCGCTTGAGATGCGGCGTCTCCTGACGCATGCGCTCCCAGTGCTTGTCCATGCGCCAGCACAGCGCGGGCACCCAGGTGAAGCCGCCTTCGATCAGCACGACGTTGAGATCGGGGAAGCGCTCGAACACGCCCTCGAACACCAGGCTGGTTACGGTGTTCTGCATCCCGGTCGTGGTGGCGTAATGCTCCTGCATGTAATAGGTGGGCCAGCCCGAGCCGGTGGAGGCATGGCCGCCGGAAAACCCCTGCACGTGGAGCGCGATCGGGCGGCGGCAACGCTGCGCCGCCTCGTAGATCGGCCAGTAGCGGCGGTGACCGAGCGGATCGCTCGAACGCGGCGAGATCAGGATCTGGACGAAGCCGGGATCGTCGGCGCGGCGTTCGATCTCGGCGACCGCGAAGGCGGCGTCCTCCTGCGGCACCACGATGCCGGCGCGCAGGCGCGGCTCCGGCTTGACCCACGCCTCCAACTGCCAGTCGTTGACCGCGCGCGACAGCGCGGCGGCGAATTCCAGGTTCCTTTCCTCCATGCCGCCGCGGCTCAACTGCATCAGCATGCCGTATTCGACGCCGTTGGCGTCGAGATGCTGCGCCCGCATGAGATCGAGATCGCAACCCGGCGGGCCGCGCTCGGGAAAGGCGTCGACGCGCATGCCCGCCGCCATCATGCGCGGCCAGGCCAACTGGCCGGACAGACCCTGGCGCAGGTGTTCGCCGAACGTGGTCATGTGTTCGCGCCAGCGCGCCGGCAGGAACGGATGCAAATCCGCCGGCGTGCGATAGGCCGGGTGAATGTCGCAATCCACGATCGCGAGCCCGGCCGAGGCGCTCTGGTGCCGGAGCGGAACGTTCATCGCACGGCCTCCTGCCCTGCCGCCGCATTATCGCGCAAAACAGTCTCCTGTGCGACCGCCCCGTCGCGCAGGCGCGGATAGGTCTCGAGCGGGTTGTCGATCAGGAGCTTGTGCACGGCATCCTCCGGAAACCCGTCGGGCAAGACCTCCTCGCCGTCGAAATGCCAGTGCGGGTAATCGGTCGAGAACAGCAGCATGCGGTCGCAGCCGACATGCTCGAGCACGCGCGCGAGCACGTGAGGATCGCCGCGCGGGGCATCGACCGGCTGCAGCGTCAGGCGGACATGGTCGCGCACGATGTCGGCCGGCGGCCGGTCGATCCACGGCACCTCGGGCCGCACCCCGCGCCAGGTCTTGTTGGTGCGCCACAGCAAGGTCGGGAGCCAGGTGATGCCGGATTCGATCAGCACCAGCTTGAGCGCGGGAAATTTCTGAAACACGCCCTCGGCCAGGAAGCTGAGCAGCTGGGACTCGAACGCGGTCGATTGCGCGACGTAATCCTCCACCCGGTGGGCCGGCCAGCCCGACGGCATCGGCGCGTGGTGATAGCTGCTGCCGGCATGAATGCCGACGGCGAGCCCGTGCTTCTCGGCCGCGGCGTAGACCGGCCAATACAGCCGTCGTCCCAGCAGCATTTCTCCCATCGCCAGCAGCAGCACCTGCACGAAGCGGCGATCGCCCGCCACGCGCTCGATCTCGTTCACCGCCAGCGCCGGATTGTGCGCCGGCACCAGGATCGACGCGCGCAGGCGCGGCTCCCGCGCCAGCAATTCGCTCGCCACCCAGTCGTTCACCGCCGCGCACAACGCCGCCGCCATGTCTTCGTTGAACAGCGCCAGCGCGCCGTGCAGCACGTTGCAGATGGCGAACCGGCTGCCGAAGGGATCGAGCGCCTGGCGGCGGATGGCCTCGAGGTCGCCGGCCGGCAGCCCCGACGCCTGCCGCCAGTCCGGACGCGCGGAGAGCGGCGAGTGCGGCGGATAGCTGGTCAGAATGAAGGAGTACTTGTCGATATGGCGGTTGACGAGCTGGTCGCGCCAGTAGTCGTCGAGATAGGGCAGCAGCGCCGCCGCGCTCGGCATCGCCGGATGCAGATCGCAGTCGATGGCGCCGGCGTAGGGAAGTTTCATGGATCGCGCTCTTCGCCGGAGTGCCTCCTGGAGCAGCCAATATACACCACCGAGAGCTATGACGGTTTGCCGCGTAATCCTGAGGTGCCCGCGTCCTGCGCGGGCCTCGAAGGATGCACGGCCCGAACTTGGGCCGTCGCCCTTCGAGGCTCGCTCGCTCGCACCTCAGGGTGACGGAGCAAAAGGGAGCATGCGATGTCGAAACTCGCACCGTCGCCGCCGCGCTCGGGGGCGTCATTGCGCTCGGCCCCACGATCGCGGCGAGCCAGGAGATCGACATCCTGATGGCGCTGCCGGCCGCGACGCTCACCTTCAGCGCGCCGTTCCTCGCCGAGGACGCCGGCTTCTACAAGAAGGAAGGCCTCAAGGTCAGCCATCGCACCGTGGTCGGCGTGGGCGCGGTCAATGCCGTCATCGCCGGCAGCGCCGACTTCACCATGGGTACCGGCCCGGTCTTCCTGCGCGCGGCGGCGCAGGGACAGCGGCTGTTCGCGATCGCCAATCTCATCGACAAGCCGCTGGTCGAGCTGGTGCTGCGCAAGGACGTCGCCGCAGCGGCGGGGATCGCCGAGGGCACGCCGTTCAAGGCCCGCGCCCAGGCGCTGCGCGGCAAGACCATCGGCATCCAGGGCGTCGGCAGCATCGTGCACGCCTGGGAACGCCTGGTCGCCAGCCGCGGCGGCCTCGATATCGAAGCCGACGTCCGCATCGCGCCCATGGATCCGCCCGGCATGCTGGCGGCGCTGCAGACCAAGGCGCTCGACGGCTACGCCACCTCGCTGCCCTACACCACCGAGGCGGTGGTCAAGGGCAACGCCGTCATGCTGGCGAGCGCCGTGAGCGACGCGCCCGATCTGCTGCCGTTCGCCTATGGCCTCGTCTACACGCGCCCCGACACCTGTACCAAAGCGCGGGAGAAATGCGTCCGCGTCGCGCGCGCGCTTGCCGCCGCCAACCGCTTCATTCGCGACCGGCCGGACGAGGCGCTCGCGCTGCTCAAGAAGCGCTTCGACAAGATGGACGCCGCCGTGCTCGCCGCCGCCTGGCGGACCGTGGCGCAAGCGCATGCCGGCGATCTGCGCGTCACCGTGCCCGGCCTCGAGCACTCGCAAAAGGTCAGCCTGGAGGCCAAGCTGCTGGAGCCGAAAGACGCGCTGGCCAAATTCGACGGTCTCTATACCGACGAATTCCTGCGGTGATCGGCGCACAAATTTAGCGATGAGCTGCGACCGTCAGTGACCCCCTTGCCGGGTCGAGGGCCCCGTTGGGGGTGGGGGTCGGGCGATTGGGCACCGGCATTGCCCATGCGCACCACCCCCCTCACCCCGACCCTCCCCCACAAGCGGGGAGGGGAGGGAGTGAGCACTCGAGCTCGCAGCACGCCATACGCTACACGCCAAAGACAAACATACTACCACGCTGCGTCCCAAAGGATCAGCCCGCATGTATCGCGCGACGATCGGAACGAGCCGCTACGTCTTTCCCGATCTCAAGACGCTCATGGCCAAGGCCACGCCGCTGCGCAGCGGCGACGAGCTCGCCGGCATCGCCGCGGCGACGGGCGAAGAGCGCGTGGCCGCGCAATACGCGCTCGCCGACCTGCCGCTCGCCGCGTTTTTGACCGAGCACGTGGTCCCCTACGAGAGCGACGAGGTGACCCGGCTCATCGTCGACGGCCACGACGCGGCGGCCTTTGCGCCGATCGCGCATCTCACCGTCGGCGGCCTGCGCGACTGGCTGCTGTCCGACGCGCCGAGCGCGGAGGAACTCGCCGCGCTCGCGCCCGGCGTCACGCCCGAGATGGCGGCGGCGGTGAGCAAGATCAGCCGGCTGCAGGATCTGATGGTGATGGCGGCGAAGTGCGCGGTCGTCACCCGCTTCCGCAACACCATCGGGTTGCCCGGCCGGCTGTCGGTGCGGCTGCAGCCCAATCATCCGACCGACGATCCCGCCGGCATCGCCGCCGGCATCCTCGACGGCCTGCTGCTCGGCGCCGGCGACGCCGTCATCGGCATCAATCCCGCGACCGACAGTCCCGAGCGCGCGGGCGCGCTGCTCGCGATGCTCGACGAGCTGCGCAGCAAGCTCGACATTCCGACCCAGACCTGCGTGCTGGCGCACGTCACCACGACCCTCGGTCTGATCGCCAAAGACGCGCCGGTCGATCTGGTGTTCCAGTCGATCGCGGGGACGCAGGCCGCCAACAAGAGCTTCGGCATCGACCTCGCGCTGCTCGGGGAAGCGCACGCGGCCGCGCTGGCGCTTCACCGCGGCAGCGTCGGCGACAACGTGATGTATTTCGAGACCGGGCAAGGCAGCGCGCTCTCCGCCGGCGCCCATCACGGCGTCGACCAGCAGACGCTCGAGGCGCGCGCCTACGCGGTGGCGCGCCGCTTCCGCCCGCTCCTGGTCAACACCGTGGTCGGCTTCATCGGCCCGGAATATCTCTACGACGGCAAGCAGATCATGCGCGCCGGCCTGGAGGATCATTTCTGCGGCAAGCTCTTGGGCCTGCCGATGGGGGTCGACGTCTGCTACACCAACCACGCCGAGGCCGACCAGGACGACATGGACGCGCTGCTCGCGCTGCTTACCGCCGCGGGCGTGAATTTCGTCATGGGCGTGCCCGGCGCCGACGACATCATGCTGGGCTATCAGAGCACGTCGTTCCACGACGCGCTCGCCATGCGCGATCTCCTCGGCCGCCGGCCGGCGCCGGAATTCGAAGCCTGGCTCGCGCGCCAGGGCCTTATCGATGACGCCGCGCGCATCCGCCCGCGCGCCATGCCGGGCCGCTTCCGCGCGCTGCTGCCGGCGTGAGTGAGTGCAATCAGCGGCTCACGTTCCCGCGCAGGCGGGGACCCATATTCCAGGGCCGCGGTCTGTGGCACGTGGGTCCCCAACGCATGTCCGGCTATAGCCGACATGCGCACTTGAAGAGCCGATCTCGGGTCACCCGCGATCTTCGCGAGGACGACACGTCGAAGGATGACGCGCTGAATCGCGACATCGACCACCGACTCACCTATCGCAACCGCCTGCGCGGGGAGCAGCGCCCGACGAGCCGTGGGCGGATCTGCGCCGCTTCACGCCGGCGCGCATCGCGCTGCCGCGGAGCGGCGCCTCGCTCGCCACCGCGCCGCTGCTCGACTTTCGCCTCGCCCATGCGCGCGCCCGCGACGCCGTGCATGCGGAGCTCGACGAGGCAAGCCTCATTGCCGATCTCGCCGGGCTCGGCCTGCCCGTGCTCGCGGTCGCGAGCGCGGCGGAGACCCGCCAGCATTATCTCATGCGGCCCGACCTCGGCCGCCGGCTCGGTGGCGACGCGGCGGCGCGGCTCGCCGCCCATGCCGGCAGCGGCCACGACCTCGCCTTCGTCATCGCCGACGGGCTGTCCGCGCGCGCGGTGCAAACCCACGCCCGGCCGCTGCTCGCCGTTGCGCTCCCACGCCTCGCGCACTGGCGGATCGCGCCGCTCATCGTGGCCCGCCACGGCCGCGTGGCGCTCGGCGATGCGATCGCGCGCGCGCTGCACGCCGAGATCGTGGTGGTGCTGATCGGCGAGCGTCCGGGGCTGTCGGCGCCCGACAGCATGGGCGCCTACCTCACCTTCGCGCCCACACCGGCGACCACCGATGCCGAGCGCAACTGCATCTCCAACATCCGCCCCGAGGGCTTGGGCTACGCCGATGCCGGCTTCAAGCTCGTGCATCTCCTCACCGCCATGCGCGCGCGCCGGCTCTCGGGCGTGCGGCTCAAGGACGACGCCGACCGGCTGGCGATCGAGGAGGGGTGAATGGCGCCGCAAACTCGAATATGGCGCACCAGAAATGCGTCCCCACATCCTCGCTGCCGCCAC